>NZ_CP174326.1:0-2500 GCF_052467815.1 Microbulbifer maximicatervae (SeqCode)
TTCCCTTTCTTAGTTTTTTATTTTTTGTTTTTTAAAATATTTTTCAGCCATAAAAAAAGGGCCACCCTGTTGGGTGGCCCTTTTCGGATTAGAAGCCTGACGATGACCTACTCTCACATGGGGAAGCCCCACACTACCATCGGCGATGTTGCGTTTCACTTCTGAGTTCGGCAAGGGATCAGGTGGTTCCACAACTCTATGGTCGTCAGGCAAACTGGCTTGGGTTGGCGTTGGTCTTATAAGCAATGTGCTTGGCCTGCCGTGTTATCGCTGTTTGCCTCGGTCATGATGGTGACCGGCGATAACCCCAAATAAGTCGGTAAAACAATCTGTAGTAATACACCGCAAGCGATCGTATGTCTCTAACTCACAATCCGCTAGCTTGGCTAGTCGTTAGTAACCATCTCTGTTGTATGGTCAAGCCGCACGGGCAATTAGTACTGGTTAGCTCAACGCCTCACAACGCTTCCACACCCAGCCTATCAACGTGGTAGTCTTCCACGGCCCTTCAGGAGGCTCAAGGCCTCAGGGAGATCTTATCTTGAAGGAGGCTTCCCGCTTAGATGCTTTCAGCGGTTATCCCGTCCGAACATAGCTACCCGGCAATGCCACTGGCGTGACAACCGGAACACCAGAGGTTCGTTCACTCCGGTCCTCTCGTACTAGGAGCAACTCTTCTCAAATCTCCAACGCCCACGGCAGATAGGGACCGAACTGTCTCACGACGTTCTAAACCCAGCTCGCGTACCACTTTAAATGGCGAACAGCCATACCCTTGGGACCGGCTTCAGCCCCAGGATGTGATGAGCCGACATCGAGGTGCCAAACACCGCCGTCGATGTGAACTCTTGGGCGGTATCAGCCTGTTATCCCCGGAGTACCTTTTATCCGTTGAGCGATGGCCCTTCCATACAGAACCACCGGATCACTATGACCTACTTTCGTACCTGCTCGACATGTCTGTCTCGCAGTCAAGCGCACTTATACCATTATGCTCATTGCATGATTTCCGACCATGCTGAGTGCACCTTCGTACTCCTCCGTTACTCTTTGGGAGGAGACCGCCCCAGTCAAACTACCCACCATACACTGTCCTCGATCCGGATAACGGACCAGAGTTAGAACCTCAAACATACCAGGGTGGTATTTCAAGGACGGCTCCACAACAACTAGCGTCGCTGCTTCAAAGCCTCCCACCTATCCTACACAAATAGGCTCAAAGTTCAGTGCAAAGCTGTAGTAAAGGTTCACGGGGTCTTTCCGTCTAGCCGCGGGTACACTGCATCTTAACAGCGATTTCAATTTCACTGAGTCTCTGGTGGAGACAGCGTGGCCATCGTTACGCCATTCGTGCAGGTCGGAACTTACCCGACAAGGAATTTCGCTACCTTAGGACCGTTATAGTTACGGCCGCCGTTTACCGGGGCTTCGATCAAGAGCTTCGCCGAAGCTAACCCCATCAATTAACCTTCCGGCACCGGGCAGGCGTCACACCCTATACGTCCTCTTACGAGTTTGCAGAGTGCTATGTTTTTAATAAACAGTCGCAGCCACCTGGTCACTTCGACCGGCCTCAGCTTAGGGAGCAAGTCCCATCACCAAAACCGGCGTACCTTCTCCCGAAGTTACGGTACCATTTTGCCTAGTTCCTTCACCAGAGTTCTCTCAAGCGCCTTGGTATTCTCTACCTGACCACCTGTGTCGGTTTAGAGTACGATTCACTATTACCTGAAGCTTAGAAGTTTTTCCTGGAAGCAGGGCATCAACCACTTCACCCACTAAGTGGGCTTCGTCATCAGTTCTCAGCCTTAGGGACCCGGATTTGCCTAAGTCCCCAGCCTACAACCTTAAACATGGACAACCAATCGCCATGCCGGCCTAGCCTTCTCCGTCACTCCGTCGCAGTAATAGCGAGTACAGGAATATTAACCTGTTTCCCATCGACTACGGCTTTCGCCCTCGCCTTAGGGGTCGACTAACCCTGTCCCGATTAGCGTTGGACAGGAACCCTTGGTCTTCCGGCGGGGAGGTTTTTCACCTCCCTTATCGTTACTCATGTCAGCATTCGCACTTGTGATACCTCCAGCAGACCTCCCGATCCACCTTCAACGGCTTACACAACGCTCCTCTACCATGCTCCTAAGAGCATCCGCAGCTTCGGTTATCAGTTTGAGCCCCGGTATATCTTCCGCGCAGGCCGACTCGACTAGTGAGCTATTACGCTTTCTTTAAAGGATGGCTGCTTCTAAGCCAACCTCCTAGCTGTCTGGGCCTTCCCACATCGTTTCCCACTTAACTGATATTTGGGACCTTAGCTGGCGGTCTGGGTTGTTTCCCTTTCCACGACGGACGTTAGCACCCGCCGTGTGTCTCCCGCGATTGCACTCCTCGGTATTCGGAGTTTGCATGGGGTTGGTAAGTCGGGATGACCCCCTAGCCCAAACAGTGCTCTACCCCCGAGGGTGAGACGCGAGGCGCTACCTAAATAGCTTTCGAGGAG
>NZ_CP174326.1:7500-780000 GCF_052467815.1 Microbulbifer maximicatervae (SeqCode)
CGCGTCCCAGTGTGGTGATATTGCCGTCGTCATCCACCCCCTGGAAACCAGCCACAACAATGACCTTGCCTTCATCGAGATCGGTGCGCATTCGCTCCACATCGATACTTTGAATGCGAGCTTTGGTATGAGCATTGTCCGTAAGAATTTTTACCTGCCCACCAGTGTAGGAACAGGCGTCATAACCACGCTTCTTCAGGGCCATGCTCAAAAGGGCAATTGTGACTTGCTCTCCCGTGGAAACCAGAACATCCAACTCTCTGGGATCTGGCTTTTCCTGGATTTGATAAGCGAGATCAATCAGACGATTAGTTTCACCACTCATGGCAGACAAAACGACAACCATGTCATGTCCCTGAGCGCGAAATGCGGCGACTTTATCGGCCACAGCTTCAATTCGCTCAATGGAGCCAACTGAAGTCCCGCCATACTTCTGCACGAACAAACTCATAACTTACTGTGTTTCCTTAGCTCCACAATAAGTACGCTTCCTGCCCAACTCGTGCAGGCGCGCACTTAATCACCAAACCTCTGCGAAATCAACTCAACTACGAATTCAGACCACTAATTTGACAAAACTTAACTAGTTTAAGGATTGCTCAATCCAATTTGGCACTTCTTTCAGCATATTAGGGAGTGCGGACACATCGGTTCCACCACCCTGGGCCATATCTTTTCGACCGCCACCCTTGCCGCCCAGCTTCCCGGCAGCAAAGCGCATAAGGTCACCCGCAGAAAGCCGATCTGTCAGGTCTTGGGTAACTGCGGCAACCAAAGCCACCTTTTCGTCGCCCGGAGCCGCCAGCAACACTACGCCGCTGCCCAGCTTGTTCTTCATTTGATCCGCCAGATCTCTCAGTGATTTGGGGTCAGCTCCGTCAATAGAGGTTGCCAGCAATTTAAAGCCTGCCAGCTCAATGGCCTGAGCGGAAAGGTCTCCGCCAGCGCCACTGGCCAACTTGGTTTTTAACTGGGCAATCTCTTTTTCCAGTTTTCGATTGTTAAGCAGCAACTGTTCAACTTTGTCAGCCAAGGAGTCCGGACGCGCCTTAAGCAGAGTCGCTACATGCTCCAGACGCTGCTGTGCCTGATCAAACAGAGACATTGCGTGAGCGCCAGTAACCGCTTCGATTCGACGCTGGCCGGAAGCAATACCGCTTTCCCCAACAATGCGAATCAAACCAATATCACCAGTGCGCTTCACGTGAGTACCGCCACACAACTCAACGGAAAAAGCCTTGTCATCGGTTTTGCCCATGGAAAGTACACGCACAGTATCGCCGTACTTTTCGCCAAACAGAGCCATAGCGCCCATCGCTTTTGCAGACTCAATATCGGTTTCGTGAGTTTCAACTGGGGTATTTGCGCGAATTTGACTATTAACCAGGGATTCAATCGCGTGCAGCTGCTTTGCCGTTACAGCTTCGGGGTGGGAGAAGTCAAAGCGCAGGCGCTCCGAGTCCACCAGGGAGCCCTTCTGGGTAACATGCTCACCCAGCACTTTGCGCAAGGCGGCATGTAATAGATGGGTTGCAGAGTGATTCAGGGCGGTGGATTGACGAACATCTGCAGATACGACTGCCTCAAGGGTTTCGCCCACAGCGATGCCCCCCTTCAACACCTTACCAGTATGCAAATGGTGCGCGCTCTGCTTGGTGCAATCGCGCACTTCAAAGCGGGCAGCAGTGGAACTCAAATAGCCACTATCACCTACTTGACCACCGGACTCTGCGTAGAAGGGGGTCCGATCCAGAACAATTGCACCCTCTTCACCGTCTTCCAGGCGCTCAACCTGCTCACCACCTTTGACGATGGCTAACACTTTGCCTGCTGCCTCGGTCGCGCTGTAACCGAGAAACTCTGTAGCCCCTTCCAGTTCGAGGACGTCGGTATAGTCCTGTTTAAATTTACCGGCAGCGCGAGCTCTCTGGCGCTGGGCTTCCATAGCAGCTTCATATCCATCCATATCCAGGGATAGACCGCGCTCACGGGCAATATCCTGGGTTAGGTCTGTCGGGAAGCCGTAAGTATCATGCAGAGTAAATACCAACTCACCGGGGATCTCACTGCTTTCGAGGGAAGCCAGGGCATCCTCTAGCAGCGCCATTCCCTTATCCAGAGTCTTCGCAAACTGCTCTTCCTCTTTGCGCAGCGCATTCTCAATCACCTGCTGCTTTTCACGCAGCTCCGGGTATGCGTCACCCATCTGCTCGGCGAGCGCTTCTACCAGCTTGTAGAAGAAGATATCTTTGTGCCCAAGTTTGTGGCCATGGCGCACTGCGCGGCGAATAATGCGGCGAAGCACAAATCCACGGCCTTCGTTGGAAGGCATTACGCCATCGGCAATCAGGAATGAACAAGAGCGAATATGGTCGGCGATCACTCGCAAGGATTTCTCTTCCAGGTCGCTGCAGCCAACCACTTCTCCCGCAGCTTTCAGCAGCGCTTGGAACAAGTCAATTTCATAATTGGAGTGTACTCCCTGCATTACGGCGGCAATACGCTCCAGCCCCATGCCGGTATCCACTGAGGGTTTGGGCAGTGGGTGCAGTTCACCATCAGCGGTGCGCTCATACTGCATAAATACCAGGTTCCAGATCTCGATATAGCGATCGAGGTCGTCATTATCGGAACCGGGAGGGCCGCCGGGCACATCGGCACCGTGATCGTAGAAAATCTCAGAACTTGGACCGCAGGGCCCAGTATCACCCATCTGCCAGAAGTTATCCTCGTCGAGACGGGAGAAACGCTCGGCACTCACTCCCATTTCCTTCAGCCAAATATCAGCGGCTTCATCATCGCTGATATGTACGGTTACCCAAAGACGTTCCTCTGGCAAATTCAATACTTTGGTCAGGAACTCCCAGGCAAAGCGAATCGCTTCGCGCTTGAAGTAGTCGCCGAAGCTAAAGTTACCGAGCATTTCAAAAAACGTGTGGTGCCGTGCGGTGTAACCGACATTTTCAAGGTCGTTATGCTTGCCTCCTGCTCGTACACAGCGCTGTGAACTGGTGGCGCGATTGTAGGAACGCTTTTCCTGCCCCAGGAAGGTGTCCTTAAACTGCACCATGCCGGCATTGGTGAATAACAGCGTCGGGTCATTGCCCGGAACCAGGGAACTGGAGGGCACAATGGCATGACCCTGCTCAGCAAAATAATTCAGAAAGGCGTCGCGAATCTGTGCGCTTTTCATCCGGCGTAATTCCACTTCGTTAGTTGAGTTTTATTTGATTGGCGTCAGTGACACGGTGTCACTTCTGTTCCACTACTGTGCCAGCCCCTGTTCGGGCATTCTTTTTTGGGCAAGCAGGTGAACATGCAGGTGAAATACGGTTTGACCTGCGCTTCGACCGTTATTAACTACCAGTCGATAGCCCTCGAGCCCCAGCTTGCGCCCCAATTCTGCCGCCACCCACATCAGGTGGCCGAGCAGAGATTTATCCTCAGCCTGAGCCGCGGATAAATTCACTAGGGGTTTGCGTGGGATAATGAGGAGATGGGTCGGCGCTTGTGGCGCGCGATCCTCAATAACGACACATTGGTCGTCCTCGTAGATCATCTCAGCAGGGATATCTCCCGAGATAATTTGACTGAAAACGCTGGGTTCACCCATTGGTTTACTTTTCCAGCTTTTCCTCGGCTGTCAGCTGCCGCGCTTCAGATTCCAGCATTACCGGTATACCGTCCCGCACCGGATAGGCTAGACCACTGGCCTTGCAGACCAGCTCCTGTGTGTCCTCCCGGTATTCAAGCGGCGCTTTACTCACCGGACATACCAACAGGCTCAGCAACTTTTTATCCATGTTCCACCCCACTATTTTCCCTCGGTAATACTTCCGATGGGCAAAAATGACCGCGTATCATACAATGCTTCATAGGCTTTTACACGGTATTCGCCATAGCTTCTGCTGCGCCACCTGCTGGCTTTGCGCTTTTTTACCCTTATATGACAGAAGCAGTCTCTACTGAAACAGAATTGAGATGGCTAAGTAGCAGCTCCCGGGCTAAACGCCCCTCCTCTATTTCATTAAATACCTCGTGGTAAGACCTTGAGAAACAGTGCAACTGCTTGTTTTTTGACCCCACCTGTCCAAACCACTTGCGGCTGAGTTCCACATCGACAATATGGTCTGATTCCGGCAATAACAGAAGGCAAGGCGTGGATATCCCATCCAACCGGCCAGATAAAAACTCCCGCTCCTGCAAAAAAGTCTTAAACCAGCGCAGAGAGATGCTGTGATGCACAAGTTCATCACTGACATACCGCTTGACCACATCCGGACTACGAGATATCCACTGACTATTTATCTGGCTGGAAAGAGCCAACCCCGGAAGCCAGCGAGCCAAAAATAGCGCGAACCATAGCAGAAGGCCTTTTGGCTCACTTTTACCGCGAAAGCCCGGTGCGGAAAGATTTAAACTGTCGACAGATTTATATCGAATAGCACAGCCACAAGCGATAACAGCTCCCATACTGTGGCCAAGAAGATGCATCCCAAGCCCGGGGTTTCCACTTTTTACCAAAGAGATAAATTCATTTAGATCCTCACTATAAAGTGCAAAATCCTCAATATCCCCGCGCTTCCCATCCGACAATCCATGGCCATAATGATCTAAGGCATAGACACTGTACCCTGCTCGATTGAGATCTTCCGCCAGCTCACTGTAACGCCCACTGTGCTCGCCCAACCCGTGGGATATAACCACTACACCCACAGCTTCTTCTACCCACCAGCGCCGGTAATACAGCGTCACTCCCCTGGTGACAAACTCCATTGCAATCTCCTTATTGATTATTATTTTGCTAGCTAATCGCTATTCCAGGGTTTCGCGGTACCTGCCCAGCATGGCCAAATGATTCATGCGGGACCGTTTAAGTAGCGCTTCCTGGGCTGCTTCAACATTCTCCGGGCGCCCCTGCCAAGCAGCGAGTGCTGGCTCTTGTAGTGCGCGCCCATAGGAAAAGCTCAACTGCCAGGGGCCACCACCTTGCTGATTCATTGCATTAAGATTGGCCGTGGCCTCTTCTGGCCCCTGCCCCCCGGAAAGAAAGTTAATTCCCGGCACTGCTGCGGGGACCGTTCGCCGCAAGCTGCGCAGGGTATATTCGGCCACCTGCTCAGGGTCAGCCGTTTCCGCCCCCGCACCAGGGGTTACCATACTGGGCTTGAGCAACATCAGCTCCAGTATTACCCCGTGCTGGTGGAGTGCGTGGAACACAGAGTGCCAAACCCGCTCATTTACCGCCGCACTGCGCTCTATATCGTGCTCACCGTCCATCAGAACCTCTGGCTCGACAATAGGAACCACCCCTTCGGCCTGGCATACCGCTGCATAGCGGGCCAACATCTCAGCATTTGCGGTAAGCCCCAGGCGCGTGGGGTTGTGATGGCCAATAGGATAGACTTCGCGCCACTTGGCGAAGCGAGCTCCTTGCTTTTTATATTGCTGCAAGCGCTCAGACAACCCGTCCAGCCCGTAGGTGATCATATCCCCAGGCGCTCCAGGCAGAGGGCCCTTGCCCTTATCCACCTTAATGCCCGGCACTATCCCCTGTGACGCAGCCACCTCCGGCAAAGGCTGACCCTCAACATCTTTTTGCCCCAGGGTTTCCTCGAACAAAATAACGCCACTGATACATTCACCCAACCCCTTACAAGACAGCAGCGCGGCACGGTAGTCGCGCCGGTTTTTCTCGGTGGAATCCACTCCAATCGTGGCAAAGCGCTTGGCAATAGTGCCGCCACTCTCATCGGCAGCCAGGATGCCCCTTTGACCATCGACCAAAGTTGCTACAGTTTCCTCCAGCATATCGATATGTGACATCTCTACACCTCCCTTAGGTTATTACGCTAAGAGGATAGGCGGTCCAGCCTAAAAAGCTTTACAGGCTTTTACCGCCCTCCGCCAACCAGCCAACAACTGCTCCCTCTCCGCCTGAGTCATTGCCGGCATAAAGTCCCGTTCAATTTCCTGCAAACACTCCGGTAATTCCTTTGATCGCCAAGTTCCACTGCCAATACCAGCCAGCAACGCAGCACCAATAGCCGTCGATTCAATCTGCTGGGGCCGTTCAACACGCAAAGAGGAAATGTCCGCCTGGAATTGCATCAGGAAATTATTCGCGCAAGCACCCCCATCCACACGCATATGGGTAATCGGCAAGCCCAGGGCCTGCTCCATCAAGCGGGCCAGCTCATCACTCTGGTAAGCTATAGATTCCAAAGTGGCACGCACCACCTCAGCTCGACCAGCCCCCCGACTCAAGCCGCAAATAGTCCCCCGTGCCGATGGGTCCCAGTGCGGCGCACCCAACCCACTAAATGCAGGTACAAGATAAACGCCGCGGGTATGAGGAATACTCTGGGCGATAATTTCAGTATCCACCGCCTGCTGGATCATTCCCATCTCGTCGCGCAGCCACTGTATAGCGGAACCCGCCGTAAAAACTGAACCCTCTACGGCATAGGCCGGATTACCCTGGGCATCACAGGCCACTGTAGCCAGCAACCCCTGGGGAAGCTCCGGGCGATCCTCGCCGGCAAAAGCCAACATAAAGCAGCCGGTTCCATAGGTGTTTTTTATACTACCGGGCTCGGTACAACCCTGGCCAAACAGTGCTGCCTGCTGATCCCCGGCAACACCACAAATCGGAGCCGATGTGCCGAGAAAAGCATGGGGGTCTGTATCGGTAAAGTGGCCAGCCGACGGTAGAATTCTTGGAAGAATGGATTCAGGGCACTGGAAAAAATCCAGCAGCTCACTATCCCAGGCTTTATCTTTTATGTTGTACAGGAGGGTACGACTGGCATTTGTGTGATCGGTGAGATGGGCTTTGCCACCGCTCATTTTCCAGATCAACCAGCTATCTACGGTGCCGAAACACAGGTCGCCATTTTGAGCTCGGGTTAGTAAATCCGGGTTCCGGCGGAACAGCCAAGTCAACTTACTTGCGGAAAAGTAAGCATCCAGCAACAGGCCACTGCGCTCTCGCAACCAATCAGACCTGCCGAGTTCCCCCAACTCCCGGCATACCTCTGCCGAGCGCCGGCACTGCCACACAATCGCAGGGAAAACCGGCTCACCGGTATATCTATCCCAGACGATCGTGGTCTCACGCTGGTTGGTAATTCCCACGGCGGTGATATCCGATGCGCGAACACCTGCGCGCTGGAGTGCTGCGGCACAGACCCGGAGAGTTACCGACCAAATCTCTTCCGCATCCTGCTCAACCCAGCCAGGCTGGGGGTAATGATTGGGAATTTCCGAGTAACTGCGACCAATCAGGTGGCCCTTACCATCGAAGATAAAGGCTGTGGTACCGGTGGTGCCCTGGTCAATAGACAGGATCATAAAGTTCTCGCGCTTATTCTTTTAGTCTCTTTCTGTACCTGAAAATACGGCCGAAACCTATCGACCAGTCATTCAGGCAGTAGTCAGAGTATAAGCCCGATTAATTGCCGTCCAGCGCCCAGCTAATCGCATCCGTGGGGAAGCCCCGGTAAGCCAGGTATCGCTGGCGCCGCGCTCGCTCCTTCATCCACTGATCCCGTGGAAGCTCTGCGCTCATAGGGACCCGGTATTTTCTCTGAAGCATTTCCGCAGCTAACTCAAACCAATCCACTTCCAACTGATCCAGCGCCTGGGCAATTAGTTCACCGCGTACGCCGCGCTGCTGTAGCTCCTGGCGAATACGCATCGGCCCCTGACCGCGCTGGACACGGGAGCGGGCAAAAACTTCGGCAAAGCGTTGATCGGATTGATAGTTGAGTTCGTGTAGGCGCTCAAATAGCGTGTCGAAATCGGCGCTGGGGAATTTTGCCGCGAGCTTTTGCCTCAATTCATGGCGGGAGTGCTCGCGGCGGGTCAACAGCTCAAGCGCCGCGCTGAAAAGCGCTTGAGCTGGATCAACGGAAAAATCCGCTTTTGAGTACGGCATTTACTCTTCCGGTAATTCCGCAGCCTCTTCAGGGGTCGCAGGCACTAAATCACCGAGCAGCTGCGCACGCAACTGGCCTTCAATCTCGTTGCGAATATCGGGGTTATCGCGCAGGAACTTGGTAGCGTTCGCCTTGCCCTGGCCAATTTTGTCGCCCTTGTAGCTGTACCAGGCTCCGGCTTTATCCACCAGCCCCATCTTCACGCCGTAATCGACGACCTCACCAATCATGTTAATGCCTTCGCCATACATGATCTGGAACTCGGTCTGCTTAAACGGAGGAGCTACCTTGTTCTTAACCACTTTCACTCGGGTTTCGTTACCTACCACCTCATCGCCATCTTTAACGGAACCGATACGACGGATGTCCAAGCGCACAGAAGAGTAGAACTTGAGGGCATTACCACCAGTGGTGGTTTCAGGGCTGCCGAACATAACACCGATCTTCATGCGGATCTGGTTGATAAAGATCGCCAGGGTGTTGGTGTTCTTGATATTACCAGTGAGCTTACGCAGAGCCTGGGACATCAAACGAGCCTGCAAGCCCACGTGGGAATCACCCATCTCACCTTCGATCTCAGCGCGCGGGGTCAAGGCCGCAACGGAGTCTACTACCAGCACATCAACGGCACCGGAGCGCACTAGCATATCGGCAACTTCCAGCGCCTGCTCACCGGTATCCGGCTGGGATACGATCAGCTCATCGACGTTAACACCCAGTTTTTCAGCGTAGATAGGGTCGAGGGCGTGCTCTGCATCCACGAAAGCACAAGTGCCACCCTTGCGCTGGGCCTCGGCAATCACCTGCAAGGTGAGGGTGGTCTTACCGGAGGATTCTGGTCCATAGATTTCAACGATACGGCCACGCGGCAAGCCGCCTATACCCAGGGCCACATCCAAGCCGAGGGAGCCGGTGGAGATCGCAGGAATACGCTCGCGCTCCTTGTCTCCCATACGCATCACAGTGCCTTTACCGAACTGACGTTCAATCTGAGATAGCGCCGCCTTTAATGCCTTGTCTTTATTGGAATCCATGACCATTCCCGTATTTCTGAGCTGAATTGAGTGGTGGCAAGCTTAACGAAGGATTACTGTATAGGCAACCAGTAATTCCATATACTGAGTACCAGCTTCAGACTGAGTGAGCCTCACTTCAAAAAGAAGTCTGAAGCCGGGGCAAACGAACAAAGATTGACCCAGCGGACAAGTTCAAACCGGGTGCTCACGGACAACCTTTAACATTCCCTTCAGCGCCTCAATGACCGTCTGCGATTGCACCTCTGCCCGGTTACCACTGAACAGAAAACACTTCGCATCAATCTGCACTGGCTCTTGCCCCTCCGCATGGGCCCAGGCGATCCAAACTGTACCTACCGGCTTCTCGGCAGTGCCACCATCAGGCCCCGCGATACCACTGACCGCAACGGCGAGATTGGCATCCATCATCGCCAGAACCCCACAAGCCATCTGTCGAGCGACCGGCTCACTCACTGCCCCAAACTGCTTGAGATCATTGCTGTCGACACCCAGAACACCGTTCTTGATACGATTCGCATAGCTCACGATCGATCCATCAAACCAATTCGAAGCACCCGCTATAGAGGTAATAGCCGCCGCAATCGCACCACCGGTGCAAGATTCTGCCGACGTCACGCACCAATCTCTCTTTTCCAGCTCCCCGCCCAACTCTCTGGCAAGCTCAGTTATCTCTCTGTATTCCACCGTTTCTTCCTGTTCAACCGCTCCTGGGCCACAACCGAATATTACAGCACAGAAGCGGGCTCTTATTCTGGGTGCCGACCTGCAGCAAGCTTACAAATTCCATTTTAAGTAAGATGCCCCATACCGAATATACAACCGTCCTGCAGTGGTGAAGCCGCAAACCCTTAAAAAACTCAATCCACGCCGGCTGCACACCGGCGCCGACACCAAAAGATAAATCTCACGCTGTCGAAGCGCTCGCAAGCGGCGGCAGCACTCTAGAAAATAAAACTACCTATGGGAACCAGGCTGCCAATTCTAATTTCCGCCGCCGGCCCACCTTCAAATTAGAATTTAAATTTTAAAAGGGGTCTTAAATCAGCAAATAATTTCAGGCGGGCAATCCAATAAGCAACAACAAATTTAAAAATAAAAACGTAAACAATGTAAAAACACATTAATACGCACTGGCTGTCCCCAATTTCAAAGCAAAAAAATTTTGCATATGCGACAAGTTGGACCAGTCTTACGATAAAAAGCCCGGACTTTCTCTATGCAACAATCGGCTTTTTGTTAGTCTGTTACTGCTGTACTGAATATATAAATATCAAAATAAAAAGCAGATAAGTCCCCAAGCCCAACAAACATTAATCATCGTGGCAGATCACCGCCATTATAAAAACACAATGAAGTTGGCACCCCATAGATAATTAAAGAAAGACAAAATCATGAATTTGAAAAAATCAGCGATCACGGCTGCTATTGTAGGCGCCTGTGTGTCCTCACTTGCCAATTCAAAAACTTTGGTCTGGGAAGATAATTTCGACGGCGACAGTATTGATAAGTCCGTTTGGACTTACGATGTGGGCAACTCAGGCTGGGGTAACAATGAGCTGCAAACCTACACCGATGATAGCGCCAATGCCTATGTCGAAGATGGCAACCTTATTATTCAAGCACTGCAAAACGACGACGGCAGTTTTACTTCTGCCCGCCTGAAATCCCTGGGTCGTATGACTTATAAATACGGCACCATTGAAGCCCGCATTAAATTACCCGACCTGGATGCCGGATTGTGGCCCGCCTTCTGGCAGCTGGGTGGCGACTACGGCCAAGTGGGCTGGCCCGCTTGCGGCGAACTGGATATTCTTGAGGCAGGCATGGCAGATGCGCTCAACGCCGGCACGGTCAACTCAGAGGTTTCTGGCGCTTTTCATTGGCAGTATGAATCCGATGAAGGTATAAACTATACAGCGGACTACGGCCTATCAAAAAATCTAGTTGACGATTTCGGCCTCAGCACAGACCTTACCGAGGACTACCATATTTTCGGCATGACCTGGACCCCGGACAGCATCATTATGTGGGTCGACGACGAAGCCAATGAAATCATCAGCTTCAACACTGAACCCGAGGATAGACCCGAGACGCTAGATGAATTCCGCCAGCACAACTTCCTGATTCTAAACCTGGCGGTAGGTGGCAAATTCCCGGGGATTTATGCCAATAGCGACGTCACTGCCCCCATGCCCGCCAAAATGTATGTGGACTATGTTCGCATCTACGATAACGACGACAGCAGCTACAGCACAGAAATCTCCCTGGCTGAAGACACCGCCAAAACAGGTGATATCGGCGTATTTTCCGAGGGCAGCAACCTCTCCGAATCCCTGGAGCTTGGCACCGATACCGAGCTGTATGTCTGGAACCAAAACAGCATGTCAGCTACTGTCAGCGCCGAAGCTGCCGAGGGTGATGAGGCCCTGGAGTTTGATATTACCGCTGGTGAATGGTTCGGCATGGGCTTCTGGATGCACTATGACCTAAACCTAATGAACTACGAAAACGGTCATCTCAATTTCAAAATGAAAACCACCAGCAGCCAGACTATCGGCATTGGTATTTCCAGTACTGGTGGCGGAGATGCCTGGGTAGATCTGGTGGATGGTGATGATACCTACGGCCTGGAGCGCGATGGCGAATGGCATCAGGTCAGTATCCCCCTAAGCAAACTGGGAGTGGACTTCAACACTATCAGTCAGGCGTTTATGATTCGAGGTGATGCCGCCTCTGAAGATTTTGTTCTGTCCATTGACGATATCTACTTTAGCGAAAGTGTTGAAAAAACAGCCCCGACCGGTGTCTTTTCTCTCTACACCGAAACTACAGAGGCCAACTCAACTTTCACACTGGGAACTGATGGCAACCTGTATATTTGGGGCGATACCCTGCTGGAGGCCACTCAAACCCCATTCGAAGGTGAAGAGTCCCTCTCCTATTACTCCTCCGGGGCCGGCTGGTTTGGAATGGCATTTACTGCCGACAGCTACTACGATCTATCCGCCTTCGATAATGATACTGCAACGCTGAATTTCGCCCTGAAAACCAGCTCAGAAACCACCTTTAAAATTGGCATGAAGAGCGGTAGCGTCAGCGATATTGGGCAGCAGTGGATTGAATTTGCCAACGGCTCTGATCCTTACGAATTCGCGCGGGATGGCGAGTGGCACCAGGTATCAATCCCCGTTACTGATTTCAGTAGCGAGGTAGATATGTCAAATGTTATCCAGTTATTTGAGCTACTGGGTGTTGATGGAGATATCAGCGATATTGAGATTGACGACATCTATTTCTCTGGCGGAAGCTCAGACAGCGATAGCAATGGCAACTGCCGTCCTCACTCTCACAAGTGCCACCCTCATCATAAAGGGCACAACCATCGCCATAGAGACTGCAACCCACCCGCACGATGCGCACAGGGACCTCGCAGAAACTAAAAGTACAAGGGCGCTGCCAAATAGCAGCGCCCCTTTCTTTATTACACCACTCAATCTTTTTCACCAATATCAAAACCTGCCTTATTTGCCGACAGATATTACCTTTTAGGATATGACCCGGCGTAAGACAAAGCATAAAAACAATAAATCCAGATTAAATCGCTTACAATTTTATTCAATGCAGTAGGGCCGGAAAAAGAATTTCCACACAAAATATTTGCGAACAAAAACACAAAAAAGAATTTTTTCTTTTTGTAAAAAAATTACAAGAAATTATCTTTCCGATGTATGCGACAAGCAGGACCACAACTACGACGAGAGGCCTAAATTCACTTCCCTGTAGAACAATCGTTTTGCTAGGCTTTGCTCGTGGCCAGCACCCGATTTTCAAATGAATTGAAGGAAATTGCAATTTAAGTATCTAGCATTCACTAGATTTACAAATAGTATTTAACTGTGTCACACCATCACTATCAGGCATTTTATTCTTATAAATAATTAACAACGAAAGAAAATCATGATTATTAAAAAAACAGCGATAGCAGCCGCTATTGTCGGCACAATTGTGTCCTCAATGGCCAATTCAAAAACTCTGGTCTGGGAAGATAATTTTGACGGGGACACGATCGATACTTCCGTCTGGACCTACGACGTTGGCAACTCCGGCTGGGGCAACAACGAATTACAAAACTATACCGATGATAGCGACAACGCTTACATCGAAGATGGAAACCTAATTATTCAGGCCGTAGAGGAAAGTGACGGCAGCTTTAGCTCGGCACGCCTTAAATCCCTTGGCCGCCTAACCTACAAATATGGAACTATCGAAGCCCGTATTAAATTGCCAGATATGGACGCAGGCCTATGGCCGGCCTTCTGGCAGTTAGGCAGCGACTACGGCCAGGTTGGTTGGCCCGCGTGTGGTGAGCTGGATATTCTCGAAGGCGGTATGGCCGAAGCGCTTGAAGCTGGCATTGTAAACTCTGAAGTATCTGGGGCCTTCCACTGGTGGCACGAGTCCGATGATTACACAGGACAAGCAGACTATGGTGAATCCAAGAACCTGGTTGAAGATTTTGGCTCCAGTACCGACCTGACTGAGGATTACCATATCTTCGGTATGACCTGGACACCTGAAAGCATTGCTATGTGGGTAGACGATGAAACCAATGAGGTTATCAGCATTGGCACCGATGACCCTGCATTTGATGAATTCCAACAACATCACTTTTTAATTCTCAACCTCGCGGTTGGCGGCATATTCCCACAACTTTACGCCAATAGTGATATCACTGCGCCCATGCCAGCCAAGATGTATGTAGACTACGTGCGTATCTATGACAACGATGACAGCAGCTACAGCACTGAACTCTCCTTCGCAGCCGATACTGCGAAAAGTGGCAACCTTGGTGTCTACGGTGATAGTAGTGAATTTTCCGAATCCCTAACATTTGGCACTGACTCCGAGCTCTATGTTTGGAACAACATGGAAAGCCAGGACAGCAGTGACGCACTTGAATTTGAAGTGGGTACTGGCGAATGGTTCGGCATGGGTGTATGGATGCAGTACGACCTGAATTTGATGAACTATCAAAATGGTCACCTGAACTTCCTGATGAAAACGACCACCGAGCAGACCATCGGAATCGGCATTGCCAGCACCAGTGGTGGAGATGCCTGGGTAGACCTGAGCGTTGACGGAGACACTTTTGGACTTGAGCGCGATGGCGAGTGGCATGAAGTAAGCATTCCCCTAAGCAAATTCGGAGTGGACTTCAACACCATCAGCCAAGCAATTATGGTGCGTGGCGACGCACCATCAGAAGCCTTTACCCTATCCTTCGATGATATCTACTTTAGTGAAAGCGTCGATAAGACGGCACCAACAGGTACCTTCTCTATATACAGCGAAACTACCGAAGCCGACTCCACTTTCGAGCTGGGTACCGATGGTAATCTGTACATTTGGGGAGATACCCTAATTGAAACCTCCCCCTCCCCCTATGAAGGCTCTGAATCCCTATCCTACACATCATCCGGTGCAGGCTGGTTCGGCATGGCCTTTACCGCTGATTATTACTACGACCTATCAGCATTCGACCACGATACTGCCACACTCAACTTCGCCCTGAAGAGCAGCTCGACAACGACTTTCCAGATCGGCATGAAGAGCGGCAGCGTCGGTGATATTGGACAGAAGTGGATTGAGTTTACCAATGGCTCAGATCCCTACGGCTTTACCCGAGACGGTGAATGGCACCAGATATCCATCCCAGTATCCGACTTCAGTGATGAAGTTGACATGTCCGACGTTATCCAGCTATTTGAACTGCTAGGTGTAGATGGCGATATCAATGATATCGAGATCGACAATATCCACTTCGCTGGCGGTAACGGAAGTAGTGATGACTCTGGAAATGACTCAGATAGCGGCGACGATAGTGACAACAGCGAAGCCGGCGACCAAGACCTAACTGCCCAAGCTATCGTCACCGCCAGCAGTGAGGTCCAATCCATAGCTAATGCCGTTGATGGCAACAGCAGCACCCGCTGGGAAAGCGCCCATGGCGGTGACTCAGTGTGGGTACTTCTGGATCTGGGTGAAGCAGAAGCTCTGAACACCCTGACTATCGACTGGGAAACCGCCAACGCTGCAACCTATACGGTGGAAGGCAGTAACGACACAGCCTCTTGGACTACGCTGGCCAACTTTAGTGGCGGTACCGCCGGAGAGAGAACCGATGAACACGCCCTGAGTGGAAGCTATCGATATGTGCGCCTGTACTTCACTGAGCGCAGCACAAGCTATGGGTACTCCATCTGGGAACTGGGCTTAACTGGTGGCGACAGCCAAGATTCAAGTATCTCTGCAACCTCTGAACTGCAAAGTGCTGAACTGGCAATCGACGGAGACAGTAGCACCCGCTGGGAGAGTGCCCACGGTGTGGACAATGTCAGCCTGACTTATGATCTCGGCTCTGTGCAGTCCATTGGCACCCTCAATATCGACTGGGAAACTGCCAATGCGGCTGCCTACACTCTGCTCGGCAGTACCGATGGCAGCAACTGGACAACTGTTGAGTCATTTTCTGGAATGGGAACCGGTGAACGCACCGACGCAATCACCGTAGAGGGAAACTACCGTTACCTGAAGATTGACTGCACCGAACGCAATACTGTGTACGGCTACTCCATTTGGGAAATTAGCACTTACTAATTGCAGCTGGTAGTAGCAACCTGGGCAGCACTTTTACAGTGCTGCCCTGCCTATAATCTGTCCCTGAAAGAACTAAAATTCCAAAGCTAGAGGTGCTCCACACCTTTGCACAGTAATTCTTTCTAATTCAAATCCAACCCGAAAATAATAATCTTCCCAAGGCTAGCGGTAGACCATCGCTAGAATCGAGCGCCCCTGCTTCACGTAACTGCAGAATAAATCCCCAACAGGACCACTTAGCTCATTCAATTCAACCCTCTCAAACCCCAAAGAGGAGTAAAATGGCTCCAGGTGGTCGTAGGGAAATGTATAGGTGTCACTATCAAAACGTTCAGCAAGGAGCGTCAACAGCTGCCTTGCAACACCCTGCCCTTGATGATCTGGTGCAACAGCAACTCCGGCCAGGAGCTTAAAGCTCTCATAGCGCCGCAAATAACCGCAGGCAATCACTTCCCCCCGTTCACCGCGCACTATCCCGCAGTCCTCATGGCGCTTGGCTTTGCCACGAAATCCATACATGCGATAAAATTTGTTCGCTAGCGGAATCTCTATATCTGCCAGCCACTGAACACTATTAGAAGGCTGCGTTTTCGCCATAAACCTGCCCCTGTACCCCTGAAGTAGAAAAATGCCCAGAGAGACCTGTAGCACCTGCCAGCGCCCGCCCAATGTCTGCTACTGCAGTGCGTTGGTGAGCCTGGCTAATACCATAAAAGTGGTGATCATACAGCACCCACAAGAAGAGAAGCACCCGTTCAATACCGGGCGTATGGCGCACCTGTGTTTAAATAACAGCGAAATGCTTATCTCTGAAACCCTTCCGAATCAACAGTTGGAAAGGCTACTCGATACACCCAGCGCTCTACTCTATCCGTCACTATCATGGCTACCCCAAACACCCCAATTAGCTGAAGAGAATAATACCCCTAGCCACCAGAATCAGCTGGAAACGATTGAACAGCTAATTGTTATTGATGCGACTTGGAAAAAATCTAAAAAGATTCTTCACCTGAACCCCAAGCTACAACAGCTTCCAAGAGTCAATCTCAGTGGGGACTTGAAATCCAACTACGCAATTCGGAAAACCACCGTTGCGGATGGTCTGTCAACCATTGAAAGTATTGCCTTGGCTATGACTCGACTTGAAGATAAAAATGAGTATTCCAAGCTTCTGCAACCATTTGAAAAGATGATTAGCCTGCAACAGCAGAGCTATTCAGCAGAGCCAACTTAGGGCATTTGATACTCACAGTCAGTGAGGCCTCAAGCAAAGAACCTAAACAATTACTCCATCAGGAAATATCAAATTGGAAACCCCCTGATAGGTTAGCACGCACATAAAAATTGATAAGGCATACCGAATAATCGATCGATATCGTTCTTCATCAATCCTCGATTGAAGCTTAAATCCGATAACAAGTCCAAAATATGCAAACACGGTAATTGCAGATAACGACATCAACTCCAAATCATCAAAACCCAAGTAAACTGAAAGCACCGCAAGCTGTATCAGCTTGCCAATCAAGAAACAAATATTGGAAATAAGGATTACTTCCTTTGATGACTTGGCAACTTCTAATAAGTAAATCATCAGTAGAGGCGCAATCGCATTAGTTGCGCCACCAATCACCCCGGCCAAGCCGCCCATAGTGACAGGAAAAAGTACTGGCCGGCTGGAGAATTTGGATAGATAAACCCTTAAACGATTGGAAAACAGGTAGATCAAGATTGATACCGCCAGTAACAACTTGAGAATATCCGGATTTGCCCAGGTTAACAGCCATGTTCCGGTAAGGCTTCCAATAGACACCAATAGTATTACTAAACTATATTTAGAAAGATTAATCCTATAATCTCGGCACTTATAAAGACTGGATATAATTACCAAAAGCGACGGCAAGATGGTTAACACCACTGCCGTTTTCAAATCATAAGCAAGCGCCAGAATAGGCGTCGCAAGCATTGGGAAACCAAACCCCAATGCTCCGTGAGCCATACCTGCTACCAGAATAAGCAACAACCCAACTATAACTATCTCTATGACCACCCGTTAAGCAACCCTCGATATAGCAGGCATATTAAAACGTATTCGTTTAAGGTGCCTTTTCCTATCCTTTATTCCAGTTCTTGCGTGAAGGTATCGTCGATTATCCAACAACAATATCTGATTATTATTCAACCTAACCTTAAACATATTATGTGGCAACGATATTTTTAGCTCCAGCTCACGTAAAGCATCAAGCTCATCTGAAGAGCAATACTCACGCTCGATAATATCATACCTGTATCTGAAACCATGGCTCTCATCAATTAAGGATGCCTCTATAAACTCAGACGACTTGCGAAACTCTTCAGGAACACGCAGTTTAAACTTACTACTTGAAAGCACCTGGAAAGTTTTATCGGAGAGGCTCTCGATTATCCTGTCGGCACAGACAAGAATATTTTCTCCGCCTCCATGCATATCAGCGTGCACAACGAAGAGACCAAAGTAGCCAGGCATCTCCGATTCAAAAGCACCGTCATTGTGCAAGAAGAATTCTCTATCACTATGAGATATAGCCAATGCCTCATCACCTGTCTCACCACCAATCCTCACATCCCAAACCGTTCGCCCCATAGAATCATGCTCATGTACCAACCCAATGGTATTGACAATATCCTCCATCACTTCAGCAGAATCATCAGAAAATTTGAGATGGATAAGCGCAATCCCCTTTTTAAACAGGGCTATCTTATAACTTTCATACTCTATGTCCGAGCAGGACCCAAGTTCAAAGCAGCAGTAACTTGGGACTCTAAGTGGCATGGCATGCGATGAAAAATAGAGTGACGACATTTTCAGCTCCCTTGATGAACAATTCCTTTACGATTCCCACAATATGAACTTCTACCCACAAGATAAAAGGAGCAATCTTTATGCCAAATATCACACATGTACCAAACTCATACGTCTCGAACTTTAGTCCCTGATGGCGTTTAAAGCTCTTTTACATCGAAAAAGTAAATGTCCCCGTGGAAACTCTCTGAATCGCCTATCACAAAGTAACCCAGGCCACCCTAATAAGCCCCCTGTTTATTTCACAAAACAGCAACAATCCCCGGTTCAGGCCAAGATAACCTACCTCCAAGCAGATAAAATTTATCGTAGTACGGTAAAACCACAGCGAAATATCTTTACCATTTAATAAAATCACAACAAATCCCCCTTAAAAAAGAAAAGAAAGCATCGCAAGATAACAGCCAGTATCGGAGACAAGCATGCCCTATTAATTCCCCAACCAGGTGGAATAATAAAAAGTCAGGCGCTAACAATAAAATATATAAAGCGAACTAAGGTCCCACCTATAAGGACCAGTTCTGATTTCGAGCCAAGCCGAGGGGGAAAGTATGGAAGATTTAAAGACACGGGAGCCATTTAAATGCCGTTACCAAACAGCCCCCAAGGAAATATCTAAACAAACCCTCCCCGATGGTAGCCATATAAAGTTGAGCGCCACAACTAAAGTACTCGTCAATTATTCAGAGACACGCAGACGCATACGTCTATTAAATGGGGAGGCCCAAATAAGCATTTGTAAAGAGGTAACCTGGCCATTTATAGTAGAATCACGACAAGCATTGATCCGTACACATAAAGCCACTTTCAATATTGACCAGCGATATGGAATAACAGAAGTCACTGTTCTCGAAGGGAATATCACCGTCAGCCCAATAAGACAAAATAAAAATCGCGCCGAAATAAAGAAAGGGGAGATGCTCAAAGTAACTGAGCACAACACCGGTGCAATCAAAGATTTTGAGGTTTCCAGCTATAAGGATTGGGGAAGTGGATTTACAAAGGCTGATAACATCAGATTAACAGAACTTCTAATATCGCTAAATCGCTTTACAAATACACCACTTGTGACGAGAGACCAGAACACTAGTAGACTACTTGTTAGTGGAGTTTATGACCTGAATCATATAGAAGATACCGTCCTCTGTCTGAGCAAATCTTATAACCTGAAAGTCACAAAAGAAGAGTCTCACACAGTGTTAGAGCTGCTTCCAGAATAATAACCTAGCTTGTTAAATACCAACAAAAGTCGTCTTGTGTACCTAACAATAAAGATACTACCTAAGCAGCAGCAAAGAATACAGTCGACTCTTGAAAAAATGATTTCACAAGTTTTCTATTTTTCTTGATGCTCTGCAAATCTGCTTTTGCACGACTCAGTAGTGTCTCACCTTTTTTCAGCGGCCTCTTTGAAGTCCCTATATTTCTCATATGATTCCAGACCAACTCATCTGGATTTAGGTCTGGTGCATATGGCGGTAAGAACACCATTTCAAGCTTTCCATCCTGTGAATCGACATACTCCAATACCTTTTTCGATTTGTGTACTGGGTGCCCATCAACAATGAGAATCACTGGTCTTTTCTGACTTCTCTGGAAATTTTTGAAGCATTCTACGCACTTTTCTGCCGTGAACTTTCCACTATAAATATGATACCAGAAGCCACCTCTATTCGATAAAGCTGAGATCGCATTGATTGACTGTCTTTGACCACTCGTTTTTACCACTGGAGTTTTTCCTTTTTCTCCCCATGTCCTTTGGAGTGGATCGTCTGATCTGATACTAGCCTCGTCCAGCCAAAATATTTCTGCACCAGTTTTTTTCGCATAAGATTTAATCTTTGGATAGACTTCCTTTACCCATTTATTCACCGCCTTCTCATCTCTCTCGTAAGCTCTTCGTAGAGGCTTTTGTGGCGTCAGGCCCAGTCGATGTAGAAGTGTGCCGACACTAGAAACGCTAAGTTCAATTTTGAATCTCTCAAAAATCAAATCCGATACGATCTGACGTGTCCACAATCCGAAATCAAAGCCATATTGCCTTGGATCGCCACCAATAATCCATCGTTTGACTTCCTCTTCTTCAATAGCTGACAGTTTTCTACCGCGTCCAGGTCTAATTTTTGGAGATAGCGCTTCAATACCTTTCTCCCGAGCAGTCCTTAACCATGGGAAAATAGTTCTGCTCCCCAGCCCTAAGCTACGACTAACCTCCGCCGCAGATTCTCCATCAAATACTCGCTGAACAGCAATTTTACGTATGAGGTGCTGCTCCTCAGTACTAAGTTTTCTGGCATCGTATTTCATGCAGTTTATATTACCAGGGTGTACTGATTATTTCTGCCCCGCTAGTAAAACAGTACTTTTCTGTAATTCTACCAGCAAATACGGTCAATCTTAGGGGCTCAGTATTACTAAAAATACGTAGTTTGCTAGCCTAGTACCCTCAGCTGGCAAGGGGTACCAGGAATTCTCTTTCTGGTCCAGAGACTCCGAACCTTGCCAGCTTTTTTTATCACTTTGACTCAAAGTAAGTGACAGTAGAACCAAAGAAAAGACAGTAAATCCTACTCAACCGTGTCCTTATCTTCTTGCCTCAAATAACCAGCCGCATTTTCATCTTGAGCTAATTGTCCCTGTTCTGTCATTGGCAGAGCACGACTTTGCTGATTAATAGCATGAATATTCGAAGTGTTTTCCAAGTCTCTACTGCTTGTAATGGAGGCAATAGACTCTCTATCTTTCAAGAAACTAATTACGTCATCCCTGATTTCAGATAAGTCGCGTTCAGACTTATGCATTTCAAGTATATGCCTTGGATACTCCAAGTTTCTCATGCCAGAAGCCGCAAATGTACTTGAGACAACCCTGGTTACTATCACCCAAGGCGTAATCGAACTTCTGACTAGTACATTTTCAGAGCGAGTACTGTCATGTATTCCAGTGCCCGTTGAGATCTTAGATTCAGTGAATGTCCCTTCGCATTTAAAATACACCAATAGTGATTCAAACTGCATCTCAGCAAAGAAGATATGTGACGCATTGACCAACAATCGAGCAAATGTATTAAGAATAAATCCTATCAAAAGCAGGTGAATTAGCGTCATACAGAGAGCGCCACCTGCTGAAATATACTGTTCTAGCAGAGCTAAGCGGCCAGCTTCCCCCTCTAAGGCGCCAAACTCCTGCTTAATGGCTGTAATAGATTCCGGCTGAAAAAAGTGAATAACATCAATCAAAGAGTATGCCAGCCAAATAGCTAGCGCAGTAACAACGATATAAAGCGCATTACCTGCGAAAAGACTAATATCGCGAATCAGCCTGAATTTTTCACCCAAATCAACAGGACGAACCGTAGGTTGTACTTCCTGGATCATTTCCCCATTGAATGAACCTTTACCATCCACTTGCTCTTCAAGTTTTGGATCAAGCTCTCTGTAAATACGATTGGGCACTTCCTTATAACGACGATTTGCCATCACAAGGTTATCCAAGTTTATAAAGATTTCCTTCGGGTGAACCGATTCCTGCCAGTTATCCCTTAATTCAGAAACCTCAGTGACTGGGTTTGCTATTTCGCTTCTAAAGCGCAGCATATAGACAACAGCAAAACTACAAGCAGCGCCTACAAATATAACCCCAAGAATATACAAGAACGGGCTAAAGCTCGGTAAAGCCTCAGTCAATACACCGGACACACTGATTATTTCATCTAGGGAAGTAGTACCTTCCCCCTTAAAAGCCTCAACGCCTAAACTTAACCCCAATCCCAGTAACAGGGGCACCACAATCGAGAATAATATCGTTTTTGCAATACTTCCCCCCGTAAGGCTCGCTACACTTTTCTGGGCTTCCCGTGAAATACCTTTACTCGCAGAGTGCCATACAATCAATGTATAAAGTAAAGCGATGGCAGAGTACATCGGGAATAGCTTTTCTCCCATATCACCAGCAAAACCACTGAGACAAATAAAAGCGACAATGACATAAGAGAGCAAGACAGTTAATGTACTTACCCATGCGCCAAACTGTGCCTGAGCCATATTTCGAATGGGGTATGGCATATAAAGCAATTTAGGGAAGATACTGTGTAATACCCGAGCCAAGAAGCCCTTAGGCTCTAGAAAGGTTGGATTCTTCCGGCCAACTAACATCTCTTCTAAGCCGGAAGCGGTATAAGCCACTTCATTTTTCTCTTCTGATGCCGTACTCGTTTCAGATTTAGAATGGTTAAAAGCTAATGATACGGGATGATTTCGACCAACAAAGAAGCGCAATAAGGCCAAAATGCCGCCTGATAGAGCCCTGATACCGCCGACCAGTAGAATTGCCCCCACTACGACAAGCACCCAACCACTTACGGGGTCCGACTTCACTTGGCCAGCAGCGATAAACAGCAAGATTAGGGCAACAAGAAACTGAACTCCCCCCCTAATTGCGGTAACCCGGCCTTCTTTCTTAAAAGGGTTCTTCAGGCCCAAATCAATCGAGCCGTAATCAAACGCCATAGAGTATCCCCTTAGTACTGGTACTTATGCTTAACGCCTTAATCTGCTAAAAGAAGATGTACTTCTCAACTCAATGCAGCTTAAGGCTTTCCTGACTATTTTTCACTCACTTTCTATAAAGATACTTGCTATGCACTAGTAAGCTAATTGCAGCCCTCTATGTGTTGTATGTATTTCTGTATAACTGGGTATTCTTGAAGGCTTGGATAAGGAGTTATAGGCTGCTCGCATATGGCCTGTACAACGCCTAGCCGATAAGTTACCTATACCTGTTCCCACATAGAATCGAGTTAATTCTCTCCGGGGAGTTTGATCTGTTAAATGGCTGCACAGAGTTTAAGATTGCTCGAAAAACGTAATATGCATTTAGCGTATTGGAAACATCTTCCGGCACTCGCATAGTTGGAGCTGATATTAAATATGGCCAATTTTCATGAGAGGTAGGTACTAATACAGCTGATCCTATCGGGAATTCACCATGAAAGTCGGATTTGATCCGTGCTTGCACCCGATCCTCTACTTGAAAACCGAGCCTATCCCTAATTAGCAAATCCAACCCACCATCCATAATTCCGAAGCTATTAGCAGGGCTAACCATTGCGTCAGCTGATTTGGAAAAGAAATCTCCCTCAATAACACCTACAACTCCAAAATCTTCAAATACTTCGCTCCAAGCTTCCACAAGCTCCTTGGGCTTATCAATTAAATAGATTTAATCTGGCGGCATAGGTATCTCAACCTTCAAAAGAACAGAAACATGTAGCAATATATAATCAACAGTATCTACAGCTCATAATTCTCTCACCTGATAATCAACTGTAAAATCCTTTACCCATGTAATTCCAGAGCCACTCATAACTTCATTCCCAAGTTCTATATCGGCAATAAATAGCCCCTTAGGGATTAAACTATTTCGAACTGCGTAATTCAGTAATTCCAAACCAGGAATAGCGGCAATCATGGAAGGTTGCTTGGCCCTAAATGATACATACACCCAATTATTATCATTTACTCCCGACATATCCTTCCAATTCTTATGGTACCAAACCTCCCATACTGAATCATTAATTGATACCTCACTATGTTTTATCCCTGCAGGATTGAAATGTCCGTCAGTAAAATATGTCCAGATCATAATTTCAGCAGCTATTACTGAACGATTTGGTTCACGCCCCCTATAAGCTTCAGAAATTAACCACATCGTCGTAGCCGTATTATAATCCCCACTCGATTTGCTTTCTGTATGATGTGAAATGCCAAGCTTCGCCAGGCTGGATATCTTTAAGGGAAATGCATCATCAAACTTAGGTTCCGGCGCCCAAGGAGAAGACCCTATTTTTATTTGTGGTTGGGAATAAATTACCCGTCGATCTAAAGGCCAAGACCATGACCAACCAAATTGTAACTCACCCTCTACCAGTCTTTTCTCCAAACATTGGGACCAAGGATCATCTTCTGCAGCATATTTATTCCAGACATTATTATTCATTATACCCAGCTTGGTAGCTACATTATGAAAGTCTTCACAGCTAATAGTTGTAGTTTCTGGCTTTACCCAACCAGAACCATTACTAACTTTAGTAGCACAAGAAGCAGTCATAATAATAAAAAACACAATAAAAATCTCAAAACTCCACTTCCCAATAAGTTACCAAATAGCATTTTTACTCTTAAACTACCTAATTCTTTATTTTTGACAAGAAACAAAATATTTATCATCCAATATTAGCCCCAACATTCATGCTTTCGGCAACTGGTACATAACGTATATTGTTATGCCGCAATAGAGGAAAACAATATACGTTTATATACTTACTCTTGCCTAACTCTAATGTTGAAAATCCGTTCCACTCATGGATAAATTGAGCCCACCTTCGGCGGCCACCGAAGGCCTTGTTTGTCACACTTGGTTTGATTGCCAACTCATAACGGTCATTAATACCCAGGAGCGTGACGGACACTCACTAGGCATAGCTCAGATAACACAATGGGCAATGGGCCTCAAGCCAGACTAGCAAGTCAGAGATAGCTTATCTTATGAAACCTACAGAGATCAATATCGATATCGATATCGATATCAGCAGTAAACAACTCAATATTTATGTGAAACCTACTGGCCAATTCTTTAGTGTTGCCAATGATAAAAATTACATTAAGGGCGCCATTAAACAACGACAACCACTTAAACCTCAAAGAGCATTAATAGAGCCTATAGGAGGACTCGAGATAGAGTTTTTTGTGCCGCAGACAAAGCAGGATTACCTGTAGTTTTTTGCAATCGTTCTCAGATAAGAGGCTTTGCCAAATCCGCAGGACATTTTACCAAGGCTGGCAGGCTAGATACTATTGATATCACACAATTTGGCGAGAATATGAAAGCAAGACTATCAGCGCTTAAGCCAGAAAAAATCTGGGAGATCAGTGACTTACTAACTGTGAGAGGTCAGCGTTTAGATATGAGCACAATGCAAAAGAATCGGCTTCAGATTATTGTTGATTGCCAAAGGAGTCGGAAATGTATTGGCTTATACGCTAATTAGTGAACTTCCTGAGCTAGGAAAATTGAATCGTATAGAAATTGCCACACTTGTAGGTATCACCCCGATAAACCATGATAGCAGCAGCTTCCCGGGAAGGAGATATATTCGGGATGGAAGGCATCCTATACGCACGGTTCTGTTTGTTTCCATCACGTCGGCCATACAACATCACCCCAAGTTAAAGTCGATGTATAAGCGATTAGTCGACGCCGGAAAACCTAAAAAGCTTGATCTGATTACGTGCATGAGAAAGCAGATTACGATCCTGAATACGATCCTGAATACGATGGTGAAAAATAGCACCTACTGGGATGAAAGTATGGCTTAAAGACTTTACGAGCAACCATAGTCACTAGTTATGTGTTTTCAATACCTGCCCATGACTGGGCGCTTACTAACTTGACCTCTACAATAATCTCTTCAAATTCTGGAGAAAAGTCTTCAATATGAATAAAGTCATTGGGAATTTTATTACCTGATTCATCTTGAAGTATCAACTCCAGATCATCTCTCTTTTGATAATACTCATCATATTGCTCGCTGGTGAATAACTTAAAAACATTTTTTACTTTTTGATAGCCCGGACCTTGTATAAAACGCCCATGAACCATGCCCATACTTAAATCAGAATACTCCAGTCTCGATTGACCTATGTAAAAATCTTTTGAAAATATATAGTAATTCATATGTTCACATAACGCTCGCAGCTGCAGACGACTTGTAGCGACGAAGTAGTAGAAAGGCGTTCCGACAGTCTGCGTTTGATATGTATTTTATGTGTCCGCATAGATACTGGCCTCTCTGACACTCAATATTTCAGCTTTCTACCAGTTTTTATACTATGAACCTGTAGCTCACCGGTAAGAAGCCCATCCCTATTTTCTGCGCATTAAACTTCTGCGACTTTCTCGGCAGCACTAAATATTTCAACACCCACCTCTGACTCTATATCAGAGATGACGCCATACGACAAAGCCTGGTCGTTTTTTAAGCTCACTCAAGAAGGAAGTCAGTAAAAAGGTTCCCTCCCCTGCGTACCGGTCCATTATATCTTTCGATAAAGGTGTACCTACTTGAACTCTATTCATCTATCAAATCTTTGTTACACATTCCGTTGAGTGAAGGGGAGAAGCACCCAGTGCTTTGTCCCGCTTGCTCGACTTGTTATATGTAATTTTATATGGCTAGAGTGCAACGAACTTTCACCTTGGAAAGATTATTTTTTACAAAATAAAGAGTAATATGCCAATCTGTTTTTTCGGGGCATAATTCTTTACCAGCATCAGTAGAAGCTCCCTGATCCTACCCACCAACGACGGACACTCTCTTAAGCGATAAACTACGCAGCAGAGGTGCTCTATGACAAGATCAAATAAACCAACCAAAACCACTCGTAAACAGTACTCAGAGGAGTATAGAAAGGATGCCCTAGCACTTGCGCTCAAAGTTGGGGTAAGCGTTGCCGCTAAACAGCTTGGGTTACATCCTTCTCAGATTTACGGATGGCGAAGCAAGGCTAAGTTACATCAGAGCCGAGGGGATGCCGAGAGAGAGCTGGCCACAGAGAATGCTCGCCTTAAGCGGCAGCTGGCTGAGCAGGCAGAGGAGCTGGCGATCTTAAAAAAGGCCGCAGCGTACTTTGCAAAGAGCCTGAAATGAGGTACGCCTTCATGCAAATGCACAGGCATGAATTCAGCATAAAAGCGATGGCCAAGGTATTGAACGTATCTCGCAGTGGGTTTTACGACTGGGTGTCAAGATCGGCCGGCCAATCCAGGTACCAGCAGTACCGAATGCAGCTCGATAGCTTGGTACAGCAGCGCTTTATAGCCAGTAAAGAACGTAGTGGCTCTCCTCGCCTGACGAAGGAGTTGGCCAGTGAGGGGAGTAAATATAATCAAAAAACAATTGCTGCCAGCATGCGTCGACAGGGCCTACGGGCTAAAGCCGCCAAGAGATATAAAGCCACAACCTATTCAAAACATGGTCTGCCAGTAGCTCCAAATCTGCTCGAGCAGAACTTCAATGCTGAAGGGCCGAATCAGAAATGGGCTGGGGATATAACCTACCTGAGAACGGAAGAAGGTTGGTTATATCTGGCTGTAGTGATAGACCTATATAGTCGGCTAGTTATTGGTTGGGCGATGTCAGAAACGATGACAGCTACATTGGTCTGTGACGCTCTTCAAATGGCTTTATGGCGACGTAAGAAACCTACGAATGTTATCGTGCATACTGACAGGGGAAGCCAGTATTGCTCTAAAGATTATCAATCTTTGATTACAGCTTATGGTCTGCGGTGCAGCATGAGCGCCAAAGGTAATTGCTATGATAACGCTTGTGCAGAAACATTCTTTCACTCACTTAAGGTAGAAGCAATCCATGGTAACCGCTTTCCCACAAGGTGCCTCATGCGAGAGACCGTATTTGAGTATATAGAGATAGACTACAATCGAAATCGCTTACACAGCGCCAATGGCTATCTCAGCCCTGAGGCGTTTGAGGAACAACTAGTCGCTTAGTGGTGTGTCCGTTGTTGATGGGTAGGATCACCCCATCCACTAGAATCCATTAAGCACTCTCTTTGAATCCTACTCATTTCGTTTACTTTAATCCAGTTTTTCGGACATTCTTTTGAATTGAGCATTGGAGCAAAACTGCTTTTAATATTATTACTTAATGTTTCCGATTTTGTTGCTCCAATAACAAACGTCCCGACGGTTCCCTTTGTAATTTCTAAAATTTTTATTTCATCGCCAGGGAAGGGCTGAAGTAAAATCCAAGTCATGGCTGCAACAAGTAAAAGCAGTAAGAATTGCGCGATATTTTTCATTGCACATCACACTCGCAGCTGCAGATGACTTGTAGCGACGAAGGAGCGGGAAGGCGTTCCGACAGCTTGCGCTTGTTATATGTTTTATGTGCCCACATAGATACTAGCCTCTTTGACACTCAATATTTCAGCTTTCTCCCAGTTTTTCATACTATGAACCTGTAGCTCACCGGTAAGAACCCCATCTCTATTTTCTGCACAATGAACTTCTGCGATCTTCTCGGTAGCACTAAATATTTCAACACCCACCTCTGTAGTGGTCTAATCCTTCCGGACACTTCGTTAAGATGGTAAAACTACCTAGCGAGGTGAAGTATGACAACAAAAGGTACACGCCGGAAATTCAAGCCGGAGTTCAAGAAAGACGCCGTAGCTCTTGTCTCAGAACAAGGGTATTCGATTTCCAAGGCCGCAGAGGCTGTAGGAACCACTGCTAACAATCTGCGACGCTGGATAAAGGAGCTGGAGCAGGAAGAGAGCGGAGTAAGGTTGGATTCGGGCGAACGAGCTGAACTGGATCAACTGCGACGTGAAGTAAAGCAATTGCGGATGGAGAAGGAAATCCTAAAAAAGGCCAGCGCCTTCTTTGCGAAAGAAATGAAATAAAGTACGAATTTATTAAAAAGCAGCAAGGTAGCTTTCCAGTTAGAGTGCTCTGCCGAGTAATGCAAGTAAATAAGAGCAGCTATTACGAATGGTGTCGTCGTAGTGATAGCCCAATAGATGGCCAGATTTGGCAACTATGCCATCGATTGAAGGCCTTATTTGCAGAATCTCGTGAGAGTCTCGGAAGCCGTCGGTTAATGAAGCTGTTGCGCAAAGAAGGCTTTGAAATTGGGCGTTATCGAGTCCGCAAACTCATGAAAAAGCTCGGCTTGGTTGTAAAACAGAAGAAGCGATTTACACTAACCACAAATAGCAAGCACCAACTGCCAGTTGCTGAGAATCTTCTAAATAGGGATTTCTCACCGAGTGCTAAAAATCAAGTTTGGACTACGGATATTACCTATATCTGGACTTTGCAGGGTTGGTTATACCTAGCAGTGGTAATTGATCTTTATTCACGCCGGATTGTTGGCTGGCACTTAGACCGCCAGATGGAGACGGCCCTGGCAAGTCGTGCACTGGTTATGGCTATCAATTTGCGCACCCCAACAAAAGGTCTGCTGCATCACTCTGATCGAGGTAGCCAGTATGCCAGCCATAGCTACCAAGCGCTACTAAAGCAGCATGGAATGGTGTGCTCAATGAGCCGCAAGGGAAATTGTTGGGACAATGCACCTACTGAGCGTTTTTTTAGTAGCCTGAAGCGGGAATGGTTAACAGGAAACCTCTATCCGACAAGGGAGGGTGCGATAACAGACGTGAGGGCCTATATTGCGTATTACAATTCACGCAGGATACATACAACACTGGGGGACGTAACCCCTATCGAATTTGAAAAATGTGCTTAGGAAAGTGTCCGGTTGGAGTTGACCACAACACTCTGACTCTATATCAGAGATGACACAATACGATAAATGTGAGTCGCTTCCTTTAAGCTCATTCAAGAAGAAAGTCAGCAAAAAGGTTTCCTCCTCTGCGTACCGCTTAATTACTTCTTTCGATTGAGGTGTACCTACTTGAACTCTATTCATATCTCAAATCTTTCTTACACATAACGTTGAGTGAAAGGGCGAAGCACGCAGTACCTTGTCCTGCTTGCTCGACTTGTATGGTTGTTCTTGCCCGATTCTGATGTTGAAAATCCTTTTCGCTAACGGGTAAATTGAGACCCACCTTCGACGGCCACCGAAGGCCTTGTTTGTCACAGTTCGTTGCTGCGCCGGTTTATAAAGACCGTTAACAAGTAGGAACGTGACAGACACTCACTAGGCATAACTCGGATAGTCATGTGGGCCTCGAGCCCGAATAGCAAGGCGGAGATAGCTTATCTTATGGAACCTCAAGAGATCAATGTCGGTATCGATACCAGCAGTAAACAACTCGATATTTATGTGAGACCTACTGGCCAGTTCTTTAGTGTTGCCAATGATAAAAATGGCATTAAAGATGCCATTAAACAACTACAACCTCTTAAACCCCAAAGAGTATTAATAGAGTCTACGGGAAGGCTCGAGTTAGAGTTTGTTTGCGCCGCCGACAAAGCCGGATTACCTATTGTTGTTTGCAATCCTTCGCAGATAAGGAGCTTCGCTAAATCCGCAGGGCGCCTCGCCAAAACTGACAAGCTAGATGCAATGGATATTGCACATTTTGGTGAGGCCATTAAGCCAAGACTATCGGAGTTAAATCAGAAAAACTTAGAGAGATCAGTGACTTACTGGCTGTAAGAAGTCAGTGTTTAGAGATTAGTACAATGCAAAAGAATCGACTTCAGAGGATGCCGGAATCAGTACACAAGCCTATCCAGACCATTCTAAACACCATCAAGAAAGAGATACAAGATATCGACAAGCAACTGGATAAACTGGTTAACAGTGTGTCTGAGTGGCGGCAAAGGCGCGACTTATTGTTGAGTGCTAAAGGGGTCGGAAATGTATTGGCTTATACGTTGATGAGTGAACTTCCCGAGCCAGGAAAATTGAACCGTAAAGAAATCGCTGCACTTGTCGGTATCACTCCAATGAACCGTGATAGCGGCAGCTTCCGGGGAAAGGGATATATTCGGCGTGGAAGGCATCGTGTACGAACGGTTTTGTTTGTTTCCATTAAGTCGGCCATACAACATCATCCTAAATTAAAGCCGATGTACAAACGACTAGTCGACGCTGGCAAACCTAAAAAGGTCGCTCTGACTGCCTGCATGAGAAAGCAGATTACGATCCTGAATACGATGGTGAAAAATAACACCTACTGGGATGAAAGTATGGCTTAAAAACTTGACGAGCAACCATAGTCACTTGTTAAATTTTGCCTAGTTCCATATGTAACAAAGGGTATGGCTTTCCTTGACCATCTAGTGGAGAACGGCCTACTACATTGAAACCCAAATACTCATAGAAGCCTAGCGCTTGTTTATTTTGCTCATTAACATCGACTTTGGTAGCACCTTGATTTTTTATGGCGTCTTCCATTAAGTGGAGACCTATGCCTTTTCCCCTGGATTCTGGAGAGATAAAAAGCATTTCGACATTCCCTTCATGGACGCCACAGAAACCATGAATTTTTCCTTCATCATCTTTAGCACATTTCAAGTCCACAGCATCGAAATACTGCTCTAAAATCAGGGGCTTTAAAGTGACTATGTCTTCTTCCTGAAGAAAGTCATGAGTAGCTCGAACTGAGGCCTCCCAAATTTCTATCAGGGTTTCATAATCTTTCTTTTCTGACTTCTCAATTTTCATAGCCAAACTCCAATCGGAAATTTTACGCCAACATAAAGGGCGGCTGCGCAGCAGACGTCCAGCACGAAGTGCGCCTTTGATGTTTTTGTTAAGGGGTTATGACTTCATTTACTGTGCATTCTTCAACAGATTAATTGTGGTTTGTTTCGCTGTAAGCTCCGCCTCTAGCGCTGAAGTTACTTCTTGATACCTGCCTTGTTTAAGATTTTCAATGTGAAGGGATAGCAGTTTTAATTCCGCTTCCTCACTACGAATATCGGATTTTACCCAAGGGATATATATTTGGGAATAAAGATAGGTGGTGGTTGTAACGCCACCCACCAGCATCCCGAGAATGATAGCTGCTCCAGTTTTCATTGAGACCCTTAGCGCTGCCAACAACGGCAGACTTGTAGTTGTAATTTTTGTGCAATAATGGCGTAGCCATGCATAAAAAGCGCGGCTGTAAGGCTGTCCAAGCCACGAAGTGGCTGATGTTGCTTGGCCTTGTTACGTGTTTTCATAGGTCTTTAGTGCCTTGTACTCTTTAATTGATGAAGGCCAAAGAATGACTCTATAAATATCATCCGCGTCTTCCCATTCCTCGGTTATTGAATCGAGGCCTTTAGCTAATGAAAGTGCGGCATAGGCACCCGGTTTGATTTCTATCTTTGCTGCGTCAGGTAGATAGCCTGTACAACCGAACACTGCACAACTACCAGACTTGATAGTGAAGTAACCCATTGATGCATGATCCCACTCTTTTAGATCGATATTGGGCTCACTATCATAGATCTCTACTTCAACTGGCACATCAACATTGCGGAATGTCCCAACTGCGAGAGTATTTGTTAGTACTCCTAGTTTCAGTTCAAGCGCCTCTTCAGTCCATACTTCCGAAGTATCGTCATCTGCCGCAGTATCCATAAGATAGACCTGAAAGTAGTCAGCGAATAATTCAAACTTATAATTCTTCATCGGTGCTTCCGCGACACGTAACGCCAAGCCTGTGTTTTATACACATTATTTAAGTCCATTTAGAGTTTCTGCTGCCTCTATATAATGAAGTAGCTTGGTGTATCCCTGCCAAACGGTTTTAACTCCTGGCTCGCCATCCCCTTTACGCCCCAAAAAACCTCCTAAACCTGCCAACATACGGGTTATCTCCCTCATGCTTGGGGGTTCATTTGGTGGAGTAGTTTTATCTCGCATCATCCATATCATACGCCATTCTTTTTCAGAGTAGGCACTTGTACACGGTGCGTCAGGAACTCTTCGTGCATGCGTAGTTATCGAATGTAGCCGCCATCCAATAATCATATAGATCGCAATGCAGTTCAACATGCGCTGCTCTGTTCTAAAACGGTTACTTTCTATCTGGCATCCGCCTTTCACCACCCGAAAATAGGTTTCAATTTCCCACCGGCTTCGATACCACTCAATGATGACCCTTGCCTGCTTAAAGTCTTCAACTGGAAGATCAGTTAACAGCATCCACTCAATGCCTTTTTCACCCTCTGGTGGGTTTAATTCTTTAGCCAATACAGCATAGAGAGAAAGTGGTCGTTTAGATTTTCCTTTCCCAAGTAGCCGTATCTCAGTAGTGGATACACTGACTTTGGCTTTTCTTCCAGATTCACCATTCCGTTTGGGAATATCTACCGTGTATAGGCCAACAGATTTCTGCTCATTCATATGATCCCAAAGCAAAACCGTTTCTTCTCCATCGAGCTCTAAAGTGCGATTGGCCTTAGCTCGAACGATATAGCTCGCCCGCCGCTGTTCACTTTGATCTTCAGCCAGTTGAAACCACTCATGAATATCACCCTCTCTATCAGCAATACTCACAATTGTACTTTCAGGGCAGCGCTCCTGTATCTGACAAGCCGTTTCGTAATGGTCTAGCCAGCGTCGACTCTCCTTATTCTTTATCGACTTGGTATAACGGGAATTAGAGCTTGATTCCTTGTCTCTCTGCCACATACTACCCTCAACAACACCCAAGTTAACTCTTGATGGCGTTATAGCGATGGAGGTGTGCAAGAGTTGCTGATTGGTCTCTTTCCGCCTAAGTGTTCCCATCTCTTTACTTTCTAAGTCAGTGGCAAAATTTAGAAAGGTGGTATCTTGAGGGATAAGAACAACGGGCTGCGCCTTGATTCTCTCAAGAGTTGCCGATTTATGGCCGCTCATAATAGAATCAAAATTGACTTTATCATTTTCGATAAAGCGATAAGCCGCAAACGTTTCTGCCCAAGTTTTGTTTGCGCAGGGAATACTATTCTTTGGGTCGGAACTTAAATTACTGAGAATATTAGACAGGCGCTTATTCAAGCGTGTATCACCCATAACCTGATTTTTTATTTCGTCCATGACCCAGTCCTGCATAATTATCCAGCCAAATCTATAGTTCTTACTGGGTTAAACTGTAACTTATTGATTTATAAAGTAAAAATGAAAAAACTTATGTATAAAACTTAGCGCTTAGATAACCTGCACTGCAGGCGGTAAAAAAAATGACCTGGCATTGAATTTAGGCCGAACTAAAGAGGCCCATTCCTGCAGTGTCTGGTTCATCGCCATGTTGTACATTCCCGCCGGCGCTATCTTGCCGAGCCGCCCCCTTTATAAAGGAAATTCCTTTTTTCACCTTAGACCACACTCTGCCAGTCAACTTTGTAGATTCATGGCACTGCCCACACTCTACCACCAGATCTTGGATTTGCAATCCAGCTGGGAGTCGTTGATCTTTCATTAAACCCACTTGATTACTACATAGATCGTGCTTTTTCTTATTACACCCAGCATATAATCCATAACTCCGTACCATGTGTTTTCCTATTGGAGGTATGTGCTGCAAGACACGTCTTAAGAACTCTTCAGGCTTTAATCTTAGTCGCTTGCGTCGCTGGTCACGGTGATCAAAATAACGAAATTCCAGCCCCTTATGATCCACGTTTAATATCTGCTTTGGCTTCAGCGGGCCACCTTTGATATATCGTGAAAAATACAGAAGCACTCCTTGTCCATGCTCATATCGATCCTGAATACGAACTGACCATTCTTTGCGATAGCAAGCTTTAAAGAGAATATCAAACTGGCCAATGGGCCAACTGGGAGGGAGCTTGATTAACCCAGCACGATACTGCTCTAGTAACAGCGCTTGAAACTTTCCCCTATAAAGACTCTTAACCACTCGAACAGGTAATAAATACTCACCTGTTTCTTTCCACTTTTCCCTTAAAGTCAAACCACCAGCGGTTATCAAGCAGTGTATATGAGGGTGTAAAGTTAACTGTCTTCCCCAAGTATGCAGAGCCATAAGCATCCCGGGAGTTACTCCGTGATAGTCTTTACTCGCCATTAATTCAAACAGGGTTTCTTTACTCGACAAAAAGAGTATATCTGTAAGCTTCTCTTCGTTGTATTGCCATAACGGCAGATACTCATGAGGTATAGTAAAGACCACATGAAAATGTTCTGTATCAAATAATTTACGACGCTGCTGATCAACCCACTGGAGCTGTTTTCTGCCTGAGCAGAGCGGGCAACTTCTATGCCTACAAGAATGATGCTGTTCAGTGACATGGTTGTGCTTACAACGATAATAACTGCTTCCCATCGATTTTGTACGGCATTCTTGTATCGAGGAGATAGCCTTTAAATTTTTTAGTGGCTGCGCAGTTTTAGATAAATAACCACTGTACGCAGAAAATATATTTTGCAATACCCGGTTATGCATTTTCTAAAATGCCTCTTATAATTTAAAAGTGGCACCACTCCCGCGCAGCGGGTTTGTACAACGTTGCCAGCAAGGGCAGCCGAAGCGGAGCGTAGGCTGTCCAGCCCAGCCCCGAAGGGGTGGGCGAGCTTGACTGGCCTGGTTAATTTTCGGGGCTGGCCGAGGAGTTCTTGCCTGCCTCAATGTATGTTTCTATGTAATCTTCCGTTATACTGTGTGGATATGAGTTGACCATTAGATCAAGCATATCATAGAGCTTTGTATCTTTTGTTGCCGCAGACTCTGTAGCGAGCACTCTTTGAAGGCTGTTGTATGTATCCATGTTCTGGACAATGAACTTTTCGCCCCATTCATACATTTTTTCTTCTTCCCCCCGCCTCGCATATCCGAGAAGAAGAGCAATCATATTTGCTTCATCTACTGACCTTCCCGATGAAGCAAAAACTGCAGAAATTTCTACACCCCGCTTGAACCCCCGATGCTCGCCAACATAGTAAGCAGCAACGACTAAAAAAATCACTACAACAGATCTAATAATATTCTTGTAAGGCATGGCTACTCTTAGAAAATTAACGTTGCCAGCAAGGGCAGCCGAAGCGGAGCGTAGGCTGTCCAGCCCAGCCTCCGGCTGGGCGATCTTGCCTGGCCTGGTTATAGCTGGCGCGCACAGAACAACCTACTTGCTCTTTGCCAGCCAACGTTGGCTGGCCACTGCCCGATAAATTTACTTGGAAAAATACCATACTTTCCCCACCGGTTAACTAACTGACTGGCACTCTACAATGCTGCAGCTAGCTTGCAGAACTTGTTGGCTTTAAACGAAGGCACTTGAACGGAACTGCGGTGCCAACTTGCAGGAAAACTCTCTGAAGAAATGTGCTCAGGAAGAGATTGGTGCTTGCAGCAACTTCAAACCACCTAAAAAATGACCGCCACAATAATCGGGATAGGGAGGCACCTCACGATGCCTCTCCTCCCACACCACCAGGCATACGGGTCACGTACCATGGCGGTTCAATTCTATTCCCTTTCCTATCTGCCAATTCCGGCAGCCCCAAGTTCCTAAAGTATCTATTTGGCAATGCTCTGTAAAGGGCAGGACTTTTGCTTAGCCTCCATGGTCCATGCGCTGATTTGGCCGTGTTCCACGCTAAAAAGCGATCAACACCCAGCCTTCTTAATCTGCGGTAACCACTACGTCCCCATTGCTTCCATAAATAACATCGCAACTTCCGCCTTATCCACTTGTCCAGATCTTTCAGAGGGCTCAGTACTTCACTGATGTCAAAGTACGCTTTCCAACCAAGCAGGGACTTCTTTAACTCTTCTATGATCTGAGTAAACTTGCGGCCTCGTGTTCGGCGGGTGATCATTCTGATCTTTGCCTTCAATTTATTAACCGATGATTCTGATACCTTTATCCGGGCATCCTTCTTCAGCAGTCTAAATCCTAGAAAGCTCCGCTTCCAGAAGCGATCCTCTGCACTCTTCTCAGTATTTACTGTGAGCTTCAGCTTACATTTGATGAAATGCGTAAGGCTTACTTTTATCCGCTCTGCAGACCGACGACTTCCCACCAGAATTTGAAAATCATCGGCATATCGTACAAAACTGAGTTGCCGCTTGTGCAGCTCCCAGTCCAGTTCATTAAGCACAATATTCGCTAGAAGCGGAGATAACGGCCCACCTTGCGGGACGCCTTTTGTTGTAGCTATTACCTTGCCATCGACTACCGTTGGCGCTTTTAGGTATCGGTTTATCAATCCCAGCACATCAGCCGGTATTCCGCTTTGCTTCAGTGTTAGCATGAGCTTGTCATGATTCACTTCATCAAAGAAGGATTTCAAGTCCATATCGATCGTCCAGCGCTTTCCTTGCCGGACAAAGTTTTGGACCTGTCTAATCGCCTGGTGCGCTGATCGATTTGGTCTAAAACCAAAACTAAGAGCATGAAACTTTGGTTCCCATTGCTCACTGAGTATCTGTGCGATAGCTTGCTGGATCAACCTATCTTGCACAGTGGGTATACCCAATGGACGCAGACCTCCATTGCCTTTTGGTATAAAGACGCGTTTCACCGGTTGAGGACGATAGCTACTACTTAACACCTTTTGTCGGGTAGCAATCCAAGTCTGCTTAAGATGTTCCGGCAACTGTTTTACCGTCATACCATCGAGACCTGGCGCACCCTGGTTACGAGAAACTTGTTGTAATGCTCGAAACAGATTATTCCTATCTAGAATTCGCTGCATTAAAAGAGATGGGAAATTGGACAATGTATGATTAAGTTTCCAGTTTGATGTTCATCCAGAAAAAAATATTTTTTTTTCCTGGCAACTAAGTTACTTGTCAGATGCAGTCATCAAGCTCTGCATTAATAATACTGTCCAGAATTGTTCAGGCCTTCAGTAGCACGAAATCTACCTACAATGCCCTCTGCTGACTTCTATGGGTCGGTCAAAACCAATCTCTCAGTTTTCAGTTATTCCATTAACAACCCATAGACCTCCCAGGGTAAGACATTTAACTTTCTTCACGTAGATGCTGGATTTATAAAACGCAGGCCAGTTGTGGATGGAGAGCTTTATGGTCACGTGCCCACTGGCTCCACCTGCGTCACACCTCATATCCAGTTCTTGTTCATCACCCCGTGAATTTGCGTTGGGCTTCCTCCAGCCAATACCTCGCGATATTAACCTTGCCCTTTCGCTAACCTTCGGCTCCACGAATACCTGGTAAGAGGACTTTCACCTCTCTAGTTAAATGCCATGCCTGGCACACACGCCGTGATATGCGGCGGACTGCGCGAAGCGTAGGCCGTCTGGTGGAGCCCCATAGGGGCGGAATGAACATCATCACCTTGTTATGTTTTTACTACACATTTTAGCTTTACGATTTTTGAGAATTCTAAAACTTCGTATCCTGTACCGACTAAACTTAAAAGCATAAGAGTAACAAAAAAAACTAGCGAAAGAGCGGGAAATAATTTACCGAGAGCAAAGACCAATCCCAGCATTATTAGTGCAATCCAGCCAAAGTAGCGACGAAATTCACTTTTCTTTATATCAGGCAATAGAACGCTATTACATACTGGACATTTGTAGATAGCTGGATCGTCACCACGCTCACTTTCCTTTATTGCTACGCCACCACAATTGGGGCAACCTGTATCAATTTTCATAGAGCGATCCCTAGACATAACAGTTAATTCAAAAGAAGCGTCTTTATATCACCCTACTATATAATTCTACCCACTTCTTTCAAGATAACCTCAAAAATCCAATAATATCAAAAAGTTAAGAACTTTGGCATATTTCTCAACAGGTAGATATATAGCAGGCGCTATATATCTACCTGCTTTTTCTGCTCTTTATAACATTACCAACCCTATAAAAATCAAAGAGATAGATCGTCACTCCCAGAAATAGGAGAAGCTTCTCTTGAATTCTGATATTGACAGCAGGACAAAAGAGCAAATACTGTATATAAAAACAGTCTAAGGGCAATATCATGGACGACATTCGCCACAAAATCGCAGGTAAGCCTGAACGATTTATGGACAATCTGCGATTTCATATTCGAAAACAAGGACTATCGTACCGAACAGAGCAAACTTACACCCATTGGATTAAACGCTTCATTCATTTCAATAAAAAGAAGCACCCTAACGATATGGGAGCTGTTGAGATTGAGACGTTTCTCTCTCACCTTGCAGTTCAGGGTCTTTGCTCCGCAAATACACAGCGAATAGCTCTGAACGCTTTGATATATCTGTACAAGAGGTTCTTAGGTAGGGATATTCAGGCTCTGGACTTTAAACTGGCAAAACAACAAAAGTACTTGCCCGTGGTTTATAGCCGTAGAGAAATATCAGCAATTTTGGATCACCTTGAAGGCACCTACAGATTACAGGTTGAGCTAATGTACGGTAGCGGCCTTCGTAGCGCCGAACTGCTTTCTTTGCGTATAAAGGATATAGACTTCGACAGCAATAATATTTTTGTTCGAGGTGGTAAGGGGGATAAGGATCGCACTACGATATTACCTAACGGGTTAATTGTGCAGCTACATAGGCAGGTGGAGTCTGTTTCCCTATTACACCAACAAGATCTTTTGGCTGGTTTTGGTTCGGTTTATTTACCTAACGCTTTGGAAAGAAAGTATCCAAGTGCAAGCCAACAACTCGCTTGGCAATACCTTTTCCCTTCCAGCACCATCGGCCAATGTCCTCGCTCCGGTGAAAACAGAAGGCACCATATGCACGCGTCAACTTTAGCGCGCCAGGTTCGTATAGCTGTCAAGCTAGCGGGAGTCAACAAACCGGCTCGTTGCCATGCATTTCGCCATAGCTTTGCGACTCACTTGCTCGAAGCGGGTTATGACCTGCGCACGATTCAGGAACTGCTAGGGCATTCGGATGTTAGTACTACGGAAATTTATACCCATGTCGTAAATCGGGGAAATAAAGGCGTTTTAAGCCCCTCAGATCGACTGCGCAACATTAATAAAATTGAGGAGGCTGGAGCTAACTATTTTGTTGGGAGCAAAGTAGGGGAAATACAGGGGCTTGGCTTATCGGCTGCATCTTAGTAGCGCGGAGACCGGATACCGGCTTTCGCCGGTACCGCAATAGAAATGGCCGATCGAATTATCCCGGTGTTACATCGCCGTTTTGCGCGCGGTGGCGCAGTGCGTGATCGATCAGAACCAGGGCCATCATGGCCTCGGCGATAGGCGTTGCTCGAATACCAACACAGGGGTCGTGGCGGCCTTTGGTAACGACTTCAATGGGATTGCCGGAGCGGTCAACGCTGCGGCCGGGAATACGCAGACTGGAAGTCGGCTTCAGGGCGATATGGGCAATGATATCCTGGCCACTGGAAATACCACCCAACACACCACCGGCATTATTCGACAGGAACCCCTCTTCCGGAGTGATTTCATCTCGGTGCTCAGTGCCCTTCTGCTCCACGCTGTCAAAGCCAGCTCCAATTTCCACGCCTTTTACCGCGTTAATACTCATTAAGCCGTGGGCCAGATCTGCATCCAGGCGATCAAAAATAGGTTCACCCAGTCCAGCAGGAACGCCGCTGGCATGTACTGAGATACGCGCACCGATAGAGTTCCCCTCTTTGATCAGCTCCTGCATATAGGTCTCCATTTCGGGGACCCGATCGGCATCCGGGCTAAAGAAGGGGTTTTGCTCTACCTGGTCCCAATCCAGTTTTTGTACTTTGATCGGGCCCAATTGTGAGAGATAACCGCGCACTTCAATGCCGTATTTTTGTTTTAGCCATTTTTTGGCGATGGCCCCGGCGGCAACCCGCATGGCAGTTTCACGGGCGGAGGATCGGCCACCCCCACGGTAGTCGCGGATGCCGTATTTTTGCCAATAGGTGAAATCGGCATGGGCTGGCCTTACCTGTTCAGCGATATTGCTGTAGTCCTTGGAGCGCTGGTCGGTATTTTCAATTAACAAACCAATGGGCGTGCCGGTGGTTTTTCCCTCGAAAACACCGGAAAGGATTTTTACCTGGTCGGGTTCGCGGCGCTGGGTGGTATAACGGGAGGTGCCGGGCTTGCGGCGGTCCAGCTCTCGCTGAATTTCTTCTTCACTAATCTCCAGACCCGGAGGGCATCCATCGACGATACAGCCGAGCGCGGGGCCGTGGCTTTCGCCAAAGGTGGTGACACAAAACAGCTTGCCAAAGGTATTGCCCGACATAGACGACTTTTCCAGCTAGTAGGTGGTAAAACAGGATGGCCCACAATAGGGGCGCGCATTATAAATGATCTGCCCGCCCCAGTGCGCAGACTGGGGCAAAAAGCACAAGTGTCCGCAGAACCGGGCTTGTACCCATAACCCAGCAACCGAGATTGCCGGGGAGGCAAAAGGAATTATTCCTTTTCGAAGTAGGGTTGATAGGCGAGCAGTTCTTCCCGGCTGATTGCAAAGACACCGTGGCCACCATCCTCAAACTCGGGCCACATAAACGGCACCTCCGGGAAGGCTTTTTCCAGGGCTTCCCAGCTATTACCCACTTCGCAGATCAACAGGCCGTCGGGCTGTAAGTGGTTGGCAGCCTCGCGCAGCAGGCGGCGGGTAAAATCGAGACCGTCATCGCCAGAGCCCAGGGCTATATCCGGCTCCGCGTGGTATTCCTCAGGCATTTCGGCCAGATCGCGGGCATCCACATAGGGCGGGTTGCACACGATCAACTCATAACTCATACCGTGCAGGCCGGAAAATAGGTCCGACTGCACTGCGCGCACGCGTTCGTTCAACTCGTGACGATTGATATTGATCTGTGCCACTTCGATCGCGTCCTCGGAAATATCGCTCACATCGACACGCGCTTCCGGGAAGGCCTCGGCGCAGGCGATACCGATACAGCCGCTACCACAACAGAGGTCCAGAATCGCCAGGGGCTCAACATTGAGCCAGGGCTGGAAGTTGTGGCGAATCATCTCGCCAATCGGTGAACGGGGTACCAGTACCCGCTCGTCCACATAAAATGTCATATCGCAGAAATGCGCTTCCTTGGTCAGGTAGGCCGCCGGTACCCGCTCGCTAAAGCGCCGCTCCAGGATAGTGAGTACGTCGCGGCGCTCCTCCATGGTCAAACGGGCCTGGAGTATCTCCGGCTTACTGTAAGGGGGGAGATGCAGGGCGTGGGTTACCAGTAAAACGGCCTCGTCCCAGGCGTTGTCGGTGCCATGGCCGTAGTAGAGGTCGGCCTCATTGAATCGGCTGGTCCCCCAGCGGATATAGTCCAAAACCGTGGTCAGTTCGTGGAGGCTTGTTTCACGCCTTTCTATCATCAATCTATCCTTAAGTGCTTTGTATCTTGTCGGGGCCCACTGTCACCTGCGGGTGCCCTCTGTTGTTGCTTCAGAGGGGCCAATCAATGCCCGGGGAGTGTAGTTTGCTCACACCAAATAAGCGACGAGTAAGGTTAAGTGGCCATTTTACAGCTGCTGCCTAAAGGCCCTAAGCCATTTTTCCGCCCAACTTCCTCTGCCCTGCTAACAAAACAGCCTTCGCCAGTGGTCGTCAAATAACAGCTAACAGGCTTCTGGGGCCGCGTGGATCTTTACTCTCGGGTTACAAACGCTTAGGGTAGCGCACCCGCCCTTCGGGCTGAGATGTTGGAAAGAGCAGCATGAACGAACATTACGCGCGAATTATTGAAGCAATCGGCGAAGATCCGCAACGCCCTGGGCTCAAAGACACCCCGGAGCGCGCCGCCAAAGCCATGGAATACCTGACACGCGGCTATAAACAGACCGTGGAAGATGTAGTCAACGACGCGCTCTTCCCGTCCGACTGCAGCGAAATGGTGCTGGTTAAGGATATCGAACTCTACTCCCTGTGTGAGCACCACCTGCTGCCGTTTATCGGCCGCGCCCACGTAGCCTATATTCCCAATGGCAAGGTCGTTGGCCTGTCCAAGGTAGCACGCATTGTGGATATGTTTGCGCGCCGCCTGCAGATCCAGGAGCAGCTGACCGTAGAGATCGCCGAGACCCTGCAAAACGTTACCGGTGCTGCCGGTGTCGGCGTGATCATCGAAGCCAAGCATATGTGCATGATGATGCGCGGTGTGGAAAAACAGAACTCTGTGATGAAGACTTCGGCTATGCTCGGTACTTTCCGCAGCAACCAGGCCACCCGCAACGAGTTCCTCTCCCTGCTGCGCCAGTAAACGCCACAGGTACCCAGCGGCCGCCAGGGCCGCTTTGACCGAGGAGTGACCGCTATGCCTCACCTGATCATAGAGTATGCGAAAAATCTGGAAGAGAAGATTTCTATCGCTGCACTGGTCAGCTCGGCTCAGGAGGCGATGCACCGTTCCGGTTTATTCGCCTCTCACAATATCAAGACTCGCGCCAAGTCCTACGATCAGTTTATCGCTGGGGACAATGGCAACAGCTTTATCCACGCAGAGATCCGCTTGCTTGAAGGGCGCTCTACGCGGGAAAGGGAAGCATTGAGCTCGGCGGTTTTTAACAGCCTGTGCCAATTTGCCGAGGGAGTTCCCGCAGTCTCGGTAGAGGTGCGGGAGATGGATGCCAGCTGCTATTCCAAGCGGGTTCCCTTCTAAGCGGTTTCACCGCGCAAGAAAGGCCCAAACCACTCTGCAATCGCCCGGGCACCACTCTCCTCCAGGTGCAAGTGGTGGCTTCCGGGAATCTCACGTGCCTCAATACCCGGAAACTCTTGCAGCACAGGGCGCAGGCGCTTGAGCATATCTGCGATACCATCTTCAGCGAGAACCAGCTGCACCGGCATCTTCAATCGGGATAAGTAAGCTTTAATCTGTGGCTCATTGAGCTTGGCCGTGGAAGCCGCCATCAGCCTGGGATCATTACTCCACATATAACCACCCTCCACTTCCCGGGTGCCCCGCTCGGTCAATATCTGCGCTGCCCACTCAGTTAGCGGGAACATGCCATTTTTGCGCGCTTCGACCGCCTCTTCGAAGGTACCGTAAACCCTCAGCTTGCGCGTGCCATAACGGGCTCTCTGGGCAATAGCCTTGGCCAGGTTCTCCGGAGCTTTTTCATCTTCGGTGGAGGGGGGCACCAGGCCATCGATCAGTGCCAAGCGCTTTACCCGATCGGGAAAAGCACCAGCGGTAATCACCCCGGCAATAGCACCTCGGGAGTGCGCCACAATGGAGAACTTGCGCCAGCCCAGCGCGTGCACCGCCCCCAAAATATCTTCCGCCTCTTCCCAGATGTTGTAGTTGGCATCGAGTGAGCGGTGATAGCTGCGTCCGTGGCCCGGCATATCTATCGCTACCAGATTAATTCCGCTCAGCAGGGGAGCCAGCCGACTGAAGGTGGCACAGTTATCCAACCAGCCGTGAAGAGCAATTACCGGCTCTCCCGCCGGGTCGCCCCACTGGCGTGCGGCAATCGACTTGTGATCAAACTCAAGGGTGATTTCACGGGGAGTGATTTGATTTGTCGCCAAAGTGATATCCACCGGATAGTGACTAAAAACAGGTGGTGAAATGGTGCGGCCCACCAACAACATCCGCAATGACAGTTGTGATCAGCGCAATAGGGATTTACTGGCAGACACGACCGGAAAAATTACTCTGCGTGCTGCAACCACTCCAGGTCAGCGCAACCATTAGCCCATACATCCGCACTGACACAGGCGAGGCTGGAAGTGCCCATCGGGTGTTCATTACCGCTGCCACAGAGGCCATTGAGCAGGCTGCCCACCAGAGGCTGGTGACTAACCAGGAGAAGCGGGAAGGTATCCTGGGTTTGCAAATGGTCGAGCAGTTGCTGTGGGTGGGTATTGCCGATCAACAGCGGTTCGGTAATAACGGGCAACCCCAGTTGAGCGGCAGCAATCTCAGCGGTTTCCTGAGTGCGTACAAATGGGCTGGCCCAAATAGCCTTTACCGCCGCCAGTTCCTCGGCGCGCTTTTTACAAACCTGTGCAACCTGCCTGCGCCCGCGCTCTGTCAGGGCTCTCTCTGCATCATTGGCGAGCATGGGCTCGGCTTTACCGTGACGCAAAATAAACAGCTGCATGGGGCTTCCTCAAGGGTAGGTTGTTACTTTGTTGATATCTGCGGGAATATTCGTAGGGAGGGCAGCAGATATTTATCCGGTGCCCACGGATAAGGCACCGGATAAATTAGCGATAGGAAAAGCAATTAGTTCTTGTCGACAGGTTTGTCGGCGTCGTCGGCACTTTCCTCAACCAGCTCGGGCTTTTCACTGCTCTCGGGCTCGGAGCTACCCAGGATAATGGCATCCTCGGCTTCGTCTTCAGCCTTGTCCTTTTCACGCTTTACTTCTGTAGAAACCACTTCTGCAGAAACATCTTCGGCGCCCTCGTAACCGGACAAATCCTCTACTTCAGATTCAGGCCACTCGGCAAACGGGAAAGGCTTTTCGTCGGAGTTGTAGATCAGGAACTGGATCGCCTGGTAAACATAGGAGGCGAGCTGATCGCCAAAGCGACGCAGATTATCGTTGGATTTCCCGCTGATAATCGAAAACAGGAATTGCAGTATCACTACCGCCATCAGTAACCACGCGGCAACCTGAAGGCACACTGCAAACAGCACCATATAGATAAGGCGCACCCACTGGTTGCCGGAAGTAAGATTGCGCTTTAGATCGTCATTTTTCATATGAGGCTTCCATTTAAGGCTTGGCCGAGTAGGCCACATCAAAAGTTTGCGCGCCCGACATCAAATTACGAATCACCTCAGGAATCGGCCGCTGTTCAAATAATATGGCGTGAATCGCGGAAACCAAGGGCATGTAGACACCCATTTCGTCGGCTTTCTGTTTAATCAGACGAACCGTATTCACACCTTCGGCCACCTGACCGATTTCTGCGACAGCCTGATCGAGCGGCTTGCCTTTACCGACCATATACCCCACCCGGTAATTTCGGCTGAGATCTGAGGAACAGGTCAAAATCAAGTCGCCAACACCAGCTAGACCGATAAACGTCATGGGATCGGCACCCATCGCTTCGGCAAAACGCATCATTTCTGCCAGGGAGCGGGTGATCAATAAACTGATGGTATTTTGCCCGCGCTCCAGTGCCGCAGCCATACCAGTGACGATCGCGTAGATATTTTTTAGCGCACCGGCAAGCTCTACCCCAAACACATCGTTACTGGAATAAACCCGGAAAGTTTCCGAGTGCAGTGCCGATTGAATCGCTTTGCAAAGCGCCTCGTCTTCACTGGCCACCACCGTTGCAGTGTAGTGCCCCGCAACAATTTCTTTTGCAAAATTTGGTCCGCTCAAGACCCCAACGCGCATGCCGGTGGTTTCCTCGCGCAGGATATCGCTCATTAAGTGGAAGTTGTCGTGCTCGATTCCCTTGGTGGTTGAGATCAGCATGGTACCCGGCGCCAACAGCGGGGCCACTTTTTTTACCACTTCGCGAAAGGATTTACTGGGTATCGCCACAAAGACGATATTGCAGCCATCGACCGCTTGCTCCAGGTCGCTGGTAAGTTGCAATTCCGGGTGCAGGGGCACGCCGGGCAGGTATCTATGGTTTTCTCGAGTGTCGCGACACTCAGCCGCCGTCTCCGCATTGCGCATCCACTGGCGGGTATCGTGGCCGTTGCCCGCCACAATGTTAGCAATCGCGGTTCCGAAACTGCCGCCGCCCAATACGGCAATAGCGAGGGGGTTGGAAGTTTCTTTTTGCATTGTCACACCGATAAAGCTTCTTATAAGACTTGCGGATTATAGAGGCATGACCCGCTGAGCCCAATGGGGTCAATTTGTTTTAAACTTCTGCCAATTGTGCGAAACGGCACAGTAAATAACAAAAACGGCCCTCTGCCGTGACCAACCGATAAAATACCGTTCGATCCGGCAAGGGCCGCTTCTGGGGCCAGCAAAGCCTAAAACAACTCCGCTGGCCATCGCTTAGCACCAATCAATAGCGCTGACTTAGCCGTGCATTTCCAGCAGCAGCGTGTTCAGGCGGCGCACATAATCCGCCGGATCTGCCAACTGGTTACCGGCAGCCAGATTAGCCTGGTCCATCAGGATATTGGTGAGATCCGCAAAGCGATCTTCATCCGCCTCCTGGTCCAGACGCTGTACCAGTGGGTGGGACGGATTGATTTCAAAGATCGGCTTGGCATCTGGCAGGGCCTGGCCGGCCTGTTCCAGGATGCGGCGCATTTGCGGGCCCATATCCTGTTCGCTCACCACCAGACACGCTGGGGAGTCCACCAGGCGAGTGGTGGCGCGTACGGATTCAACGCGACCTTCCAGAACTTCCTGTACCCGCTCAACCAGGGCACCGGACTCCTGCTCAACTTTTTCGCGCTCAGCCTTGTCCTCATCGCTCTCGGCTTCACCCAGGTCCAGCGCACCTTTGGCCACGTCCTGGAACTGATTGCCGTCGAACTCGTTCATATGACCCACGAACCACTCGTCCACCTGATCGGTGAGCAGCAGCACTTCGATACCCTTCTTGCGGAATACTTCCAGGTAGGGGCTGGACTTGGCCGTAGCGAAGTTGTCGGCACACACGTAGTAGATCGCCTTTTGGCCATCCTTCATGCGACCCACATAGTCTTCCAGGGATTGATCCTGCTTCTCGGTATCGGTATGGGTGCTGGCGAAGCGTAGCAGCTTGGCAATTTTCTCTTTGTTGGAGAAATCTTCAGCCGGACCTTCTTTCAATACATTGCCGAACAGGTCCCAGAGCTTCTGGTACTCATCGCCATCTTTCTTCGCCAATTTATCCAGCATATCCAGAACACGCTTGGTCAGCGCGCTCTTGATCGCATCGGTATTGCGATCTTTTTGCAGGATTTCACGGGATACGTTCAGCGGCAGATCGTTGGAGTCCAGAACACCTTTCACGAAACGCAGGTACAGCGGCAGGAACTGCTCCGCATCGTCCATGATAAAAGTGCGCTGCACATACAGCTTGAGGCCGCGAGCCGCATCGCGCTGGTACAGATCAAACGGTGCGCGCGCAGGGATGTAAAGCAGGCTGGTGTAATCCTGCTTGCCCTCTACTCGGTTGTGGCTCCAGGTTAAGGGATCGTCGAAATCGTGGGAGATATGCTTGTAGAACTCCTTGTACTCCTCAGATTTCACTTCCGAGCGAGGACGAGTCCACAGGGCCTGGGCAGCGTTTACTGCTTCAAACTCAGGCGCTTTCTCTTCTTTCGGCTCTTCGCCCTCTTCCGCCGCCGGCATTTCCTCTTTCAACATTTCCACCGGAATGGCAATGTGATCAGAGTACTTTTTAATGATGGAACGCAGGCGCCAGTTATCGGCAAACTCTTTCGCTTCTTCTTTCAGGTGCAGAACCACCCGGGTACCGCGCTGGGGCCACTCTACAGTCTCTACGGAGTATTCCGCTTCACCGTGACACTCCCAGTGCACACCCTGGTCGGAATTCAAACCGGCGCGACGAGTGAATACGTCAACTTTGTCAGCGACGATAAAGGCGGAGTAAAAGCCCACACCGAACTGGCCGATCAGGTGCGCATCTTTTTTCTGGTCTCCGGTCAGCTGCTGCATAAATGCAGAGGTGCCGGAGCGAGCGATAGTACCGAGGTTTTCGATAACTTCATCACGGCTCATACCAATACCGTTATCGGTAATGGTGAGTGTGCCCTCTTCCTTGTCAAACTCGATGCGAATGCGCAGGTCTGCATCTTCACCCAGTAATTCGGGCTTGGACAGCGATTCAAAACGCAGCTTGTCGGCGGCATCAGAAGCGTTGGATACCAGCTCGCGCAGGAAAATCTCCTTATTGGAGTAGAGCGAGTGGATCATCAGGTGCAGTAGCTGCTTGGCTTCCGTCTGGAATCCATGGCTCTCTTTTTGGGCCTCAACGGTCATCTATTCGGTCTCCCCGTAAACGTCAATCGGAACAGGGAGCAAATATTGGGATCAGCCAGCAGGTTTCAAGGGGGGAGGGACAATCACTTACCAGTGGAGATCAGCGATCTCCACTGGTTTGAGCGGTAGCGAGATTGCCTTTGCCAGTAATATCGATCACGAAATTGGCTGTGAGATCTGAGATCACTCGGGACTCCGCATTCATCAGGATGGCAATACCCACTTTCAACTTTTCCGAATAGGCCACCGCCGCACGGAAGCCTGCAACCCAACCGCCGTGGTAAATAATACGGTCATCACCGATGGTGTAGAGGCGCCAGCCCAAGCCGTAGCCTGCATGAGACAGGTAATCTCTCCAGATACGATGGCGCATATGACGCTGGGTAGCGACTCGCTCAGTGGTCATATCGGCGATCACTTCCGGTGATAGCACCTTCGGGTAGTAGCCCATCTGCGCTTTCAGCCACTGGGCCATATCAGAGATACTGGCATTCACTCCCGCCGCCGGTGCAGCAAAGTAGTATTCCTTCTCCACCTTTACCGGGCGCCAGCCGCTGCCTGTTTGAATATGGGGTGCAGCACGGTTGTCGGAGGCCATAAAGCTCTCCCAGCCGACCGATGCGTTCTGCATTTTCAGCGGGACAAAAATTCGCTTTTTCAGCTGGCTGGCAAAGGAGACCCCAGTCGCCTCAAAAATCACATCCTCAATAAGGCTGAACAACACATTCTGGTAGCCGTAGCATTTTCCCGGCGTGCAGCGCGGATCGATATTGGCAAACTTGGGCAATATCTTGCTGAGAGGCTTGTTGTCCTCAAGGTAGTTGTCGTAGGCGTTGGGGGTCAGGCCCGAGGAATGGCTGAGCAGGTGCTCCACCTGAAGCTGGCGAGACAGTGAAGGCGTCTTAAAGCTCAGGTCCGGCACATAGTTGACCACCTTGTCATCCCATTTGAAGCGATCTTCATGCTCCAACATAGTGGCCATACTGGCAGCGAAGGTCTTGGATACCGAGGCCAGACGGAACACCGTGTCCTGATCCACCTTGCCGGATTTACCCCGGACCCTGACGCCATAGGTATCCATCGCGACCACCCGGTTGCCATCCACGATGACATAGGCGCCGCCGGGTATAGATTTACCCGCCATCATCTGTTTGAAGTATCGGCCAAACTGTTTGGCCCTGTCGTCTATATCAGCCGCTTGCGCAGGCAGGGACAGACTCCCCAGAATCACCAGGAAGAGAAAAAAACGTGCCATAGAGGCGCGCATGACGTAGACGATATTTGAAAGAATTGCAGGTCTCATAAGCAAATCGAGCCGCCAAAGCAATCCGGTAGTTGCAGATAAGACTAGCAGCCAGCGGGCAAAAACTCTATTTAGGCGCCACGCAGGACTGACTGCTGAATTCTAGTCTGCACTTTTCTCCGGCGCGGGGACGGCCATGCCAATCAGCGCAGGTCAGCGCAACAAGGCTTGTACAAACAAAAAAACCGCCTTGCGGCGGTTCTTCTTTTTGGGGTCCGGAGACCCCAGCGCAAAAAGCGTCTTACAGCTTCTCAGCGTTCTCGCTCAGGTAAGCCGCTACACCTTCCGGAGAAGCGTTCATACCTTTGTCGCCTTCCTGCCAGCCGGCGGGGCAAACTTCACCGTGCTCCTGGTGGAACGCCAGAGCGTCAACCATGCGCAGCATTTCGTCAACGTTACGGCCCAGCGGCAGATCGTTAACTACCTGGTGACGTACATTGCCTTCTTCGTCGATCAGGAAGGAACCGCGGAAAGCAACACCAGCGTCAGCTTCTACGTCGTACGCCTGGCAGATTTCGTGCTTAACGTCTGCAACCAGGGTGTACTTAACCGGGCCGATACCACCGTCGTTGACGGAGGTGTTACGCCATGCGTTGTGAGAGAACTGGGAATCGATGGATACACCGATTACCTCAACACCGCGCTTTTCAAACTCAGCGAAACGGTGGTCGAAAGCGATCAGCTCAGAAGGACATACGAAGGTGAAGTCCAGCGGGTAGAAGAAAACTACAGCCTTCTTACCTTTGATTGCTTCTTTCAGGTTAAAAGTATCGACGATCTCGCCGTTACCCAATACCGCTGCAGCGGTGAAATCCGGAGCCGGCTTGCCTACCAGAACTGCCATGAAAACCTCCTCAATCCAATGATGGGTTGTTGATGATACGTAGAGTGTTCAATTTATGAGCAACAGCTATAAATCGAATGGGAATTAATAGTGGGCCGCTATGATACACACCCACTTATTTCAGGCCCATAAATTTTTTAAATCAGGCTGATAGCAGAACGGCTATGCGTGAACTAACACCCAAAATAGGATGACCTACCCGCAAAAATGTACAAATAGCAAACAAAGAGGGTGAAATGCGATCATTCCGGAATCTTATTGACACTCATTCTCAATTGCAATAGGATTCCTACCTGACTACTATTGAGTAAGAGTTGAACAGAGCCACCGCCATGTATGTATGTATTTGTAAGGGCATAACTGACCGCCAGATTAAAGAGGCGATCTATGATGGCTCCACTTCGGTGAAGGCTTTGAGACGCCAGCTGGGCGTTTCTTCTCAATGTGGACGCTGTGCCGAGCAGACCAAGGAGATCATCGACGAGACCATGAGCGGTGGGATGGTGTCCTCTGCCAACAGCGGCCTCTTCTACTCCGCCAGCTGACCGCCCAAGATGGCCACCCTCCTCTAGTGGCCTCTTTACCACTTTCATCTCTCCGTAAAACCTTACGAGCCTGTATAAGACCCCCACTCAGATCGAACTTACTTACACCCATTGTCTTTGTCGCCGCTCTCAGCCTGAACATATATTGGCCAACCTTAGACAGCTATAAATCTCAACCTGAAAACACCCCCCGGCTTTACATACCCACCAAACTTTAGCCCTCCGAGTTACTTACCTCTCCGGTCTCTCAGCAATATCCTTTGGATCGGAAGAGCTGAACATTAAGAAAACCTGTTTTAGAGAGCTTCTAAATAATTCCGTGAGGTTTTTGGTTCTTACAGCGCAGAGCATGAATTGCCATGAAAGCCTGTAGGGTGGGTCTTGTTAGACAGGGTACTTGCAACGAAGCACCGAATATCTGCTGACTTCAGGAGCCCGAAAGTATCATGGATTTATTCAGACACCGCTTTGTTAATCCCTTTGTAATCCACGTGACATTCAACAGTGATCAACATCAATTCAGGACATGATTCCATCAACAAAAGATCCCCCAATCACTTTTATATCTCAGGTAGCCATTCAATGAGTCGGTCAGATGGCAAACCATCAAAAGATGGGGTCATTTAATTTATAAATAAAATTAATTATTCAAGCGCCATTCGAATACTGGAAAAGGTTTTGACTCAGCTTATGACTACAAGCGTTTCACCTGCATATATAAATAAGAAGCATTATTAATACCAAACGTGAAAACATTAGCCTCAACTAAAGTACGCAACCTATCAATAACAAGGGTTAATATTCGAAATAAATGACTTATTGCTGCATTGCTCACACAACCTAAATGATAATTATTTTCGTTGCCATTTTCGGCTAAATTTGCGTTAAAACCCTTGTTTTTCCTGCATTCCGCAAGAAAAATTATTTCTTGACTTGCCGCAAATCGCAACGCAAACTCAGCCCCGATTGCAGCTTAAACCCTAAAATAAAATTAGGTAAATCAGGCAGCCGCAGACTTTAGTGACTAATAAACTTTAGTAACTAAAAATATCAACTAATCTCTAGCGACTTACAAATAGGAACTCTCTGCGAACCTTATTGAGTTGGCAGGGCTTCAGGAGCACAGGCTATGAAAGGCGACCCCAAGGTAATTGAGCATTTAAATAAAGTACTGGGTAATGAACTGGTAGCTATTAACCAGTATTTCCTACACGCCCGCATGTACGATAACTGGGGTTTAAAAGAGCTGGGCAAACAGGAATATCATGAATCCATCGATGAAATGAAGCATGCCGATTGGCTGATCGAGCGCATTCTTTTCCTCGAAGGTATTCCAAACCTGCAGCACTTGGGCAAACTTCTGATCGGTGAAAATACCGAAGAGATGCTCAAATGCGACTTAAAAATTGAATCCAAGGCCATCCCCGACCTGCGTGAGGCCATCGCCTATTGCGAGTCCGTTCGGGATTACGGCAGCCGTGAATTGCTGGAGAAAATCCTCGAGTCTGAGGAAGAGCATGTAGATTGGCTGGAAACCCAGCTGGAGCTGATCGACAAAGTTGGCATTCAAAACTACCTGCAAACTCAAATGGAAACTGCAGCCGGCCACTCTGGCAAGTAGTTTAAGTCCTCTCACAGGCATAAAAAAACCGCAGTTTTCGCTGCGGTTTTTTTTGTTCCTACAATATGCCTGCCATCTATAGCGACAGACATATTGGAGCAAAAACGGAAATCAATCCTCGCCCTCGCTCTCCGCTGATGCCTCATCAATCAAGGTTTTCAGCTCACCGTTCTCGTGCATTTCCATAATGATGTCACAGCCACCGATCAGTTCGCCCTTAACCCACAGCTGGGGGAACGTCGGCCAGTTCGCGTACTTAGGCAGCTCAGCGCGGATGTCCGGGTTAGCCAGAATATCAACGTAGGCAAAGCGCTTACCGCAAGCCATCATCGCCTGGGAGGCCCGCATGGAAAAGCCGCACTGGGGGGCATTAGGGCTACCTTTCATATAAAGCAGAATGGTGTTATCAGCGATCTGCTGCTTGATGTTCTCCAGTGTATCCATAAGCGTGAAAAACCTCAGGTGGTCGAAGCAAAAAGTAAGTGTATAGGCACCATACCATCATCTGATATAGCGCGCCGGCATCCATTGTACCCCAGTGGGGCCGGCACACCATCCCCCTGATGAATGCAAGAACTGCAGACCTGAAACACTGCACACAATGTTGAAAATTCAGCCACCCAGGTAGCGCACAGTATATAAATGCTGTGTTAGTATTACCCCAATCAATATTAAGTGCAGATTAAAAGACTTAAACAGAATTTTCTGCGGAAAAGAGATAATCCAGACAGTCAATATCTAAGGAGATGCCTCAGTGGCCACCTCGACACTCATGCAAAACTATGGCGATCGAACCCTCACGCTAGTGCGGGGTGAAGGCAACTATGTGTGGGATGATCAGGGCCGACGATACCTGGATGCAATCTCTGGAATCGCCGTCTGCGGCCTTGGCCACTGCCACCCCAAAGTGACCCTAGCCCTACACGAGCAGATCCGAACCCTGTTACATGTATCCAATCTCTACAATATCCCGGCTCAGGAGAAACTGGCGGACAAGCTGGTACAGTTGTCTGGCATGGACAATGTCTTTTTCTCCAATTCCGGTGCTGAGGCCAATGAAGCAGCGATTAAATTAGCTCGCCGGCTAGGCAATAGCCGCAACATTGAAATCCCTCAAATCCTGGTAATGGAAGGCGCTTTCCACGGCCGTACCCTGGCCACCCTGACAGCAACCGGTAATGAAAAAATCCAAGAAGGCTTCGGTCCTCTGCCTGAGGGCTTCCTGCGTGTACCGTTTAATAACACCGCAACCATCGAAAAGCTCGCGGCTGAACGTAACGATATTGTCGCAATACTGGTAGAACCGATCCAGGGGGAGGGTGGTGTACGTATCCCCTCCCCCAACTACCTAAGTCAATTGCGAGAACTCTGCGATCAGCATGATTGGCTCCTGATGCTGGATGAAGTGCAGAGCGGGAACGGCCGCAGCGGCAAAATGTTTGCCTACCAGCATGAAGGAATAAAGCCCGATGTTGTGACAACCGCCAAAGGGCTCGGGAATGGCGTTCCCATCGGAGCCTGCCTGGCAAGGGGAGTTGCCGCACAGTTATTTTCTGCGGGCACCCACGGCTCCACTTTTGGCGGCAACCCTCTCGCCTGCAGCGCAGCCCTGACAGTTCTCGAAACACTGGAAAATGAATGGCTGGTAGAGCGTGCCGAGGTGTTAGGGCAACGCTTGCTTCATCAGCTGCAACAGCAGTTATCCGATTGCAACCAGGTTAAAGAGGTGCGCGGGCTGGGGCTGATGATCGGCATCGAATTACAGCAGCCCTGTGCCACACTGGTGGACAAAGCCCGCGAGCTCGGATTACTGATCAATGTTACAGCCGGCAATGTAGTTCGCCTGCTTCCCCCACTCACACTCAGCGACGACGAGTGCCATCAATTGGCAAACGATATCAGCTCACTGATTCACCAGTTTGCACTGCAAGCAGTCTGATGCAAAAAAAGGAGAACAGCTTATGGCGATCAGACATTTTCTTACCCTGACAGACTTGTCTTCGGAAGAGCTCAAGCAAATTATTGAGCGCGCGATCGAACTCAAAACACTGCGCACTCAAGGAATAAATACCGACCTTTTTCGCGGCAAAGTGCTGGGGATGATTTTTGAGAAATCCTCTACTCGCACCCGCGTTTCATTTGAGGCCGGTATGGCACAGATGGGCGGCAGCGCCCTCTTCCTATCTCCCCGCGATACTCAGTTAGGCCGTGGGGAGCCCGTTGAAGACAGCGCCCGAGTAATTTCCAGCATGGTGGATATGGTGATGATTCGCACCTTTGGCCACCAGGTACTGGAGCGCTTCTCCGAATATTCAAAGGTACCGGTGATTAATGCCCTCTCCGACAGCTACCACCCCTGCCAGCTGCTCGCAGATATCCAAACCTTTGTAGAGCACCGCGGCAGTCCAGAGGGCAAGGTGGTCGCCTGGGTTGGCGACGGCAACAATATGTGCCACTCCTATATTAATGCTGCCCGCCTGTGCAATTTTGAGCTGCGCATAGCCTGCCCGCCCGGCTACGAGCCCAACGCCAATATCCTCGCTTCGGCAAGTGATCGGGTCACCGTAGTACACGATCCAGTGGAGGCTGTGAAAGGGGCCGATTGGGTGGCTACCGATGTGTGGGCTTCCATGGGACAGGAAACTGAACAACAGATCCGCCTGAAAGCCTTCGAGAACTTCCTCGTGGACCACGAGCTGATGAGCCATGCCAATAGCGATGCCATCTTTATGCACTGCTTGCCCGCCCACCGTGGAGAGGAGGTGAGTGCCGAACTTTTAGAGGATGGCAACATCTCGGTGGTATGGGATGAGGCTGAAAACCGCCTTCATGCGCAAAAAGCCCTGATGGAATTCCTCCAAGACCACAGTCGATAAACCCTAAAAGGGTACAGCCACTCCTGCGGTTGTACCCTGCTACCTGTACTCACTCCCCTGCGCCTCTCCCCGACAATGTATAAAAGATGCGATTGGCGACAAAACAATCAAGAGATCGCTAAATTTAGCAATCGGCGCCAACGACTAATTTACAGCCAGCCAAGATGTCAGAATTAAATAAGCGTCAGTAAATTGAGCAATTGAGTACCACTTTGCTCAAAGAGCAGCCATTTGCAAATGGTTATTGCCGTTGTTAATTTACAGCGCTCGAGCTATTAAAAAAAATTGTAAGACACTGTACCCAGCGTTCTTCCCCGGCACCCACTCCTTTGCAGCCCAGGGCTGGCGGGCTCTGCCGCGAAAGTGGCTACTGACTCAGCACCTCTACCCACAATTTATCCACAAACAACTACATAGTTATTCGCCTTGAACTGACCCGCCTACCGCATTATCTTGTAGCGCACTCGAGGCCGACCCCCTATATATTGGGGTAGAGGCTTAAGAGCACCCCCATTTTGTGGGGCAAATTCCGGCGCATCACCACACTTTTTGGCAGTGGGCGTCAGGCGCTGCTTTTTTCAAAGCAGAATCAGAGGTAAGCGGGCGGAATGGAATTTCCGCCACAGGCAGCAGCTGGCAAACCTTTTCAGATAGCCAGTGACAAGCCGCCTGTTTCCAGTGTCCACAGCTGTGGATAAACACTGGCAATGCGAAGGACACGCTCCGCCATGCCACGCAGTCATGTGGCCGCCGTTCTTTTGAACGCACGCGGACAGACAACAGTACAAACCTTTCGGAGATTTACATGCACACAGAGACAGGGCGCTCTCAAGCCGTGCCTGCGGAAAAATCAGGCACCTCCAGCGACCAGGCGACTGGCGGCACGACTCTGGCCGCTACTGCACCGGGCCAGATCCGCGTAATCAAGCGCAATGGCACCGTTGTACCCTACGACGACAGCAAAATCGCCGTCGCCGTGACTAAAGCCTTCCTCGCTGTTGAAGGCGGCACCGCCGCTGCTTCCAGCCGTGTCCACGAGCAAGTTGAAGAGCTGGTCGGCCAGATCAGTGCCACTTTCAAACGCCGCATGCCCTCTGGCGGCACTATCCACATTGAAGAGATCCAGGACCAGGTAGAGCTGGCCCTGATGCGCGCCGGTGAACAAAAGGTTGCCCGCGACTACGTACTCTACCGCGAAGAACACGCCCGCCTGCGCGCAGAGAAAGAAAAAACTGCTCAAATTGCCGAGCAAGCCGTCGATGCCCACCCCAGCATCCGTGTAAAGCAGGACGATGGCAGCCTTGCACCTCTGGATATGGAGCGCCTGCGCACCGTTGTCAAAGAAGCCTGTGAAGGCCTCAAAGATGTCGACAGCGCGGCAATTCTTAACGAAGCCCTGAAAAACCTGTACGACGGTGTTTCCGAAAACGATATCAACACCGCACTGGTAATCACTGCGCGCACCTTGGTTGAGCAGGAGCCCAATTACACCTTCGCTACCGCCAGCCTGCTGCTGGACAAGCTGCGCTCCGAAGCTCTGCGCTTCCTCGGTGTTGCCGAGCGCGCCACCCAGCACGAGATGGAAAAGCTGTACGCCTCTACCCTGCCCACTTACGTGAAAAAGGGTATCGAGCTGGACCTGCTGGACCCGGCACTGGCCACCTTCGACCTGGAAAAACTCGGCGAAGCTCTAAAAGGCGAGCGCGATCACCAGTTCACTTATCTGGGCCTGCAGACTCTGTACGACCGCTACTTCCTGCACAGCGACGATATTCGTTTTGAGCTGCCGCAGATCTTCTTTATGCGTGTCGCCATGGGCCTCAGCATTAATGAAGAGAACAAAAACGAGCGCGCGGTAGAGTTCTACAACCTGTTGAGCTCTTTCGACTACATGAGTTCCACCCCGACCCTGTTCAACGCCGGCACCCTGCGCCCGCAGCTGTCCTCCTGCTACCTGACCACGGTACCGGACGACCTGCACGGCATTTACGGCGCGATCCGCGATAACGCCATGCTGTCCAAGTGGGCAGGCGGTCTCGGCAATGACTGGACGCCGGTGCGCTCCCTGGGTTCCTATATCAAAGGCACCAACGGCAAGTCCCAAGGTGTTGTGCCCTTCCTGAAAGTGGCCAATGACACCGCAGTAGCCGTCAACCAGGGCGGTAAACGCAAAGGCGCTGTCTGTGCCTACCTGGAAACCTGGCACCTGGATATCGAGGAATTCCTCGAGCTGCGCAAAAACACTGGTGACGACCGCCGCCGCACCCACGATATGAACACCGCTAACTGGGTCCCCGACCTGTTTATGAAGCGCGTGTTCGAAGACAAAGAGTGGACCCTGTTCTCCCCGGCCGATTGCCCGGACCTGCACGACCTGTTCGGCACCGCATTCGAAGAACGCTACAACCACTACGAGCAACTGGCTGCCGAAGGCAAGCTGCGTCTGTTCAAGAAGATCCGCGCACTAGACCTGTGGCGCAAGATGCTGGGCATGCTGTTCGAAACCGGCCACCCCTGGATCACCTTTAAAGACAGCTGCAACCTGCGCAGTCCGCAGCAGCACGCCGGTGTGGTTCACAGCTCCAACCTGTGCACCGAGATCACTCTCAACACTAAGGCCGACGACGAAATCGCCGTGTGTAACCTGGGCTCCGTCAACCTGGCTCAACACATTGGTGAAAATGGTGAACTCGACCGCACCAAGCTGGCCAATACCGTAAAAACTGCGGTGCGTATGCTCGATAACGTTATCGACATCAACTACTACGCGGTTGAAAGTGCACGCCAGTCCAACATGCGTCACCGTCCTGTGGGCATGGGCCTGATGGGCTTCCAGGACGCGCTGTACAAGGCCGGCATCGCCTATGCCAGCGACGAAGCCGTGGCCTTCGCCGATAACACCATGGAAGCGATCAGCTTCGAAGCCATCTCCGCTTCCAGCGACCTGGCAGCCGAGCGCGGCAAGTACCAGACCTACGAAGGCTCCCTGTGGAGCAAAGGTGTTCTGCCACTGGATTCCATCCAGATCCTGGCTGAGCAGCGCGGCCAGCAGTTTATCGAACAGGACACCAGCTCCACTCTGGACTGGGACGGCCTGCGCGAGAAAGTAAAAGCCCAAGGTATGCGTAACTCCAACGTAATGGCAATCGCTCCTACTGCGACCATTGCCAATATCACCGGAGTTTCCCAGTCGATCGAACCGACTTACCAAAACCTGTATGTGAAATCGAACCTGTCCGGCGAATTCACCGTAGTAAACCCCTACCTGGTACACGATCTGAAAGATCGCGGCCTGTGGGATCAGGTCATGGTTAACGACCTGAAATACTATGAAGGTTCTGTACAGAAAATCGATCGCGTACCGGAAGACCTGAAAGCGAAATACCGCACCGCGTTTGAAGTGGAGCCACGCTGGATCGTGGACGCTGCCAGCCGTCGCCAGAAGTGGATCGACCAGGCCCAGTCCCTGAACCTGTATATTGCCGGCGCCGACGGCAAGAAGCTGGACCTGACCTATCGCATGGCTTGGTTCCGTGGCCTGAAAACCACTTACTACCTGCGCGCACTGGCTGCCACTACCACAGAGAAATCTACGGTAAATAGTGGCACCCTGAACGCGGTAAGTGCACACGGCGGTAGCAACGGAGTGGCTGCGGCAGCACCTGCTGAGCAAGCTGCACCTGCACCGGCCGCAGTGCCTCAGGCCTGCTCACTGGACGACCCGGATTGCGAGGCCTGCCAGTAAAATTTAAGCCCCTTTTTTACAGGGGCTGCACTGACTCTCGGGGGAGAGCGTCGTAACCGCAAGTGCGGGCATGACCATGCGCAGCGACCCCGGTCCACCCATTATTTTAATAGTGGGTAATACCATAGGGACCGGGGATCGGCTGCGGCTTATTTTCCCGAGAAAACCCAGTGCAATTGCCAGCGAAAATTCAGTGCAAATAAATGCACAAAAGCGCAGCAAAAATTGATCTGGCACAGGATTTTCTGTGCCCAGGCGAGTTAAAAATACGAGCCTGTAATGAATTATTGCCGGTAAAAAAAATCACCGGTATGTCATCCCTGGTTACACACAATTAGTGAGTAATACACCAGGAAGATTTAAGAATTTTTTATCGAACTTTCGATAGTGAGACCGATCAAAAGGGCCAACTATGCTGAGCTGGGACGACATCGACACCAAGCCCCAACAACCTGAAAAAGCAACCGAACCGCGACCGACGCCGGAGGCCCAGGCAAAATCCGTGCAGGAGCCCAGCGCTTCCTACACAGCCGCTCCGGCGTCGCCTGCGGCCCAAAGCGGCTCCACTGCCGTTGATGCCGCCCGTGCCGCAGTTGCTAATATGGACCCGGCTCCCGGCCTGGAAGAACTGGAAATGGGTGCGGCCCGCATCCAGGTAGATGAAAAGCGCATTATTAATTGCCGCGCTGACCTCAACCAGTTGGTTCCCTTTAAATACGACTGGGCCTGGCAAAAATACCTGGACGGCTGCGCCAACCACTGGATGCCCCAAGAAATCAATATGAACAAAGACGTGTCCATGTGGAAAGACCCCAACGGTCTGACCGAGGACGAGCGTCGCATCGTAGAATACTCTCTGGGCTATTTCTCCACCGCAGACTCCCTGGTTGCTAACAACCTGGTATTGGCGATCTACCGTCATATCACCAACCCGGAGTGCCGCCAGTACCTGCTGCGTCAGTCTTTTGAAGAAGCCATTCACACCCACGCCTACCAGTACTGTGTAGAGTCCCTGGGTATGGACGAAGGTGAAGTCTTCAATATGTACCGCGAAGTGCCTGCGGTTGCCAAAAAAGCGGCCTGGAGCCTGTCCCACACCCAGGCCATCGGTGATCCCAACTTCAAAACCGGCACCGTTGAATCCGACCAGGAGCTGCTGCGCAACCTGATCGCCTTCTACGCTGTCACTGAGGGTATTTTCTTCTACTGTGGCTTCAGCCAGATCCTGTCCATGGGTCGCCGCAACAAAATGACCGGTGTTGCCGAGCAGTTCCAGTACATCCTGCGCGACGAGTCTATGCACCTGAACTTCGGCATTGACGTTATCAACCAGATTAAGCTGGAAAATCCACACTTGTGGACAGCGGAATTCCAGCAGGAAGTGACCCAGATGATTCTCGAGGGTATGGAGCTTGAAGTAGCCTATGCCCGCGACACCATGCCCCGCGGCGTACTCGGCATGAATGCGAATATGATGGAGGAGTACCTCCAGTTTATCGCCAACCGCCGCCTTAGCCAGCTGGGCCTGAAAGAGCAGTTCCCTGGCGCTCAGAACCCATTCCCGTGGATGTCTGAAATTATGGACCTGCGCAAAGAGAAAAACTTCTTTGAAACCCGTGTTATCGAATACCAAACCGGCGGCGCACTGCAGTGGTAAGCGCTTCCTGGTTAGCGAATTACTAAAAAGGAGAAAGTAGTCGCTCACAGGAAGAGAAGTATTGAAAACGGGCTTAATGCCCGTTTTTTTTATTTTGAGCATTCCAGTTTCCTCTTCACTCTAACCATAGACTTAAGTTCTATAGAAACTCTTTCTCTCCCCCTGCCGCTGACCATCTCGGCAAAGCATTTGGATAGCGGCTTGTATTCGCGCATAATGCCCCGCATTAATTGGTATAACAGCTATGCCTCTAGATGAGCAGGCCTTCAGTTATCCCTACTCGCCTATTACCTAGCTACAATGAATTGATATATGAGCACCCCAGATTTAAGTGAAATAACTAATCTCAGCTGTGAAGATCGCTACGAGTATTTTCTGAGCATAGCCGGAGAAGAGCGGGAGATCTGGATACTGATCGATAGCCAAAATTGCTTTCTTAAAATACACACCGATGAAGATGGTGGCTTTGAATATCTGCCAGTATGGCCAAGCGCTGAATTTGCCCAAGCCTATGCTGAGAATGAAACGGGCCTCACCCCTAAAAGCATTCCCTTACCACAGTTTTTAAAGAAGTGGCTTTCCGGCTTAAAAGGTGACGACATTGAAATAGGTGTATTTCCTGCGCCGGATAAAAGCGTATGGATTACTAGCTCAGAGGAACTAGAGATCGATCTACGGGAAGAGCTGAACAACTTCTAAATAGGCTATTCACGTTGAAGCTATCGCTTCAAAAATCCGACAAAGAAAGTTCAGCTCTATTGAATAAAAGTAAGATAACAGGGTAAACACCTGTTATCTTACTTGGGTAATATACAATTACAGATTCGCCGCCTGATATTTATATATACTATTCACTTGAGGCGCTGCAATGAAAACCAGGAATAAAATAAGTTTCGACGCCACCAAAAACTATAAGGAAGAGAAAGATATAAAGCCGGCCTTGCCCGCTTATAGCAGCGCAGTCGCCAGTGCAAAGCATTCGGAAAAGAAAAGCAAATAGTATCCGGTTGGATAACTTTCACGTCATCTAAATCTCCCCATAAGTCGATATCCGAACTCAAAGCAAAATCCAAAACTCTTCCTCTAGAGAGTAGGTAGATATTAACTCCCTGATCCAGAGACCACCAATCATGTAGGATAACTAACACTTTATCGAGAAATTGGTATTGAGCAACAATCTCTCTACCATAAACGGGTATAGCTCTTTGGTTGGGGCCATCAATTAATACGACTTTACTATTATCAATTGGATTAAGCTTGAAGTGATTCACCTCAGAGAGAAAAGCGTTCGTCACTATCCTACCCCCTTAAATTCCAGACCTCTAACTTTACTACAAACTTTTAATCCAAAATATAGCTCCCTGAATTAGCAGGGTATTTAAAAAATCTTAATATGTTCCCCTAATTGGGTAATGGTTATCAGGATTTCGGATAAACTCGATACCCACCAATAGCGTTTGCAAGTCAGGCCTCGCAAAAGGTGCATTGGAAATGTCGACTATTTGCAGCCTTCCAGATTCGTTGATGACAAAAACACCCGGTTCAGCAAAGGGCCTATCTGTTTCTTCAGGGGAGCGGGGTTTTGAAATATAGAGCCCAAGCTGCTGCATTTGGGGTATTGATAAACCGTAACCGACAGTAAATCCCGGCTGAATTGCTTCCATATGCAGAGAAGCTTTTTCCTCCGTATCGGCAGAGACAACAGCCACGTCAATACCCTCCGCATGATAGCGGGGTAGTAGTACACTCAAGACACGCAAATACTTGGTACATAGTGGGCAGTGCTTACCTCGGTAAACGACTACCATTTGCCAAGGGAAGCTACCTTCAGGCTTCCCCAGTACCAACTCACCTCCACCAAGTCGCTTTACTTCTATTGCAGGAAAATCGATACCAGCAGCAAGCTTTATATTGCTCATTAGCACTCCACTTGAGAATATAAGAAGAGATTTGGTCAACCAATGAATCCCATCGTTAGTATAGGAGACTCGATGAAAAAGCCCCTTATTCGTTTTCTATCAACGCTATTAGCAGCCGGACTGCTAAGTGGCTGCCCTGCTAACCACCAAAGTAACTCTTCCCCTGAAAGTCATTCCCAGCCTCTTGAGTTTTTGCCTGCCCTGAATGGGGACTACTTTAAGCTGGATTCAGCGATTATTGGGCGCCCCTACCATATCTATACTCGCCTGCCAGAGGGCTATAATCCAAACGAGGATACAACTTACCCGGTCATTTATCTCCTTGATGGGGATTCCCTATTCCCAATTTTGGCTACTAATCACCTGTTTATGCATTACGACGATTACGCCCCCGAGGCGATTATTGTAGGTATTGCTTACGGCTCATTTAAACCCGAGATCAATCATCGCAGTTTTGACTTTTCTCTACCCGGTGACAGTGACACACTTAAGTATGGCGGTGCGGCGCAGTTTCTCAACTTTCTAGAGCAGGAGCTCTTGCCAGTAGTTGAAAGCCGCTACGCGGTAAACCCTCAGCAACGGGTTCTCTTCGGTCAAAGTCGAGGGGGATATTTTGTGCTTTACACGGCATTTTCTAAGCCCGACTTATTTCAAGGCTTGATAGCTAGTAACGCCACCTTCCTACCACAACAGGAATTTTTCTACAGGGAACCTGTGCAAGCGACAAGAGAGGATCTGACTCTGGTAGTAACCAGCGGCTCTAATGATATGCCAAACCTGCGCAATGATGCACTCTCTTGGCATAAGCACTGGAAAGAACGAGGAAACACTCCCTGGCGCATTGCATTTACAACGATTCCAGACGGTACCCATGCGGCAAATAGTACTGACAGTTACCGTTTCGGCATCCATGAGATTTTTGCGGAAGAGATCGAAATATCTCGTATGAAAGCAGAGAACAATTTGCAAGTGATAGAGGATCACTAGAGCTAAAAATTAATAGCAGTAAATATTAGGTTCCCGCAAATTAAAAAGCCCGCGTAAAAGCGGGCTCTTTAAAACGATCAGCTAATTACTCTGTGCAGGCAGCAATACGACCAGCCGTATTTTTACCGGCACCACAGTTCAGGCCATCGGGGATACCGGTGTAGTCTGGGGCCATAATACCGCCGTTACGCTGAGCGTCATGATCGGTATAAATACTCGCCAGGTTATAGGAGCGCGCTGTTCCCTTGTTGTCATTATCGCAGGAGAAGATAGCACTCCCGTAAGCAACTCCCAGGAAAGTCTTATATTCCTTTAGGTTTGACCACAAGTTACGCTTGGCAGATCCAGAACAGTTCATCTGGGAAGCCAAGTTGATGTAACCATCGTCCTCACCGCTTAATAACAGGGAGCTAGCGCTCTCGATACCAGGGAAGCCCGCATAGCCACCAATAGTATAAACCGGCGCGGCCAGGTTGGTGCCAACATAGTTGCGTACAGCATAGACATCATTGGTCTGCAGGTAGCGTACGGCTGAACACTCACGACCGATAAACCAGTCATTGATCAAGTCTTCAATCCAACTACCATTACACAAACGGTCAACGCCCTCTGTGCCAGTTATTGCGCCACCAGTAGTAAAGATTGCTGCGATGCCACTGATGGCAGTTTCAAAATCCACTTCAACTGCGTAATCGTCATCCAGGCCGGCAACATTTACAGTTTCGGTTTTCGTTTTGCAGCTTTTCCAAAACCAGGAACCAGAACAAACTTCAGAGGTTTCGGTCACGGTGTTGGAATCATACTGGTTGTAGGCGCGGTTATAGTAGGGCGAACCCGGGATCGCATTACCAGCGAGATACATCATCTGGGTAGCGCCCTGACTGTGTGCAATCACATAGAAAGTATCATCGGCTGCACACTGGTTTTCGTGCTCAAAGTCATCGCCTTCCCCATTGCGAATGGCAATAATCTGCCGGGCAATTTCACCCGCTGTGCCGTCATGCCAATATGGCATCTCGCCTTCATCGGTAGAGTTATACCCAACTACACCATAATTACCGCCGTTTACACGCAACTGCTCAATAAAGTCACTACCCGTATACTCATCGAAGTACGCTTCACTCCAGTAATCCAAAGCTGGCTGCTCAAGATTCCCCTGGGAATCGGTTCGCTGTTTAATATGGCCCTCAGTACCATGGCCATGAACCAGGATGTAGCAATTATCTGCACTCGCTGAAGTCGACCCCAAGAGTCCAGCCAATAGTAGAGAGAAGCTCGCACCCAATCGCTGATAAAGTGTCATTGTGATGTCCTTTTATTTTGCTCGGGCTTGTTCCCAATTTTTAAATTGTCTTTTTATATTGCCGAGACTGTTTTATGGCTTGCGAAAGGTATCTGGTTAATTAGTGCCAAGAATATGACTAATAGCGCCACATAGATCTCCAGGGCGACAATGAAATTGACCAACTGGTCACGAAAGGCTTCTGAGCTTAATGCAGTGTGATCCATTTCTCAAAATCTCTAATTTCCCAAGCCTAAACCGTGTCAAGTGGACCAGAGAGAAAGTGAGTAATGCTTACACAAATTTGAGATATAGCCCCCCAAAATTGAAAGATTGATATATTTGGAGAAGGTAGGCTTCGTATAAAATTTGACTTACCCCATATAAATTAAAGGAAATTATTTAAGTCTCATTTTTTATGTTTATACATATATCAAGATAGGTAATTAAGAATAAGCTATCTACCCAAAATAAATACACATTATATTTCCAGTACAAATTTTGGCGCGGAAGTTACACACTTAGTAGAAATTTCGAGATATAAATATATGCAGCAATCACCTTTGGGTAGAGAACAATGGTAGCCACTAATATTCCAAAAATATGGAAAGCTTACTTCCATCCTGAAAAGTTAGCCGGCAACAACTAGAAACTGTGAGAGAAATTTATATTGAGCATATTATCCACAGTTTACATAAATATCAGCAACCAAGCCTAAAGAGGGAATAAAAAGTGATAGATTCAAAAACATTTTGGGACAAAACTGCAGCCCGATACGAGAAAAGCCCAATAAGAGATTTAGATGCCTACAAAAGGAAATTGGCTATAACACAAGGGTATTTTAAATCAAACTGGTCTGTACTTGAGTTTGGATGTGGTACCGGCAGCACAGCTATTCATCATTCACCACATGTGAACAACATTATTGCTACCGACATCTCTGACAAGATGCTGGAAATTGCCAAACAAAAAACGATAGATGCCTCAATAAAAAATATTATATTTCAGCAAGGAACGCTAGATACACTGGAGCTTAACAATGAGAGTTTCAATGCCATTTTAGGATTAAATATCCTACATCTACTGCAAGATATAGATACAGCAATAGCTAGAACCTATGAACTATTAAAGCCTGGAGGTATATTTGTTTCTAGCACAGTGTTACTCAAAAATAGCAATTGGAGACTTATATTGCCCATTATGCAGTTCTTAAAGTTAGCCCCTTATGTTAATCCGCTTGACAAGCAAGACTTATCAAATAAACTCACTCAAGCTGGGTTTAGCATTGAAAAAGAGTGGCAGCCAGGAAAAGGGTCGGTATTTTTTGTCGCGAAAAAACAAGCCTCACCCAATAAAACATCACCTTAAATAATACTTAAGCTCACGCCACTAAACTCCTATAAACACTAAACAACCTACAATAACCATCCACCTGAAACCCCCAAATTATTCGAGAGTTTCAAGCTCAACAAGCACAATTACTGGGATACTAATAATCCCTCAAATAAACTAATCACCAAGTAACTATGAATTACTTAAAGCTAATACCCATAAAGTCACTGGTTTTATCGCCATCCAAATCGGTACATACAACATTATCGTCCGTATACCTGACCACAATACTTCTATCTGAGGTAATAGCAGCCATCGTCATAGATAAAATTGAATTAAGCTGGCGATCGGTTGTTTCATCAGAAGTTTTGAAGATCCAATTTCCTTCTTCAAACTTCACCCAAACATTTTCGGCGTCAAGACCAAGCCAAACATGTTCAGGGGTAAAGGTACACTCAGTCCAAGCAAGTGCTGAATTGGAAAAACCAATCGCCGCTAAAAATAAAAAAATCTTTTTCATAACTAATGCTCACTCTAGCTGACAGAATATAAATATTCACTTGTAAATACAAAACTGTAAAGGTTCAAAACCCGGATGAGATTACACCAACAGTCACACCAAGTCACCCTTAAAACTATATTGTTCCTATATTAATCGCCACATGACTCAAAAGTGACAACCACCCTAATTGGTTAAGTCAAATACAGAGTAATCTTATATTTTTTGGCTGAAAAAAGAGGTGACGGTATCACCCTGACAACATAACAGGTCAACGTCTATACAGATCGAAAAAGGTACGGAAATCTTACCTCTAAATAGGACTATTTAACCAGTTAAGACATAAAAACCCCTAAAGCCATCATCAACAACCTGAGAAAAAAGATGAAGTAATACAAATGTATAAATTAGAACGTACATTATATCCTGTTGACCACAATGAACACTCAAAACTTGAACCAGAAAAATACACCATCCGCAGAGCGGATGGATTAATGCGAGCCAACATCATATAATAGTAAAGTCTCCCACCTTACTCTAACTATCTGTGTATTAAGATGCGCAAAATCAGAAGTTGCCGATAAAACTGTGGAATAGACAATTAACACAATCATACCAAAAGCAGGGACCAATATATATTATGAGATCTAAACTAGCAGCAATTCTAACAGCAGGTCTTCTAAGCACTCATAGCTATGCAGCAGAATACTCTGGGTGGACAACCATCGAACAGATTTCTCTTGGATGGGGCACTAAAAGAGTAAACCTAACACTAAAAGATGAAATGCCGGACCCACTTGATTGTAGCGATGCAGTGTACATGGTTCAGGCCGATGAAAGTGCACCAAATTTGGACCATATTCTTTCTATTGCCCTTAGCGCTCATACCGCAGGAAAAGAAGTAAATCTAATAATAGATGATTCAAACTGTTCAGCTGGAGGAAACATTAAATTACTTTCCATTCTAATTAGATAATCAACAGAATTTAATGTAAAAAATATCCAGATCAGAATAAGAATTTTTGTTTTAACAAAAGCTAATAAAAATTACTGATCTGGATTTATCAAATAAATATTAATGTTTGACAAGATTGAAGTCATCCAATAATGATCCATCATGCTTTCATTCTACTAGAGTTTATTATAACTTAGTATTTTATAAGGTGAGGCTACCCACACCAATCCAAACTATAAGTTGATCACAGATAAACGTCATGGGCCTATTATCCCTTAGAGGATTAAATTGGGCTCTATAAATTGGAGAGGTCAAAGCTAAGCCTTACTCTTTTTATTTGAATCTAGCAAATAAACACACTCCGATCACAATGACAATTAACCAGAAAACGATTTAAACCAAAAAGGAATAAGCGCACAGCAAGCTCGAATGAACACCCAAAAAACTACCACGTGTGGTTGGCGAGCGTATGTATGAACACGCTTAAGGGACTGCCCTTTCATTTAGATCTCAACTTGGTACTGGTGGAGTGGAGTGGCCAACATTTAGCCCCCCAGAAAATGCGGTGCTATTTTGAAGATATCTCCTCTACCTTCAAGCGGCTAGGCGTCTCACCAAAATACTGGCTCTACCTCAACCGAAACTTTGAAAGCCGATTTAAAATCTTGGTGGGATCCGCAGAAGCGGTGCGGAAAGCCTGCTCTCCGCTCGATAAACGCTGGGTACATGGACTGCGAGACTGCCAACAATTTCTTAGTCCTACACTCAGCTGAACCGCAAAACACCGATTTGCATTTATCGCCGAAGTACCAGCGCCCCAACCTGCCCCGCACTTTTTCACCTCTAAGATAACAACCTTATTTACGCCAGATCTCCGTCCACTTCGCTGTGAGTTGCCCAGCCGGCAGCCCTTTGGCACAGAAACTCTTAGTCAACGGCCACCTTCTAATCTATGGGTGTCCATTTCCTCTTTTAGAACGCCATTTCTTATCGTTAGATCCCTTCGCTCCACCGGCTCCGCCATGCGGCACTTTATTAGTTAGCACTTTGTTCACCGGGTTCTTCACTACTATGGATCTATCTGACTTCCTGAAGGCGTAAATACCCGGCCTTTGCCTAACTGGCTTCGCCGGACCCGACCCGTGCGGGACACGCACGAATCACCTACAGGATCTCCCGAGTTCCGCGCAAAAGACATCAGTACATGCATCAGGTCAGTTGACTCCGGAGACCGATGTAGATACTCGCAAGAAACGCATCTACCTCTGTTGCCTTCCCCATCACCCAACAAGGTCGGCGATCTCAAATCTTGTTTTCGGAGCTCAATACTGAGCCTGCACCTTCCCCTGTCAACGCTTAACCCTGGCCGTTACCGGACAACGCCCATGACTCGGGGCCTCAGCGGCTTGCTAAACCTTACCGGGTATAGGGCTTTCACCTCCAATCTTTTGCCGATTTATCTCGGCGCACTGGGTGTCCATTTCCTCCTCGGACGCTTCCTTTCTGCTAAACCCTGCTAATTCCCATGCAGTTTCCCAACGCTATCCTTCTGCTTTTTATTCAAATTCACCATTTCAAGCCCAAGTGGAACTCTCCACAACTTCATAGCGCTTAGCTCTTAACTAAGTTGCAATGGCCGCTAGAGATAGTCGCTAGCAATACTGCTAGCGCCTCTCCTTAATCTATGGGTATCAAGATTTGCAGACGTAGTTAATGTCTAGAAATCATACCTACCCTGGAAACCCATAGGTTAGTAAGTCTCCTACAATCTATGAGTGTCCTAGACTACTAGTTTTTTTGGAGCCCAACTAAACTTGTCTATTCCCTTTGCAACATTGCTGAACCAAATCAATTCAACTTCAAGCCAGTCACCTCAATAAAGTCGCTCAATACCACTTCACTTACCGGCTTACCCCATGCATCCTCACCTTTACCCAACTTAACAAGGCTCTCAACAGGCGGTAATTCAAGACCGAGGTTTTGTACAATACAAATGCATTTTTCCAAAAACATTCTAGGTTGTTCTGTGCTAGCGCCATACATATCAACGATCCCCACTTCTACGCAACATTCCACCAAACTATTGAATGTATCTTTAAAATTATGTGGGATGGCTTCATCAACCTCTACAGGAACAGGGTCACCTCTACCAGTAATCGCAATTTCTGTACCTGCCTGCTCCCAGTCAGGAAGGCTATTTGCCGTTGACATGGAAAGCAGATGCTTTATCAACTCAGTAATCGCACTATTAGTAACGCGAATGTGATCGCAAAATATTAGCAGACATAAAGCCGCATAAGCCTGCATTTGACGAACATTTAGATCCTTTTTCATCATTGCGTATATTTAACCCCTAACTGGTCTAAAACGCTTGAACAAGTATTACAAGGCGCTTTGGGTGTCCCATGAATTCCCGATGTGCTTCCAGCCCCACGAACATTCGAAACAGATACGGTTGCCCCATCCAAACTCCTACCCTTATTTAGGGCACGAGAAAGAGCATTAATTTCCGCACATTGGCCACCGTAGCAATTCGCTGGCGCGTTATCTAACGCATTTTGAACAGTAGAGTTTTCATACCCCCCCTGATTTCTACCTACAGTTACAGTTCCATCTTTATGTTTTATAACCGCTACTACATTCGGTCTTTGAGAAGATGGTAAACCTTGAGCTTTGTCTGCCAGCCTAGACGCTGGACTCTTTGCAACCTGCGTTAAAGAATCCCCAAGCTCCTCCGCATCATCCTCCAGCTTCTCTAAAGTTTTTGCTGCTTTTAATGGCTTAACAACAAAGAATATCGCAGCCGCGCCAGCCTGAGACAAGTTCCCAGCCGCCGCATGATCTATTGCTTGCAAGCCATCAGCAATAAACACCTCAAATATCGTGGTTGACCCAACATAGATAAATGCCCCTAAGAGCCCTCCTTGTTGAACACCATAATCCTGGATCTTCTGGAGGTTGCGCATGGCCGCGTCATAGGCGCCAAGATTATCGATCCAAAAACTTCCATTCTCAGGTGGATGACCAATCACTATGATTTCGCCATCATCAAGAACCCCTGGGTCATTGAAACGATGAGTAGACTGCTCACTATTACCAACTACATAGTAGCCACTGGGATCAACAAAGCTGAGCGGGTTGTTAAAGGTATAGGAATACCGGTTGAAGCTCTGGCTATTGTAAGGCGACTGGATAAACAGATCCGTGCTCATAAAGCGGCCAATGACTGGATCATAGACCCGCCCATTCATATGCACCAAAGAGAGCTGATCCAGCATTTCATGGCCGGTGTAACCCTTTGTGGTCGTTAGAGCCTCTGGATCACCAGCAGTTGGGTCGCCATCACTCCAATCATCCAGGCGGCGCAATCCAAATGGGCTGTAGGCTAACCGCTCCACCAAGTTGCCATCGGCATCGGTAATACTCTCTACAGACCCCAGGTGATCGAGGTGCATATAGAGTATTTGTGTATCGCCGGAATCAGCTTCACTGTGCAAAAGGTAGCTACCCAGGTAGCTCTTTTGGGTGGTGCCACTCTCCCCAACCACTACTTCATACTGGCCTCCCGCCAGGTAGTAAGTAGTTACTGAATCATTGACCTGCTTATAGCGAGCGCGGTCCGGACCATAACTGAAGTAGGTGCTATCTATACGGGTGGGCTTGTTAAATACATCGTACTCCGCAGCAACACCTGCCCGACTCGTCATATTGCCGTAAACGTCGTACTGGTATGAAAGACCGCCCGCTTCAGTTACCGCATGGACGCCAGCATTACCGCTACGCTCGTATTTAAGGGTGCCCACATCGGTACGGGAGGTCAGATTGCCCAGGTCATCATAACCGTAATTGATAACCCGACTGCCAGAGGAAAGGCCCGTGGTACTCGCTTTGGTCAGGCGGTTAAGGTCATCAAAAGTAAAGCTCTCGACAATCGCTTCCTGCGCTGAACCCGCACTGTCCTCTCTGCTGCTGGCCCGATTCAGCAGGTTGCCCATGCTGTCATACTGATAACTTAGGGATTGGATATTGCCGGTAACCGTACCCCCCAAGTTTCCATCTCCGGTAATAATTCCGGTTAACAAGCCACTGTCGCTATCGTAAATACTTTTACTGATCAGGCCATTACCGTACTGCTGATAAATCAGGTTGCCCCGCTCATCCTCAGTATCATCCGCCTGCCACAGCAAGGCTGGGGCACTGAGATCGGTAATATCGTAGGCGTACAGCGGGAAACCTTTGCTGTCATAGCTATGCTCAACAGCAAAGCCTCCAGGATAAATAACTGATTGCTCCCGACTGAAAGCATCGTAACTATAAGAAAAACTCTTTGTGCCCAGCCCAGTAATTGATGTCGATATCTGGTCAACTCGTGTCAGGCTGTCGTAATGATAGGATTCACTAAAGTCCGCCTTGGATTTACTGCTGAGCAGACCGTACTTGGTTGTATCGTAAACCCAGCTACTGGTCTCAGACGTATTATCTGCGGCAGTATCTATACGGGAGGTAACCCGGCCCAGTAAATCAAACTCCTGGGTAAAATACTTTTCATTACCCGTTCCCTTAGCCCAAGTCTGCCTGCGCAACTGACCCAGCCCATCGTATTCAAAGTTGAGCTGCCCCGAGTCGGGGTCTTGCATCTGAACTTTATTGCCAGACAAGTCGTAATCAATAGAAATCCGAGTATTTGAATCACCGTTAACTTCAGTTTGCACCAGGTTACCCTGGCTATCGTACTCATAGGAGATAGGCGTGCTATTGGCATCTACAACACGAACAACCTGCCCCAAACTATTTAAGTAGGTGTAGTGCTCTTGCTGGCTACTGCCTCCATCACCATCTTCTACCGTCACCGTACGCTTTATTTTTTGTGCGTAAGTGCTGTCACTACTGTAACTAATTACAAGGCTGCCACCTGCATCACGCTGCTTGGTCTCCATCCGTGACAGCTCGTCATAGGTATAAGTCGTCCAGGCCGTCGCTGAGCTTCCAGTAAAAGGCTCTGATTCACGGTAGACTTGGCCAGCCGTATTGTACTCAGTATCCACTTTAACGCTGCCGCCACTCATGGTGAGTTGCTCACTGCGCACCTCTCGCCCCAGCATGTCGTAGTAGACCGCTGAGGTCGGAGCGCCGAGATAGCCTGGCAAGGCATCATTAGTTATCTCAGAAATTACCGCATATACAGCGTCTGCAGGGCAAGACACCTCACCAGAGTCACAGAAATAACGGAAAATTTCTGTGTAGGTGCCATCTGCAGACTGCTCAACCTCAGCACGGCCAAATGCGTCATACAGCGTGGTTTGGGTCAACCCGTTGGCATCGGTAGTAGAGTTAACCAGGCCATACCGTGTGTCATAGGTTAAAGTGCCGGTATGGTCCAGTGCATTTTTTACAGTCTGGGGATAGAGCTGGTCCAGGAAATCACTGAGCGTTTCAATGGAGCGGCTACTTACATTGCCGCCATCGATATCGCCACCGGTAACCTTGGTATTAGTCACCAAGCCCTGGCTATTGCGTGTGTAAGTGGTTTGCAGCCAGTTATCCTCGCCCACAAACTCCTTACTGACCGCTACCGCAAGAGTATCCGGTTCTGCAGTGTAGGTATGGGTATAGGAACGCTGATCGGAGCTACTACCATTATTAGTAGTTACCGTACGGCTACCTACAAAGGAAATCAGCCAGTCACTTTCATTGGGGGAAACACTACTAACTGTTTTCTTAGTGCCCTCCACCCCGGTCACCGTACTGCCAGAGAGGCCTGCACCGGATGTTAAAGTAACCGTTAGCGGGTTTCCGTAGGCATCAAAACTGCTCTCTGCCTTGCTAACTTTTTGAGGAGAGGATGCACTACTCGTTGTTAAGCCGTATTCACGGGTAATACTATCGGCCAAATAGGGGAAGCGATCATTACTGCTATGTAGCTTATAGCTATTATCGATTATCTCTACCAGCTTGCCATTGGAGTTTTTAATCGTCTTGGAAGACAAAAATCCAGTGTAGGGAAACTCTTGCAAGTATTCGCTGGTTGTAACCAAATCGGAAACAGCATCTTCAACTATCTGCTCTTCAAAGCCCAAGAAACCACGACCGTATAGATCGCGCTTGAATCCCTTATAGTGATAATAACGATTTCTATCTCCTCCTAAGCCATCACTGGTTTCCGTTTGGTAAACCACATAGTGGCCACTGACATCATTAATAGCCGGAAAATCAGAGCCCTGTACACTGGTATATACGCTACCGCCATTCACTATACGACTAGATATCAGGGGGCTGTATGAAAATTCTACGCCGGCACCAAGACTGTTAGTGGCACTCTTTAAGAGATCAGTCCTACTCTCAGCTCCCATTAATAATTGAACAGGGTCTCCAGCTCCCCCAACCTCAGATGGAGCCGCCCTACTATAGTAAACATCTGCTTGGCCATCGCTATTGATATCAAATATCACTGGAGGATTATCTTCAGAGATATCGTAATCCAACAGGTGCTCCAGAATCCCACCAAAGGGGTCAACATCGAGCTCTACAAAAGTTGGAGTTGCCTGCCCCTGCGAATCGGTTACTTGTGTCGACAGCAATACTCTCCAGGCCGATCCATCCGCCTTCTGAGCGACAATATCCATTAACCCATCGCGGTTATAGTCCATCGGGAAGGACACCTGGTTTTGGTGATCACCAGTACTAATACCTGTGTCAATTTCATCACCAAATGTACCGCCTTCGTTTAAATAGATCCGCCAGCTACCGTTTGTTGCACCATCATCTGTAATTCGGACCAAGAAGTCTTGCAGTCCATCGCCATTAATATCGGTAAATATACCGTTATAGTTAGTGTCGTAATGCTTGTGTTTCGTCGTTTTTATATGCCACTTATTAGTCCTAAAAATTGACCGGTTTGTGCCTGACAACTCGGAGACCTGCACGATATCAACATCTTCACCATCACCGCGCGGTAAAATCGGTGTGGAGTCATATTCCAGAACTCCATCACCCTTGTTTCTAAGAATGTAGCGCCCACTACTGCTATGAACAGAAAGATCTAGCAGACCGTCATTATCTATATCAACAACCAAGGGGCTTCTTGTGCTGAAACGATCCGAACTCCCGTACATGGAGCCATCACCTTTATCAACAAAATTATCCCCGCCATCATCCCATTCAGCGTCATTCCTCAACCATACAGAACCACCAAACCCGATACGACTTAGGAAAAAGTCATCGCGACCATCACTATTAAAATCCGCAACTACCACAGTGGCCTGAGAGGACACCATATTGGCGCAACAGTCATCATCTTTAGGGAAAACCTTGGTAATTGTAGAGTTACCAGAACCATCGAGATCAAATCGGACTATATGTAACGCTAAATATGCTTGGCCTGTAGGAGCAACGGACCGATCCCCCAAAAGCATCCCGTACTCACTACCAAGCCTAATGGGCTGAACGATATCCCCATCATCGGTGCCCTCTGTAATGACACCATCTGACGTGGTAACCGCTGTAGAAGTAAAACAACCCTCCTCAGTCCCCCGAGCAACAAACCAACTATCACCCTTAAAAACAATGTCCTTAATACCATCATTATCGACATCCATAATCAAAGGAGATACAGAACGGAGGTAATCAGCTGGATCATTTTCACAGTGGCTAAAATCTGGGCTTTCAAAGCCCATTTCACCATCCTGCCAAGCAAAAGTAGTCGGTCGCGCGCAATCCTGGGTCACCCCATCATCACGATACCCACATTCGGTTATACCCGCCAGGCGATATCGATGAGTAATACCGCCACGCTCATAGTGCAGGTTATATTCCCGCACAGGGGTTCCACTGGTAGAGCTTGAGGGATTGGTAACACCAATATAGGTGGTTACTGATGTAAGAAGCTTGCTGGTGACGATACTGCCACCATCGTCATAACCCCAGGGGCGATCTGTCAGATAGCTGGCACTACCAGTCTCGCGATCTTCATATTCAAAACGCACAGCTGAATCGGGACTATAATCCACTCGCTGGGGATAAAACTCACCGGAAGAATTATCCTCGTAATAGGTAACCGTATAACTATTACCAAAACGGTCGGTTACTTTATTGACAGCCCAAGTGCCTATAGGACCGCTGGATTGGCCTGGGGCCTCCACCCGGCTATTTGAAGTATTACCAAATTCCAGAATCAGGCCACTGCGGGTCCAGGCTTTAAAATACTTGGGCCCATTACTTTGTGAGCCACTGGAAACTATCTTGGTAAATGTATCAATCTCAGTGCGGTACTCTGTACCGCTTGCCCAGTATTGGCTATTGGTTGCAGGATCACTGGCAGCGCTAACTGCAATCAGTTTTTTCCCGTCCAGACAAAGGCGCTCACTGGTGCTGTAACGCTCCACCCCCGACTGGGCAGACGTGCCCTCTGTTGCCAGAGTCGGCTTGCAGCGATGAATATAGGAAAGGCCGTTTAGTTGCCACCCCATTCCCAGCAAGCCGTTACCACTTTGACTGCTGTATCCTAAAGAGAGCTTAGGCTCTATCCCATTAATACCCACAGGGATCTCAAGGGGCATATTATATGAAGCTGTTCCGGTGGGCCCCACCCCGGCATTGCCTTTCGAAAGGGCAACAAAACTACTACTGCTATCCAGGTAAACCTTAAGCGCTGATAGCTCACCACTGCTATCACCGTAAGCTACTTCATGAACACTATCAGAGCCTTCAAGCAGCAGATCATCAATCCCGTCACCATCAACATCCGATACCGACACCGATGCCCGATTAGATGCAAATAAATTGCTATCCAAATAATCTGAGATAACAGGAGTATTCCCCGACAATAAAACCAGGCTGTCATCACTGGCGCTGGTGCCTTGCAGGAAATAGTCAGTATTACCATCCCCATCAAAATCGCCCGTCAAAAGTGATTGGCGTGCACTGGACCAATTGACACCATCCAGCGTTGACTGATTGGGAGAAGAGATTACGCTGTAAGTCCCATCACCGTTAGAGAGCAGTACAATTGCCTCGTACAACGAATCGGTAACAATAGGGGTAATTACATCTCCGTGAAGTAAGACATAATTAGGATTTGGTGACAGGTAGAGGTCATCATTACCATCTCCATCATAATCCCCAGTCAATACTTCATGGCCAACTCTTGTCCACTCGACATCATTGGCATTAGCTGCTCCAACGAAACCTGCAAAAGTAAAAAATAATGCTAATTTAAGGGGGGTTCGAAAATCGAAAAGACAACCCAATACCGATTTCATTTTTAACATGCTTCTTCATCCCCCAGAACGATGCTTTTGTAGGCTACTTACGTTTCTTTAGCGTAAGAATAAAGGTCAAGTTCTTATTGTTTTAAGTACGTAACCAGAAAGTGCCCCTAAACAACTGCACTTACAAACATTTCTAAAATGTAAAAAATTGCCGGAATACTATTCTGTAAAGAACATTTTTACAAGAAAAGCCTAAAACAACAAATAACAATTTGAGAAAAAGCACAAATGCAATAAAAGTCATATTTTCGCTTCATATATGCACTAGAATTTTTTCTAAGCACCCACAAGCAGAAAATCCACATTACCGCAAAATATGTCCGCAACAACTCAAAAAGAAGAGCGCCGCTTGACACCAAGGTGTGAATATGTGAGCAAATCAACAAAAGGAATAGCGACACCTAATGATAATTATGAGGCAAACAAAAAGGGAAATGGAGTTAGAAAGATAAATTTAGAGCACAATCAAGCGAAAAAAATGAGATGCCAAGAAAGTAAGCTCCAGAAAATCACGACTCAGCCCAAGCGAAAAGGGTATCAAAAGTCTGTAGAAAACTATTTACAATTATTAACAAGGGGGAGACATAGCTCCCCCAGCATTGTCAGTTCACGCTATTCGAATGATATACCATTGCCTGCCAAACATTTTGCTGACCACTCACATAGCTATCATGCGTTGGATTCTTGATATAAGTCCAAGCCACCTTTCCATCGCCTAAATACATAGGCTCATCCAAGCCACCCCAACCATAATTTGGCAATTCTACGGGCCCTTCAAGTACATTTAAATCTGCATCAATTTCCATTACATAGAAGGCCTTTGGTACTAACAATCGCTTAGAACCGTTATCGGCATAAATACGGTTATATGTGAGGTTGTCAGAAATACACTGAAATTTTGCATACCCAAATAAGTAACGTCCATTTTTTAAATCAATAAGTTGTGGATCACTGATTTGGCAATCATCATCCTCGACCAACCAATTAAAGCCCTGCCCCTCCATACTACCTGTAGAGCTGACCTTGGCGATGCCAATACGGGTTAATGAGCTGGAATCTAATGCATCACCAGAATAAAGTCCCTGCCTTGTTATTGTGGAGAAACTATCGTCATCTTCCCAGTAGTTATAACTCATGTAGGACAGGAAACAGTTTGTGGTGTCGTAATCTGCACAATCTTCATCGAACGGGCCTATCCCAGATGGATCAATACCGACTTCATCCTGGAGAAAACGATCCATATCCACATCTTCAATATATTTAGGCGAAACAACCAAAGAAAGGTTCGTATTGGCATCCACTGGTACAACAGTATGACCGCCACCATTAGATACCATCGCAGACGTTGAAGGAACGAAGTGATTAAAGCGTCCTTCTGTAGACGAACTGGAAGTTTCCATTTTCACGGCAATAGTTCCCAGCTGCCCATGAGTACTGCCAATCCAATCATTCCAATCACTGGTACAAATTGCACCGAACATTTCATTATCTGGATTATAGAACGAGCGAATATTTACAACGTGGCCATCACCGCAAGCCCAATACCAACCGCGATTATCTGTGCTACTCATATCCAGAGACCAATTATTACGATCAATAACCGTTAAGCCTGCCGAATAATGGGAACTCCCATTCCCGTCAAATACCCGCGCAGAAACTGAGAACCCGTAGCTACTACGACCTTGGCTGTCATCTTCAACATAAATCAGCTCTTGTGCGCCAAGATGAGTTCCACCATGCATTTTATTGACTACATAAGCATCGGGAACTTCATCCAAAGACTGATTTTCCCATTCCAAAAGCCAGATCTGCTCGTTATAACTGTAGCTGGCATCGCGAATATGCTGCAACAAATCATCAAAGTCACCAGAGGATAGGCTGGAAATAATATAATCCATCTCCTCCTGCATATCTGACCCTTTAATGGTGGTGAATGAAGGTGAGTCTCCAAAATCAGTATCAGGGAAGGTTGCCTCCAAGCCAGCAAGGAAATCATCAAAAGTCAGAGAGGGGTGCTCTGTAAAGAAATCAATATATTTACTGTGGTTGGTAGCAACCAAAAGACCAATTTCGTTCTCAATACGGGATTCAATGGTGTCAATATTATCTTCCATTTTCATCCAGGTTGAACCATATTGCTCAATAAGATCAGCCTCGACGTCATAGCGCTCATTGGCTTGATACTCGGTATTGCATAGAACTGCTACCGTGGAGCAATCGGAACTTACGGCTATGCCGTGGGATTCATAACACTGGTTTAACAGCGTAGCATTTCCTGTTGGCTCAAAACTGGAAGTATCTGGATCATACTGCAGCTCATAAACAGAACCGTGGGTCGTATCCGCAGCAGTGTCACCCTCTGACAAAGTAGTAGAAACAAACATCCTCGGAGTGTCAGTGTCTGTCGCACAGGTCGCAGTATAACTGCGAATCGGGATATCAATATCCTCTTCATCCTGCTCCCCGTCAGTACGCGCTATGTAGTGCGCCATCTGATAAACCTCACGAGCATTGTTCATTCCTTCTGGTAGGGTTACATCAATAGCGGTCAATGACGCAAACCCCAAATCAGTAAGTTCCACATCCCCAAGAACAACTGTGGTACCGACATTATCGGAAATCGGCGTATTATCATCGCCAGACGTATCCTCGCCACTACTACCTTGACCACTACTACCCTGACCACTACCGCTATCTGTAGAAGAACTACTTGAATCTGAAGAGGAACCTCCTCCCCCACCGCCACATGCGGCCAGCAATGCTGTTAAAGAAAGTGCCAATAACTTTTTATTTATTAGTAAGCCCATCAGTTCTGCCCAACTCGTATGTCACTAAAATAATTCATTACTACTTAATATCCTCGCCTGAATTTGTATCTCCACGCTAAGGACCGGCGTGAACTTTAGAGGAATGCAATCGATTGTCTGTGAACTGGTTCTGGGGGCCGCCTGGGGGCGATAAGTGGTAACTCCATAGCGATAAACGGTATTAAACTATCACCGAGTAAAGCGAATCTGCACGAATAAAAGTTGGCCAATTTTTTATAGCATACACTTTCATTCAACTGTTACAGCTGTAACGGTCTACCGAAACTGAGAAGTTTATAAAACTGATATAATCCCATTAATACACTATAAGCTGGTACTGAATCGGACCCTTATTTATTCACTGTGAAGAATGTCAACTACCATGGAACAGCAAGAGCTGGAGCAATAGAAGAGATTATCGTTACTGCTTCCAGAGCTAGAAATAGTAAGCTGAAATTAGCTTTTCAGAAGCATATAGAGAAACTGGGGTTAACTCCTTCGATGAAGTTCAGTATGAGGCTTCGTTATCGGTGGATTTTCAGGTTATGCCGGCAGACATGGAAGAATAGTGTTCGATCAAACCCTCTAATTGATAGAAGTCCAAGCAGGTACTTCTACCAACTAAATACCTCTGTTGTTTAGCCTACCGAAAGTGACAATATCTGGCTAATCTCATTTAAACTACGATTTGACTGGGATTGCCAAATTTCAATGGCTGCTTTTAATGCTGCCCAGTCTTTCTTGGAGGAGGGGGACTTGTCGACAACCCCTTCTCGAATAAGGGCTCGAATGGTATCACTCGCAAAAACCAAAGTATCAACTCCCATTCGTCTTAGAAATACTTGGGCAGTCTTACCACCAAGTCGATCGCCACCTTTACGTAGGTACAGAAGATTCTCAATATAGTTGTCTGTATTCCAGCTGGAAAAATACTGGCCCAAACTTCCATGCTCATTAGATAAATGCCAGAAGAAGTCTGCATTTCTCTGAATGGAGCGAGTTTTAGTCCAGTGCTTGATCATACCTTCCTGCCGCATTAGGTCATCTAGTGCCTCTTCAGGCAAGTAACGACAGAACGAAACATCAAAGCCATAAAAGATTTTCTCTATATCCGGCCACTTTTTTTCAACAACCTTCCAGCTAAAACCGGCTTGGAAAACAGCCCGGGATGCCGATGACAACCACTGGCTATCATGTATCTCTCTCAGGAACTGCGCAGGCTTGGGCTTAACCAGCTTCGACTGAAGTCCGTCTAACCCTCCAAATCGATCAATCACAGGTGCCTCAATGGCGGCGAACTCACGCATAATTCAGACCTTCCAGATAAATCCACCTTCATTCTACGCCTATAACTAGAAATTCAAAGTATTTAGTTTTTAGCGGAACACTAAAAAGTGTTGTACACGCTTAGCCTGCCCACACAATACGAAAAGCCAACAGGTTCTAGAGGTAAATATTTCAGATTGCTGTAAAAGAAAAGGACAGTTCAATTCTTCCAACAAATAAAGGGGAGCCGCCCCCCCTTTATTTACATGAGATTTAATTAAGGATGTAAAGAATAATTAGCCACCCATAATCAGACTTATATCGCTAAAATAAGCATAACGCATTTATTGCTTAACTTTCTTATCGATCTCTCCATTTTTGTAGCCAAGTAAATCGAGGTAAAATGCATACTGTAAAGCGGTCTCCTTATAGCGACGGAAACGACCCGAAGAGCCACCGTGACCTGCTTCCATATTGGTATTGAATAACAACTGATTTTCATCGGTCTTCAATTCGCGTAACTTTGCCACCCATTTCATTGGCTCAAAGTATTGCACCTGGGAATCATGTAGCCCAGTGGTTACCAACATATTGGGGTAATCCTGAGCTTTCACCTGGTCATAGGGAGAATAGGAAAGCATATATTCATAACTATCCTTATTATTAGGATTGCCCCACTCGTCATACTCATTAACAGTCAGGGGAATTGACTCATCAAGCATGGTAGTTACCACATCAACAAATGGCACCGCCGCAGTAACTCCCCGGTACAAATCCGGCTCCATATTGACTACCGCCCCCATCAACAGCCCCCCGGCACTACCACCTGAAGCAAAGATTTTATCAGGGGCGCCATATTTTAATTTTCCCAACGCCTTAGTAACGTCGATGAAATCAGTGAAAGTATTCTTTTTATTGAACATCTTTCCATCTTCGTACCAGGCACGCCCCAACTTTTGGCCGCCACGAATATGGGCAATAGCAAATACAAAACCTCGGTCAAGCAAGGACACCACTGAAGAACGGAACCAGGGATCAACGGTGCTGCCGTAAGAGCCATAGGCATATTGCAATAATGGATTAGAGCCATCTTTGTTGAATTTATCTTTACGATAAACCAAAGATACCGGCACTTTAACACCATCGCGTGCTGCTACCAGGATACCCTCGCTCTGATAGTGCTCTGGGTCAAAACCACCCAGAACTTTGTCTTGCTTAAGTAATTCCAACTCGCCACTATCCAGCTTGGCTTCATAAACACTATTTGGTGTCGTTAAACTCGAATAAGATACTCGAACACTCTCTGAATCCAAGTTTGGATTTGCACTCAAGCCCAATCTGTATACCGGATCATTAAAACCTACTTGGAGGTCCTTATTATTCTCTAAATTAATGATTCGGAGACCCGTTTGCCCCGCTTTTCGTTCTATTACTGCCAGATGATGATCAAATAAAGTGAAATCTTCCAGCAAAACCTTACTACTATGAGGTATGACTTCCTGCCAATTAGACTTATCTGTTGCGTCGTCCATGGCAACCTTCATAAGGCGGAAGTTTTCAGCTTGCCAGTTGGTCATGATATAAAAATCACTCCCTAACTTTAACGCTGAATACTCGTGATCCTCTTCCCGGGGATATAAGGGAGTAAAATCAGCAAGAGGAGTGTTCGCATCCAGGATTGACTGGCCACTGCTAGTTGTAGAACTGTGGTGAATGCGTATCAGCTCTCCATCCCAGGATTTGGAAATCCACGTATAGAAAGCCTTATCTATCTCTTCGTAAACAACAACATCTTCACTCTGCGGCGTGCCCAGCTTATGGCGCATTACTTGATAGCCGAGCAGAGTTTGATGGTCCTTATTGATATAGAAGACAGTTTGGTTATCGTTTGCCCAAACGGCAACTGGTGAAGCATTCTCCAATTTATCTGGCAGCATCTCACCAGTCTTTAAGTCCTTGAAGCGAATCGTGTAAACACGGCGCCCAACACTATCTTCAGGATATGCTACCAATTGATTACTGGGAGAAACCGCCAGGCGCCCTACACTAAAGTAGCCGTGGCCTTCAGCCAGCACATTCACATCCAGCATAACCTCTTCAGGTGCTTTCTGGGTCCCTTTACGTCGCGCGTGGATCGCGTATTCTTTCTCAGGAAGATAGCGGCTGTAATACCAGTAGCCATTATAATAAACGGGAACCGTTGATTTATCTTTCTCCAGGCGGCCAGTCATTTCCTCAAAGAGTAATTCCTGTAACTCTTCAGTGTGGTGCATTACCAAATCGGTATAAGCATTTTCTGCTTCCAGATGAGCAATAACATCTGGCGCCTTACGTTCATCGTCGCGCATCCAGTAGTAATTATCGATGCGCTCATGGCCATGCATAACCATTTTGTGTGGTACTTTCATTGCTACAGGAGCAGAGGTTTGCTCACTAAACAAGGTTTTTTCCTCTACAGCTTGGTTGCTCTTCTCTTCGCCACACCCTGTTAAACCAAGGGTGAGCAACAGTGTTGCTGTGGTTTTATTCATCGAACTCTATCTCTCCTATCTATTTTTCTTTTATCCATTCGCCTGCTTATTCACATCTCACACTGGCTATGATGGAGACAAACACTATCCAGCCAGGATTAACCAGCTCATCCCTGCTATTATCAGCGATGCTGTCACACTGAGTATCGCGCCCTCTCGAACCATATCCTGTATACGTACTTTACCGGTTCCATACGCAATCGCATTAGGCGCAGTAGCCACAGGCAGCATAAATGCACAACTGGCACTCATCGCCGCAGGTATCATCAGTACCATGGGCTCAAAACCCGCTGAAGTGGCAGCTACAGCTAAAATTGGCATAAGTAGAGTTGCCGTAGCTGTATTGCTGGTTATCTCTGTCAAGAAGGTCACACTAAGGCATAGAATGACCAACAACAACCACAGTGGCATCGCCGTCAGGAAAGAAAGACCGTTACCGAGCATATCGCTCAGTCCAGAACTGGAAAAACCTTTTGCTAGCGCTATGCCGCCGGCAAACAGTAACAGCATGCCCCAGGGAATTGTCTCTGCCGTCTGCCAATCCAGCAAGCGCCCTCCCTTACCGTTAGGCACTAGAAACATAGCGACAACGGCTGCTAGAGCCACGGTTCCATCACCGGCGGCATCAATACCTATCAATTCGCTCCAACCACCAAACGGTGCATTGCGAGTAACCCACAGGAGAATTGCCACACCGAAAACCATTAAGGTTCGCTTCTCCTCTTGCCTCCACTCTCCCACTTGAGGGGGCTCAATATCATTTTTCAGATGCACATGACGGGTCAGCCAGAGGGCCATTATAGGCAGCGTCACCAAAGCAACTGGGACTCCTATTTTCATCCAGCCCAGGAAGCTAAACTCTCGTCCGGTTACTTCCTCGTATATTCCCATAAAAATAACATTGGGTGGCGTGCCCAGAGGAGTACCTACCCCACCCAGGCTTGCGGCATAGGCAATACCCAGGATCAGGGCAATACTTAAGCGCTCGTTGTCAATCTTACTGAGAATCGCCAGAGCTATAGGCAGCATCATCAATGTGGTAGCAGTATTGGAAATCCACATGCTCAAGAAGCCTGCCGCCAACATAAATCCGAGCACCAGCCTGCGGCCGCTGGAGACCCCCACAATACGCAACATATACAGGGCAAGGCGCTCGTGGGCCCCACTTTTCTCCAGGGCCTTGGACAAAATAAAGGCCCCCATCAGCAACAGAATGACATGACTTCCCAAGGAAGCTGCCACCTCCCGATGGTCCGCTACTCCAAATAGAGGCAAGAGGACAAAAGGCACCAGTGACGTTGCGGGGATTGGCAGTGCCTCCGTTATCCACCAAATCACTGTTAACAAGGTAATTGCAGCAGTTACTGCTGGTAGATACTGCATTCCCAACGCTGATAAAAAGAAATAGAAGGCCACAGCAAAAAGAGGACCCAGAACTATAAAGCGCTGCCGCGCGATTGACATACCTGCCCCCAACTACTCAAGGGTTTAATTTTTATAAGTTTGAATCTTGGGAGGGGTATAAACTCCTCGATCAAGATGGCCGATAAAAATACAAGAAACTGGTCCTTTTGCGCAGCTCTTTTTATTCCTAGAATAAAATTCCCTCATGGAATTGGGTGTTACACCGTTGAATCCCTTAAATAACTGATGTTCAGTGATCAAATAGCAATCTATGTAACTGAAGGCATTGCGAGCAGTAGGGTATGTAATCACTTACGCGCACCCAAAAATATGGACATAACTGACTATCAAGACTGAAAAAGTAGCCCTTTGTACCATCACTTTTGTACATCTCTCTGGCATCCGTCAAACTATCGCCCACAATAGCTAGTAGTAGAATGAGGGCGGAAAGGAATCATGAGCAATATACCCAACACTGTGGAAGTCCTGGAGAAGCTCCGCTGGAATGCTCACCTGTGCAAACACAGCCACTTCCGAGCCTCCATGAAGGGGCGCAATTTGCATGTGCTTTGCGGGGTGCCCATCGTTGTCGTCAACCTGTTCCTCGGTTCGCTTTTCTTCTCCCTGATCAATGCAGAGCTGCCTGATTGGACCAAGTGGAGTGGTGCGGCGCTGGCCCTGCTGGCCGCGCTATTGGGCGGCGTGCAAACTTTCTTCAATTTTAAGAAAAACTATGAGGGACATCGGCAGGTAGGCAACGAGTACCTGGCAATCGCCAGGGAGTGTGAGCGGCTGATTGCCCTTTACTTCGACGATATCCTGGATCTTGAGCATCTATCCAAGAAGATCTCAGAACTGAATACACGCTACAGTGAAATCAACCAGCGAGCAGAAGAGTTTATTGTCTCAGATAAGGTATACAGGCAAGCGGTGCATATCCAGAATCAAAAGGCCAACCGAGAGCCCTCTCTGGTAGAGCAGATGCGTAATCGCCAGGCTGCTGCGCAAAGAGTCGCCGAGGAGGCTCTCGAAATCGCAGAGAGCAGCCACTAACTACCCCATCAATACCGCAGTACTTTCCTGGGGAAGTGGTAACTTCCCCACTTCCTATAGTAACAAACCGAAAAATGCAGACAGATCACAGTAGTCATCAACCCAGCACAGACACTTACCCATTATGCTATTTAGCCACCGATATCGGTACACCGAGCAATGTCGGCGGCCTATTTCGTATCGCAGATGCACTCGGCGTAGAGAAAATTTATTTAACTGGTGAAAGCCTGGTTCCACCTAATTCCAAAATTCGGAAAGTTTCCCGGTCTACAGAAAAGTACGTTCCCTACGAATATCATTCATCTGCAGTCAATATCGCGCAAACCTTAAAAAATAAGGGCTATCGATTAATTTGCCTGGAGATTGCCTCAAATAGCGTCGAACTCAAAGATACCCCCGTTTCCAAAGGGAATAAAATATGTTTGGTATTGGGTTCTGAAAAGGATGGGGTCAACCCCGAACTTCTGGAACTGGCAGATGCTGTGGTACACATACCTATGCAGGGTATCAATTCCTCAATGAATGTTACTTCCGCCTGCGCTATAGCGACCTATGCTTTGCTAGAAAAAATTTAATCGGGCACTTTGACCATTATGTTTTTCTGATTAACATAGTCGGGATCACCGCCCAACCTTTTATTGCAGTTCAATCCATTAATTGCCTGGATCTCCGCATTGCTCAAATTAAAATCAGATAATAAGAAGTTATTGCGAATGTGATCCAGGCTTTCCGCCTTGGGAATAACTATGCGATGCTGCTGGATATTCCACTTAAGGATAACCTGCCCCGAAGTCACCCCGTGATTTTGCGCAATATCCACAATTACTGGATCTATGAGAGGTTTTTCATGAGCCTCGACACCGCTCCATGTAGATCCCGACCCCAAAGGAGACCAGCTGCAAATCGCAATTTTATGGAACTGGCAATAATCTACTAAAGGCTGCTGAGTGAAATAGGGATGCAGTTCAATTTGATTACAAACAGGGCGCACTTCCGAGAAAGTCGCCAGTTGTTCAATATCAGATTTACGAAAGTTTGATACCCCCAGGGCCCGCACTTTTTTCTGCTGGTAAAGCGCCTCCATTGCACCCCAGGTCTCCCGGGTATAGGCCGGCATAGGCCAATGGATCAGATATAGATCCAAGTATTCCAGCTGCAATCGCTCCAGGCTACGGGCAAATGCATCGTGAGTTTTATTGGTTCCCTGCTCCGTATCCCAAACTTTACTGGTAATAAAAAGCTCTTCCCTCGCTAGGCCGGATTCTTTGATCGCTCTTCCCAGAGCTCGCTCATTTCCGTAGACCGATCCTGTGTCAAAATGACGGTATCCCACAGACATGGCTTTCAAAATAACTTCTGTTACATACTCATCATCCTGCTGCCAGCTGCCAATCGCAGCCATTCCCATACCGAGCTGAGGTATCTCTACACCGTTATTCAATTCGAGAAAATACATAATCAATATCCTTTCAGACTACTGAGCGGTAAATCAGCAAGGACCAAGAGGGAATATAACCGGGGTCACATTTATTTCGCTGAGTGTAGGCCGTACAGAAGTCAACGCGTAGAAAACAGCGAACTCACGCCAACTCCTGACTGCTAATCACTCACCATGCAATAAAAAGAAACTAATTTGCTAAGTTCAGTGAATATAAGCGATTATTTTGGAGGAAGTGAGCCCGCAAATACCGCTCCACGACTGACCCAGTTATCCAAATCCTCTGCGACAGCATCTTCTTCCACATACACCATGCCTTTTAAGGGGCGCCCGGTGTAATCCATAGGCCGGGTATAGCGTTCGGCCAACGCAGTTTGATACTCATCGGGCCCAACCCGGACCATCAACTCCTCTCCAACAACCCCACAGGCCATATTGCCATTCAACATAAAAGCGAGACCTCCAAACATCTGCTTTTCACTGAGGCCTTCATTTCCCTGAAGTAATTTGCGCACTTTTTCAGCCAGAGTTTCGCTGTACGCCATAGTTTTCTCCTTAATCACTTTTACCAGGCAGGAATACCCCCTCAGAAACTGCTTTTTTCTGAAAAGGTTAAAAACGATGAAATTTGAAAAGAATCGAGCGGAATTAAATGTGAACCCTAATCCCAGCAAGACATTGGATGGAGCAATGAGCAAGTAAACTGCAAATACAACAGATAACTGCACCATAGCAAATACGTTATTTCGAATAATCGTTTAAGTATAGCAGTGGGTGAAGTTTCTACTTTAAGGAAGAGAAAAAATACGCCAAGAAATGGAAGGGCTGAAAAATATTACAGAAATATTTCTGTTTTTGCTAAAGATTGTGGTGCCCTGAAACGGCCACCACAATCTTTACGCGTACCTCGGCAGGCAAAGCCGAGGGAATGGCCTGTCTTAGTCGACAAACACCCGCGCGTTGCGGAACAAGCGCATCCAGCCGGAATCCTCTTTCCACTCATCTGGATGCCAGCTATTGCTGACAGCTCGAGCAACACGCTCAGGATGCGGCATCATAATAGTCACGCGGCCATCCTCAGAACTCAGGGAGGTAATACCGTTTACCGAGCCGTTGGGGTTGGCCGGATAAGTTTGGGTAATTTCCCCTTTGTTATTCAGGTAGCGCATCGCGATAGTGCCGGAAGCTTCACACTTCTCCAGCGCCTGCTGGTCAGCAAACTCCACTCGCCCCTCACCATGAGCAACGGCAACCGGCATGTAAGTACCCGCCATACCTTTAAACAACACGGAAGGTGAGTCCTCAATGCCCACCAGTGCGAAGCGCGCTTCATACTGCTCAGAGAGGTTGCGCACAAAGCGCGGCCAGTGATCAGCACCTGGAATCAGCTCTTTGATCACTGAGAACATCTGGCAACCGTTACACACCCCCAAGCCGAAGGTATCGTTGCGATTGAAGAAGCCCTCAAACTGATCGCGGGCACGATCGTTAAACAGGATGGTTTTAGCCCACCCCTCACCAGCACCTAGTACGTCTCCGTAAGAGAAGCCACCACAGCCCACCAAACCTTTGAACTCATCCAACGCTACACGGCCAGACAGGATGTCACTCATATGTACGTCGACAGCGTTAAAGCCAGCGCGGTGGAAAGAGTGCGCCATTTCCACTTGGCTGTTCACACCCTGCTCTCGCAGTACAGCAACTTTCGGGCGAACACCTTTAGCGATATAGGGTGCGCTGATATCGTCGTTGATATCGAACGTGAGGTTTACTGTCAGGCCCGGGTCTTCTTTGGCGATTGCAGCAAATTCCTGCTCGGCGCACTCGGCGTTATCGCGCAGGGATTGGATACGGAAGCTGGTCTCTGACCAGATCTGCTGCAATTCAGCGCGAGAGCGCTTGAAGATTTCAACACCGTTATTGGTGATGCACAGGTGTTCGTTATTGTTCAGGTAACCGATCTTGTGGGTGGGTACACCCACAGCGGCAAAGCGCTGTACCAGCATATCCGCTTCACAGGCGGGAACCTGCAATACCGCACCCAACTCTTCACTGAACAGCGCCGCAATCGGGTCTTCACCCAATTCGTAGATTTCCACATCCATACCCACGCGGCCGGCAAAGCCCATTTCCGCCAAGGTTGTAAACAGACCGCCGTCAGCGCGGTCGTGGTAGGCCATGATCAGGTCTTCATTCAGAGCCTGCTGTACCACCTCGAAGAAACCTTTCAGCTTCTTGGCATCGTCCAGGTCTGCGGGCTTGTCACCCAGCTCGTTGTAGACCTGCGCCAGACAGGAGCCGCCCAAGCGATTTTTGCCGGCACCCAGATCGATAAACAGTAACTCACTCTCACCTTTATCGGTGCGCAGCTGCGGTGTCACTGTCTTGCGGACATCAGTTACCGGAGTAAAGGCAGAAATTACCAGAGACAGCGGTGCAGTAACCGATTTCTGCTCGCCCTCTTCCTCCCAGGCAGTGCGCATAGACATGGAGTCTTTGCCCACCGGGATGGTAATGCCCAATTCAGGACACAACTCCATACCCACCGCTTCTACGGTTCGATAAAGTTTTTCCTCTTCACCCGGATGGCCCGCTGCACACATCCAGTTGGCGGAGAGTTTGATATCGGACAGTTGCTTCACTGGGGTACAGGCGATATTGGTAATTGCCTCACCCACTGCCAGGCGGCCCGAGGCCGGTGCATCCAGCAATGCCACCGGGGTGCGCTCACCCATAGACATGGCTTCGCCGGCGTAGCTGTCATAGGCAACGGTAGTTACCGCGCAATCGGCCACCGGCACCTGCCAGGGACCGACCATCTGATCGCGGGAAACCTGACCGGTTACAGTGCGGTCACCGATAGTGATCAGGAAGCTCTTGCTAGCCACTGTGGGCAGGCGCAGCACCCGCTCAGCCGCTTCATTCAGGTCGATATCTGCTGTGGAAAATGCCTTATTTTCCACCTGGCGAGTTTCTGCTTCACGGTGCATGCGCGGCGGCTTGCCAAACAACACCGACATCGGCAGGTCCACAGGCTTGGATTCAAACTTCTTGTCATTTAACAGCAGGTGCTTGTCTTCGGTAGCTTCACCGACAACGGCGTAAGGCGCGCGCTCGCGCTCACAGATTTTCTCGAAGCGCTCCAGGTCTTCCGGCATAACCGCCAGTACATAGCGCTCCTGGGATTCGTTACACCAGATTTCCAGCGGGCTCATACCCGGCTCATCACAGGGCACATTGCGCAGTTCAAAATTACCGCCGGTACCGCCATCTTTCACTAGCTCGGGGAAAGCATTGGACAAACCGCCCGCACCCACATCGTGGATAAAGGCAATGGGATTGCTCTCACCCAGCTGCCAACACTGGTCGATCACCTCTTGGCAGCGACGCTCGATTTCCGGATTTTGGCGCTGTACTGAAGCGAAATCCAGATCTTCAGAACTGGAGCCGCTGGCCATACTGGAGGCTGCACCGCCACCGAGGCCAATCAACATGGCCGGGCCACCCAGCACTACCAGTTTGGCGCCAGGGGAAAACTCGGGCTTGTCTACATGCTCTTCGCGGATATTGCCGTAACCACCAGCCAACATGATCGGCTTGTGATAGCCGCGACGCTCGCCATCGAAATTTTCTTCAAAGGTACGGAAGTAACCGCAGATATTCGGGCGGCCAAACTCATTATTAAATGCTGCACCACCGATCGGGCCTTCGATCATAATATCCAGAGCGGTAACAATACGCTCAGGCTTGCCATAGTTGGCTTCCCAAGGCTGCTCCCAGCCGGGAATGCGCAAATTGGAAACCGTAAAACCGGTCAGGCCCACTTTCGGTTTGGAGCCACGGCCAACTGCACCTTCGTCACGAATTTCACCACCGGCCCCGGTACCAGCACCGGAGAAAGGAGCAATCGCGGTAGGATGATTGTGGGTTTCCACTTTCATCAGCAGATGAATGGCTTCAGTGCTGAAACCGTATTCCTTGCTGTCAGGATCCGGGTAGAAACGCCCCGCTTCGCTACCAGTAACGACGGCTGCATTATCCGCATAGGCGGACAACACATTGTCCCCCCCCTTCTGGTAGGTATTCTTGATCATGCCGAACAGGGAGTGCGGCATTTCTTCGCCGTCGATGGTCCAGGAGGCATTGAAGATCTTGTGGCGGCAGTGCTCGGAGTTTGCCTGGGCAAACATCATCAGCTCTACATCTGTGGGATTGCGCTCCAGCTCTTGGAAACTGGTGAGCAGGTAATCAATCTCATCTTCGGCCAAGGCCAAGCCCAAGGTGACATTGGCATCTTCCAGAGCTTCGCGACCGCCCTCGAGAATATCCACACCGCGCAACGGGCGCGGCGCTTCTTCCACAAATAATTGCTCAGCTTGAGCAAAATCGGTGAATACCGCTTCAACCATACGATCGTGTAAGCGGGAGGCCAGCACAAGGCGTTCAGCTTCAGTTAACTCGACACCGGTAACGTAGTAGGCGATGCCACGCTCCAGGCGATGAACTTTGTTCAGGCCAGTGTTATGCGCAATATCAGTAGCCTTGGAAGACCAGGGAGAAATTGTGCCCGGACGCGGCACTACCAGGATCAACTCGCCTTTCGGCTCGTGCTTTTCCTCGGTTGGGCCGTATTGGAGCAGTCGCTCCAGCAGGGCCATCTCCTGGTTATCCAGTGAGTCGCTGTCTGCAAAGTGAACGAACTCAGCGTAGAGATCGTCGATGGTCGGTTGCAGCGCGCGCAGTTGATTGAGCAGGTTTTTATGGCGGAATTTCGACAGTGCAGGAGCACCACGCAGAACTAACATTGCGGGAGATAGCCTCTTGTCTAAATGAGAAAGATTGCGCGAATGGGATTTCGCACAAGGCCCCGGAAATTTGAGAGGCGCAATTGTACCTGAAGCATCGCTACTCCAACACACCCGCCCGACACTTGGATACACATGAACTAATTAGTGATCTGAATGTTCAAAAGACCAGCAGAATTACCTGCAAATAAATCAGTTTTGCGCCAAAGTTAGGGCTACCTACCTAAGTCTGTAATGCTTTGCAAGCGTGCAGATCACAGTGTTCAAAAGACAAACTGGGCAGATTGTCGTCAAATAATGTAAAATTGGCGGACTGCGTCAAATTTTGCCCTCGTATTTGAGAGCGAAATCGACATACAGGGCCTTAGGCACAACAGCAAATAAACCAACGGACTAGCTAGAGGGGACAGCCTATGATGATGAAAAGCCGTATGCTGCGCTACGTCCGCCGTGTGTGCAAAGGGATCGCCCTGTCCTGCTGTGCCTCCCTGCTGGTTGCCAGTAAAGCACCGAATACTCTCGAGCGTGTCAAAGCCTCCGGTGAATTGGTTGTACTTTCACAAAATGGCCCCACCACTTATTACGAAGACGCCTCCGGCAACCCGACCGGCTTTGAATACGGCATGCTGCGTGCATTTGCTGAAGAGCTGGGGGTGAAATTGGTAATTCGCGACGTGCACGATCTGGACGAAATGTTCAATCAGCTGCGCGACCCGGAGGGTGGTGCGCACTTCGCGGCTGCCGGCCTCACGGTAACTCCAGAGCGTCGCGAACAAGTCCGCTTTACCCCATCCTATTTTGAGATTCGCCAACAGGTTATCTACCGAGTTGGCGAACAGCGGCCGCGCAAAACTAGCGATCTCGAAGGAAAAAAGGTCGCCGTCATTGCCGGTAGTGCTCACGCAGAAGAAATGAAGAAACTCTCCGCCCGCTATACCGAGCTGGACTGGGAGGAAGTCTCTGACGTGGACGCCATGGAATTAGTGGAGATGGTACAGGAAGGAAAATACAATTATGCAATTGTAGATTCCAACGCCTACGCAGTTCACCGTGGCCTCTACCCCAATACTGCGATTGCCTTTAACCTCACCCAATTTCAACCGGTTTCCTGGGCCTTCCCGCAAAGTGATGACGACAGCCTCTATCGCAGTGCACGCCGCTTTATGTTGCGCGCCAATACCAATGGCATGATTGCCCAGTTGCGGGAAGAATTTTTCGGCCACGTCAGCGACCTAAATGTGGGCGGCGCCAAGGCCTTCGCCAAGCGCAGCCGTGAGCGCCTGCCCCAGTGGCGCGGCACCATGCAAAAGGTTGCCGGCCAATATGATCTCGATTGGCACTTACTCGCGGCCCTCAGCTACCAGGAATCCTATTGGAATCCGCGCGCCCGCTCTCGCACCGGTGTACGAGGCCTGATGATGCTGACCCTGAACACTGCAAAAGATCTCGGTGTAAACCGCCTAAACCCCGAAGAGAGCATTGAGGGTGGTGCCCGCTATATCGTACAAATCCGCAACAAACTGCCGAATCGCATTCGCGAGCCCGACAGAACCTGGATGGCTCTGGCTGCCTACAACGTAGGCTATGGCCACCTTGAAGATGCCCGAGTACTGACAGAGCGAATGGGCGGCAATCCGGATCTGTGGCCCGATGTGCGCGAACACCTGCCCCTTCTGGCCAAGCGCCAGTATTACAAAACTACCAAGCACGGCTATGCCCGGGGCTGGGAGCCGGTAACCTATGTACAGAATATCCGCCACTACCAAGCCCTGCTGAGCTGGAGTAGCCGCATTGAGGAACAGCGCCTGGCTGCAGCCAATGATGATAACGGTGGAATACTTGCCGAGAACAGCCCAGTTAAATCCGAAGCCAGCGCCGCCCCTGCTCTCTGATCCCCTTCTAGGCCAGCTTAGCCTGGCCGAAGAAAGCCCCAAATATCTCCACCTTAATCTATATTCATCTGGTCCCGGTTAGAGTGCCTGAGCGATGGATAATCCAAATACAGTAAGAGAGATTGAGCAGTTTATGGACTACCTCGTGCAGGCCGGGGTGTACTGCAAAGAAGACGAACTGGAAAGTGTCTACCACCGGGAAATGCAGGTCTTCCTACTAGACCCTTCGGATCGGGTCACAGTGGCAGACAAAACAGCCTTCATCAATATGTTTAAGGCCAAGCGTGACGCGGGTGAACTGCCTCTCAACGGCTGGAAAAAAATTCACCACATAGTGGCAAATGAAAACAGTGCTTTAGTGATCTTCTCGCGAAAAAACAATTTGGCTGGCCAGGAGCAACTGTTAAAACTGGCGATCGATTTGGTGTATGAAGATGGGCGCTGGCAGGTCACGCGGGAAGTTATATTCCTAGAGCCAGCACTTCCTGGTTCAAGCTAGAAATACCCCTTACTCTCGATTGCTTTTAATCTGCTTCCCGAAAATCTGCCAGACTCCTCGAAAGAGTTCTAGGTAAAAACTGCAAATCCTCAGGGTCATCAATATCTACAAGCACATCCAATTGCTGACACTGCATATCACATTCCTGTAATCGCGCCAGGGTTTGCTGGGCAACGACTTCAGTACTCCAACATATATCTTCAAACAAGCGAGAATGCAGCTGCCTCAAGCCCAATAGGGTGTAGCCACCATCATTTGCGGGATACATAACGGAGTCTGTATGCACTAGTGCCATAGCTGCAGCTCGGAGTCTTTCTGCATTTAATGCAGGGCAATCTGTCCCCAACAAAAAGAGCCCCTGACCATCGGCATAAGAACTTTTCGCAGCCCGCCACAAGCGCTGACCGAGATCACCTTCTGACTGGCTGTAAAGCGTTACCCCCTGAGGCAACTTGAACTCCTGCCAGAAAGGGTGCCGGGAGTTAGGCGCAACATGCAGCTCGACAGGGCCCAGATCCGCCTTCACCGCTTCTGCCAATGTACCCTGCAATAACTGTAGTGCGAGAGCAGCTGCGCCCTTCTCTCCCAAAGTAGGAATTAGCCGAGTTTTTGCATACCCTGGCAATGGAGCCTTGGCCATCACTACAAGACGCATGGGCGGCAATAGAAAACTACTCATAGCGCTTTGCCAAACTCTCTGCTGATACGCCCCGCCAGTAATCAAAACGCAATCGCCACATCAATAAAATGGTTCTCAATACGCCGTACTTTTCCCAGCGACGCCCTGAGGTTTCTACTTTTTCCCGAGAACAATAGGGCCAGTAATAACTGCGCAAACGGCGACTCAGCTCAATATCTTCCATCAACGGCTGCGCAGGAAATCCACCGATGGCTTCGAACAAACCACGGTGTACAAAAATGGCCTGATCCCCTGTAGCAATACCACTAAAACGAGATCGAAAATTAACCAGGGAGGCAATTAATGGAAACCAAAAACTGCTCCCGACAATTTGAATATCAAAACGCCCCCAGTGGGTATTCTTCTTTTCGAGGTTTGAGATAGATTTAAGGGCCCCTGCAGGCAGGCGGCTATCAGCATGTAAAAACAATAGCCACCGACCTTTAGCCATTAATGCACCGGTATTCATCTGTACTGCTCTTCCCCGAGCCGCGTGGACCAACTGCAAACCAGACTGCTCTAGTACCTCTAAACTACCATCGGTACTGCCGCCATCTACGACAATAACTTCACAACCTTCCTGCACTTTCAAATGCTGCAAGTGCTCCAGTAAAGAGGTTATTTGCTCCTTTTCATTTAATAGAGGGACTATCACACTGAATTGCATTAGTTGCGCCTCCAGCGGTTAAAAACCTCTAAGAAACGTAAAATAGCTGTTGGTGCGTGAGCACGTTTCCAATTGCCCGCAACAAATTTATTGGCTTCACTCATAGTGGGATAGATATGAATCGTTGAGAGAATCTTATTCAATCCCAGCCCATATTTCATCGCCAAAATAAACTCCGCAATTAATTCCGCTGCATTCTCACCGACAATGGAAACACCGAGTATTTTATCTTTCCCCGGCACCGTAAGTACTTTCACAAAACCCCGGCGCGCACCATCGACAATCGCTCGATCTAAATGTTCGAGATCGTAGCGGGTTATCTCGTAATTAACATTCTGTTTACGAGCGGCCTCCTCAGAAAGGCCAACACTGGCCACCTCAGGATCGACAAATACAGCACTGGGAACTAATGAATAATCTACGGCAAACTTTTTGAGATCACCAAAAAGTGCATTCACCGCTGCATACCAGGCTTGGTGGGAGGCCATATGGGTAAACTGATAAGGTCCGGCAACATCCCCTGCAGCAAGAATATGGGGATAGGTTGTACGCAGGTATCCATCCAATTGAAGCCTGCCACTTTCCTGCAAGCCCAAGTTTTCAAGCCCAAGACCTGCCAATTTCGCTTTTCTACCCAGCGCCAGAATTACTTCATCAAACTCCAACCTAACCTTATTGCCCTTATTCTGAACAATTAGGGTTCCACCGTTTCGTTCAGGACTACCCTCAAATTCAACGGCTTCATGATCTGTTAATATTTCTACACCATCGCGGGTGAGCGCCTCAGTTACGGCTGCGGATACTTCCGTATCAAGCTCCGGTAATATAGTATCGGATCTCTCCACCAAGACGACTTGCGAACCGAGCCGGACCAATGCTTGTGCCAGCTCACAACCTATTGCCCCGCCACCTAACAACACCAGTCGGCGGGGCGGAGCTTGTAGCTGGGTAAAGCGATCCCACAAGGTATCGCTTGTGAGGTAATTCACTTGATCGAGTCCGGGAAACGGCGGGGCACTCGGCTCAGCGCCGGTAGCCAATACAATAGCTCTCGCCGTCAGTATTTGCTCTCCCCCACCGTTTAGACAGGTCTTCACCGTCCAGGGGTCTACCAACTCTGCGGTTCCCTGTAGTACTTCAACCCCAAGCTCGGTATAGCGCTCAACACTATCGTTGGGCTCGATTGCTTGAATTGATTCTCTGACATGCTGCATAACCCGGGGAAAATCAATTACGGGCTCTTGAAGAATAACGCCAAACTCACTTGCACATCGCGCCCTATGGGCCTGCCGCGCGCACATAATCAATGCTTTGCTGGGTACACAGCCGGTATTGAGACAATCACCACCCATTTTACCCGCTTCGATCAGAGTAACTTTTGCTTTAACCGCCGCAGAGATATAAGCCGTGACCAAGCCCGCCGCACCACCACCAATAACAATTAAGTTACGATCAAACTTCTTAGGTTTCTGCATAAATCGATCACCCGGCCTGACGCCTGCGCTTAAGCCAGTTGAGCGCATATTTTGCAATTAAGGGAAACACACCCAATAGAACAAAAGACAATAACAGTGGCAAAGATAAAATATCCTTGAGATTTTCCACTCTCATCAACTGGGTGCCGGCATTTACGTAAACTATCGTACCCGCCAGCATTCCGAGCTGGCTAACCCAGTAGAAAGTCCAGGCTTTAATATGGGTGAGCCCCATCAGGATATTAATTAAGAAAAAAGGGAAAGCCGGCACCAATCGCAGCGCAAAAAGGTAAAATGCCCCCTCCCGCTCAACTCCCTTATTGACGACTTGAAGCCGCTCTGAGAAACGCCCCTGAATATAGTCCCGGAATAAATATCGAGCCATTAAAAAGGCCAGGGTGGCACCGATACTGGAAGCAAACGAAACGATTACAGTACCCCAGAAAAGACCGAACAATGCGCCGGCTGCAATAGTTAGAATTGCTGCCCCGGGAAGTGATAAGCCAGTCACCAAAATATAGAAGACCAGAAACAAAAACCCGACTAAAAGCGGCGACGACATCTGCCAGCGCTTAAAGTCCTCCGCTCCATCCTTTAACTTTTCCAGGCTCAACCAGTGGTGCAGATCAAGCACGTAGAAAGCCACCACCAATACGACAATAGCGGCTACCAGCAGGATTTTTTTACTCATCGTTTTCAGGTTCCATCTGCCTTAACAGAAAGCTAGAGAGCCCCACCACAACTACTTCCCTGCCCAGCTGTACAACCGTAACAGTGATCTGCAACGCAAATTGCCGCCCCCTTTAGATCTATCTCGATTAAATCTCGCAAATGTAATCGGCCGGGAATAGGCATGTTGAGTTGTTGGTTAAAATCGCAATCAAATAGGTTTCCCTGCCAATCGACACTAACCAAGCTACGACACATAACATCAGCGAGATTATCCGCACTGTAACTGTCTTTAAGTAGCGCCATATAATCGTGAAACTGCCCCTTGGAAACCAACATGGAACCAAAACGCTTGATTGGCATATTGGCGAGAGCGAACAAATGATTAAATTTAATGGAGAAGTGGTTCGCCAACTCTCTTCGGTAGTCCGCCTCCAAAGCACTTTGCTCCGGGGGTAAAAAGGGTCCCTGGGGGTTATAGACCAAGTTGAGCTCTAGGCCACTGCCGGGCTTGCCGTAGCCCAATGTATTTAATTTTTGTAGCGCGGCAATACTCTTATCGAATACCCCTTTACCTCGTTGCTTATCAACATTATCGATTGAGTAACACGGCAGGGAGGCAACGACCTCAACCTGGTTTTCAGCGAGGAATTCTGCGGTATCTTCCTGGCCCGGCTCAAAAAGAACTGTCAGGTTGCAGCGATCTATTACATGTACTCCTCGCTCACGCGCCCCTCTTACAAGGGATCGAAAGCCCCAGTGCAATTCCGGGGCCCCACCAGTCACATCCAGCACACGGGGTTTACGGACCGTGAGAACCTCCAATAACAGCGCCAAATTTTCGTCCGACATCATCTCGGTTCGATTAGGCCCAGCATTGACGTGGCAGTGTAAACAGCGCTGATTACAACGGTAGCCAATATTAACCTGCAAGGTCTCAATGGCCCCCCGGTGCAGAGAGGGGAAGTCCGATAGCTCCAGCAGGGGTAAGGTCTCACGCATCGATATCACTGCTCCATTTCTTCAAGCTCTGATTCTGTCGGAGCAAGCAGTGGTTTTATTACAGCTTGTGTCTCCTCAGGCATAGCTTCGAGCGGAGTCACCAGACCGCTCAACAGTGCTGTATGAGCGGAGGACTCCGGTTGCTCAGCGCCTAAAATACGTATAGCTTCCATCGCAATCTGCTGCGCGCGCGCGGCATTTTGCTGAAGATTAGCAATCGCTATCTCTGCGGTTACCGCCTCCTCACGAGGGTGCCAACAATCGTAGTCAGTAGCCATGGCCAGCGTGGCATAGGCAATTTGTGCCTCCCGGGCCAACTTGGCCTCAGGCATATTGGTCATACCGATGACCGACGCCCCCATACTGCGATACCAGTGGGACTCGGCACGGGTGGAAAACTGGGGGCCCTCGATACAGATATAACTGCCGCCCCGGTGTAACTCAATTGGCTGCTCTGCCTGGGTCAGCGTGAAAGCACGCGCCAAACTATCAGCGACAGCAGGGCATACAGGATCGGCCATGGACACATGGGCAACCGCACCATCTCCAAAAAAGGTACTTTGCCGCCGGCGAGTCATATCAATGAACTGATCGGGGATTAACATATCCAGCGGCCGTACCTCTTCCTGTAGGGAGCCCACAGCTGAGAGAGATAGGATGTAGCGCACGCCCAGCTGGCGCAGGGCATGGATATTTGCCTGATAAGGTACTTGGGAAGGGACCAGGTGATGATTGCGACCATGACGGGCCAGGAAAGCTACTGGCACACCTGCGAGCTTACCGCCGACAATGGCATCCGAAGTCCTGCCAAAGGGAGTGTCGATATGGACCTCCTCCACCTCAGTCAACCCCGGCATATCGTACAGACCACTACCTCCAATCACCCCAATCAATGCCCTGGTCATATCCGCTCCTAAACAGTTGGTTTTCGGCAGTATAGGAGTGGGGGCAAGTCGTGTATATCACCAGCGACGATAAAGGAAACTTAGAAAAGCCGTGGCATCTCTATTACCTATACCCTGGCCGCTAAAATTTTACAGGTAAGCTAGAGTTATTCTTCAGAATTTAGATCAATAGAACGTCACGATTTACAGCTTACGATAATGAATTTCTATCCACCACATTAAGAGCTGACAGTTAATAATCATCGACACAGAAAAGGCAATATTCTCCTAGCAAAACCCAGAAAATCCTTTTCTTAATTGATAGATATGAAATTGAATTTTAAAGAGGCCACTACAGCTCAGCCCGACACCATGTAGCAACATAAAAAAGGGAGCAAAAAACTCCCTTATTTTTATTCCAAAAAAAATAATCGCATCGCACCCTAGTTCTTTCGGCTACATCAAAGGCCCGGCAAAAGATCTCGGCAGAGTCTGACGCTTGCCATCATAGAGATAAGAAAGCATATCCAAATCCCCAGCACTGGGATTCCAGGTAGAACTATTCACCTGATTGGCCGATATTTTACAGCCTCCCTCACGAGTGTTTTTTACAATCCCCAGTGCCCTTGCCTGGTCGTCATACATCATGATTGAATTTCCATCAAAAGCAGAATTGTGTGTTAAAAACCGGGTGAGAGTTTGCACCCGAGTTTGCTTTTGCAAGGAGTCCAGTGTGTTCTTCACTGACAGAGGTGCATCGGCACGCATGTGTTCGTGGGCCAAACCCAGTGTATGACCGATTTCATGGGGAAGGGAGGCAATCGCAGCTCTATTGGATTTCCAATCTACACCACAATATTGATCGGTTTTATTGGTAAACCCTACTGTCGCACTACTGCGGTCGTCCTTAATGGTAACCACTCCACGGCCTGCCGCTCCAACCTCCAGGAACTTAATCGCTGCAAATCTGAACTTTCGATAAATGCAAATTTCCCAATGAGATATAGCCTTTTTTACCGAATTAACATAACCGGAATCTAAATTGGAAGGCACGTAATATTTCACCACACCATTCGGCCAAACCCCACCTACCTCTTCATTTCTATCCAAAGAAAATCCACCAAAGTCTATCTTATAGGATATTTTTCGAATATTTTTATCTATAGCTAGCCCCATGCTGACGCACCTCCTGAAAAGTTATTTTCGCTGCCATAACGAGAACCAACACTGCCGCACCAAATTCGGCAAGTCAAAATTCACCCCACAGAAAGAGAAAACAAAAAGAGGGAAGAGATCACAAAAAACCTTTTCCTAACACCAAAACCAAAATCGATTTCTGTAATAAAAAATATTCAAATATTTTCAGCAAACAACCAAAAGAACCAGGAACTACAAGAAAAACCTTACAAAACGCAGACTTACGTGGCTTATAGATAGAAGTAAAAAAATGAAGAGAGAATGAAAATCAACTTTCAGCGAAAAAAAGAAAACTTAACAACAGATAAAACTGTAAACACCATGAAAATGTAAAGATAGGTAAAACTATTTACTGGGGGAGCCCAGCGCAACCCTGCCTAATCTGACCCGACTTTATACAGCCATAAAAAAAGCCACCCAATGGGTGGCTTTTTTGAAAACTAAAAGTTGGCAATTACTTACCAGCCAGTAATTTCCTTCAGAGCGTCGCCGATCTGAGCCAGGGAGCGCACGGTTTTAACACCAGCGTCTTCCAGAGCAGCGAACTTCTCGTCAGCGGTGCCTTTACCACCGGAGATAATCGCGCCCGCGTGACCCATACGCTTGCCGGGAGGAGCAGTTACACCAGCGATGTAGGAAACTACAGGCTTGGTAACATTTTCCTTGATGTAAGCAGCTGCTTCTTCTTCAGCAGTGCCACCGATCTCACCGATCATAACGATTGCTTCGGTCTGCGGATCGTTCTGGAACATTTCCAGGATATCGATGAAGTTGGAACCCGGGATGGGGTCACCACCGATGCCCACACAGGTGGACTGGCCAAAGCCGTAGTCGGTGGTTTGCTTAACCGCTTCATAGGTCAGGGTACCGGAACGGGAAACGATGCCCACTTTACCTGGCTTGTGGATGTGACCTGGCATAATACCAATCTTGCACTCACCCGGAGTGATAACACCCGGGCAGTTCGGGCCGATCAGGCGCACGCCCAGCTCATCGCACTTCACTTTAGCGTCGAGCATATCCAGAGTCGGGATACCTTCGGTGATACAAACAATCAGCTTGATACCAGCGTTGGCCGCTTCCAGGATGGAATCCTTACAGAAAGGCGCAGGTACGTAGATTACGGAAGCTTCAGCGCCGGTCTTCTCTACCGCTTCTTTAACGGTGTCGAATACTGGCAGGCCCAGGTGAGTCTGGCCGCCTTTACCCGGAGTTACACCACCAACCATCTTGGTGCCGTAAGCAATCGCTTGCTCGGAGTGGAAAGTACCCTGGGAGCCGGTGAAGCCCTGGCAGATTACTTTAGTGTCTTTGTTAATCAATACTGACATGATTATTTACCCTCCGCAGCTTTAACCACTTGCTGAGCCGCATCGGTCAGACTGGTAGCCGCGATAATGTTCAGGCCACTGTCGCTCAGAACCTTGGCGCCCAGATCTGCGTTGTTACCTTCCAGGCGTACAACAACCGGTACTTTAACGCCAACTTCTTTTACTGCGCCCACAACGCCTTCGGCGATCATGTCACAGCGAACGATACCACCGAAGATGTTGATCAGTACGGCTTTTACGTTCTCGTCAGACAGGATGATCTTGAACGCTTCAACAACGCGCTCTTTGGTCGCGCCGCCGCCAACGTCCAGGAAGTTAGCTGGCTTGCCGCCGTGCAGGTTTACGATGTCCATGGTACCCATGGCCAGACCAGCACCATTTACCATGCAGCCGATGTTGCCATCGAGAGCTACGTAGTTCAGGTCGAACTTGGCAGCGTGCGCTTCACGGGAATCTTCCTGGGAAGGATCGTGCATTTCGCGCAGGTCAGCGTGGCGGTACAGCGCGTTGCTGTCGATTACCACTTTGGCGTCCAGGCAGTGCAGGTTGCCTTCGGTGGTGATTACCAGCGGGTTGATTTCCAGCAGGGCCAGATCTTTTTCCTGGAACATTTTTGCCAGGCCGAGGAAGATCTTGGTGAACTGCTTAACCTGAGTCGGGTTCAGGCCCAGTTTGAAAGCCAGCTCGCGCGCCTGGTAAGGCTGAGCGCCTACCAGTGGATCGATGGTGGCTTTCAGGATTTTTTCTGGAGTCTCTTCCGCTACTTTCTCGATCTCAACGCCGCCTTCGGTGGAAGCCATGAAAACAATACGACGGGTGGAGCGGTCAACAACGGCGCCAAGGTACAGTTCTTGATCGATGTCAGTGCAGCTTTCAACCAGGATACGGGAAACCGGCTGGCCATTTTCGTCTGTTTGATAAGTTACCAGACGCTCGCCCAGCCACTTCTTGGCAAACTCTTCAATCTCTGCCTTGGAATCTACCAGCTTTACACCGCCAGCCTTACCGCGGCCACCAGCGTGTACCTGGGCCTTTACTACCCACTTATCACCGCCAATTTCGTCAGCCGCTGCTGCTGCCGCTGCCGGGGTTTCCGCTGCAATGCCTTTGGAAACCGGCAATCCGTATTCCGCAAACAGTTGTTTGCCCTGATACTCATGCAAGTTCATAGTCAATACCAATTCACATATAAAATGTGTTTACTAATTGCAGATCACTCTGCACCTGAAAGAGAAATTTAAAATTTCCGTCGTTGCAAATTTCAAATTCCACAAATGAAACCGGGGCGCTAATTAATCAATAATTAGTGCCCCGAAATCGAAAAATATTCTTACTTGCGCTTCTTGCGATTTACGGTGTGAATCGCATGGCCGTTCACGCCCAGCGCCGCTTCTTTCACAGTTTCGGAAAGAGTCGGGTGCGCAAATACCGTCATACCGATGTCTTCAGCGCTGGAGCCGAATTCCATCGCGATCGCCACTTGCTGAACCAGGTCTGCGGCAGACGGGCCAACAATATGGGCACCCAGTACCCGGTCAGTTTCCGCGTGAGCAATGATTTTCACAAAGCCCTGGGTATCGTTGGCGGCCATAGCGCGGCCGTTGATAGCAAACGGGAAGCTGCCTACGTTGTAGGGCTCGCCATCGGCCTTCACCTGCTCTTCGGTACGACCAACCGCAGCGATTTCCGGGTGAGTGTAAATAACGTTGGGGATCACGTCGTAGTTCATCATCGGCTTCTGGCCAGCGATGCGCTCGGCAACCACAACACCTTCTTCTGAGGCCTTGTGTGCCAGCATTGGGCCGCGCACCACGTCACCAATCGCCCATACGCCCGGTGCAGAAGTCATGCACAGGTCGTTGACATAGATGAATCCACGCTCGTCCATCTTCACACCGGCATCTTCAGACAGAAGGCCTTCGGTGTAAGGACGACGACCAACGCAAACGATCAGCTTGTCGAAAGTTTCCTGGTGCTCTTTACCATCTTTGTCCTGGTAAGTAACAACCACTTCTTCGCCTTTCACTTCGGAGCCGGTTACGCGGCAAGCGAGGCGAATATCCAGGCCCTGCTTCTTGAAGATTTTCTGGGACTCTTTGGCAACCTGTTGGTCCATGATCGCCAGGAATTTATCCATCGCTTCCAGAACAATCACTTCGGAGCCCAGGCGGTTCCATACAGAACCCAGCTCCAGACCGATAACACCGGCACCGATAACACCCAAACGCTTTGGAGCTTCAGAGAATTCCAGAGCACCGGTGGAATCGACAATAATTTTGTTGTCTACCGGAGCGGGCGGAATATTTACCGGTACAGAACCGGAAGCCAGAATGACGTTTTCGGCTTCGTAGACGGTGCTGTTGCCTTCGTCGTCGGTCACTTCCACTTTCTTGTTCGCCAGCAGTTTGCCGGTGCCGAAAATGGAGGTCACTTTATTGGCGGTGAACAGACCTGCTACACCACCGGTCAGTTTCTTAACGATCTCGCCTTTACGCTCGATCATCTTGCTCACATCCATCTTGACCTTGCCGACTTCAATGCCGTGCACGTCGAGAGCATCTTTGGCTTCGTGGTATTTCCAGGAGCTGTCCAGCAGTGCCTTGGAAGGAATACAGCCAACGTTCAGGCAGGTACCGCCATTTACGTATTTACCTTCCTTGTTTTTCCACTTTTCGATACAAGCCGTTTTCAAGCCCAACTGAGCGGCACGGATGGCAGCGACATAACCACCAGGACCGGAGCCAATTACGATTACGTCAAATTTTTCGGACATGATCAGTTCCAGATATTTCTAATGCAGTGTGATCGAGGGGGCCCGCAGGCCCCAAGACTTATTGTTTAAACTTCGAGCAAGATACGCGCTGGATCTTCGATCATTTCCTTGATCGCTACCAGGAAGCCAACCGCTTCCTTACCGTCGATCAGACGGTGGTCATAGGACAGCGCCAGGTACATCATCGGCAGGATTTCCACCTTGCCATTTACCGCCATCGGGCGCTCCTGGATTTTGTGCATACCCAGAATTGCAGTTTGCGGTGGGTTCAGAATCGGAGTGGACAGCAGGGAACCGAATACACCACCGTTGGTGATGGTGAAGGTACCGCCAGTCATCTCTTCGATAGACAGTTTGCCATCGCGGGCGCGAACACCCAGATCGCGGATATTGTTTTCCATATCCGCCAGGCCCATGTTCTCCGCGTTGCGCAGAATCGGCACAACCAGGCCTTTCGGAGAGGAAACCGCTACACCGATATCCTGGTAACCGTGGTAAACGATATCGTTGCCGTCGATAGACGCATTCACTGCGGTGTAACGCTTCAGCGCTTCTACTGCAGCTTTTACGAAGAAGCCCATAAAGCCCAGGCGAGTGCCGTTGTGGGTCTTCTCAAACAGGTCTTTGTAGTTCTTGCGCAGGTCCATAATCGGCTTCATGTTCACCTCGTTAAAGGTGGTGAGCATGGCGGTGGACTGGGAAGCGTCCAGCAGGCGCTCAGCGATACGCTTGCGCATACGGGTCATAGGAACACGCTTCTCTACGCGCTCACCCGGAGCAACCGCAACTTCAGCAACTGCAGCGGCAGGTACAGCAGCGGCAGCCGGCGCAGTGCCCGCTTTCATTACGTCTTCCTTGAGAACGCGACCACCCTTGCCAGTGCCTTCAACACCCGCCAGGTCTACGCCCTTCTCAGCAGCCATTTTCTTGGCAGATGGCATGGCAATTTTGTCGCCAGCCACAGGAGCTGCGGCTTCGGCAGCCGGAGCTTCTGCTTTTTCTTCCGCCGGGGCAGCAGCTGCGCCAGCGCCCGCTTCAAACTTGGCAATCACCTCATTGGAGAGAACGGTATCGCCCTCACCCTTGATGATTTCAGTCAGGGCACCATCGGCAGGTGCAACAACTTCCAGCACAACTTTATCGGTTTCGATATCCACGATCAGTTCATCGCGGGACACAGCTTCACCGGGTTGTTTATGCCAGGTGGCGACAGTTCCGTCCTGAACTGATTCAGGGAAAGTTGGCGCTTTAATCTCGATCGTCATTTTTTCTGTTTCCTGAGATTGACTCTTCACTTATTACTGCCGCCGGTTATTTGACGGTCAGCGCCTCGTTGATGAACTTATTCTGTTCTTCAAGGTGCGTGGACATATAGCCCGCCGCAGGTGCTGCGGATGGGGCGCGGCCCACATATTCCAGATCCAGCTTCGGATGGGTTTCCGACAACAGGCGACGCAAGTGGTGCTGGCTGGAGTACCAGGCGCCCTGGTTCATGGGCTCTTCCTGACACCAGGCAACACTCTTGATCTTCTTGAATGCGGAAACCGCTTCCACAAACTCTTCGTCCGGGAATGGGTACAGCTGCTCGATTCGTACGAACGCCACATCTTCCTGTTCGCGCTCCATACGGGCTTCCAGCAGGTGGTAGTAAACCTTGCCGGAACACAGAACCACGCGCTTCACTTTGTCAGGATCTACACCCTGGTCCTGGATCACGTTGTGGAAGCGACCTTCTGCCAGCTCTTCCAGGCTGGAGGTGGCCAACTTGTGACGTAGAATCCACTTTGGACTCATAATCACCAGAGGACGGCGCATTGGGCGCACCGCCTGGCGACGCAGCAGGTGGAAGATCTGTGCCGGGGTAGTGGCATTACACACCTGGATATTGTGCTCCGCACACAGCTGCATAAAGCGCTCAAGGCGCGCAGAGGAGTGCTCTGGGCCCTGGCCTTCGTAGCCGTGCGGCAACAGCATTACCAGGCCGCACATACGGCCCCACTTGTGCTCACCGGAAGTGATGAACTGGTCGATCACAACCTGGGCACCGTTGGCGAAGTCACCAAACTGGGCTTCCCACACCACCAGGGACTTTGGTGTCGTGGTGGCGTAGCCGTATTCAAACGCCAACACCGCCTCTTCGGACAGCAGCGAGTCGTAGATATAGAAAGGCGGCTGGTCTTCAAACATGTGCTGCAAAGGCACGTAGCTCTGACCGTCTTTCTGGCTGTGAACCACCGCGTGGCGGTGGGAGAAGGTACCGCGACCCACGTCTTCACCGGTAAAGCGGACCATAAAGCCCTCTTCCAGCAGAGTACCGTAAGCCAGGGTTTCCGCCATGCCCCAGTTCAGAGGCAGGGCGCCACCGGCCATTTTGCGGCGGTCTTCATAAATTTTGGAGACCTGGCGCTGCATTACCACGCCATCGGGCACGTTGGTCATGCGAGTGGCGACATCCTGCAGCTTCGGCAGCGCGTAGCCGGTATCTGCAGGCACCTGCCAGTCGTGGCCCAGGTAGGGGCTCCAGTCCACAAACATGGAGGAGTCCGGCTTCTTCACAAGACCGGTAGCAACGTCTTCACCGGCATCCAGCTTGTCGCGGTAATCGTTGGCTAGCTTGTCTGCGGCAACCTTGTCCAGGATGCCCTCGCCCACCAGCTTCTCGGAATAGAGCGTGCGGGTAGTCTTGTGCTTGCGGATAGTCTGGTACATCAGCGGCTGGGTACCAGAGGGGTCATCGGTCTCGTTGTGGCCGCGACGACGGTAGCAGACCAGGTCGATAACGATATCTTTCTTAAATTCGTAGCGGTAGTCCACCGCCAACAGCGCGGCCAATACGACCATTTCCGGGTCGTCGCCATTTACGTGCAGCACCGGCGCATCGATCATCTTAGCGGGATCGGTGGAGTACTCGGTGGAGCGGGCATCTTCGCGCTTGCTGGTGGTAAAGCCCACTTGGTTGTTCAGTACGATGTGCACAGTACCGCCGGTGTAGTAACCGCGGGTCTGGGACATCTGCAGGGTTTCCTGCACCACACCCTGGCCGGCAAAAGCTGCGTCGCCATGGATGTTGATCGGCATTACTTTCTCACCGGTCGCATCTTTGCGGCGATCCTGGCGGGCGCGTACGGAACCCACTACCACGGGCGCACTGATTTCCAGGTGCGACGGGTTAAAGGCCAGGGCCAGATGCACTTCACCACCGGGAGTCATCACGTTAGAGGAGAAGCCCTGGTGGTACTTCACGTCACCGGAAGTATCGAGGGTCTTCTTGCCTTCAAACTCCTGGAACAGATCTGCCGGGTTTTTACCGAGGATATTAACCAGGGTATTCAGGCGGCCGCGGTGGGCCATACCGATCACCACTTCCTTCACCCCGTAGGTGCCGGAGCGACGGATCAGAGCGTCCATCATCGGGATCAGGCTCTCACCACCCTCTACACCAAAGCGCTTGGTGCCGGGGTACTTGGAGTCCAGGTGGCGCTCCAGGCCTTCAGCGGCGGAAAGGCGCTGCAGGATTTCAATCTGGATATCGGTGCCGAAGTTGGCTTTGGACTGGCTGCGCTCAAGGCGCTGCTGAAACCACTGCTGCTCTTCCAGGTTGGAGAGATGCATGATCTCCGCACCCAGATTGCCACAGTAGGTATTCTCCAAACCCTCGACGATTTCACGCAGGGTCGCCTCTTCTTTACCGAGGAACAGGCTACCGGTATTAAAGGTGGTATCAAAATCACCTTCTGTCAGACCGTGGTAGCTCAGTTGCAGGTCGGGCACTTGTTCGCGAGCCATCAAACCCAGGGGGTCGAGGGTCGCTTTTTTGTGGCCGCGATGGCGGTAGGAATCGATCAGTTGCAGAACTTTAATCTGCTTGCGCTCGTGCTCAATATTGGCAGAGCCGGCCGCACCGGGAGCGGCCACCGGACGCGCGCGGTGTTTGCTGAGCAGCTCAAAGTGCTGGCGAACAGCGGCGTGGGAAACATCGCTGCTGCCCTCAACGCGGGGGAGGCTATCGAAATAATTGCGCCACTCCTCGGGGACACCGTTGGGGTCGTGCAGATAGGTCTCGTAAAGCTCCTCCACGTAGGCAGCATTGCCCCCGGAGATATGGGAGCTACGCCACAGCTGCTCCATGGTACTTTCGTGCATGTTGATGCCTACCTCAATTGCAGTGTGCTTATCTTCTCTTGAGCCACTGCGCTTTCCTTTCACTCACAAAAGGGGAGGCGCACAAAGCCACCTCCCCTTTTCAGTTTTTTACCGGTTAGAACCGGCTTTTTGTCGTTTGCTTGGCACCCTACCTGGCACCGGGTTCGCAGAGCGCGAACCCCAGCGGGCCGATAACCGGCCGCAGCATCCCCTACACGGCGCGGGTCAGCAGCATATTGCGGATATGGCCGATCGCGCGCGTCGGATTCAGTCCTTTCGGGCAAACATTGACACAGTTTTGAATACCGTGACAACGGAATACGCTGAAGGGGTCATCCAGATTTGACAGGCGCTCATCAGTAGCCAGGTCGCGGCTATCTGCCAGGAAGCGGTAAGCCTGCAACAAACCAGCTGGGCCGATAAACTTGTCCGGATTCCACCAGAAAGACGGACAGGAAGTGGAACAGCAGGCGCACAGGATACACTCGTACAGACCGTCAAGCTTTTCGCGATCTTCCGGAGACTGCAGACGCTCGATGGCCGGAGCCGGGGTATCGTTTTGCAGGTACGGTTCAATCTTCTTGTACTGCTCGTAGAACTGCTCCATATCCACAACCAGGTCGCGGATAACAGGCAGGCCCGGCAGCGGACGCAGAACCAGTTTACCCTTGGGGGCAGCTTCAGACAGTGGCGTAGTGCACGCCAGACCATTGCGACCGGAAATGTTCATACCGTCAGAGCCACAAACGCCCTCACGGCAGGAACGACGGAAAGACAAGGTCTGATCTTCGGCTTTCAGCAGTTCCAGAACGTCCAACACCATCAGGTCCTTGCCCTTGGTGTCCAGTTCATAGTCCTGCATATAAGGCGCTTTGTCGGTTTCCGGGTTGTAACGGTAAATGCTTACTTTCAACATACTCTATTCCGCTCCCGAATCAGTAAGTCCGAGCTTTCGGTTCAAAGGCTTCCATAGTGTTAGGCGCGAAGTTTACTGCACGCTTGCCAACACGTTTTTCCGTGGGGAAATACATAGAGTGGCACAGCCAGTTTTCATCATCGCGCTCCTGGAAGTCCTCACGGGCGTGAGCACCACGGCTCTCAGTACGGGTCTCTGCAGCAACTGCAGTGGCCTCGGCAACTTCCAGTAAGTTTTGCAGCTCCAGCGCTTCAACACGGGCGGTGTTAAACGCGCGGCTCTTGTCTTCGAGGCGCACATTTTCAATACGCTCGCGCAGATCTGCAAGCTTCTTCACACCTTCGGCCATAAAGTCGCCGCGACGGAATACGCCGAAGTGGTTCTGCATCACGCCCTGCAGCTCTTTGCGCAGGTCGGCAGCCTTCTCACCCTTCTCATTGGTTTCCAGGTGATTCAAGCGAGCCATAGCGGCTTCGAGATCAGACTCGGAAGCTTCGCGGTGCTCGATACCTTCGCGCAGGGACTTCTCAATAAACAGGCCGGAAGCGCGACCGAATACCACCAGGTCCAGCAGGGAGTTACCGCCTAAGCGGTTGGCTCCGTGTACGGACACACAGGCAACTTCGCCACAGGCGTAGAAGCCATCAACAATCTGATCGTTACCCGCAGCGTCCTGGGTCAGAGCCTGACCGTGAACGTTGGTGGGAATACCACCCATCATATAGTGACAGGTAGGTACTACCGGGATCGGCACCTTAACTGGGTCGGCGTGAGCGAAGGTCTTGGACAATTCACAGATACCGGGCAGACGGCTGTTGAGCAGCTCTTCACCCAGGTGATCAAGCTTCAGGAATACGTGATCGCCTTCCGGGCCACAGCCGCGGCCGTCGAGAATCTCGAGAACCATAGAGCGAGCCACAACGTCGCGGGAAGCGAGGTCTTTGGCGTTGGGCGCATAGCGCTCCATAAAACGCTCACCATCTTTATTGATCAGGTAGCCACCCTCACCGCGACAACCTTCGGTCACGAGTACACCGGCACCGTAAATACCAGTGGGGTGGAACTGCCACATCTCAATATCCTGGACCGGCATGCCAGCACGCAGGGCCATACCGACACCGTCACCGGTATTGATGTGCGCGTTGGTGGTGGAAGCGAAGATACGACCGGCACCGCCGGTAGCGAATACAGTCGCTTTGGATTTGATATAAACCACTTCGCCATCTTCGATGCACATGGCGATCACACCCACAACAGCACCGTCCTGGTTCTTCACCAGGTCAATCGCAAACCATTCGTTCAGGAATTCGGTTTTGTGCTTAACGTTGTTTTGATAGAGGGTGTGCAGCAGTGCATGGCCGGTACGGTCAGCAGCAGCACAAGTACGTGCAGCCTGGCCACCGCGGCCGAAATCTTTAGACTGACCGCCGAAGGGGCGCTGATAAATACGACCTTCCTCAGTACGGGAGAAAGGCAGGCCCATGTGCTCCAGCTCAAATACCGCTTCTGGACCTACGGAACACATATATTCAATAGCGTCCTGGTCACCGATATAGTCGGAACCCTTAACGGTATCGTACATATGCCAGCGCCAATCATCGTTGGGATCTGAACTGGCAATTGCACAGGTAATGCCACCCTGGGCAGATACTGTGTGAGAACGAGTCGGGAATACCTTGGTAATAACCGCAGTTTTATAGCCGGACTGAGCCATTTGCAGGGCAGCGCGCATACCGGCACCGCCTCCACCAATTACAATCCCGTCAAATGAAATAGTACGCATGTTCGCCATTGCTTATACACCCCAAAGAATTTCAATGCCCCACACCGCGTATAACACGGCAACGGCAGCCAGAATCACTTCTACGAACAAGCGCAGAACAGTGGCTTTACCGCCCATCATCCGGTTGGTGATGTAGTCAGTTACCACGGACCAGAGGCCAATCCAGGCGTGAATAATGGTGGACAGCAAGGCAACCAGGCTGAAAACACGCATCCAGCGCTGGGCGAACAGTTCGGACCAGGCCTGGTAGCTGAAGTCCTTACTAAAAAAGATAAAACCCACTATAAAGAGGGTATAGGCGAGCAATATTACCGCAGTGACTCTCTGGTAGAGCCAATCGAAAGTACCGCTACGGCCAAAGCTTGTTACTGTTTTTACCACAACCATACTCCCGCCAGAAGAATAAGGATTACAGCCAGCACCAGCACTGACACAGCGCTGCGACGGCCGCCTTCGAGACTTTCACCTACTCCCATATCCATAAACAGATGACGAACACCTGCCAGAATGTGGTAGATAAGTGCCGCCAGCGATGCCCAGAGAATGAGCTTGGCAGGGATACTGTTAAATACCGCTGCAATTTCGGCGAATCCCTGCTCGGATTCCAAACTGACATCGAGCATCCACAGCAGTAGTGCAACAACAACGAAGAGCACTACACCGGAAATACGATGCAAAATGGAAACCACAGCGGTAGCGGGAAGCTTTATAGTGGAAATGTCTAAATTGACAGGTCTGTTTTTGTTCACAGGAAAAACACCTTGTTGCCCTGAACGACCGGGCGCCCGTTAGCTTTTCAATGGAGGGACGAGCTGCTTGCTAATTACTTTGCACTCGATCTGATTAAGCCTTATACAAAGTAGCCGTACCATGGCGCAAGCCGCGCGGATTATAGGCATTCACTAGTCAAAACACAACGAACGCCTGCGATTACACTGGGTTCCCACTACTATCACGCAGTAAATCGGGAACTGCGGGATTTCCTTAGACATTACTGTGTATTATCTAGACAAATAATCTACTAGTGCGAGGCGGAACCGGATATCCTGCCGCCAATAGACTGGCCGTCCACTCCTTTTGGTTTGACAATTTGCGGCGCGGCACTTAAGTTTGGCCCCGCTCAAAAGGCCGCCAGCACCCGAAAATAGCGGGAAAAGGCCGGCAAAAGAACATTTTTAGGAGTCCGCAATGTCCGATAAAAAAGCGCACCTCACAGTCGATGGTATCGACGGCGCTCTTGAGATGCCCGTTCGCTCCGGCACCCTCGGCCCCGATGTGATCGATGTCGGCGGTCTGACCGGCAAAGGCTTATTCACTTACGACCCGGGCTTCGTATCTACCGCCTCTTGTGATTCCAAGATCACCTTTATTGATGGCGGCAAAGGCCAACTGCTGCACCGCGGCTACCCCATCGAGCAACTGGCAGAAAAATCCGACTATCTGGAAACCTGCTACCTGCTGATGAATGGCGAACTGCCGAATGCAGAAGAAAAGAAGAAGTATGTAGACACTATTATGTCTCACACCATGGTTCATGAATCCCTGGTGAATTTCTTTAAAGGCTTCCGTTACGATGCCCACCCAATGGCAATGATGTGCGGCGTAGTGGGTGCCCTCGCCTCCTTCTATCACGACTCTTTGGATATCACCAACCCAGAGCACCGCGAGATTTCCGCCCACCGCCTGATTGCCAAGATGCCAACTCTGGCTGCCATGTGCTACAAGCACTCCCAAGGCATGCCCTTCATGTATCCGGACAATAGCCTCAGCTACTCCGAGAACTTCCTACACATGATGTTTGGCAATCCCTGTGAGCCCAGCAAGATAGACCCGATTGTCGCCAAGGCAATGGATATCATCTTCCTGCTGCACGCCGACCACGAGCAGAATGCGTCCACCTCCACTGTTCGCCTGGCCGGCTCTTCTGGCGCCAACCCCTTCGCCTGCATCTCTTCCGGCATTGCCACTTTGTGGGGACCCGCTCACGGCGGCGCTAATGAAGCGGTACTGAACATGCTGCAGGAAATTGGCGATGAAAGCCGCATAGACGAATTCGTACAGCGCGCCAAGGATAAAAATGACCCCTTCCGCCTGATGGGCTTCGGTCACCGCGTCTACAAGAACTTTGACCCTCGCTCTCGCGTAATGCAAGGCATCTGCGATGAAGTTCTGGGTGCTATGGGTGCGGAAAATGATCCTCTACTGAAGATCGCCAAGAAACTGGAGAAAATCGCCCTCGAGGACGACTACTTCGTAGAGAAGAAACTCTACCCGAATGTAGATTTTTACTCCGGCATTATTATGAAGGCTATTGGTATTCCCACCGATATGTTCACTGTAATTTTCGCCACTGGCCGCACCTCAGGCTGGATCGCACATTGGAATGAAATGATTTCCAACCCGTACAAAATTGGCCGCCCTCGCCAACTGTATACTGGCTATCCGCAGCGCGATTATGTACCGCTCGAGCAACGCTAACGCTAGCCTCCAGCAAAAAACCCGGCTACGCCGGGTTTTTTATTAGGCTGGCAGTAAAATTCCACCCAATTATTCTCAAGTTAATCAACTGCATTCCGGTAAAATTACAAAAGCAAATAGCTTAAGCGTGACACAAGTCTCACTTTGCAAATTTTACCCGCCTTTAACCCCCCATTGCGGTCAAACCCATTGTCATCCAATGTAAAATCCGCCACGCCCGCTGGGACCCAAATAGCTTTGCTTTCTTTAAGTTACCCCCAACTTCGCGGAGCGATCAGACCTCATAACAAACCTTTAAAAATTACTGGGACTAAATTCATGCTTAGTTTTATTTCTGGAATGTTCCGGAGTAACAAAACAGAAGATGCGGCGGATCTCGAAGAAAAATACACTCGCAGCTCCTATGCAGGAACTAAAGGTACCCGCACCATCTCTTATGACCCCAACTTAATCAAAGCACTCGAAGATGATCACCGTACCCTGATCAGTATTTTTCAGCGTATGTGGTCAGAAGGTTACGAGAAACAAAACTATCGCCAGCTATCGCAGCTGTTGACCCAATTTAAGTCTGGCTTTCAAGCTCACCTGATCAAGGAAAATGTACGCTTTTATGTTTATCTAGAGCAGGCCCTGGCTGGCGACGCCCACACCCTGCAGGTAGCTAAAGATTTCCGTACTGATATGAACGAGATTGCAAATGCTGTTGTGCAATTTTGTAAGCGCTACAACCATGAAGCCTTCACCTCGGAAATGGTTCGCGATTTCAAAATGGATTACCAGAAAATTGGGGAAGCTTTGACCCGTCGCACAGCCCTTGAAGAAAAAGAACTCTACGTCCTTTATCAACCCTCCTAAAAGCAACTATTAGTTTTTTTATCAGGAGTGGTGAGATATTTAACCTAGAAATGCCAGTAAGAAACAGTTCTTTACAATAGGCATACTATTTTTAAGTCCGCAGCCCACAAGGACGGGGCCGCATGCTTTTGAACTCCGAGCACCTAACCTTAGACCAAAGAGTCTCTCCTACCATCCCGCAATTTTTGCAGCTAAATAAAACTTAAAGCACCGCATTGGGGCAAAAGGCTTTCGGCCACCCCGAAAGGAAACCAAAGCTGCGCACTCAAGTTAAGTCCATTCAAATTTTCCGAACTAACCTCGCTTTACGTCCAATTCTCTATCGTCATCACTCAATCGGCACTAGACGTTTATTTAATTTTGTTTAAACATATAGGAATTAGAATTCAAAAAAACAATACAGAGTGGGATATTGGTCTAAGAAAGTTTGTAAGCTATCTGGCTAACAAGTTAAAAAATACAAAGACCGATAGAAAAACCAAAGCAGTCGGGGGGAGGTATGACTGAGCTAGACGGCACACTTGCCGAGCAACTACCAAGTGGTATTCATACCAGTGACAGTAGTTACCCAATTTATGTGATTATCGGTACGGGTCCAGTGGGTGTGCGCTGCGCACAAAAACTGCTGGAATTCTGTGACGAAGCTCAAATTGTTATCTATGGAGCGGAAACAGAATCTCCCTACAACCGAGTAAAACTTTCTCAGTATTTATCAAGCCATGTTGAGCTGGAGGAGCTTAATAACCCTATTCTCAGCCAAAGTGACCATCGGCTTGCCGAATATATTGATCGCAAAATCGTTTCGATCGATCGATCGCAAAAGACAGTTACTGATGCTGCAGGAAATGTACAGCCATATTCCAAGCTCATAATTGCTACCGGGTCAAACCCGATTATTCCAAATATTCAAGGCGCAGATCTGTCGGGTGTGTACCCTTTTCGAAGCTTGCGAAATACCAATGACCTGCTCACCTTAAGAGAGCAAAATGCTGATGTCTGTGTTATTGGTGCCGGTGCTCTGGGGCTTGAAGCTGCTACAGCATTGAAAACACCAAAAAATAATGTCACTTTGCAATCTAGAGGTCACTTACTCAGTGGCCTCTTAGGAGAGGAAGGTGAAGAGTTTCTTAAATCAGCACTCACCGCACTGGGTGTCGAGCTAAAGATATCAGACTCGCTAGAAACCATTGAGGAAAATGATAGCAAGCGCATACTCACTTTTGCCAGTGGAGAAAAACTTCCCGTTGACGCTATCGTATTGTGCACGGGAATTAAGCCGGAAATTAGCCTGGCCGAACAATGCGGTCTATCTACTGAGCGCGGAATCGTAGTCAATGAATGGATGCAAACTTCCGATCCAGATATTTATGCTGTAGGAGAGTGTGCTGAATTTGATCAAAAAGTTTACCAGCTTGTTCGGCCGGGATACGAGCAAGCAGAAAGTTGCTGTTCGCATATTCACCGCAATCACAATAGAAGCCTTTCGGCTCAACCTTACTCCGGAAGTTATACCGATATCCAGCTGAAAATTGCCCATATTCCCTGCGGAATTATGGGGGAAGTAACACCGGAGAATATCGATCAGTTAGAAGGCGTAAAAAGCTACATCTATCGGAATCGCTTCAAGGGAATTTATCGGCGTTTATTTATCAAGGGCGAATATGTTGTCGGGGCCATTTATATCGGCAGCTGGGACGAAGCCAATGAATTGCGCCAGACAGTAGCACAAGAACAAAAAATTTCTCTGCGCGCACTGAAAGACTTTGAAAGCGAAGGGCGAGTATTTGCCAAAAAATCCGGCAATAGCATCAAAGATTTTCCCGATAGTTATTTGGTTTGTCAGTGCAATTCTGTCACCAAAGGGGAATTATGCAAAGCTATTTCCGACGGTAAGCGCAATTTAAATGAGTTGCAGCAGGCAACAACTGCCGGGTCAGTTTGTGGTAGCTGCCGCCCTCTAATGGCGGAACTTTTAGATACTCCAGCCCCAAACTTGGTAATGCGTCATTCAAAGGGGATATTGATCACTTCAATACTCTCACTAATTCTGATTTCGCTCGCCTTCCTGATGCCACCAACTCCGGTTTCCTCCTCAGTGCAAACGGCACTTTTCTGGGAAAAACTCTGGTATGACAATTTTTGGAAGCAGATTACGGGCTATACCATTCTTGCTATGTGCCTGTTTACTGCCGCTCTCAGTATCAGAAAACGCTGGAAGAGGCTTAGCCTTGGGCATGTCGATCACTGGCGGTATGCACACAGCGTTACAGGGTTAATCGCTCTAATTGCACTCGCTGTACATTCTGGCTTCCGCCTTGGTGAAAATCTGAACTTGGCATTAATGCTGGTATTTCTAACTGCAACCGCAACTGGTTCTCTCGTCGGCGTTTTTATGGCGCGCAACCACCATTGGACTGACCTGAAACTTCGCGAACACCGAAAATGGTGGTCCCGAGTTCACTATGCCCTGCTCTGGGCCTTACCGGTCCTTCTCGCCTACCATATTTTTGCGGTTTATTACTTCTAGATGAAATCATATCAATTTAAATTCTGGCATTACGGTGTATTGCTAACGCTGGCTATCGGCTCTGCGGTGGCATACAACCTTAATGTTGACGATAAATCTCTATTTATCAGTGGAGATGCTACGCACGGTCACCACCAGATTGAGCTGGCTTGTACTTCCTGCCATACCGATGGCTTTGCTGGTGAGGATGCTGTTCAGCAAGCTTGCCTGAATTGCCATGCGGAAGAACTGGAGCTTGTAGACGACTCACACCCCCGGCAGAAATTTTTAGATCCACGCAATGCTGTACTTCTAGAAACTCTTGACGCCCGGCTATGTGTAAGTTGTCACACTGAGCACAAACCACAGATCACCGGAGAGATGGGCGTAACCCTGGCGGGCGACTTTTGCTTTCACTGCCACAGCGATATTGCCGAAGAGCGCAGTAGTCACAAAGACCTGGGATTTGAAACCTGCGCAAGTGCGGGCTGCCACAACTATCACGATAATGGCTCGCTCTATGAAGACTTCCTTATCGCCCATGTTGATCAACCTGATCTATTGGAAACTGCAAAACTTCCCGCTCGTACAGCAGTTCAGTCCTGGCTAAATGAGCATTCAGGTAAAGCCCCTTTGAAAGTTAGCGAGGCAGACATTAGCAGCTCTAGCCAGACTGCAGAAATCGCAACGGTCTGGGCACAGAGTATTCACGCACAAACAGAGGTGAACTGCAGCAGCTGTCACGTCGATGGGCAAATGCAATTCAGTAGCGTTGAGATTGTCGAGCAATGTGCTAGTTGCCACAGCGATCAAAAAGAGTCCTTCACTCAAGGAAAACATGGAATGCGCATGTCCAACAAGCTGGAAGAGGGCTTTATCCAGCAGGTCGGCGCCATCTCCCCGCAACAGGCCCGCCTTCCCATGAATAGCAGCGCAACGGATGAATTGAGCTGTGTCAGTTGTCACGGGCCCCATGAAGTAAATCTGCAATTTGCCGCTGTAGAGGCTTGCCTGGGTTGTCACAGTGACGAGCACAGTCTCTCTTACAAAGAGTCCCCTCATTTCGATACCTGGAATTCAAACCCAGAGGGTGGCGTAAGCTGTGCCAGCTGCCATTTACCACGGGAAACCCATGGCGAACAGGTTGTAGTTAACCATAATCAAAATCATAACCTTCGCCCCAATGAAAAAATGATGCCCGTTTGCCTGAGCTGTCATGGAGCCGAATTCTCCCTTGCTGCCCTGGCTGACAAAACTCTAATTAACAATAATTTCAAGCATAAACCCGCAGAGAAGCATGAAACCTTCGAGCTGATCCGCGAGCGTATTGCAAGGATTACCAAAAGCAAAAACAAGCAAAATCAATCCCAATAGGAGGGGAAAATATGCGTATTGCCGCTTGTATTATCGCTGGACTGGCACTGCTCACGGGCTGTGAGAAAAACCAGGGAGTTGCTCCGGAGCGAATGGCGGATGCCATCTTTGCCGTTATCGAGGCAGACAGGGCCAACTACACCAACAAAGTTGTAAACCGCCTGCAGAACGAGGAGAAAATCCTTGACGCTGATGAGCACTGGCAAGATAAGAAATTGCTACCACTTCCCGCGCAGATGATGCGTATGGGAGCTGAACGTGTTGCCGAAAATGAATCTGGCTTTAACTATGCCCTGCTCTCCCTGTGGCCAATCAACAAACAAAACAAACCGCGTACTGAGATGGAAAAAGAGGGCTTGCAGTACGTAATCGACAATCCAGGGAAAAACTTTTACGGCCGCGAAAAACTAGGTGATACCGAATACTTCACTGCAGTATATGCGGACGTAGGTGTTTCACCTGCTTGTGTGAGCTGTCACAACGATCACGTAGACAGCCCGCGCACTGACTTTGAGCTGGGCCACACTATGGGTGGTGTTGTTATCCGAATCCCGCTCTGATCAGTTAGTTAGTAAATAACTGCGTCCGACTTTCGGGTCGGGCAACTCTCTCACAAAATATTGCCGGCGGATATTAGTCGGTGAGAACTGAGTTTAGAATAATGTAAAAGAGTGGCGGCCGAATTCGTTTCGACCGCTCCCTCTTTTAAGCTGACTGGCTCTACTCCCGCTACTACCTCGCTGAAATCATTCAGACCAGTGGTTACCCGCTGTGGGCCTATTTCCGGGTCAGTCCAGTCTCCATTACGGCCCGCTTTTTCTTGGGCTTCGCTCCGCAAAGCACACCTAGGCATTACTATATTAATGTCAAAGTCCCGCAGAGCAAACCGACCAAGGTGATTGCAATACTGAGAAAACCTACTAAAAGGTCAGCGCAGAGGATCAATAAGCCCCTGCAACCCCTCTACTTTTATCTCTAAGGCTAATGCCATCAACTGTCCTAGACGCCCCTCTGGAAACCCCTTTTTTGCGAACCAAAGCAGGTACTCCTCAGGCAAATCTATTAAAACCCGGCCCGAGTATTTTCCAAATGGCATTTTGAGTCGAGCCAGTTCTACCAAGTCTTGTTTTTCGAACAACTTAACAACCACCTAAATATTGACAAAAAAAGGGAATGAAACTCCCAATTTGGATTTGTTGCCAGTTCATGCGGACTCTACACTGGCTCCGAAATAGTTGGCCTGCGCCGACTCTTTATACCTCAACCTTCCAGTAACAGAGGTGTCTATGCGTATCAAAGCTATCAAATATCTCAGCTTGGCCGCAGTATTGACTGCAAGCCTTGGAGGTACGGGCTGCGCCAATATGAGTGATACCGATCGCCGAATCGGCACCGGTGTCGGTATAGGCGCAGTAACAGGTGCCTTGATTAGTGGCGGGCGCCCCGGTGGCACTGCCGCAGGTGCGGTTATTGGTGCCGGTGCAGGCTACCTCTATGATAGGGAAAGAAAGCGCAGAGATTACTATCGTTATCGCGGTCGCTACTATCGTTATTAATTTACGGTTTATTTTCAGTAGCTAATTAATATAGTGCGAGTGCTATTTTATTTCAGTACTCGCACTACTGAACCAAGTAAGGAAGTCAGCTCCCACCAAAACTGATTTCTATAAGGCAGAATTTACACAAGCTTCGTTTTCGTTTTGCCGCACCGTTCACAGCAATATTCAGTAACCAACTTTCCCTGCTTTACGTCAAACTTGCGCTCGGTGACCACTTTCCATTTATGAAAACCTTCCCTGCACAGGGTGCTGCCCTTGTGCTTTTGCCAAGCGGTTTTTCTTTTAAAAGGAATAACATCTCCCATTTGTTCTCGCACAATAAAGTTTGAACACTAATTTTATTTTGGAACAATAAAGTTTGAACACTAATCACTTCAAGAGCCTAAATGTACCTTTGGGGTATCAAACAGGTGAGATAAATGAAGAGGTAAGTTGCTTCAAATTACACACACATACCGACAATTTTATCCTAAAAAAAGAAAAAATTAGATATAGCATACCAAAAAAATCTTTATTAAAAAAATTCTTTCTATTTATTTGCTTATTGGTTGGTTACAAATCTAGCGCTCATACCTCATCATTACAAGTGAACCACCCGATCTTTGATGGAATCCATCTAGATTTGTAGCAACGCAGCCACTAATCCTCGGCAATGGAGCGCTCAGTCAGAAAGGTCAGAAATAAAAGAGTTATCTAGGTGGTAAAGACACGTTGGTCTTGCCCACAAAAAGTAGACACTCTAACTATGCGTATTTTCGCTCATACTCTGCTGGACTTACATAGCCCAATGCAGAGTGCCTACGAACTCTATTGTAGAAAATCTCAATGTATTCAAACACCTCAGATTTTGCTTGCTCTTCGCTTTCGAATGTTCCGGCATAGACCAGCTCGACTTTTAGCCTGCTAAAGAATGATTCCATTGCCGCATTATCCCAACAGTTAGCCTGGCGACTCATACTCGGCTTGCACTTGCTTTCGGACAAGAGATCCTGGTATTTCTGCGATCGATATTGCACACCCCTGTCAGAGTGAACTAGCAGTCCAGGCTTTATTGGTCGTCGCTCTAGGGCCATTTTCAATGCTCGACGTGTCAATTCATCGGTCATCTGCGAGTCGAATGCCCAACCTACAATACGTCGAGAGTACAGATCCATAACTACCGCGAGGTATAGCCACCTATCCAGAACCCAGATATACGTAATGTCACTGGTCCAGCGGCAATTTGGTCGATCCACATCAAAGCAACGCTTAAGTAAGTTGGCGGAGACGTTAATGCTCCCCTCTACGGGCTGACTATATCGAAAGCCTTTGCCGTTTCTCGCTTTAATATGTTCCTGTTGCATAAGCTTAGCGACGTAGTTCCGCGAGCATGGCTCACCTAACTCTTGAAGCTCGCAAGCAATTCTAGGCGCGCCATAACGACCTTTAAACTCAACAAACGTCTCTCGGATTTTCTCGATTGTTCGTATCTCTCTAATCGTGCGAGCAGATGGCAATCGCCCCCGCCATCGATAATAACCCGATCTTGAGACTTCTAAACACCGACACATCAAGCTAACCGGGAATGACCCTACATGCTCTTGTATCAATGCGTACTTTACTCTTGGTGGTTCGCAAAGTACGCAGCTGCCTTTTTTAGAAACTCAACCTCCTGACGAGCTTCATGCAGCTCCTTCTTGAGTTTGCGAACTTCAGCGCTTTCCTGTTTGGAATAGTCGACACCGTCTAAACTATTGAACTGCTTATCAGACAGTCGATTAAATTGACGACGCCAGTTGTAGATCTGCTGTGCGCTGACGCCTAGCTCTCGCGCCACAGAAGCCGTTGTTGCTCCAGCCTTTTCCGCTCTCTTAACTGCTTCTCTGCGGAACTCCTCCGTATACGCCTGAGTTCTTTTCTTACCCATGATACACCTCCGTGTTAGGCCTAAACCTAACTATACAGGGTGTCTACTAAACGTGGGTAAGTCTTACGTCTAACGCCGCCCCCAGCTGCATTTCCCTACTTAACCAGGGAAATTAATAAACCCCAGCCCCCATAGCCTCTGAAATTCCCTATCAGATAGCAGGAATACACCTTTCGATAATCACAGATACTCAAGGTTCATATCTCTATCCAGAGATGGCTAATTCTGCGCTCTTGCAAGAGCGATCAATCGAGAATTACTCTCCTCCCAGTTTGCCTATGATAATTAGTAAGTGCCGGGAGGGTGCGCGTGCATTTTGAATTCAGAAGTAAAGTTTCAGCACACTATCCGCAACACAAACCAGGCGACCTGAACCTTCAACCTCTACCTCAATATGATTGATCATTTCCACACTACGCTTCGATGGCACCAGGGACTTTAAAGTCGTACGAGCTCGGATACGATTGCCAGTCTTAACTGGATAAGGAAAACGCACCTGTTCAAGGCCGCAGTTTATAATCATTCTAGCTTCAGGGTAAGGCGGTTTTTCCGGATTGACAGCATCGGTGAGCTCGGGAATTAGCGATAGGACCAAAAAGCCGTGGGCAATTGTGCCTCCAAACGGCGATTCAGCCCTTGCTCGTTCTGGATCAATATGAATCCACTGGCGGTCTCCAGTTACTTCGGCAAAACTGTCAATGCGCGACTGGTCAACTACAATCCAGCGCCCAATATATATCTGCTGACCAATACGTGCTTGCCAGTCTTGGTAGAAAGCGATGGCCTTAGGGTTCTTAATGACTTGTAATTCACGATTGGTAGCAGGATCAACAACCGGCCCAGCTTTCGAAGTCCATGAATTTTTAAGCAAGTTACTGATGTAATAGGACAACTGATGCAGGTGATTATCATGGGTGCTTTTGAGGTCCAAATTGTTAATCCGAGCCCTAAGCAACCTTTCCTTTTCCCTGATGTACTCGAGCACGTCCATCATCTCATCCTGTATTAATGACATTGAAGCAGCGTAACTGGACCTAAAATTAATTTTGTGCGGCAGCTACTTCCAACTCCACGTCTTGTTTCTAAAACGCCTTGCGGCTGAGTAGGTTAAAATGGTTTGTTTCCAATCGACCCAAAGGCGACAACGCCGGCGACTCCATCGCTACACAAAGCCAATAGCGTTGCGCCAACGTGCAAAGGTTAAACCAAAAGCTCCCCATTTCTCTTACCTTACACTCAAGCCACGTGGCTGGTTGCGAGTTAAGCAAAGATACAAGATCAAACTCGATCGTAGAAAAAGGCAGTCGAAGCCCCAAACCACACACTTTGGACACAGACTCTTTAATGCACCAAACCCTTGTTAACAATTCACAGTGAGCAGTGCTTGGGATAGTCATTACCTGGTCATATTGCTCTGGACTAAGTAAATGCCTGAAATTTAGACCTGAGCCCAGTTCACGAGCAAGGGGCTCCAGATCTATACCTGGATCAACGGTAGAGCTAAGCGCAATCGCGACCACACCACTAGCATGAGAAATACTAAATTTTATTGGGGCCACACTTTGGTTTAAAACTCTAGGCCTGCCTTGCTCATCAGGGAAAATTTCCCAATCTGCCGGCAAAATACTTACGCCACTTTTAGCGGATAAAACATAACGCAATAGGTAACGACCAAGCAGAAAATGTAGGCCCGCCGCTCGATTAACAATCCCACTATATCTTTTCTGCTCAGCCTCGCTAACTGTGGTGAAGACAGTTTGCGGATCATGCTCGATTAGAGTTTCAAACTCCTTCACGGTAGCAATCCAAAGACCTATATCCCTGTTAACTCCAGTCTTCATAGGGTCCGCTCAAAAAGAATAATGCAACTTAAACTCGATAAAATCCTCATCCCGTACTGGATACAGCCAAGTATCACTGCGGCCCACATTGAGGAATAAAAACGCCCGAGTTTCGATTCTAAAATAATCGCTCAGACGGTGTTCTAAGCCTAAGTCGAGGTAGTTGCCATGACTATCGAAGTCATAACTTATGACCCCTCGAAATTCGCTGTCACCGGTATCACCGAAGCTAGCTCTAAGGCCGACAAAGAGATCGTTCTGACCTAATGTTTCAGCTTGCTCATCCCTATCGTCGATTAGATATTCGGCGATCAAGGACAGATCTTGCATACTATCCGGTAGCGAATAAATCGGGTGCTCAAGGCCAACGTTTGCAGCAAAGAAACCTTGCTCCAGTTCGCGACCAGTTTTCGCTTCCAACTTCAAGGTCGTGTCGCCGAGGAGATAAAGTGTGTCCAGTAAAAAATTCTCGGTTTCGATGTAAAAGGGAGTCAACATCGTCGCTGAAGGGCTAGGCCTTACCAGTAGTGGCGCCCGCCTAGTGCCTCTGAAGTAACCGATCCCTGTTTCTAAATCACCAGCGTAAAAATGGCCTCGCAGAGCAACATCTCCACCTCTATTCGAGCTTTCAAAAAGTGCCCGGTCCGAAATCGGTAGTCCGAATGACGGGCGCTCTGGAAATTCTCGCTCACGAAAAGTTGGCAGATAGAATATCGATAGTTCGCCGTTATCAAAACGCAGACCTAAAGATGCGAAGGTCTGCCCCATCTTTTCCTTTCCGTCGATAGCTTGGCGCAAGTCAGCCTGATTAAGTACATTGACTATATTCAGAGATTCAGAAACGCCCCAAAAGAAAGTGCTAACACCAAGATTCAGCGATAACTGATCACGGCGCCAGTGAAGGCTGGCTTGGCGGATATCGGCATAACGACGCTCCCCATCCTGCTTATCCCAGCTACCAAACAACCGCAGCTTATAGCCAGTATCACCAATATCCCCCTCAGCATTTGCTTCAATTTCCAGCCCCGGTCCGAAGCGGTAGCTATCATCAATGGCCAGCGACTCCTCTTCTGCAAATATACGAGCCGTGGCCGCGATATCAACAGAATACTTGTCAACCTTGACCTCTGCGAGGACCGGCATAATGGTAAGGCTTAGACACAGCTGCACCCAAAACGCTAAACGCAAGACCCCCATACCCTTAATCCCGGAGTGTATTGCGATGGAAATTCGCAACTGAGAGACCGGTACCAAACTCGATGCGGCTATAGCTTAAGATCGTTACGTTTCCACTCTGCTGATTATGCATAACCACCTCCATGGGCCTCCAATAACGATCGTCGTAGAGGCGAAAATCCCTTGCGGAAAAAGTCTTGAGCAGCGTTTCCTTACGGTCGAAATAGTCTATACGGAAGATACGTCGAGCACTCTGATCAACCCAGACCCGCTGCCGGCTATATGCAGAGTGAGAGTCTTCTGGCACTCGGTCAATTACGTCACAAACCAGGGCACCATCTTCGCATGATTCCTCTCTCACGTAGGTATAGCGGAAATCGTCGACCGCCTTATCAGACAAGTCCTCGAACGAAAACTCACTACCGACGAACGCACCACTCTTATTGCGAGATGAGATCCTCTTAATACGGGAATAGGCAGGCAAATATAACCACTGCTTATCGGTATCCTCTAACTGCGGATGCGTTAGAAGCGCCGTGCCCCGGATATCGGCAGGAAAATTGAAGCGGATTAACGATTTGTCTCCACCCTCGTGACTCTCAAGTGAGCTGATCTGCAGTTCACGTCGAGTTTCATCTCCGGCCCTGTTGCGTAGAATCATCGTCAATTCGGCAACACTGTCGCCGTAACCAAGATCACGGTTATCCACTGCCACTGCGACCTCCCGCCCCTTTCTAACATCGCTAGCAGCGCCTTGAACCGGCAAACCGATTAGGCCACAAAGTATTGTCACTGGAAGGAGGAGACGGTAATCAGTTCGCATTATTTAGTTCCTTGTCGGTACGAAATTGCAGGTTCGACGTACGTGTCCTGCGCATAAAGGTTAGAACCAAGGCCGGTAGTAATATCAAGTCAAACACCAATGCCAACACAATAGACATCCCCGTGAGCATACCCATCTGGGCATTTTTCTCGAACGCCGAGGTCGACAATAGAAGGAAGCCTATCACTAGCAGCATTGAGCTAATCACGATCCCACCCATAGTCTTACTAATGGTTTCGCTTACGCTATCTTCAGGACTGAGCCCCCGCTTTAGACCGTTGACATACTGATAGAGGAAGTGAACTGTATCATCGACGATTATGCCGATCGCCATTGCCGACACCCCAGCCAGCCCCATTGAGATTTGACCATTAACGAGATACCAAAATCCAAATGCTGCCGCGACTGGAAGCAGGTTTGGAACCAAGCTCAATAGACCAATATCGAGTGAGCGGAATACCAGCATCAACGTCAATGAAATCACCACAAACGCTAGCGAGGCACCTTCAAGGAGACTTACAATATTTGATTGACCAATGTGGGAAAAAATCACTGCGGGACTGCTGTGATAGATATCAATGGAGCGAGGTTGGTTTTGCAATAACCACTCTTCGACCCGTTTTTCAAAAGCAATTAAGCCCACCGAGCTTAGATTCTTTAATCGTGCAGTCAGTTTCACCGAGGATTTATTCAAATTCACCTGATGGGTCACATCACGACCAAACGGCAACGACATCTCGTATAGCAGGAACTGCTGTGCAGCGGTAATTGTATCGCCAGGTAACCGGTAAGAGTCCTCATCACCACCATTCATCAAACGGTTAAGATCCTTGATTCGGTGCAGGGGGCTTGCAGTTGTAAAAACTTCTGGCTGCTCATGTAGCCAGTCATCGAATGTATCAAGAAACTGTAAAAACTCTGGCTGAAACATACCGTTCTGCTCTGGTACCGAGAGCGAGTAATCGATTGTATAAATACCAGAAAAGTGGCGATCGATACGTTCAGAATCAGCACGGAAGGGCTGCGACTCATCAAAATAGCGGATTAAATCATCGTTTAATTGATTCAATGGACTGAGTGCAGCGACGCATAGGGACAAAGGTAGCATTAGCCACAATATCCGCTGGCGGTAAGCGATAACCCAGCCTGACAACAAAGCCATGCGATTAATCAGTCGGTTGGCACCTGTTTCCCGCGTTGAAAAACGAATACGCAGCAGAAGCTGTGGTAGAACCGTCAACGACAAAAGTAGCGAGAAGAGCACACCTAAGGCAACTATATTGCCAAGATCTCGAAACGGCGGTGAGTCACTGAAATTCATCGCCAGAAAACCGATAATAGTAGTGACATGGCTCACCGCAATCGGCTTGAGATTGCGCCGGTAGGATTGCAAGACTGCTTCTTCACGAGAAACACCACTGCGTATCTGGCGCTGAATATAGCTGAGGATGTGGATGGCCGACGCTACTATCACCGTGAACATGATGATTGGAGCCGATACTGATGGCGCAGACAATTGAATACCGAGCCAACCAGCTAGACCCAAAGACCCTAGCAGTGCCAACACTACTACCGTCAAAATAGCGCCACCTGCAGCAGGTGATCCGAGAATTAGAGCAGCGCTGACCAGCACAAAAAGGATCATCAACGGTATCAGCGTGATGAAGTCTTTTTTTGCCGCCTGGAAAAAGGCACCGTTCATCTCCACCACACCGGTGACAAAAAAACGATGATCCGGATATTCCATCTTGAATGACTTAATCAATTCATCGACAGCACCGGTAACGGCTAGCACTTCGGCCTTATGGTCTAACCCTGGCAACCGAATGGTCGCATTGATCGCGGTAAATCGTCCGTTCTTACTAACCAAATTGCCAACCAAGTCCCTCTCACTACTAGCGGCAGTTTCAATAAAGGCGATCCTTTGCGGCGTCAATTCGTCAAGCTCGTAGACGAACTCCTCAATCAAAATATCATCGTCTTCAGCAGAGCTATAGGGGAAGTTCGTTAGCGAATCTACTCGAGAGACATGGGCCGTCCGCCACAACGCGCGTGTCATTTCATGTATAAGGCTCAGAGTACGCTGGTTGTAGATGTTGTCATCCACCGGTTCAATCATGATGAACACGTTATCAGTCGTGCTATAAGTATCTTGCATCTGCTCCAAGCGCAGTAGGTCACGATCGTTATCATCGAAGAAAACGCGATAATCACTGGCCAGCCCCATCCGTTTTAGGCCAACAGCCGACATCAATGTGAGCAACAGCACCAGCGCTAATAGCCACTTACTGGCGCCAGAGCGAATGATCCAATCGGTCTTTATATTTTTGTTCAAGGTATTTCTTTCCTTTCGGATAAAAAGGCTCGCAGCGGCACCATTACTCGCTCTACATCCTTCTCAACCCCCATTACCAGCTCCGACGCTCGACAACTAAGCCATTTACGTCCCACTAAGAAAAGCCCAGGCTCTGGAGTCCTTCCATAGTTTTCAATGAAGCCCCTCTCATCGACACAGTGCGGCAACTTTAGCCAGCTCGTTCGGTCGCAATAGCCTGTTGCCCAAATCACTGTATCTATGTCATGCCAACCGACGGAGTCGAAACGGATTTGACGGCCAGAGCACTCCAAAGCACGGCCAACAATCTTTACGCCTTTAGCCTTCAGCCGTCTATTGTTGTATTCACCACAGGGGACAGGGTTACGCTTTTTTAATATCTTCGCGATGAGGCTGTTCTTATCGGCGGAAAGGATACGCAAGCGATCAAGCCACCAAAAAATATCACGTCCGAACAAACGGTTGGGAGGCAGGCCACGTGGGGAACCCGTGGCCAAAAACACATTGCAACGTCCCGCTAGCCGGTCCACGATCTGACGCCCAGTAGCACCATCCCCAATAACGGCAACAGTGTGGCCATCAGAAATGACATCGGTTGAGGCGAGACTACCGTCTAGTTGCTGCACCTCTCCAGCAAGTTGGGAACTTATCGCCGGCACCTGGGGTATCTGATTAGCACCAGTTGCATTGACGATACTGGTGGCGAGCAGAGACGTGCCGTCGGCAAGGTCGACCTGAAAACTGCCGTTCGAAAGGCGATCGAGACCAACAACTTCACAGCCTTCTCGAACCTGAAGATCAAAGTGGCCTGCATAGCTGACCAAATAATCAGCTATTTCTACTGTAGTCGGGAAGCCCTCAGGATCGCCCGGAAAGGCTAGTCCTGGCAGGGCACAGAATTGACGTGAAGTGAATAGCTTCATACCTTCGAGCCGGTTACGCCAAACGTCGCCAATACTATCCCGTTCAAGCAGAAGGTAGTTGAGATCAGCCTGCTGCAGCATTCGTGCGGTGTGAAGACCGAACTGGCCTCCACCGATAACTATGCAATCAAGTCGCGACATCAACTGCGCTCCAAAGCTGTTCTTGAAAAATTCTTTTCGAGATGTGCCACAAGAGCGTTAATCGTTGGGTAGTCGAAGGCTAGCGTCGGATCGATGTCAACAGAGAGGTGGTCCTCCACCATAGTCGATAGCTGGACATGGTCTGCCGAGTCTAGACCTAGACTTGAGAAAGAGGTGTCACTGTGCTTATCAATCGAAAATTCTGGTGTCTTAGCAGCGATAAAATCTGTGATCTGTTCCACCAGGTTTTTCATTCTAAATTCATTCGTCATCTTATATTTCCTATCAACGGTTCATGCGAGCTGCGCCTCTTCGGCTGCAATCAGATCCCTGCAGGCAGTCCTACGAACTTTGCCGCTGGTGGTTTTCGGAATACCGCCAGGCTTGACCAGCAAAAGCTGGTCGAGGGCGACATCATGTGCCAACATCACTGCCTCACGCAGCTCCTGTCGGAGTTCATCGTGGTTTCGGTTAAGAAAGGCGTGGCGGCGAATCTCAACAATGGCTGCCAGTCGGTTTTGGCCATTGCTATCCACAGTGAAAACCGAGGCTCCGTTATTGCCTGCCGCATCAGGATGGTCACTACAGGTACGTTCAATATCGTATGGATAAAGGTTGCGGCCGCGCAGGATTAACATTTCCTTAATCCGCCCGGTGATATACAACTTATTGTCACGGACGAAGCCCATGTCCCCGGTTTTGAGGTAATAATGACCGTCGCAGGGCGATATACGAGCACCGAATTGCTGCTTACTAATCTCAAGGTTGTTAAGATAACCTTGTGCTATTGAGGCACCACTAATCCATATCTCACCAATACAACCCTCATCTGCTAGCCGGCCACTCTCCGGATCAACAACCTTCAAAATCATCCTTGGCGTGATACGACCGCAGCTAACCACTTGACGCCCCTCACCAGTAGATTGCAGTCGACCAGAGTCAAATGCTGCGGGATCGAAAGCCAGGGTTTCAATGCCTACGCCTTTCGGTCCTCCAGAGACAAACAAAGTGGTTTCAGCCATGCCGTAGCAGGGAAAGAAAGCAGTAGAGGAAAAACCGTAAGGCTGGAAACGTTCAGCAAATATCCTCATAGTGTCGGCGCTGACAGGCTCAGAGCCATTCAAAGCCACCTTCCAGCAACTCAGGTCTAATCCCGATAAGTCCTCTCGCTCACCTATGAACTTGATGCAGTGCTCATAGCCAAAATTAGGTGCAGCAGAGCTATGAATTCGATAGTGAGATATCAATTCTAACCACCGGCGTGGACGCTGAACGAACTTCATCGGTGGCATGAAGACGTAGGTACCACCAAGGAACAATGGCTGCAGCATATGGCCTATCAGTCCCATATCGTGGAACTGTGGCAGCCAGCCGCCAGCAATTACACCTTCGCGGTGGCCACACGCCTGCTGGATAGCCAATTGGTTATCGATAATGTTGGCGTGACTTACCATCACACCTTTGGGTAGATCAGTAGAGCCTGAGGTGTACTGAACAAACGCCAACTCATCTGGAGCCGGAAGAGGTAACTCTACATCTTTAGCAGCACCAACCTGCTGCTCATCAATCCAGGCCTGGTCGCCCAAATTAATCGCCGGTAATTCTGCTAATTGCTCAAATAGCTGTTCACGAGTCTCAGCGGTCGTCAGAATGGCTTTGGTCTTTGCATCACCAAGAATACGAACAGTGCGCTCTAATTGCTGAGCATTGCGACTCAGGTTCAGGGGTACAGCAATGACGCCAGCCGCGAGGCAGGCGAGGAAGTTGACCACAAAATCAAGACCAGCAGGGAAAAGCAGAGCAAGCGGCTGGCCTCTATATCCGCGCTCGACTAACAGTCGGGCCCGTTCCAGTACCTGCTGATTCAGTTCACCGTAACTCAGCGATAGAGCACTATCAGGCCCATGAGGCTGGAATACGCAGGCGGTACGGCTAGGCTCATTAACCACGTGTCGGGCGAACTGATCCATGAAGCGCTGAGCTGGAAAAATCTTATCCGTCATGAGCCCAACTCCTCACCCTTTAAAGCTCATGCTTTTGAGCTGTGCCACGCACCGCTGCAATGAATCAACAAAACGATCTATATCATCAAGGCTGGTAAAGCGGCCGAAGCTAATCCTGATCGCACTTTGTATTTCTTCATCACTTAGCCCCATTCCTTGTAATACAGGCGATAGTTGACGGGTCTTGTTGTTACTGCATGCAGAGCCAATCGACACCACAATCCCATCTTTCTTTTCCATTAACAGAGCAAGCGCCTCACCCCGAATGCCTGGAATCGATAGGTTTAAGGTATTGGAAATCGCCCCCTCATAATGACTAGCACCATTGATATGTGTTTCGATAGAGGATTTGCCAAGCTGTTCGATCAAGTGCTGTTTGCACTTCAGACAGTGATGATCCCAGTACTCAAGCTCCCTGCGACATTCGTCAGCAGCCTCACCGAGTCCGGCGATAGCGACCAAATTCTCGGTACCAGAGCGCATTGCCATCTCTTGTCCACCACCATGAATCAAGGGAGATATGCGATCTATATTCTGGATATATAGGCCGCCAATACCCTTGGGACCATAGAATTTGTGTGCGGAAAAAGAAACAAAATCAGCACCTAATGCCTCGACATCAAGAGGCCGCTTACCTACTGCTTGCACTGCGTCGACATGGAACGGAATGCCTCGGGAGCGGGTCAGCCTTGCCACCTGATCCACAGGTTGAATAACGCCGGTTTCATTGTTCGCATACATCATGGAAATCAATCTGGTGTCAGGCCGGATAGCTTCAGCGACAGCCTCAAAACTGACGGCGCCACTCGGTCCCGGCTTCAAGCAGGTGACTTCGAATCCGAATTGGTGGGCGCAGTATCGGATAGTTTCTAGAACTGAAGGGTGCTCAATCGCCGTGGTTAGGATATGGCCGGCCCTACCCAGGTCGTTCATCAGGCTTCCTTTAATAGCCCAGTTATTGGCTTCAGAACCGCCGGAGGTAAAGAAAACTTTTTCCGGCGCGGTACCCAGTAGGCTAGCGACATGGGTCTTTGCTCGCTGGATTAGCTCACGATTACTGGTCGAAGGAAGCGTACGCCCCGATGGATTAGCAAAGAGCCGAAGCGCAGAGGACATAGCCGTAGCTACAGCCTCCGACACCGGGGTTGTGGCGTTGTAGTCGAAGTAACCCTCAATCGAGTGAGCATTTGTCATGGCATCACCTCCCGACAATCTTTGCCAACTAAGCTCAGCAACCTATGATGAAGCTGCTGCAAAATCTCAACACAATGGTGTTGTGATGGCTCTAGTTCACCAAGCATGCCTTCTATTTCGCTACTTGTTCTCCCGGCAAGCTGTTCCGGTGCCAACCCCTCAAGCGAGGCACAGAAAATGTTGGCCGTCGCCACCGAAGTAGCGCAGCCCCAAGCTCTAAAGCGAGCACTGTCAATCAGTCCATTGGTGATGTTGATCTGAACGCGAATCCGATCTCCACATACTGGATTGCCAATTTCATATTCGTAATTGGGTTCGTTGATATCACCGACATGAGCCGGGTCGGAAAAGTTGTCAATGATGATGTCGTTGTACATGTTGTAGCTCCATCTTGGACAGCTGTAATTAGGCGACGACTGGACAACTGCCGCTAGCAGCCTGCTCTGCGTCCAAATCTTCAAGCCGCTTATCTAAATTAACCGCACAGCAACCAAATTCTTTTGACTCAGGTAGGCGCATTACATACTGCATGCGTTGACCACTTCTTCCCGAACGACTCGCTTCAGGCAACAGTCGCACCAAGTCCTCAGTAAGCATGAAACCAGGCGTCGAACGTGCGAGAGGGTCAAGAATTGCCAATTGGCCGGTCTGGCCCGGTTCGACCTCTCGATCTAGTTGTTTGGGGTCTCTTACCGAGAAATGAACGAAGGGGGAGACATGCTTGATTCCATACTCATCGTCAATAGCAATGACATTGGATTCAACCAAGGCGTAGATGTCACGGATCTGGCTCTCTTCAACGCCCAAGTACTCGATACATTCACTGTTGAATTCTGCACGTGACAACATCTGGCCTGAGAAGCGCTTCCACCCCCCAAGAGTGATGATGTAACTACTCTTATCGAGTTTAATTCGGGTGTTGGTAGCTTTGAGGTAGCTGATAAAACGATTGATCAGGAATGGAGGACCAATCAAATGGCGACTGAATTTATCATTCCAATCCTCAAGCTGTTCTAAGGCCTCTTCGGGCTTAAAAGATTCTTGCCGAACCATGAATCTATGAGTGTCCAGCAGACCTGCGAGCATATTGAGGGCCTTGATCATGCCCATTTCAGGAATTTCCTCGGTTGAGGGGCAAAGATAAAGGCCGGCACCTTTGGAGATCTTTAGGAATTCGCGATACATCGAGTAAATCCCCAGCACCGCATTGTCAACGGTGTCCGCGCAGCGGCGCGAAACGCTGGGAATACCAGAGGTACCTGTGCTTCGCATTTCTAGCTCTACATCACGTAGGCTGACTGAAAGTAACTTATGGCTATCGTTTGATTTAAAAAGCTCAATGGGAATCAGAGGTATTTTGATCAGGTCAGCTGGAGTTGAGATCATATCCGGTGTCACTCCTTTGCTATCGCAAGCGGAGCGGAAAAAAGCATTGTTCTCATAGTGATAAGCGAATGCCTCATGGATCAAGCCTGTCTTGAAATCCAGTAAGTTATCCTCTGTCATCGAATAGAGTTCCGCCACAGATGACAGTGCCACCTTTAAAGGGTCTAACCCGTTTTCCTTGAGTATGTTTTGTAACTGTATCGACATTTCAATCTCCATTTTTAAAGTCAAATAAGACACGGCCTCAATCGTCTATGCGGAGGCATTTAGGCTATTTTTTTACTGTTTTAATCAAGCTGATATATATCAAAAAACTTAACAAAAACCTCAAAGCTTGAATTAAGAATGGTTTAAACATCAGAGAATTTAGAACTCGACTGAAAGACCCATCCGGGAATCATGCCGGGTAAACCTGCCGGGTAAATCTGCCGGGTAAATCTGCCGGGTAAATCTGCCGGGTAAATCTTTGACCACCATCAAGAGTCTCTACTTATCGATTCTATTTATTATTTTCCGAGAGAAATATTAAACACATTAGAAATTTTAACAATCACTTCAAAGTAATTTTCTTTATTTTTTTATTTTTCTTGCCGCGTAGTATGGTTTTTTTTTTGCTACATGACCAGCCCCTCTCACTTACACCCACTTACAATCTTACCCCTTCAAATTACCTCTAAAAATTAGCCAGAACAATCGGTCCGCCAATCACATAAAAATCATCTTGCGATCATGAACTCACAACAAAACGAACAGGCTTTATACATATTTTTTTTACTATTGAAGCTTGCACTCACACCTGAACTCCGACTCCCAACGGGAAACCCAAGAAAGCACCTTGCCGCCAATTACAGCAAATTACAGCTTATATTTTGGTAACATATTGTGACCAGCCAATTAACAAATATAAACTATTTGATGACAAGCTTAATAGAATTAATTCAATCTTAGGGGTAGAGTAAATTCGCACAAATATTCAAGCTTACATTGTCGTTTTTCCTCAATCTTTAATCTCCCTGCTATTTTTCAGCAGAAAATTCGTATTTTTAAGTAAAGATTGATACATCACATTCATATAAACCACACCACAATTAACAACACGCCCCGCAACACCAAGTAATTTATTGGATATTTTTTTATTACAACGATCTACTTTAAGGAGAATAGTACCAAGTAAGGCGCAACTGTACTTCCACCTCCTTTTCTTTTACCTACACCAACTAAACGCCATTAATTCTCATGACTAAAATAGAAAACTCAGTCTCATTTATGACAACCATCCATAATAATCTATTTATTACTCTTTATTTTTTAACTATCAATAAAAAATTATCCACATTATCTTTGCGAGATTCCCTATTGCACAATTAAAACCACAGAAACAATGGCCATTTTCAACACACAAAAAACCAGAATACCGCTTTAGACATCCCTCAGAAATACCCAATCGTGCTTACACATTTTATTACCATGGGAAAATATCTATTCAGCAGGCACTTTAGAAGCATCCACCAAACTAAAAATGCTGAAAGCTGAGCACCAGGGATAGATTTACCTACATCCGCCGATGAACTGAAAAACATTATCTTTGCCGGCCAGCTTAAAGAAGCACTACAAAATCGGCTTCAATTATAAAGCGCATACCAAACCTCGTAGATGTGGCTGAAGATAAGATCTGATTTCTAGCTAACTTTAGGAGTACTTTGCAAAATGAGAGAGCATACGGCACACGCAATCTACGTAACATTTTCTTATTTCATCTAGCAATGGCGATATTTAGTATCAAAAGAAACAGAACACCTTCCTAGTACCTCCGAGCCACCTCCCAATTAAGCCCCATACTTCACCCTAACTTAGTGTTAAATTATTAAACTCAACTTTCCCACCAAAAGTATCCACTAGACCGGAAGTTATGAAGAGTATAAATTTTTACAGGCACAGAACCACACACTTAATTGAAAATCGTTATCATTACCAATATTACCTATAGAATATGAGCGACAGAGAACTTTCTGAAACATCTAACTCGATGAAACAGCTGCTCGACAATTATTTGCCATACGGCTTTAAGACTGAAGAGATATAGATCAAATCACCGATCTAAAGCATTGCACCATACTTTGCCATGAAGCTCACCTAGTAGACATTAATGTCGCGGCTCAATATTCTTTTCAACAGAAGGTACGTATCAATTTTTAGTTACAGTCGGCTAAAAATTTAGAGCTATAAAAAAAACACTTGAGGACTTCTTAGGCTTTTATGCCCCAATGAAAGATATTCAACACCTAACAATACTTCGACTAGATCCTTTGGAGGCTGTAAGGGAATATTCGGCAGCATATAATAATAAAATTTCTGCCTAGACCATCTAGGTCAAAGGTGAAAAAAGTGCGTCATGTCATAACGCATTAAAATGGATGCACAAAACTGCTCTATGAGAGAAAAGCACTCATAAGTTCGCCAACTCAAACCTTAAGGGATCATTGCATCTTTTGCTCTCAGAAATTAGTGACAAGCATCTTCAGGTAAGACTCCCATTGATCTACAAACTATTTTAGACAAGCCACTAAGAAGTTGATATTACTCATACTATTAAAACCTTAAGGTCACTTAGGATATTTTGGCTTTTCGAGTGGACTCCCTCGCCTCTTTAAGAATCAAAAAACCACCTCGAGTGACAACAGCCGAAATTATTAAGCCTATAGCAAGATCAGGAAAACGACTATCGATTACCGCCACTAGTAGTCCTGACACAATCACTCCTAAATTTGCGACAACATCATTGGCTGAAAAAATCCAAGCGGCTCTCATATGTACACCCCCTTCCCTATACTTTGATATTATTAGGAGGCAAACAACATTTGCTAACAAGGCAGAGGCCCCTATTGATATCATTAGTATACTTTCTGGCTCGCTTCCAAAAAGTGATCTCCTACAAACCTCATACAACACCCACAATCCCAATATAATTTGAATTATTCCACTGACATTAGCTGCCTTAGCTTGATATATAACCCCTCTACCTACAACAAATAAAGAGATCCCATACACAGCAGCATCAGCCAACATATCTAGAGAGTCAGCAATCAGTCCTGTTGACTGAGCAAACCATCCAAGAATTAATTCAAACACAAACATAATTGCGTTGATCACTAGCAGCACCATTAAAGTGCTTCTCTCTAATTTATCTGCTTGCTCTACACCGCAACCACATTCAGACATATTCATGCCCTCTCTAAACAGAACTCCACTTAGGGATATTTATGTTTTAAACATCAACAATTACTTACTTCAAATTCTCTCTCGAGGCTAGATCCTGTCTTTCTTTAAAAATTCAGATCATATTTATTAGTCAACCTCATGAGAAGTCAAATTACAATTCACTAAAATCAGAGATCAAGGGCACCAGCACTTCCGCCCACTCAATTTAGGACCTATAAAGGTTGGCATTGAACTAGAATAAAAATCTGCAAGCAGTAAACTCATACTAAACCTACACACTAAAAACCCGTCACTCCATTGAGGCAATAGAAACATCTATTATTTTCTATTTATCTTATATAAATATCAAGCGCATCCATTTCTTTCATGCTCAAAAATGAACCAACAAACACTTAAATATTTTCATTAAAATTTTGCTCACCCCTACCTAAATATAAGCAAAGGTGAGCATCATAAATTATGTTTATATTTTCAATATACCTTCTCTTCCATGCACTATCCGATAAAGCAATGGCAGTACAAACAAGGTTAGGAGAGTAGAAGAAATTATGCCTCCAATTACCACCGTAGCTAGTGGTCTTTGAACCTCTGCTCCAGTACCTACATTCAAAGCCATAGGAACAAAACCGAGACTTGCAACCAACGCAGTCATCAATACTGGACGCAGGCGGATCATAGCACCATCGATAATGGATGTGAGCAACTCACCACCTTGCTGACGAAGTTGTCGGATGAAGGAGAGCATTACCAAACCGTTTAACACCGCCACACCAGATAGTGCAATAAATCCTACTCCAGCAGAAATAGATAAAGGCATATCGCGCAACCATAGGGACAAGACACCTCCAGTAAGCGCCAGGGGTACTCCACTGAAAATAATTAAGGCATCCTTGAATGAACCAAAGGCCATCACCAGAAGTCCCAGAATTACCAATAGTGTCAGTGGAACCACTATTGAGAGGCGAGTACTGGCGGATTCCAATTGCTCGAAAGTGCCGCCGTATACTAGCCAGTAACCTGCAGGCAAAGAGACCTGCTGATCAATACGGCTCTTCGCCTCTTCAACAAAGGACCCCAAATCACGGTCGCGGACGTTGGCAGTTACCACAACACGGCGCTTACCATTTTCCCGGCTGATCTGGTTGGGGGCAGGGGTCATTTCCAAGTTAGCAACTTCTGACAAGGGCACATAGCTACCCAATGGGCTACCAGTAGGTAACGGAACAGGTAAATCCCCAAGGTTCTCATAGTCTCGTCGCAAGCCTTCCGGCAGACGCACTACCAGATGAAAACGGCGATCGCCTTCGTAAATCAATCCAGCCTCTTCACCTCCAATAGCCGCTGAAACCAAATCTTGCAAGGTTTGCAGATCTATTCCATAGCGGGCGAGTGCGATTCGATTCGGCACTATTGATAGAATCGGTAGACCCTCCACTTGTTCTACACGAGCATCAGCAACACCCTCAATTCCATTTAGCACACCGAGAATTTCATTTGAAGAAGCCACCAGCTGATCCAGATCATCACCGAATACTTTAATACCCAGGTCTGCACGTACGCCGGAAATTAGTTCATTAAAGCGCATTTGGATTGGTTGGGTGAACTCGTAGTTATTTCCCGGTAACTGACGCACAGCTTCTTCGATTTCAGCAACCAATTGTTCCTGGGGCAGTTTCGGATCGGGCCATTGGTCACGGGGCTTCAGGATCACAAAATTGTCGGCTACATTTGGCGGCATTGGGTCTGTTGCTACTTCTGGTGTACCAATTTTTGCGAATACTTTATCTACTTGAGGAAACTCCTTAATACGCTGCTCCAACAAGCTTTGCATTTCTACAGATTGCTCTAAACCGGTACCAGGAATACGCAGGGCGTGTAAAGCGATATCACCCTCATTGAGCTGAGGAATAAATTCAGAACCCAGTGTTGTTGCAAGCCAGCTGCAGAACAGTACTAATGCAAGAGCCCCAGAAAGTACTAACCAGCGCACTTTCATTGCAGCAATCAACAGTGGTTTATATAAAGATTTGGTCGCAACAATAACTTTGTTTTCATTTTCACTGATTTTACCTGTCAGGAAAACAGCAACTGCTGCAGGCACAACGGTCAATGAAAGCACCAGTGCAGCGAGTAAAGCCATCACTACAGTGGCAGCCATGGGGTGGAACATCTTCCCTTCCACACCTGTAAGCGAAAATAGAGGGATATACACCACGGTAATGATCAAAACACCAAACAAACTTGGGCGAATCACTTCGTTGGTAGCTTGGAATACTAGCTCCAAACGCTCTTGTAGGGGCAGCTTGCCTCCGTTGCGATGCTGGGCTTCGGCAAGTCGGCGAATCGCGTTCTCCACAATTATCACGGCCCCATCGACAATCAGGCCAAAGTCAAGGGCTCCGAGACTCATCAGATTGGCGGAAACACCCGTTTGCACCATGCCGAAAATGGTGGCAAGCATGGAAAGCGGGATTACCGCTGCAGTAATAAAGGCGGCTCGAATATTTCCCAGCAACAAGAACAATACCACGATAACCAGCAGCGCACCCTCAACAAGGTTTTTTTGCACTGTAGCGATAGCTTTATCTACCAGAGTGGTCCGATCATAAACCGCCTCTACCTTAATACCTTCAGGTACGGTTGATTTTATTCGCTTTAAGGCTTCCGCTACACTTCGAGCTACCTCCCGGGAGTTTTCCCCTACCAGCATCATAGCTGTGCCCAATACGGTCTCTTCACCATCGCGAGTGGCAGCACCGGTGCGAAGCTCTTTTCCAATAGCTACTTCGGCTACATCCGAAATTTTAACCGGCACCCCGGCGCGACTGGTAATTACCACATCCTCAATTTCGGCAATATTTCGCAACTGCCCTGGTGAACGCACCAGAAGTTGCCGTCCATTCCCCTCCAAGTAACCAGCGCCGCGACTTTCGTTATTGCGGCTCAGCGCTAGAGCGATATCTTCCATGGATACGCCAAAGTTAAGCATCTGTCGAGGTTCGGGTGTTACGTGATACTGCTTGTTATAGCCACCGATGGTATTAACTTCAGTAACTCCGGGGACTAAGGATAATTGCGGTTTTATAATCCAATCTTGAATTTCCCTCAGTGAAGTGGCGTCGTAAGGCTGCCCATTGGGCTGGGTGGCGCCAGGCAGAGCCTCCACTGTGTACATAAAAATCTCACCGAGTCCGGTAGCAATGGGACCCATTTCAGGCTCTAACTCCGGAGGCAAATGACTTTTAATACTACTGAGACGGCTATTAATTAAGTTCCGAGCAAAATAGAGATCTGTACCCTCTTTAAAAACAACAGTGACCTGGGACAAACCGTAGCGAGAGAGCGAACGGGTATATTCTAAATTAGGCAAGCCGGCGAGTGCCGCCTCCACAGTGTAAGTAATCCGCTGCTCCGCCTCTAAAGGTGAATAACCAGGAGCCTCGGTATTAATCTGTACCTGAACATTGGTGATATCGGGAACCGCATCAATTGGAAGTCTCTGATAACTCCAAACCCCCAGGCCCACCAATACAAAGATCAGGGACAGTACGAAGTAGCGCCGCTCAATTGAGAAGCGCAGTATACTTTCAATCATCTTCTGGCCTCATTTAATGGCTATGTGCAGCGCCGGACTTTTCAATATCCGCTTTGATCAGGTAGCTGTTCTCGGTGACATAGCGATCACCCTCATTGAGGCCACTCAGCACTTCGGTTACAGTGCCGTCGCTACGGCCGAGTTTTAGTGGACGAATTTCATAGGTTTCTCCCACTTTGATAAATACCACCGTCCAATCGCGGAAAGGTTGTAGTGCACGATTCTCGACCACTAAAGGCACAGATTTTTCATTGGTTACTACTTGGCCTTGGACCATTAGATCGGTAGTCCAGAGCTCATTGGGGTTTTCAATCACCGCTCTTGCAATCGCGAAGGGCTGACCATTACTGCTCGGAGCAAGGCTGCTGATAGTTGACTCAAAAGAACGCTCACCAGCTGTAATTGAAACCTGTTGCCCTAATTTGATCTGATCGCGACGCATCGGAAATACTTGCAACTCAGCCCACAGCTGGTCGTAGTTAGCTATGGTAAACAGCACCCGTTCGCCACTGAATTCACCTTGGCTGGCTTGCTTATCAATTATCTGACCGCTAATAGGAGCGACCAATGGATAAATTTGCAAGCTGTCATTGGATTCGATAGAAGCAAGCTCTTCCCCTTTCGCTACCAAATCGCCAAGCGTTTTTTTAACAGTGATTACGGTTCCTGGGTAACGTGCACGCACATGACTGAGGTTACGATGATCTATCGCAGTTTTACCATATAAGGTAACGCTTTCTTTAATTATACCTGGAGCAGCAATTGCAGTTTTAATGCCTGCCTTTTTTGCCATTTGTTCAGAGATCTGCACTCGACCTTCATGGGACTCATAATCCCAACTTGTGCGCTCGCCGTTGTAAAAAACAGAAACGGCAACATCAAAAGAGTGAGGTTCCTTTACTACGCCTTCACCGCGGTAATACCCAACACTATCCTCCCAGGCAAAGGGTATTTGATCCACTTTTCCACCAAGTCTTTCAAGCTCTACGGAAACACGAGCATTCTCTAAAGGTTTACCATTAAGAGAAATCCAGGCTCGAAACTCTGGCTTTACACCACTTTCATAAATAAGCAACTCGGCCGTTAGATCCCCCTCAGTCAGTAAACGGCCACCATTGGGGCCCTTTTCCTCCTGATGCTCATCATGTCCGCCATGGTTATCACTATGTCCATGACTAGAGAATTGTTTCCCTTCCTGTTCATCATGCTCATCATGGCTATCATTGGAGCCCAGCTCTTCATCTTGCTTAACATGTTCATCATGACCACCATTTGCATGACCCAGGCTTGCAATCCAAAATCCAGAGAAAATGAGGAGTATGGATAATATTGCCAGGCGAATTACTTTACTTAATCTGCTCATATCTAAATCCAAAATTATTTTCCGCTTCCTACACTCTCGGAACCTAAAGGCCCTGCTGTAAGCTGCTCAATCTCAGCGCCGAAAAGAAGTACAGACCGCGCTGCTTCGATTCGTGCACGTTCAGCATCGAGCAACTCTTCCCGAGCAACAATTAAGTCAAGATAAGAACTCCGGCCACGACGATAGGCACGATCTACTTCAGTCAATGCCTCGCGAAGCTTAGGGATTACAGAATCCTGCAAACTGGAGACAGTAGCCAGGGCCTGTTCGCGACCGGTTACGGCAAGAAATAGCTGAGGATAAAGTTGTAGTAATGCCGCCTCACGACGGAGCATAACCTCATCCAATTCAGTCATTGCTGTTAGCTCGGCACCACGATTGCGTTTTGCGGTAAAGAGTGGAACTTCGAAACCAGCTAAAGCTGTAGTTTCGTCAACAGCCCGATTCACGAGAAGACCTGCAAACCATCCAACATCAGGCTTTGAGTTGGACTGGGTGAGACGAAGCTGTGAAGCACTCAGTCGCTCTTCGGAAGCAAAGCGCGCTATAGCTGGGTTTTCCTGCGCACGCGCATAAAGTTCCTCAAAACTAGCGCCGGGCTCAAAACGATAGAGCTCACTGGAGTCTACTCGATAATCTATACTCGGCTGTCCCCACAGAGCCGATAGGGCATGCCTGTAGTACACTAGCATGCTCTCATCCGTCTGCTTAGCGAGGCTTGCTTTTGTCAGGGCGGACTCCGCTCGTAGGCGTTCAGAAACCGGGCTAGCAGCAGCGCTGACTCTGGCGCTGACAGCGCTTAGCGTTTCACGTGCGAGTAATACCTTCTCCCTAGCCAATACAGCTAATTCCTGGGCAGCAAGAACCTGAGCATAGCGACGGATAACTTCTGCCAGAAGATCTAGCGCCTTAGCTTGCTCATCCGCGATCAGTAAATTACGCTGGGCATTGACTACATCTATTCGAGCTCTACGTTTATCTCCTAGCTCAATTACGGAGGATAAAGTTACCGTCAACTCAAGCTCATTGTCGGCATCATCCTCGGGATCTGGCGCATTATTGGAGCCACCATCACCAAAGTTCTTGTATTGAGCCTCACCTCCTAGGCTTAACGCAGGCCGCAGTGCTGCAGTCTCTTCAGCACCATCTAGACCTCTTCTCTGTAATGGGAATACCGCAAGCTCCGGATTCTGTGCGAGCGTCAGCTCAATCGCATCTGGTAATGTCAGTAAATCCCCCTCCTGCGCGGATACTGATTGCGCAGCTAAATACATTATCGCCACCATCAACTGGAATATGGCACGACGACGAATCACACTCTCAGTGAGCGTGCAGTAAAAATCCATGGGTATCTCCCAAGTCAGTTTTTAATTGCGCAAGGGGGCCTTGTAGCTCTCCTTACTCGCGCGGCATTAGAGCAATCAGACTTGGGTTATAGGTGGGCGGAGTAGAGGGGTAAAATAACCACTGGGAACACGTGTATTGCCGAATTCTCGATAATTAACGATTCCGCTCAGAATAGAGAGTAATGATTGACCTACCAGGGCGGTAAAGGTACTTCCATGGCAATGACAGCAGTGATTACATAAATCCAGAAGAAACGAAGATTGATCAGCCTCATCCCCGCTGGAGGGGATCTGTAAGCTTAAATCAGAAGGGGAGCTGTCCGGTTGAAACGGTAAATTGCCGGGCAGATCTTCATCATGATGTAGAGACAGGTGATTCGTTACCTCCTGAACTTCTTCATGGCTATCATAGAATGCACCTGCGGTCTGAAAGACCATAAGCACAATTAATAGAAATGATAGTCGAACTACATTCATAAAAGTTACAAAGAGACCAGAATCTACTGAATGGGATTCTAGCAAGTAAATTCAGACACCTCAACTTAACTCACTGCCCTAAAGTTATCATTAACCCCAAAGTGGCTATTTGGTCACACCTTCTCTCCAAGTGAGGAGTCAGCCTCTAGAAGAGGTCAATTTACAGTTAACGACACTTACACTAGTAAGGAGTCTATCGGTCCCATAGTCCACGGAATTTGGGTTGGAAAGGTAGAGCTTTAAAAGGGCTATATTCTTCAAGTAATCGGGATGCGAGATCATAATACTAATGTTAAATTCATTAAGTAGATTAAAATTCTTTCAGGAACCGTTAACCTTGCATGAAAGTGGGGGATTAACTTTGAATAAGCAGCCCAAATAAAAGTCTATGCGACATTCATTTAGGAATGATTTTGATAAGAGAGCTTTCGTGAAGTCTTAGGAGGTTTATTCAATTATACGAGAGGGCAGAGTTTAAATAAGCCCACATTATAACTTACCTTGGAGAACAAATGAATGAAGACACTTACTCGTGAATACTTATCAGAAACCCCTATGCTTGACTTTGAGAATAAAACCATTCAGATGTTAATTGAAAATAAGAAATGGCGTAAGCTATCTCAGTATGACGCCATTGGTGCCATCTATAAGTTTGTTCGTGATGATATTTTATTTGGTTACAATAGTGATGATCGTATTCCGGCTAGCAGGGTACTGAAAGACGGGTACGGACAATGTAACACTAAAGGAACATTGCTAATGGCTTTGCTTCGCGCTGTTGGCATTCCTACACGCATTCATGGATTTACTATTTTTAAAGACCTTCAGAAAGGTGCCATACCTAGTTATCTATTCTATATCGTACCTGAACGAATTATCCACAGCTGGGTTGAAGTATATTCAAATGATAGGTGGATCAACCTTGAAGGATATATTATCGACCGCCCATACCTGAACAAAGTCCAAGAAGGGTTCCGTAATCAATGCTCTGAGTTTAAAGGCTATGGTATTGCCACAAAATGCCTACAAAACCCACCCATTGACTGGGAGGATAAAGATACATTTATACAGAAAGAAGGTATCGCAGACGATTTCGGAGTTTATACGCAACCTGATGATTTTTATCTGCTCTATGGAAGTAATTTAACTGGCATTAAGAAATTACTATTTCGCTTCGTGATCCGTCATTTAATAAATATCAATGTTAAACGGATTCGAGCAAAGGGCTTAGGTAAATGTAATACCTTAGAATTAAGCTGATAAAGTATAGCGATACCACCTCTAGCGAGGGTGTTCAAAACTCTGCCTAATTACCACCTATACTAAGCCAATTTTCAGCAGTCTTTCCGGCATTGGAGGTGTCCGAAGAGAGAAAAAAAAAGTCTTGGAATGAGTGCTGATAAGTCGAACCGTCGATTAAATCGATATTGAAATTCTGCCAAATATCGCTGCGCATATTTCGGCCTAATCGCATGGTAGGTACTACGCAGTGCACTTTTTAGATTGCCGAGTACCGTATTCACCCAATAGAACTCAGGCTCTTCAACAGAAGCTCGACCACCACCACAAACAATCTTGTCATGTACACAATTAGCCTCTGTGACAGCATTGAAGCATGCAAGGCCATCTGAGATAACCATGCTACCGCTGCAAAGATGCTTTTTGCTCCAGGTAGAAATCTCACTGCTCCTGAAGCCCTTGATAATAGAGAGCTTGATACGAGTAGGACGTCTATCTTTGGTAGTTTCAACGGCAGCCACAAAGGGAGTTTTACCCTTAGCTCCGCGCCCCGGCTTGCATCCAGTATGTTCACCACCGAGATAGGCATCATCCAATTCAATAAAACCGGATAGCTTGTACTGTTGGTCCCGCTCCATCATCACCTGCATGAGTTTCTGCTTCATACGCCAGGCAGCGTTGTAAGAGAGACCCAGATGACGAGCCAGCTCCATAGAGGAAATACCCTTCTTATCCTGGGTAATCAGAAAGATACCGAGAAACCAAGTAGTAAGGGGCAGTTTGGTGGAGTCAAATATCGTACGAGAAGTAATCGATGTCTGACGTCGACACCGGTTACATTGCTTGAGCTTGCGGTAAGCGAGGTTGCAATGTTTGTCATGTCCGCAGTGAGGGCAACAGAAGCCATTTGGCCAACGCCATTGACAGAGAGCATCGAAGCACTGCTCTTCTGTACCATAAGCTTTAAGGAATTGGGTCAAACTAATACCCTTCTGGAACTGTACCTTGTTGCGAGCCATGGTGTATTCCCTTACAGATCAACATGATAGCTGTATTTATATACAGTTACATGTGACTTAGCAAGGGTGGTAATTAGGAAACTCTGTGTCAGCCAAATAGCCTCATAGGCTGATGTATTTCTCCAGTCGATCTGGGAAGTGGATCGTCAGCTGTGATAGTGTCAGATTCCAATTTTGAATTGGGTGCGTCCAGCGTTCGGAGGCTTTTAGTATACCGGCATAGAGAAGCTTCAGTAAGCTATTCTCATTGGCGAAGCCGCCCTTGGTCTTGGTCAACTTGCGGAACTGCCTGTGTACAGCCTCCACCGCATTCGTAGTGTAGATCGGTGTGCGGACGTATTCCGGGTATTTAAAGTAGGCCGAGAGAGTCGGCCATTTACCCCGCCAGGACTTAATCACCATTGGATATTTGTCACCCCACTTGGTCTCCAGCTCGTCCAAAGCGTGCTCGGCGGCATTGAGCGTTGCCGCCTTGTAGATGCATTTGAGATCGGCCATAAAGGCCTATTGATTCTTTGAAGCTACATACTTTAGTGAGTTGCGGATCTGATGGATGATGCAGTGCTGGATCTCGGTCTTAGGGTAGATGCTCTCTATGGCCTCAGGGAAACCCTGCAGGCCATCAACACAAGCAATGAGGATATCTTTGACCCCACGGTTGTGGAGATCGGTCAGAACACTCAGCCAATGATGTGCGCCTTCTTGATCGGATAGGTAGAGCCCCAATAACTCCTTCTTGCCTTCGATATTGAGGCCAAGAATCGTGTAAATGGCCTTGCTGGCATAACGACCGTTTTCCTTGATTTTGTAATGGATAGCATCGAGCCAGACAATAGGATAGACAGCCTCCAGGTCGCGCTCACGCCAAGCTTGTAGTTCAGGCAGCAGCTTGTCAGTAACGGCATTGATGGTGCCGTTGGAAAGCTCCATTCCGTAGATATCGGCAATATGTGTGCGGATGTCCTGATAGCTGTTACCCAGGGCAAACAGGGCGGTAATCTTGCGTTCCAGTTCGTCGGTAAGCTGAGTTTGATGCTTCTTGACGATTTGAGGCTCGAAGGTGCCGGCACGATCCCGCGGCGCCTGCAGCTCGAAGCTGCCAGCGGGGCTTTTCATAGTTTTTGAGGTGGTGCCATTCTTGCGGTTGGGCTTATCCTCGCTGGCGAGGTGCTCTTCCAGCTCCGCTTTCATGGCAGCTTCAGTGAGTTGTTTGATCAGAGGGGTGAGGATGCCATCTTTGCCATTGAGGTCTTTACCCTCGCATAAGGCTTTGACGGCGGCATCCATATCGAAAGTAGGTTTGGTCATGGGTCATCTCTTTTTTGCTAATAGTAAAGAAATGACACAGAATTCTGAACACTACCCCTCTAGCTCTAGTCTGAGATCTAAATATGTAACTTAACTGCCACTATAGGAGATATGGTGGGTATCATTTCCTTTAGATACGATATCTATAATGAGTCCCAGAAAATATAAAACAATCTTTTTGAACAAACCCAGGATTACATAATCATATAAAATAATTTAACTTTCATATCAACAACCAATCAAAGCGGAGTATCTAAACAATATTAAATCGAGTACTCTTGATCTTCCCGCAATAAAAGATTAAGAGTCATAAAATACAATAGCCATCTATGAATAAATGAGACAAATTTCTATGACATGAAAGGCAGAGGTTAAGCCTCTCATACAATCAAAATTATATTTATAATAAGTACATCACCTATTCGCATCAAACCAACGATACATTTTTTAAATAGTCAAGTAAGGAAGTATTCTCGAAATATTACGTGCATCATCCACACCGCGATGCTGCTGACCTTCAAAGACAATACCGAGAGACTGTAGAGCAGATCCAAGTCCTGAACGACGCTTCTTACCTGTCTTTTCTTGCCATACTGCTTTCAGGTTGATATGCGGTTTAGCAAAAAAATCTGGCGCGCAACCGTGCCGTATCAGCTCTACTTTGATCTGCTTCCAATCGTATTCCCCCCAGCTAGCCCAGGCTTGATACTCATAATGAGATAACCATAAGTTAAGGAGACTCGTGCTTTCTCTGAAATCAGGCGCACTAGCCACCATGCTATTTTTGATACCTGTAAGTTCACTGCAAAACTTACTAAGTTTCGGATTAATCATTGGTCTAACAAATTGACTATGACTAGCTAAGATTTCACCATCCAAAGTAGTCAGTACAAGTCCGAATTCAATGACCTCCATTACCCCAACAGATAGTGGGCGATCATTCCAACAAGTTGCCTCAAGATCTACAATCAGCAGGTGCTTAATACCATTGAAGCAATTCTGAAAAACCATGCTAAACCCTATAGTATTTTTTAAAAATGAAAAAAATCCCATTAGTATACGAAAATTATAATATACATATAAACAGAGTGAGATATTTAGAACGAGCCCGTCATCAATTGACATGGCTCAATAGAGTATTGTAAATTTTTCAAGGGATATACTATATGGAAACAATAACATGTCCTTTAAGTACTTTTAATTATTAAATATTAGATTTCTTGGTATATCATTAGGTATTCATAAAAAATAATAAGCCATTTCAAAATATATGTGTGTATATTTATGAAGCTCTATAGCTCTCAGAACAAACTTATCAGCAAGCTAGATAGAGAAACTACAAACCACACAATATTTCTATCTTTACAATATGGTATAACTATGTTTAGAGCACTGCAACAGCCGGGTGAATCCATCCATTCCTTTATATTAAGAGTTTTTATAAAAGCTGGGTTTCGGAATATAAATAGCTTAATAGCTGGCGGGGGTGGATGGAGAGAGTACCCTTCAATTCCGGATACAGCCAAAAAATATTTCACTTTTTATCCCGAGAAAGTACTGATTGACATTTTTGACTCTACTTACTCTATCGGAACAGAGGACACTTTTAGCAGAAATAGATTTACACATTTTAAAGGCTTCCCGCAAATTCTTAACTACTCTCATGGACAATTTACTGGAAAACGAATACCTATTAAGTTTTGTAAAAGGTGTATTGAAGAAAAACTTGCAAATCAGGGCCATGCGTTTTTCGAAAGCAAGTGGTTATATATATCATATTGCGAAAAGCATAACTGTCCGTTATGGCAAATCAAAAGAACCCCTTCAGTAAAAAACAAAATTAAAAGCGTGATTTTAGGTGTTTTATCGGCTAACTGGGAGAAAGTATCCAGCTCAATAAAACATTTAACTTCAGAAGTTTACAATAATAAACATTATGAGGACCCCATAAGTAAGTGGAAACTTTACTTTTCTCCCTGTGCAAAACTAACCTACATAGAATATTTTGTTCAGACTTTATCCTATCAGAAAAATTACATTGGGAAATTTTCTGATAGGAGATCAGCAGAACCCACGAAGAGCGACCTGAACCTCTTAAGAGCAAGATTGAAGAGATATTGTCATATGAGTTTTTATGATGTGTACAGTAAAGAATTGCAATCAAACTATAAAATCATTAAAAACTTCGAAAAAGAAAATTTTGAAACTATAAAAGTTAAACGATGGGGAATGGAGTTCCCTATACTTAAAGATAAAAAGGGAGCCTGCGCATCTTGTTCCCGATGGAATATAGATTCTTTCACTGACTGTTCAATTTCTGGTGTTATAGCTAGCTCTCGTGAAAGCGATTATTCAAGAATGGAAATTAACAGCAATAATTATATTGACTTTACAAAAAGATGTGCTATTACTTGGCTAAACATACAGAGATATGAGTTTCGCAAGAAGTATGGTTATAAACATCCCTTAGGCCTTCCTGCACCTCTCAATCAATAAATATGTTCTCTATTTTTTAGGATACCTCCCCTTAGCCTTTAGAGGTTTAGGTAGAGCAACCTCTAGCCATTCACGATCATATAAATACAACCAATAAAAGGCTTTATTACAGTGTAACTTAATATCTTTACGAATTGCTTTAGGGTGGGATTTGTAATATTTAAGGATTTTTAGCCTATAGCGACGTCGCATTGACTCCATATGGCATCGTTTACGATAAGTTACTAGTTCAGGATGAGTTGAGATAACTTGTTCTACTGATCCTACACCAATTTTACAAATTGTAGCTATTCGATGCCGGTTCATTCTTGTATACCCAAGGTGAATAATTTCATCTCTACAAGCCTTAGATAATTTCTTTGGCTTAAGATTCAAGGGGATATCGTGGAGCGCTGCAAGTCTTTTCAGATAAGTTCTACTTTTCCCTGTAATTTTAGAGGTTTCATTAAGCGACCTGCTTCGTAGAATATCAATACATTTCCTCTCTTTCCTTTTCGTCCTCATAGCAAAATCCTTTTTACGGGTTTGGAATTCAAACTCTACACTATTATGATCCTCTAATAATTGCTGGAAGGTAGAAAAAAGCCAACTTGAGAAAAAAATGTGCTGGAAGGGATTATGGCTTGCTCCTTGAACTAAAAGTTGAGAAACATATCTGAAGTCTTCAGAAGATTTTGGGAGCGAGCTATTATAAAATGGCCGATACTGCTGTGAATATACATAAAAATTTTGCATTAATTTTAGACGCCTAATACGGCCACTATTCGTTACCAAGCCCATATTATTTAATTTAAGGCGATATTTTGAAGTAACATCTATTAACGGAATAGGCCATTTGATCTTTCTTAAAAAATCATATCCAAACTTACCTACCTTATATTCAACACTAGATGCTTCTTTAGCACAGCAGGTCACTGATGGTAACAATCCAAGGTTAATTCGTTGACGATTAAGTAAGTCAATTCTCTCTAAGAGTACTGGATGTATACCACAAGAAGAGACCCCAGGGATTTGATGCGACCTATGCCAATAAGCAACTCCATATTGATTTATATCGCTACAGGCGCACTCTTGACACCATTTCAAGCATAGCGAAGAACCTGCACCAAATGATGGGAGCTGACTTTCCCTTATTGATCTCGCGCTATCATTACTCAACATAAATTTTATTATGTTATTTGAATACTTAGGCAAATAAAATATATATATTGGAGCCAATGTCTGACCAAATAAAATTTCGTACGCTTCATCATCTGTCAGGGCTGAAAGTTTTTTTAGATTCGATGTCAAAAAGGGGTGTATGGAGGCCCTCTCCTCAGCAAGATATATTTTATTAAACTCTTTACCCTTTAATCCAGAAATAGTAGCAAAGCGAATAATTCGACTAAAGAAAAGTTCATCAGGAAAAGCTTTGGGCAGGAGCATATTGTCAAATATGGGGTGAAACTTACTTTGAGGATAGATGCTTGATCGGATTTTTAAATAAAATTTCCATTTTTTTTAACTCAGCTTCAGGATTCTCTGCAATAGATGCTCGCCTTATCAAGTCTGGATCTTTAATAAGTTCATTTAAGTCACCAATAGATTGCAAGTAAGATAGCTTCTGATGAAATTCATGGTGCTGGGGGCGATTTAAATCTCCGGGGATAATCATAACTTCTGATTTCGAAGTATCTATAGATTTAACGGAAATTTCACTAGTTTCGACCTTAGACCTATTATTACTCTTTTCCCTTCTGATACGCCGAAATTTTTCAAGCCTATTTATCCTTGCTTCATCTACAGATTTTTTGGAGAAATTTATAGCTTTTTTTGCTGCATACTCCAGGACATATTCTGTTATAGACTCGTTATCTGAACCAATTACTAAACGCTGAGACTCCCTATAAATTCTTACAGCCAGATCCATATTACCAATAGATAGATCATATAATTTGTCACTAAGAGATTTAGTTAAAGGAGTTTTTTCCTTTGTCCATTGCAACACCCAAAGTTCTTCAACAAACATGGTCCACTCCTCATCATTTTTCATCAAGTCCATAGTAAAAGAAGCTTGACTTTCTGCACGTCTTGCTGTCTTTAGAGTTTTCCCTAATAATTTGTCAAAAGGAGGGTTTGCACACAGAAGAATGGGAACTCCCAATTCATTCATAAGATTATGAAGAAACCCCAGAAATTTATCTTCGCCTCCAGCTTTTGCCAAATTTAAATGCTGCATTTCATCTATTATTATGACACCTAAAAAGCTAGACTTTATTTTAGCTTCAATTTGCTTAACAAGTAGATCACTCGTTTTTTCTGGCTTAGTCTCTTCTCCTCCAAGCTTTCTATCAATTTCCGATAAAATCTTAAGACAAAGGGCTCTGATACTTGAGTTTTCTGGGCAATCTACTTTAGCCCATACTACTTGCTTAATATATAAAGGCTCACCTTGGTATTTACGATGCTCAATAACTTCTGGAAAACAATTTAAAATCTGCTCTAGCATACAACTTTTTCCGACACCGCTTTCCCCAAGTAAAGTTATACCACTCCCGTTAGATTTGAAATAACCTGTTCTAGGAGCAACTTTAGATCGTTGGTCTACAGGGTAGTGTAAATAGTTCATGGTTGTCGGCGACAGGGGATTCTTGCTTGAATAACCTTTCTTAATCGCAATTTCAATTGCTCTAAAGCATTCTAGATATACTGGAAGAGGCTGCCTTAACTCTTCGATTCTTGTAAGGTATTCAATACGCTCGAAAGCACTCAACTTTCTCTCGTTTTCAGAAAATGAAGGATAGCTACTTAATTTTTCTACCAAATCCTCATCTTTCAATTTTTTTGGTAATGCTTCGATCAAGGGGTTCCCCCGATGCTCCGGGAGTATTGCAATGTTATACTCTGCATAATTTACACCTCTCACTGGTTCCGCCTCTTCCTTTTTATTAATGAGACAGCTTCATTTTTCCTTTTTGACTCTAAGTTCTCATCATCGGGATATAGTTCTGATTTCTCTTCTCTAATGGATTCACCGTATTCAATTCGTCTATCAAGAACCGCCTCTTTTCTTCGTGTTCTCATTCCCTTTATTCGCTCAGTCTTACTCTTATCTTGTACATCTTTTTTTGTTTCACTTTTTGCTACTTGGCTAACTAATTTACGTCTATTATGTCTTTCTATAGACTTTTTACCTGGTTTATTTTTACATTTTTCTTTCTTTTTCCAATCTTTAAAATACAATATATCAGCTTGATGCTTATCACTAAGGCTTGCAGAAAACTTCATCAAGTTGCATTTAGTGAACCCTTCGCGCTCCTTAAGGCGAACATATATGAATGAAGAGTTATCTTGATCGATACGAGCTTCCATTTTCCAGCACTTGGTAGACCTGGCAAGCACTTTCCATTCTTGAAATTCTTCCCGGTCACATTCATAGTACATATCCTCATTTAAGCGGATACCTTTACTCGTCATAGATACTTCTACCGCAGGTAGAAGTTTAGCCCTTACTTCGGACTCCTCTGATCTACTTAAAGCATGCCGATGCTTTTTTAGATGGATATTCCAATAATTAAGCGGTGTAGGGGGCAATCCATTTTGCACTAACAAGACGGATTGTGCAGCTAAACCGTCAAATAGAGAATTATTATGCTCCATAACCTCATCAATAAGTAATTTTGTTACTTCATCTAATGTATATGTTGCATCGAGACGTGGATCACGATCACCTCGAATATAATGATGTCCTCTAGTTGTCCCTAATAATTCATGGACTAGATTTTTATTCAATATTTCGAATCTTCGTTCCACAATGCCTTTAAGATCGGCGCGATAAGGTGGAGCTATACTCAGGTGACCGATTAATGGAACGGCTAATTTTTCAGCGCTCTTACATATAAACTCCCCTCGATCGCAAAGCAAACGCTGGGGGATATGATGGCAAGGCCATTCATGATCTTCGATTTCGATACCGAACCTAGAACAATAACTTTTCTTATCCGTAAAGCTATTGACAAGAGCTTGACGACCCGCACGCCAAGAAGCATATTCCATAGAAACGTGAAGCCCAACAATCATCCTGCTTTCTTTATCTACCACACAATAAACAGTAGGCCTACCTAGAACATGAGAGCGCCTAAATTCAGAGACAATATGAACATCCAGTACTGTTGAATCCAATTCAAAGCAACTTCCAGGAACTTCGGTATGATCTGTCGCAGCTCCTCTTAACCCACGCTTGTTTCTTTCAAAGTCACCCACTGTAGTTTGCTTTCGGATTATTTCATTTTTTGGGATTAATTTTTTAACCCAATATATAAAAGTACGATATGATGGAACATTCGGCGACCTAGATTCACTCTCTGCCAGTATTAGTTCTTGTGAGTATAGCTCCTTCAACATTTTTTCATAAACTTGACTAAATGGAACTCGACGCCCTTTCAAGCCATACTTCTTCATCGCTAAAATAAAATTATTCTTATCATTTTCCGAAGTGTTAACCCCTTGATGTATTTCCATGCTCGGTGTAAGCATTCTTATTGGAGCTCCACGTTTAAGACCTCCTGAGACCCTAACTCTTCCAGCTCCTCCAGAATTCTTGTAAGCAGGCAGGAGGGCATTTCTTTCTTGCCCACCCCTCCAATATTGATTTAATAACCTATATATTCTCTGAGCCCTTACCCCTTTACTTTTCGCCTGATTTACCAGAACTTTGCTTCTTTCTTCAGTAGAAATCTCAAGGAGAAAATCTGGATTTTCTATTAGCTCACTTATCAGCTCAATATTTCTATCACGTTTTTTAATATGAGCTTCAGGTATCAACCCCTCATCAGCTAGCTGATAGTAGGGAAGAGGACTAAAGTTTCTTTTCACAGCTCCTCCTTTAATCGCACACAAAAATCTGGAGCTATCAATCTTAATAGGCCTTCTTAAACCTCCAGATTCTTCAAGATTAAAAAGAACCAGAATATTTATATCATAAAAAAGTTCAAGAACACGATACACACCACTATCAACCCCATCAATATCAGTTATACTCCAAACACTGTTTCGTTCAACTCGCATGCTTACCTACCGATTGATGAAAGAATATTTGTTATATCTATAACTCCAGACTCTGCTATCGGTTTACTTAAGTCTACCTCAACTTTCTTAATAGCGATTAAATGCTTCAAAAGTACTAAAGCTTCATCGTTCTTAACATCTACATTTTTACAGAATCCATTGCATATATCTTCGATCAAATTGATCCCGACATGTAATGTCTTTATGGCTTGCTTTTCTATACTTTCCTTAAATCTACGTCCTTGTCTATATGCAGAGGTAAACCACTGAATATTTTTAGATTGAATAACCGATATTTCATTCATAGTATATATATGGAAATTTACCCCCAGAAGCTCCCACCAAATACGTTCAATTTCTAATTTTTCAGCTGTACGCTTTATTGATAGTTCTTGGGCTGATTTAACAGAGATAGCCTCATACCAAAAGTCGTGTTTATCTGTGCAAGTCAAAACAAAGTCTGTAGTCATGACATTGTATGATCCAGAACCAGGCACTTTTGGATGATTTATATCTAGATTCTTTGCAATCTTGATAGAAAAGTCTAGGGGGAGAAGGGGAAACTGTTCCCTTATATCGATTACTGAATCACAGTTTTCAACCAGATAGAAGAGACAGCTTTCGTTTTCTGAGAGGGTATGATGCTCTCTATTAACTTTAATACCCTGAATTTTTCCACTATTTCCCTTAGATTTAACATCCTGAACTCTCAGCCAGGGTTTGTATTCTTCTCCAGCTCCCAGCCCATACTTGTTTTTCAGAGCTCTTTGAAAATCAGTTAGCCTCTCTAACCTTCTGTGTCGCGCCAAAACTTTTCACCCCAATCTGATTTATGACTAAAGCATTAACATCTTAGGTCTGTAAGATTTATTAATCCGGTATCTATAGTATACATACTGAGGTCATATTTAAGTGGTTGTGTTCATCCTTATTCAAACATTATGAAATTTAGCAGATCTTACAAATTCGTAGGACCGCTACGCCTAAACCGTAGAGTGTTTCTACCTATTATAAATCTGATTTTTTTATGTTATATGATTTAAGGATTGTCTTGATAATTTCTTATAAAAAGAAAATATCTCATAAAATTTTCAGCCAAAGTAAATCTACTATGAGTCATAGAAATAGGCTCTATGACTCATTTAATGGGTATTTTGTGAGTCATAGAAATAGGCTCTATGACTCATTTAATGAGTATTTTGTGAGCCATATAAAGCCTTACACAACTTCTGAGCTTGGCTTAAAATACGGAAGGCCTTAAAAGGTGGCATTCAAATCAACAGTTTGCACTTAATATCTATATATAAGATTTGGTTTGTTATCGATTTTGAACTAGTAACGAAGGATATATTGTTATATTCATCCTCATTTATTCCTGCTGCATAGGCTGCACGACTACCTCTCCCGCTGAGTGCACTCGCAGATGTGGCAATATTCACACTTTATAATTAGTGTTCAAACTTTATTATTCAGTGTTCAAACTTTTTCTACAGTGTTCAAACTTTATTGTACCGGCACACCATTAAGCCACCTCTCCTGCGGCATGACCTGAAGCCCAAGCCCATTGGAAATTAAACCCGCCGAGCCAGCCGGTTACATCGAGAACCTCACCAATAAAATAAAGCCCCTGCCGGGTTTTACATTCCATAGTACGGGAAGAGACCTGTGCAGTATCGACTCCACCTAATGTTACCTCAGCAGTGCGATAACCCTCAGTGCCCGCCGGTACCAATTTCCAGCTTTGTAACTTTTCTCCAGCTTGCTGTAATTCCCCCTCCCCAAACTGTTTTAGGGGGCGGCTGACAATTTGCGCTCGCTGCAGGAAAAACTGTACTAACTTTTTGCTCCAAACCTCAGCCAAAACGCTGTGTAAGTGGCTATCCGGGCTCTGTTGTCGGCGCAACGGTAACCACTCTGCCAGATTTTTCTCTGGAGACAAGTCAAATACTACCGTTTGACCTTCTCGCCAGTGGCTGGAAACTTGCAAAACCGCTGGCCCACTCAGTCCCCTGTGAGTGAATAGCATCTGCTCCTGGAAACTACCTTCAGCGCAAGAAGCGGTCACTGAAAGAGAGGTTCCAGGCAGGGTACCCTGACGCTCTAATTGCCGTTTATGCTGGGTGAATGGCACTAGCGCTGCTCGAGTTGGAACTACATCAAGCCCAAACTGCTTAGCGATCTCATAGCCAAATCCGCTCGCCCCCATGGTGGGGATAGAAAGGCCTCCGGTAGCCACGACCAAGGATTCACAGGTAACCGTCCCCATACTGGTTTCGACCCTATACCCCTGCCCCAAAGCTCGAATTTGAGTAATGCTACAGCGCGTGCGGATCTGTGCCTTGGCCGTACGGCATTCCGCTAGTAACAAGTCGACAATATCCCTTGATTTATTGTCGCAAAAGAGCTGACCGAGAGTTTTCTCGTGATAGGCAACCCCATGCTTCTCCACCAGTGCAATAAAGTCCCACTGGCTATAGCGAGCCAAGGCGGACTTACAAAAATGGGGATTATTACTGTAGAAGTTCTCTGCACTGGTGTAGAGATTGGTAAAGTTGCAGCGGCCACCACCAGACATCAGGATTTTCTTTCCGACTTTGCTGGCGTGATCCAGGACCAACACGTTGCGCCCGCGCTGGCCCGCTGTAGCTGCGCACATTAGTCCAGCTGCCCCAGCGCCAATGACCAATACATCGACGCTTTCCGGTAGCTGGCTGGTAGAAACCTCTGTCATAGGTAGGAAATAGTACTGCAGTGAGTCCGGTGATCAGGTGCGAGGCAGGGTAACGCCGCGCTGGCCCTGGTATTTGCCACCACGATCGGCATAGGACACATCACAAACTTCATCGGATTCGAAGAACAGCATCTGTGCCACACCTTCGTTGGCATAGATCTTAGCAGGCAAGTTAGTGGTATTGGAGAACTCCAAAGTCACATGACCTTCCCACTCCGGCTCCAGTGGCGTCACATTGACGATAATACCGCAACGGGCATAAGTGGATTTACCCAGGCAAACCGTCAATACAGAGCGCGGGATGCGGAAATACTCCACTGTACGCGCCAGGGCAAAGGAGTTTGGCGGAATAATGCAGTGGTCGCCTTCAACATCCACAAAGCTGTTTTCATCGAAGGTCTTGGGGTCAACTGTCGCTGAGTGAACATTGGTGAAAATCTTAAATTCACGAGCACAGCGAACATCGTAGCCATAGCTGGAGGTGCCATAGGAGATGAGTCGATCGCCATTATCGTTATGACGCACCTGACCGGCCTCAAAAGGCTCAATCATACCGTGCTGCTCTGCCATGCGGCGAATCCACTTGTCGGACTTGATACTCACTCCGTCCCCCCTGAATAGAATAATTAGTGCTCAATTAAAGAGGCGGAATCATAGCCGGTTTAGGCTGTGCAAAAAAGTGCCTATCCAATGAATTCTCACTTGTTGCCACTGGATGGATACTGTATAAATTAACAGTATCACTGTATGCACATACAGATTAAAACGCAGATAGTGGCCAGATCGGACTAAAATTCAGTGGTGGAATCGTGGGCAGCGCAGAAAACTTCATAGAAAACAATCAGTTAGACAGCCAGGCAAAACACCAGAAACTGGCACAGCTACTCACCAGGGCCGATATCTGGCAGGCGGCAAATGAGCCAAGGCGGCAGCGAAACGGTATCGCCAGTGGTTATCCAAGCCTCGATATCCTCCTAGCGAACCACGGCTGGCCAAGAGGGGCCACTACTGAGCTACTCATGGACCAGATGGGTATCGGTGAACTCACCCTAATACTTCCGGCCCTGGCAGATCTCACTCAGAGGGGGCAAATGGTCGTACTGGTCAATCCACCCCATATCCCCTATGCGCCCTCATTAGCCAACAGCGGTATCCGCCTTGAGAACCTGCTGATGCTGCACCCCCGAGGCCCCAAGGATACTCTCTGGGCGATCGAGCAATCCCTACAATCCGGAAGCTGTGGTGCCTTACTCAGCTGGCAGGGGCGGCAATCCCTGAACCATAAAGATCTTCGTCGCCTGCAACTCGCTGCCCGGAATGGGGACTGTCTGCACTTCCACTTTCGCCCTCAGTGTGAATCAGCAAACCCCTCACCCGCGAGCTTGCGCCTACAGCTCACACCCAGGGAAGGAGAGCTGGCACTAAGGCTTTCAAAGCAATTGGGTGGAAATTCAGGCCAAAACCTCTATTTGGCAAGAGCAGCAAAACTGGTCCGACGGGACCAACCAATGCACTGAACGGTTTCGAGGGATAGCTCCATGCTCTGGCTTTGTATTCAATTCCCCAGGCTTCCGTTAGAGGTTCTGACCCGCGCTCAGCAACAAGGAGAAGAGGCTCTACCCCAAGTTGTGGTTGAAAAACAGTTGGTGATTGATAAAAACCCAGCGGCATCCCAATGCGGCGTTGAGACCGGGCTCAGTATTGCTACTGCGTCTGCTCTCTGTGCAGACTTACAGCTGCTACAACGCGATTCCCAGCGGGAACAACAAGAATTACAGCAACTGGCCCAGTGGGCATACAGCTTTACACCACTTGTATCACCTCAGTCCGCAGGGCCTATGAGCAATAGTGAGAGCACTCCCGCTCACCTCTACCTGGAACTGAGCGGCTGCCTAAAAGCCAGCGGTGGCTTCAAGGTGTTGATACAACAGCTGAGCGATGAGCTTGAGCAGATGGGAATCCACAGCCTGATGGGCCTCGGCCACAGCCCCAGTGCGGCTCATATGCTAAGCCAACTGACAGAACACCGGCACTGGCTTGCGCAATCAGATTCTCCGCCCAGCCCTCAGCAGTGGAGACAGTGGATTAGCTTTGCCCCATCCAAGCTCCTTAATTGCGATAACAAAACTATTTCCAAGCTCTACGCATGTGGTATCAAGCGAGTAAGCCAGCTGCTCGCTATTCCACTCTCTGAGGTAGGCTCTCGTTTTGGTCGTCCATTTGTGGACTACCTGGCACGCCTGAACGGAACTCGCCAAGATCCAGTCTGTAGTTATCAGCCTCCAGTACAATTCCGCAGCGAGCTATTTTTCCCCAGCCCCTTGGATAATAGCGAACAGCTGCTATTTCCTATCGGTCGCCTACTAAGGGAATTATGCTCCCAGTTGCAGCGACGCCAGCTCTACACACAACAATTAAATTGGCATATGGATTTCGGCCAAAATGAATCTCAGGAAATAACCGTAGAACTCTCCACTCCGCAGTTGGACCCTCAACGCCTAATAGCACTAACCAAGCTGCAAATGGAAAGAGTAACTCTTAATCAGCCAGTGCAGTCCATCAGCTTAAATTGTAAGCATTTACTCCCCTTGGAGCAGGGATCACTGGATGAAGATTTATTTGGTGAAGGCAGCCGACATAAACGCAGCCAACAGCTATTAGACAAATTAAAAGCCCGCCTCGGTCATCAAGCACTCTCGGGAATTGCCCTAAAAGAAAGCTACCTACCAGAGCAGGCCTGGCAAAATACAGATACCCTGATAATTAAAAGTAACGCTAAGGGACAGCAAATTAAGCCCATCCAAGCACCGCGCCCCAACTGGCTATTAGCTCATCCAACCAAACTGGAAAGTAGCGAACACAAATTATTTTATCAGGGAGAGCTTCAACTATTACAGGGGCCAGAGCGAATTGATGGCTATTGGTGGCAGCACGGGCGTCATGGGCGGGATTACTATATCGCAAAAAATAGAAGAGATGAGCTCTACTGGGTCTTTCAGGATCTTACAACCGAAGAGTGGTTTTTACATGGTGTTTATAGCTAAGCCTAAACCCCTTTCTTAATACTGATCTTCACCAAAACCCAAATCCCATCACAATCAACAGATAGACGCCGAGAGAATCAGCATGAGGTACGCCGAACTCTTTTGTCAAAGCAACTTTTCTTTTCTGCAGGGGGCATCGCATCCGCAGGAATTAGTCCAAACTGCTTACAACCTGCAATATACAGCCCTTGCTATCACCGATGAATGCTCCCTTTCCGGAGCCGTTAGAGCCTATAAAGAACTTGAAACCATCAAGTCTACAGACTCTAAAAATCCCGAGTTTAAACTAATTTTTGGCAGTTATTTCCGGCTCCATAACAACATAGAAATAGTTCTACTGGCTCCGGACAAAACTGCCTACAGCGAGCTATGCCAGTTAATTTCAAAATCACGCTTAAGAGCGGAAAAAGGAACCTACATTACTTATCAAAGTGACCTGGTAGAGTTATGCAAAAACCTAATTGCCATCTGGATTCCAAATTTTAATAAGATAGAAATACCTGAAGAAATCAAGAAAACCTTCAGCGAACGGCTTTACATTGCCATCAACAATCACCTACACGCAGAGGAAAGCCTTAAGTCCAATAGAATTAGTGAGCTTGCAAGAAGAGAGAATATTTCCTTGGTTGCAACCAATCATGTCTTGATGCACTGCTATAGCCGAAAGCCACTACAAGATGTACTCAACGCAAATTACCATAACTGTACCCTGGATAATCTAGGGTATCGTATTGAGCAAAATGCTGAACGTTATCTTCGCAGCTTAGGTGATATCCAGTCGTTACACTCCAAAGAGTCTATAGACAATACCAACCTCATTGCCAAACAGTGTACTTTTTGCTTGAGCGAACTCAGTTACGAATACCCATCAGAAGTTATCCCTCAAGAAAGTAATGCGAGTAGCTATTTAAAAAAGCTAGTACAAATAGGAAGGGCTGCTCGCTGGCCACAGGGTCCTGAAAAGAGAATTGATGAGATTATCAATAAAGAACTCGCAATAATAGCAGAACTGCACTATGAGCATTACTTTCTAACCATTTACGATATAGTCCAGTTTGCCCGCGAAAATCATATCTTGTACCAGGGCCGAGGCTCCGCAGCCAATTCAGTAGTTTGCTACTGCCTATTCATCACAGAAATAGATCCTCATAAAATTGGATTGCTATTTGAACGGTTTATCTCACGGGAACGCAATGAACCCCCAGATATTGATGTAGACTTTGAACACGAACGACGTGAAGAAGTTATTCAGTATATTTACACAAAATATAGCCGCGAAAGAGCTGGACTTACCGCTAGTAAGATCACCTACCGCTTTAAAAGTGCCGTAAGAGATATCGGCAAAGCCCTTGGTATCAACGCTGCCACAATAGAACAACTTATTGCTGAACGCGCCTGGTGGGACACTCTAGATAGTTTCCCCCAGCAGATGCAGAAAGTAGGAATAGATCCGAGCAGCGCAATAGGAAAAATATTCCCACAGTTACTGCAGCAAATATATGGTTTTCCAAGACATCTATCGCAACATGTAGGCGGTTTTGTTATTACGGAACAACCATTGCACCAGCTGGTTCCTATTGAAAATGCCGCTATGGAGGATCGCACCCTAATCCAATGGGACAAAGAGGATATTGAAGATTTAAAACTAATGAAGGTCGATGTGCTCGCCCTGGGAATGCTGACAGCACTGCGTAAATCCCTGAGTTATATCGCTCTATACGGCCCCAAATTGCGATTGCAGGATATTCCCGCTGAAGATCCACAGGTCTACGAAATGATGTGCAAGGCCGATACCGTTGGAGTCTTTCAAATTGAATCTCGCGCTCAAATGAGCATGCTACCAAGATTACAACCCCGAAATTTTTATGAGCTTACTATAGAAATCGCCATTGTCCGCCCCGGGCCAATTCAAGGCGGTATGGTACACCCCTACCTTAAGCGCAAGCAGGGGTTGGAGACCGTGCGCTACCCTCATAACAGCTTACGGCCAGTGCTTGAGCGCACTCTCGGTGTTCCTATATTTCAAGAACAAGTTATTCAACTGTCGATGGTCGCAGCAGGGTTTAGCGGCGGTGAAGCGGATGAGCTTCGCCGAGCCATGGCCAGCTGGGGAAAAAATGGAGACTTGTATAAATTCAGGGATAAGCTTGTGCGGGGAATGCAAAGTAATGGCTATAGGGAAAGTTTTGCTGAGCAGCTCTTCAACCAGATGAAGGGGTTCGGTTCCTATGGTTTCCCCGAATCTCACTCTGCAAGCTTTGCGCTTTTAGCCTATTTTTCCGCCTGGATTAAATTTCATCATCCAGCAGCCTTTTACTGTGGACTGCTCAATAGCCAACCGATGGGATTCTATGCGCCGGCACAGCTGGTTTATGATGCTCAACGCCACGGAGTTAAGGTTTTGCCTATTGATGTACTTTATAGCTATTGGGATCATACTTTAGAGCTTAAGACACCTAAAACTGAAACTAAGAATCATGCATCCAGGCTTAACAAAACGAACCATGGAAAAAAGTCTCACGACATAATTGTCGCACTTCGCATTGGCATGCGTTTAATTAAAGGAGTAAAACAATCAACATCAAAGCTAGTTGCTAATCTTAGACTGGAAAATCCAAAGTATAACTTAAGACAACTGTTTCAACGCCCAGAACTCAAAGAGCAAGTTAACTACTTAGCCCAGGCTGATGCACTTAAAAACTTAAATGGAGGGCGACGGAAGAATATCTGGAATTCTATTAATGTTTCAGAGGTAAATAGAGAACCCCCTCCATATTCCAGTTATTCCAGCATGGAAAACACCAATGATGATTACAGCATCACTAGCCTGAGCCTACGCGAGCACCCTATTGGCTTCCTTCGGAAACAAAGAAAATTTCATCACACAAAAAAAGCAATCGAAATCATAAATTGTAAAAATGACCAAAGAGTATCTGTGATCGGATTGGTAACTTGCAGGCAAAGGCCTCAAAGCGCTTCCGGGGTACTATTTCTTACTTTAGAAGATGAAAGCGGGTCAATAAACATCATCTTATGGAAATATACTCAAGAAGCATTTAAGAAAGAAATCATAAAGGGGCGCATATTACAAATAAACGGACGAATCCAAATATCCGCCTCACATAAGGGAAACGTGGCACAAACAACCTACCTGCAAGGGGAACATATTTTCCGCCTAGAGTAGAGCTACAACAGCCTTAAATTCGCCAGCCTACAACTCTCCATATTTGAACTCAACATCAAATGTAACAGAAAAGAAAAAGACACTGCATATCAGAAAACAAAACCAAACTGCCGTCAGTGATGTTGCGACCCAAGCGGGGCACCAAGTGGATAAAAACTGAAACAATCTCATACTACCGCCCCAAAAATAGTAAATTCAACACAGAAGACATATCAGAAAAAGTTACTTGGCCAACCAACAAGAAACCCAGCCACACAAAATGCACCGTTAACAGTACACAAAAGCCTTCCCACACTCTAACCCAAAAAACTGATCCTACCGAAGGCAATATAGGCTTCAGCCGTGTATACCCCTGCCAGCATAAAATGCCCAGCCAATGATATACTCCCCAAGCAAAGTATCTCAGAGATAACTCATGCCAAACACCAATAACCAGCAACGAAGCAAGCACGCTCGCACTGGCACTTCGAGTATTAGCCATAAAATACTTATAAATATACTCATTACTCCAACTAGTAAGTGAGATATGCCAACGACGCCAAAATTCTGATATATTCTTAGCGAGATAAGGCATAGCGAAATTCTCGCCAACCTTGTACCCCAAGGTATATGCCAAACCAATAGCAATATCAGAATAACCAGAGAAGAGCAAATATAGGTTAAGCCCACCCCTGACAAGCTCAAGATATTGCCAAAACTGTGATTGCTCACTGGTAATTTCAACCACCCAGTGAGGCCAGGCTAACTCCAGGAAAAAACCGGAAATAATTACTACTTTTACGTATCCGTAGATAATCCTCTCCAGCCCTTGCGAGAAAAGCTCATAATCCCATCTATGCCTACGGCGATCCCGTTCAAACTCGCTAAATCTATGTATCGGCCCCATCCAAATTGTTGGCAAGAAAAATAAATAAGGTATTAACGCAGATAGTGATACCTGACCCAAATTACCTCTTCCTCTCTCAAAGATAACATGCATGCACCTCAGGGAGTAAAAAGATAGACCTAAAGGGATTACACCTACAGTAAAGAAATCCGAATTCAGGCTTAATCCGGATCCGACCGCCTTATAAATAAGTAATGCTGCAATGATTAGTAAAACCGAAACGGTATTTCTAAACTGACTGACCTGACGCCCTCCAACAGCAATAAAACACAGTAGTGCCATTAAAACCAGGATAAGGCAAGAATATTTATCCACCCAAAAAAGAAACGAAAAAGTAACCAAGGAAACGATTTGGCTACGATATTTAACCGGCGAAAGCCAAAAAAGTACAATCCCAGAAACAGCCCAAACAACCCATTCAATGGAAACAAAAGTGAAATCATCCATTGCTATTTTTGACTCATTGAATGTACTAACAAACTATTCTGATATCGCCGACGAGCTACATCTATAGAAATGGGAGCTTCTACATCCAATAGATCATAACCGCAAACCTCTAATAGCGGATTAAGCTTTTCAGCCACTTGCGATATCAGAGGTGAGGGCAATCCCTTCCATTTTGAGAGACTCTCAGTATCGACAATTTTCCGCTGATAACTCTTATGATCACTAAAACCTATAACTTCTGACCCACTAAATCCATTCGACAAAATAGACTTATCAAAAGCCTCACCAAGAACTGAAAAGATTTGAGCAAGAACTTCCTCTGTATCTGTAACCAAATCTTCATATCGCACTATCAGGCAGTTGTCTTCTTGACGCTCCCCCAGAGACAGCAATGATTGTGTTGTTTCAATCCAGGAATTCACAAACGCTTCGATAGGCCTAGGGTATTCTTTAATGTAACTATGCATCACTTTGGGGTAAACCCCAGCGGCATCACAAAATTCAACTGAACTAACTGCCACATCCAGTGGGTGGCGTATAATACCCAAATAAAAAACCTGATCTTCAAGGATTCTTTCTATCGAATCCAAATAGAAAATATCAAATGCGGTTTTCTCCGCCCAACGTCTTTTTCCCTGACGCTCGGCAAACCTATTCAAGAAACCAAACGCAAACTCTCTCAACTCCTGTAGTACAACTTCATCATCAAAACCAGCAAAATTAAGCCCTGACAATACCCCCATATCAACGCCATCCGCGGTATGATCCCTGTCAATAAAGCGTGCACAGGCACTAAATAAATGTGTTTCAGGTGGGGATGCTATAGCCTCATGCAAATTAAGAAGCCGACGCAATAAAGTTGTACCAGAGCGAGGGTGCCCTAAAACTGTAATACCTTTACCAAATTTCATCACACCCCTACCGCCTCCACTTCTTTTTCCAGCAAGCAGACCAAATCACCTAAAGATCTTATTTTTAGTACATCAGATGCATCTAACTTTATCTGAAACTCGCTCTCAACTACCATTAGCAGCTCTAGAAAAGCCAGTGAATCCCACTCCCTTAAATTATCTGGACTTGTTTTCAATGAAAGAGTTTCTATAGATACGCGAAAGACTGATGCACCCAGCATAAGAACTTTATCGCATATATCGGATTCTTTTCCGGAGAATATATCAGATTTTCCCCCTATATCGCCCCCTACCTTTACCTTAAGCGTCGGCAAATCCACTTTTCCGGATGGCCCATATGGCAAGCCTTCAACTTGAATAATTTTATTCGGCAGCTTTTCCTTAGCCATCAAGTCCCGGCAATGTATGAAGATATCGTTTATAGGCAAAGGATTACAAGAATGAGAAACAACGCAAGCAATTACTTTTTCACCAAGCAACTGATCTGGCAGCCCAATAACTACTGCTTCATCAATCCCCGGAAACGCTTTCAAGATCCCAGACACCTCTTCCGGAATAATATTTATCCCACCCCGTATAATGATATTTTTTATTCGCCCAACAATATATACAAAACCGTCATCATCCAACCTTGCCAAGTCGCCAGTATAAAACCAACCATCCTTCAAAACTGCACTAGTGGCGCCAGGATCATCAAGATAACCCTGCATCATTGCTGCGGTACGAATACATAGCTCACCACTTTTTCCAGGTTCAACTTCACAACCCTTCGGGCTAACAATTTTTACATCACATTGAACGGGCTTGCCAACACTTCCCACTCGACGAGAGGTTTCATCTGGCCCGCAATAAATTGACTCACAAACAGTTTCAGTCAAGCCATAGCAGTTTACGATCCTAGCAGTAAAACGCTGCTCAAACCTCTCCCAAACCTCTTTATCCAGAGGCCCTGCTGTCGACTCCACAAACTGAAATTCAGGAGAGGAAAAGCTATCATCAAACTCTTCCGGCAGGCGCTCTATCATGCCAAGCACTGTAGGAACAGTAATAAAATGCGTTGCTCTTTCTCTATAGATTAAGTCCAGCACTTGACCAATATTTTGCATATCTGGGGACGGTGGAACCAACCATTGGCTTTTTACAACTAATGGCAGCAAGACCCCCTGGTTGAGACCATCTGTATGGTGGAGGGGAAGGTGATTGGCGATTACAGCTCCTTTAGAAAGACCAAAATGCTGTATAAAGGCTTCCATTTGAGCATATAAACTGGCATGGGTATGCACGACACCTTTTGGCTTTCCCGTTGTCCCCGAAGTAAACAGGACTAACCCCGCAGTATCTGAGGATAACTCCAGAAAATCTGAAGCCGCCGACTCAAAATCCAACATTGCAGGGTATCTTTTCTTTAAGGAATTCTTTTTTTCCTTACTGACAAACAGAGCTGGATATTTAGCCTTCTTAACAGCACAGTCAATCTCGACCACTTTTTCAGATTCAGCTCGCTGTAAACTATATACGCGAGAAAAAATCTGACTATCTATAAAAATAATAGCTGGGTCGCTTTTCTTCGTTAAAAGCTCTAACTCAGTACCTGAAGCATCGGGGTCCAATACTATCGCTGTAACCCCCTCCAAAAGAGAAGCAACATAAAGTACGGCAACAATATGCTTTTCTTTACTGACAATTAAGGCACGCTGACCTGATACCACACCAAGCCGCCGCAGTAAGCCTCGGGTATTACATATCAAGCTCCAAAACTCACTGTACTTTAAGGTTGCGTCCTTCCCCTTAAAAAAATATCCATCTCCATTGATACTTTGAAAACTCTCCTTAAATAGAGAAACTAACGGACTATAGATATCTTTAGACACAGGCTATCCTCCAACCTTTAGTTTTTTTTCCAGTTCAGCCGCCAACCAAGCTGTATATACATTCCTTCCTTTTGTATTCAGGTGTACGACATCACAATATTGGGAATCCGAGAAATTATATTCAGGACGAGCAGTATAAAAAACAGGCTCATCTTGCGGGATAGGAAATATAGAGCGTCCCTTTGGGGATACCGGAATCGAGACAACAAGCAAAGGGATCCCCAAGTGTCCTAACTCACTTAGAAAGTCGGTTACCGTCTGCGGCCGCTCCTGGATGCTACTGAAGTAAGCCCACTTTAAGAAAAAGTCACGTCGCTCTTCTGCAGTCTCAGATTTACGCATAACGCCGCATCCCATAGAAACTTGGAATTTTTCCTGATCAAATACAGTTTCCCCTTTTATTGACCCGAAATATTCTGACTCAATAAAACGGCGAGCATAATAGATTCGCGATTCCAAAGTCCGCTTTTTAGTCAACATTTCTTGCTGGATCACTATCAAATCTGGTTTTGCATCATAGATATCTGGGAACAATCCTCTAAAGTCTTTTAAGATTGCCATATCATGGGTAAGCCTAAGCACTTGTACGGGAACATGAAGCTGCTTAGATAGTATTACAGAAAAGTCTTCACTTAATGGGGTGGCATAGCGCAACCTGGAATCCCCCATCATCACAATCTTCACCACTTCGTTTCCAGAGTGAAATTGGTTCATTCTAGGCTGGTTGTATTCGGCAAACTCAGATAATGGAGGGATATCTGACAGCAGGCCGTAATAGAAGTAGCCTGCAGAAAGTGTTAAAAGAAAAAGTGAAAATAACCAAGTAGAGATAGGAATCGCAATTTTTTTATAAAGAAAAGACATTTTCAACTATAGAGGATCAAATATACTAAAGCTCACAATAAACCATTCAGGTTTAACTGCTATTGTAACTACTTATCAAAGTCCTGAGCTTCTATTTAGCTCTTTAGTTTACCCTTCAAACTTAAAATAACCCCCTAAACTTGCCTACCATAATCATTTCCCATAATAAGCAGAAAGTTTTTGATAAAGTACTTTATCCATACCAAAAGTCGATAATCTTTCAGGCTCACCATTCCCCAGGCGAACAGTGACACCTCCATACTCATCAATCAATAATGTCCCCGACATCCCGTAAAGTCGCCCCGGTTGCACGAACACCTTTAGCCCCCCTGCTGTGGAGCGATAAGTATATAAGCCAAAGCCATAACAGCGAATAGCTGTCTCCATATCACAAGTTCGACTACTAGTATCTGACAGGATGTTCATGGGCACTTGATCCAACATTGGCAGCACAGCACTAGCTAATGCCACAGCGCTTCCCGTTAGGCCTGCTGAGGATGCTAATGCATTAAAATCAAATTGGCTGGTGTACCCCTTACCATAAATAGGGCTATTGCGAAAATCGTATTCGACTTCATCAGGATAATAGCCTGAAGCTATAAACTTTATCCCGCGAGAATGCAGATCATAGTTTTGCAAAAGATACTCTTTATATGGCCGCTCATGAGTCTGCGCCAATACAGCCCCCAGAAGGCAATAACCTAAGTTTGAGTAACTCTGCCTTTGACCCGGTTCAAAATCGAGGCTTACCTCCCTAAACTTTGCCATTTTATACGGACACCAGGGTTCTTCACCTGGCACCACAACTGGGTCAGGTGTCAATTTTCGATCAAACCCCCCTGAATGCTCCAGAAGGTTCCTGACCGTAATTCTGTTAATTCGTGAATCAGCCACCTCGCCCGATATACTCAAGATATCCACAATCCGATCATTAAGGTCAATGTCTCCGGTATTAACGCCACGAAGAATACTATCAACCGTAAAAACCTTTGTAAGGCTTGCATACCGGAAACGGCTATCAACAGAAACCCTGGAAGAAAATAAAGTTGACCCCATCCAGCCACTTTCACAATGGTACAAATTACCCTCAGGAGAGATATAGGCCAATTGATTTGCTAGCGCTCCTCCAGATGAAATAGCGTACTCCAAAGCCTCAGGCATCCAATGAGGGGCAAAATTAGAGCAGCGTATAGAAGATTCAGCAGCGATAGCCTCAAAGGAATATAGGAGCCGTTTAATTCTGTAAGGGTTAGCTACCCATTGGTGAATAACAAATGCAGCCAAAATGCCCAGTGAAATGTAAGCAGCCAGTTTTTTTAGCACAAAATCCCCTTATATAAAAAAGGGCACCGTAGGTGCCCTTTATATCGCTGCTTTCACCGGAGTTAGCAAAAGAGGCAGTTTTTACTCGGCCTTAGTCAGCCGCTGCCGCTTCCTCTTCCTCTTCACAACCGGTAGGCAGATATTTAGAGTCTGCAGAAGAAGAGCAGCTCCACACGCCATCAGTATCACGAGCCCAAGTCAGATCTGCATTAGTTAGGGCCGCAGCTGCATTTTGGCCAAATGCCGCCACGATAGACGCTGAGCCATCAACTGCAAGCGTAACAGTCAGGCCGCCTTGGATGTCATCTTCTTCAGCAGCAGCACCAATCATCAGATCGCCAGCACCAGCAAATGCGGTAATCAGGTTACTCTCGGTCCAACCCAGCTCACAGTCAGCTGCATCGGTAATACCTTCCAGTAAACAGCTCTCAACAGCCGTTTTCAGGGAAGCAGTTTCCTGCATTACACGGCTCACCTGTGACTTAGCGACGTAAGTCTGGTACTGCGGGATCGCTACCGCTGCCAAAATACCGATGATCGCAACTACGATCATCAATTCAATAAGAGTAAAACCCTGTTGCTTTTTCATTGTAACCGTCTCCATACAGACTTTAGATAGTGAATCCCGCTAGGGAGCGCATCCCGTGAGGAAGTCGACAAGCAAGATACAAGGTTTATGCCAACTCTTGCAAGACATACGATGGTACGAGCTTTGTTAATGCGACTGGTAGCACAGTTCTATCGATTTGGCGGAAAAGCCAAATTTGAGATCGACAAAGCAAGATGATAACTGACAAAAAATGTCAGTTTTGGCCAAACCAAGACAATAAAGAAATAACAGATCCGGTCGTGAGCTCCACTATTTGGCTCTCGGCACCTTATTCGCTATATTGCCAACCCTATATTTAGTGGTACCCCTTGCAATATAAACATTCGATTGCAGCAATAGCCGGCTTCGCAGCAGTATCGATGATCAGCGGCTATTTTTACGAGTAATCTTTCGGTATGAGTAACATCCCTTTAAGTGGCCTCGCCAAGAAATTGGTAGCAGACAACATTCTTGACCAAGCAACAGCCCAGTCGGCCTTAAAGGCCGCCCAAAGAGCTGGCCAGGCTTTTGCTCAGCATGTGATAGAAGCAAAGCTAATCAAGAGCAAGGAACTCGCCAATATTGCCTCCCAAGCTTTTGGCTCTCCGCTACTCGATCTCAGCTGCTTTAATTTCGAGCAGCTGCCCAGGGGCATTGTGGATGAGAAGCTCATCAACAAACATTTTGCCCTCCCCCTATACCAGCGTGGTAACCGGCTTTTTATTGCGGTGGCCGACCCCACCAACCTCGCCGGCCTGGATGAAATAAATTTTAACACCGGATTAAACACAGATGCGGTACTTGTAGAGGCTGATAAGCTCAGCAAAGCAATAGAGAGCTACCTTTCTGACGGTGATGATATCGGGGCCGGATTGGAGGGTATTGATGATGATGAACTCGACGCCCTGGATGTCGGTGGCGATGAGCAGAGCCAGGATAGTGATGATGCCCCTGGGGGAGATGAAGCTCCTGTTGTTCGCTTCGTCAACAAAGTCCTACTCGACGCAATCCGTACCGGCGCATCTGATATTCATTTTGAGCCCTACGAAAAATCTTACCGCGTCCGCCTGCGTACCGATGGCGTTCTTCACGAAGTAGCCAAGCCACCTATACAGCTAGCACCTCGTATTTCTGCCCGCTTAAAGGTGATGTCGAAAATGGACATCTCCGAGCGTCGCGTCCCCCAGGATGGGCGCATCAAAATGAAGCTGTCGAAAACCAAAGCTATTGACTTCCGTGTTAACAGCTTACCGACACTTTGGGGAGAGAAAATTGTTTTGCGGATTTTGGACCCGTCTTCAGCCAAACTGGGAATTGATGCACTCGGCTATGAGGATGAGCAAAAAAAGATCTACATGGATGCCCTGGCACAGCCACAGGGAATGATTCTGGTAACCGGCCCCACTGGATCGGGGAAAACAGTTTCCCTTTATACAGGCCTAAATATTCTCAACACACCAGAACGCAATATTTCAACAGCCGAAGACCCTGTAGAGATCAACCTGGAGGGCATTAATCAGGTTAACGTATCATCCAAGGTAGGACTGGATTTTGCCGAGGCACTGCGCTCTTTCTTACGCCAGGATCCGGATATTGTCATGGTGGGTGAGATCCGAGACCTGGAAACAGCAGAAATCGCGATCAAGGCAGCACAAACCGGCCACTTGGTTCTTTCAACACTTCATACCAATTCTGCCCCTGAAACCCTAACCCGCCTTATGAATATGGGCGTCCCCAGCTTCAACATTGCAACCTCGGTCAGCGTTATTATCGCTCAACGACTTGCGCGGCGTTTATGTGGAGAGTGTAAAAAGCCCACAACGCTCCCACCTGAAGTTTTAACAGCCGAGGGGTTTGATGCGGTAACAGTACCAGAAAACGAGTGGACAATATTTCAACCAGTCGGCTGCGATCATTGCTCGAAAGGCTATAAAGGGCGAGTCGGCGTCTATGAAGTGGTTCGCATCACCGATGGTATCGCAAGAATTATAATGGAGGGAGGCAATTCAATTCAGATTGCCGACCAGGCAAAAAATGAAGGATTCAACAACCTAAGAACCTCAGCCCTACGCAAAGTTGTCATGGGCGTTACAAGCCTGGAAGAGGCTAATAGGGTCACGAAGGATTAGCACTTCGCGACGACTGATCTATAGCGGTATCCTAAGGAAAGGTCAGGCATTATTGCCTTTGCATTTAGGTTTCAGCCCTAAACACAAAGAAAACACCAAGGTCTGATAAAATCCACACTGCCAGCCTCATCACTGGCACCAAGAGACAACAGGCAGGAATAATAACTATGGCCAACGCCGCAGCAGTAACATATATCTACAAAGGCGTAGATAGTAAGGGCGCAAAGGTCGAGGGTGAAATCAACGGAACCAGCCCTGCGCTAATTAAGGCCCAGCTTCGCAAGCAAGGGATTATCGCCAATCGCGTGCAGAAAAAGCCAAAACCTTTATTTGGCGGCGGTAAAGGTAAAGTAAAGCCTGTCGATATCGCCATATTTACTCGCCAAATGGCGACCATGATGAAAGCCGGTGTCCCTCTGGTGCAGAGCTTTGACATTGTTGCAGATGGCTCCGACAACCAAGCCCTTAAAGAGTTGATATTAAAAATTCGGAGTGAAGTTGCCTCTGGCACAGGGTTTTCCGAGGCACTCCGTAAACACCCCGTGTACTTCGATGATCTGTTTTGTAACCTGGTTGCCTCTGGTGAACAGTCTGGTGCCCTGGAAACTATGCTGGACAGGATTGCTACCTACAAGGAGAAAACCGAGTCTCTAAAGGCAAAGATCAAGAAGGCGATGACCTATCCTATCGCCGTCATTATTGTAGCTGTTATCGTCACATCCATTTTGCTGATTAAGGTTGTTCCTCAATTTGCACAAACTTTTGCGGGGTTTGGTGCAGACCTTCCCGCATTCACCCTCTTAGTGGTCAATATCTCAGAGTGGATGCAAGCCAACTGGTTTTATGCCCTGCTTTCCGTCATTGTTGGTGTCGGCGGTACGATTGAAATAAAGAAGCGTAATAAAAAAGTCGCTGAGGCTTTTGACAGGATTATGCTGCGTATTCCCATTCTTGGCACTATCACCTACAACTCAATTGCTGCCCGCTTTGCCAGAACCATGTCAACCACATTTGCAGCCGGTGTCCCCCTTATCGATGCACTCAAATCCGTTGCCGGAGCAACCGGCAACTGTGTTTATGAGGAGGCAACCCTAAAAATAAGGGACTCAGTTGCTACCGGTGTACCCCTTAACTTGGCGATGCGACAATCTGGCCTTTACCCCACCATGTTGATTCAAATGGCTGCAATTGGTGAAGAGTCCGGCGCTCTCGATGAGATGCTGGGTAAAGCTGCAGACTTTTACGAAGAAGCAGTAGACAACCTGGTGGATAATCTTACTACCTTGTTAGAACCGATGATCATGGCTGTTCTGGGTGTCCTTGTCGGTGGCCTGATGATCGCAATGTACCTCCCAATATTTAATATGGGTAATGTAATCTAAAGCCAAATGTTAGACGTACTCCAGAATCATCTAGCGCTGCTCATAGGCAGCGCCTTTATTTTAGGCCTCTTAATAGGCAGCTTCCTTAACGTCGTAATCCTGCGCCTCCCCGTTATGATGGAACGGGAATATAAGCGGGATTTCTATAGCTATTTTGATACAAAGCCCACTGCCCAAGAGCAAAAAGAGTTAAATAAGCCTTTTAACCTGATACTCCCCCACTCCCACTGCCCCAAGTGCCAGGTTGAGATTAAGCCCTGGCAAAATATCCCCGTCATTAGCTACCTTTTCCTTCGCGGAAAATGCGGTTCTTGCGGTACTGCTATTTCCAAGCGTTACCCAATGGTGGAATTGGTAACTGGTATTCTGACTGCCATTGTTGTTTGGCAGTTGGGCTTCACTTGGCAGGCATTAGCTGGATGCTTCTTTACTTGGGCTCTCGTTGCTCTAACAGGTATCGATTTTGACAAACAGCTGCTTCCAGACAGCATTACTCTACCGCTACTCTGGGCCGGTTTACTGATCAATATTTGGGGAGCTTTTACTTCTTTGCAGGACGCAGTCATCGGCGCTATCTCCGGCTATCTGTCACTGTGGCTGGTGTTCCATATCTTTAAGATTGTTACCGGTAAGGAAGGTATGGGAGCTGGGGATTTTAAAATCCTAGCAGCCATTGGCGCCTGGTTTGGCTGGCAAGTGCTGCCGTTAGTTATCCTACTTTCCGCTGCTGTTGGCGCAGCTGCTGGAATTTCCTGGAGTATTGCCGCAGGGCGGGATCGCAACTTGCCCATCGCTTTTGGCCCCTACCTTGCCGGAGCCGGCTGGATCGCCATGCTTTGGGGTGATCAAATCATGAGCTGGTATTTCAATATCTCTGGTCTTAGCAGCTAAACGACCAACTCACTATTCTCCACCTATTTGCTTTACTATGACCCCGGCCAGCTATCTGGCCGGGGTTTTTATTTATACCGCAACCTATTTATTCTTGGGGAGGGCAGCCATTGTTTACCGTAGGCTTAACCGGCGGGATCGGTAGCGGAAAGTCAGCAGCAGCTGGGTATTTCCGTGGCCTGGGCATTAATGTAGTAGATGCAGACTGGGCGGCAAGGGTTGTGGTACAACCGGGAAAGCCCGCTCTGGAACAGATAGCCCGGCACTTCGGGGCCGATGTCTTACTGGAAAGTGGCGAATTAAACCGGAGCAAACTGCGCACACTGATATTTGACGACCCAGGCGAACGGCAATGGCTGGAAAGTCTATTACACCCACTGATAAGAGAGGAGATAACCTCCTCACTGAACGCAAGTCAGGGGCCCTACGCGATACTGGAATCCCCCCTCCTGATTGAATCAGGCCAATATGAGCTCGTAAACAGGATTTGTGTAGTCGATCTACCTGAGGCTTTGCAGCTTGAGCGCGCCAGCGCGCGCGATAACAGCCAGCAGGAACAGATTCGCAAAATCATGGCGGCCCAACTGACAAGGGAGCAACGACTAGAGAAGGCAGATGATGTGCTGGATAACGCTAGTGACTTAGCCTCACTCAAAGCTCAAATAGAGCAGCTCCACCGGGAATACTTACGGATTGCTCGGCCGGAACAGTCGAGCTAAGGAGCCTCTGAATAACTCCGTAATGCCTCTGCGGGCCTTGAAGGTTGCAGATGTTAGGCGCAGCTCACCGCGAATGGCCGTAGCCCTTTGCAAGAGATGCAACGCAGCAGCTGTGGCCTTCAAGGCCCGCCCTCCGGGGCTTGCAGAGCGATTCACACTCCGCGTTGCGACCTCTTGAAAGGTCTAGACATTCCTGCGAAGCCGCGCCTTGATTGTGAACCGCTCTGCATGCCAGAGGTATCACGGAGTTATTCAGAGGCTCCCTAAGTTAATTAGAGTACAATTCCGATTCAGATCACTTTAGAGCCCAAGCTAACTTATGCCTAAATCCAGCGTAACGCCGACACTCAACTGCCCTACCTGCAAAAAGCCCATTGAGTGGAGCGATAAGTTTCCCTTCAAACCTTTTTGTAGCGAACGTTGCAAGCTGATTGATCTCGGCGAATGGGCTAGTGAGGGACACAAGATTCCCGGGGAGTCAGTGTATGACGATGTGCTGAGTGATGACCTGGACCCGAACAAGCCCCGCCATTAAGGCCATCCAATCCACTTGAACAGCTGCCTGCAAGCAGCTGTTCAAGATGAAGCTTAGGAGAAACTCCCTTTTACCGCTTCAATAATTGCTTGATTGGCATCGGGGAAGTGGAATTTATCCAGCTCCCCAGCAGACACCCACTTGATTTCCTGCTGCTCTCGCCCAAGAGCCTCACCCGTGAACTGCGTTACCTGCCAGGTATCCAGCAGCACGGTTTTTTCAGGGTAATCGTGACGAATTTCCACCAGCGGCTGCAACTCCTGTACTTCAATGGCCACTTCTTCAAGTAGCTCCCTATAGAGCGCCTCCTGCACAGACTCACCAGCTTCCACCTTGCCACCGGGAAATTCCCAGCGCCCTCCCATATGCAAATGGTCGGGACGGCGGGCAATCAGGATCTTGCCATCCCCTCGGGTTACTACACCGACAGCAACATGGACAACCTTACTCACTCTACTACCTCAAGTCCGATATTCTGCGTTGATGGTGACATACTCGTGAGAGAAGTCACAGGTCCAGATGTGCTCACTGCTGGCACCGCGACCCAGCTCAATACGGATTGTAAATTCAGGTTTTGAAAATACCTGCTCTCCAACCTGTTCTTGATATCCAGATGCGCGCCCACCGGCACTTACCACCTGTACATCATCGAGAAAAATTTCCACCTTATCGGTGTCTAATTCGCCTTGGATAGCATTGCCGATCGCCATAACCAGCCGACCCCAGTTGGGGTCTGAGGCATAAAGTGCAGTTTTCACCAGCGGAGAATCACCGACTTCAAAAGCTACCGTCAAGGCCTCTTCACTGCTGAGCGCGCCATCCACTTGTACGGTAACAAACTTGGTCGCCCCCTCACCGTCCCTGACAATGGCCTGGGCCAGCTCTATATGTATTTCCGAAATTGCCCTATACAGCTCCAGGTAGCCAGTGCTCTCAGAGCTGCTGATCATCTCCCCCCGCGCACCTGTGGCCATCAAAACACAAGCATCATTCGTCGAGGTATCTCCGTCTACGCTAATTCGATTAAATGAGGCCCCGACAACTTCGCGCACCATTTGATCTAGCAGGGACTGTGTCACACCGGCATCAGTGGCGACATAGGCCAGCATGGTAGCCATGTTCGGCTGGATCATGCCGGAACCTTTGGCAATACCGACAACGGCAATCTCTTCACCATTAATCATTAACTTGCGGCTCGCAATCTTTGGCCGGGTGTCCGTAGTCATAATGGACTCGGCCGCCAATTCCCATCCGGCGGGATCAAGCTGTCCAGCAGACCCCGGGATAGCAGTGAGTAACCTCTCCATCGGCAAGTGCTCACCAATGACACCAGTACTAAAAGGCAATACTTGTTCAGCAGAAATCTTCAGTGCATCTGCCACCGCCTCGCAAGTAGCCCGGGCATCCGCCAGTCCCCTTACCCCAGTAGCGGCATTGGCATTGCCGGCATTAACCACCAGGGCTCGCACTTCTCCTTTGGCGATATGCTCTTTGGCCACCGTTACCGGAGCCGCACAAAAAGTATTCTGGGTAAAAGTGGCTGCAACTGAAGTTCCTTCAGCAAGCTCAACCAACAACAGGTCATTGCGTTCCCAGTCTTTGATCCTGGCTGGCACACTGGCGAGGCGAACCCCTTCGACAACGGATATGGATAATTCAGGCATAAGAATAACGACTTTGGGCTATCACAGCTGCAGGTAAACCTAGACCCCAGTTCACCCAAACGGAATAGCGGAAATAAATGAGCGGCCGACATTATCAAAGCCGAACCTCAGTAAGGCAAGCCAAAAATAAACTTATCTGCGGAATTAAAATCTTTTTCCGCAGATAATTCTTTTACCGGTTAAAAAAATACCCCGCTAAGCGGGGCACTTTCTGAATTCAAGCAGTAGAGAACTAGCTCTGGGTAGAGGAAGCCAGCTTGCCGTGACACTGCTTGTACTTTTTCCCGGAACCACAGGGGCAGGGATCATTGCGCCCGACCTTAGGGCCGCGACGTTCTGGTGCCGGAGTAGCCTGCTGCTGCTCCTTGGGCTCATTTTCTGGAAGCGCCGAAGCTTGAGCGTGTTGCAGCTCAAGCTGCTGCCTGCGCTGCTCTTCCAGGCGACGCTGCTCCATCTCTTCCGCTTGCTCACGAGTCATCGGCTCTACGTGGGCAAGAATACGCACCACTTCATGCTTGAGGTTCTCCAGCATGCTCTGGAACAGGTGGAAAGACTCGCGCTTGAATTCCTGCTTGGGGTTTTTGTTGGCGTAAGCCCGCAATCCAATACCCGCACGCAGGTGGTCCATGCTGGAAAGATGCTCTTTCCACAACTGATCCAACACTTGCAGCATAATCTGACGCTCGATAGTCGGCATCAGATTGGCATCACCGGAAGATTCACCAATGCGGGAAACTTTTGCAGCATAGGCTTCCTGCGCGGCGACAGTAATCTTTTTCCGCAGGCTCTCTTCGTGCAGAGTGCGATCTTCATCGAGCCACTGCTGAACCGGCAACTGGATACCCAATTCACCAGAGAGCTGCTGCTCCAGGGCTGGAATATCCCACTGCTCTTCCACGCTCTGGGGGGGGATAGAACCGGAGACAATGCCGTCAACTACATCTTCACGAATGGCAGAGATCGTATCACTGATAACCTCAGCTTCCAGCAGCTCATTGCGCTGGCCGTAAATCACCTGACGCTGGTCATTGGCCACGTCATCGTACTCCAACAACTGCTTGCGAATATCAAAGTTGCGGCCTTCAACACGGCGCTGGGCTTTTTCGATAGCGTTGGAAACCATGCGGTGCTCAATCGCCTCACCGCGCTCCATACCCAGCATCTGCATAAAATTCTTCACCCGGTCAGAGGCGAAGATGCGCATAAGGTTATCTTCCAGAGATAAGTAGAAACGAGTAACACCCGGGTCACCCTGACGACCTGCACGACCTCGCAGCTGGTTATCAATACGGCGGGATTCATGACGCTCAGTACCGATAATATGCAGACCGCCCGCAGCGATCACCTGCTCGTGACGCTTCTTCCAATCTTCCTTAACTTGTGCGAGCTCCACTTCAGTCAGTTCGCGATCTTTTTCCTGGCCCAAGGCCGTCGCTTCAGCCTCCCAATTACCACCGAGAACAATGTCGGTACCGCGACCAGCCATATTGGTAGCGATAGTCACTGCACCCGGGCGACCCGCCTGGGCGATAATCTGTGCTTCGCGCTCGTGGTATTTCGCGTTGAGAACCTGGTGCTTAATGCCCGCCTTTTGCAACTTGCGGGACATTTCCTCTGAAGTCTCGATAGAGGCGGTACCTACAAGGATCGGAGCCTGCTTTTCGCGACAGTGCTTCACATCCTCAATAATCGCTTCCATCTTCTCTTCCTGGCTCAGGTAAACCAGGTCATTGAGATCTTCACGTTGAATTTGTTTATTGGTGGGGATCACCACCACGTCCAGGCCATAAATTTGCTGGAATTCAAACGCTTCTGTATCCGCTGTACCGGTCATTCCCGAAAGTTTGGGGTAGAAGCGAAACAGGTTCTGGAATGTTGTAGAAGCGAGGGTCTGGCTCTCACTCTGAATCTGCACACTCTCTTTTGCTTCCAGCGCCTGGTGCAGGCCTTCGGAGAGACGGCGACCGGGCATGGTCCGACCGGTGTGCTCATCAATTAACACCACCTGGCCGTTCTGAACGATGTAATCCACATCGCGGTTAAACAGCACATGCGCGCGCAGGGCGGCGTGCACATGGTGCAACAGGCCCAGGTTCCCAGGGGCGTAAAGGGACTGGTCTTCCTTCATCAACCCACTGCGTGACAGCAGGTCTTCGATTAATAAGTGCCCCTGCTCGGTCAGCTCAACCTGACGAGTCTTTTCATCAACGGTGTAGTGCCCCTCCCCACCTTCTTCGGCACGCTCCAGCTGGGGAACCAGCTTATTCATCGCCATATAAAGGTGAGAAGAGTCTTCGGCGGCTCCAGAAATAATCAATGGAGTACGCGCCTCATCGATCAGAATGGAATCCACCTCATCGACAATAGCGAAGTTCTGAGGGCGCTGGGTGCGGTCCTCTTTGCGCAACACCATGTTGTCACGCAGGTAATCAAAACCGAATTCGTTATTAGTGCCGTAAGTAATGTCAGCCTCATAGGCCGCTTTCTTTTCTTCCGGTGGCTGCTGGGAAACAATAACTCCCACCGTCATGCCCAGGAACTCATATACCGGGCGCATCCAATTGGCATCCCGCGAAGCGAGGTAATCGTTCACCGTAACAATATGAACGCCCTTACCTTCAAGCGCATTCAGATAGGCCGGCAGGGTTGCAACCAGGGTTTTACCTTCACCGGTACGCATTTCTGCAATACGCCCTTCATGCAAGGTCATACCACCGATCAGCTGAACGTCGAAGTGGCGCATTCCCATGGCCCGGCGACCCGCTTCACGCACTGCAGCAAACGCCTCAGGCAGAATTTGATCGAGCTTTTCCCCGTCAGCGAGTCGCTGTCTGAACTCATCCGTTTTAGCCCGCAGGCCTGCATCGTCAAGCTTCTGGAAATCCTCTTCCAAAGCGTTGATCTTTCCCACGACGCGTCGCATGCGCTTCAGCTCGCGGTCATTTTTTGAACCAAAGACCGATTTAATCAGTTTGCCAATCATTATCTAGAAACCACTTATCTTATTTGCGCTGTCGGCGCTAATATCGGGCAGATCGATGCACCGACGCTCCTTTATGCGAGGGGTGCAAGTAAACAGGAAGGCGCAAGCGCTGGCAACTCTTATGCCAAGCTACCAACAATTACGCGTAAAGGAAGGATAGTTCTTATCTGCCTGTGCGGCGGATATAGCTAGCTGGATCAACCGTGCGGTTGTTCTTATATATCTCAAAGTGAACATGGGGCCCGGTAGAGCGACCACTGGAACCCATCAGGGCAATAGTCTGCCCCCTCTTGACCACGTCACCCAACCCCACTTTAAGCTCACTATTGTGCCCATAGCGGGTTGAATAACCATTGCCGTGATTAATCTCTACCAACTGACCATAGCCATGGCGCTCATCAGCCCAGGTGACAACACCTGCGGCTACTGAAACAACATCGGATCCCATCTTGCCAGCAAAATCCACCCCCTTGTGCCAGGTCCTACGGCCAGTGAATGGATCGGTGCGATAACCATAACGGGAAGACATCCACCCCTTGCTGATCGGGCGGCCCGCCAAAAACTGCTCGTCCTCAAGCTTGAGGTTCGCCATCAGGGATTCGAGCGTGTTCAGCTGCATTTGGCGATCTTCAATCTGATGAGAAAGATCTCCAATAACATCCAGGAATTCCGGTGGCTGATACGGCAACTCCGATGCGCCTGCGATTCCGGGGTCTTCCGGCCCACCGATAGCAGGTGCACTGCCAAACTCAAACTCTCCTTCATCAAGGTTGGCAACAGAGGTTAAACGCTCACCCAGTGCATCAAGGCGAGTTAAACGCGCCTGCAACTCTGCAAGCTTGACGGTAAGAGCAGCCAGCTGCTCCCGCGCCTCTCTATCGGCTTCAGCAATTTCTTCCTGCTGCTTGCGCAGTGCTCGGTTCCAGGCCTTGGCCGTTCGGGAGTCAAATAAGTCCGTTTTGGTAACCGGTAAATTCGCCCCCAGTAGAAATGCGCCCACAGGAAGACTTAGCAGGCACAACCCCAACAGGGCTTTGCTCAAACTGCCAAAATTAAAGCTGCGAGTCGCACCGCGCTCATTAACCAGGATTACTTTCATAGGAGCTGTGAGGAGTTCGACATTTTTAATTTTCGTTAGTCCCCAACCTATAAGCTGAGGTGCCAAACCAATAAGGATACCAAAAATCTATAGGCTTTCTCTGTGAAACAATCATACAAAAAAGCCGGCACTATAATGCCGGCTTCTTGCGAAAGTATCAAACTGCCAAAATCGGCTTGATATAGGAGATCGGTGCTTCTTCCTGCTCACCTTCAAAGGTGACCATTTCCCAAGCATCCTCCTGAGCCATCAGGTTGCGAAGGGATTTATTGTTCAGCGCATGGCCAGACTTAAAGGCCTTGAACTCACCAATCAGGCTGGTCCCCAGAAGATAGAGATCGCCAATCGCATCCAGAATTTTATGTTTCACAAATTCGTCTTCATAACGCAACCCGCCTTCATTCAGAATACGGTACTGATCAATCACAATTGCGTTATCAACGGAACCGCCCTGAACCAAGCCTTTAGAGCGCAAGTACTCAATCTCGTGCATAAAGCCAAAGGTACGGGCGCGACTCACTTCCTTCACAAAGGAGGTACTGGAAAAGTCCACGGATGAACTCAGGTTGCGCCCTTGGAAAACCGGGTGGTCAAAGTCGATTGTAAAAGACACCTTAAAGCCATTAAAAGGTAGGAAGCTGGCAACCTTATCGCCATCCTCTACAGTTACTGGCTTCTTGATTCGCAGGAATTTCTTCGGAGCTGCTTGCTCCTGGATGCCCGCGGATTGAATTAGAAATACAAATGGGCCGGCACTGCCATCCATAATGGGCACTTCTTGCGCGGATAACTCGACAACCGCGTTATCAATGCCAAGGCCCGCCATTGCTGAGAGCAGGTGCTCTACCGTAGCAATGCGAACATCACCCTTTTCCAGGGTGGTTGAAAGGAGAGTGTCGCCGACATTTTCCGCACGAGCCTCGATTTCAACAACCGGGTCCAAATCGGTTCTACGGAACACGATACCGGTGTCTACGGGCGCTGGTTTAAGGGTAAGTACAACTTTCTTGCCAGTGTGCAGACCTACGCCAGTGGCGCGAATAGCATTCTTAAGCGTGCGCTGTTTGATCATGAAACTATCTTTTCCCCGTCGGTGGACTACGCCCCTGAGGCGCAGCAAGCCATCGATACTAGCACAATTGCGACGCCAATACCAATTCTGGGCGAGTGGTCACCACAACTGTGCACCACCTACCTATAGAGGATAGATCAAGCAAAGATTGCAGCGCCAACGCATGTCGCTATGACAGCATTCTAAGATCGGAAGCTCCGCAAGCGCTGTTAATAATTGTTAATTATTTTAGATAGTTATTGCGACTCGTTGGTTCTGGCAGAAATCTGCATAAACGGGGCAAGGGCCTACCCATTCGACAAGGTAGACCCGAGCAAAAGCCGTACCGCAGCGGCAATACCCAGCCGGAGCCGGGCAGACATGAGCGGTGTTCTGCCTCTGCGGTACCGTTTTTCTAGTCTGCCTGACGGCGCAGGAAGGCTGGAATATCCAGGTACTCCATATCCGCATCAGCGGGATTCAAGGCAGGGGCCGGGCGCTTGGGGCGCTCCGCTTCAGTACGCGGGCGCGGATCAATAGCTTCGCGGCTTGCCAGCCCTGCAGAGCTGTGACCAGCATGAGCTGTGTGACTATCGCGAGCCTCACGGGTTTCACGAACGGGCTCCCGAGGCTCAGGGCGGCGGGTATTATCCACTACCTTTGCCGGGCGCGCGGCCGGAGAGCCCTCTCCAAGGCCTGCGGCCACAACAGTAACCCGCATCTCATCACCAAGCTTGTCATCCACCGCGGTACCAATAACCACAGTAGCTTCATCGGAGGCGATTTCCTGGACAATCTCACCCACTTCAGAGTACTCACCCAGGGTCAGCTCCTGACAGCCCGCCTCTTCGCTACCAGTGATAATATTCACCAGAATACCGCGAGCACCAGCCAGGTTGACGTTATCCAGCAGCGGGCTTCGCACGGCTTTCTCAGCCGCTTCGCGTGCACGGTTCTCACCGACAGCGGAGCCGGACCCCATCATCGCCATACCCATTTCAGACATCACGGTTCGCACATCGGCGAAGTCCACGTTCATGATGCCCGGGCGAATCATCAGGTCGGCAATACCTTGTACAGCACCCAATAAAACGTTATCTGCTTCTTTGTAAGCAGATTTCATTGTGATCTTGCTGCCGAGTACTTCCAACAAGCGATCGTTGGGGATAGTAATCAGAGAATCGACTTTATCGCGCAGTTCGAGGATACCCTCTTCAGCTACAACTGTGCGTTTGCGCCCTTCGATCTTAAATGGGCGAGTAACTACCGCAACGGTAAGGATGCCCAGTTCTTTTGCAATCTCAGCGACAATCGGCGCACCACCGGTACCGGTACCACCGCCCATACCGGCAGTGATGAATACCATATCCGCACCGGTTAATACCTCAGCAATGCGATCGCGATCTTCAAGTGCGGACTGACGGCCAATATCCGGGTTTGCCCCTGCGCCCAAACCGCGTGTAATTGTGTTACCCAGTTGCAGGATAGTGCGGGCCTCAACATCTTTGAGGGCCTGTGCATCTGTATTTGCACAGATAAAATCTACACCCTCAACATCATTGGCGATCATATGCTTAACAGCATTACCACCACCGCCGCCGACACCAATCACCTTGATGACAGGCTTATCCTGTACGCTATCAACTAGTTCGAACATTGCTGTTCCCCTTTCTTGCTCATGTCGAATTTTACAGCCATGCCTAAAAAAAATCCTTCAACGGATGGCTAAATCTGGTTGCACTCTATTACAAATTTCCGCGAAACCAGTGCTTTACCTTGTCCCACCACTGATTATCGTTGCGCACAGGCTGTATTTTGCCCTCTCGAGCCTCTTCCTGCTGCATCGCATACATCAATAATCCAACTCCAGTGGAATAAATTGGGTTGCTGACGATATCCGTCAAACCTGCAATACCCTGAGGCACTGCTAGGCGAACCGGCATATGAAAAATTTCCTCAGCCAGTTCAACCGCGCCCTCCATTTTTGAAGAGCCGCCGGTAAGTACTACACCCGCCGCACACAAATCTTCGAAGCCGCTGCGACGTAACTCCGCCTGTACTAATGTAAACAATTCGTCGTAGCGCGGCTCAACGACCTCGGCCAATGCCTGTCGGGATAAATCCCTAGGCGCGCGATCACCAACGCTCGGTACCTTAATCGTCTCACCTTCGCGAGCGAGTTTTGCCAACGCGCACGCATATTTGATTTTCAAATCTTCTGCGTGCGGTGTCGGTGTGCGCAAAGCCATGGCAATATCATTGGTAACCTGGTCTCCAGCAATCGGTATCACACCGGTATGCCGAATAGATCCACCAGTAAACACAGCAATATCGGTGGTTCCCCCACCAATATCTACCATGCATACTCCCAACTCTTTTTCATCTTCGGTCAGGACTGCGTAACTTGAAGCCAATTGTTCAAGAATGACATCTTCTACTTCCAGACCACATCGACGAATACACTTTTCAATATTCTGTGCAGCATTCACTGCACCGCTGACCAAATGGACCTTTGCTTCGAGGCGAACACCAGACATTCCGAGAGGTTCTTTTACCCCTTCCTGATTATCAATCAGGTATTCCTGCGGAAGCGTGTGCAAAATCTTCTGGTCCGCAGGAATAGCGACAGCCCTGGCAGCATCAATAACACGATCGAGATCCTGTTGGGTAACCTCTCGATCCTTAATCGCAACTATACCGTGAGAGTTCAAGCTGCGAATGTGACTTCCCGCAATCCCTGCGTACACAGAGTGAATTTCACAACCCGCCATCAACTCAGCTTCTTCCACAGCGCGCTGTATAGATTGCACAGTTGATTCAATATTAACCACTACGCCCTTTTTCATTCCAGTGGAACGATGAGAGCCGATACCGACAATATTAAGTTCCCCATCACCGGAAGCTTCACCGACAATAGCGACTACTTTAGAGGTGCCTATATCCAGTCCAACAATCATGCGCTGATCGGATACCTGTGTCATTTTCGTGCCAACCTCGCTGAGCTGCATTCTGTTTCAGGTTCTGCTATCGGACCAGAACACAGCATTCGCTTTTAAACTTTTATCTATAAAACAGCCACCCGGGCTGCCTCGATGTTTACTTTTCTTCGTCTTTCCACTGAACCGCTACCGCATTGCTGTAGCGCGTATCGACGCTGACAACTTTTTGCAAGTGCGGCGCCAGTACACCCCGACTCAAATACAGAAAACGGTGTACCCGCTCCAATAAAGCATCATGGCCAAGTTTTAATTCAATTCCCGACACTAACTCCAGATGCCAACCGCTTAGGTCGTCAAATGACAACCGTTTAACCTCCATATCCCGCGTGGTCAGTAACCCCGCAAGCGCGCGGTATTGCAGCATAATCCGCTCTACCAATTCTTCATCCCCGGCAAGCTCGGGCAGGGACTGAACCCCCATATGTGACGGACGCGGCAGCAAATCCCCACTCGCTACCAACAATTTATCTTTACCCCAGGTCGCGAGAGGTTGCGCTTCAGTGATATCAACCTCAACACCCTTCGGCCAACGCCTGCTCACCGAGGCGGAAGTAATCCAGGGGTTAGACAGTAATGTCTGCTGCATCGCCTGAATGTCCGCTGAAAAAAAGCCCGCTTTCAAGTGAGGAAGAAGCACCTCTCTTAACTCTTCTTCAGTTACCGCATTAAAAGCCCCGCGTACTTCAACTTGCTCTAGGGCATCAACATTACTCAACTCAACCGATGGCACCCATCGCCATAACCAAACTGCACCATAGAGCAAAGCACTAAAGCCTGCGAACATCACCAATAAAAAAAAACACCGCTTCCAGTTCAGACGAAGCTTCTCGGGATCATCGGTTCCAAGAGGGCTCGCTCCGCGAGCTGTCTTTTTTTTTCTCCCGGCTGATTTCGTTCCAGCTCCTTTCACTAGCTACTTAGCCCTCGCCGCTGCGCTCGCCTAAGCGCCAATCAGCCAACCTTTGCGAAAGTGCTCCGACGTTGCCAGCTCCCTGGGTCAGGACAATATCACCTGGCTCCAACAGATCAGCTAATACCGGGGGAACCTGATCGATAGTTTCCATAAAAATCGGATCTACCTGTCCCCTGTTGCGTAAACTTCGCGCAAGCGTTCTGCCATCGGCACCAGCAATTGGCGCTTCACCCGCACTGTATACATCCAGCAAAATTAACTTATCCACCTCAGAGAGGACCTGGACAAAGTCTTCAAACAAGTCCCGCGTACGGGTATAACGGTGGGGCTGATAAATCATTACCAAGCGACGATCCGGCCAGCCATCTCGAACTGTCTTTACAGTAGCGGCTACCTCACGTGGGTGGTGGCCGTAGTCATCTACCAACATCACCTTATCAGCTTCGGTATCATCGCTAACGGCATAATCACCGTAGATCTGGAATCGACGACCAACGCCCTGGAAGCCTATCAGGCCTTGGCGAATTGCTTCATCACTAACGCCTTCATCACTAGCTACAGCAATTGCTGCAGTCGCATTGAGAACATTGTGAATACCCGGCGTATTCACAGAAACCTGCAATAGATCACCCTTGGGTCTCTGTACCGAGAAATGACTGCGCAGTGGTTCCTGCTTTACTTCAACGATACGGTAGTCATTACCCTCATCAAATCCATAGGTCAGAACCGGGCGGGAAAACTTGGGAATAACTTCCTGAACATTGGCGTCATCCCCGCAAACTACCGCCAAACCGTAAAACGGCAGGTTGTGAACAAAATCAATAAAGATCTGCTTTACCTTTTCGAAGTCTCCACCATAAGTTTCCATATGGTCTGCATCGATATTGGTAATCACCGTCACCATCGGCTGTAAGTGAATAAAAGACGCATCGCTCTCATCAGCTTCAGCCACTAAATAACGACTTTCGCCCAAGGCAGCATTGGCACCTGCAGCATTGACCAGACCACCGATAACAAAGGTCGGATCTTTTTTGTCTGCCGCAAAGATTGAGGCGATTAAGCTGGTCGTGGTGGTCTTTCCGTGGGTTCCTGCCACAGCAATGCCATAGCGATAGCGCATTAGTTCACCGAGCATTTCGGCACGGCGTACAATAGGGATTCTCTTTTCTCTCGCTTCAATCAGCTCCGGGTTATCGCCATGTACGGCAGAGGAATTAACCACAACATCAACGCCGCGAACATTTTCCTCGCTGTGTCCGATTTGGACCTTAACCCCTAATTTGCGCAATCTATCAGTAACCGCAGATTCACGCAGGTCAGAACCTGAGACTTCGTAGCCCTGGTTCTGCAATACCTCTGCAATGCCACTCATACCGGCACCACCGATCCCAATAAAGTGGATACGGCGGATACGACGCATGGCCGGTACCGCATAACTTTTATCTTCGTTTGTCCGCACTGAAGACATTACTTTAACCTTCGTCCACTTATTCTGTGTTACCTGGCCGAGGCCAGCTCTTCCCTGCAAGCATTTACTACTTGCTCGGTCGCATCAGTTTTTGCCGCGCGCCGCGCGGAGGTCGCCATTTGCAATAGTTTCTGGCGATCTTCTAACAGACTTTGTAATAAGCCGGATAACTTCTGCTCGTCCATTTCCCGCTGCTGCATAACAATCGCTCCGCCAGCATTTTGCAACCACTCGCCATTACGCGTTTGATGATCATCAATTGCAAAGGGGAAAGGCACCATGATTGCACCGACTCCCGCAGCTGAAATTTCAGAAACAGTCAAAGCCCCGGAACGGCAAATAATCAGGTCCGCAGAGCGGTAGGCCTCAGCCATATTCGCAATAAAAGGGACCACCTCAGCTTCTACTGCCGCCTCTTTATAGGCGTCTTTGGCAGCCTGAAGGTGACGCTCTCCAGCCTGGTGGACCACTACCGGGCGCAGGGAGGGTTTCAGCAATGCGATTGCCTTAGGAACCAGTTCATTAATTGCTACAGCACCGAGACTACCGCCCAATACCAAAAGGCGCAGAGACGACTGGCTGCCAATTCGTGTTTCTGGCTCAGGCAATTCTGCAATTTCTTTGCGCACTGGATTACCCACCTGCCTGGCACCGGGTAACCCACTGGGAAATGCTTCAAGCACCTGGCTGGAAATCCGCGCTAACAAGCGGTTTGTCGTTCCGGCAACAGCATTTTGCTCGTGAATTATCAACGGTATCCCCCCGAGACGGGCTGCAACGCCCCCTGGGCCGGTCGCAAAGCCACCAAAGCCGAGTACTGCATCAGGTTGTACCTGCTTAACAACTGTCCTGGCCTGAGCAATTGCCCGCAAAATTTGCAACGGGGCTTTGAGTAAGGCCAACTTTCCCTTCCCCCGAATACCCTCCACTTTAATGCAGTGCAAAGGAATATTCGCCGCAGGTATTAATCGGGATTCAATCCCACGGGCAGTACCTAACCACTCGACAACAGCTCCCTGCTCTTGCAACGCTTTAGCCACAGCCAACGCTGGGAACACATGACCGCCGGTACCACCGGCCATCAGCAAAAACTTCTTTCCAGAAAAACGCTTATTTACTTCAGACATCAAACCGTTTCTCCGTTGCTGCCCTTCACACTGGACTTGGTTGAATGGAATATTGGCAGCTGACGCAAAAGCTCAAGCCCCCCGCTTCCGTTTTCAGCAGGCTCTTTTAGTTCAGCCCGAATCCGCATCGCCAAGCCAAGTAATGCACAACATACAATCAGGCTGCTGCCACCAGAGCTGACAAATGGCAGCGTTAGCCCTTTAGTCGGCAACAGGCCTGAAGCAACGCCCATATTCACGAAAGCTTGTCCTGCCAATAGCACTGCCATACCAAAAGCTAGAAGTGCAGCGAAAAATTTCTCCTGCACCAGGGCCTCTTTTACCAGGCGGAGCAGTGAGTAGGTGAGAACAACAAAAAGCCCTACCAGCACTACGCCACCCAACATTCCCCATTCCTCTGCCAAAATGGCAAAAATAAAATCCGTATGGGCCTCAGGCAGGTAAAACAGTTTCTGCACACTATTGCCCAAACCAACTCCAAACCACTCTCCGCGACCAAATGCAATCAGGGACTGGGTAAGTTGGTAGCCACTGGCAAACTGATCCCCCCAAGGATCCAGAAACGTCAGCAATCGCTGTAAGCGATAGGGGCTCATCAGTGCCATTAGCACCAGTCCACTCGCAGCCGCAGCTACCAATAAAAAAGTATGGGGAAGACGCGCTCCCGCCAAAAAAACCATTGCCAATACGGTGCCTGAAATTACAACCACCGAACCGAAGTCCGGTTGTAAAAGCAATAACAGAGCAACCGATGCGAGAATCACCACTGGCACCATAAAGCTGGTCCAGTGGCGTAGTTGCTTATTTCGACGAGTTAAAAAACTGGCAAAAAAAACTAACAGACAGAACTTAGCCACTTCCGCGGGTTGCACAGTTATGCCTGCAAATACCAGCCAACGCCGGCTACCGTTCACCTCCCGTCCAATCCCCGGCACAAGCACTGCAATCAATAACAGACAGGCAAACAGTAATAATGGCCAGGACAGTCGCGACCAAATTGACAGGGGAATCTGACTAACGACAAATCCAGCTAATCCACCAACCATCAAAAAAGCCAAATGACGCCTGAGGAAATACCAGGGATCACCATAAATATCCGTAGCAAAAGCGATAGATGCTGAAGCGACCATCACCACACCAATGCTAGCCAGAACCAGAACACTGAGTAGCAGCAGCCCATCCTGCCATTCACTACCTTGGGCCTTGATTACCTGGGCACTCACTGGGAGCCTCCAGCGGTATAGCCTAATTCCAAAACGGCCTGGCGAAAATCATCACCGCGGGCTTCAAAATTCTTATACATATCAAAGCTGGCACATGCCGGTGATAACAATACATAGTCACCGCTATTAGCTAATTGTCTGGCCTCAGCAACGGCCTCTACCATTGTGCTAGCCCTGCGAATCTCGCACAGGCCATCAAAGACACCGGCTATTTTCTCTCCATCCACACCGATACACACCAGGGCCCGGAGTGCTCTTGCACTTTTTCGTAAGGGAGCAAAATCAGCACCCTTGCCATCCCCTCCAGCAATAAGCACTATTTTACTGGTTGCCGTAGCCAAGCCATCCAATGCCGCCTGGGTTGCTCCTACATTGGTGCCTTTTGAATCGTTAACATAAACAACGTCTTCAAAATCAGCCACGCGCTCACAGCGATGTTTCAGCCCGCGAAAGCTGCGTAAAATTTTTAGCATCGCCTCAGTGGGTAGGCCCAGTGCATAACCCATTGCCAGGGCTGCCAAACCATTGGCAATATTATGCTTACCCACCATAGCCAAATCGGCCACAGGTATTAAAACTTCTGTGCCTCGAGCCAACCAGTTCTGCCCCTCATGCAAGCGCAGGCCAAACTGATTGAGATCCGGCTGATCAAGCCCAAAACTCCACTCCCGTCTCTCTCGAGAAAGAGGCCCCTGGGATAAGGGGTCCGCGCGATTTATCACGAACTGATCCGCTCCGCGATAAATGCGCTGCTTGGCCCGGTGGTACTCCACCATACTGGGGTAGCGGTCCATATGGTCCGCACTCATATTTAAAATGGTGGCTACGGTAGGTGCCAGCGAGTAGGTGGTTTCCAATTGAAAACTGGAAAGCTCCAAAACAAAGATGTCCGGCAGAGGTTTCTCAAGTAAATCCAGCACCGGCACACCGATATTGCCGCCCACACCAACTGTCAGCCCTGCCTCTTCAACCATCTCCCCCAGGAGTGTGGTCACTGTACTCTTTCCGTTGGAGCCTGTGATCGCGGCGAGCTTCGCTGTCGATTGCATCCGAGTCAGGGCCTGGGCAAATAACTCAATATCCCCAACCACAGGAATCCCATCCGCAATCGCCTGCTGCAATACGGGTTCAGCAAGCGCAACTCCCGGGCTGGCAATAATCAAGCTCGCAGCGAGTATTGTCCCCGGGCGCAATGGACCTGTTTCCACCGCAACCTCTGGGAACTCCTGACGAAAAGCTTCGAGCCCCGGCGGGTTATCGCGACTGTCTGCAACGACCGGTGTATGGCCGTAACGCAGCAGGTAGCGCACCACCGACTTTCCGGTAGCGCCAAGACCTATTACCACTTTCTGCTGTGAAGAAGTCGCGATCAGGCTCATTTATCTATTTATCGAATTTTCAGTGTTGCCAAACCAGCCAAGACCAGAATGACGGTAATAATCCAAAAGCGCACAATGACCCGAGGCTCCGGCCACCCTTTTAACTCAAAGTGGTGGTGCAGAGGCGCCATGCGAAAAATTCTCTTCCCCGTTAATTTAAAGGATGCCACCTGCAAAATTACGGAAACCGTCTCCATCACAAACACACCGCCCATAATGAACAGAATAATTTCATGACGAGTAATTACTGCAATAATTCCCAGCGCCGCCCCCAGTGCCAGAGCACCCACATCTCCCATAAACACCTGGGCCGGATAAGTGTTAAACCATAAGAATCCGAGTCCGGCACCACCGAGGGCAGCGCAGAACACCGCCAACTCCCCGGCTCCTGGAATTGCGGGAATATGCAGGTAGTCAGCAAATTCCATATGGCCGGATAAATAAGCAATCACCCCAAGTGCTCCACCCACCATCACAGTAGGCATAATCGCCAAGCCATCGAGGCCATCAGTCAGGTTAACCGCATTACTGGAGCCAACAACGACAAAATAGGTCAACAATATAAAAGATACCGGTCCCAGGTTTATCGCAACATCTTTAAAAAACGGGACAAAAAACTGAGTCTCTGCCGGGCTTGAAGCACTCATATACAGATAAATAGCTGCACCCAACCCGGCAACGGATTGCCAAAAATATTTCCAGCGAGCAATAAGGCCACGGGGATTTTTATAAACGACTTTTTTATAGTCATCCACGAAGCCCACAGCACCGAAAACAAAGGTAACTAATAAAGTAACCCACACGTAACGATTACTGAGGTCAGACCAGAGTAGGGCTGAGGCAAAAATTGAGGCGAGAATCAAGGTGCCGCCCATAGTCGGGGTACCAGATTTACTCAAATGGCTTTGCGGACCATCATCGCGAACAGCCTGCCCCACCTGTAAATGATTCAACCAATGAATCATGCGCGGACCCACAAGTAGTGAAATACCCAGAGCCGTCAACGCAGCAAGAATTGCGCGCACTGTCAGGTAGTTAAATACCGAAAAACCGCTGACATGTTGTTGTAATAGCTCCGCTAGCCAAAGCAGCATTACTTCTCCCCTCTGCTATTGCCAAGCAGTGCCTGCGCTACCAATTCCATACGGGCGCTGCGTGATCCTTTAACCAAAACTGTGGTTTGTTCATCCAATTGTTGAGTGAGAGCAGTAACCAGGGGCTCTCTCTCGCGATAATTGCGCAGCGACTCTTGCCTCCCCGCAGAAAAGGCCATGCTGGCGGCAGTACCCAGCGGCCCCAATGTAAACAGCGCATCCAAGCCCCGCTCTCGTGCCAAAGCTCCAACGCTTCTATGCATTTCCTCCGCGTCCGGCCCCAACTCCGCCATATCCCCCAGCACCAGAATTTTTTTACCTGAACGCTGTGACAGCAATTCAATGGCCGCACCTACTGAACCCGGGTTCGCGTTGTAACTGTCATCAATAACGGTTGCACCGGCTATACCTGCCTGCTCCTGCAAGCGCCCAGCAACCCCGGTCACCGTGTTAAGTCCGCTGATAATTTCAACCGCAGGTATTCCCGCAGCAAAAGCACATCCAGCAGCAACCAGAGCGTTGTGAACGTTGTGCTCACCAAGCAATTTCAGGCTAACAGGGTGGGCAACGCCTTCAATTACCAAGTCAAATGAAGGGCAACCATTGGGATTCAATACAATATTATCCGCATGGATAGCACACTCATTGGATAAGCCAATACCCAGAGTCTTTACCCCCTCGGGCATATTCTCCAACCAGTAATTCGCATAGCCATCATCGGTATTGATCACCGCCGTCGCCGATACATCCAAACTGGTATAAATTTGGCCCTTGGCTTTTGCGATAGCATCAACTGAGCCAAAGCCCTCGACATGCGCTGGCATTACGTTATTTACCGCCGTCACCTGCGGCTTGCCGATACTACACAGGTAGCCAATATCGTCAGGGCCGTTAGCTCCCATTTCGAGAATCAACACATCGTGTTGCACTGTCAGCCCAAACAAAGTCATAGGTAAACCGAACTGGTTGTTCAGGTTTCCCTCGGTTACGCAGGGTGTATGACTCTGGGAAAAAATTGCAGACAGCATCTCCTTAACGGTGGTTTTTCCGCAGGACCCTGTGATCGCCACAACTGGACCGTCAAACTGCTCACGGCACAGTAAGCCAATTTGTCCTAATGCGACCGTCGTATCTTCAACGCGCCACTGCGGTAAACTGCAACTGGGCACTTCACGATCGACGACCAACCCCAATACCTGGCCATCCAGCTCACCGACAAAGTCGTGAGCATCAAAATTTTCGCCAACCAGAGCAACAAATAAAGATTTGGGGTCCAGCTTGCGGGTATCCGTACAAACCAGTTCAAACTCCACAGAGCCATTGATTAACTCACCGCCAAAACGGCTTTGCAGTTGCTGCAACGTAAGGGAATTAATCACCTTGGCTCTCCTTGCCTTCACTTGACTGGCCCGATACATCCACGCGGACTTTGAGAGCTGCAGCAGCTTGCTCACGATCACAGAAGTGAATTTTTTCACTGCCGATTATTTGGTAATTCTCGTGCCCTTTACCGGCGATCAATACAATATCCCCCGGTTGGGCTGCAGATACCGCCTGAGATATCGCTGTCGCGCGATCAATTTCAACTTCGATATTACTGGCAGCCCCTTCGAGAATATCGTCGATAATTTTTTGCGGTTCCTCGCTACGCGGATTATCGCTAGTCACAATGGCACGGTCCGCCATCTCGGAGGCAATACGCCCCATCGCCGCGCGCTTACCCGTATCCCGGTCACCGCCACAACCAAAAACACACCACAAATTACCGCGACAGTAAGGGCGCGCTGCTGCTAAAGCCGCGCGAAGGGCATCTGGTGTATGGGCATAATCCACCAATACACCCACATCATCGGAACCCTCAACCAGGACACGCTCCATACGCCCCGGCACCGCTTTAATAGTGGGGAAAGCGGCAAGAATATCTTCAAAAGGCATGCCCTCTGCCGCTGCAGCAGCTACCACAGCCAGAGCATTGTGAATATTGAAATCGCCGATTAAGGGTGCGTGCAGTTCACCGCTGCCCCAGGGGGAATTAAGCTTTACAGAAAAACCGCGCTCATGGCGACGCAGATCAGCAACATATAAATCACCCGCCTGCAGCCCATAAGTAATAACGCGCAGGCCATGCAATTTGCAGCGCTCTGCCAACTGGGCGCCAAACGGATCATCCAGATTAATGACTCCTCGCTTCAATTTTGGCAGTCCGAAAAGTTTCTCTTTGGCTGCGCCGTAAGCGGCCATATTGCCGTGATAATCCAAATGATCGCGGCTCAAATTGGTAAAAATTGCCGTATCAAAAATCAGCCCATGCACACGTCCCTGAGAAAGGGAATGCGAAGAAACTTCCATTGCGGCAGCGGCAACGCCACTATCGCGATAATTTGCAAAGTCCGCTTGTAAACTCACCGGGTCAGGCGTTGTTAAACCCGTTTCCTGCAATTCGATTTGGTTATCTTTCCAGACACCATTACCAATGGTGCCTATCAATGCTGCACTGCCAAAGTGGCGAGCCAGTAATTGGGAAGTCAAATAGGCGCAAGTGGTTTTACCGTTGGTGCCAGTCACTCCAACCAAGTGCATTTCACCACTGGGATTACCGTGGAAGCGCGCGGCAATTTCCCCTACCCGCTTTGCCAGACCGGGAACACTGACCACCTGGATATCACCACGGCTTTTACATTCCAACTTGTCGCCGTCGGCAAGCACTACCGCAGCACCTGCAGTAATTGCCGCATCGATAAATTCCCGACCATCGACCACAGAACCGCGCAAGGCCATAAATGCATCGCCCGCTTTTATCTTGCGGCTATCCAGGGCAATACCAGTGACAAAAATATCGGGAATACCGGCGTAACCCGGCACTAATTCTTTGATAGAAACAGAATGTTTTTCGCGCTGACTCACGATTTTGAACCCCTCTCGCTTAACTGCGCGGCCAATTGCCCCTCCGCCGATTCAATTTTTTCCGGCGGAACCTGCAACAGGCGCATAGCACCAGTCATCACCGAACCGAATACCGGTGCAGCAACTTCACCACCGTAATATTTGGCATGACTGGGATCATCAATAACAACTACCGCGGCAAGGCGCGGATTATCAGCGGGGATAAAGCCCGCAAATACTGAGCGGTAGCGATTATCCGCATAACCACTACTGCCAACTTTGTGCACAGTACCGGTCTTGCCGGCGACACGATAACCTTCTACAGCGGCAAGGCGTCCGGTACCCTTAGCACCAATCACCGTCTCCAACATCGCAGTAACCTGCCCAGCCAAGGACTTCTCAATAACCTGCTCAGGCTCGCCCGGAACTTTGTTACCGGATAAAACCAGGGAAACAGGACGCTTAACCCCTTCATTCGCCAGCACGCTGTAGGCTTGTGCCAGTTGCACAGCGTTAACTGTTAAACCGTAGCCGAAGGCGAAATTAGCCCGCTCGATTGGGTGCCAGCGGCTGCGACTGGGCAAGATCCCCTGTGCTTCACCGGGGAAGCCACTGCCCACTGCCTCGCCCAGACCCAAGCGATAAAAGAGTCCCCGCAGAGAATTTGGTTCCAAATCGAGAGCAATTTTTGTAATTCCCACCTGGCTCGACTTGGTAATAATCTTGGTGAGGTCTATTTTTCCGTAATTAACCGGGTCCACCAGGGTTTTTCCCGGCACGCGAATATATCCAGGGCTGGTGTTTATTTCTGTTCTTGGGGTGTAGCGCCCGGTTTCCAAAGCCGCCAATACCGTTAAGGGTTTCACTGTAGAACCCGGCTCAAACTGGTCGATCAGCGCACGGTTGCGCATAGCCGCCGATTTAACCCCTTTGCGATCATTGGGATTAAATGAAGGCTGGTTGGCCATGGCCAACACATCGCCACTGTGAGTATCGAGAATCACCATAAAGCCGGAAGCGGCACCGTTTTCCGACACCGCCCGCTTTAATTCCCGGTAAGCCAAATATTGCAGGCGCATATCGATAGACAAACGCAGATCCCTGCCCGGTTGCGCTTCCTGACGAATTGCCAAATCCCTTACCGTGCGCCCTTTCAGATCTTTAATTACCTGACGTGATCCCGGCTGTCCGGACAGCCAATCGTCGTAGGCCAATTCCATTCCTTCCTGGCCGCGATCATCGATGTTGGTAAAACCGAGAAGTTGGGCTACGACCTCCCCAGCAGGATAGAAGCGCCGATACTCTTTTTTACTGAAAACACCTGTAATACCCAGGTCCAGCACTTTCTCAGCCTCTTCTGGAGACAGGTGCCGGCGCAGGTACATAAATTCTTTATTGCGGTATTTCTTCAGGCGAGAGCCCAGTTTGGAAGACGGTAAATCCAGCGCGCGAGCCAGGCGCACTAAATTCGCATCGCTTATTTCACTCAACAGCTTGGGATTGGCCCACAGGCTGTGTACCGGTGTACTGACAGCGAGAAGCTCACCGTTTCGATCGACTATTGAGCCCCGATAGGCAGCAATCTCTTCGGTGCGCAAGGTGCGGGCCCGGCCCTGGTCTTGCAGGAAACGATATCCGCGCTCAGCAGCAGGCACTACCTGAAGTTTGGCCAAGTGGAACACAAGGGTAAGAGCGAGCAGGCACAGCAGGACCGCCACCAGCGCAAAGCGCCAGCGGGCTATACCCGGCTGAATATCCTTTTTTTTGACTGCGCCCATGTTTTCCCAGTTGGCGTTATCTATTTATTTTGCATCCCGGCTGAGCATGCCACTCTCCAGGGCCTGAACTCCAAAACTCAATTAACGCAAAATTCTTTATAATTATTTAAAGGCCAAAGCCCCCAAACGCAGAAACCCCACCGGGCAAGCAGTGGGGTACTTACGTCTTCATCCAAGGCGGTTAAAACTTAATCCGCCACTACCAATACCTGTTCCGAAGGTGCTGGCATATGCATTTTTAATTTTTCTCGGGCGACCTGTTCGACCCGGCTATAGGCAGACCAGGCACTTTTCTCCAAAAGGAGGCGCTCCTGCTCATAGCGCAATTCATCGTGGGCTTTTTGTGCCTTACCCAGCTCAGCAGTTAACTCTCGGCTTTGTTGGGTGGTATGAATAACAGATAGCGACGACAGTATTACCGCTATCCACATTACCCCCACTCCAAGTAGAGCCTTGCCAGACATAAACTCAGCTTCCCGCCAGTTTTTCTGCCACCCGCATTACTGCACTGCGGGACCGCTGATTTTCATCCACTTCAACCGTGTTGGCTTTCACTGCCTTGCCCACCGAGCGCAGTGACTTGGCTATCTGACTATCCATAACCGGAAGGCCACGAGGCAACTGGGGACCGCGCTCTTTTTCCCGAATAAAACGCTTCACCATTCGGTCTTCAAGAGAGTGGAAACTGATAATCACCAGTCGCCCACCCGGTGCCAGCAACTGCAGGGATTTATCCAATGCACTCTGCAGGTCATCCAACTCGCCATTAATATGGATACGAATAGCCTGAAAGACTCGGGTAGCAGGATGTTTACCTTTTTCCCAAGCCGGATTCGCCTCTTTCACAACCTCGGCAAAATCGAGGGTGCGCTCAAATGGTTTTTCCAGCCGGCGCTTTACAATGGCAGCTGCCATTCGGCGGGCAAAACGCTCCTCGCCGTACTCTTTAAACACCCGGGCCATTTCGGCCTCAGCCTCAGTGTTGACCCACTCCGCTGCACTGATACCCCGACTGGTATCCATACGCATATCCAGGGGGCCATCCTGCATAAAACTGAAACCGCGTTCGGCCTGATCCAGTTGCGGCGAAGACACTCCCAGATCGAGCAATATTCCACTGACCTTACCGGCAGCTTGCCCGGCAGCCTTATCCATATCGGCAAAAGACCCATGCCAGATGGAAAAACGGGATTCACCGGCAAACCGCTGCTCTGCAAATTCAACAGCCTGGGGATCTTTATCCACCCCTACCAACTGACCATTGGGCCCCAAGTGCTCAAGGATTGAGGCGCTGTGCCCACCCCGGCCAAAGGTGCCATCGATATAAAACCCATCCGGCTCAGTCACCAGAGCGTCTACGGCCTCGCGTAACAACACACTGCGATGCAATTCTTGAGACACCCGGTACTCCCCTTATAAAGAGAGGGATGCCATTTCCTCAGGCATATCCTCTTCGTCTTCACTATCATCGAGCCAGGACATCCAGCGCTCCTCACTCCAGAGCTCCAGCTTTTTCCCCTGACCCACCAACATCAATTTCTTTTCAAGCCCCGCGTACTCACGCAGCGTGGGCGGAATCAATACCCTGCCATTGCCGTCCACTTGCAGCTCACAGGCATACCCGATCAGCAGGCGCTGAGCGCGCCGAGCCACTTTGTTAAAGCTGGGCAATGCTTCAATCTTCGGGAGAATTTGCTGCCACTGGGGCGACGGATACACTAACAAGCAGCGTTCCTCTGTATGGGCAGTCACCACCAAGCACCCAGCACACTCATCCAGCAGCCTATCGCGGACGCGTGCCGGTATTGCCAGACGCCCCTTGGCGTCCATATTGATTGCGTGGCTGCCCAAATACACGTTTAGTGGTTCTCGCTTTGGAGATCGCGCCTCTCGCGACTCACTCCCATATGGCAGGTCAATGGAGAAAGATGTTCGACTTTAACCTGGTGGTGTGAACACCCACTTACTTATCGCGAATAAACCACAAATTTCCACGATTTTCCACTTTTTCCCACTATCGACACTATAAAACTGGTCGACACAAAGTCAAGGAATTCGACCCCAAAGTCCCCATAACCCCTTGTAAAATCGCGGCCTCCAGAGAAGTGGCGCATATTGGCACATTGAAACTAGTCGGAACAGCACTATCTGGCACGATCGCCCCCTTAACAGTTAATCAATTTTTTTGCGCCAAGAAGAGGCTTTAGCCGAAATTAAACGAGAAGAAATAGGCGAATACAAAGAGGGCTACCGGAGCCGGTACCACCACATCAGGCAAACAAAAAAGCCCGGCAAATGCCGGGCTTTTGAAATTGTTGAGCTGGCCTGTAAGCCGGGTTCTGTCGAGGACAATCATTCATCTGGGATGCCTGTCACCAGACACCTCAAGCGACCTACCCGCCCTCAGTGCGGGTCACACCTATAGAGGGCCTATTTGGTCTTGCTCCGAACGGGGTTTACCATGCCGCGGACTGTTACCAGCCGCGCGGTGCGCTCTTACCGCACCCTTTCACCCTTACCTGTACTCCCCAAAAAGGAGCCATCGGCGGTCTACTCTCTGCTGCACTTTCCGTAGGCTCGCACCCCCCAGGCGTTACCTGGCGTTCCACCCTATGGAGCCCGGACTTTCCTCCATCGCACAAGGCGACAGCGATTGCCCGGCCAGCTCGCGGCGAAGAGTAAAGAGGCGACAGACGGATTGCAACAGGCAATTGCAGCAATCAGTGCCTTATTTTTGCTCCAGGCTCCAGTTGTACAGGACTTTCTTTTTCACTCCAGTAATTTCGGCAGCGATCGCCGCCGCCTTTTTCGGCGGCAACTCCGCCAGCAGCAGCGACATCACACGCTGTGCCTCCCCATCCAACTCGCTTTCACGAGAGCGCTCTGCACCACGCACCATCAAAACAATCTCACCGCGCTGCTGATTGCTGTCAGCGCGGACCCACTCAACCAACTCAGCCAGAGGCATCAACTGAAAAGTTTCAAAGGCCTTGCTGACCTCGCGGGCTATCACCGCCTCTCGATTACCGCCGAATACGACCGCCATTGCTTCCAGAGTATCAGCAACCCGATGCGGGGCCTCGTAGAACACCAGGGTACGGGTATCACTGGCCAACTCCTGCAGGGCTCGCTCACGGGCACCGGACTTAGCCGGCAGAAATCCCTCGAAACTAAACTTGTCACTGGGGAGTCCGGCGGCACTCAGTGCGGAGACGAAAGCACAAGCCCCCGGTATCGGGGAGACTTTGATTCCTCGCTCCCGGGCCTCACGTACCAGGCGATAACCGGGATCTGAGATCAGTGGGGTGCCCGCATCGGAAATCAGGGCAATGGTCTGGCCCTGCTCCAAGCGCTGCAAAATCTGCTCTGTGCGCTTGTCATCCGAGTGATCGTGATATGCCATCAGTGGCGTATCGATATTAAAATGGGAAAATAATCGCTGACTGTGACGTGTGTCCTCCGCCGCAACCAGATCGGCACATTGTAGAACTTCGATCGCTCGCGGTACCATATCGGCCAAATTACCAATGGGCGTAGCGACAATATAAAGCAGCGCCTGATCCGGCCCCATAGCTGTTCACTCCAAATATAAATATTGCGGGAGAAGATTATGTCCGCCTCTTCCCGGCGCACCTCTACTGTAATCACCAGAATGGCAGCTGCCTCACTGGCAGTCGCACTGGCTGCTTGCCAGACACCGGCCTCCCGGCCAAACGTTTACCAGCCAGATTATTCGGCCGGCCACACCGCAAGCCGCAGTGAAGCTGTACGCATGCTGCGCAGTGCCGACACCCTGCCGGCACCGGCGCGGGATCAACAGCGCCTGCAAGCGGCCGCTATTCTATACGAGCTGGGAGATAAAGAGACGGCAAAAGAGGCGGTAATCAAAATTACGCCCGAACAACTGGACGACAACCTCTTTGCCAGTTATGCACAAGTCTATGGCAGTCTCCTTGCCGCAGACGACGACTTCTTTGAAGCCCTCGACCTGGCAGCCTCTCCACGCCTGGAAAATGTGTGGTCGGAGCTGCCACAGAAGACTGCCTTACCTCTTCGCAGCCTTCGGGCTGATCTGTGGGGACTTCTGGGCAATCTGGACAGCGCAATTAGTGAGCGGCGCGAAATCTCCTATATCGCCCAGTCCGACGAAGCGATCACAGAAAATAACAACGGCTTTTGGCACCTCTTGACCCAGTTGCCCTCCAGTGAATTGCAGGCTCGCGCCACCCAAAGCAATGACACCCAGATGCGCGCCTGGTATCAACTGGCCCTGCTGGGCCGCGACACCCAGACGGATATCAGCTCACAGCTGACCGCCCTCAGCCGCTGGCGCGAGCGCTGGCCCGCCCATAGTGCCAACTCCCATCCGCCACAGGCACTGCAGCTGTTAGAGCGCTTGGCCACCCAGCGGGCAGACCGCGTGGCGCTACTCCTGCCACTGTCCGGCCCCCTGGGCAATGCCGGCAGGGCAATCCGGGATGGCTTTATGGCCGCCCACTACACCGCCCTGAATGCTGGCGGCGCAACTCCGAAAGTGATGGTTTACGACACCGGTACCGAGCAGCCATTTGAGGAAATTTACCAGAGCGCCGTAGATGCCGGTGCGCAGATGATTGTTGGCCCACTGGATAAGAGCAAGGTAGCCAACCTGCTTGCCACAGAAAAACTGCCAGTGCCTACTCTCGCCCTCAACTACGGCGATGAGGGGCGCCTGACTACAGACCTGGTCCAGTTTGGCCTGGCAATTGAAGATGAGGCGCGGCAAATTGCCCAGCACGCCTACCGGCAGGGCAAGCGACAGGCAATGGTCCTCACCGCTGACAATAGCTGGGGGCAGCGCGGCGCTGAAGCATTTGAAGAAGAGTGGCTGCGCCTCGGTGGCTCAGTCAGCATTCGCCGGACGTTTAAGGACAACAGCAAGTTCTCAGCCCTGGTCAGCGATGCCCTGTTAATTCCCGCCAGCAACGCGCGTAAGAAGGAATTGCAGAGCCGCCTGGCTGCAAAGCTGGAATTTACCCCCAGACGCCGTGACGATGTCGATATGGTATTCCTGGCAGCACAACCCCAGCAGGCGCGCCAGCTCAACCCCATGCTGACCTACTACTACGCCAGTGACCTGCCCGTATACGCTACCTCTCATGTCTTTGGTGGCAGCATTAACCGCAATCGCGACAGGGATATGAACGGTATTCGCTTTACCGCCCTGCCCTGGCTGTTTGAAAGCAATCAAACCAAGCAGGATATCGAGGAGCAGGCGTCGCCCGCACCGGCTTTTGCCAGACTGTATGCCTTAGGTGCCGATGCCTTCCGCCTCTACCCGCGCTTGCCGATGCTGCGCCAATTCCCGGAACAGAAAGTACACGGTCTCACTGGCGCATTGAGCCTGAGCGCTGATGGCCGCATAGTGCGCGAACAAATGTGGGCGCGAATCGACAAAGGGGTGCCGGTGCCCATCACTACCGTCGAGCCCCAATTGCCGCAGCGGGAGCCGATCGAATTAAGTGGGAATCGTGAGGCTTTTTAAGGGCTCAAGCGGCACTGTCGGCAGCCAAATGGAGGCTGCCGCAGCCCGCTATTTGCAGCGCGCGGGGCTCACCTTATTGGAGCGCAATTATCGCAGTTCACACGGAGAGATAGACCTTATCGCCCGTGAAAGCGATACTGTGGTGTTCGTGGAGGTGCGCTTCCGCCGCAAGAGCCAATTCGGCGGGGCCGCAGCCAGCGTGGATTCACGCAAGCAAGCTAAGCTACTGGCCACTGCCAGCCGCTATTTGCAGCAATATAAACTGGACTGTCCGTGCCGCTTCGATGTCCTTGCCATAGATGGCGATGCACAAAACATCCAGTGGATTAAAAGCGCCTTCGAAGCCTGAGGCAAAACCGAGATTTACCCCGTCAAGTTATGGTGAGTTCGAGCTCACCTGAATTAAGGACACAATGGAACAGCGAGTCGTAACCCTTTTTCACCACAGCCTTGAAGCCACAATGAACGCTGGCGAGATACTGGCCCCGCTGATTGCAGAAGCCAGCGAAATGGTGGTGCATACACTCTTGGCAGAGAGCAAAGTCCTGCTCTGTGGCAATGGTGTCAGTGGCGCATTGGCGCAAAGTTTTAGCTCGCAACTGACCGGCGGCTTCCAGCGCGAACGCCCCGGCTTACCGGCTATGGCCCTCAACAGCGACGGCGTCTCCATGGGCACTGTTGCCTCGAACCACGGCGGTGCAGACACCTTCGCACACCCGGTTCGCGCCCTGGGGCAGCCCGGTGATCTTCTCGTAATCATCAGTAGCGATGGGCGCGACTCAAACCTGGTTCAGGCCATGCGTGCGGCTCGGGACCGGGATATGGGCATACTCGCACTGACCGGCGGTGATGGCGGCGACTGCGCCGCCCTGCTCGATACCCATGATATTGAACTACGGGTGCCATCCGATGTCGCAGCAGAGGTACACCAAGTACATCTTCTGACAATTTTTTGCCTGTGCGACCTAATCGACAGTAGTTTGTTTGGTGGCTACGAGGAATAAACGATGAACAACAAAAAGTTGACCCTGGGGAAATATCTCCTGGCTGCCTTCGCGGCAACCACCTTGTTAGCGGGATGCAGCACTGTATTGGAGGCCACCCATGACGGTCCCATACAGCAGGACCCCGGCGAGCGATCTTTTGGCACCTATATTGATGACCAGCGCATCGAGACAGTGACCACAGTCAATATCAACAAAGCTCACCCGGACCTGAAAACCTCGAATATCAATATCAATTCTTTTAATGGTGTTGTACTGCTCACCGGCCAGGTGCCCAGCCAGGAACTGCGCCTGCTTGCCGGACGCACGGCGGAACAAGTACAGAATGTTCGCCAGGTCTACAACGAAATTCAAGTGCGCGGTAAAGTCACTTTACTGGCTAGCACCAGCGATACCTGGCTAACCACCAAGGTGAAAAGCAACTTGTTTGCCAATAAAGAAGTAGACAGTGGTCGCATCAAAATCGTGACCGAGAATGGAGTTGTTTATTTGATGGGACTGCTAACTCCCGCCGAAGCGGAACGGGCAGCCGAAGTAACCCGCTCGGTAGGCGGGGTACAGAAGGTTGTAAAAGCAGTGGAATACATCAACTAATATTTCCCGCACTACACAAACAAAAACGGAGGCAACTGCCTCCGTTTTTGTTAGCGCTCAAGTCTGTAACTTATACGCGCTCTATAGCAACCGCTGTAGCCTCACCGCCACCAATGCACAGGCTTGCCACGCCCTTCTTGGAATCGCGCTTTTCCATCGCTGCCAACAGGGTAACCAGGATACGGGCACCGCTAGCACCTAACGGGTGGCCGAGGGCACAGGCACCACCGTTAACATTGACCTTCTCCCAGGGCAAATCGAGCTCACGCATTGCAGCCATAGTCACTACCGCAAATGCCTCATTAATCTCGAATAGGTCCACATCCGCCGCAGACCAACCGGCATTTTCCAGCAGCTTGTGCATAGCGCCGACCGGAGCCGTAGTGAACCACTCGGGCTCACGGGCAAACTGGGATTGCCCCTTGAGAACAGCCAGAATTTTCAAGCCGCGCTTCTCAGCTTCACTTTTGCGCATCAACACCAGCGCCGCAGCACCGTCAGAAATAGAGCTTGAGTTCGCTGCAGTTACAGTGCCGTCTTTACGGAACGCCGGTTTTAGCTGAGGGATTTTGTCTGGACGGGCATTACCTGGGGCTTCGTCAACACTCACCTCAATCTCACCTTTGCGAGAGGCAATCGTGACGGGGGCGATTTCACGAGCAAAATCCCCACTCTCAATCGCAGCCTGGGCACGCGCCAGAGATTCCAGGGCAAATGCATCCTGCTCTTCGCGGGTGAAATCGTACTTATCCGCAGTAGATTCGGCGAAAGTACCCATCAGCTTGCCATCCGCAGCATTTTCCAGGCCATCCAGGAACATGGAATCTTTAACCTCTCCATGACCGAGGCGCATACCAGAGCGGGCCTTGGCCAGCAGGTAGGGGGCATTGCTCATGCTTTCCATACCACCAGCAACGATAACCTTACCCTCACCCATCAGCAGGGCATCGCGGGCTATCATCACAGTCTTCATTCCGGAGCCACACACCTTGTTAACAGTGGTGCAAGGAGTGCCGACCGGGATGCCGGCACCCAGTGATGCCTGACGTGCCGGAGCCTGACCAACACCTGCCGGGAGTACACAACCCATCAGCACTTCATCCACATCGGCAGGTGCCACACCCGCGTCCTCAAGGGCTGCGCGAATTGCCGCAGCACCCAACTGCGGGGCAGTGAGGGCAGAAAGGCTGCCCTGCATAGCGCCCATTGGCGTACGCGACATTCCGACAATCACTACAGGGTCCGAAGTTACATCACTCATTCTGGCTGCTCCAAGTTCTGTGCCGCCATCACTGTGGTGGCGGCAATTGTTTTAATGTCGCCGCATTATAGCCGAAGCCCCACCCCGCTCCGCCAGGGGTGCGGCCGGTGCGCATCAGTATCAGCCCATCGTGTTACTATTTACGCCACCAACAGGGATAAATAGGGGAGCGTTATGGGGTCTACGGGACTTATTGTGCTGGTTACCATTGTCGCACTATTGTTTTACATCATCAGTATTTTCAACAAACTGGTTTCACTGAAAAACCACAGCGAAAATGCTTTTGCGCAGATAGAGATACAGTTAAAGCGACGCCACGATCTGGTACCAAATCTGGTAGAGAGTGCCAGGGCATACCTGAATCACGAGAGGGAAACCCTGGAAGCGGTAATCAGTGCGCGCAATACCGCAATTTCAGACCTTAAATCTGCTGCTAAAAACCCCACTAATCCGGCCGCCATCGATAAGCTCGGCCGCGCAGAAGGCCTTCTCAACAGCGCTCTGGGCCGCCTGAATATGGTGATTGAGGCCTACCCGGAATTGAAAGCCGACCAGATCCTTCGTGAACTCAACGAGGAGTTAAACAGCACCGAAAACCGCGTGGCATTTGCACGCCAAGCTTTTAACGACTGCGTCACCAGCTACAACATCTACAAGCAGAGCTTCCCCCCAGTATTTCTGGCCGGCTTTTTTGGCCACAGAGCCAACGCCCAACTGCTTGAGTTCGCAGACTCAGAAACCTTTCAAGTCGCGCCACGTATCGAGTTTTAAATATGAACTTTTACGTTCACCGGGACAAAGCCAAGCACAGCAGTCGTTTGCTGGTTTTCCTGTTCAGCCTGGCCCTCATTGCCCTAATCAGTTTGAGCACCCTGGCTACGGCAGCCATGGTGTCACTGTCCCGCGGCCAACCATTTACTCCCTTTGACGTTGTGCAACTTCTAGGCTGGGAGACCCTTGGCTCAATAGCCTTTGTCATCGGTACCGTCGTTATCCTGGGCAGTCTGTACAAGTTCCATCAATTATCCCCTGGGGGAAAGGCTGTGGCGGAATCCCTAGGAGGGCGCAAGCTTAATACTTCCGCGCGAACTGAGCGGGAAAAGAGAGCACTCAATGTGGTGGAAGAGATCGCTATTGCAACAGGTATTCCGGTACCCGATGTCTACATCATTGAGGACAGCACCATCAATGCCTTTGCCGCTGGCCAAACCCCTACCGACGCCGTTATTGGCCTGACGCGGGGCTCCTTGGAAAAGCTTACCCGGGAGGAGCTACAAGGAGTTGTTGCCCACGAGTTCAGTCATATTCTCAATGGAGACATTCGTCTAAACACCCAAATCACCGGGCTACTACATGGAATCTTAATTATTGGACTTTTGGGGCAGCTCCTTATCAGAAGCCCAGCACCCCACAGGCGCGTAACCCCCATAAGATATCCGCTACTAGGCCTGGGAATAACTCTGATTATCCTCGGCTACACCGGTACGCTGATCGGCAACCTGATCAAGGCCGCTGTCAGTCGGCAACGGGAGTTTCTTGCCGATGCCTCCGCAGTACAATTTACTCGCAACAACCTCGGTATTGCCAACGCGCTGAAAAAGATCGGTGGCCACGATTTAGGCTCAGAACTCAGCAGCCCCAATGCAGCAGAGTTTAACCATATGTTGTTCGCGGTTGGGGTAAAACGCTCCCTGCTCAGCCTTTTTGCCACCCACCCTCCACTACCGGTGCGCATAAAGAGGTTAGAACCCGCCTGGAACGGCCTATTCGCCAATACGGAAGAACAGGTAAAAAGTGAAGCACAGACTGTAAAACCCAGTGAATTGCAAAATCCGCAGCTCGCCATGGCCGCTCCTACGACGCCTTTCCAGGCTGCTCTGGATGCGGTGGACAACAGCATTGCCAAACCAGATACACATCAAGTTGAGCTTGGATATCAACTGCTGGGTTCTATTCCACCTCTGATCCAGCAGGCTGCACACGAACCTTTTACCGCCCGGGCACTGGTTTACTACCTTCTTCTACACAAGGATAAAACCGAGCGAGACAAACAGCTAAACCTCCTGGAGAAAATTGCCCATCCCGCTGTTATCCGCGAGATGAAAAAACTCACACCACATATGGAATCACTGCCGAGCAACGCTCGCCTCGCATTGATTGACCTATGTATCCCGGCCTTGCGTGCCCTAGTCCCTCAGCAGTACCAGATCTTTAAACGAAATCTTATCAAGCTTCTACACAGCGATGGGAAAGTTGAAGTTTGGGAATGGGCCCTGTACCGGGTATTAATGCACGCGCTCGACGGCGCTCCAGATCGACAGCGCCTGTCCCATAGCAAACATGCCAACAAAGATGCTTCACGATTTATCATTGCAGCCATCGCCCATGCGGGAAACAGCCAATACCTTCCAGCAAAACGTGCTTATGAGAAGGGGCTCAATGCTCTCAGCCTTGAAATAACCCCGCTACCCGGCATCGCTGATATCACTCTGCCACGACTGGACAAGGCCATTGCAATCGCCAGCCTTATACCGCCCCTGGAGAAACCCGACTTACTGAAAGCGATTGTGATCACCTTGAATCACAATGGGGTAATTAAAGCGGAGGAGATCGAACTGTTAAGGGCCGTCGCTGACAGCCTGGACTGCCCTATGCCACCGATTATCGATAAGTCTAGGTAGCCGCACAACGCCAGCACAAATACTGGCGTTGTGCGGCCTTAATAGGCGTGGTGCTGATAAACCGGCCCGATGCCCACACTCCATAAAATGACGGAGCCAATAAGCACCGTAACCATCATTACCAGAGCAACGGTTAATACTGCACAGGCATACAGAAATGCTCGATCCTTATTCATATTCATCAGGATCGGAATGCCGGCAAAGACCAGGTAAATAGAATACATCCCGGCAATGCCTACCGACGCCATCGTGAGCCAGGGGTGCGGATAAAGGACGACGATACTCGCCAGGAAGATTGGCGTAGTAATAAACACCGCAAGTGCCGTGCCTTCATAATGGCGCGTGGGCTCATCGCCCTCAACTCCGTAGGATCGCGCCATCCAGTTAATAAACTCTCCGAGGCAATAGACGCCAACCAGCAATGCAAAATAAGTAACAACCGACAGAACAGCTGCACTTTCAGGTGTCAGCTTTGCCAGATGCCCCCCAACCTGAAAGCCTACCCGGGTAACCCCAAAGTAACCGGCCACTGTAGGAATCAACGCCAGAAGCGGCACATGAGTTACAAACACCTCAAAAAAAGAATGGCGATCAGCGCGTATCGCTTTCCACTCTTTTTCCGGGTTGGTAAGAATACCTATTGTATGACTGAGTATCCGCACACCAAATCTCCCTTCCAATACCCTGCTTTGCAGTATCGGTGGCGCACAACAGATTGACCAATGCCAAAAGGGAATTAAGCGTCACTTTCAAATTTACTTGATTTATATCAGCTGTGGACAGACAGGCAATTTCGCCCGCTGCGCTTCGCTTTATAAAGCGCTTGATCAGCCGCTTTAAGGATACTCTCGGGTTTCTTTAGTTTTTTATTGCGGTGGGCAACGCCAATACTCACAGTAACTTTTACTGGCTTCCCTCCACCCTTCCCCCTGAGCGAGGCCCCTGCGGCAAGACGCCCCGATGACCTTAGGCGCAGTGGGTAGCTTGAGATTTTCTCCCTGATTTTTTCCAATAAAGCTTCTTTCGCCTCGCGACTGCGGCCCGGAAGATAAATAACAAACTCCTCGCCGCCATAGCGAAACACGGTACCGTGAGAGTGGTGCGCGAGTTGAGCCGCAACCATTTGCAAAGCCTGATCACCCACTTGGTGCCCATAGCGATCATTCAGCTTCTTAAAATGATCGATATCAACCATGGCAAGACTGTAATTCCATGCTGGCGTCAGCATCTGATAGCGGAAGGCCCGCCTGGAATGAAGCCCAGTCAGTTCATCGCGAAACGCCAATTCATAACTGGCCCCAAGCAGCGAAGCGACCAACAATATTCCCGCTACAGACCCGGTAAACTCGAGAGGAAGGCTCAACCAAACACCGCACAGCAGCAAAATAGAACAACTAAACAGACCCATAGCGGTGGGGCCAGGGTAGAGAAAAAGTAAGGCAAAAGCACCGAGAGCGGAGACACTGCCAATCAATTGTGGCAACGAAAATGCGTCGGGTAAAAACCCGGACAACCCCCTGGGCAAATTCTCGACCGGAAATGCCAGCTTCAGCGGCGCGCAGCAATCGTAGAGCAAGACAAAACCCACCCCCTCAGCCAGCAAAAACAGGCCCCACAGCAGCCCAAAAATACTGAAGACACTGCGATCACGACTGCAAGTGAACAGAACAAGATTTACCGCAACCAGTGAGAGATAAAGTGGGAGATCCCTGTGCAAGCTGGGGAGCAACTGGGAGTGAGCCGCGATGTATAGGGCCATGATAAGCAGCGCTGCAAGCGCAACCCGGCTTGAGCGAAAACCAAAACTGAGCAATGCCGCCATAGCCAATAGCAACACAGGCAGCTGCGGACTGTATAAGTGGGTCAGATCGATCCAGGGGAGATACTGCGCAACGAGAAGCACCAGAAGCATCCCTGGCAGCCAAATAAAGCGCAGCCATTGAAGGTACGGCGGCATGACATTCGCGGCAATAAAAGATAACGCGACATTATACGGACTTGGGACAAGCGTATACCCGGAACCGAGTCACAAAAGTGGAGGAAGGGAACTGGCAGGGCTTCAGAAATCTGCCCTACCAGCGAAAAGGAGCACTATTTAACGACACGCAGAGCCGGTTTTTTCACCGATTTTTTACCCAAACTGGTGGGTGGCGTCGGTTCGGGCGGCTCTGGAGTTTCCTCGGCCTCAAATACCATCCCCTGCCCGTTTTCCCGCGCGTAGATTCCGACCACAGACCCCACTGGAACTTGGATATCTGTCGGAACCCCGCCAAAACGGGCGTTAAACCTGATGGCGTAATTATCCATAGTCAGACTGGCAACCGCTGATTCCGAGATGTTCAGCACTATCTGACCATCGTCGTTCACATGTTGTTGCGGCACCAAAACACCGGGGAGGTGCGTATCAACCAGAATATAAGGAGTGCACCGGTTATCGGTTATCCACTCGTAAAACGCCCGCAGAATGTAGGGACGATTGGATGTCATGGCCGGCTTGCTCACCAGTATTCCCTCAACGCATTTCCCGTTCGTATTCGGTCAGACTCTGCTGGAATGCCTCGCGGGCAAACAGGCGGTCCATATAATCCAGCAACGGCTTAACCTGCTTGGTTTTCGGAAGGCTGATTTCAAACTGCTCGAGGCGCCACAACAGCGGGGCCATGCAGCAATCTACCAGAGAAAACTCTTCATTAAAGAAGTACGGCAGGTCGGTAAACATCGGAGCGATACCAACCAGGTTGTCGCGCAGTTCTTTGCGAGCGGAGGCCGCGTCCTTACCACCAGCAAGGATCTTGTCCACCAGAGGACACCAATCGCGCTCGATACGATGCATGATCTGGCGGCTCTGCGCGCGGGCAACCGGGTAAACCGGCAGCAGCGGCGGATGCGGGAAACGCTCGTCCAGGTACTCCATCATCACTTTGGTCTCGAACAGAACCAAGTCGCGATCTACCAGGGTTGGCAGGGAGTTGTAAGGATTGAGGTCAGCGAGTTCAGCTGGTTTATCATCGGCGTCCACATCGGTGATATCGACGGAAACCCCTTTCTCTGCAAGTACGATACGTACTCGGTGGCTATAGTGGCTGCGACCATCGGAGAAGAAGGTCATCGAGGAGCGCTTGTTGGTAGGCACACCCATGTTCAAACTACCTCAAACTTTAAGCCGGCTAGAGCCGACCTTTTATTCAAAATATAAAAGGGCAGTGAGTAAACCCACCACCCATTAGAGACAAACTAGCGACGGCTTTAGTGGTGCACGTCTTTCCAGTATTCGCGGTTCAGCAACCAGGCGAAGATAAAGAACACAAAAATAAACGCCAGCACATAGAAGCCAACACGCTTGCGATCTTCAGCCATCGGCTCAGCAATGTACTCCATAAAGTTGACGAGGTCATACATTGCCCCATCAAACTCTTCAGGTGTCATAGAACCTTTCACCTTACCGACTTCCAGGCTACCACAAGCGGCGTCCATAATCGGGTTGCCCAGCTCATCGCGAACAACTTTACCGTGATCGCGCTTGGGACCAGGGGCACATTCCTGCAAACCTTGCAGCTCCATCAGAACGTGAGGCATGGCCACACTCGGGAAGACTTTGTTATTTACCCCGGTAGCACGACTGTCGTCCTTATAGAAGCTGCGGAGGTAAGTGTAGAGCCATTCCGGTGAGCGAGAACGAGCAACCAACGTCAGGTCCGGCGGCGCGGCGCCGAACCATACTTTGGAATCATCTGGACGCATGGAGATCGTCATCAAGTTACCGATTTTGTCGTCACCCAAAACCAGGTTCTCCATCATCAACTCAACCGGGATATCCAGGTCAGTGGCCACGCGCTCCCAGCGGGAGTAATTGGCACTGTGACAACCCATGCAGTAGTTGACGAAGTACTTGGCACCACGCTGCAGGGACGGCTTGTCCCGCAGATCGATATTGATGTGATCCAGCTCCACTTCAGATTCTGCACCTACCGCTTTAATCGGGATAAAGGTCAGCAGGCCGACAACGATAATACCGATAAACAGAATGCCGAAAGTTTTACCACCAGACGGGCTGGTTACACGCTCGGGCTCTGGGTAGACCTCATCGCGATTGGTAATCCAGGGCAGCAAAGTAAAGAAGGCAGCGAGCAGCAGAGTTACAATCACCATGAAAGTATTCACGGAGTAATTAGCTACCGCCATCCACAGGAACAGCACGCCGAAGATGACACAAACAGCCCAGGAACCAATGCCTTTCTTACTCTTCGGATTCGTCCAAACCGGCATGGTCAGGAAGAAGGCGAAGTAGAACAGGGTCGCTACCTGAGACAGGAAGTTACGATCCGGGGTCGGGGATTTAACACCCAGATAACCAAGGATAATAAATACTGCAGCAAACAGAAGCAGCAGGCCCTTCGGCAACCAACCCTTGTAGCGGATCGAGCGAACCGGGCTCTTGTCCAGCCAAGGCAGCACAAACAGCACAGCGATAGCGGCACCCATGGCTATCAAACCAAGGAATTTCGCAGTCAGCGGACCGATATCCATGGTAACCGCACGCAGGATTGCGTAGAACGGCGTGAAGTACCAAACCGGAGCAATATGCGGTGGCGTCTTCAGCGGGTTCGCCTCTTCGAAGTTAGCGTACTCCAGGAAGAAGCCGCCCATTTCCGGGAAGAAGAACACAACCGTTGCGAAGATAAACAGGAATACCGCGATACCTACCAAGTCGTGAACAGAGTAGTAAGGGTGGAAAGCAATACCGTCTTTGGGGATGCCGTTCTCATCCTTGTTCTTCTTGATCTCGATGCCGTCTGGGTTGTTAGAACCCACTTCGTGCAACGCCAGGATATGCAGAACTACCAGCAATACCAATACCAGCGGCAGTGCAATAACGTGCAGGGAGAAGAAGCGGGTCAGGGTAATACCAGAGATCAGGTAGTCTCCGCGAATCCACTCAACCAGGCTATCGCCAATACCGGGAATTGCTCCAAACAGGGAAACAATCACCTGGGCACCCCAGTAGGACATCTGGCCCCAAGGCAGTACGTAACCCATAAAGGCTTCTGCCATCAGCACCAGGTAGATACACATACCGAAGATCCACACCAGCTCGCGGGGCGGCTTATAAGAGCCGTACATCAAACCGCGGAACATATGCAGGTATACCACCACGAAGAAGGCAGACGCACCTGTGGAATGGAGATATCGTATCAACCAACCCCACTCCACATCACGCATGATGTACTCAACCGAGGCAAATGCCTCCTCGGCAGAGGGGTTGTAGCTCATAACGAGCCAAATACCGGTCAACAGCTGGTTGACCAGGACCAATAGGGAGAAAACGCCGAAGAAATACCACAGGTTAAAGTTTTTGGGCGCGTAGTACTTGCCCATGTGCTTATCCCAGGCCTGGTAAATGGGTAGTCTCTGATCTACCCAATCACCGAAATCTGCGAGCCATTTCATGCGGTGCCCTCCTGGTCTACGCCAATCACGATTACATCGTCGTTTTCATAGGAATAAGGCGGCACCTCCAGGTTGGTAGGCGCGGGAACACCGGTGTAAACACGGCCAGCCATATCGTATTTGGAACCGTGACAGGGACAGAAGAAGCCACCCATCCACTCTTCGCCACCCAGATCGGCAGCACCCACTTCCGGGCGGTACATAGGCGCGCAGCCAAGGTGCGTACACAGACCAACCAGCACCAACAGCTTTGGCTTGATAGAGCGGTTTTCCGGATCTACATAAGCTGGCTGGATAGACTCCTCGGAGTTAGGGTCGCGCAGAAGAGGCTCCACCTTCTCCAGGTCTTGAAGTATTTCATCGGTGCGGCGCACAACATAGACCGGCTTGCCTCGCCACTCTACGGTGACCATTTGGCCCGGTTCAACTTTGCTAACATTGTATTTAACCGGAGCGCCCGCAGCTTTCGCCTTGGCACTCGGCTTCCAGGAAGCGACGAAGGGAACGGCAACCCCCACCGCACCCGCGCCACCAACAACTGAGGTGGCTGCGGTTAGAAAACGGCGCCGTCCTACATTTACACCGTCATCACTCATGACGTAGTTCTCCCATCACAGCGACCCCGATAGCCCGGAGATTCGCTGGCCCAAACCCAAAAAGTCTTGAAAGAAGTCCCGCCCGGCAGATTGCCCGCGCGAATAAACCCCACAAATCAAGCGGATACAAATCGGCGCAATGTTAAAGAAAATGCCAATTTGATACAAGGCAATGCTACGGGGAACGTCGGGAATCACGCGGCGAAACCGCGATATATCCAGCAAAAGTCATAAGAGCACTGGATAACCACAGATACGGGAATATAAAAAAGCCCGGCAAAAGCCGGGCCAAAAAGAAAGCTTATCGCTTGGAGAACTGCGGCTTCTTACGCGCTTTGCGCAGACCCACTTTCTTACGCTCAACCTCACGGGCGTCGCGGGTAACATAACCAGCGGCGCGCAGCGGTTGACGCAGCGCTTCGTCGTACTGCATCAGGGCACGGGTCAGGCCGTGACGGATAGCACCCGCCTGACCAAAGGAACCGCCACCTTTAACAGTAACAGTGATATCGAATTTCTCGACCATTTCAACCTTTTCCAGCGGCTGACGCACGATCATGCGAGCCACTTCACGGCCAAAGTATTCGTCCAGGGTGCGACCGTTTACGGTGATTTTACCTTCACCCGCCGCGAGAAAGACGCGAGCGGTGGAGGTTTTGCGGCGGCCGGTACCGTAGTATTGAGTAGTTGCCATCAGATTTATTCCCGTTTAGATCGCCAGTTCAATCGGCTGTTGAGCCACATGAGGATGTTCACTGCCGCTGTATACTTTCAGCTTCTTGAACATGGCACGACCCAAAGGACCCTTCGGCAGCATGCCTTTTACGGCGCTTTGAACGGTGCGCTCGGGCGCTTTTTCGATCAACTTTTCGAAGCTGATGGATTTGAGACCACCGGGGTAGCCGGAATGGCTATGGTAGATCTTGTCTTTGGCCTTGTTACCGGTCACGCGAACCTTTTCTGCGTTGATTACAACAATGTAATCACCAGTGTCCACGTGGGGCGTGTATTCAGGCTTGTGCTTGCCGCGCAGGCGGGTTGCGATCTCGGCAGCAATACGGCCGAGGGTCTTGTCCGCAGCGTCAACAATGTACCAGTCGCGTTTTACCGCTTCTGGCTTGGCACTGTAAGTCTTCATGTTATAAACACCTGTAATATGACCCCCAGAATTAGGGGCCGTCCCACAAAAGAGCGCGGATAGTACAAAAGGAGTGTATGCTTTTCAAGCAGAATTTACCCCGACCCGACAGACTTATTCGGGGCGGTGGGGCCGCTCCAGATATTCGCGGGACTGCATCTCCAAAAGCCGACTCACCGTGCGTTCAAACTCAAACTTAAGGTTCCGGCCGACGTACAGTTCCTCAGCTGGAACCTCCGCAGAAATCACCAGTTTCACGCACCGGTCGTAAAATTCATCCACTAGATTAATGAAGCGACGCGCCTGAGCATCCATACGCTCATCAAACCTGACCACTGACCCCAGAAGCACCGTATGGAACTCCCTGGCCAATTCGATATAGTCATTTTGCGATCGCGGTCCATCACACAGATCCACAAAATCAAACCAAGCAACATCATCCGCTACTTTCAAGGCTCGAATTGGGCGCCCCTCCACTTGCAGCTGAACCTCGCTACGGGCTTCGCAGCCGCTGACACTCAATTGTGAAAAACTCTGTTCCAGACTGCTATCCGCCTCAGGTCCCAGCGGAGAATGATATAACTCCAATATCTCCAGGGTGCGCAGCCGGTAATCGGTACCGCTATCGACATTAACCACCTTGGTGTACTTCTCCAGCAGATCGATGGCCGGAAGAAACCGTACCCTCTGCAACCCATCTTTATATAAGCCCTTGGGTACAATATTCGAGGTCGCCACCAGAGCCACCCCTCGGCGGAACAATGCATCCAACAGGCCGGCCAATATCATGGCATCGGCAATATCTGAGACGAAAAACTCATCAAAGCAGAGCACCCGAGCGCGGCGGGCAATCTTATCTGCCACCTTCTCCAGCGGATTCTTCTCCCCAGCGTACTCCTTTAGATCCTGGTGAACTCGACGCATAAAGCGATGAAAATGGGTGCGCTGTTTTTCCGCGAACGGCAGGGACTCAAAAAACGCATCCATTAGGTAGGTTTTTCCGCGGCCTACCCCACCCCAAAAGTAGAGACCCTTCTCGGGCTCATTAGCGCCACTGCGAATACGGGACAAAAAACTGACGATCGCACCGCGCTCAGACCGAGCCACCAAGCGCCGATGAAGATCTTGCAGCTCCTCAACTGCCTGACGCTGAGATTGATCCTCAACAAAGTCAGGGCGCTGAAGGTCTCTCTCATAACGCTCAAGAGGAGAAGAAAATAGTGGTTTGGCGGGCAACATAGAGGAAAATTTCTTCGACTACTGAATAACTGGCGCGCACTCTACCAAATTCAACCATTCAGCGCACAGGACAAGACAGTCGACACCTCAATTACCAGTGCAACCATCCGAAATAGCCAGCCCTCCCTGCAAACTGGAACCAGGCGCCAAGCATTCTGTCGCAATTAGCCGACAACATTGAATTGTCAGCGTAATAATCGCGTATACTGCCCACTCTATTATGAGGGGCCACAGCCACGTAACATCGGCTGCCCACAGTGCAGACACCGGCAAAGCCGAACACAGGCAGCCTCACCTCTTCGCGAGGAGATCTGTACAATAAAAAGCAAGTTGAGGAGGTAGTAAGTGCACTCTACATCGGTATTAATTCTAGTCGGCGTCCTCGGTATGACCCTGGGTGCATTCCTGGCATTCCTGGCTGTGCGCGGGCGTACCAGTGTGGAGCGCTCAGAGGAGCTGGAGCAGAGACTCCGTGAGGCCAACAACAAGCTCGAAGATTTCCAGCTACAGGTCAACGATCACTTTGACCAGACTTCACAACTCGTCCACAACCTCACCGAAAGCTACAAAGAGGTTCACGAATACCTCTCTAATAGCGCGCTGCGCCTATCCAGCCAGGATATTGGTCGCCAAATGCTGAAAGCAGGTAGTGGGAAATTAAATGACAACGATGAAAAGCTGCAGGATATAGAGCCACCTCGCGACTGGGCCCCAAAAGAACCTGGTGCCAAAGGTACTCTTGCCGAAGACTATGGACTCGAAAAAGAGGCTCACGAAAGCAGTTAGGACAGACTGAGCCCACCAGACAGGGGGCTAACACAGTTTTTCCAGATATAAAAAAGGCGGGTAGTTACCCGCCTTTTTTATTTGGCACCTACAGACTCTGATAATAGTCCATCAAAATCTGCGCCACTTCAGGACGGGAGAACTCTGGGGGCGGCGCAATACCATCACCCAACATTTCACGTACCTTGGTGCCCGAGAGCAGAATAAAGTCTTCTTTGGTGTGATCCGGAACATCACGCATCATAACCACCTTATTCAATTTCTTGGAATAAGCAGTGTGATCAGCACGGAAGATCTCAATCTCAAGAGCACCCTCGGGTACCTTCTCATCAAAAATAGTCTGCGCATCAAAAGCGCCATAGTAATCGCCAACGCCAGCGTGATCGCGACCTACAATCAGGTGGCTACAGCCACAGTTCTGACGGAATACGGCATGCAGTACTGCTTCGCGAGGGCCGGCATACAGCATATCGAAGCCATAACCGGTAACCATCACAGTATTTGCCGGGAAGTACAGCTCTACCATCTTGCGAATGGAAGCATCGCGCACTGGAGCGGGGATATCGCCAGGTTTCAACTGGCCGAGCAACATATGGATCAGAACACCATCCGCTTCTACGCCATCCAGGGCCATTTTGCACAACTCTTCGTGAGCACGGTGCATCGGATTGCGAGTCTGGAAGGCTACAACCTTATTCCAACCACGCTCCTTGAACTCATTGCGAATTTCAACTGCAGTGCGGAAGGTGTCCGGGAAGTCACTCTGGAAATAGCTGAAGTTCAATACTTCAATCGGCCCAGAAACCAGAGTGCGGCCAGCAGATTTGAAGGTTGCAACACCAGGATGCTTCTCATCCAAAGTGCCAAATACCTGTTCAGCTATGGTGTCCATTTGCTCTTCAGAGATGGTTTCGATCGCCTCAACATCCATCACCGCGAGAACTGGATTACCCTCTACGTTCGGGTCGCGCAGGGCAATACGGGAGGCTCCCTCGATTTCACTGGCATCTTTAACAACGTTGACAACCGGCACCGGCCAGAATAAACCATCTACCGTGCGCAGGGTTTCAGCGACACTCATAGCATCTGCCAGATTCATATAGCCGTGCAACGGATTAAAGTACCCCGCCCCAAGCATTACCGCGTTGGCGGCGGCAGCAGAACTGACCACGATTGACGGCAGGGACTCCGCTTCGTGCATCAATTGGTGATGCCTTTCACTGTCATATACAAAGCGTGGCTGAAGCTCAACGCTGCCATGGGGGCGAACTAGGGACATTTAGGTCTCCAAAAACAGTAGTTACCGGTTAGTCTTAAAATTTCGACTGGCCATTATACGCATCTATCGCAAGCGACCAATGTCAATGGGATACAGGAATCACATTATACCCAGCAAATAAGGACCACCGATCAATTCCTCGGCCTTCCTACCCCCAACTTCACAGATATACCAAAATTGCACAAGGTAGCTGTAAATAAAAAACGCCCAACGCAAGAGACCATAAATACTCATCCAACCAAAACAGAACACAGAGTATTTATGATCCAAGACAGTCCGGTGCTGAAACAAGCATACTCAGGAGAAGCAACAATTTCCTCTAACCAACGCTATGTGCAGCGATTCCACTTGGAGACGTGTGTATAATCAGCGCAAAGAGGAGTCACGAGTGTCCCAGAACCGATTTCTACAAGATTGGGCCCTACCCACCTTGGTAGGCCTAGCCATGGCTGCCCTACTCTTGGTTATATTCCCGCAACTACGTGGTGTCACGCCCAAAGCCGATGGAAACGATATCCAAGGCCCGGTTTCCTATGCCCATGCCGTCAATGTAGCAGGCCCCGCTGTAGTCAACATCTACACGCGAATGGCTATGCCCCAGCGCCAACACCCTTTGTTTAACGATCCCCTATTTAGACGTCTATTTGACAATATGGATGTTCCGCAAAGGCAGAGGATGCAATCCAACCTTGGGTCAGGCGTCATTGCCAGCGACAACGGTTACATTTTGACCAACCATCATGTGGTCGATCAGGCTGACGCCATCGTTATCCTTTTGGCTGACGGGCGGGAAGCACAGGCAAGGCTGGTAGGCAGCGATACGGATTTTGACCTGGCCGTTCTCAAAATTGATCTCGACGGCCTAACCTCCATTTCAGTTGGTGAGCCAGATAGAGCCCAGGTCGGCGATGTAGTCCTGGCAATTGGTAATCCTTTCGGCGTTGGGCAAACTGTGACCCAGGGCATTATCAGCGCAAAAGGTCGCCACCTTGAGAATTCAGGTACCGGAAGCTATCTGCAAAACTTTTTGCAAACAGATGCTGCCGTCAATCCGGGAAACTCAGGGGGTGCCCTTGTTGACTCTCGCGGCCGCCTGCTTGGCATCAATACCTCAATCCTCAATCAGTCCGGCTATTCCGGCGGTATCAGTTTTGCCATTCCCGCCAACATTGCCTTCAAGGTAATGCAGGATATTATTGCTTATGGCCGCGTCGTACCCGGCTGGCTGGGCATTGAAGCTCGCGGCATCAGCCCGCAAATGGCCAAAGAGTTCAATTTAAACTCGACCGGCGGCGTAATGGTGACAGCCATCTACAATGAAGGCCCGGCGCACATTGCAGGACTTCAGCCCGGAGATGTCATTACACATATTGACGGCTTACCCATCGGCGATGGCAAACAAGGGGAGGCTACCATGGCCACTCTGCGCCCCGGCGACACCATATCAATAACATTTATTCGTGATGGAGTGTCCCACACGGTTGATGCCACTGTTTCGGAAGAGCCCCAGACAAAGACGACAATAGAATAATTTCTAAAGAAGGAGCCCTCTATGCGCTCACTGGTTTTAGCTCTGTTTTTTACCATAACCACAACCCCAGCGGCCGCTGGGGATCGAGAAGATTTGCATCAACTGCTGATCGACTTTATCGGCAGGGCCGCCACTGACTCCCAGGCCCATCAACGTTTCTGGGCCGAGGACCTGGTGTATACCAGCTCCGGAGGAAAACGCTTTGGAAAAAGCGAGATTATGCAGGGAATGCAAACATCTCCCAGCGAGTCTGTAACTACGAGCTATACCGCCGAGGAGATCGACATTCGATTGCTGGGGGATACCGCTATCATTGCATTCAAGCTATCTGCAAATGACAGCAGCAAAGATGAACAAAGCTACTACTTTAATACCGGCACATTTATTAAGCGGGAAGGTGAGTGGCGCGCTCTAGCCTGGCAAGCTACCCGTATTCCCACTACAGAATAAGGTTTTACACCCCCGCAGAATCAGCTCTGCCGGGGTGCTCCCCTCACAAGCCCTTTACCCTATAAGCCGCAGAGCGGGCATGAGCATCCAACCCCTCCCCGAGAGCAAGGGTGCGCGCCACACGCCCCAAGGCATCAGCACCTTTTTCCGAGCAGTAAATAACCGAGCTTCGCTTCTGGAAATCGTATACCCCCAGAGGCGAAGAAAATCGAGCAGTACCACTGGTAGGAAGGACGTGATTGGGGCCGGCACAGTAATCCCCCAAGGCCTCTGCGGTATAGCGCCCAAGGAAAATAGCTCCAGCATTATGAATTTCTGCAAGGTAAGCTTCCGGACTCTCTACTGACACCTCTAAATGCTCCGGCGCAATCCGATTAGAGATTTCTATCGCCTGCTGTACGGACTCCACCTGGATCAGCGCCCCGCGATCAACAAGGGAACGTGCGGCAATTTCTGCCCGGGGCAGCTCTGACAAAAGCCTCTGAAGCGAGTTCTCAACTCGATCTAAATATTCGGCGTCTGGACACAACAAAATAGATTGCGCCTGCTCATCGTGCTCCGCCTGCGAAAGCAGATCCATTGCAATCCAATCGGGCTCGGTTTGCCCATCGCAGATCACCAGGATTTCAGATGGACCCGCAATCATGTCGATGGCGACATGGCCAAAAACTGCCCGCTTGGCACTGGCAACAAAGATATTACCCGGGCCAACTATTTTATCCACAGCTGGGACAGACTCAGTGCCATAAGCGAGCGCGGCTACTGCCTGGGCACCACCAATCGTAAACACCCGGTCCACTCCAGCAATTGCCGCTGCCGCCAACACCAGGTCGTTTAGCTCTCCCTTCGGAGCAGGCACTACCATATTAACGGCCTGCACACCTGCCACCTTTGCTGGAATTGCATTCATAAGCACGGAAGAAGGGTAGCTCGCCTTACCTCCGGGAACATAAATACCAACACTTTGCATTGGGGTAATCTGCTGCCCCAACACAGTCCCATCAGCCTCTGTATAGCGCCAGGACTCCTGTCGCTGATGCTCGTGATAGCGCCTAACTCTATCAGCAGCGACTTCCAGGGCCTCGCGCTCTTCGACAGCAATACGATCCAGAGCTGCATTAAGCTCAGTGGCTGGAAGGGCGAATTCTTCTGCAGCTGCGAGATCTCGATGATCGAAGCGGTTAGTAAATTCAATAACAGCCTTATCACCCTGAGAGCGAACCCGCTGCAATATTTCTGCAACGATACTTTCGACCTCATGATTTGCCACCGACTCCCAAGCGAGCAACTGCTTCAATTGTTCATCAAAATCTATATCGACCGTATTTAGCCGACGAATTATTTTGTTCGTCATAACGCTTCAGGAATCTACTTGGTTTGTGCGACAGCCGCTGCCAGTTTCTCAATCAGACTATTAATAGATGCATATTTCATCTTCAGAGCGGCCTTATTGACGATAAGCCGGCTACTAATTTGCGCAATGGTCTCGCGAGCTTCAAGGCCATTGGCCTTTAGCGTATTGCCGCTATCCACAATATCCACGATCTCATCGGCCAGGTTCATTAGCGGTGCGAGCTCCATAGCCCCATACAGCTTAATAATGTCGGCCTGACGCCCGATCGAGGCGTAATGCCTCTTGGCGCTTTGCACAAACTTGGTAGCGACCTTGATTCGGCCACTGGGCAGCTGTCCACCTTTAACACCGGCTGTCATCAGGCGACAGCGAGCAATACCCAAATCTAGAGGCTCATAAATGCCATCAGAACCGTGCTCAAGCAATGTATCCTTACCAGCCACACCGATATCAGCAGCGCCGTGCTGCACATAAGTAGGCACATCCACGCCTCGCAAGAGAAGAAGATGAACCCCTTCGCAATTCGTTGGGAATATCAACTTCCGACTCTTAGTCAGATCCTCAATAGGCTCCAATCCCGCCGCCTTAAGAAGCGGCAGAGTCTCCTGAAGAATCCGCCCTTTAGTCAGTGCGATTGTAATTTGTGCAGTCATTTCGATTTACGCCAGTCCGTCTTTGGCTCTTGGGGTTAACTTTGCAGCAATCAGCCGGGAATACGCCGAATATTCGCGCCGAGCTGTCGAAGCTTCTCTTCAATACACTCATAGCCGCGGTCAATATGGTAAATACGATCCACCATAGTAGTGCCCTCTGCCACCATGCCGGCAATAACCAGGCTCGCTGATGCGCGTAGATCAGAGGCCATTACCGGAGCGCCTTTAAGTTTCTCTACCCCGGTAACAATTGCCGTATTGCCCTCCAGAGTGATATCCGCTCCCATTCGATTGAGCTCATGGACCTGGATTAAGCGGTTTTCAAAGATGGTCTCAACCACAGTCCCCTTCCCTTCGGCTACAGCATTCATTGCTGTGAACTGGGACTGCATATCTGTAGGGAAAGCTGGGTAAGGCGCTGTGCGGAAGCTCACCGCTTTTGGGCGATTGCCTTTCATATCCAGTTCAATCCAGTTGTCACCGCAACTGATATGGGCGCCAGCTTCTTCAAACTTGAGCATCACCGCATCGAGGATATCAGCACGGGTATTAAGCAGGCGCACCTTACCTCTCGCCGCAGCAGCGGCTGCCAGGAAGGTTCCGGTTTCAATACGGTCCGGCATAACGGTGAACTTACAGGGGGTGAGTTTAGGCACACCGTGAACACGCAGGGTGTCGGTCCCAACCCCTTCTATCTGGGCACCCATCGCAATAAGGAATTCAGCCAAATCAACGATTTCAGGCTCACGCGCAGCGTTGTGGAGAGTTGTTGTACCCTCTGCGAGCACTGCTGCCATCAATAAGTTTTCAGTGCCACCAACCGTCACTTTTTCCATGACGATATTGGCACCTTTGAGACGGCCATTAGAGCGAGCCCGGATAAAACCACCATCGATAGTGATCTCGGCACCCATGGCCTCCAGGCCTTTGAGGTGAATATCGACCGGTCGACTGCCAATTGCACAGCCACCAGGGAAGGAGACATTTGCCACACCGTGCCTGGCCAATAGAGGCCCCAGAACCAGGATTGAGGCCCGCATGGTTTTAACCAGCTCGTAGGGAGCCGTCAGGTCATTGACTGAGCGGGGATCGATTTCAACGCCCAACTTTTCATCAATAGTGACATCACACCCCATACACCGGAGCAAGGTGATCATGGTGGTAATATCATTGAGGTGCGGCAAATTATCGATTTGCACGGGCCCATCAGCCAATAACGCAGCAGCCAATATCGGCAAGGCTGAATTTTTAGCACCAGAAATCCTCAGAGTCCCGGAGATCGGGCTACCGCCCTCTATTATCAACTTATCCATTCAATCTCTTAATCTAGATCGCCAACACCTCAGCGGCAATGGCAGGTTAACGACTGGCTTCTTCTGGAGTCAGAGTCTGCATTTGCACGGCATGCAAGGTACCATCGGCGATTTTTTCGCCAAGTGCGGCATAGACAAGCTGTTGTTTTTTTAAACGACTCAAACCTTCAAAGGCACTGCTCACCACAGTCACCATCAGATGACTACCTTCGAAAGCCACTTCAACAGTGCTATCGGGAATTTGCCCTTCAATTAGGGTCTTGATTTCGTCTGGTTGCATAGGAGGGAATTGCGATTAGTTAAAAACAGCACGCAAGTGTACTTGAATCAGGCGGAGTGCGCAGCTGCGCACCCCAAAGTTCGCGGATCAGCTCACTTTATTGGCTGCATCATCTGCCGCCGACCAATTGGAAATCACCTTATCGATATCTCCATAAGTCTGCATTGACTGGGAGAACTGACTGCGGAAAGTCTTGCCCAGGTTGACCCCGTTCAGAATTACGTTGATCAATTTCCACTGGCCCGCCCGATTGCGCACCAAGGTATAAGATACCTTTGTGATTCCTTCTTTACTGCGGACTTCCTGAAGGACATTGACACGATTACCCTGCGGAGTGGTGCCAGGGTTAACCACTTTTACGTCCAAATCCCCAAAATTTGCAACGCCACGAGCAAATGTTGCAACCAGGTCACGACGAAAAGCCTGCGTAAAACGAGAACGCTGCTCGGCGGTCGCTTGCTTCGCATAGCGCCCCATTACACCCCGAGCGATAAAATCAAAATCTACAACCGGTGTCAGCACGCCCTCGACAGCACCGTAATATCTTTGCGGATCTGAATTCGCATACTGGGCATTAGATCGAATCACCCCCAGTAACTCATCAGAAACCCCCTCAATCATTACATATGGATTTTGAGCAGCATTAGCTACAGGCACTACTGCAGACGCAAAAACAACACAAAGCGCAAACCTAATCCATCGCGACAAACCGTACCGGCCAATCCAAAATGATGCGTTCACAAATTATCTCCAGTTAGCAAATCATTCCTTGGACGCACATGGCACAATTTAGTGCCATAGCAATACCACATATCAACTTTCCCGCAGCCCAACTGAGAATGTGTCGATCATCCATTGAGTGACATAGCTGACAGCGGAGACGGCAAACTATACCATGGCCGCACCTGGTAATGTGGCGATGTACAAGCGTGTCATTTGACACAACCGAACAACACACTGGCTTTTTCCTCAGCCAGCAGACCGCTAATATAGATTAGCACGACAGCAAAATGTCGAGCCCTCTTCGAGTGCTGGGCCCTAAAGACAAAAATTATCCACGCTGTCACACAGGTAAATAGCGAAGCTGTCGCATAATAGGCAGTTTTACGGCACTGGTTAAAAAGCACTAGCAAGCGATACGAGGCAGTTGATGACACAGAATTTAATTTTGGAGGCCGGACGCCGCACCGTCCGTATGGAAACCGAAGCGGTGGCAGCACTGGAAAACAGAATTAATGGGGAGTTTCAGCGAGCCTGTGACATGATCATGCAGTGTCGCGGCCGCACAATCGTTACCGGAATGGGGAAGTCAGGGCATATTGGCCGCAAGATCGCCGCAACCCTTGCCAGTACTGGCACTCCTAGCTTCTTTGTTCACCCCGGCGAAGCGAGCCACGGCGACCTCGGCATGATCACCCGAGACGATGTTGTTATTGCCATATCCAATTCTGGCTCCTCCGGTGAAGTCCTCACCCTACTCCCCCTACTAAAACGCCTGGGTATTCCACTAATAAGCATGGCAGGTAAAACTGACTCCCCTCTCGCTCAAGCTGCGGAAGTCAATCTGGATATATCGGTAGCCACAGAGGCCTGCCCCCTCAATCTGGCTCCCACCTCATCCACAACCGTCACTCTCGTGATGGGAGACGCCCTTGCTGTCGCCCTTCTCGAGGCTAGAGGTTTTACCGCAGAAGACTTCGCATTCTCTCACCCAGGCGGCGCCCTAGGGCGAAGGCTTCTATTAAAGGTTGAGGATGTAATGCATGCGGGCGACGAGCTTCCCCAGGTAACTCCAGAGACTCTACTATCAAAAGCCCTACTGGAGATGACCAGCAAAGGGTTCGGCATGACGACTATTGTAAATAACAATGGTGAATTACTGGGTGTATTCACTGACGGTGATTTGCGCAGGGTAATAGACCAAAAAATCGAACTCGACAAAGCAGTTATGGAGGAGGTGATGAGTCGCCGTCCTAAAACGGTTTCTGCTGACACTCTTGCTGCAGAGTCGCTGAGGATTATGGAGGACTATAAAATCACCGCATTAGTTGTGGAAGATGAAGCGCATCACCCAGTTGGCGTACTCCATATGCACGATATTCTGCGCGCCGGTGTTATCTGAGATAATACCGGATATTTAATATGCAGGTTTTGCCCTCACAAACAAAGGCGAAGAGAGATTATTCCGGTGATATCCGAACAAAAAATAAATGATTCCCTTAAAAATATCCGCTGGCTTGTTCTGGATGTGGACGGAGTCCTGACAGACGGAAAGCTTTATTTTGACAACAGCGGCAATGAACTCAAAACCTTTAACACCCTGGATGGGCACGGCATTAAGATGCTGCAAAACTCCGGGGTTCGCGTAGCCATTATTACTGGCCGGCGTAGTAACGTTGTAGAACGCCGCGCCCACGACCTAGGTATCAATAAGTTAATTCAAGGTCGGGAAGACAAGTTTGCCGCCCTACAAGAGTTACTATCTGAGGAGTCTTGCCGCCTGGAGGATATCGCCTATGTCGGTGATGATTATCCCGACCTTCTAGTAATGACCAAGATTGGGTGCCCCATCGCACCACCCAATGCGGCCCCACCTGTACGGGAACGCGCGCTGTGGGTCACCGAAACACGTGGTGGCGAAGGCGCTGTACGCGAAGTCTGTGACCGCATTATGATTGCTCAGGGGACTTTTGACGCGGCGCTCGCCCCCTATATCGGAGAAAAATGATGCGTTCCTGGCTGCCTCTCGTACTGGTCATTCTGCTTATCAGTGCCGGACTCTGGTTTTCCGAGAGTCCGCCAGAACAATTGCTGGGTAAAAGGCCCACACCGCAGCAGCAAAATCGAGCTCCAGAACTTGTTATCATGGGGGCTGAAACTCGAAATTTTGACCAGGCAGGCAATTTAGCTTATCGCGTGGATGCAGAACAAATTACCTACTTTCAGTTTAAGCGCAGGGATCGCGCCAACCTAAAAGAACCGCGCATGCTGTTCTATACGGACGACCAACCCAAGTGGGCAACTCGATCCGAACGAGGTGTGGCCTTCAACCGGGGAAAACGAATCGTACTCACAGGCGATGTTCAAATTGATGAACTCCCCACCCCTAATGGCATCCAACTAGTCACACCACGAATCACAATCTTCCCAGACAGGGAATTCGCCGAGACCGACAAAGTTGTTACTATTAGCTCCGGCCCCAACCGCACTGAAGGAACGGGGATGCGCGCTTACCTGAAAGAAAACCGGATGGAAATCCTGTCCGATGTAAAGAGCAGCTATGACACCCAATAACCGCTATTCCTCTATCTTTAAGGCCCTCACAGCTATTACGCTAGCAGCTATTACTACCGTAACGCAGGCTTTACCCGACGACAGAACCCAGAGAATATCTGTGGGCTCGGAATCTATGTCAGCTGACCGCGCCAACAACCTCGTGGTTTATAGTGACAATGTAGTCATCACACAGGGCTCCCTTCAAATCAGGGCAGATCGAGTGGAGGTCTACTTTACAGCCAGCGATGAAATTAGCCGGGTCATTGCTGTTGGCCGCCCGGCACACTTCCAACAAAAGATATTGGAGAGCGAGGAACCTGTAAAAGCCCACGCTGAACGTATAGAGTATGTCATCAGCTCTGAAGAGCTACAGCTTACCGGGCAGGCTTATATCGATCGCGATGGCAACACCCTGACTGCCGAGAAAATTGACTACGACCTCGCAACCGAACAAATGAGCGCTCGCAGTCAACCGGGCAAGGGGAGAGTTGAGATGATCTGGAAGCCTGAGAGTACCGGAGCCGGCGAACCCACAGAAACCGAAGCCGAAACAGGTACCACCACAGATCAGTAATCCACCCAAATTTCAATGCCTGTAAACCAGCGCTATTTACAATGATGTAATCCGCTGCCTCTCTCGGCTGCGGCTAGATTTCAGGACTCATTATGCCAACGCTACAAGCGTTACACCTCGCCAAACAATATAAGAAAAGAAAAGTTGTTCAAGATGTCTCTGTCAGTGTCTCAAGTGGGCAGGTCGTCGGTTTGCTAGGTCCCAATGGAGCTGGAAAAACCACCTGTTTCTACATGATCGCAGGGCTGGTGCAGGCTGATGCCGGGCAAGTCCTGATCGACGACGAAGATATTACCCGCCTGTCAATGCACGGGCGTGCCCGCAAAGGGATCGGTTATCTTCCCCAAGAGGCCTCTGTTTTCCGCCGACTGTCAGTACGCGACAACATTCTCGCAATCCTAGAAACTCGCAAGGGACTCAGTCGCGCGGAGCGAGAAAAACAGGCGCAGGAGCTGCTTGAAGAGTTTAACATTACCCACATTGAAAACAGTCTCGGAATGGCTCTATCCGGTGGGGAAAGACGCCGAGTAGAGATTGCCCGCGCCCTCGCTACAAACCCGAGCTTTGTCCTACTCGACGAACCCTTTGCCGGTGTCGACCCCATCTCAGTAAATGATATTAAATACATAATTCGCCATTTGCGTGACAGGGATATCGGCGTTCTGATCACAGACCACAATGTAAGGGAAACCCTGGATATCTGCGAAACCGCCTATATCGTCAGCGAGGGCCATATCATTGCCTCAGGCACACCAAATGACGTCCTTGCCAATCAGCAAGTGCGGGAAGTCTATTTGGGACACGAGTTCACCATTTAATGGCGAATGATGACAAACATAATCAAATAAGCGAAATATCGAGAACCACATCATATTTTATTTTTGGACTGACCATTCAATTGCCTGCAGTCGGCACGCTTATTGCTTGTAATAGTTTGGGGGCCGGGGTAGTCTGCGCCATCTCGGGTTAACTTTGACGAACCCATTGTCGCACCGGCCTGCAGCACTAAACTATGAAGCAGTCTCTCCAGCTCAAGCTCGGCACACAGCTAACAATGACTCCCCAGTTGCAGCAGGCAATACGCCTCCTGCAACTTTCTACATTGGATTTACAGCAGGAAGTTCAAGCGGCCCTCGATAGCAATCCAATGTTAGAGGTTGAGAGCGAGGACCTGACTCCTGCAACAGCGATTACCGAAAAAAACGCCCAGCAAGAGCCCCCAACCACCTCGGAGGAAGGCTTAAACAGCACCTCCAGTGAAGAGAAAGAGCTTGGCGATACCGACTGGAGCCAGGACATCCCAACAGAGCTGCCGGTTGATTCTCATTGGGATGACATTTACAGCAGCTATAGCGGCCCAGCAGAGGGGGAAGACTCCAATTTTGAGCGCAACAGCTCAACTGATACGCTGCAGGACCACCTACGCTGGCAATTAAACCTAACTGCTCTGTCTAGCCACGACAAGTGGATCGGCGAGCACCTCATTGATGCGATCGATCCGAACGGACTACTCAACACTGACGTTGATGATGTTGCCACCTCCCTACAAGTCGACGAGGATGAGGTAGCGGCCGTACTTAAAGCTGTGCAACAGTTTGAACCTGCCGGCTGCGGGGCTAGAAGCCTCCAAGAGTGTTTATTGCTTCAGTTAAAACAGCTACCAGGAGAAACCCCGTGGCTGAAAGAGGCACAGGCCATCATTGAGCGCCACCTGGAATTGCTTGGGAAAAGAGACTTCAGGCAGCTCAGCAGGCGCACACGCCTCAACGAATCTCAATTAGGTGAGGTGATCCGCCTTATCCAGACTTTAACCCCTAATCCCGGTGAGGAATTTAATGGCGAGCAACCTGCTTACGTCATTCCTGACATTATTGTGTCGCGCAAAGAACACCGCTGGCTGGTTGAACTGAACCCGGAAATCACCCCCAAAATCCGCATCAATGGGCAATATGCATCCCTGGTAAAACGAGCGGATAACTCACGGGACAACAACTTTTTACGGGATCACCTCCAAGAGGCCCGATGGTTCCTTAAAAGCTTACAGAGCCGCCACGACACCCTACTAAAAGTTGCCACCTCAATTGTGGATAAGCAGCAGGGCTTTTTTGAAGAGGGGCCGGAGGCGATGAGACCGATGGTTCTGGCTGATATTGCCGAAACCATTGGCATGCATGAATCCACCATCTCTCGAGTAACTACTCAGAAATACATGTTGACCCCACGTGGAGTATTCGAACTCAAATATTTCTTCTCCAGTCACGTCAGCACAGATTCTGGAGAGGACGCCTCGTCCACAGCCATTCGAGCTCTGATTCGCAAGCTAATTGATTCAGAGGTGCCACGAAAACCGCTCTCTGACAATAAAATCACCCAGGAATTGGATAAGCAAGGCATCAAGGTTGCGCGACGAACAGTAGCGAAATACCGCGAATCCATGGGTATCCCCTCCTCAAGTGAGAGAAAAAGGCTGGTTTAGACTCCCCTTTAAAATTCAACCAGCAATTTTGACCGCAATACTATATATAGTCATGCACTAATGACGCCTTCCGCCGCCCACCTGCGACCAAAATCCAAAATTTGAGTGTATCCTTCCATTCTGGCCCACTTCCTAGTAGGGTTGCGACCCGATAGGGGGTGAGCGCGGACTTGTGATGCACTTTTAAGGAGAAATCCATGCAGATCAATATTAGTGGCCACCATGTCGACGTAACCTCACCTATGCGCAGCTACTGCGAAAGCAAAATGGAGAAGCTGTCCAGGCACTACGACAATATCACCAACGCGCAAGTTATTTTGTCCGTCGAAAAGCTGATCCAAAAAGCTGAAGCGACAGTACATATCAATGGTCACGACCTCTGTGCAGGGTCTGAGGACAGAGATATGTACGCGGCAATTGATGCGCTCACTGATAAGCTGGACCGCCAACTGAAAAAACACAAAGAGAAGTTGCAGAACCATCGCTGAACTATGACACTGGAAGCATTACTCTCTCCCCGCCTCAGCCTTTGCCACTTGGCGGGGAGCAGCAAAAAAAAGTTACTGCTCAATATTGCCCAGGCGATTGCCGAACAATATCCCCAACACGACTCCGACACAGTTTTTAACCAGCTGATCGCCCGTGAGCGCCTGGGCTCCACTGGTATTGGTGATGGTGTCGCAATCCCCCATTGCAGATTGCCCGGATGCGATAGTCCCATCGGAGTTCTCTGTACCACACAGCCCGCCATTGATTTTGACTCTGTCGATCGCCAGCCAGTCGACTTGTTATTTACTCTCCTGGTTCCCGAAGATGCGGAGCAGGAACATCTGGATACACTGGCAGAAATTGCCGCCTTGTTTTCCGATAGCCTGGTAAGAGATAAGCTAAGGCAAGCACAGAGTAGTGATGAACTCTACGCCCTCGCTATTGATAGTACTGCAGCCGCTTGAGGGCAGTTCGGTTAGCAGCTGACATTGACTCCAGTGTTTAAGTGGTACAACAAGCGGAATAATAAAGACTTGACCAAAGAAAAGGGCTCCCCATGCGCTTGGTGATAATTAGTGGCCGCTCCGGTTCCGGTAAAAGTTCTGCCCTGCAGTTATTGGAGGATGTTGGCTTCAACTGCATCGACAACCTCCCCACCAGCCTTCTCCCCGAGCTGGTTAAGCGAGTCAGGGCACAACCGCCGAAAGAGAATACCCCTTTGGCCTTAGGTGTCGATGCCCGCAACCTTTGGCAAGACATCAGGCAGGCTCCCGGCGTAATCGAATCTTTGCGCGAGGCGGGAGTGCAATGCGATGTTATTTATCTCGATGCGCGAGAGCCAGTATTGGTACAGCGATTCAGCGAGACCCGACGAAAGCACCCCCTCAGCAATGACTGCACCCACCTACTAGAAGCCCTCAACCAGGAAAAAGAGCTGCTCACCCCCATCTCCACCATCGCGGATATGGTTATTGATACCAGCACCTTGAGTTTGCACCAGCTGCGTGAACTGATTAAAAATCGTGTTGTTGGTGAACAATCAAACAGCATGGCGATTCTTTTCCAGTCCTTTGGGTTCAAACATGGGGTGCCAGTGGATGCAGACTTGATTTTTGACCTACGCTGCCTGCCCAATCCCTATTGGGAACCTGCTCTAAGAGAAAAAACCGGTAAGGATATCGAAGTCGCTGAATTCTTGCGCTCTCACCCAGAGACCGCAAAGATGGAGGCTGACATCACCAACTTTCTGGAAAACTGGCTGCCCTCGTACCAGAAAAGTAATCGCAGCTACACCTGTGTCTCTATCGGCTGCACTGGGGGCCGACATCGATCAGTTTATATGGTTGAACAGCTGGTAAAGAAATTTTCCAAAGAGTTTGATAACGTCCAGATACGCCACAGGGAGCAACAAAAATAGATTTTTGTCGAGCAGCGCAATGCAGAAACACCAACTGACCATCATCAATAAACTCGGCTTGCACGCCCGCGCTGCAAGCAAGTTCGCGCAGACCTCCTCCAGGTTCTGCTCCAATATTAAAGTGCATTGCCAGGGTAAAGCCGTAGATGGAAAAAGCGTGATGGCCCTGATGTTACTAGCTGCAGGCAAAGGCACGGAGCTGGAATTGGAAATAGAGGGGACAGATGAAAATGCTGCCCTGGAAGCTATCAGCACACTGATCTCCGATCGATTCGGCGAAGCTGAATAGAGGCCGGTATACTATTGCCAGGAAAAGCTCACTCTAAACATTAAATCGCTAAGCTTTTACATCGCCTCCCAAATCCACCATTAGCAGTAAGGACTTGTTGTGCCCAGCTCTCCCCAAGCCGAAATCAAATTCCGCGCACAAAGTCAGCTGGGTGAGCTGTATGCCGCGCTGGATAGCGGTACGGGACAAGAAGTCCGGCGCATGCTCAAGACCCTGACTCCGCAAAGTGTTGCGCAATTGCTGGAGAGCTCTCCACCGCGTATCCGCCAGGTACTTTGGAATTTGGTGGACAGGGAAATAGAGGGTGAGGTCCTACAGGAACTCACCGACGATGTACGCAGCCTGATCCTCGCCACTATGGATACCGAGGAGATGGTGGAGGTGATGGAAGGCCTGGATGCCGACGACATCGCCGATATACTTCAGCAGCTGCCGGAGCGAGTTGTTGCCGAAGTGCTCTCATCGATGACGGAAACCGACCGCCTCCGGGTTGAAAGTGTTCTCGCCTATGATGAGAACACTGCCGGCGGTTTAATGGATACGGATACTATCTCTGTCCGCCCCAACCTGACTCTCGATGTGGTACTTCGCTACCTTAGGCGCCATGAACAACTACCGGAATCTACCGACAGCCTTTTTGTGATTAACCGGAGGGGCCAATATATCGGTCTCTTGCCACTATCCAAACTTCTCACCACAGACCCATCGGTGACAGTTCGCGAAGTGGTCAATACCGATGTGGAACCAATACCCGCAGATATGCCCGACACAGAAGTCGCGCGCTTGTTTGAGAAATATGACTGGATTACCGCACCAGTAGTCGATGAGGATAACCGCCTGCTGGGGCGAATCACCATTGACGATGTAGTGGATGTTATCCGAGAGGATGCAGACCACTCCCTGATGAGCCTTGCCGGCCTCGATGAAGAGGAAGACACCTTTGCCCCAGTAGGGCGCACTGCGCGGCGCCGGGCCGTTTGGCTGGGTATTAATCTGCTCACAGCTCTGCTTGCCTCCTGGGTGATCAGTTTGTTCCAAAATACCCTGGACAAGGTGGTAGCCCTAGCAGTCCTAATGCCCATCGTCGCCAGCATGGGAGGCGTGGCCGGTAGCCAAACGCTGACAGTGGTCATTCGCGGTATGGCCTTAGGCCAGATAGGACGCAGTAATTTAAGCTGGCTACTTTCCCGTGAGCTGGGTTCGGCGGCACTCAATGCTCTTTTGTGGGCGCTTGTGATGGGCTTGATAACCGCCATGTGGTTTGGCGATATATGGATTGCGGTCATTATCCTTGCCGCCATGATAATCAACCTATTAACCGCCGCACTCGCCGGAGCGATATTACCAGTAGCATTGCGTGCCATGAATATAGACCCGGCACTGGCCGGCGGGGTAGCGCTTACTACAGTCACCGATGTAGTAGGCTTTATGTCTTTTCTGGGCTTGGCCACTTGGTACTTTAGCTAAACCACCTCTGAACCAAGCCCCCTTATTTACCGAAAGCGAATCAAAGATGTACGAATACGATGACTACGATGACGACCTGCCGAAAAGTAAATCTCAGGTCAAAAAAGAAATGCACGAGCTGCAGAATCTCGGCAAGCAACTAACCGAGCTCTCCAAGGCCCAACTGGCTGAAGTCCCCATAGATGAGGACTTACAGGAGGCTATTGCTACGCTACATCGGATCAAATCCAATGAGGCTCGCCGGCGCCAGATGCAGTACATCGGCAAGTTGATGCGCAGTGCCGATCAAGAGGCGATAGAATCAGTGTTGAACCGTTTTAAAGAGCGAGACCACCAATACCTGCATTTCGATAAAATGGCCGAAGACTGGCGCAAACGACTACTGGAGGAAGGCAGTAGTGCCCAGGGGGAGTTCTTTGACCAGCATACAAGTGTCGATCACCAACAGCTGCGCCAACTGATTAGGGACTCCCATCGAGAAATCAAAAACAATAAGCCCCCAACCAATCAACGAAAATTATTTCGCTATCTTCGCGACTTCTTTATCCAGGAAGCGGACTAGGGGCTCCGGGCGCTCCAGTGTGAACTGGCTGGCAGCGCCCGCAATCAAGTCATCAGAAGTTATTGCGCTTTCTTATCCCCAGAAGCCGGTACAAAGTCCAAAGCCAAAGAGTTTAGGCAGTAGCGCAAACCAGTGGGCTCCGGGCCATCTTTAAAAACATGTCCCAAGTGTTCCCCGCACTTTGATAACACCTCAGTCCGCTTCAAGCCCCAGCTGTAATCGTCCTTTAAGACAATATTTTTTGGGTAGGCAACATCCCAAAAGCTGGGCCAACCAGTACCCGATTCAAACTTCTGCTCAGAGCTGAAAACCGGTAAACGGCAACCTGCGGTAACATAAACCCCTTTCTCTTTGTTATTCAGAAGCTTGCCACTAAAAGCGGGCTCGGTACCTTTTTTCCAGAGAACTTTGTAGCGATCCTCTGGCAGGATCTGCTTCCAGACAGACTTAGGGATCTGATCGAGATCAGTCCCCTCTGCAATATGCTTTTCAGCTTGAGCGACCGTCATATTCTGATCGCGCTGGTGGTCATCGGCCTCAGAGCACGCCGAAAGGGTGGCGGCGCCACAAAGGAGGGTGAACAGTATTGAATACCATGCCATCTGCTGTGCTCCTTCTACAGGGAATCAACACTAAGATTAGATGGCTATAGGGTAATTAAAGTTCAGGCGGCAGGCGGCAGCTGCTCCTCAGGGCGGGCCTCAACCTGCGACTCATTTCCCTCATCCTCCAGGACTGCTCCCTGGCGTTTAGCACCGTCACCATCGAATAACTTCTCAAATCGCATTTGTGGATCAGCCCAACCACCACTTATTCGGTAACTGACACTGGCGACTTTCTTAACTTGCTTTTTAAATGCCTTACTGATCAGGTAAACACCTGCCGCCGCAGGTAATCCCCCTGCCAAGGCTGCAACCAGAGCGAGGTTATTCCCCACCGGCAAGGTAGCCACTAAGGTCAAGTCCAAATCTTCACGGACTAAATTCACTCGTCCAGCCATCTGCAGTTCACTGGTCGGGCCCTCTACCTGGATCGGAACCGCAATAAGGAGCTGGCCATCGCCTTCAAAGACCACTTCGCCCCTCACCCGATCAAAGGCCATACCACTTTTATAGAGATCTGAAAAATCAAGGCGTAAACGTCGAGCCCAAGTATCGAAGTTAAACAGCGACAATAAACGCAACACGGTAGAGCCCGTCGCACCAGTAGAGCGCAGAAACCGACCATCGCGAATATCAATTTTGAGCTCCCCGGATAGCAGGCTGCTTTTCACCTGCGTCGGAGATCCCGCCCACTTAAAAGCGGTTTCAAAACTCGCCGACTTGCTTTCAATCAACGGCTCATGTCCCATCTCCCGCTGAATATCCGCGAGATCATCAGCCACCAACCGACCGATAAACTGTGATGATTCCTGCCCCTCAGCATCCCTCATCCATACCAGCTCGGCACCCGCTTCATTTTTGCCTTTGCCCTGCCCTTCAAGGCGGAACCCCCTCACCGTACCAAAGATGTCACTCAGCACCAGACGATCTACAGATGGCCTTAATTTAAATGACCAAGGACCCAATGCTTCCTCACCTATTTGCAGGCTTTCAGTACTGAAGTCAATCTGTGGCAAACTGGTAAAGTCAAACCCGGCCAAAGGGTCTGATACCACCTCTTCTATAAAGGGGTCCAAGGGGAACGCCTCATCGCCCAGTTCAGGCTGTTTTTCAGGCATTGGCAAGCGCAAGTGAGCGAGCTTCAAGCTCAACGGTGCAGTGCCATCCAATAGTCCAGCCAGATCCCCCGCAACCATTTCACTGTCAAGTTTAAGCTTCCAGTTTGCCCCGACTCCCTCACCTTTAACATGGATATGCTCAATATCCACAGAACCCAGCTGCAACTGGTCAGTGCTGAGATCCAAGCGCACCGGTAGCGGTTGACTAGAACTCTCCTCAGCATCTACCGGTTTTTTTGTGGCTGCCGCAAAGGTATTGCCTTCTCTGTCGCCCGTTGGCTCAGAGGACTGATAGATGTCCAACAACGACTTCCAACGAAGAAAATCTACAGTGGAAATATCTCCTGTGACCGTTAACTCTCGTTTAGAAGGCAAGTTAGCCTCCGAATTCAAAGCAATCGCAGCTCGATCCAACTCCCCATCGATCAGCCAAAACTGCCCTTGTAAGTGCTCACCGTAATCCATATGGAACAAGCTACCCTGCTCCCCGATAGGCACTCGTAATACAAAATTGGTTTCCGCTTCCGCTTTCTTGCCCAAGGGCTCAGGCAAGTTAACTGCGACGCCTGTCAGATTTGAGGTAAGTTCAAATATTGCGGCGTAGGGTGTTTCAGCTGATTTCGCAGGAATGGTCACCAGGGCCTGGTAATCCATCCCACCCTCGAGCCACTGCAGCTCCGGCCGTGAACTCCATGCATGTACCGACTCAATCAGCGCATTACCGTCAATAATCACCTGGGTTTCCCTCGCATCCCCCTCACCGAAGTGCTGGATACGTGCAGTCAGCGGGCGTCCCCACAATTTGCCTTTGACCTTGGTGCCCTCAAGGCCTGTAGTACTGTCATATTTAACCAAGCCATTGAGTGCAGTCGTATCAAGACGCAGCCCCTGCAACTGAAGACCACCGTGATTCAATTTGAGTTCAACATGCTGCTTAGGCGCTACAGTTGCTCCTCCCAATGGAAGAGACAGGGACACGGCGCCATCTAATTGGCCCGTCAGAGTCCAGTCATCAAAGGCACTTCCAAGGTGATCCCTGATTGGTGATTCACGCAACAGACGCAATCCATCGGCGGCAGGACCAGCCACACCAGTTCGCACGTCCAGGCGTGAGCCTCCCCCCGCTTGAGGAGTTACTGCAACCTGGATATTTTTCGCATCCATGCTCCAAAGCTTGGCTTTATTGGCGTTGACCCGCACAATTTCATCATCGAGCAACAAGCGACCATCCACTTGTCGAACTCCAGGCCAGTCACTGGCGTAATCCAAGCTCGCATTTGAAAAATCGAGCGCCAACTGAATAGTCCGGCGCTTAGAGTGAACCCCGATCGCTCGAAGGGATTCATCCTTGCCATCTTTGCTATAACTACTGCCGCGATAAATAAAAGCTGCGCTCTCAACGCGCCCTTGATTGTTTTCACCCAAACCAGTTTTCAGCCATTTGCGCAAGTCATCACTGACAACAAATGGCACCAGCTCTTCTTGAGTAACAACACCCGCATCTTTCAAAGACAGGGACAGCACCAGATCCGCCGGTCGTGTCTGGGCGTAAAAAGGTAGTGAAAGCATAAACTGTCCACCGACCTCTCCGAGCTCACCATTCAGCATCAATGGGCCCGAAAAGACGGTAACTGCATTCTGCGCCTTATCGACATTCCAAGAGATGGTGCCGCTGGCTTGCTCAAACCCAAAGGCGTTTTTGTACAGGTTGGGAAAGTGTGCCCCCAGGGGAGTGCCATCGAGCTCAACCCGACCGCTGGCGCCCTCAACTTGTAAATATCCGCTCAGTTGGGCAATAGCCGGGGCTCCACGGAATGCTTCAGCGGTAATATCTTTCAGGTTTGCACTTATCTCTAACTGACGGCCCGCACCAGTCCGAAGACGCACGCTGTGTAATTGGCCTCGAGGCTTTAGAGCGCGCAACCACTCATCAGCAGCTCCCTCGAGCAGAGACAGGCGATTTAAAATACCGCTCCATCCTGCGAGATCAACCACATCAGCCACTAGGGACAACCCTTCTTGATCGCTTCTCACCTGCAGATTGAGCGGCGGCATTTGCAGGTCCTGCCAGTCAATTTGAATATTCTGCAAAGCTAATCGCCAGTGCTCACCAGGCAGCCAACGCCCAGACAAATCCCCAGAAAAAGCTCTCAGTGGGGCCAGGCTATGCTCCTCTATATCATTTGCCTTTTGCATATCGGCCAAGCTCTCAACTTGAGCCAGATCCACCTGACCGACTATGCGATAGCCACTGGCAGCATTACTGTGAAGCCATAAGCGGCCATCTGCCCATTTCTTCCCTTTCCAATGGAACCGGTCAGGCAACGGAGTAAGTTCGTGCAGCAAGTCAATGATATCTTCGTCGAGTAGCAACTCATTAAGCTGCATATAGCCCCGCAGTGAGAAGTGCTCTTTATCTTTCGGGTTGCCCCGCCCCTCTAGCACAACCCGCAGGGTCTCTTCATCAACTTGGCTACTCTCCCCTTCACGGGAAATAAAAGCCCGTGCAGTCAGTCGGTGAAAATCTCCACTATTTTCCAGCTGGATTTCAGGCAAATTAATTTCTGCCAGCTGCTCATCGGGAAGGCGCACAGTGATCGCTGCATCACTGATTTGGATTTTGGGGCTCAATTGGAACAGGCGGGCCGGATCTGCGGCTTCGGGATTAGGTGCAGTGCTGCCTTCAAGCTTAAGTGGGGCATCGGGAAACCCCTGCAGATACCAGAGGCCATTTTCATCGCGGTTGAGCCCGGCCGAAAACTGATTCATTTGCAGGTCTTTCCAGACCAACTCTCTATTCCATAGGCTGGAAAGCAAATCCAGCTGGAACAGACCGTGCCCCATTCTCAGCTCACCGTGTTCCCCCAGGCGCAGCCCATCCAGCTGCAATGCAACTTCAAGGGCCTCCCAACGCAGGGAAATACGATCCATCTGTACAGGAACACCAAGCTGCTCACTAAGCCAATGACTAATCTGTGGACGATAGTTCTCTACCTGCGGGGACAGCAATCGCCCTGTCTGCACGATGATTGCCAGGGCAATCACCAAGCTTATCGACAGCAACCAGAATTTTCTTGCAATCCAGCGTATTACAACCATCGCTATACCCTCACCAGCGAACAGGCGTAGACCGAGTGCTGACAATAAGCTCTCGTAGCTTGCGGGCGGGTGAATAAAGGATTACACAAGAACAATGTCATACTGCTCCTGGTTGTAAATGGGCTCTACCTGGAATTGGATAGGCCGACCAATAAATTCTTCAAGGTCGGCGACATTGGCCGACTCTTCATCGAGCAAAAGATCTATTACCACCTGGCTAGCCAGCACCATTATTTTTTCACTATCGTAAGAGCGCGCTTCACGAATAATCTCACGGAAAACCTCGAAACAAACCGTCTCAGCACTCTTTAGGGTCCCCCTACCACTACAGACTGAGCAGGGTTCACATAAAATCTGTCCCAATGACTCTCTGGTGCGCTTGCGAGTCATTTCAACCAATCCAAGCTCTGAGACCCCAGTGATGCTGGACTTGGCATGATCCCGTTCCAGAGCCTTTTCCAGGGTGCGCAAGACTTGCCTCTGGTGCTCAGGATCTTTCATATCGATAAAATCGATAATGATAATCCCCCCCAGATTCCTCAAACGCAACTGGCGGGCAATTGCTGTGGCGGCCTCCAGATTGGTTTTGAAGATAGTCTCTTCCAGATTCCGGTGGCCAACAAAAGCACCGGTATTGACGTCAATCGTACTCATCGCTTCTGTCTGCTCTACGATCAGGTAGCCGCCAGACTTTAAAGTTACTTTGTTGTGCAGTGCTCTTCTTATCTCCTCTTCAACACCGTACAAATCAAACAGTGGGCGCTCACCGGGGTAGTGCTCCAGACGACCGGCAATCTCCGGCGCATATTTACCGGCAAATTCTGCCGCACGACCGTGAGCCTCACGGGAGTCTATACGAATCTTTTCTGTATAGGGGCGCGCAAGGTCACGCAATGCACGCATAAATAACGGAAGATCCTCATAGATAACCGAAGGCACCGGACGCTCCTTGATTCGCTCGTCCAGCTCGCCCCACAATTTGTATAGGAACGGGATATCCCTCAACAGCTCTTCCTCGCTCACCCCCTCGGCAACAGTACGTAAAATAAAGCCTCCGTCAGCAGACAAGCCATCCTCTGCGAGGCGCAGTGAAGCCGCTTCAACCAATTGGCGCAGCCGCTCTCGTTCGCTCTCATCTTCAATACGGTTGGAGATGCCGATATGGCGGGTTTGCGGCATATATACCAGATAGCGCGCAGAGACCGATAAATGGGTAGTCAGTCGAGCCCCTTTACTGCTGATCGGGTCTTTCACCACCTGTACAATCAGTGACTGCCCCTCCCTGACCAAAGCGCGAATATCTGCTACCTCAGCATCCCGCGCCTCCATGCCTTCATCATCGAGAGGCGCGATATCCGACGCATGAATAAAGCCTGCACGTTCAAGGCCAATATCGACAAAAGCCGCCTGCATCCCGGGTAATACACGAATCACCTTTCCCTTGTAGATATTGCCTACAATCCCGCGCCGCGCGCTGCGCTCCAGATAGACTTCCTGAAGCACACCATTCTCTACCAAGGCCACCCGGGTTTCGGTTGGTGCGACATTAATTAACAGCTCTTCGCTCAAGATTGGCCCTCCTGCCAATAGGGAATTCCCGCATGATCCAGCATCGGAATCAGAGCTTCCAGGGGGAGTCCGACAACATTGCTATAACTGCCACTAAAAGCTTCTACCAAGGCGGCGCCAAAACCCTGTATACCGTAACCGCCGGCCTTATCGACAGGTTCCCCGGTCCTCCAGTAATCTGCTATTTGAGCTCTGGACAGGTGGCGAAACCTCACTCGAGTTTCCACCACGCGGCTAAACTGGCATTCCTGGGAGCGCAAACACACTGCAGTAAACACAGAGTGCTCTACACCCGACAAAGTCAACATCATGGATTCAAAGTCAGTAAAATCTTCCGGCTTTTCCAGTAATCTGTCGCCCGCCATAACCACCGTATCCGCTCCCAAGGTCCAAAGCCCTTCTGGACAGCCAGCAGCGCGAAATCCAGCGATAGCCTTGTCATGAGCCAGGCGCTCTATGTACTCAAGAGTACTTTCATTAGGTTGCTTTTGTTCTATAACAGAAGGTGATAATTGGGAAAAAGACACCCCAATTTGGGTCAATAGTTCGGCGCGACGCGGTGAACCCGAGGCTAAAAGAAGTCGATTGTCAGAAGCGCTTTTTGTCACTCTAATACATATTCCCTGTGGGCCAGCGGCTGATTATAGCGATACTGTTCGAAAAATGATCGATTTTTTACACTGATTTACAGTGCTGACGAGACGGTCAACGAACGTGTAAACGCCCGGAAAGGCTCCTCAGCCATGGGGTCACCCAGGGCCAGAGCAGGGCTGTGGTAAGAGCTGGCCACAGGAAGGTCAGCCCGGGTACCGACTTCCCCTCAAGGCCATGCACCCAATTGCCCACGACTTGGTGAATACCCACCAGAACAAATACCCACAATAATTGCTGGGCGGGGTTAAATGCTCGGGTACGCTGGTATGTAAGCAGACTGAAATAGGCGAGAACCGACAGGGCTAGGGCGTGAGTTCCCAGGCTCGCCCCAGTAGCCAAATCCTGGAATATACCGATCACCCAGGCGAACCCCACGCCAAAGCTCTGAGGCATGCGAGTAATCCAGAATATCACCAGCAAGGCCGGAAATGCAGGACGAAACCAAAGCCATTGTTGCGGCAAAGGCATAACGGCAAGCAGCAAGGACAGCAGAATCGTGACCGCAATAAACCAGCGGTTATTCGCTTGCAACAGAGCGTCCTCCATCGCCGATAACCGCTAATACAAATCGACTGCGATTCATTCGTCCCCTAGGTAGCACTTCGGCCTCCGCAAAGGGTTTCCCCGGATCTCTCTGTACCGAAATAACCTCTCCAACCGGATAACCCGCAGGAAACCGACTTCCCAGGCCAGAACTGAGTAACAAGTCGCCTTCACGGATATCACTTGTATTGGCGAGATGACGCAACTTCAGACGATACAGGTCACCTGTTCCCTCAGCGACAGTGCGCATGCTGTTGCGTAAAACCTGGACAGGAATAGCATGACTTGAATCAGTGATCAGCAGGATACGACTATAAGAGTCACCAGCCTCAATCACCTGCCCCAGCAAACCGCTGGCATCCATTACCGGGGTGCCAATATCAACGCCGTCATCCCGGCCCTTGTCAATCAGCAGTACATGCTCCAGAGGGTCAGGGGTAACACCCACCACCTGGGCCACCAGTACTCGGTCGTCGACCATTTCCGCCGAATTCATCAGCTCTTTTAGCTGAGTATTCTCCGCTTTGACGGCAGCCAATAACTGGCTGCGTTGTTCCAGTAACAGTACCTGCCGCTTGAGGCGACTGTTCTCTTCTTGTAACTCCTCGCGAGAGCGAAACTGTTCATCCGCCCAATCACCCACACGCTCAGGGGCACCTGTCACCCAATACAGTGGAGCGATCACCCCAGATAAGCGTTCGCGAACAGGCTGAAACCAATTGGTGTAATGATCGGAGACGATCAGCAAGATTGCGAGTATGGCGAGAAAGCCCAAGCGGTATTCAGCAGAGGGACCGCGGGTAAATAGCGGTTTCACAGGCAATTCCCTCTTAGCAGGTCAATCAAAGACAATGAGATCAGCACAAGCTATAAAAGTGCTTGCTCTGTTTTTATTACAGGGAGCCCCCGGATAAAACCACAGGCTCCCTATCTATATTACGCAATGCCGTCTGTCAGTTAGACATCAAGTAGAGGCGGCTGCGGTCCAACATATCCAGTGCTTTGCCGCCACCGCGGGCCACGCAAGTCAGGGGGTCATCAGCAACAATTACCGGCAGACCGGATTCTTCCATTAGCAGGCGATCGAGATCGCGCAGCAGGGCACCACCACCGGTCAGTACCATGCCGCGCTCAGCGATATCGGAAGCCAATTCGGGGGGAGATTGTTCCAGTGCGCTTTTGACCGCTTGTACAATCCCGGTCAGCGGCTCTTGCAGGGCCTCGAGAATTTCATCGGAGTTCAGGGTGAAACTGCGGGGGACACCTTCGGCCAGGTTGCGGCCACGCACGTCGATTTCGCGAACCTCACTGCCCGCATAGGCGCAGCCAATTTCTTCTTTAATTCGCTCGGCGGTCGCATCACCGATCACACTGCCGTAGTTGCGACGCACATAGTTGACGATAGCCTCATCAAAGCGGTCACCGCCAATGCGCACAGAATCGGAGTAAACTACACCATTGAGGGAAATAATGGCAATCTCAGTGGTGCCCCCACCGATATCCACTACCATAGAGCCGCTCGCTTCCTCGACATTTAGGCCAGCACCTATTGCAGCTGCCATGGGCTCTTCGATCAGCGATACTTCGCGGGCACCGGCGCCCAGGGCAGACTCGCGAATAGCGCGGCGCTCCACTTCTGTGGACTGGCAGGGAACGCATACCAGCACTCTTGGGCTCGGGCGCATCCAACTATTTTCGTGCACTTTCTTAATAAAGTGCTGCAACATTTTTTCAGTCACCTGGAAGTCGGCGATAACACCATCCTTCAGCGGGCGAATAGCGGTAATATTGCCTGGGGTCCGGCCGAGCATGCGTTTAGCTTCTACTCCGACAGCCTCAACAATTTTCTGGCCATTGTAGTGACGGATTGCGACGACAGAGGGTTCGTCGAGTACTACGCCGCGATCGCGAACGTAAATCAGCGTGTTGGCAGTTCCCAGGTCGATGGAGAGATCACTGGAAAACATACCCCGCAAACGTTTAAACATGGAATTCGATTACCTTGTACTAATTATCAGCCCCCAGGTCGGGCACTGCGGGCGCGGCTTCTTTTATGGATACAAATCCTAATTAGTCCGCATAAATAATTCTGAGTTCCGAGCCGCATTTCGAATCGGATTCTACGCAAAATACCGGAGTCTCTCATCACTCGGCAGGTTTCGGCAAACTCTAACAACGGCTAGGCATCAGGGCAAGGCTGAAGGGAGGTCATTTGAGGCCCACTATTCATTACAGCCCCGGCCGGTGAGAATATACCCTCATTGTGCTAAATTTGCCGGTTCTGTCCGCCACATATCATACGGGCAGCTTTCGACTCGCAACTCAAGCTGGAGGAGTCCATCACCATGACAGTGGATACGCAAACTGTAGAAAAACTTGCGGAGTTGGCCCGAATCGCCATATCCAAAGAAACCATCGATGAAGTCAGCAACCGTCTCGGGGATGTTTTGCAATTGGTAGACCAGCTGCAATCCACCAATACCGATGGTATCGCCCCGATGGCGCACCCACTGGACGAAGTTCAGGAGCTTCGCACCGACACAGTAACAGAGACTGACAATCGAGAAGACTTCCTAACACTGGCTCCCCAAACCGAAGAAGGCCTCTACCTGGTTCCCAAAGTGATTGATTAACCGGTCCAACACCAACGAAATCCACCTAAATACCCAGCCCTCAGCCCGTCTAGAGCCTTTAAGGGAATAACATGCATCAGCTTACTATCGCCGAGATCATCCGTGGATTGCGGAGCAAAGAGTTCTCAAGTACAGAGCTAACCCGCCATTTACTCGGCCGCATCCAGCAACTGGACAGCAACTACAACAGTTTTATTACCGTCACCGAAGAGAGCGCCCTAGCGCAAGCCGCAGCCGCCGACCAACGCCTGGCCAACGGAGAGGCACCGGCACTGTGCGGTGTGCCCATCGCCCACAAAGATATTATTTGCACTAACGGCGTGCGCACCAGCTGTGCCTCAAAAATGCTGGATAATTTTATCCCTCCCTACGATGCCACGGTGGTAGATAACCTCAACGCTGCCGGCACCGTCTCCCTGGGCAAGACCAATATGGATGAATTCGCCATGGGCTCATCCAACGAAAGCAGCTTTTACGGCCCAGTAAAAAACCCCTGGAATACCCGCTGTGTGCCCGGCGGTTCCTCCGGTGGCTCAGCTGCGGCAGTTGCTGCACAACTGATACCCGGCGCTACAGCTACCGATACCGGCGGCTCTATTCGCCAGCCGGCAGCGTTGACAAACACCACCGGGCTGAAGCCCACCTACGGGCGTATTTCCCGCTACGGTATCGTTGCCTACGCCTCCAGCCTGGATCAGGCCGGCCCCATAGCCCGCAATGCGGAAGACGCTGCTTATTTGCTCTCCGCCATGGCCAGCCACGACCCGAAAGATTCCACCAGTCTGAAGCAGCAGCTCACTGACTTTACCGCCGAACTGAATAACCCGATCGCCGGGCTGCGGATCGGAGTACCCCGAGAGTACTTTGGGGAGGGGCTTAACCCTGAAACCGCAAGCCGGGTTCAGGAAGCTTTGAGAGCGTTTGAAAAGCTGGGGGCTCAACTGGTCGATATCAGCCTGCCACATACCGAGTTAGCGATACCTGCTTACTATGTGATCGCCCCCGCTGAAGCCTCTGCCAACCTATCTCGATTCGATGGGGTGCGCTATGGCTACCGCTGTGAAGAGCCCAAAGACCTGCGCGATCTCTATATGCGCTCCCGTGGTGAAGGCTTCGGCGAAGAAGTGCAGCGTCGCATCCTGGTAGGCACCTACGCCCTGTCCGCCGGTTATTACGATGCTTATTACAACAAAGCCCAACAGGCCCGACGCCTGATCAAGCAGGACTTTGTCGAAGCATTCGAAAAAGTGGATGTGATTATGGGCCCCACGACCCCCTCCCCCGCTTTCGAGCTTGGCGCAAAGAGCGCTGACCCGGTAGCTATGTACCTGGAGGATATCTACACCATCGCCACCAACCTCGCCGGACTACCGGGCATGTCTGTACCCTGTGGCCTGGTGGACAATATGCCAGTGGGCCTGCAAATAACCGGTAATTACCTGGAAGAGGCGCGCATGCTCAATATCGCCCACCAATACCAACAGGTAACCGACTGGCACAAAGCCAGCGCCGTATAAGGAGATAAATTGTGGAATGGGAAATCGTTATCGGGTTGGAAATTCACGTCCAGCTCTCCACCCAGTCAAAACTCTTTTCCGGCGCTAGCATCCGCTTTGGCGCCGAGCCGAATACCCAGGCATGCGCTGTGGACCTGGCCATGCCAGGCACACTGCCGGTACCCAATGAGGAAGCATTTCGTTTTGCAGTAATGTTCGGCCTGGCGATGAACGCAGAGATCGGCAAGCGCTCTGTTTTTGAACGCAAGAATTACTTCTATCCCGACTTGCCCAAGGGCTATCAAACCACTCAATTGGAACAGCCGATTGTCGGCCCAGGTGAAGTGGAAATTCACCTGGAAGATGGCAGCAGTAAGAAGGTGCGTTTGCACCACGCTCACCTGGAGGAAGATGCCGGTAAATCCCTGCATGAAGATTTCCACGGGATGTCTGGTATCGACCTGAACCGCGCAGGTACGCCGCTGATCGAGATTGTCTCTGAACCGGATATGCGCAGTGCCGCCGAGGCTGTGGCCTACCTGAAAAAAATTCACAGTATCGTAACCTACCTGGGCATTTCCGATGGTGATATGTCCCAGGGCTCACTGCGCTGTGATGCCAATGTGTCTGTGCGCTTAAAAGGCGAAGAAAAACTCGGCACCCGCACAGAGTTAAAAAACATCAATTCTTTCCGTTTTGTCGAGCGCGCAATTAAAGTCGAAGCTGAACGTCAGATCGACATCCTGGAAGACGGCGGCACTATTACCCAGGAAACCCGCCTCTACGACGCGGACAAAAATGAAACCCGCTCTATGCGCAGCAAAGAAGTGGCCAATGATTACCGCTACTTCCCCTGCCCGGACCTTCTGCCAGTTGTACTCACTGATGAATATGTCGAACAACTGCGCAGCATCCTGCCAGAACTGCCTGATGCAAAAGCAGCCCGCTTCCAAGCGGAATACCAGCTATCTGCTTATGATGCAGACCAGCTGACACAGGAGCGTGCCAGTGCAGACTATTTTGAAACTGTGAGTAAATCCTGTGGCGAATCCAAGCTTGCCGCCAACTGGATTAACGGTGAACTGGCAGCGCTGCTCAACCGTCGTGAACTTACTATTTCACAATCTCCGGTTTCTGCCGACCAGCTAGCTGGACTAATCGCACGGATCAAAGACAACACCATTTCCAGTAAGATCGCCAAACAGGTATTCGAGGCTATTGCCGACGGAGAGGGCAGTGCCGACGAAGTCATCGAAAAGCGTGGCCTGAAACAGGTTTCGGATACCGGCGCTATCGAAAAAATGGTGGATGAAGTGATTGCTGCAAGCGGTGCTCAAGTAGAAAACTACCGCAAGGCAGATGAATCAAAACGCCCCAAAATGATGGGGTATTTCGTCGGGCAGATAATGAAAGCGTCCAAGGGGCAAGCAAACCCACAGATGATTAATAAAATCCTCAAGCAAAAATTGGACGCACTACTTTAATCGTCAACATTCTCAACTTGGGTCGGGCTTCGCCCGTCCCCTATTTATGTAGCAAGGATATAGTTTTGAGCCTGAAAAAAGACAAACAAAAAGTACTCGGAGAAGTTTTTGACAAGGAGCGTATTGCTGGATTCTTGATTGGCGAAGCCCCCGCTGGCGTAAACCGGGATTTTCACCTGCTCGAGCGCGCCTACCGAAGTATGAAAGCAGAGAGCTTTGCCACATTTGTAAAGTTATTTCTCGCTGAAGGCCTGGATCTGAACAGCCCCGGCCCCGACGGAAAAACCCTGCTGGCCCGTATTGGCGAACACCGCCAGGGCGCAGAGTATAGCGAGATTTTAAAAGCCGCTGGCGCCAACTAGCAGCCTAGTAGCCTTGAAATTCCTGGAATAGTTCCAGCGAGAGGTGAGAATATGACTTCAAATCCCGTTCACGGTATCGATGCACTGGTGCGCGGTATCCACTTGATTACCCGGCGTGAATTGCGCCCATTTATCCTGGTACCACTACTAATAAACCTCGTACTGTTTATTATTATCAGCGGCATTATGATTTCCCAACTGGGAGGACTTACCGATTATATCGGCAGCCTGCTTTCCCACACGCCAGTAAATACAGAAAATATGTCCTGGTGGGAAGCCATGATGGCCAAGGGGGCCGCGTGGGCTGCCAGTGTTTTTCGCTGGCTCGCCTGGATTATTGCGTTACTTGTGCTTTTCCTGTTTTTTCTCGCCTACGGCTATTTATTTAGCGTTATTACCAACATTATTGCCGCCCCCTTTAACGGTTTGCTCGCCGAGAAAGTCGAGGAGCTACTAACCGGTAAGGCTCCCCCTGCCGAGCCGATAATGCAAATGGTATGGCGTACCCTGGGCCGGGAATTACGTAAGCTGGGTTACTTTATATTTTGGGGTTTGATCGTATTCATTATTGCCACCATCACCAGCTGGACCATTATTATCCCCGCAGTGCTCACTGCAGTTTGGGGTGCTTGGTGCATGGCCATTCAGTATGTTGACTACCCACTGGATAATCACCAACGGCCATTTGATGAATTAAAAACAGTTCTGCGCCGCCGCAAATTGACCAGCCTGACCTTTGGTGGAACTGTCATGCTTGCCAAAATGGTACCGGTTTTAAATATCTTTATTATGCCTGCGGCAGTTGCTGGCGGTACGGCTTTGTGGATTGAAAGACTGCGTATTGAAGGAGATCCCGGCACTCAAACTCCGGTACTTCAGTAACTTTACCTGTAAAACAGGAAGCCCTCTTATACAGAGGGCTTTTTATTTTGATACTACCTTCCCGATGTTTTCTTCTTTTTCAATGCTCGATACCAAGGTTGTTGGCCCTTGGCAATATAAGCGCTAGCCGATAAGCACTTTGCCAAATTCTCAAGCTCCTGGGTGAGTACATCTCCTGAAAACCTTTTTCTTAACATTTGTTGGAGTTTGTCTGCCAATAATGCATCCCTCAACCCCTCTGGCTTCTGGATACCGGCAGATAGAATTTCAGGAATCCACTCAGACAGATCTCGCACCGTTATCCAATCATTTCCCTGTTCAGGGTACACAGAAAAATCAGTATCGAATGCCAGGCCTGAATCGTTACTAAGAAAGGTACTATTTAACAACTGATTGGATGCTTTGAACTGCAGGAAGAACTGCCTGGCATCATCTCTTGATGGAAGTAACTGAGTATGATCTTCCAGCATCATTGGCTTCAGCTTAATCAATTCAGACTCCGCTACCCCCAGCTCCAGTAATTTATGGGTCAGCAAGAACTCCTTTCTATCTACCCCTTCATTCACCCTGCGAGCAGAAAGCTTCACATCCCCATCAAGCAAAGAGAAAAAATCACTCACAATATCACCCCCGTTCAAAGCTTCCCGACCGAAAAGCCTCACCTTGAGGGAATCAGTCCCAAATACCGTCTCCCATAGCTTCAACTTGCTAAAATAATCGTAGTAAATCTCAATATCTTTATTGAGAGTGGGAAAAGCCCCCTCACTATGGCCAAGCAACTTACTAGAGGAGCTTCGATTGGAAGCGGCCCCACGAGCTCCTTGTTTTTTAAAAGATATTGCCTGTAAATCCTGCCTGCGCAGATAAACAATCACTTTAACGTTATCGAAGTACTTGGCACACACCTGCTGAACCAGCTCAATACTCTCATGTTGATGCAAAAAGCAAAGGTGCTCCGCCGATACAATGGTTTGCTTACTGCGACTAGCTGCAAGTAGCTCATCGAGCCGGGAATTGAGCTTAAAACGGACCAGCCCTTTCTCCCGCAAAACTTCAATACACCCAGAGGAGTTTCCTTTTTTTCCAAGGGAAAGGAATTCAAAGCCCGCCTTATTCAGGGCTTGTGTCTGCTCCTTCATTGCCAACTGGAGAGAGCTGGAGCCGGTTTTATGGAAACCGATATGTAAGTAGAGGGTGCGCATCCGAGTATTTACTTTAATTCTTATTGAGTAATGGATGTCAGAATGCAAGCTAGCCCCATACTATAGGAGCAATCTCAACCTGCAGAGTCTTGACTCATGCAACTGGCTAAATCCGTTTAATTTTAGGATAGAAATGGACATTAGAAAGAAATATAAGCCATTAATGGTACATTTGTCACAACTTTAACACTAACAAAGCACAGAAAGATTGAACAGAAAAGTGGATAAGAGCCACTGCTGTCCAATTCTGGGCAGTGGCTCATAATCACAAGTGGAGGGGAGCTGGTGTGTAAGAGAGGGGTGGCTTCGATGCCTACTATTTTGAGTGCTGGTATCAGCTAACCGCCTGGCCTTATATTCGAGTTCGCCATTAATAGTCGATTCATCAAGCCTGGTACCAGCATCTCTGAACCAAAAGTGCTCAGATGATTATCGTCGCGATACAGCGACCGACCCTCCATCTGTATTTGGCATTCTGATGGGCAAAGCTCCGACACAAGACTACCTCGCTGTATTTCAAACTCCTCCGACAAGGCCTCAAGAGTCGCCCTTACCCGACTGTTACGCTCCACCACCTGTTCTAGTGTCGGCGCCGCTTGTACCCGAGCCCCAATAAACTCCGCGCTGGCAATAGCCAATGGTACGGAAAAAGAAATCTCTGGAATCCCCTCAATAATCACCACGCTGCGGCCCGAAGCACGAATTCTGGCGATAGTTTGCCGAAGCCCATAATCAAATAACTCATAGTTTCGACTGGATTGGGCTCCATTTATCTGAGGGCCATCTTCATCTCCCGCCAACCCCAAAACTGCCGACAGCCCGCCTTCTCCAGGAGATCGTGTGCCCTCGGCCAATAGGGCCCAGCGAGCCACCAAAACAACTGTGCCTAAATCAGAGCGGCGCTCCAGCATCCCCATGACATCTTCATTAAAGCGGTCACACCCATGGGATGCACCCATTTCCAAACGAATTACATCCAGAAGCGGCGCACAAGCAGACTTTGCAGCTACAATTCCACTGTACCCCTCAGCCTCAAGCCAATGCTCAAATCCCGGAATAAAAGCACCCGCATGGGAATCTCCCCAGAGTAGATAGTCTACCTGAGAGTCGTCGTCGGGTGCCCCCACCTCACAAAGCCCCTCGGAAGGTGCAAGCTTCATACAGCGGCGCTCTTCGGGTGTGCGTGATCTAGCGCTCTCATAAGCTGCATATACCGGCTCTGGCAGCCTTGAGGGCACTCCTTTTTTTACATTGATAACCAGGGAAACACTCATGATAAGTGTTCCCACAGCTCCCAGTGACAAAGCCAGGCCCCGACGGGAAAGTCCCCTCTCAGATGCACGGCGAAATGGCGCCTCTACGAATCGCCAGCTGAACCAAGCGAGAATGAAAGAGAGCGCAATCGCGACCAATGCCATTGCCAGGGGGAGCTCAGCTGATCCATTGAGAAGGCGGAGTAAAACCAGGACTGGCCAGTGCCATAGATACAGAGAGTAGGAAATCAAGCCTATTGCTACGATGATCCGCAGCCGCAACAACCGAGCAATAATTGTTTCCCGATTCCCTCCAGTCCAAATGAGCACCGCAGCTCCGATACAAGGTAATAGTGCGGCAATTCCAGGGAAGGGCGTGGAGGAGTCATAAACAAAGACGCTATAAAGAATCATTGCGATTCCAGCAGCCGCCACCAACTCCAGCAACCAAGCTTTGCGCACTTGTGGAATAGCTCCTAAGGCCAGTAGAGCCCCAAGCCCCAACTCCCAAACCCGCGAAGGCGTCAGGAAATAATTGGCGAAAGGCTGGGCTTTAGTTGCCCAAACTGAGTAAACGAGAGAGAGTATCGATAACCCAGCCACAACCAGCAATTTCGAGCGCCGGCTACGAGAAGCTAGCAGGCAAAGCAACAGCGGGAAAAACAGATAAAACTGCTCTTCAACAGATAACGACCAAGTGTGTAGCAGAGGTTGCCAGTCTGCTCCCGAACCAAAATAGTCCTCGGTACTTTGCCAAAACCAGAAGTTAGATGCGAACAATAGCGTCGCCAATGCGGACTGCCCCAGTTCTTTAAAGGGGTCTGGTGGTAATACAAACCACCCTGCAACAATCGAAGTCGCCAGAACAAAGAATAATGCTGGCAAGATACGGCGAGCTCGACGCTCATAAAAATTAGCCAGGGAGAAGCGATATTCACCAATTTCCTTCACCAGGATACTGGTAATCAGGTAACCGGAAATAACAAAAAAGATATCGACCCCAACAAAGCCACCGGAGAAACCCGGTAACCCTGCATGGGCCAAAACAACAGGAAGAACTGCTAATGCGCGCAACCCATCGATGTCTCGACGGTACCCAATACTGCTCATAGTGTATAACCGTAAGTCCCTTTATCCCCAAACTTAATGTCTGCGGGGGCGACGGTTACCACCAGGGCCACCGCGTCGTCCGTCACGATCACCGTGACTGCGCTGGACCTTTACTTTAGGAGGCTCTACCAATAGCTCTTCGGGCGGAACTTCACACTTGAGCTTGCCACCGAGCAGCTGCTCAATAGGCTCCAGGCGCATGGCATCATCTTCACAGGCGAAACTGATAGAGGTGCCCGTTTTACCTGCTCGACCAGTTCGACCAATGCGATGAACGTAGTCCTCCGGCTCTTCAGGCAAGGTGAAATTCACCACATGGCTGATACCATCAATATGGATACCACGCCCGGCGACATCGGTAGCCACCAGGACCTTGGTTTTGCCGGACTTAAAGTCGTCGAGGGTGCGAACCCGCTTATTTTGTGCCACTTCACCAGAGAGCAGGCCGGCAGAAATACCGTGAGCGAGAAGCTGTTCGTGCAAGCGGCGACATTGATCGCGGCGGTTGGCAAATACAATCAGGCTATCCACTTCTTCCCGCTGCACAATGTTGTAAAGCAGGGTGTACTTTTCTTCACTGGCAGACAGGTAAACATGCTGCTCAACAGTATCTGTGGCAACCCTCTCCGGCTCAATCTCCACAACTACCGGATCATCTGTCCACTGCTCCACCAGATCATCAACTTCAGGAGTAAATGTCGCGGAGAAGAACATGGTTTGGCGATGGGTTTTACGCGGGGTCTGGCGGACAATGCGGCGTACCTGGGGGATAAAGCCCATATCCAACATACGATCCGCTTCATCGATTACCAGAACTTCTACTTGGTCCAGGTAGCAGTCTCGATTGCCGACGAAGTCCAGCAGACGGCCCGGCGTCGCCACCAGGATATCCACCAGCCGCTCATTCAGGTTTCTCTGCTGCTTGTCGTAATCCATACCGCCCACCAGGGTATGAATTTCCAGTTCGGTATGCTTACACAGTGCCTTGGCATCATCGGCAATCTGCATCACCAGCTCACGGGTCGGAGCGATAATCAGGGAGCGGGCTTCGCCAGCGTAGCGCTCACCTTCAAACGGGTGCTTAAGCAGATCGTCAATCACTGTGATCAGGAAGGCCGCCGTCTTACCGGTACCGGTTTGTGCCTTACCCACCAGGTCGTGACCATTGAGGGTGTGGGGAAGGGAGCGACCCTGAATAGGCGAGCAATACTGGAAACCCAAGTCGTGGATAGCGTGCATCAACTCATTGGGCAGTCCCAGGTCGTGGAAGCGGACCTTGCCCTCCTGTTCTGGAACCTGGAATTCATCCAGGGACCAGGGCGCTGCGGGTGCCGCTGGCTTTCTGCTGCGCTGGCGCCCTTTTTGAGCATTTCTGCTACCGCCCCGGCGCAACTTCCCCTCCGCCTGTGCGGATTTTGTACGCCCCTTGGCAGCCTTATCAGACGGCTTTTGCCCTTCTTTTTGGCGTCCGGAGCTGTCTTCTCCCCGGCGGGAGCCCTTATCCTCTTTGGAGGAGGATCGGCGGAACAACTTTCCTATCAAGTGAAATACTCGCTCAAATGTTCAAATAATCGGCGAGTATAACATCTCTATGGGGCTCCCTGCCCGCTATAGTGACGGCACAGCCAGTAATCCACACTGAAAAACCGCCCTGCCCCACTACAAAATAGCGCCAACAACATAATGAAGTAGGTAGCGGCAAACTCAATACCATTTTTCAGGATGGTCACTCCTCCAGTTTCCACCAACCACTCATAATTGCCGTGCTCCTTGAGTAAACCGACAATCTTCTCTTTGCGCACTGAGGCTTCATCAATCAGATCCTTGCGCCACTCCCAGGGCACACTCAAGGTTTTATCCGGCAATGCAGACCAACCGTTCTCCCAGTGGGCCGTATAAGCTGCCACTGCCATCACAAACATCAGTGGAAGCGCTACCAGGCGGGTCGCAAAGCCCAAAAGTATGGCAATACCGCCCAAAAACTCGGTCAAGGCCGCCAACCAGGCCATCAATAGTGGTGCCGGTAACCCTAGCCCCCAGTCCGGATTGCCAAACCAGGCTGCCACATCATCGATATTGTTCATTTTGTTGAGGCCGGCAAGCACAAGAATTGGCGCCAAGTAGATACGCAGGGCAAGGGGCCCCAACCAGTCAATTTTTCCGGCAGCCCGCAAGAAGCAGGCATACCAGCGGCTCAAGGTAGTCATCTGCACCCCACACTCGCTCTGTTTCGCTGTATTTGTTCACTGTAGTCGAGCCAGAGGCAACATTTCTTACAGTAGACCGGTCAGACTGCTGTGTCAGAGGGAGTAAAGAGGAGAAACCCAGCTTAAGAGCGCAAGACTCCAGCCTGCGTATCTAGCGCCGCCACGCCCTAGGGCTCCAAGGCCAGAAAATCAATATTGGCAACGTCATTGCCGAATTTTGCACAGGAAGTAGGCTTATCCCAAACCACCCAGGCCAAATCATCGAGGATAATATTCGTGCCCTCGGCAACCGTCCCCTGCAAACGCAGGCGATAGCCTTTAACCGCCTGCTTATCCAGCGGTGGAAAATCTACTCGAAACGCCTGCCAATCGCCCTTTCTGATTGCGACAGAACCGAAACACTCCTGCTCAGCAGACTCCAGCGATTGCGAAAAAGCACGCGCTCGGGGGGCATATTCCAAACAAACTTGCAGCGATTGTGCCTGTGTCGAGCGGGCGTAGCCGAGCAGTGAGTGAAGTGCCTGTGGCGGCGCCTCCACCAATCGATGAAAGCCGCGGGTGACTGCTTCGGCAAGACCCCGGCTGTTCCCACGCAGCACCATCGAGTGATCTCCCGAGCGGGCAATTCCCGCATTGATACTACTGGCGGGGGACAGACGCCAAGTGGCGGGCTGCCCGGGCAGCAGTCGGTCGGATTCAAAATCACCGGTCACCAACAGATCGCGACCACTGGTACAGCTCGCCTGTGGATCAATCCCCTCGAGCGCCGGCAATTGCTGTTGCCAGGTCAACGGCAGCTTGCCCACCCACGAGCCCGTTGTAGGTGCCAACGGGGCAGTACCGGCGCTCAGTGCCTTGCGGGCCCGTTTATCACTATCAGGCAAAATAACCCCGTGTCCGCCACTGGCCGACAGGGACAGTCCTTTTAGAATGGATTGATGCTGTAGGCGGCGGAGAATATGCTGCCGCACAGCCCCAACCGCAGGTGTGGGCTGGTAGTGCTGGATATAGAGCGGCGCCACCTCAGCCCGCACAAACTGCTCGCCATCCATCCATACGTACAACAGCGCAGATCGGTGGGTTTCCTGAAAATACTGGTCAAATAAAAAATTGCCCAGGGAGTAAGCGATAAGCTTACCCCGGTATAACTCAAAGCCGTGCAGCACATGAGGGTGATGGCCAACAACCAGATCGGCCCCCCGGTCAATGGCCAGCTTCATACGGCTCTGGCTTAGTTCAGTGGGCGCGTAACTGTACTCTTCACTGCCGTGATACTGCACCACCACCGGGCGCTGTTCAGCAGCTTCGCGGGCCACTGTGCGGGCTATATTCACTTCACTGCCCAAGGCAGCCCCGGCTTTTTCTCCCTCGGCCACCTGATTGGGGGAGAAGTTACCGCGCCAGCCCACAAAGCCCAATAGGCTGTATTGCTGTGAGCCTCCTTGCAGCAGAGCACTCTCGAGCGCCTGGGGCTCATTCAGCCCGCCCCCTGAAAATTTCAAGCCGCTCTCCCGCAGGGCGTCGAGCGTGCTCGTTACCCCGGCATCGCCAAAGTCATACAGGTGATTATTACCCAAAGTGACGTAATCAATGCCCGCCCATTTCAATGCTGTCAGGGTGAGAGGGCGGGAATAGAAAGTGACACTTTTCGGCGTTTCCGTACCGGGCTTATCACCAACCAGAACCGCTTCCAAATTGACTGAAGCGATATCCGCATCGACAAGGTAAGGTTTAATCGGGGCCAGCAGCTGTTTAAACTGTGCGGCATCACTGCCCTCACGCAGCAGGGGCAGGTCCCCCTTTAGCGGCTTGTAATAGCGCCGCCCTGTCATTAAATCGCCCGCAAAAGCCAACATAACCCGGCCGGGTTTTCGGGCGACCAGGGTAACGTCGGGAATTTTTCCATCGCTGAGCGTTAATTCATGGGCGGAAAAAGTATGGGTTAACGGGTAGTAGCCGGCCGCAGAAAATTTAAGCTGATAGATATTTTCGGCAGCCAGCGTCAGGCGGAAGCTCCCCTTGCGGGTAAAAACCACTCCATCATTATTATTGATCTCAACCCCAGCAATCGCCTTACCCTGCTCATCCACTACCCGGCCGGTAATAACCGTATTGGGCGCTGCGGTTTTGGCAGACAGCCCGGTTGAGAAAATTATGCCGGCCAGTAACAGGCTGAAACCCTTGATTAATTGGTGGCCCTTTCGCCCTATCCCGTTCATCTGTTCCCCGCAACCGATGGCTTTTAGAGTGATAAATTTGGCGCGCTGCGCTTACTGCACAGCGACTGTTCCAGCATCGGGACGGCGGGGGTCAGAGGCACCATAAAACAATCCCTCCTTCCACATAATGGACTGCACACTGCCCATGGTCCGCCCCTGTTTCACCTTCTGCCCTTTTTGCAGCAACAGTTTGATCGTATCCGGACTAAAGCCAGGCTCCAGTTCCAATTGGTCCGGCAGCCATTGATGGTGAATTCTGGGCGCGTGGACCGCATCGGCAATATTCATTTGGTGGTCCATAACATTGACCAACACCTGCAACACCGTAGTGATAATACGGCTGCCTCCCGGGCTGCCAGTTACCACATAGGGTTTGCCCTCGCGAAATATCATGGTCGGTGTCATTGAGCTCAATGGGCGCTTGCGCGCGGCAATGGCATTGGCCTCCCCTCCCACCAGGCCAAAGGCGTTGGGCACACCAGGCTTCGCGGAAAAATCGTCCATCTCATTATTCATCAAAATACCGGTACCTGGGATAACGATTCCCGAACCGTAGGAAAAATTAAGGGTATAGGTATTAGACACCGCGTTACCCTGCGCATCCATAACAGAAAAATGGGTGGTGTCAGGGCTTTCATAGGGCGCGGGGTTGCCCGCATGGATTTTTGCTGAGGGGGTCGCACTCGCCAGTGAAATACCCTCGGCCAATTCCCGCGCGTAGGCTTTACTGGTGATACCGGCAATCGGTACGGCAAAGTGATCAGGATCGCCGAGGTGTTCACTGCGATCCGCATAAGCGCGCTTCATCGCCTCCGCCAGCAGATGGGTCGCATCGGCACTGCCCGCCCCCATTTTACCGATCGGAAACTGCTCCAGAATGTTGAGCATCTGAATAATATGAACACCGCCGGAGCTGGTTGGCGGCATCGATACCACTTGATAGCCACGGTAATCGGTAGCGACCGGCTCGCGCTCTTGCACCCGGTAGTTGGCCAGGTCATCGCGGGTAATCAGGCCACCCCCCTCTTGCATCGCCGTAACAATTTTATCGGCGATTGCGCCCTGGTAAAAAGCCTCCGGGCCGTCTTGCGCCAGCTGTTTTAAGCTCCAGGCCAAATCCTTTTGCACCAATACTTCGCCGGGCTCATAGGGAATACCACCGCGCTTGTAGTAGGCTTTTGCTGTGGCCGTATTGGCAGTGAGCCAGGCCTGACGACTTTTCAGGTTCTCCGCCAAATCATAGGAGACCACAAAACCTTTTTCTGCCAGTTCTATCGAGGGAGCCACAACTTCTTGCCAACTCATGGTCCCATACTTTTCCAGAGCATGGGCCAGTCCCGCCACAGTGCCAGGCACCCCTGATGAGAGGTGGCTGAAGCGGGCTTTTCTGGTATCCACATTTCCCTCAGAATCCAGATACATATCCCGGTGAGCTGCTGCCGGTGCCATCTCGCGATAATCGAGCGCCACCACCTTATTCTCTTTAGCGAGGTAGACCAGCATAAATCCACCACCGCCAAGGTTCCCGGCCCTGGGTAAAGTTACTGCCAAGGCAATCCCTGTGGCCACTGCCGCATCCACCGCGTTGCCGCCCCGACGAAGAATATCTGCACCAATTTCACTGGCCAACTCGCGTTGGCTTGACACCATTCCACCAGTACCGATTACCGGGTGATGAATACTGTCATAGCGGATTATCGCTGCACTTTCATCCACATGACTTGCCGCCTCACCCGTCACAGACACGATCAGCAGTGTTGTCAGCAGAAATGATGATATCAATTGTTTGCTTTTCTCAACCATCAACATAATTCTTCTCGCTCTTATTTTTAACCCACTACCTGCATCATCTCGCCAAGCGTTTGCGGAGCCCGATATTGTTCAAATTGCACTGCACCTGCAGCGCTAATCCGATAACCGTAAACCGCCGGTGCCGGTAGGGAGTTATAATAAAATGGGTTGGAAAAATAATATGCACCAGTATCGTGGAGCATTACATAATCGCCACTATCAAGTTTTGGTATTACCCTCCGGTTGGCGATGACATCCCCCGAGAAACAGCAGGGGCCAGCAATATCCTGCTCAATAAAGTTTTGCGTCTTACAGACACCGCTACTATCGAAAGAGGATAGGCGCAGAGGCCAAGCCTCCGGCATAAAAATAGTGCGCGCGGCAATTTGGGCACCGGCGTGAGTGGTGACGATATGCCTTCCGCCACTGTTTTTAGCGTATTCCACTCGAGATAAAATACAGCCATTTTTTGCCATCACCGCACGGCCAAATTCAGTTTTCACCTTAAACTCGCCGGTGAATAATTCGGGAACTTCCTCTTTCAGGAAGTCGGCGTACTGCAGGTAGGTGGGTGTCACTTTATCACTGTAAAAATTTACCCGTAGCCCCCCGCCAATATCAATTGAACGAATACGCTGCTCTCCGGCACGCTTGTTGATCTCCTTTGCCAACGCCACTACTTTGGCGATCCCCTCTGCCATTAAATAAAAGGGGCAGCCCTGGGAGCCAACATGGGTATGGATTGTATTGAGCCAGGGGTAGTTTAAATAGTCATTAATAATACGCTCGCGATTGCCGCGATCATCTAGAGCCACACCAAACTTGGAGTGTAGCCCTGCGGTACTCATCGCCTTAATCTGACCACTGCCCACTTGGGGATTAATTCTATACCCCAGCTCGCCGCGAGCATGGTCATCGCCGAGAATCTCTTGCACCCGCGACATTTCATCAAAATTATCGATATGTAAAGTAGCACCCAGCGATAAAACCCGGCGAATCAATCCGAAGGTTTTTGCCGGCTCATCAAACACAATCTGATCGGCAGAAAAACCGGCATTCAGGGCCTGCTGCAATTCACCGGGACTTGCCGTTTCGGCACTCATGCCAAGTTTTTTCAGCAGTTTTAATACCGCCGACATGCCGTTGGCTTTGACTGCAAAATGATGCGTAAAATGTTTTGGGAAAGCCTGATGTAAAGATTGTACCGTGTTCTCCACCCCGGCAATATCCACAAAACCGGCCAATGGCTCCTCCTCACTCAGAAGCCCCTGCTGAATTGCTGCTTTTGTCAGCAGTTCATTATCGAGGTTTACGGCAACACCATCAGTTGCATATTCATCAATAAACTCATAATCATTCATTGCAATTCGCTCCCCCGAATTAACGCTTTATAAAAAAGCAAAAATTATTATTCACTTTATATATTCCCAGGGATCTACCCCAACAAACTGCATTTATTTAATCCAGCCCAACGGTTTTGGCATTGGGCCGGCGGGGGTCTGAGGCCCCAAAATAATAGCCATCGCGCACCATAATCGATTGGCTACTGCCCATAGTCCGCGTCTCCTCAACGGTATGCCCTTTAGCTCTTAACAGCGCCATACTGTCGCGATTAAAACCCGGTTCAACCTCGAGAACATCCGGCAGCCACTGGTGATGAATTCGCCGCTCATTGGTGGCCTCAGCAACATTCATTCCATGATCAATGACATTGCTAATTACCTGTGTCACCACATTGATAATGCGGCTGCCGCCAGGGCTACCTACCAGCAAAAAAGGTTTGCCTTCTTTCAGCACGATCGTAGGTGACTGCGAACTGACCGGGCGCTTACCCGATTCCAACCGATTTGCCTTACTTGCAGAAAAACCCGTCGCCCCTTCAACATCCGCCTGAACAGAAAAGGTATACACCTGGTTATTCATCAATATCCCCGTTCCCTCAACCATATGGCCGGTGCCAAAAGAATTAGCCAAGGTGTAGGTATTGGATACTGCATTACCTTCAGCATCGATCACCGAAAAGTGTGTGGTCGAGGGGCTTTCCTCTGGCAAACTGTGTCCGCCGAGTTGCTCCGACGGCGTCGCGCGGTCGAGTTTGATCGTTGCTGCAAGCTGGCCTGCACGCTTTTTATCGATTAACCATTGCTGTGGAACCGGGTAAAAATCTGGGTCGGCCAAGTGCTGACCGCGATCGGCAAAGCTGCGCTTCATCGCCTCGGTCATTACGTGAAAAGTCTGTGCGGATCGCCCCCATTGCTCCAGGGGGAACTGCTCGAGAATATTCAGTGTTTCAATAATCGCCACACCACCGGAACTGGGCGGCGGCATTGAGACAACCTGATAGCCACGGTAATCACCCACCACCGGGGTTCTGTACTTCACGGCATAGCCGGCTAAATCTTCACGGTCAATATGGCCACCTTGCCGCTGCATGGCCGTAACAATTTTGTCAGCAATGGCCCCCTGGTAAAAAGCCTTTGGGCCGTGTTTGGCAATTTGCTTTAACGACCAAGCCAGGTCAGTCTGAAGCAGTATTTCTCCAGCTCGATAGCTGCTGCCATCCGCCTTAAAATACGCTTTTGCAGTAGCGGCATCCTGTCGCAGCCACTCACTTTTTGCCTGCAACAGCTGGGCCAGGTCGTAATTGACTGCAAAGCCCTTGGCTGCCAGCGTTATCGCCGGCTGTAACAACTGCGACCAACTGAGCTTACCACTACCGTGATCCCGCCATGCCCGGTGTAACCCGGCCACAGTGCCAGGGACACCTATAGCGTGCCAGCTGCGGCTGGTCTCTCTATTTTTGCTGCCATCCCAGTGAAGAAAATCTGCGGCCGAAGCTCCACTTGGGGCTGTCTCGCGATAGTCGATTGCAACCGTTTTTTTACCGTCGGCGAGGTGAACCAGCATAAAGCCACCGCCACCCAAATTACCTGCTCGCGGCAGTGTCACCGCTAGCGCGAACCCGATTGCAACCGCCGCGTCTACTGCATTGCCACCGGCATCCAGAATCTGCACACCGACATCGCTCGCCAGTGCATTTTGTGTGGCCACCATCGCACTGCGACCCACCACTGGGTGAAAGACATCCTCATAGCGAACAATCCCATCCCGGCCCATATTGTAAGGACCACTGGCGGCAAAGCTGAGAGGAGACAACACGGCGAGCAGCGTCGATATCAAGCTGACAGCTGTGTGCTTACGAATGGTCAAAACTACAACCTCTTCTTATGTTGTCATCGTCACTGATTGTATTTAAAGCGTCGAAGGCTCTATCGGGTACACCTAAGAAGTCGCGGTAATAGTACCGACTCAGACAGAGCTTCGAGAAAAAAGGGGGGGAGTTACCCCCCGTTAATATCCATCAACAAAGCGCGTTAAAAGTTCTTTGCCACATCGAGGTAGACATAGCGGCCGCGATTGGAATAAAGGCTGCCGAAATACCCCATTTGTTCATCGGCAATATCTGGCTCTTCGTCAAAGATATTATTCATACCCAAACGAACCCTTAAGCCATCCCTCATTCCACCGACAAAGCGATAGTCCACATTAGCATTAACCGTTGTATAGCTATCGACAGGCAGTGCGGTATCCGGTGCAGCAGTATCGCTGTCAGCCAGGGTACTGGTATCCGTCACAGCACTGGTGTACTGGGCAAAAACACCTGCTCCCCACTGATCCTGACGCCAATTCATTGACAGCGTGGAGCGCCAGCGGGGACGACCATCCTCACCGATCAGGCTGCCGGCATTGGTGGCCACTTCTCCAGCATCAATCAGAATTTGCATTTCCTCACTGGGGTCCTGATCAAATTTGATGAGATAAGCACCATTCCACTTCAGGTCAAAGTTGCCGATGTCAGTATCGAAGGAATACATCGCGCTAAAGTCCATACCACTGATTTCGCGCGGGTCCAAATTGAGATATTCATCCAGGAATAAAATAGGCTCCCCCACTGAACCATCAGTGGTTTCTGCGCGAATGACATTGGGGTTGTATGAACCCTGCTCACGCAACACCGCATCCAGAGCCAAACCATTGCTCGCACCGAGAATGCCTACCACACCCTCTTGTCTAATATCCCAGTAATCAGCGGTAAAGGTGAAACCATCAAATGGAGTTAGAACAAAACCGTAAGTATGACTCCAGTTTTCCTCTGGCTGCAGATCGGCATTACCCAGGCGCTGCTCTTCCAAGCCCACCGATTCCCCGGTCACCGGATCGGTACGGGTATTCACTACGGATATAGCCCCCTGGTGCAATTGCATCAGGTTGGGTGCACGGAAGCCTTCGGAGTAGGCGCCGCGAATTTGAAACCAATCATTGACGTACCACGAGAGGGCTAACTTGGGCTTGGTCACACTGCCCACATCTGAGAAGTTTTCGTGGCGTAACGCTAACTGCATATCCAGGCTGTCTACCAGGGGAAGGTCGCGCAAGAGCGGCACCAACATTTCCGCATACAGGGACATCACCCGGCGCGAGCCATCGGCATCCGGCGATGCACTACTGCCCATAATGTCACTGACATTCACCAACTCACCGGTCACCTCATCGGTAAACTGGATAGTGCCATCGGAACGGTCATCGCGATTCTCATCAAAGCTCTCTTCGCGCCATTCAATACCTGCAGCCAGGCCCACATCCCCAGCCTGCAGGCTGAACAGGTTGGCATTAGAGACTTTGAAATCTGCCAGGGCCAGAGAGGTTTGACTCTGTCTTTTCACATTGATACGGAATGTATCCAGTACCGCCTCAGAGTTTGGCGTGGGATCGGTGAGACTGGTTGGGTCATCCACATCCAGACCGCTGAAGAGGTTGTAGGCATCTTCGGTGTCGAGCATTAGCGACTGTTGAAACAGGCTGTGACTGACCCGGTTATCGGTGCTGTCTATGGTCTCGGCCTCACTGTAAACCAAGCCAGTATCCCAATCCCAATCACCCCAGTTACCGCGCAAGCCACTCACAAACCGATAGCTGGTGTCCACCACATTAATCTTGCGCAGCCCAACGTCGTAGGGGGTGAAGGTTGTCAGAGTAAAGCCGAGCCCCTCATCCGGTACATTCTCATCACCGGCAGGTACAATTCGATTGGGATTGAGAGTGCCATCATCAAAATATACGGGGCCAAAGGGGTTCCAGTAGTAATCCGCCGGCACTTCAAAACGACTATTCGAGAGCAGGCCGGCCGCTTCACGCACCCGATCAACTTCCGCTCTGTAATAGCCCAGCTCAGTATAAAATTCCGAGCCGTTTTCCAGTTCGTGGGTCAAGAAACTAAATAAATTGATCCGTTCAGAATCTGGTGACAACATCCGCACAGAGTTTCGGTTGCCGCGCAGTGCGCGATCTCCACTGCCATCATCCAGACAAATATCAGAATCACTCAGGGAATAGGAACAATCACTCTCACCGACACTCGAGCCATCGTCCTGCACCAAATCGGTTGGACGAACATGCAGCAGACCCAGATCATCAAAATCAAAGGCACCCCAACCGTGGATGCTCGAGCGGTTATCAAGGCTGGTATCCCCCTCAAACAGAGAGTCGCCGGTAAAAAAGCCGCGAAGATCGGAATTGGCTGAATAATCGCGCTCGCTCGCATAGAAACCATTTTTACTATAGTAGGTTCCGGTCAAATTCAGCTTGGTAGCACCGTCATTAAATTCAAAACCGTTAGCGCCATTAACTGTGAATTCATCGAGTTCAGTACCCACTGAAGAACCGTAGCGCATATTGAGCATAGCGCCGTCATAGTCCTTCTTCATCACATAATTGACCACCCCGGCAACTGCATCCGCCCCGTAAAGTGCGGCGGCGCCATCGCGCAATACCTCTACCCGCTCCAGGCCATTGACTGGCAGGGTATTGGAGTTCACGGTCACCACAGGAATATAGTTTTCGGTCTGCGTGCCGGGGTGCAATACCATACGGCGGCCGTTTAGCAGCACCAGGGTATTGCCGGTTCCAATACTGCGCAGATTAATGGAATTTACATCCCCACGCGCCGCATTTACCCCGGTTGTCACCGATTCGTTAAAACCAACTTGACCCATCTGCGGGATAGAGCGCAACAACTCATCCCCGGAAGCCGCACCCATGAGTGCAATATCCTCTTCGCCAATAACCGATACCGGCAGAGTGCCTTCAACATCGGCTCCTTTGATTTGGCTACCGACGACAGCGACCTCCTCAAGTGCACTAGACTCAGTATTTTCCTCGGCTGCTGCCACCACTAACGGTGCCATTACCAGAAGTGAGCAACTGGATACTAGGTTTTGCCTGAAAAATGAACTGAGCTTAGATCGTTTTAAAAATGCCATTTCAATCCCCTCTTATTTTTTAGCTGTTGTGGGAAAGTGTTTTACTCGGCCCTTAACCCGAAATGTAATTATGCTGAAAATATCTTTATCATCTATTGACTTTAATTAAGGCACATATAACCTGTGTCTATCACCCAAAGCTTTTATAATAATATGGGTCTGAAATGCGCCTACGTCATATTGAAGTCTTCCATGCTGTATACAACACAGGCTCCATTTCCGATGCAGCCAAATTACTGAACGTATCTCAGCCATCGGTCAGTAAAGTATTGAGCCATGCAGAGATGCAGCTTGGATTCAAATTATTCTTACGGGTGAAGGGAAAACTGGTCTCAACTTCCGAAGCCCACTCGCTAATTGAAGAAGTCCGCAAGATTTACCAGCAAATCAGTGCTATCAAGAAAACAGCAGAAAATTTAAAAGAGCACACTCACGGTCATATTCGTGTAGTTTGTATGCCTGCACTGGGCCTGAATCTCCTGCCTGATGCGATTAAGCACTACCACAAAAAATTTCCTAATGTGACCTTCGATGTTAAAACGAAGCACTACGATCAAGCGATAGAATCACTCTACGAATACGAAAATGACTTAGCCTTGGTATTTACTGACCGAGACCACCCCAGTATTGAAGCCATAGAAATTGGCACCGGGCAACTGGTGCATATCGCTCCGGCAGACCCGGCCAGCAGCGAGCGAGAGCAAATTAAACTAAGCGATATCGATAAAGAGGGCTTTATCTCAATTTCCAATACCGGGCCCCTGGGCGACCTACTGAGCCAACGTTTTTCTGCAGAAAACATTATGCCCAAGACCTCCATTCAGGCACAGACTTATTACCTGGCCAAAAATCTGGTTGCGCGGGGACTCGGTTATTCCATTTTTGATGAGTTTACTGCTGCAGCAGATAATCGTGGCGAGGTGGTCTGCACACCTTTTAACCCACCGATTGAATTTAAACTGAAGTGCTTCCATCATGCCAACCAGCCGCTTTCCAAAACTGCAGCAGACTTTGTTGAAGACATCAAAAAGGCTTTTAGCGCTCTGCGGGCCAGCTAACCCTGCAGCCAAAAAATTACGATAGCTCCACGGTAATATCATCGCGAAAGGCTATCACCAAGACGTCAATCGGCTGTCTGCTCTATGCTAGAACTCAGTGCTACCTTCAGACCATCCACCGAATCGACAGGAACAGCAGACCACCCTTTGCCACCCTGCCGATAGAGCGCGAAACCGTGCACCGAAATACTATCTCCAGGCAGGTTGCCATTGGCCTCCAACCCCTCGACTCCCCTCTCCGCTGCGTTCAACAGGTGATGCAGAGGGCTGCGCCCCTGGCCATCCCACGCCGCAAAACGCCACTCACGGCGCAATTGCAACTCCGCATGATAATAAAACACCCATTGATCGCTCTCGCCATCAGAATTTCCCATCCATGGCTGGGAGCCGTAACGCTTAAAGCGCTGCACCTCCCACAACCCATCGCCAAAGGTGCTATCGAGCTGCGCCTGCAGGTTACCCTGCAACTCCGATATCGCAGGCCCTCTCGAGCAGCCAGGCAGTACCATCGGCAACAACAGGGTAAACACCAGTGCGACACAACGTTTTTTCAAAAAGCAAATCACTCGCAGCCCCCTCTAAAATATCCACGACAAGCCCATAAAGAGCTGAATAACCAGGGCGTTAGTAATATCAATAAAAAATGCCCCTACCAACGGCACAACCAAAAAGGCTTGTGGCGATGGCCCGTGACGCGACACCAGAGCTTCCATATTGGCAACAGCCGTGGGAGTTGCCCCCATCGCAAAACCACAGTGCCCCCCGGCGATAATGGCCGCATCATAGGTTTTTCCCATGACCCGAAACGTCACAAAGTAACAGAACATCATCACCGCAATAGCCTGAACACCAATAATCAGCAACATAGGCCCGGCCAGACTGAACAACTCCCACACCCGCAAAGACATCATCGCCATCGCAAGAAAAATTGACAGCGACATAGTGCCCCACAGATCAACACAGGCTGTGCTGACCCGATAGCGGCCTGTAAAATCCAACAAATTGGTAACGAACACTGCCAGTAGCAACGGTATTAGAAAAGCTGGGATAACCAGCCCGGCCTCCACTAGCAAGCCGTGCAGGCCACCTCCAGCCAACATGCACCCAACAAGCAAAAACAGGGTCTCCATCATCCGTCGTGGAGTGACCGTATCTTTGTCGTCAACGTCGTAGGTCACCATATTATCGCTATGGTCTTTGCCTGCCGTGGGCTTGAGGTTGTGCTTGCGAATAAGACGCTCAGTGACCGGCCCGCCAATTAATCCACCTAACACCAGACCGAAAGTTGCTGTTGCCATGGCGATTTCCAGCACCCCCTGCAGGTTATAGATATTGCTGAATAAATCTGCATAGGTAGCTCCATTGCCGTGGCCGCCCGATAGGGTGACCGACCCCATCACCAAGCCAAACAGCGGGTGCATATCCGCCGACTTGGCCATCAGCACCCCGATTAGGTTCTGCACTATCAGCATCACAGTGGCCACGCCGAGAAACAGCACGACTTTAGGTCCACCCTTAATCAACAATTTAACACTGGCCGCCAAACCGACTGTGGTAAAGAACATCACCATTAGCAGGTTTTTCATGCTCATATCAAATGAGAAAGAAACATCAAACAGTGTGTAACCGAGCGCCGCTAACAGTGAAAATATCAGCCCTCCCACTACCGGTTCGGGAATACTATTGCGGTTCAAAAATGGAATAACGTGCGACAGGTAGTAGCCGACGATCAGGATTAGCATTGCAATTAGCAGGGTGCCGAGAAGAGATACCTCAATGACCATATTTTCATTATCTTTCTTATACGACCGAAGAAGCCAAAATGGCAACGATGACGCCATCTTACACGACCCCGGTACCCAGCAACCTTTCTAATTTCATCCCTCCCATAGCACCAGGTTATGCCCTCCCCAGAGGTGCACATCTATGCTTGCAGAACTCAAGTAATTAGAGAGTAATCCGGTGGGAAAAACTTACGTGCTGGTCCACGGGCTATTTCATGGAGGCTGGTGTTGGAGCAGGGTCGCCCACCTTTTGCAGGAGAATGGGCACCGAGTATTCACCCCCACCCACAGTGGCCTGGGAGAGCGCAAACACCTACTCTCTCCCTCTGTTGGTCTGGACACTTTTATCCAGGACCTTATCAATACAATCCTTTGGGAGGAGTTGCAGCAAGTGACCCTTGTGGGCCACAGTTTTGGAGGGATGGCCGCAACCGGTGCCGCCGACGCTCTGCCCGAGCGGGTGCACCGCTTGATCTACCTGGATGGCGCTGTTCCAGAGCCCGGGCGCCCATTCAGCAGCCAACTCCCCAGCGGTATTGAAGAGCAGCGGCTCAAGCAGGCACAGGATATCGACGGTACTCTCTGTATTATGCCTCCACCACCAGAAGCCTTGGGGATAACCCAGCCAGATGATATCAACTGGCTAAAACGCCGTATGACCCCGCACCCCATCAAAACGTTACTGGATCCCATCCACTTAAAACGCTCTCCTGAGCAGGGCCCGCCGTGTACTTTCATTCACTGTACCCAACCCGAATACCCACCAGCCGTCTACAGTAGCCACAAGGCTAAGCAGATATCCGGGTGGACATATCGGGAAGCGGAAATAAACCACGACTGCATCATCAATAAGCCCGAAATTGTGGCCAAACTACTTGAGGAAAGTCCGTAATCGGCACTGGGCGCAGGCACCGTTTGTGCCGTAGAATGTCGGACCTTTTTGCGGTGTTGTCCCGCCTGCTCCCAAGCAGACTGAAAGCCTTTCCGAACTTTGACCCTCCGACCGTTTTCAGCTGCCTGCGTGCATTGCGAAGGTTAAGGTCTGTTAACACTCCCCCGCAGGATTAATTTTTTGTCAAAATTAGCCCAACCCCCAGAACCCTCTATCGAAAACAGTAACAAGAGCTCAGGTTTTTCATTGTTCAAGCTTTACCGAAATGCCACTAAAACCGAATTGTCGCACCTAACCACCCTGGGAGGCCCTCTGGTGGTCAGTAACCTGGCCGTGGTAAGCATGGGAGTTGTTGATACTCTGGTAGCAGGACGCGCCGGGGAAGTGAGTCTTGCCGGCCTCGCGTTGGGAGCCAGTATTTGGGCTGTTTGCGCAGTGACATTAATCGGCCTGCTCGCTGCTATCTCCCCGGTTGTTGCACACTTGCGCGGTGGCCGCGATGAAGCTGGCTGCGCCAGGCAACTGCACCAGGCGCTGTGGATCGCACTGATCGGTGGCATTCTGGTGTTTTCCGCCCTGCTAGCGGTTCCTATCTGGAGTCACTGGATAGACACGGAAGAGCCTGTTCGCAAAGTGATGGAGGGCTATGTACTGGCCCTGACTGTCGGCACCCTGCCTTTTGCACTCGGCACGGCGTTGCGCGGTTACTGTGAGGGTATGGGACAAGTGCGCCCGGTAATGCGCATCTATATCACTGCCGCAATTTTAAATATTCCCCTGGATATTCTTTTGGTGTTTGGTGCTGGCCCCTTACCGGCAATGGGAGGAGCGGGATGCGGATGGGCTACCGCAGCGGTCAGCTGCCTGATCGCACTGGCACTCTTCTGGCACGCGAACACCGATCCGGTCTACCACAAGCTTAAACTTAGGTTGTTGCCGCCTCGCCCTCACTGGCCAACCCTGCGCCACTTGCTCGCAGTTGGCCTGCCAATTTGTGTGGGTGCGGCCAGTGAAGTTACTTTTTTTGCCAGTCTTACCATTTTGCTTGCCCCCTATGGCGCAGCCATTGTCGCCGCCCATCAGATCGGCATGAACGTGGGCTCGATTTTTTACTTGGTCGCACTGGCACTGGCCCAGGCCCTGAGTATCCGCACCGCCCAACTACTCGGTCAGGGACGACCAAAGCGCGCGCGCTTCTGTGGCAAAGTGGGTATCAGTAGCGGCCTAATCTACGCACTGGGCACCGGTGTACTTTTGATTACCCTGCGCACCCTGTTTGTTCAGGCCTACACCAGCAATGAAGAAATTATTGCGGTGGCCACCAACCTGCTGTTGCTGTGTGCCGCATTCCAGCTGGTGGATGTCACCCAGGCAATGACCTGGGGCGCATTGCGCGGATATAAGGACACCAGTGCGCCCATGTTTATACAGCTATTTTCCTATTGGCTGGTGGGGCTTTCTACCGCCTACTGGCTGGGAGAGAGCTTCTGGGGGGTATACGGTTATTGGACCGGTGTCTGTATCGGCTTGGGAACGGCTTCAATCCTGCTGGGAATTCGCTTTTGGCGAACCAGCCGCAAAGCCATCGAGCGAACCTACGGATACGCGTAATTCGGCGCGTATCACATTCCTCGGGAACGTATTGACTATACTGGCGCTCCAAAGTCCCAATCTGTGCCGGACACAAGGCTCTCCGGCACACCCAGATATACGAAGTTGACCGGAGTGCCGAATGATCCCGCGCCAATCCTCCCGAAGGACCCGACACCTGTTAAGCCTGGCTTTACTGCTTTCATCCACCCAGGCCCTGAGCGCCAACGACAGCACAGGCGAAGAGACAGAAGCGGTCCCCCAGGCTGCCAATATGCAGCTGGACCAACCGGTGATCACAGAGCTGGGGCCACCCACCAACGTTGCCCCTACTGAAGAGCAATCCCAGTCGATAGATGCTGGTTCTGAAGAAGTTTCCCTGCCCCAAGCGGAAAATCTGGAGCTGGACCAACCTATCCAGGAACTGGATAAACCGGCAGCTCCCACCGAGACTGCTCCCACTGCCGATAAAGAAACTGAAACAGTTAAACCTCAACCCGAATTACCGGAGCCCGGCACCATCTCCCTGGTTCCGGGAGAGACTGCCAAGCCGCTGCGATTGTTAGGCTCAGAGGTTCCCCCTGCGACCTCTACGCGCCTGGCCTGGTCTCCCAGCCAACACTTCGAAGGGGTCTATAGCCCCACCGCTGTATTGGTGGTTAACGGCGCCAAGCCAGGGCCGGTTCTCTGCCTTACTGCGGCGGTGCACGGTGATGAGTTGAACGGTGTGGAAACTGTGCGGCGGGTTATGTACGACCTGGACGCAGACCATTTGAGCGGTGCGGTAATTGGCGTACCCATCGTCAACCTGCAAGGCTTCCATCGAGGCTCCCGCTACCTGACTGATCGACGCGACCTGAACCGGCACTTCCCCGGCGATCCCAATGGCTCTTCGGCCTCGCGAATTGCCAATTCATTTTTCCACGAAGTGATCAGCCACTGTAACGCCGTGGTGGACTTGCATACGGGTTCTTTTTATCGCACCAACTTGCCACAGTTGCGCGGCGACTTAACCAATCCCAAGGTAGTGAAAATGACCCAGGGTTTTGGCTCCACTGTGGTACTGCACAGCGCCGGAGCCAAGGGTACCCTGCGCCGCGCCGCTGTGGAGGCTGGTATCCCCACCGTCACTCTGGAAGCCGGAGCACCCATGGTGTTGGATGAACTATCGGTAAGTCACAGCGTGAAAGGTATACGCACTCTGCTCAACCAACTGGGTATGGTGAGTAAATTCCGCCTCTGGGGCGATCCCGAACCGGTTTACTACACCTCCACTTGGCAGCGGACATCGACTGGCGGGGTTATCTTTAGTGAGGTACAGCTCGGTGAGTTTGTGCGTAAAGGCGACTTGCTGGGAACAGTAACCAACCCTATTACCAATGTGCGCACAGAAATTCGCTCTGAGCACAACGGCCGTATTCTCGGTATGGCATTAAACCAGGTCGTGCAACCGGGATTTGCCGCCTACCATATCGGTATCCAGGCTCCCCAGGAACAAATCAGCCAGCCCCAGGAAGTAGTAGCGGAAGAATCGGTCGCTGACAAATCAGAGAGCAAAGTACCAGCCACCCCAGAAAACCGCCAACCGCCGACAGAAGGTGAGGAGTAAATCCCCACCTGTTAATCACTGACCTTATCGATCACCGTCACTTCGGGCATTGCCAAAGGTTCCGGTTGAAGGGTGATATGGTCGATATCGAAGCGCTTGACCAGGGTTTCCCGCAAGCGCTCCAGTACGCTGGGCCAAGCCTGCAAGTCATCCACCACAATATGGGCCGACAGGGAAATAGTACTGGAATCCAAGCGCCAAATATGGAGATCGTGCACAGAGCGTACCCCGGTTACCGCCGCCAATGTCTCGCCCACAACCGGAAGGCTCAACTCCCTGGGTACCCGCTCCATCAATACATCGATCGCATCCCTGAGCAGTCGCACGCAGGAAACCAGGATTAACAGGCAAATAAGCAATGAAAGCAGGGGGTCGATGGGTACCCAACCGGTAAAATAAATCACAGCTCCGGAAGCTAGTGCCGCAACAGAGCCCAGCATATCGCCCATCACATGCAAAAGCGCACCGCGAATATTGAGCGTGCGCTCGCCTTTTAGTAAAACCCAGGCCGCCAGAATATTAATCAGCAACCCCATGGCCGCAATCAACATCACCGTACTGCCGTGCACCGGCTGGGGATTGCGCAACCTATCAATGGCCATAAAAGAAATACCGACCACGATCAGTAGCATAATCAGGCCGTTGGTTACCGCAGCTAAGACCTCCGCTCGCCCCCAGCCAAACGACAATTCCCGATCAGCGGGCTTTTTCGCCAGCACTGCGGCAATAGCCCCCAGTGCCAGGGCAAAAGTATCGGTCAGCATATGGGCGGCATCGCCGAGCAATGCCAGTGAGCCAGATAGCCATCCACCTATGGCTTCAACTATGGAAAAACTGAGAGTGAGAACCAGTGCAATAATTAATGGGCGCAAAGCCCCATTGCCGGTTCGGTGGTGGACATGATCATGCATAGGCTCCCTCCTCAAATCCCTGTGGCAGCTCCGCAGGTATAACTATTTTTGCCCTAAGGTAATTCGCTCCCAACCGGAATAATCCCTGCGACTTGAAACTTTATTCAACCCCGCCGCAGAAAAAATATCCCTCACGCTCTCAGCTTGCTGCCAACCGTGCTCCACCATTAGCCAGCCATCGTTTTCCAGGTAATCACTAGCGGTTGTGGCGATATGCTCAATATCTGCCAAACCCTGTCGCTCTGCCACCAACGCAGTGCGGGGCTCAAAGCGCACATCGCCCTGCACCAAGTGCGGGTCAGATGCATCGATATAGGGAGGGTTGCTAACGATCAGGGAAAACGGCTGTGGCTCCAAACTGGAAAACCAATCGCTCTGGATAACTTGCACATTTTGCAACTTGAGGGAGCGCCGGTTTTCCTCTGCCAGTGCTACCGCAGCGGGTGATTTCTCCGCTGCAATAATTTCCCATCCCGGTCGCTCCGATGCCAGAGCCAGTGCAATAGCACCAGTGCCAGTGCCCAGGTCCAGTGCTCGCAACCTGCCCTGGGGGAAAAACTCCAGCGCCGTCTCCACCAATAATTCAGTGTCCGGGCGGGGGATCAGGGTGGAGGAATCCACCTTTAGCGGCAGGGACCAAAACTCGCGCTCACCGATAAGGTGTGCCACCGGCTCGCCCGCTTGCCGGCGCTTAAGCAACTGCTCATAGCGCACTTGCTCGGCTTCACTTAATTCGTATTCCGGCCAGGTATAGAGCCAGGTGCGCTCGCGCCCCAACACACTGCCGAGCAGAAGCTCTGCATCCAGGCGCGCGCTGTCGCTATCGGTTAATTGGGCGCAGCGTGCGATATTTTCCTTGACGCTGGTCATGGAGAAAAACCTATAAAAACGCCGCTCGAGGCGGCGTAAAAAATCTGGATTTATTGGGCCAGGGCCGCCAACTGGTCGGCCTGGTATTCCGTGCGCAATGGCCCGATCACCTCCCCCAGAGACCCCTGCATAATCTCATCGAGTTTGTAGAGAGTGAGGCCGATACGGTGATCGGTAACCCGGCCCTGGGGATAGTTGTAGGTACGGATTCGCTCAGAGCGATCACCGCTGCCCACCAGGCTGCGGCGGGCATCGGAAATTTCCTGGGCCGCCGCCGTTTCCTGCGCAGTATTGAGCTTCGCTTGCAACAGTGCCATCGCCTTGGCTTTGTTCTTGTGCTGGGAGCGCTCGTCCTGACACTCCACCACAATCCCCGTGGGAATATGGGTTAAGCGCACCGCAGAATCGGTTTTGTTAACGTGCTGACCACCGGCACCGGATGCACGGTAGGTATCCACACGTAAATCCGCTTTATTAATTTCAATCGCATCGCGCTCATCCGGCTCCGGCATCACCGCGACCGTACAAGCCGAAGTGTGAATACGACCCTGGGATTCTGTTTCAGGAACCCTTTGTACCCGGTGCGCACCGGACTCAAATTTTAATTTTGCGTAGACATCTTCACCGGCGACACGGGTGATAATTTCCTTATAGCCGCCGTGCTCACCGAGATTTTCGCTGACAATTTCTATTCGCCATCCCTGCTTCTCCGCATAGCGAGAGTACATGCGGAACAGATCACCGGAGAAAATAGCTGCTTCATCACCACCGGTTCCTGCGCGAATTTCCAGAAAGACATTTTTTCTGTCGTTAGGATCGCGCGGCAACAGCAAAGTCTGTAGCTCTCGCTCCAGCGGCTCCACTTGACCTTCAGCCTCGCGCAGCTCTTCCTGAGCCATTTCGCGCATTTCCGGGTCATCTTCCCCCAGCATCTCCCGAGCCGCGACCATATCTTCCTGCAACTGTTTGTAAGCGCCGTAGCATTTAACCACTTCTTCCAGCTCAGAATACTCGCGGGAAAGATCGCGGAATTGATCCTGATCAGCAATTACGTCGGCGTCGCCCAACAGCGCAGATACTTCCTCATGGCGCTCAAGCAGGGTTTCCAGTTTATTCAGTAACGATTCTTTCATTGATGCTTTTTCTCTAAATCGATATCGGTGAGATCATCCAACCCAACGACCTCGCGAGCGATACGCAAACGCTCAATATCACCCTCCGCCGTGGCTTTTTTCAGACTGACGGTGGGTGCATGAATTAATTTATTGGTGAGAGAGCGAGCGAGCTGCTCCATCAGTCGACGAGGGTCCTCGCCTTTTTCCAGCTGCAAAAGTACCCGTTCAAGTTCGGAAGTGCTCACTTCCTGGGCTCGCTGCCGGTAGCTGCGAATACTATCCACAGCCTCCAAAGAGCGGCTCTCTTTGGTAAATTCAGCCGCTGCAGCGTTTACGATTTCCTGAGCGGCCTCCGCCGCTTTCTCACGGGAGCGCTTGCCCTCATCAATAACCCCGCGCAGATCGTCCACCGTATACAGATAAACATCATCCAGCTCGCCAACTTCCGATTCAATATCACGGGGTACCGCAATATCCACCATAAACATGGGGCTGTGCCGACGCTTGCGCAGCGCCGATTCGACCGCTCCCTTACCCAGGATCGGCAGCTGGCTCGCGGTGGAACTGATAACGATATCCGCACGCGCCAGATGCTCGGGGATATCCGCAAGCAGGATTGCCTCGGCACCAAAGCTCTCTGCGAGCAACTGGGCCCGGCTCAATGTGCGGTTGGCAACAATGACCTGCTTGATTCCCTGATCGAGCAAATGGCGGGCAACCAACTCCACAGTCTCTCCCGCACCGATCAACAGGGCAGTCTGCTTTTTCAGGTCGGTGAAGATACGCGAAGCCAGAGAAACAGCAGCGTAGGCAACAGAAACCGGGTTTTCACCGATTGCAGTTTCGGTGCGAACCTTCTTGGCGACGGTAAACACCCGCTGGAAAACCCGGTGTAGTTCACTGCCCACACTGCCGGATTCCCGCGCCACCGCATAGGCGGACTTGATCTGGCCGAGGATCTGCGGCTCACCCAACACCAGGGAATCGAGACCACAGGCAACGCGCATTATATGGCGTACCGCTTCTTCATCGCTGTACACATAGGCACAGCCCTTGAGCTGCTCCAGGGGCACCTGGTGGTATTCAGACAGCCATTGCAACAGGGCTTCTGACTCCACATTTCCGTATATTTCGGTGCGATTGCAGGTAGACAGGATGGCCAGCTCGCGGCACCCCAGTGCTTTTCGCGCATCTCCCAGTGCGCCGGGCATCACCTCGGGGGCAAAGGCCACCCGCTCGCGCACTTCGACCGACGCGCTATCGTGGTTGATACCCAGGGTAAGAATTGGCATAGACTTCCGTTAGCATTAAATCTTAAAAGGCGGAAACCGCACTGGGAGCGCATTTTCATAGGCAGCCGCCTCCCTTGCAAGCGTATGAGGCAGTAAAATTGCCCGCCGATTTGGCAAGAGCCCCTGCCCACTACCGTTCCAAACCCGATTCACGACTAGAATTATATGGCGATAATCGTTTAAAACACGCCAGTAACACCCCGCTTTCAGCGACAACGTAACGTATGGACACGATCTATGCTCCCACCTCGCGCACATCAGCTTCCAGCCCGAATTTCCAGCCACCTGCTCAAGCTTGCCGCTTCCCTTGTAGCATCCGTAATACTTGTTTCTTGCACCCAGCACCAGACGCCGGCCACCCCCTCTACAGAAATCGCGAGCACAACACTGGAGCCGAGCAACCTTAAGGGTAAGGAAACCACTGAGTCAGAAGAGCCGGAAGCTAAAACCTTCCCAATTGATACCTTCTACACCCTTCTGGTGGCCGAAGTCGCCGGTATCCGCGAACAGTACGATGTCGCACTGGCCAATTACTACCACCAGGCGGAGGTCACCAAAGATCCCGGGGTCGCCGCCCGCGCTACACGCATTGCCCGCTTTTTAAATGCCCGCCAGGCCGCCTTGGATTCAGCCCGGCTATGGGTAGAGCTTGAGCCACAAAACGCCGATGCACAGCTGGCCCTCACAGCCGAGCTGACTTTGTCCGGCGACTTGCAGACAGCCCTGATTCACGCCAGTAAAACCCTGGAACTCGGCGGCAACCCGCCCATGCAATCTCTCGCGGCAACCGCAATCGGGCACGAGCAACTCACGGAACAAGCCAAGCGGGAGTTTGCCCGGCTGGCAAAAGTCTATCCCCTCGATGACGAGGTCGTGCTCGCCTATGCCATGGTACTGCGCACCGAAAGGGAATTCGCCCGCGCTTTATCCCTGGTGCGCCGCGTTCAGGAGCACCATCCAGATCAACTGGATGCACCACTGCTAGAAAGTCACCTGTTGGTTGATCAGGGCAAGCGCAAGGAAGCCATTTCCCTTCTCGAACGACTCGTCGGCATCCATCCCTCCGAGAGCCGCCTGCGCCTTCAGTACGCCCGCCTGTTGATTCGGGAGGACCTGGCCCTGGCACGCAAGCAGTTTGCTGAACTGGTTAAGCAGCGCCCTGAAGATGGCAACCTGATTTTGTCGTTGGCCCTAATTCAGTACGAGACCGAGCAAACTGACGAGGCCAAAGTCCTCTTTACCCAACTACTTGAATTACAGCAGCACGAATCCGCTGCTTATTTTTACCTGGGCAGCATTGCAGAAAAATCTGGAGATTTTTCCAATGCAATTAAATATTTCCGCAAAGTGGGCCCCGGCAGTGATTACGTAGAAGCCATTACTCGCGGTACAGAATTGCTGTCGAGCCTCGGACAGTACAGCACTAACCGGGAATGGTTTGCTGAACTGAGAAAAAAACACCCCACTCAGGAAGAACATTTTTACTTGATGGAGGTCGAATTACTTCGCAAAAGTGGTGAAGCCAGTATGGCTTTGCAGCGAGTAGACGAGGCACTACAAACCAACAGCACCAGCGGTCGCTTGATGTACACCCGCGCGCTGCTGCATGACCAACTCGGCAACGCACAACAATTCGAAAAGGACTTGAGAAACCTGCTGGAAAGAAATCCCGATAACGCCACAGTTCTCAACGCGCTCGGCTATAAACTGATTGAAGACAAATCCCGGCACACAGAAGCCTACCAATTGATCAGCCGTGCTTTGGAACTCGAGCCGGAGGACCCGGCCATTATCGACAGCATGGGATGGATAGAATACCGTCTCGGCAATCACGAAGCTGCGGAAAAGTACCTGCGGCAAGCGATGGAAAAGTTACCCGATCACGAAATTGCCGCACACCTCGGCGAAGTGCTCTGGGTTCAGGGAAACAGAGAAGCCGCCATGGAAATGTGGAGAAAAGGTCTTCTGCTGAATCCCCACAGCAAAATTATTCCGGCTGCCATGAAGCGCCTACAAATCAAAGAGTCACTGGAACAACATGCATCAGATAGCTGACAAAACAACCGCGCGAAGATTCTATCTGTTATTGCTGGCATGCCTGGCAATAATGATTTCCGCCTGTGCCGGACAAAAAACCAAACAGGAACCGGAGCCAGGTTCCCCCACTGAAAATCCAGTACCTAAAACGGTAGCTGAATTTACCCAGTGGAATCTCAAGGGCAAGCTGGGGGTTCGCTCTCCCAAGGAAAATGGCAGTGCTAACCTGGCCTGGCTTCAGGGCGGCGCAGAGAATTTTCGCCTTCATCTCAGCGGTCCGCTCGGAGCGGGCACTACCGTCATCACCGGCTCAGCTGGTGGCGTCAGTTTGGTGCGCGGTAGCGAGCCACCAATTTATGCACGCAATGCGGCACAACTGACCCAGGAAGCACTGGGCTGGCCCCTGCCCGCCCGGGAGATGTTCTACTGGGTGCGCGGTCTTCCTGCGCCCGGCGCCAAAAGTGGCGAGCAGCGCAACGCCCAGGGCCAGCTGCAAAGCCTGCAACAATCCGGCTGGGCCTTGAGTTTTAGTGAATATCGCAGCGAAGGCCCCTTTATCCTGCCAACCCGGATCAAAGCACAAACCAACAGCCCCGCTGGCCCCGTATCCGTTACCCTGGTGATAAAAGACTGGGGGTTGTAGGGGGTTTTTCATAACTCTATAAAGAATGCCCAAATCGCAGCATGCAGGTATTATTGCGATCCTGTAATTGATTAACCTCTTTTTGCCTCATGCTGCTAACCCTGCCCGCGCCTGCAAAACTCAACCTGATTCTGCGCATTCTCGGCCGTCGCCCGGATGGCTATCACGAGTTACAAACCCTGTTCCAACTGCTCGATTTCGGCGACTTATTAGAATTCAGTGAGCGCAGCGACGGCATTGTCAGTGTCGATGCCGGCCAGCTGGATGTAGCTGAAGAGGACAACCTGGTTTATCGCGCAGCCCAATTACTGCGCAAACAAGCTGAGCCTGACCGACAAAATTCTCTCGGCGCCTCTATCCGGTTGATAAAGAAGTTGCCTCACGGCGGCGGCATCGGTGGCGGCAGTAGCGATGCCGCCACCACTTTGCTCGGGCTCAACCACTTATGGCAATGTAATTTATCGATCGATAAACTGGCGGAGCTGGGGCGGCAATTGGGCGCGGATGTTCCAGTTTTTGTGCGCGGACGCACCGCTTGGGCGGAAGGGGTTGGTGAAAAATTAACCCCAATAACCACCGAGCAACACCACTACCTGGTTGTCTCAACTGGTTGCGAAGTGAGCACTGCAAAAATTTTTCGCGATTCACGTTTGACAAGAGATTCAGTCGCAATTACATTAGCGGCCCTTCGCGAGGAGCAGGCCAACGAGATGCGACTCGGCAGCGAAAAACTGGAAACATTTTCCGGTAATGACTGCCAGCCATTAGTTGAGAAGCTCTACCCTGAAATACGCGATGCCAGAGAATGGCTCGAGCAATTTGCTCCAGCACAACTCACCGGCACCGGGGGCTGCGTTTTTGCAGCATTCCCTACGGCAGAGGCGGCCACTGAGGCACACGCCAAACTGCCTGAAGCGTGGCAGGGTTTTACAGCAGCGGGTGTATTGGTTTCACCGACACATCAAGCGCTAGCGAAAATCTCCTCAGATTTTTGAGGAAACATTACTGGGGCGTAGCCAAGCGGTAAGGCAGCGGGTTTTGATCCCGTCATGCGAAGGTTCGAATCCTTCCGCCCCAGCCACTTTCTTTACATGCAATGGCACAGTCAAAAACCGGTTCCGACATGATTCAGTCTACGCTGATCCAGCCGGCCCAGGCCATTCGCACAGGGCTTTACAGAGCCACCCCCCAATTTTTAAAGAATCCTGAAGGCAGACTTGAGTGCAAGCGCCCGATGGTTGTGCGAGCACGCACCCAGAGCAACCCGTTGAGCAAGGAAAAAAACTGTGGCCAAAACCCTGTTTTTATCCGCGCAACAGTGCGCCGCTCAACGCAAAAGTGTTGCAGCAAAAACCCTGACTGCTAGCAAATATGCAGGCATCTACACTTCAATTCACTTCAAGACAGAATTAAAGGAACTCGCAGTGGCTGACTTAATGGTCTTTACCGGCAACGCAAACCCGGAACTGGCACAGAAGGTTGTCGACCATATGGCGATCCCCCTGGGTGAAGCCACGGTCAAGCGCTTCTCCGACGGCGAGATTGCAGTAGAAATTACCGATAACGTACGCGGCCGCGACGTTTTCGTGGTGCAATCCACCTGCCAACCCACCAACCGCAACCTGATGGAACTGATCCTGCTGGTAGACGCCCTGCGCCGCGCCTCCGCCGGCCGCGTTACCGCTGTAGTCCCCTACTTTGGATACGCCCGCCAGGATCGCCGCGTAAGATCCCAGCGCGTGCCGATTTCCGCAAAAGTGGTTGCCGATATGATGGTGAGCGTAGGTATCGACCGCGTACTGACTGTCGACCTGCACGCGGAACAGATCCAAGGCTTCTTCGACGTTCCTGTGGATAACGTTTACGGCTCCTCTGTCCTGCTCGACGATATCGAGCGCCAGAAGTACCAGAACCTGGTGGTGGTATCCCCGGATATCGGCGGTGTTGTGCGCGCCCGCGCCGTGGCCAAGAGCCTCGACTGCGAACTGGCCATTATCGACAAGCGCCGCCCGGCCGCCAATGTTGCCGAAGTCATGAACATTATCGGTGAAGTCAGCGGCCGCACCTGCCTGCTGGTAGACGACATGGTCGACACCGCCGGCACCCTGTGTAACGCCGCCAACGCCCTGAAAGAGCACGGCGCCGAGAAAGTTGTCGCTTACTGTACCCACCCGGTACTGTCCGGCAACGCCATCACCAACCTGAACAACTCCGTTCTGGATGAGCTGGTGGTTACCGACTCCATCCCCCTGGGTGACAAAATGGAGAAGGCACCAAAAATTCGCCAGCTGACCCTGTCTGCAATGCTGGCCGAGTCCATGCGCCGCATCAGCAATGAGGAATCCCTGTCCGCAATGTTCCGCTAGGAACTTGCCGATCAAGGTATCCCTGCGCCCCGCATGCCGGGGCACTTTGCCTTTAGCGCTGATTCCCGTAGAATACGCGCCCGCCCGGCACTGCCGGGCGATTACTTTTGGGCCCAGTGCCCATTTAACATCCATGCCAGAGCGGTCCGGTCGCAGGTCACTCTGGACAGACAACCCGAGGTTTATCCCATGTCTGATATTAAATTGAACGCCATTGCCCGCAGCGATGAAGGGAAAGGTGCGAGCCGCCGCCTGCGTCGCCTGGAAGGCCGTGTACCCGGCATCATCTACGGCGGTGAAGCAGAGCCTGCTTCTATCTCCGTGCTGCACAAAGACCTGACCAAAGCTCTGGAAAACGAAGCTTTCTTCTCCTCCATGCTGACTGTTGACGTAGACGGCAAAGAAGAGAAAGTTATCCTGCGCGACCTGCAGCGTCACCCGGCTAAAGCCCTGCTGCTGCACATCGACTTCCAGCGCGTATCTGCCAACACCAAAGTACACGTTAAAGTACCTCTGCACTTCCTGAACGAAGACAGCAGCAAAGGGGTTAAAGCTGGCGGTATCGTTTCCCACACCCTGACCGAGCTGGAAGTTAACGCTCCTGCCGGCAAGCTGCCTGAGTTCATCGAAGTGGACCTGGCCGACCTGGAAATGGACGGCGTACTGCACATCTCCGACCTGAAACTGCCGGAAGGTGTTGAGTCTGTGGCACTGAGCCACGGTGCAGACCACGATCTGGTTGTAGCTTCTATCCACAAGCCTCGCGGCGCTGTGGAAGCTGAAGCCGAAGCTGGCGAAGGCGAAGAGTAATCGCCTTGGCTGCGGCACCGGATACTCCGATCCAGTTGATTGTCGGCCTGGGAAACCCCGGACCGGAATACGATCGGACGCGACACAACGCCGGTGCCGACTTTGTTGTCGAGCTGGCCCGCCAACAAGGCACCCAGCTCAGCCTCGACAGCAAATATCACGGCCTCACTGGCCGTGTGCGGGTCGGCAGCCAGGATATCCGGCTGCTGATTCCCACCACCTATATGAATCGCAGTGGCCAATCTGTCGGCCCACTGGCGAACTTCTTCAAGATTCCCCCGGAAGCCATTCTGGTCGCTCACGATGAGCTGGACCTGGCCCCCGGTATCGCGCGCCTGAAAGCCGGCGGCGGTCACGGTGGACACAACGGCCTGCGGGATATCATTTCTGCACTGGGCAACAACCGAAACTTTATGCGCCTGCGACTCGGCATTGGCCACCCCGGCAGCTCGAGCGAAGTGGCCCGGTTTGTACTCCAGCGAGCCCCCAGGGCGGAACAGGAAACACTGGCTGATGCGATCGATCGCTCGATCGACGTTCTGCCCACCGCCGCTTCCGGCGACTGGGGCGCAGCCATGAAAACGCTGCACACCAACAAATAGATCCCACCCGCCGGCTTGCCTTTTGCCGCGGAAATCTCGATAGTGTGCTGCGCTAAATTTGCCGGTATTTTCCCGGCTGGCCCGGACCCTGTGGTGGCCGAGACACCCCGCCCATCCAAAATCCCGCCAGCGCAACCACTACCGGACCTCAAACGCAATTAGCAGAGCGCGCTGTATGCGCCTCGGGCAAACGGAAAAATATCACCATGGGTTTTACTTGCGGTATTGTCGGCCTACCTAATGTGGGCAAATCCACCCTATTCAACGCATTGACCAAAGCGGGTATCGATGCGGAAAACTTCCCCTTCTGCACCATCGAGCCCAATGCCGGTGTCGTGCCGGTACCAGATCCCCGCATCGACAAGCTGGCTGAGATCGTCAAACCGGAAAAGGTAATTCCCACCACCATGGAATTTACCGATATCGCCGGCCTGGTTGCGGGCGCCTCCAAGGGAGAAGGCCTGGGTAACAAGTTCCTCGCCAATATCCGCGAGACCGACGCTATCGCCCACGTTGTGCGCTGCTTCGAAGACGATAACGTTATCCACGTCGCCAACAAGGTACACCCGGTAGCGGATATCGAGGTGATCAACACCGAGCTGGCCCTGGCCGATCTGGACACCGTGGAAAAGGCCCTACAGCGCTTTACCCGCGCCGCCAAGGGACAGGACAAGCACGCGATCAAGATGAAAGCGCTGCTGGAAAAAATCCAGCCACACCTGGATGAAGCCAAGCCACTGCGCTCTTTCGAGCTTTCAGAAGACGAGCTGGCGGACCTGCGCGAACTGAGCCTGCTCACTATCAAGCCCACCATGTATATCGCCAACGTGGACGAAGATGGCTTCGAGAACAATCCGCACCTGGATGCTGTAGCAGCTATCGCCGCTGAAGAGAACGCGGTACTGGTACCTATCTGCAACAAGCTCGAAGCGGAAATTGCCGAGCTGGACGACGAAGAGAAGCAGGAGTTCCTGGAAGAACTGGGTATGGAAGAGCCGGGGCTGAACCGCGTGATCCGCGCCGGCTACCAACTGCTGGGCCTACACACCTACTTCACCGCTGGCGTGAAGGAAGTTCGTGCCTGGACCATCCCACTGGGCGCCACCGCTCCCAACGCCGCCGGTAAAATCCACACCGATTTTGAAAAGGGTTTTATTCGCGCAGAAGTGATCAGCTACAGCGATTACATTGACAACAACGGTGAGGCCGGCGCTAAAGACGCGGGTAAATGGCGCCTGGAAGGCAAGGACTACATTGTCGCCGACGGCGACGTAATCCACTTCCGTTTTAACGTCTAACCGCCTCTCCTTTTTTTGCCTCCCCATCCCGGGGAGGCCCGCCACCCGTGTAAATTCTATGGCTCAATCAGACTGGAAAGTCGGCCTGCCGCTGGCACTGATTACCGTATTTATGTGGGCAACCCTGCCCATCGCTCTCAAAGGGCTTCTCGAATACATCAGTCCCGGTACCGCCACCTGGTATCGCTTCGCCGGTGCAGCACTGTTAGCGGGCGTCTACTACGGACAAGCGCGCAAATTACAGCTCAAGCCACTATTCAGTCGCGGCTTGCTGCTTTTTACCTTCCTCGCCGTTGCCGGCCTCCTTGTGAACTACCTCGCCTACGCAAGTGGACTCAATTACATCACCCCTGGTGCCGCCCAGGTTGTGATCCAGCTGGCCCCCCTGCTTCTGCTGATATCCAGCGTGCTTTGGCTGGGAGAGCGCTTCTCTCTGCGTCAGTGGAGCGGCGTGGTACTGGTAGTAATCGGGCTGCTGCTATTTTTTAACCAGCGCCTGGAAGAGCTGACCAGTGGCGCCGGCGGCGAATACCTGCTGGGGCTCGGCTATATCCTGATCGCCGCTGTCACCTGGGCGATTTACGGCTTTTTCCAGAAAAAAATATTGAGCCGCGCAACGCCCCAGGATCTACTGGTAGTAATTTATATCGCAGGGACCCTGCTCTTCCTGCCCATGGCGGAGCCAATGAAGGTTTCTCACCTGGGCTGGCTCGAGTGGGTGCTATTGGCATTTCTCACCGCCAATACGCTGATCGCCTATGGGGCTTTTAGCAAGGCACTAGCGCACTGGGAGGCATCCAGTGTCAGCGCAACCCTGTCATTAGTGCCAGTCATCACCCTATTGTTCAGTACGCTGATCAGCTCTATCTGGCCCAACTATATTGCAGTTGAGCCGCTCAACTGGATCAGCTGGGCCGGCGCCGGCGCCGTAGTACTCGGTTCCGCCCTCGCCGCAATCAGTTCCAGGCGCGGTTCTGAGCAGTCCCGGGCATCAGATGAAAAAAATCGCTAACTATCTGAAAAGAATACAAAAAAGTGTTGACACCCCCGGCCCATCGTTTAATAATGCGCGCCCTCGGGACAGCCGAGACAACAAAAGAAATGGCAAGGTAGCTCAGCCGGTTAGAGCGCAGCACTCATAATGCTGAGGTCGGGAGTTCGAGTCTCCCCCTTGCTACCATTTCAAATCACAGAGACTATTCTTTGTGAACCTTGAAACTGGGGCGTAGCCAAGCGGTAAGGCAGCGGGTTTTGATCCCGTCATGCGAAGGTTCGAATCCTTCCGCCCCAGCCATCTTCCCAAATTATCTAGCAGGCCCAAGTCTGGGCAGCAATCAAAAGCCCAACCGTTTTTTATCTGATTCTACGAATAGTTCGCCAGAGTTCGTCCGGCGAACGCAATCCAAAAATCAACTACTTGGGCAGCACCACACCATTCGCTTCCATAACGGTCGCTCCGGTTCTATCGGGCTCAAGGGCAGTAGTACCTGAAGTTGCTGCAGGCGTTCGCACTTGTTCCCTGCGCAAACCCAGTGCCCGCAGCCACTCGAAGCCCGCCAGGCAGCACAGCAATGCCAGCAGCACTAGCGGGCCGCCATATCCCTTCATAGCCTCACTCTCGGACATACAAGTCCACACAAGCTGCACAACGCACAGGAAGGCCACAATCAACAGGGTCGGCTTGCGTCCCAGCAAGCTAACAACAAAAACACCCAGGGGCGCCCCCAGGGCCACTACCGGTGCCGCCGCCAGCCAATTCCCAAACACCCCAGGCTGCCAATCTCCCGCCAGCGACTTCACTATTACTCCGAGTACCGAGCAAAATGCCATGATCACCACGGATGTAGGGATCGCCACCTTGAGATCCACCCTGCTCAACAGCACAAGAGCCGCATACACCAGCATGTCCACACCCACACCGGTAACTGCCACCACGCAAAAGCCGGCAAAAGCACCCAATAGCAAGCCGACACGAAAATCAGTCGGACACTGGGGGTCCCCCGCGTGCTCACAATCAGTAATTTCGCTGAGGCGATACAAATGAAAAATGCCAAAACTGCCCCAGAGAACGGCAAAGGAGAGTTTCACCCAGAGTTCGGGTATCAGAGGGGCAAACAGCAGGATACCGGCGGGAGTCGCCAATAGGGAGCCCAGCAGCGCCCCCCGCAACATCGACCAAGCCAGCTGCTGGCGTCGGCAGAGAATAAACAAACTGGCGCTGACCATCCCTATCGATTGAACCGCAAAACTAAAGTCACGACCCAGGCTTGCCGGCATATCAAAAAACAGCACCAGCACGGGAAACCCAACTGTCCCGCCGCCCATCGGCGTAGAACCAGCGGCATAGCTACCCAGCGCCATCGCCATCGCCATGGACCAATGCTCGAGCGCCAGGGCCAGGTTCTCACCCTGTGAAATCAGGAACAACCAAACACCGTAAAACAGAACCAACCAAGCGAGCCAATAGCGAAGAGAGAATCGCGCCACGTTTTTCATCTTATTATTTGTGAGCTAAAGCGTCAGGGGGAGACAATAGTGGTACGAGTGTGAGATGGGATCAAGATAAGATTTGGCGAGTTCGCCTATTGCGGTCAGGAGGGGCGCCCGACAGCCACAGCTGCCGGGCAAAGTGCAATTAGTTCAAACGCTTCTTGCGAATCAGGTTTTGAACCTGCATAGAGGACATCATAGAGGCGTAGATTGCCGGCAGCGCGCCACGCTTACGCAGCTCCAGGAAGTCTTCATCAGACAGATTGTTAAGCTTCTCTTCATCGATAACAAAGAAACCTGTCAGATCATAAGGCTTGTCATCTTCGCTCACACGGAGAGTTAGTTTCTTCTGGGTCAGCAAGTCCTTGGAAACCAGGAACTCGATAAAAGAGTCAGTCACTGCAACACGCTGTGCAGTTTCAACCACTGCCTGGGCACGATTCTTCAGGAAGTCAGTTTGCTCACCTTCCCCATCGAACAGCGCCTCACCTTCAGAGTCGCTCAGCATCTTGGAATCTTCGTCGATGCACAGCACAGCCTGATCGGCATTATCTGGGTTCTTCACCAAAACAAACGGATAAGTACGCACCTGAAGAGGAATGTAGCTGCCATTCCAGCCATCAGCGCCGGAGAACAGGTTTTCACCGGGGCGCAGGCCGGTGAGCGCCACAACTTTAAATTGATCAGTATTCTGATCTTTAACAAACAGGATCGGGTAGCTCTGGGCTGCCTGTACGATCTCCTGAACCACCAGCGGTAGAACATGATTACCGCTTACATGGTCAAAAGTAATGTCTTGGGTGAGTTTCAGGTTGGCATGTGCCTTTTTGTCCAAAGCTTTGATCTGTGCCATAAGTACAACTCCTAGCTACTTTTATAGTTACTAAATTTTCAGAGATACCCTAACGTACCACTCTTTTACGCATCAATGATGACAAGTGCTTCCCGACAGTCGCCGGAAACCAAAGCCAGCATTAAACAGGGAAGAAGCCCAGCTGGCAAACAAAGTCCACAACAACTACCCTAAAGACAAATTTATTTGATTGTTTTTTAATCAGGTGAGACCTTGGAAGCAAGAATAGTCACAACCCAAGCTCCCACACCTTAAACCCCCAAAAAAATAGACGCGTAGTGCCACTTGCCTATTCGTGGCAAACAGCTCACTAAAGTGGGTCCGCTCCGTATCCTCCCTAAAGCTATCGTGATAGGTAGTATCTTTTAACCGATCAAGGAGATGGCCGGAATGAGTGCCACTTCATTACTAGAAGGCGCCTCATCATGATGAGCCTCTTATTCCTCTTCTATCTCTTGGCAATGTCCCTCGCCGCAAAGAACAATCGTTCACTCGCAACAGCAACATTCGTTTTTGCCCTAGTGCTAAGTGTCCTATGGCTGAGTTACCACACCAGCGACAATGTCAACTTAGCCTTGTAAACATGGGATAGGGAGTATGGAGAGAGCACTTCGAGACCTGAATGCAATAGGCATAATTATCATATGTGGCGTACTCGGCATCGCTGCATACTTTCAATTGGTGGATGGGGAAATGCCCTGCCCACTCTGCCTACTTCAAAGAATTGGGCTCACGGGAGTCTTGTTTGGCCTGACATTAAATTTACTCTACGGAAGCCGCCCGATGCACTACAGCCTGGCCACGCTGTCAGCACTATTTGGTGCAGCCACCGCCCTACGTCAAGTCAGCCTGCACGTTATTCCCGGAACACCAGGCTACGGCAATCCACTAATGGGGTATCACTATTACACCTGGGCACTCTTTATCTTCTACATGATAATTATCGGTATTGCGATTATCAGTGCATTTGGCAAACAATATGAAAACCCCGTATTTAGCGGCTTCCGTTCTCAGGGTGCGCTTAGCAAAATAGCCATAGTTGCCGCTCTTTCCATTACCGCTATAAATACCCTTATAACTTTCGCGGAATGCGGCCCCACTGTCTGTCCGGATAACCCAGACCGCTATTGGCTTTTTGGGTCGACCTAAAAGCTGCATGTCCTTGTCCTTGGGAGAACAGCCAGGGAAAATCCAAGCTAAACCCCGCTAGACATACAAACAAAAGGAGATAAAGATAAAGAATACGTACAGCTATAAAACAAATAAAACTGCCGAGCATTTACTATAGTTCGACATAATAAATAGAGTGGAGGCCAGGACCGGATTCGAACCGGTGAAAAACGGTGTTGCAGACCGTCGCATTTCCTCTCTGCCACCTGGCCATAAAAAAACCCGGCGCTTACGCTCCGGGTTTTTAAGACACTTCGGAAGCGGAAGCGCTTCCGAATACATTTACAGAAGCACGCGGGTTGCCTGGCAGCAACATATAGAAAGAAGTTCTTGCGCGTATTTCATAGTAAATTGTCTTGTTTAAGTTGCCGCCAAGGATAATGGAACTAAAGCTCCATTTCAACTCTTTCTAGGTAGCCCCGGAGTACTGCCCAACCCTAACCTCATTACCGGGCAACGGCTGCTCTGGAACCAGCTGTGCCAACCCAAGAGAAATTAAGGCCATTAAAGACCCCGCAAAGAATACCATTGGCGGAGAGACAAGCCAGAGCAAGCCAAATACTACAGGGATAACTACTGCGGCAATATGATTAATAGTAAAGCTGACTCCAGCCGAAGCCGCGATATCCCGCTCGTCAACTATCTTCTGGAAGTAGGTTTTAATCGCAATTGCCATAGAAAAGAATAAATGGTCAATAATATATAGTGCCGCCGCTATCACAGCACTTTCTACCAACGCATAGCCGGCGAATATCATTATCAATCCTACATATTCCAAAGTGAGAATACGACGCTCTCCAAACCGAACTATAAGCTGTCCGATCTTTGGCGCAATATATAAATTAAGTAGGTGGTTCACCGTATAGAGAGCAGCAACCTCCCCCACACTATATCCAAATTTTTCCACCATCAAAAAACCAGCGAATACTATAAAGATTTGCCTGCGAGCCCCACTCATCATCGTGAGCGCATAATAGAGCCAATAGCGTTTTCGCAGAATAAGCTTCTTATGCTGGCTATGGGGCTGAGCAAACTGCGGGAAAAGGACCCAGGCACCTAAAGCAATGACAATGGTCGCGCCACCACCAATTAGATAAACCCAAGAATAATCCAAACCTGCGAAGTTCATTAAACCCCACACCAAACCATAAGCCAGAAGTGCAGCAAAGGAACCTGCGGCAGCCATACGTCCCATCCAAACTGCTGCTGTTTGTTTGGGAAACCACTGGAGCACCAGGGAAGTCTGCAAGGTCTCATAAAAATGAAATCCCGTAGACATTAAAAGTGTAGTGAGTAATAACCCGGTCAATGACGGATACAGTCCCGTTAGGATCACTCCAAGGCCAGTTGCTACCAGGGCGATTATCGCCAGCCGCTGCTCCCTGACAAAAAGTAAAACAAAGACTACTAGGAAGGCTAAAAAGCCAGGTATCTCACGTACACTTTGCAACAGACCAATATCTGCACCGGTAAATGCTGCCTTTTCAATGACAAAGTTATTAAGTAGCGTATTCCAAACAGCAAATGAGAGCGGCATCGAAGCTGCCAGAATAAGCAAAAGAATTTCAGGCCGGCGAAGACGTTGTAGCATAAATGACCTCCTATAGCTAAGGCCCGCAATATACGCCCTCAATATCCAACTGTAAAATTATAAAAATAGCGCTGAGGAATGAGTTTTTCATCGAAAATATTGCAGTTCATGAAATCAAATACTAATTAAGCCATTAAATAGTGGTAACACCTACCAACAGTTTTCTCAACCGCCAGTAAAACTGGTGAACAAGAAGTACCAATTGGCAAAGTAGCAAGCAATCTATTTATGTATTAATTCCCGCTAACCATGTATTTTTAATGAGATGAGGAAGCTTAGCTCACTATATATAATGACTAGAGTCAGACAACTCTAACCAAAACTCACCTATGCTTTAACTGCTGCATATCTAGGCACCTTACTCCACAGCATGACTGATTACCGACATAGATAACTCTTGGAGGGAAAAATGCGTATTCATTTCTGGCGAATTTATCATCTTACTTTAGTCATGCTATTTACCGCACTCCCCTTCCTATCGGCGAACGCCGTTGCTCAAGAAGATAACTTACCTGACAAACTTAAATTAAACGAATGGAAGGTGCCCTGGGAGGGGCTCCCCAGAGACCCGCATGTGGACAGTAAAGGGAATGTCTGGTTCTGTGGACAAGCGGGTAACTACATCGGGAAGTTTACACCCACCTCTGAAGAATTTAAGCAGTATGAAATACCTGAAGGTACTCACCCTCATAACCTGATTGTGGATTCAAACGATATTGTTTGGTATGCAGGTAATCGCAATGCGCATATAGGGCGATTAGACACCAATAATGGGGAAATTAAACAGTATCCAATGCCTGAAGGTATCAAAGACCCACATACGTTAGTCTTCAGTCGAGAGGGAAATATCTGGTTCACAGCCCAGCAAAGTAACCGCATAGGCCTGCTAAATATACAGAGTGGCAAAGTTCTAAGTGCCACCCCAACAACCGCTAATGCCCGCCCCTATGGTATTAAGATTGATGCCCAGGGAAACCCCTGGGTAGCTCTATTCGGCACCAATAAGTTAGCTCACGTAGACGCAAAAACCATGACCATAAATGAGGTTAACCTGCCACGCCCAAGTGCTCGCCCTCGCAGACTGGAAATCGATCCTACCGGCAATATTTGGTACGTAGATTATCCAGAAGGCTACTTGGGTCGCTATACTCCGACGACCAAGGAGTTTAAAGAGTGGAAACTACCCAGTAAGAGTCCACGCCCCTATGGAACAGCACTGGACAACAATAACCAACTTTGGATCGCTGATACTGGAGAGATTCCAAATATCATTTTTGCCTTTAACACAGAAAAAGAGAAATTCACAAGCAAGACCCCCGTTCCAAGTGGTGGAAATATAAGATATATGTATTTTAACAATATAGATGGAAGCTTTTGGTTTGGTGTTGATTCTGGATTTCTCGACCAGGGGATACCAAAATAGAAGTATATATAGCTCTATTGACACCAATCGATGTATAGCATCGCTGCAACAATTCTATATATCCTGATACAAGACCAACTATTCAAATACGAACCTCCATTTAGAATTGTAATTTTTTAAGCAGTACTTTCAGCCATTCACGGCGCTCTAGTGAGGCAACCATTGATGGATTACCTTGTTGGTAACCGCTATAGTTATAGGTGTTGAAGTATTCGTTTCAAATAAATCAAACTCTAGCAACTCTACAAAATAAAAAGCGTGCAGCAATCATTAAATAAATTCATAAACGCAATTTACAATTATGGAACCGAAACAGACCGGGATAGCATACGATAGCATCACACATCTATGGGAACGTAAAGAGTTCAATAGAAACAACGGTATTAGCCAGTATAAGCGGGCACTTGGCTTTGCAAAAAATAGAGGCGCAGCATTAGATGTAGGGTGCGGCTGCACAGGAAGGCATATCGAGCTTCTGCAAACTGAAGGATTTGCTACCGAGGGGATTGATGTCTCTGAGAAAATGATAGAGATCGCCAGAGATAAGCACCCTAATGTTCACTTCTATCTTGAGGATATATGTGAATGGAAAGCAACAAAAAAATATGACTTTATAAGTGCATGGGATAGCATCTGGCATATCCCGATTGAAAAACAAGAGGAAACAATAAGGAATCTAGTGTCTTACTTAAAAAAAGAAGGCGTCCTAATATTCTCCTTTGGCGGAACAGATAAAGAGGGCTATCATACGAATGATGCGATGGGACCAAAATTATATTACTCTACGTTAGGCACAAATAAATTTATACAACTCCTTGTTTCATCTGACTGTATTTGTAGACATCTGGAGTACGATCAATCACCAGAATTACATGCCTACATAATTGCTCAGAGGATATAATTATTTTATATACAAACTTTGACCCCTTTCCCTCAGTCATGGGTAGCCGATATGTTAGCCGGAGCAATGCTTGTTTGGTTTATTCTTATGGGCCTCAGCATAGCTTTTGTTATTTGGGACTCAATCACTAACGCGCCAACCAGTTGGGTTCAGCGCCTAGCTTGGATATTAGTGATTCTGTATACCGGTATCATCGGTTTAATCTTCTACCTACTCACCTGTCGCCGACCCTTTCCAGGGAGCCATGATCAATTCACCAGGCCAACATGGAAGCAAAGTGTAAATAGCGAGATGCACTGCCTTGCAGGTGACGCAACAGGAATACTTATTGCAGCGTCCATTGTACCCACACTGGGTCTCACCAATGGATGGGACTCGATAATTGAGTACTTGGCTGGCTTTATTTGTGGCTTGTTCATTTTCCAGGCAATGATGATGCGAAGCATGTATCAGGGAAACTACTTAAAAGCAGTAAGTAAAACTTTCTTTGCAGAAACTGTATCGATGAATATGGTTATGACTGGAATGATACCCGCTATGGTGATTTTGACTTCTATATGGCCAAATTCTGAGGCCCCAACAAACGCTACCTTCTGGTTTCGTATGAGTTTGGCGACCATTGTTGGTGGAATTTTTGCCTACCCTATTAACTACTGGCTAGTAAAAAATCATCTGAAACATGGATGCATGACCCTTCCAGGAAGGGATAGAGCCGCACCCAATCTTGGCCACTGTTCCCATGAATGTGTCCAAAAATCAACGCCGCATATGCATGATTCCTCGCGAAAAAAATCAGATCAGATGCAAATGCATTCTCTATCGACAGTAAATTCGACCCTATGGGTAGCGGGCACATTTATTATTCTCTTTTTTGCCCTCTACATTACGAATAAAGTCACTCCACTGTATTTTTGAAATTACGAGTATATATACCCACCTTAACTATAAGCTCCGGAGATTTTCATCTCCGGCATTAATAACATTTCACTGTGATGGTAGCTGCCAATTGATCACCGGGCTTACGCCTTCAGTATTGCATAGCCAAATGACCGCCCTTACACCGGCTTTTAGCTTCCCATCAGTATCAAAGAGGCTTCCCCAATCGCTGGCGTGAAAGGATTTATCACGGAGACGAAATTGCCCAAGAACGCCCTTCCAATTTGGCATAGTTAGATTGAGAACCTCATTCGTTCCATCATCAGTAGCAATCCATACCTTAACCCCATCTTGCTCTAGCTCAATTTTAGTGATCTGCCCCTGCCAGGAAGTTAACTCGTTTCGATCACAGGTCACGTAGTTTGGAACGGCAAGTCTTTGAGCCAATAAGTCCCGGTTATTCAAAGCAACTAAGCTCAGTATTAGAAACAAATAGTGTTTTCTATTCATATTAAAAAAAGGGGGGGATAAGCCCCCCCTTAACTATTACAGGCCACGATAAGTCACACTTTGCTCATCCGCTCGTGTGGCCTGGCCTTCAGTAAACTCGTACATACAACTATCGTCGGTATAATCCATAAAGTTAGTTACAGGATCTTCCCCCTCTGCATTTCTTCCTCTGGTACAGGTATCTCGCCCTACCGGACAACCATATGCAGCCGAACTCTCCGCAGGCGTATCTGAAACATAGTCCCCCTGCCCACGACATCCTCCCTGGAACGTGTGGTATAGGCCTAACCAGTGCCCCACTTCATGAGTCAGGGTATCTCCTTCGTTATAAGGCGCAGCATCACCTCCGGGTACGGAACCGGTTAAAATCACAACGCCATCATCCAGAGGATCAGAGGAATAGCTGCTTGGAAATGTAGCCCAGCCAAGTAAACCATCACCAAGTTCAGCTACATAAATATTCAAATCCCCTGCATCACCAACCCGTAATGAGGACTTCATAGCCTGCTCAGCTGAAGAGTTGTACCCAACGTTATACCAAGAGTTATTTGCAGTAACAGTTGTTGAAACCAAGTTAAAGGTAAATGGAGTATTTGCGTAAGCATCATTCAACACATCCATTTGTGCATTGATTTCACTATTTGATAGCGCCCCATTATTACTTCTGTCAGTAATTACATGAAAATACACATCAACCTCAACTGAACCTACCGGACGCAAGGTATGCGCCACACTTTTTTCACTTAGCCCACTACGCAAAGTAGAAAAATGCTGTTCTTTTAATGCAGCTTCCTGAATGGAAGGGTGATCTGTTCCGCAGCGCTTGAGTCCACCACTATTACTAGCAGCCTCAACAGAAGAAACACTTTGAGCGAAACCAATAGTTGATGATGCAAACATGCACAATGATAACGCAGCTTTTATCGAAACACTGGAAATAGTCTTCCTCATAACCTGAGCCTTAATTTTATTATTAAATGGAACTCCCAATAAGAGCCCGCCAACTTTCCATGCTCAGGCAAACCCTTGTCAATAGAAGTAATTCTTAAATTGAGGATAATGACATCAAACTCTTTAATGCGGCGTAATGTTCAACACGAGTATTTAAGATTAAAAACAAAAATCAGAAATCGCCCCAAAATAGTTACAATTGAAATCGACCTAAAGAATACTAGAGCCAACATTTACCATCAAAATATAAACTCAACGCACTTAAAAAACACCAAATAAACTCAAAACTTACTGACTAGCCAACCTCGCAGCCGACCACAAGAATGAATATCAAATATCTTCTATCAAAAGAGTCCTATTTAATTTATGCCTAACCAAGAACAAATTGTATTTTCGAGCAACACAATTCCTCAGAGCGAAAATTCAAGTTTAAAACCTCCAAATCCAACTCAATTTTTGCGCTCCCCTCTCCTCAGCAGGGGAAACTCCTTCCAATTAGAGTAAATATTGGCACTAGCAATTCTCTTTAATCTCATCAACTTTCATCTAAAAGTCTGCATAAAACTCCCTATCTCTACTCCACACAACATCATCTTGCGAAGTATTTACTCACCATTAAGTCAGGATATGAACTCATATCATCATTAAAAGCTGCATACATATTGAGCCAGCCCGCAACTTTAACTAACATTTGTTACTCAAATATGCAAAAATACCCTCCGAAAAAGACCACTCAAAGAACTGATATATCACATCATTACTTTGTGTATTAGATATCACAACACACTGGATTATCAGATGGAAAAGGTTGCTATATTTGTTGATGTGCAAAATGTTTATTATACATGCAGACAAATATATAAAAGAAACTTTGATTACAATAAGTTTTGGCAGGAAATAACGAACAATAGAAAAGTAGTAAAGGCTATAGCCTACGCCATCGAACGAGGCGATAAGAAACAGCAGGAGTTTCAAAATATATTGAGATCTATCGGCTTTGAAGTGAAATTAAAGCCCTTCACACAAAGGTCAGATGGATCTGCCAAAGGAGATTGGGATGTAGGGATAACTATAGATGCCATAGAGTATTCAAGCTTCGTGGATACTGTAATTTTAGTTTCAGGAGATGGCGATTTTGACATTCTAGCTCATACTCTAAGAGTGAATAGAGGCAAGAATATTGAAGTGTATGGCGTTCCGGAACTAACAGCTGGAGCATTAATTAATGCCGCAAGCAAATTCACACCTATTGAAACCAGATTACTACTTTAACAATTACGGAGGTACAAGAGCTCTGAATTACGGCAGTGTCTCAGTAAAAATATGTGAGGCTCATACATTAAAAATGTTCCCTGAAAGACTTCGCCCCCTCATCAGCTTCAGCTGTTAAGGAACCAAAGAGACCACTTAATTGTTCTAACCTGAACATGAAAACACCTCAGAAAGCACATAACAAAATAATTCAGGATAAAACTAACACATTAAATAAAAACCAAAATCAAACAATGGGGCTCAATTAAGAAAAAACCGGCACTCAAACATCAACAGCAATGAAAATCAGGGAATATTAATTTCAGCCTATCGGAAAAACTATCAGTGCCAGAAAATCAAACTAACTATACCCCCAAACATAAAATCAATAAGTACAAGTAGCAGACTCATACAGACCACAAGCCCATTCACCACATAGACTTACCTGTTACTCGACCTGCAATCGCTTTAACATTATTCTACATTGCCGCCACCTGATAAAACGTCCCGAAATGCAACGCCCGGAGAAAAACCTTTAAAATATTACTGCACCAAATGATATTCATATTACTAAAAAGGGAGAAGGAAAGAATACACCGCGCTTGTGACCCCATGAGGCATGGATGCCGATTAGGAGCTTACAGGGATGTATTCACGGCGTGTCTCGAGTGCGGTGTATTCTTTCCTTCCACCCCAGTAGTAAGTTACACACATAACTTTCAAGGCACTCTAGACTCCATATAAATCCTTATCCCCACGCCAACCCAAACACATAACAGCCCAATGACATCAATTTCTTTTTAAGCTTCCACATAGACAACCAACGCACAGAGATTAAATAGTCAGTTAACTGCTATTGTTTCTAAGTCGATGTACACTTAATAAAACCAAGAAGAGTGAATTATGGCTATCAGAATCCTATCTATTGATGGCGGGGGAATCCGAGGGATCTTACCTGGTCAGATATTGGTATCTCTTGAACACAAGCTAAAGATGAAGTCAGGTAATCCAGATGCCAAAATAGGCGAATATTTCGACTTCATAGCGGGAACAAGTACCGGCGCAATATTGGGCGCTGCATATATCTGTCCTAACAAGAATGGAAAACCAAAATTTTCTGCCCAGGATGCTGTCAGCCTCTACCTTAAGGAAGGCGAGAAGGTATTTGGCTCAGGCTCATGGCCTTTTCTAGAAAAGTTAAAGTTATTGAAGGAGGAAAAGTACTGTTCCATGGAGTTGGACAGGGTTTTATCGCAATTCTTTGGGAAAATTAAACTTAGTAATCTATTAAAGCCCTGCTGCTTTGTTTCCTATGATATCAAAAAGCGGGAACAAATCATTTTTAGGCAACATTGTGCCATAGTAAAGAATGAAGACTTTCTGGTTAAAGACCTTCTACTGGGAAGCACCGCAGTACCAACCTATTTTGAGCCAGCACGTATCTTTTCACTCCCCCCATCCAACAATAAATATGTCTTAATTGATGGCGGCATGGTAGCCAGTGATCCTGCTTTATGCGCCTACTCCGAAGCCATAAAATTCAGCGGGGTCTCTGGGATAAGGGATATGGTTATTGTGTCCCTGGGTACTGGCAGGCAACTTTCGGGATACAAATACAAAGAGGTCAAAGATTGGGGGATGCTCAATTGGGCAAGGCCCGCCATTGATATCGCCGTAAATGGAAGCGCGCAAATGGTTCATTACTATATGAAGCAAATTTCTTCTACCGTAGAGAATTCAAATTACTACCGGATACAACCAAAGCTTTACACTGCTGACTCAGCCATGGACAATGCGACACTAGAAAACCTGAAGAAGTTAAAAAAAGCGGGAGAAAGGAATGCAGAGTATTTTGATAAAGAGCTGGAAGAAATAGCTACTATATTAGTCAACAACCAAGGGAGCCACAGGTATCAGTAATGCTACTGATCGGGACCAGCGCTGGCTTTATCAAATTACAGCTATAGGAAGTCATACTACTTATCAGAGCAAAGGTATTTTTCTCGAACCTGATTAATCATACCCCCGGCTTCAAGTACTTCAATTTCGTCCTTAGTCAAATCACTCCGCAAGTTAATGCACTCTCCAGATGATTTAATTATCAATTTAATTGAACTGCTTGACTTTATCTGTGCAATTGGATTGTCCATTTCAAGAGCTACACCCTGCTCAAGCCGATCGTAATCACCAAATTCTTCAAATAGCAATGGCAGTACACCAAAGTTAATAAGATTACGCCGGTGTATACGGGCCATACTTTTTGCAATTATGCACCTCACCCCAAGAAAACGTGAAGATACTGCCGCATGCTCACGGCTAGAGCCTTGTCCATAATTCTCACCACCGACAATAAAACAGTCTCCATTGAGCTTCACTGCCCGATCATAAAATGATTCATCGATTCGTGAAAATGTATAGCGGCTGATGGCAGGGATATTTGATCGCAGCGGTAAGATTTCTGCTCCAGCAGGTAATATTTCATCAGTGGAAACATTGTCCCCTGCTTTCAGCAATAATGGGCCAGTTAAAACTTCCGGTAGTTTTTCAAAATCAGGAAGGGGCTTGATATTTGGCCCTTTGATCAACTCAACTGCTACTGGGATTTCTTGAGGCGGCTGCAGTAACGGACGTATATCAGGTAGATATTCCGGCTCATGGAAGCTAGGGTAGTCCATATCCAGGTCACGAGGGTCAGTGATCACCCCTCTTAACGCACTGGCAGTGGCCACTTCGGGGCTGCATAAATAGACTTGGTCGTCTGCGGTGCCTGAGCGGCCACGGAAGTTACGTGGGACCGTACGCAAGCTGATACCACCACTGGCGGGGGCCTGCCCCATGCCGATACAGCCACCGCACCCGGTTTGATGCAAGCGAGCTCCCGCTTGTAGCAATTTTGTCAGATCTCCACTCCGACTAAGCTCTTCGAGCAACTGACGTGAGGTTGGGTTGATGTCAAAGGAAACGTCATCGGCTATTCTGCGACCTGAAACCACGCGTGCGGGTATCGCAAAGTCTCTCAACCCTGGGTTGGCAGAAGATCCAATATAGCTCTGATAGATAGGACGGCCCTCCACTTCACGGACTGTCACGACTTTGTCTGGGCTTGATGGACAAGCAATTAACGGCTCGAGGTTTGATAAATCAATAGTATCTTCTTCGTCATAACCCGCGCCTTCATCGGCCGTCATTTCGACAAAGTCGTTTTCACGATGCTGCTGCTTTAGGAAAGCCCTTACTGCTTCATCGGCAGGAAAGACGCTGGTAGTAGCGCCCATTTCCTGTCCCATATTGGCGATCACATGGCGATCCATCGCTGTCAATTTATCCAGGCCGGGGCCGTAATATTCAACAATCTTGTTAACACAGCCCTTAACAGACTGCCGACGCAACATTTCCAGAATGATGTTCTTAGCGCTAATCCATGGCGGCAGCTCACCTTCGAGCTTCACACCGAGTATTTTTGGCATTTTCAGTGCAAAGGGGACCCCAGCGATGGCCATTGCTACCTGTAAGCCACCGGCACCAATCGCCAGCATCCCCATAGAACCCGCTGCACAAGTATGGCTATCGGCGCCAAGTAATGTCTTACCGGGCACATCGAAACAAGCCATCTGTACTGGATGGCTGACACCATTACCGGGCCGCGAAAACCAAATTCCAAATTTACGACAGGCACTTTGCAGGAATATATGATCGTCGGCGTTTTTAAAATCCGTCTGTAACAGGTTATGGTCTACATATTGTGCTGAAAGCTCGGTCTTGATTTGAGACAAACCAAGTGCCTCAAGCTCCAACATGATAAGTGTTCCCGTCCCATCCTGAGCTAGCGTCTGATCGATCTTTATCTCTATTGGGCTGCCAGGCTCCATTGATCCACTCACAAGGTGGCTTTGGATAAGTTTCTGCGCAAGATTCATAGGCATAAAGGGATACCCGGTGAGTGAGATGGAGCTTTCTAGTATTGATGTAACTAAATCTTGATCATTGTAGCTCTAGGGAGCCTCTGAATAACTCCGTGACACCTCTGGCATGCAGAGCGGTTCACAATCAAGGCGCGGCTTCGCAGGAATGTCTAGACCTTTCAAGAAGTCGCAACGCAGAGTGTGAATCGCTCTGCAAGCCCCGAAGGGCGGGCCTTGAAGGCCACAGCTGCTGCGTTGCAGCTCTTGCAAAGGGCTACGGCCATTCCCTGCGAGCTGCGTCTAACATCTGCAGCCTTCAAGGCCCGCAGAGGCATTACGGAGTTATTCAGAGGCTCCCTAGCCTCCTCGACTGAAGCACCGTTTTAGTTGCAGGGCTATGTAAGCGCCAAGGCTATACCCACAGACTCTTAGTAGCCCTAACATGCGCTAGCGCTACCTGAACCGTTTGCTTCCGCAGTTTTGTAATCTCCGACAAATGACTGAGTATATGCAGCTACATACGCTCGATAGGGGAGTAATCACTAGAAGATAGGGATTTAATTCAATCCAGAACTTATATTTAACCAGTCAAAAAAAGTGTTCTTCGGAAAGATACAATTTCCCAAGATTGGCAATTGCTTATGGATTCAGCTCACACACAATTATATTAATTTTCTTCTCCACAAGCTGCCCTGTATTACTTTCTCCATACTCACTGTGCTTCCCGCTGGATACAACTTTAAACCCAGCTGCAGACAATTGGGCACAAATATCACCCTCATCAAACAGCCTGAATCCATATTGAGTGAATGGTAGATTTTGCATAAAAGATTTATCGCCAAAAGCCAGGCATAACTTTCCTTTAGGTGCTAGTACTCTGGAGATTTCTGCTAGATGAGTTTTTAGGGTGTTCCAAAAGTATATTGTGTGTACGGCTAGAACCTTATCGAACTGTTTATCGGCAAACGGCAGGCTTTCTGAACTACCAACTAAAAAATCCATTTGCCCCGACTCTATATATTCAAAGTTTAGACCCTTTGCGGTTGCAACCATATCGCTCGACCAATCAATACCGGTATAGCGGACACAAGATCCCTTACGAATTACGTCGACTGCAAATTTGCCATTGCCCGGACCAATTTCTAGAACAGAATCACCATCTACCACATTGAGAGCTGTTAAAGCGGCAAGATTCGTTGCTTCATTCGCTTTGTTCATTTGTTGCGCGGTTTCTGAGGCCAATGTACCAGATGGTTTTCTAAGCTGCTCAGCAACAAGCTTTGGATCTTTTGACATTACTATTCCTTCAGCGTCAAAAATAAAATACTAACCAGATAATTTATTCTTTAAATTAACCAATCACTACCTGGGTAACCGTTTTGTTTTGAACATACATGTAAAATACAACTTATTCTACACTACCCTTTTGCTCAATATCTATCTCGATTACATTAGGTAAAATAGGGGCAGGCAGAATACCTATTAAGATATTCTGCCTGCCCATCTCAGTATTTCCTACAATGCAAATCACTTCAATATGAAAATTTGTTTTTTAAGTACCCCTATCCAAAATAGATTGCAAATTAAGCAAACTAGAACTTGTTATCTTTAATTTGGTTAGATTGCACTTATAACGACATTTAAGCATCCGTAGTATGTTCCATGAGCTTGCAAGCAATTATCATAATGACAGTAGCCACAATTGTTGGGACCACTGTAGGGATAAGTTCTGGATAAGATCCATCAATAAAATAGCCTACTAATCGGCCAACCAGAACCAACATCAAAGCAATAAATCCAACCATAATATAGTCCACGTTAGATCTTATCGCTCCAAGAAGAACCATTGCCCAAATTGCGATTGTTGTCCCACCCCAAAGAGAGCGAATACTCGATAGCCCACTCACAGAATCAATAGGTTCGATAAATGTGTGGGTCAGCATGACAGATGGACTGATCATAAGAACCAATCCAGTCCCCACAAAGAATAGCGCTAAGATACCTAAAATACACCGTCCAATAGTTGCCTTCGCCATATACCCAAAACCTCCAATCAATTTGTAATCATTCAAAATCATCGAACGAGGTATAGGATATGGATAAATATGACACTATATGGCATATTTTGATAACTATGCGCACATCTACCCTCTCACGAATAGATAGACTTGAAGTTATCACCGCCCGATTAAAGTCGGACGAACCCATCACGATTGGTGAAATTGCCAAGGAAGTGGGCGTTAGCATTCGGACGCTGAATCGAGATATAGAGGTGTTGAGAAGTCGAGGCTTGCCGATTGAAACGGATGTGGGGCGCGGTGGTGGAATCCGTTTGGACCAGCGCTGGGGCGTTGGTCGTGTCAACTTAAACTATACGGAGGCTGTTGACCTGATGATTAGTTTGGCTATTGCTGAACAGATGAAGTCCCCCCTCTTTATGGCACACCTAAGTAGCATCCGCCACAAGGTAATGGCTTCCTTTTCATCGTCCATGAAAAGTAAAGTGAATGGTATAAAGGCACGTATCATCATCGGAAAATCGGCTTCCGAGGTTGTGCTCTCAAATTTCTTAACTCCAAAGCGTAAAACTGTCGAGAAGCTCCACCAGGCTTTCTTAATGCTTCAACGTATAAAGATCACCTACTGTGACGAAAGCGGAAAAGAAACACTACGAACTATTGAACCCCATTACCTCTTTCTTAGTTATCCCGTATGGTACATCCTAGCCTGGGACAAGCTCCGTGAGGATATTCGGGTATTTCGCTGTGACAGGATTAGGAAAATTCAGGCTCTGAATGAAGACTTCAAGCTAATTCCACTTATTAAATTTAAAAATAAGAGAGATAAAATACCTCCATCTTAAGGTCATTTTTTTTAAACTTCATCGAAAACCACCTTAGAGCAGTATAATTAATAAGCCTTATATTTAGCCAAGGGCGATAACAAATAAATTGTATACGTTACTATATGTACTGACGATACAAGTCCAAGAAACCCACAGAGTTGACCTATTAATTTGACTTGTAGCGAGATACATATTTGCATAGCTCTATAAGTATGGCTAGGATGGCTGCCAACCATTAACTCCATCGCCTAAAACAAAGAAGCCTCTTAATTTAGGTATAGGTACATGAGGATAGCCATTTGAATCCTAGGTCACTTTTCTTTTGGTTCTGCGGCTTATCGGCAATCATTATTCTTGGATTCACACCAAGTTATGTTATGGCATACCGAAACCTATCCACAATGCATCATATCCATGGAATAGTTTCCCTTCTGTGGATTGGAATCATGTGCTTACAGTCTTATTTAATGCTCAAAGGGAGCACATCTCTTCATAAATATCTAGGTTGGCTGTCAGTTGTCGTTGCCACAATATTTATAGGCACTTCATACTGGGCATTTTTCAGCACTATTGAATCAACCTTAGAGAAGAGTGAAATATTTAAACTTGTATATTGGGTTGACTTATTCTTATTACCACTTTTTGTATTCTCTCTGTTATCCGGATTCCAGTACCGAAAGTCTCCCCAAAAGCATATGCTCTGCATGATGCTGAGCTTGGTAGCTATACTACCGCCGGGACTAGGAAGGCTTATCTACGGTTTATTCCTATTTCCCTTCAATGCTCCTATTAGGTATTTTTACGAGCCTATGATGCTAACCACCATAGGAATACTAATATACTTAGGAATTCGTGAGCAATGGAGATTTGGTCAAATAAAAGTGGCTCTTGGGGTAACTACATGCTCATTTATCACTTCCTATTGGGTAGTCAATATGGGATTTTTTGAGAGTGGGGTAAGATGGATTTTGAGCACTTAATGTTGACTCCATTTTGTTCCACTAACAATTTATCTCATTAAATATTGGGACATTCTTGACGGCATACTACTTCTTAGTTAGACGAATAATTAGCACGCTATTCCCAAAACTCCATCCTTTCGCATACCAATAGAAAAGAACAGATCAAAAATGCAACTACAAAGATAATAAAGATAGTCTTGGAACTATAAGAGCGGTGATTTACTCTACCTACAGGAACTTTAGCCCAAAGCTATTTTATACGCACTCAAAAAGGAAGCAGAGATGCCAGGCAGTTACCCAAGCAAAATTAAGGAATTACCTCCCTACGATGGTCGCTTTGATGCTTACAAGCTTAAGGCAGAAAACAGTGATGTTCTTTTCGCATCATATCCAGCTGGAACGTCCATTCCACCCCATTCACATGACACAGATAATCATGGCGTTATCACAAAGGGGGAACTAATACTCACCATGAATGGTGACACCCAACGGATTGGCATTGGACAGTGGTACCACGTACCGGCAAATGTAGAGCACTCCGCGACTTTTGAAGTCGAAACAGATGAAATTGAATTTTGGTTTAAAGATAAAACAAGCTAAATCTCTACACGCACATAAACTAAGAGCTTTAAAAGCCAAGTCGGCAACCTGTAGATGCAGTGTAATTTATCATGAAATAGAGCTGTACATGCAGCTCGAAGAAGGACTTTAGGCTTATAAAGCCTAAAGTCCTGATCGGTAAAGATATAGCAGTATCGCGTGTGGCTTAACTCTAAGATGCTGGCAAGTTAATTACTTTGCTAAGTATTCGTCAGCACTGATCACCTCTGCATAGGCAAATTGCAGTGCTGCCATATAAGCTGCATGTATATGTGCAGCAGGAACATCGACGCCATTGAAGTACATGTCCCGACTGGCACAGGCATCATGAATAACGGTATTTTCATAGCCAAAGTCACTTGCCGCTCGGGTGATGGCATCGATACACATATGGCTCATCGCACCGACAATGACCAATTTATTAACACCTAGCTCATCCAAGTGCTTTTTAAGATCCGTACCTTTGAAACTGTTAACTTCATTCTTGAGTACTACCGGCTCACCTTCAACAGGCAGAAGGCTTTTGTGAATTTTCGCACCCTCACTACCAGCAATAAAGAATGGAGCATCCTCACTGAGAAATTCATGGCGAATATGAATAACTGGCCACTGTTTTTTGCGAAACTCAGCCAGCACTTTTACGGCTTGGTTTGACGCTTGGCCAATGCCTTCAAGAGTCCACTTTCCGCCTTCAAAATAGTCGTTTTGCATATCGACGATGATTAGCGCTGTCTTGCTCATAAGATTGTCCTTTGGGTGTGTCTTTAAAATGTACAAGCGCATGTTAGGGCGATGGGCTAAGATACAGACGTGGCAAGACCGACATAAAACAGGCAAGAACTGACAGGGGGGGGGCTAGTGACCCAAACAATCCACATTGCAATACTGATGATCCCCGGAGCGGCTCAGTCGGCGACTTATGGCCTAATCGACCTGTTCCAAACCGCAAACCACATCTGTCAGGAGTCAATTCCAGAACCCAAGGCGCTATTTGAGGTATCACGCTGGCTAATTAATGACGGAAAAGTCATACCCGAGAAAAAAGGGGCTGCTAAAGACCCAAATATCGTGATTGTACCGCCGGTACTGGAAGGTCAGGAGTACATGGAGCCACCGACAGATGTCAGTACCTGGTTGTTAAAGCGGCACAAAGAGGGGGCCGTAACCTGTTCCGCTTGTGCTGGGGCTTTTATGTTGGCCGACGCAGGTCTATTAGATGGACGCCAGGCGACCACTCACTGGCGACTGGCCGATGCCTTTAAGCAGAAGTTCCCGGATATAGAGCTGAATATCGATTCCATCCTGATTGCAGACCCAGATGTTGTCACCGCAGGAGGTGTAATGTCTTGGATTGACCTTGGGTTACACCTGGTCGGACGATACATGCCTCCCCATATAGTTATGGAGTTAGGACGTTTCCTGTTGGTGGATACGGGAACCCGTTACCAAAGTTATTACCGCAGTTTTCTACCTCCTGTAGATCATGGTGATAAAGCAATTTTAAAAGTACAGCAGCAAATTCACCGGGATTATCAACAACCAATCTCTGTTGCAGAGATGGCTCATCTCGCCAATCTGGGCGAGCGCACCTTTCTACGAAGATTTCAAAAGGTTACCGGCTATAGACCCGCCGAATATCTTCAACAGCAACGTCTGCAAAAAGCTCGCGAACTATTGGAAACAGGCACATTGCAAGTCGAACAGATCGCTTGGCAAGTGGGATATGAGGATGTCAGCGCATTCCGGAAAATGTTTCACAAACAGACCGGCCTCTCCCCCAGGGAGTATCGACAGAGATTTTCAGGTGGCTCTAAAATGTAATTCTCAGGGAAGGTTGAGTCTTGTACGTTCCAAATTTCTTAACTCACTGAGAAGGATTAATTCAACCATACAGCATCGAGTTTAGAGGAGTGTTGTTTAAAACAATCGAAAAAAAATTGAACCTGTAATATCCTATCAACAAACACCCATTATAAAACATGAGAAAATATGACAGTTGGATACTCACTTGTAAATAATACAAAAAAAGAGCAGATCATATTCCTTCATTTACCCGTCAATACTATGGGTGAAATTCTTAGCAACCCCTTATCTGCATACATAGTAAAGTGGTACAAGGCCCAACATCACAATGATAACGTGGATTTTGTATCAGATACGTACGACGACTGGCCGTTTATCAACGGATCGCGAAGCGACCTTAAGCACTATAAAGAAGTGACAAATAAAGTTGTTGATTCTTTGATAGCTCAAGGAATAATTCTGGATAAAGGCATTGTTTGGAGAGATGATGATGATCCAGATACAGTATTCATCAGAGACCTTTCTCTTGTCAGTGCCCCTAAGTAATTCGACAAAGATAACTTTATCTCTTTAAAGCAAGATAGAATTACAAAGTAACTTAGAAAGACATGTGGAAATTAATACTTAATTTTATAAATGGTGCTCTTGGTATAAGTTCCATTGAAAGCGACGAAGGAATACCCCCAGAGAAAAACGCTTCCCACCAGACGGAATTGTACGCGCTCCCTCTTTTGACTCGATTCCACACAAACAAGAACCTTTGACGGGTTCAGTCCGACCAAAAGAACTTGGTGAGGTAGTAGAAGTCATGGTTGGTGTTGATTATCCAATTTACGATGGACAAATGATACTCGTTGCCGATTTTGGAACTTACACAATTGAGCTCCCCAGTCCATGCAGTGGAATAATCGAAGAAGTTTTTTTAAGTCTAGTAGTTTAATAGGAAGCGAAACTCCCCTATTTAGGGTGCGCAAATCAATACAAAAATTAAGCAGGCATAACAATACGATAAAAACCTACAAGCTCTAACTAAAAAGTTAATCACATTCAGATAGCTGGGGAACTACTTATATTCGAGCAAATAATATGCCATTACCAACCAATAGAAATACGAATCATTTACCTTTGAAGATACCGATAAGTATCCCCTAAACCCTACACCTCCTCGCCATCTTAGAAACTGCCCTGCAATTTGCAAAGGTAAATAGCAAGACTTCAATCTCGCCAAATCCAGTGTGCTCAACGTATAAGCCAAACTCTGAATAATATTTGAAAAAATATTTTGTGAACAATTCTGGATACTCTGAAAATCAACAATTTTTTTGTTGAATTATGGTATCAGCTGAACGATCTTCCCGATATAGTGGCGCCGCCTAACCTTTACTAAAATTAGGTTAACTGACATTGCTTTTGAGATATGGGAAAGATACCAAAATGATTAAGAGAATTTTTTCGAAAAGAGACCTGAAGCTTCCAATAATTGGCGGCTTGATAACGGCAGCAAGTTTGCTATCAACAACTGTATCGGCAGCGGTCGAAATTGATATAAATCAATTGCGCCAACAATCAAAAATTATGTTCGGCACTCTCTCAGAAACTATGCCAGGCAGTGAGAATGACACCCCAGCTATGGTTGAGCTTGGAAAAACACTATTCATGGATGAACGGCTTTCAGTCAATGATAGCCAGTCCTGTAACAGCTGCCATCAAGTGGGGAACTACAATGGCACGGGCGTTGACAATGAAGCGACATCACCGGGAGCTTTACCTGGTACCAAGGGTGATCGCAACTCTCCAACGGTCTGGAATTCAGGATTCCAGATGGCTCAATTTTGGGATGGTCGCGCAGAGGACCTGAAGGAACAGGCCAAAGGTCCAATTCTAAACCCTGTAGAGATGGGAATGCCTTCGGAAGAGGCTGTTGAAACAAAGATTTCAAAAATTGCCGAATATCAAATAAGTTTTAAACACGCCTTTGGTAAAGACAATGCTATCTCTTATGACAATATTGCTCAGGCCATCGCAGCGTTTGAGCGCACACTGATTACAAGTGATCGTTTTGATGATTTTATGAGTGGTGACGATCAGGCTATGACGAAAAGTGAGTTAAAGGGCTTACAAACCTTTATCAATACTGGTTGTTCAGCATGCCACAATGGTGCAACCTTGGGTGGAAACATGTACCAGAAGATGGGGCTGGTCAACCAATATCCACACCAAGAAGACTTAGGTCGTTATAAAGTTACAGGCCTTGAAAACGATAAAATGATGTTTAAAGTTCCAATGTTACGCGATGTAAGCAGAAGTGCCCCTTATTTCCACGACGGGCGTGTAGAAACCATTGAGCAAGCAATTTACGATATGGCTTGGTACCAATTGGGACAGAAACTAAGCACACAACAAGTAGATGATATTGCAACTTTCCTAAACGCTTTAGAACATCAAACTCATTAAACTATTTCCCACCCTTCGGGGTGGGCCCCGTTCACTTTAATTATTTAGCCCTGCCTTTGCGTATCAGCCACACTCAGAAATAGCAGCCAGCAGACCAAACAGTTTCCTGATTACTAACCAGTAGATAATGTAAAGCGTTCCACCAATATTTATACCAAGTCGGAAAAATGAAACCCGTAGAAAGATGTACGGTTTTCAGCCACCGATTTTCGGCAGTTCCATTAAATTACCACTCACTACTTGAGTATTCGGTCAGTAGATTCCCTTATACGCTTTTCGCTTTATAGATAGTGTAGCTTGCTATATGAGCCTGACAAAATAGTAATTATGAACATTCCCCTTACGAATAAAAGTCACCCGTAGCGCTCAACTCCTAGCAACAATCTCAAAACAAGACAATTAAACAGCTTTATGAGTATTTTAAATAACACAAAGAAATAAAACTAATCTACTTTGCCATACTCACTGTATTAAAGGTTAAGAGTACAGGCAGATCAATGAGATTTAGGCTTGCATCAGCCATCACCATATTAGTTATCGTAGCGTTTTTAGGCTTGGTGTACGTCTACAATTATCGATTGACCCAAAGTATTCAGTTTGATGCCCGCCCTGTTGCCAAGAAGTTCATCAAAAGTAACGATTCCTTTAGAGATAAAGATACTATCAACATTCTTATCATAGATGGCGGAGGCATACGTGGCTTGATACCACTATATGTCATTCAACATATCGAAGAGCAAACCGGCAAACCTATCGATGAATTGTTTGATGTTTTTAGTGGAGTATCCACTGGCGCCATCATCGCCACTGGACTTAATGTGACTCAAAAATCATTTAAAAATGATCAGCCAAGAACTGAAAACCTTAAGTATCAAAGTGATAAAATTATAGATATTTATAAGCGAGAAAGCAGATACGTATTCTCTGTACCTTGGTATCACAAATTATTAACCTTTAATGGTTTTATCTCCCCTCGCTTTAGCGGTGAGCGCTTAAGTCAAACCATGGAAAAACATTACACTGCCAACTTGAAGTTTACGAGCCTAAAAAACTACATCATTATTCCCTCTCTCAACATTCATATGGGGCAGCTTCAATTATTCAAAAATCGTGGAGAAGCAATCAGTAAGCTGCCCACAGACACACTGTATCAACTTGTAACCGCTGCAGCTAGTGCGGAAACGCTATACCCACCTGTCGAATTCGTAACTACTGGTCAGGATATTCACCAGCGCTATTATGCCGATGCTGGTATATACGCAAATAATCCAGCCAGTATTGTTTTACGCGAAATTATTAGAGAGTTCCCTGAAAAAAACTACTATGTGCTGATTCTCGGGGCCGGTACGTCTCCACTAAGTACAATGGAAGCTAACTACAGAAACTTAAAAAACTGGGGAAGAATTAACTGGGTGAAAGACCTTATATCTAATGTACAGAGGTCCATGGATGACCAACAAGTATACACCTTGGAAATCGCAGAATCCCTTAGCCCTAAAGGGAGAATAAAATACAACTACTTAAATGTAGAGCTTGTTAATCCATATGTTGATCCATTTGACTATAAAGCAAGTAAGAAGCTGAAAGTTCTAGCAGATAGGCTTCTTGAGGAAAATAAAACAGAAGTTGATCAAGTAGTAAACACCCTCAAGGACAAAGGGTAACTATAGCGCTGGAGAAAATTTCATCTGGCCATTTGAGCTTGCCTTTCAGCGTTGCCTTGGATGAGAAGCCAATAATGGGTTTGCATGCATTAAAGCCCGAAGATTTGAGTTGAATCACACAGAATACAGATAGTGTGTTCAACTTAGGCAAGGTAAGATCATACCCATACCTTCTTGGACTGACCATGGATATAGGTCGTTAGCAATGAACACACGCCTTCTTAATCTCGATGTACTACGGGGGCTTGCTGCAACTTTGGTTGTCTGGCAACACAGTAGTGAAGTATTTTTCCGCAACCCATCCATCACCCAGCACGGCTCGGCACTGGCTGAATTTATCAGTCAACTGGATTTTGGCCGGATAGGTGTACTTTGCTTTTTCCTAATATCCGGCTTTGTCATTCCCCATAGTCTTCTTGTATCTAACCGTACTCTCAAGAGCTTTGCTATCCGCCGCTTCTTCCGCTTGTATCCCTCTTACTGGTTATCTCTGAGTGCAATTATCGGACTTACATGGTTGCTCACTGACCGAACATTCTCTGCATCTACTATTCTTGCCAATACCACAATGCTGCAAGGCCTAATGGGGTTTGAAAGTGTTCAGATTCTATATTGGACTCTCACTGCAGAACTGCTTTTTTACTGTCTCTGCGCACTGATGTGCACCCTTCGACTACTAGGGAATCCCAGATATCTACTCTTAGTGTGCTGGGGGGCACTATCGGTATTTGTCAGCATGCAACTTTTAGGGCAATCATCCACTCCAATCTCCCAGCTTCCCGCCACCACTACTTACCTCCCCTTTGCTATCGCAGTTATGTTCTGCGGAACCCTACTCAGGTATTGCTACGAAACAAGGCGCGGTTATCGTTATATGCTTTGGGGCTTGGCTTCGACTTTCTCGATACCAATACTCGTTATGGCCATGCACCTATTAGGTAGGTCGATCAGTGAAACTCCCCTCCGCTTTGTATCATCTCATTTCATCGCTTTAGCTATCTTCCTTGTTTTTGTATTACTTCCACCAAAGCCAATTCGACATTTAGCTGCTCTGGGGACTATCAGTTATTCCATTTACCTGTTTCATTTAATCATTGTCTTTCTCGGCAGCTGGGCCATAAGCCAACCTTGGGGACAAGGATTTACAAGTATTTCTCTATCCACGTTTCTTGTGGCAGTAACACTACTTAGCTTTGCTCTGGCGACAGCCATTTATTGGTTGCTGGAGAGGCCCTGTATGCAATTTGGGCGCTTTTTGAGTGATCGAAACGGCGGGTTAAACAGGTCAGGGGAAATGTTAACGGGGAGTTAGTGTGGAAAACTATCGGGATAAGTAAGGGGCCAGGAATTGAAACTAGCCGTAGACTTATTAGTCTACGGCTAGTTTTAGCAGCCATTATTGAGTGTCTACTGCGCCCACAACAAGCTGATTGCAATAGTCCACATCATAATGCCCACCAGTACATCGAGTACCTGCCAGGTTCTGGGGTTCTTAAATAGCGGCTGCATCATGCTGCCACCCACTGAAAGAAGAGTGAACCATAACAGGGATGCACTACATGCCCCCAGCACAAAAAACCAGGTTCCATTGCCAGCATACTGCGCCCCTACTGAGCCAATCAGTACAACCGTGTCCACATACGCGTGTGGATTAAGCAGGGTTAAGGCTACCGCGGTAATCAAGGCAGAGCGGCGGGATTTCATCCACTCTTTTTGCTCTCCAAGACCTTTGTTGGTGAAAGCCGAACGGAAAGCCATGGCACCGTAGGAGAACAGGAAAGCAGCACCGAGCCAGGTCAGCCAGATCATCCAGTCGCCACCCGCTTGTGCGAGATTTGCAACCAGGAACACACCACCTGTAATCAATGCAATATCCATCAGTACGCATAAAGCCGCGATACTAAACTGATATTGTCGACGGATACTCTGCGTCAGCAGAAACGCATTCTGCGCTCCGATCGCCATAATCAAACTGATGGTAGTCAAAAAACCTTTTGCGAGCGGCGCCAGCAACAACCCTGAAAACACGATGCCTCCTGTGCTTCATTCTCTAATTTGGAAGTGCCCGCAGGGCTGCGGGCCTGAATAGTGGCGCGAGATTAAGAGTCCAACTAGAATAAGTAAATTTAATTATACTGATCCCTCATAAGAAATTCTTATGCTAGACCTAAAGCAACTCCAAGCCTTTGCCTTTGTCGTAGAGGAGCGCAGTTTTGACAAGGCTGCCGCCCTACTCCATGTCAGCCAGTCTGCGATTTCCCAACGAATCAAAGCCTTAGAAAGCCAGGTTGGCCAAGCCCTATTGATACGCTCCAACCCTTTGCGACCCACTGAAGCTGGCCTCAAAGTGTTGGGGTACTACCAGCAAATGCACTTGTTACAGCAAGAGCTTCTCACTGATATCGATCCAGAGGGGGGCAAGAGTCGCTATACCAACCAGAATAAGGTTCGGATCGCACTGAATGCAGATAGCTTGGATACCTGGTTCCTGGCTGCCATCACACCATTGATTCGATCCCAGCAGTTGCTCGTGGATCTAAAGGTCGACGATCAGGACGCTACCCATGAACTGCTGAAGAATGGTGAAGTCATTGGCTGTATCAGTTCAACAACCAGTAACCTCCAGGGCTGCCAATCGGTACTGCTCGGTCACATGGCCTATTACCCGGTATGCACTAAGGCTTTTAAGAAGAGGTTTTTTTCAGACCCGATTAAAGTTGAAGAGCTCCACTACGCTCCCACAGTGGAGTTCAACTATAAGGATCAATTGCAGAGTCGTTACCTTAAACAGTTTTGGGGAGTGGAGACTGGTCAGTACCCATCTCATGAAATTCCCTCTTCAAAGAGCTTCCTCAGTTTCTTAACTCTGGGGCTGGGTTGGGGAATGGCGCCAGATATTCAGATCGCGAGCCTGCTAAAAAGCGGAAAGCTGGTGAAACTCGCTGAAGACCAGTATTTGAAGATTCCTCTTTACTGGCATGTTTGGAATTTAAAATCGAAATTGATTAAAGAGATCACTATCAACCTCACAGAACATGCTCGAAAAGCACTAAACCAATAGTCGAATAGTTAGTGATGGTGATGGTGCGACTGCCAGGATGGACAGTAATCCAGCTGCAGTTCACCATTTTCCAGCTGCTTTAGGGTTGAAAGTGCTTGGCGATATATAGACCGATTTTCCTTATGCCTAATATCCAGGTTTTTGAAGTTCCGAAAAGCTTCCTGATAAATTTCTTTAGCATCGTCACTCAATAGGAAGCTAACAATATAGTCTCCATGTAGTAATTCATAATTAAAGTAAGCCCCATCCAGCTTCTCTTTTTGTAAAAGCTTCGATGGTTCTGAAGTTATACGGCGAGTGTAATAATTTCCCGGTTTATCTACGATACACTGAGAATGTTCATAGCCACAATTTTTGTCAAAGCTTTGCTTAAGTCGTTCGATACTTTGACCATAGTCTGGATCAGTTTGCCCGTATACAACACCTGAAACGCCCAAAAAAATCATCATTCCGCTACACATCATACAGGGCTCTAAAGATGTGTAGATCCTAACATTGGCCTTGGTCAAATATTGGCTTTTTTCTCCGAGACATTTCTCTGATAGACACTGCTGCATTAAACGCACTTCAGCGTGTTGAGTTTTGTCATCGCAACGCAAAACTGAATTTAGTTGGGCCCCGACTATTTTCTTGGCATCATTATCAAATAAAACCGCACCAATATTATGGCCTCTTTTATTTTTATCAGTAGGTCTGACCCAGTCTTGGAATACTATAGAATAAGCCAACAACATCAGTATCTTATCTTGCTCATCCTTAACACTCTCGGCTTTAACTATTCCCACAAGAGAAAATTGTGATAGAGCCAAAAATAACAGGAAGCGAAATAGCCCGGTATTTTTTTCAAAACAGTTCAGCTTTTTGATACTTAGGAGCCCGATTAAAGCCATTTCTCCATTTCACCAATAATAAACCTGACTCTGGCGGGTACAAGTTGGGTGCGCCTAAGCGCCAAATACAGTGTCTCACTAACGGGTTTTTCAAGGCTATGTGCCTTAATCAATTTCGGCTTTCGAAATGCACTTACCGCATAGGCGGGTAAAACTGTGAAACCCAATCCCATACTAACGGGCTCCAGTATTAAGCTGATCTGATTGGAAAACCCTTTTTGTTGAAAAGCTTCAAGACTTCTAAATTGTGGGAAGTTCGCTCCCAATAATAGACTCGCATGGTGTATACCGTCTGGATGGCCTATGTACCCCAGCGCTAAAAGCGACTCCCAGTCGGGGGTTTTCACTTTAGCCGGCGTCACTAGCAATAACCTTTCACTGGCGATCGGCCGACTGTCAATCTCCTCTGCTTGTGGCGGGCTGGTCATTAATCCGATATCAGCGCCGTTTTCCGCAATAGCCTTCTCCACATCCAGGTTGGGTGCAAAACGGCAGCTAATCGATAAACCCTGGTGGATCTTCTGCAGGGACAATAACTTGGGGTAGAGCTTCAGCCCCACGCTCCCGGGGCACATTACTCGTACATCCCCATGATGGGGAGGATCTTCACCAACAATTTGCCCCAGACTGGAAAGCTTCTGAATAATCCCCTGCCCTTCCCGATAGAGCCGATCACCAGCATCCGTAAGCGTGAAGTGTTTACCCTGCCTGACTAACAGAGCGACACCTAAGTGCTCCTCTAACTTGCGTATATGCTGGCTGACCCCAGACTGAGTCATATGTAAGCGATCCGCCGTACGAGTAAAGTGCCCCTCTTCAGCTAAGGTACAGAAGCTTCTTAACCACACTGGATTTATCATTACGAATGCTACTTAAAAATATTACAAATGATAATTATACGTAATGAATTAGAGGCTGTAACTTAACCGCATTCAACAAAGGAGACAGCTATGAGTAGCGCATACCCGAGAACCTTTTCTCATATCGGTATTTCAGTGCCGAACCTTGAAGAGGCTGTGAAGTTTTACACAGAGGTACTTGGTTGGTACCTGATTATGAAGCCTACAGATATCACTGAGGACAAAAGCGCTATCGGTGAAATGTGCACCGACGTATTTGGCCCAAACTGGGGTAGTTTCCGTATTGCTCACTTGTCGACAGGGGACAGGATTGGCGTAGAGCTATTCCAGTTTAAAAATCAGGAAAATCCAGAAGATAATTTTGAATACTGGAAAACCGGTATCTTTCACTTCTGCGTGCAAGACCCTAACCTGGAAGAACTGGCGGATAAGATTGTGGCGGCCGGTGGTAAAAAACGTATGCCGGAGCCTCGTTATTACTACCCCGGTGAAAAGCCTTATCGCATGATTTATATGGAAGATCCTTTTGGCAACATTCTGGAAATTTACAGCCACAGCTATGAGCTGATCTACAGTGCTGGTGCCTACTGATAATAAGCACTCCAGAGTTCACTCAGCATCACTCGAACGATGCTGAGTGAAATGCCGACACGGAGTTATTCAGAGGCTCCCTAATTTATTTTGGTATTACTCAATCGCTCTAGTCTGCTGTGATGCTGACTACATTACGCAAAATCAACCAGGAAACCACAAAGGCCAAAATTCCACACACCGCAATTACCCCAGCAAGTGATTCTGGTGTTCCATTAAAAACCAAACTGGTTACCAGGATAGCTACAGCCCCGATTGACAACTGCATAGTACCAGCCAGGGCAGAAGCCGTTCCCGCTATAGGCCCATGTCTTTCCATGGAAAGAATAAATGCTGTCGGAAGAACCAAGCCGAGAAACATATTGCATACGATAAGCATGCATATCAGTAGTACGAGATGATCAAAACCGGCCTCTATCACTAAATACATAGTCACCGAGCTTATTACAAATCCAACTACACCCCACTTCACCAGCTTCACCATCCCTAAACGGGCACCGAAATTTGCCGAAAATTGACTCGACAGGAAGAAACTAAGCGCATTCAGAGCAAAAGCTAGGCTAAATTCGGTTGGGGTCAATCCGTAGTAATTCGTATATAAGAATGAAGCTGCCGCAAAAAAAGCAAGTACACTGGCGAAGCCAAACCCTCCTATACAAGTAAGCCCTATATAGATGGGGTCACGTAGCAATATCGAATAAGACTCAAGCAGCGCACCTATTTTAAATGGTATGCGCTTATTCATTGGTAAGGTTTCGCGAAGGCTCGTAAGAGCAAGTATCAGACTTAAAAAAGTAGCAATGGATATCCCCCAAAATATGCTGCGCCAACCAAACGAAATTAATAGCAGACTACCAATTAATGGCGCCAACATAGGAGAAATTGAAAGGACAAGAATTGCTGTCGTAAGAAGGCGAGTTGCTTGAGTACCCGTATAAGAATCTCGAATTATTGCTCGGGGAATCGACATTACCGAAGCGGCACCCACCCCTTGTAGGAAGCGAAAGGCAATCAACCACTCGATAGTGGTTGCCAGGGCACAACAAATAGATGCGAAAGTAAAAACCAGCAAACCAAAATAGAGCGGCGGTTTGCGGCCAAACATATCGGAAGCGGGGCCATAAAAAATCTGACACACCCCGAACGCAATAAAATAGGCCATCAGCGTATAGGACGCGACCTGGGTTGAGGTGTCGAGGGCCTTTGTCATCGCAGGTAATGCAGGCAGATACATATCAATGGCCATAGGACCAACAGAGCTCAAAAGCCCCAGGATCAACGCCATTTTTATAAAGCCTGAGTTCATCCACAGTCCCTATTGAACCAACTCCACCTTGGCACCTCTACAAGACACCTCTCACAATTACTAAAAAGGGAGAAGGAAAGAATACACCGCACTTGGGACCCTATGAGGCATGGATGCCGATTAGGAGCTTACAGGGATGTATTCACAGCGTGTCTCAAGTACGGTGTATTCTTTCCTTCCACCCCAGTACTAAGTTCCCTCATCCTTTTCGGACTGGCAGGTCAAACCTTAACCTTCAATCGTAGCAACTTAACTTAGGACCATAAGATCAGGGGAGTTAATGGCCCATGACGCTTCTATACCGTCTGCAGACGGTATAACTACAGGTGTTTCAGCCCTGACCTCCAAGCGTCCAGGAGGCTCCTGTGGTGCCCGGCTCTTCTTCGGCGCCTCTTGGTGGAAAAGCCCTGTCATTCTAGCAACTGTGGTAGCTCAGGAATTTTTGCCTGGACTGCTGGCTGCTACCAGCCACAAGCCCAAGCGGCACCCGCTTTCCCCACCAACAAGACAACGTCGCCGCCTCCCTTTAAGCTCCAGACGCCCAATTACCCCGCGCGGCCGCCGTCAGCGACCCTATATCGCCAATACCCCCTGTTGGATTATCACTCTGCAACCAAACAGTGATGACGTTGACCTGTTACTCAGCGCCGGGAAAATGCAGCGACTGCATATCAACACGATTGAGGGGATTGATGGGCGCTCAGGCACCCCAGAACTGGAAGAAGGTGAGCATATCGCGAGTAACGTCACCCGGTGGCGCCACTTGTGCGAACTCAAGAGCTCCGAAATTGGGTGCTATCTCGCCCATTTGAGAGCAATTCGCCGGGCATACCGCTCCGGCTTGGACCGGGTCTGTATTCTGGAAGATGATGTACAGCTAGAATCCTCATTTGGCCGCGTCTTAGCGGAGTTAGAGCAACTCCCTGAAAATATCGAGATGATTCGACTGATGGGACTTAAGGTCCGCAAGCGAAAAGTCGTGCAAACCTTGAATGATGGTGTTCATCAGTTAGTGCGACCAGAGCGGGGGTGGTGTGGAGCACAGGGATATCTGATTAACCGGCGCGGTATGGAGAAAGTCTTAAAATATGCCAGCCGTATTTTCGAACCCATCGACAAGGTATTCGATCACTTCTGGCAATTTGACCTAAAACTATATGGCGTTGAGCCCCACCTTCTGTGGGAAAACGAACACATCTCCAACATTGTTAAATCCAATATCCACCGCACGAAAGTCGCCCGGTGGCTCTATTGGCTGCACCCTTTCGGAAAACTTTGGCGCAGTGTGGGCAGGCACTTTTATTTAAGGCTCCACTCAAAAGAGTTCTATCCAGCAGAAAAACCCACACAGCGCACAGGGCGTACGGCGCGAATTAAATCTTAAGAACCCTATGATCAATTCTCCCAATAACGCTGCATTTTTAAAAACATAAAAGAAGCGGTCCAGGTAATCATCACCAGTCCCGTAAGGGCTTCAAGGCCAGCAGTAAAACGCAGATGCCCCAGGGGCTCGATATCACCGAAACCCAGTGAGGTATAAGTGGTGAATGAGAAATAGGCGCAGTCCAACAGGCTGCCATTAAAGTTGCCCACCAAAGTACCAAAATAAGGCGAATTCACCATAAAGTAGTAGCAGTAGGCAAACAGCCATATTTCAGCCACGTGGGCGATCAAAGCGCCAAACACCCCCAGGACAATCGCCAGGTTATGCTTGATCGGAATCCAGCGGCCAATCCTGGCAAGGGCACTCAATACTTCGTGGTGAATCAGGACGACGGTGGCGACAACTATTGAATTCACCACGAAAGCAAATGCCAGATCAGCGTCGATCATGAAAGAACTCGCGCACTAAATTGCTTGCCTCTTCCGCCATGACTCCCGACTCCACCGTAATCTTGTGATTGAAAAAGTTGGCCTGTGCCAATTCCAGCTGGCTCTCAACAACACCGGCCCGGGGTTCGGTAGCGCCGTATACCAACCGCCCTACCCGCGCATGTACCATTGCGCCAAAGCACATAGTACAGGGCTCAATCGTCACATATAAAGTGGTGTTTGGCAGGCGGTAGTTTTGTTGTTTATCTGCCGCTTGCCGCAGGGCTACGATTTCCGCATGGGCACTGGGGTCACAATTCCCAATCGGGCGATTACTGCCCTCCCCTATAATTTTTCCATCCTGGACCAAAACTGCACCCACCGGTACTTCACCACGCTCAGCAGCGAGTTGTGCAAGCTCCAGGGCTCGCCGCATAAATCCAAAGTCTCTGGGAGTCGCCATAACGCTGCTCTATTACCTCTACCTAGCAAATGCCTGTTATTTATGTTTAATAAAACGACGAATAACAAAGTCCGCCTCCAGCTCCAGGCTGTCGCGCTCTTCGAGTTTCTGCCGTTCTTCACGGTTGCCCTTCCAGGCAAAAGGCGTCATAGCAAGGAAATCTGAAATGGCCTGCTTGCCCTTCAATACAAACGGGAAAGAGCAGCGCATATCGACTTCCGGCGTCAATTTCTCAATCACTTTGGGTGCGGGATGTTTACGCGGCTCTTTATAGAGGTAGTTCTTTAGTGTCCACAAGTGATCGGGGCCAGGGGATACATCTACCAGATGACCACCGACTTTAATCACCCGCTCCATTTCATGATCGGGGGCTGGGGCAAAGATCTTCAGCAGGTTATCCACCGACTCCGAGACCACCGGCAAATTTACATTGCTGGCAACCACAAACTGAGCGCCACTGTCGCGCTTGGCCGCCATACGCACGCCGGATTTTGAAATGTCGATACCGGAAAGGCCGTGGCCATGCCAGCCAGCGGACTCAAGCTCTCGCAGGTAATACCCCTCACCGCAACCGATATCCAGTAAACGGCGGCCGGGCTTGTAGGGCAAGAGCGCCGAGATACTATCAACCAGGGGCCGATAGTAGCCGGCGTGAAGAAAGCGCCGCCGCGCGTGAAGCATCTCCGAAGAGTCACCGGGATCTTTGCGGCGCTTGCGATAAACGGGCAACAAATTGACGTAGCCCTCACGCGCGCGATCAAAACTATGTCGATTGGTACAGTGCCAAGTATCTTTTCCTAAAGTTAAGGGGGCAGCACAGAGCGGGCATTGCCAAATCATTCAACTTCCTGAGTGTGTCTATTCTCTTTTACAAACGAGCGCGAAGACCGCTGCATAATCAAATCTGCCGCCTTCTCCGCAATAGCGATCACAGGCGCATTGGTATTGCCACTGATCAGGGTGGGCATTATGGAGGCGTCCACAACCCTCAGTCCATCCACACCGTGTACTTTTAGCTCGCTGTCCACTACAGCCAATTCATCACTCCCCATTCGACAGGTACCTATCGGATGGTAGATGGATTCTGCATGCTGGCGAATATAGTGGATGATTGACTCTCTATCACTCAACTTCTGCTCTGGACGCAAGGACTTTTTCTTGTAGCGACTCAGTTCCTCCTGGGCGAGGATATCCTGTGCCATTTCAAATGCCTCCACCATTACCTGCAGATCCTCGGGCTCACTCAGGTAGTTGGGTTCAATTCTGGGCAGTTTACGTGGATCGGTGGAGTCCAGAGTGATCTCACCGCGACTCTTAGGCCTCAGGGCACAGGCGTGAAGGGAGTAACCGTAGCAGGTGCGCTTATTAAACCCATGTTGGAAAGTCGGGACTGCCGTCATGTGGAACTGAATATCCGGGTTACCCCCCGCCAGACTGGAACTGGCAAAGCCCCCCGCCTCGGCCACATTGCTGGTTAAGGGCCCTTTATTTAAAAAGATCAGTTCTGGCAGGCGCATTGCGGTGAGGAGCTTCGGCCATAGTGCCTCGGAAAAGCTAACTGCTTCAGAGGCTTCCACTACTTGTATGATATCCAGGTGGTCCTGCAGGTTTTTTCCGACACCGGGAAGATGCGCTTGCGAAGTCACTCCAGATTTACGCAATTGGTCCTGATCCCCAATACCGGATAGCAACAATATCTGTGGCGACTGGATAGCACCGGCACTTAAAATCACTTCCTTGTTCGCCAGGATTTTAGTGCCATCAAGCAATTCGACGCCGGTCGCTTTCTCTCCCCTGAGAATAATCCTCGCCACCTGACTATTGGTACGAACATGTAGGTTAGAACGGCTAGAAACTGGGTGCAGATAAGCTGTAGCGGCAGAGCAGCGGCGTCCGCGCCGTTGGGTTACTTGGTAAAAACCCACGCCATTTTGCTGGCTGCCATTGAAATCATTATTCGGCCGGTGTCCCAGGGACTCAGCTGCGCGTAAAAAAGCATGGCCCGATCGGGTTTTCCACTTTAAATCCGAGACCGACAGAGGGCCGTAGCCACTGTGGTGCGCATCAGTACCCCGTTCATTGCCTTCCGACATTAAAAAGTAAGGCAACAAACCCTTCCAACCCCAACCGGGATTACCCTCCGCTTCCCAGGCATCGTAGTCATCGCTATTGCCACGGATATAAACCATGGCATTTATAGAGCTACTACCCCCGAGGGTCCTGCCCCTCGGCCAAAACAGTTTCCTGTCATTCAGGTGCTTTTGTGGCGTGGTATGGTGGTGTAGGTTATAGCGAGTACCCGGCAGTAACTCGCCAATACCCACAGGGATGGAGATCAGGGGGCTCCGATCTTTAGGACCCGCCTCCAGAAGACAAACTCGATTCTGCTCTTCGGCACTGAGCCGATTTGCTAAAACACAACCGGCGGAGCCGGCACCTACGATCACATAATCAAAAATCATTTGAGTGGACATGGGACCTCAGCACCTTTGTAGCTGGATGGTCCACTGACGGTACACTCAAGCTGTGAATAATGACAGGCTGGAGGTCACCCAAGCATGCCCAATTCCGAATTCAGTGATGATCAGGTACTCACCTGCTGGCATAAGAATGCTCATGAGTGGACTAAAGTAGTAGACAATGCCGCCATTCCCAGCCGCCGACTGGTCACTGATGCCGCCATTGTCAGCACAATCATGGCGTACCAACCTGCAAGCATTTTAGATATCGGTTGCGGTGAAGGCTGGCTCAGTAGAAAACTGGCGGAGCAAGGTATTCGAGTCTGTGGTGTCGATGGCGTTAAAGATTTAGTGGATATTGCCAGCGCTCGAGCAGGCGCCAATGAGTCCTACCGGCGATTGCAATACGAAGAAATTTGCGCCGAAAAACTGGAACAACAGTTTGAACTTATCGTGTGCAACTTCTCTCTCATCGGAAAGGAATCTGTCGAGCAACTATTCAGCCATGCACGCGAGTTAATGCTGCCCGGTGGGTATTTTGTCATCCAAACTCTTCACCCCCATCAAGCCTGCGGTAATGAGCCCTATCAAGATGGATGGCGCCCGGGATCTTGGGAAGGTATTGAGGGAGATTTTGAAGAGGCCGCTCCCTGGTATTTCCGCACCCTGGAAAGTTGGGTCCAGCTATTTCGCGACAACGGCTTTGCCGTAGAAGCGGTTCACGAACCCAGGGCCAATACACAACCAACCCCATCTTCACTGATTATTTGTGGAAGAATTTAGCGGTAGCGCATTTTGGAACTCTTTCCTGGCACCTAAGCCCCGATCCGGTGGAAAGAGGAGCTATTCAAGACAATTTTTTCATCAGCGCTGGCACAGAAATACCAAAACAATAATAAAAAAACATTGGCGGGCTCCTGCTCACGCTCCCGACCACTTGGACAAAAATGAAAAAGTATCCATTTCATGCGGCCTCCAAGGAAAGAGCTGACTTTTTCGGACTGTCCAGTAAGTGGAGTTGCATCAGCCGCCTAATTTATCCAAAAAAATGCTTTGTTAAGGGTGACCCATAATAAATTCAACGACCGCTTGCGGCCATCGAAATGAGAAGTTGACACCCAGGGGTAAACAGAATGCTACTCTGCAGTTTCCGATTCAGCGCCAATCAACTAGTGCCAAAGACCGTTGGCCTATTTCTCCTGCCCGCGTGCTGTGTCTGTTCTGCCGATGAATTGTTTATCCCCGATTCCCATGAAACCCTGAATATGGAATCCGGTAGCCTGTTTTTTTCCGACAGCGCATTTGCAATGGATAACGAAGCCCTGGTCCAGGCCGCCGAGTACTTGCGCACCAATAGTATGAGCAACGTACAGCGACGCCTGAATTACCAGTGGCTGCAGATGCACACCAATCCAGACAAGTTTAAGCCCCTGAAAGGCGGCAAAGCCCTATCCAAAATCCTGCGAATGGGCCTTGAGACTTATAAAGCACAAAACTCCCGTGCCGCACGTACAGGCTTGCTCAGGTACACCAACAACGAGGGCAAGATCGGCAGCTCGGTGGACTACGGCATTTCTCTGTCCGACGACAAATTCAAGTTCTCTTTTGAGCTGGAGTTTTAGGAAGCCCCTGAACTCAGGCGCGCTACCTCTCCTTCCCCGTTTACAGGTTTGTTAGAATCTCCGCCACTAAAAATCAGCGGAGATAAGCGTGAGTAGCTCGAACACCCCCAAATCCTTTCCTGAACTCCCTGTTGCCGGGGTGGGTCCGCGCCTGGCCGCACTGCTCTACGACCTGCTGATACTGATGGGCCTACTGGTGGTTTACGGCTTTATCGCGCTGATGGTTGCCTCTACCGTGGTGGGTCTCAACTGCCAGCCCGAGGTAAATGACTACAACCCCTGTGTCAGCGGACCATTCTTCCAGCTGGGCGCTCTAGCGGTTATCGTAGGGTATTTCTTCTGGTCCTGGAGGGCTGCGGGTCAAACTGTGGGGATGCGCGCCTGGCGTCTGCTGCTGGCGAGCCCAAACGGAGCCCAGCTCACTTGGTGCCAGTGTATCCTTCGCGCCATCGTAGCGCCGCTATCTATTGCTTGTTTGGGACTCGGTTACTTCTCTGCCTGGGCCAGATCCGACAAGGCCACGTGGCATGACCTTATCTCCGAGTCCGAGGTGCGCGTACTTCCCAAGAAGTCTAAAAAGTAGAAGGCCAGGGGCCCTAACGGGCCCGCTGCAGTAGATACCATCCCGCGCCAAAGCACAGCAATATCGGTAGTAACACCGCGAAGAAAGGCGGGAAACCAAATACCAGGGAAGATGGCCCCAGCATATCCTGGACAAACTGGAACACCAGGCCAACCACCAATCCGGTAAACACACGCAGTCCGGTGGTTACCTCCCGCAGAGGGCCAAAAATAAAGGAGATAGCCACCATCACCAGACTCGCGATAGTGAGTGGCTGCAATACTTTTTTCCAGAACTGTAACCAGTAGCGACTGGAATCCTCGCCCTTGCGATCGAGGAACTTACCGTAAGCCCACAGATTGCGCGGCGACAGATCCGCTGGCAAAGGCACCACCAAAGCAAATAACTCTGGCGAAATCTCCGCCTTCCATTCAGTCGTAGGCAATACCTCACTCTCGGTATGCTCACCGGTGAAGAGAGTCGTGCGGCTATTCTCAAGCTCCCAGCGCTTACCATCAAAATGACCGCGTTCAGCAAATTCTACCCGCTCCAGTTCCCGGCCTGCACCAAAGTGATATCGGGTTACACCGTAGAGCTCTCCATCCGGCAGTGCCGCGTTGAAGTGAACAAACTCACCGCTGTCTTTCAGCCACAGGCCACTTTCCAAGCCGCTGGCCTCCAGCTCACCCAAAGCTCTGGCTTTATCACTCTCCGCAATCACATTGGTTTTGGGAATAACAAACTCAGCCAAGGCCAAGCCCAACAAAATCAACAGCATGATGGGTTTCATCACCGCCCAGGTGATTCGACCAATTGAGACCCCGGCAGCACGAATAACAGTCAGCTCACTGGTACCTGCCAATGAACCCAGCCCTACCAAGCAGCCAACCAAGGCGGAAAAACCCAGTTGCTCATAAATGCGTGCGGGCAAAGTCCAACCCACATACTTCAGGGCATCGACAAAGCCGTACTCATTCTTCAACTCTCCCAACTGGTCCACCAGCGCAAAGACCACGGTAAGACCAAGAATAATCATTAATGCGCCACCCACGGCAACCACAACCGTACGGGCGATATAGAGATCGAGCTTACTCACCTGGCGACTCCTTCACACTCTCGGGCAAACGCTTGGGCGGCGCCTTGCGCCAATTTCTTCCCGCTAACAACAGCAAGCCGAGCAGTAGGAACGGTGGGTGTACCAGCCAAATCATTGCCGGGTTGGAAATCTTGCCGTCCTCAATCGCCCCTCTAACGCCCTGCAGGATTACCAGGTAGGTGATATACAACAAAATGGCCGGGATCATCTTCGCAAAGCGCCCCTGACGAGGATTGGTACGGGATAGTGGCACCGCCAGCACTGCAACCACCAACACCAATACGGGAAGGCTGAAGCGCCAATAGAGATAGGCCCTCTGCTGCGGGTCATCGCCTTCAAGCAGATCCAGGGTTGAAGCCGATTCCATCTGGTCTTGCTGGCGGCTTCGTTCGCGGGGCACCTCAAGAATCACAGAATAGCTGGCAAATTTCATTTGACGGTATTCCCGCTCACCGGGCACACCCTCATAGCGATAACCATCGCGCAACACCAAATAGCGCAACCCTGTCTTTGGGTCGATCTCCTGCACACCTTCACGAGCGCGGATAACAATCTGCTGGTCTGCCTCGGTTTCCTCTTCCGCACCACCCAGTTCTGCCAGGAACACCCCCAACATGGTGGACTTGTCCTCGCTCAACGCATCGGCGTAATAAACCGCGCGACCGCCTTGAGAGGAAACAAATTTCTTTGGCACCAAATGATCAAATTCGTTGCGGGCCTTTTCTGCATTTAACAGGCTGGTGGAACGCGCCATACCGGCTGGAGAGAAATACAGGCTCATGGACGCCACCACCAGCGCCAGCATCAGTGCTGGAATCATGGTGTAGCCCAGCAAACGCCAATCACTAAAGCCGCAGGCGTGCAGAACCGTCATTTCGCTTTCTATATAGAGGCGGCCATAAGCGAGGAGAATCCCCACAAACAGACCCAGCGGTAGAACCAGTTCCAGGAATCCCGGCAAGCGGAACCCCATCAGGGAGAACAGGATATTCGCTGAAATATCACCGGCGGCAGCCTCCGCCAGGTATTTCACGAATCGGCCGCTCATCACAATTAACAGCAAAATTGCGCTGACCGCTAGCGTGGCAAACAGCAGCTCGCGGCAGAGATAGCGAAAAATAATCACAGGGCGAACAAATTCCTTGGTGACAGCGGTGTGACGGCATCTGAATCAATAATGAGTAAGTTTCCCACCGGGTACAGCAATCCATAGACAGGCGGGTTAAACTTGTGCGACGCATTATCACTAAAAATTCTTGCTATGTCTCGGCCCTGAGGCATGCAATCTATTGTCAGATTTTAAGGAAAGCGAAAAATGCAGTTCTCCGCCAAGGTTGCAGATATCAGTAAACAACGCAGCGCCTGCTCAATTATTTCAGCAGATGCCAAAAATAACCTCAGCGAAAGTGGCAAAAGCCTGGATAAATTGACTGGGGGAATGATCGCAAAAATCCTCAAGCGCGGGGACTTGGGGGCCAAATCCGGCAGCACCCAGCTGATCAATCTTATCGACGTTCCCAGCGAGCGCGTTCTGGTCGTGCGCACCGGTAAAGGCACCATCAGCCAGGCGGAATTCCGCAAGCTGGCATCCAGCAGTGCCAATGGAGTAAAGAACTTTAAAGAGGCAGCGAGCTACCTCTGCGAGGTAGAGGTTGAAGGTGCCGATAATCGCTGGAAAGCACAGCAAATCGCCATGGCTGCCGGCCTGGCAAGCTATCGCTACACCCTGTCCCGCACTGATGCAAAGCCCCTGCCCCTGGCGAAATTCACCATCCACGCCCCAGAGAAAAAGCAGCTGAAAGCTATTCAAGGCGGCATGGAAGTGGGTGCCGCTCAAGCACTGGGCAGCAATGTCGCCCGTGATTTGGGGGATCTCCCAGGCAATATCTGTACCCCCAATTACCTGGTTGCCCAGGCGAAGGCACTGGCTAAAAAACACGCAAAGCTTACCACCAGCGTGTTGGACGAAAAGAAAATGAAAGCCCTGGGCATGGGTGCTTTCCTCAGCGTCTCCAAAGGCAGCGACGAACCCCCCGCACTGATTGCCATGAACTACAAAGGTGGCAAGGCCAGCGAAAAACCTGTGGTATTGGTCGGTAAAGGCATCACCTTCGATAGCGGCGGCATCAGCATCAAGCCGGGCCAGGCTATGGACGAAATGAAATACGACATGGGCGGTGCCGCTAGTGTCTTCGGCGTAATGAACGCCCTGGTTGAACTGCAGCCTTCTATCAACGTAGTAGGCCTGGTTGCCGCTGCTGAAAATATGCCCAGCGGCCGCGCCAGCAAGCCCGGTGATGTTGTGACTTCCATGTCCGGCAAAACCATCGAAATCCTCAACACCGATGCCGAAGGCCGCCTGGTTCTGTGCGATACGATCACCTACGCAGCCAAGTTCAAGCCCAGCGCAGTGATTGATATCGCCACCCTCACCGGTGCCTGTGTTATTGCCCTGGGCCACCACGCCACCGGTCTCTACGCTAATAACGAAGAACTGGCCAAGAGCCTTCTCCAGGCTGGCGAAACTACTGGCGACCGCGCATGGCAAATGCCACTGTGGGACGAGTACCAGTCCTCCCTGGATTCCAATTTTGCCGATATCCAAAACATCGGTGGACGCGAAGCCGGTTCAGTAACCGCTGCCTGCTTCCTGGCGCGTTTTGCCAAAGACTACAAGTGGGCACATATGGATATTGCCGGTAGTGCCTGGAAGTCCGGCGCACAGAAAGGTGCAACCGGCCGTCCGGTTCCTCTACTGGTTGAATATCTACTGGGCAAATAAGTAGCCAAAGCGCACAATAGCCGCCGGCACCATCGGTGCCCGGCGCGCCGGGCGGTCCATTGATTAATGGGCCGCTTTTGTTTTTGGCAGCGTATCAATATGGCCGGGATTATTTGACCAGTATCTGTAATGACTCGCATTGATTTCTATATTCTCTCTTCCGACCAACCGGAACACGCCGATGTTTTTGCCTGCCGCCTGGCTGAGAAAGCCTTCCGCGCGGGTATGCGGGTATTAATCGCGGTGGACGACGCGCAACGGGCGGAGCAGATGGATCAACTGCTGTGGACATTTCGCGAGGACAGTTTTCTGCCCCACGCCCCGCAAACTGAAAACCAACAGGCGCAAATAGAAATTAATAGCGGAGAAGACCCCGCAGATCACCACGGCTTACTGATCAATCTCTGCTCCAAAGTACCCAAGTGGTTTAGCCGCTTTGAACGCTTGGCAGAAGTTGTGATCCAACAACCGGAACCATTAAAACGGTCCCGATTGCGATTTGGTCACTTCCGCGATCGCGGATATCCGTTACAATCCCATAAGATCAATTAGAGCCTCTAACTACGTCCGAGAGTCATGTCCGGCAAGAAAAACAAACACAAGCAACGCGGACAGCAGCGCAAGCAGCCCAGTGAATTTCTGGATGAACTTAATTCACTGCACAACTTGCTTGTCACCGACGAGAACAATGAAGAAATCCCCGTGCTCAGCCAGGTGGCCAAGCAGGGTAATCCTGTAACCCCTGAGCCCCCCACTCTTCCCACTATTGCCGACATACCAAAACCCAGTGGGACACCGGCTACCAGTGAATTCGAAGATATCGATACCTCACTGGAAGATATCGACTTGCCGATTTTATTTTCACCGGTTGAAGAAGAGATGCTGGCCCAGCAATCCCTGTCGCTGGCGGAGTCTGACCTCGCTCTTTTGCGCCCGCTTCAAGAGCTGGCTGTAGAGGATGAGGAGCCTCAGGCATCCACAGATACCGGGCAAATCGAAGAAAAGCCCGTTGAAGATAAACCGGTTGAAACACACTTAGAGCAGAATTCCCGGGAAACCAAAGCTGAAAATATCCCAGAGGCCGAACCGGAGAGAGAGCCCGAACCGCAGCCGGAGCCCCGAGCGGAAAACCCGTTCCTGCCAAATCATATTCGCTCCCGCCTCACCGGTGGACGGCCCCTGCCAGTTGAAGAAAATACCCAAGTAACCGAAGCCCCAGTGCCCCCGGAAACAGAAGCCCCAGCAACAGTGGCCCCGGCCCCTGAAGTAAAGGAAGAAGCTGAACTTCCAAGCACTGAGGCCCAAGCCGCCGAAGAAGATCCGGCCGCAGACCCTGAGCCCTCCGCCAAAGAGCGCCAGCGCCAGGAATTGATCGAACAACTCGTCGCCCAGCAACTGCCCAAACTGGAGCGCCGCCTGCGCGCCCAAATAGAACACGTGGTCGACGAGCTCGGCGTTTGGGATTAAGAGACGGCCTAAGGGAGCCTCTGAATAACTCCCTAAGCTCAAATACCGCCTTTTTCCCACCAGACCCCGGCGGTATAATTGCCGCCTTTTCCGCGCAGCCCGAGCAAGCACCAGACTATCCTGAGCCAAAACGCTGTGCACGCAGTCAGTTAAACACAAGGTTTCCCGCCCGCATGGACAAAACATACCAGCCCAACGCCATCGAACAGCAGTGGTACAAAACCTGGGAGGAGAACGGCTACTTCAAGCCTTCCGGGGATACTGAGGCCAAGCCCTACAGCATTATGATCCCGCCGCCGAACGTCACCGGCAGCCTGCATATGGGCCACGGTTTCCAGGAGTCCATCATGGACGCCCTGATTCGCTACCACCGCATGCAGGGAGACAACACCCTGTGGCAAGTGGGCACCGACCATGCCGGTATCGCCACCCAGATGGTGGTAGAGCGCCTGCTGGGCGCCGAAGGCGTATCCCGCCACGACCTGGGCCGCGACAAGTTTATTGAGAAGGTCTGGGAGTGGAAGGAAGAGTCCGGCGGCACCATTACCCGCCAGCTGCGCCGCCTGGGCGCCAGCCCCGACTGGTCCCGCGAACGCTTCACCATGGACGACGGCTTCTACAAAGCAGTGCAGGAAGTCTTTATCAAACTGTATGAAGACGGACTGATTTATCGCGGCAAGCGCCTGGTGAACTGGGACCCGAAATTCCACACTGCGATCTCAGACCTGGAAGTACTAAACGAAGAGAAGCAGGGTCACCTGTGGCACTTCCGCTACCCGCTTTCCGATGGCTCCGGTCACTTGGTGGTTGCCACTACCCGCCCGGAAACCATGCTCGGCGATACCGCCATAGCCGTACACCCGGAAGACGAGCGCTACCAGCACCTGATCGGCAAGACCATCAAGTTGCCCCTGGCGGATCGCGAAATCCCGATTATTGCCGACGAATACGTCGATCGTGAATTCGGCACCGGCTGTGTGAAAATCACCCCAGCCCACGACTTCAACGACTACGAAATGGGCCAGCGCCACAACCTCGAGATGATTAACATCCTCGATGCCGACGCCCACCTGAACGACGCAGTGCCGGAAAAATACCGGGGCATGGAGCGCTTTGCCGCGCGCACCCAGATTGTCGACGACCTGGACGCCCTCGGCCTGCTGGAAAAAGTAGAGCCCCACACCCTTAAGGTACCTCACGGAGACCGCTCCGGCGCCGTGATCGAGCCCTGGCTCACCGATCAATGGTACGTAAAAACCCAGCCCCTGGCCGATGAAGCCATCGCCGCCGTTGAAGATGGCCGCGTTGAGTTCGTACCGAAGAACTACGAAAACATGTACTTCTCCTGGATGCGCGATATCCAGGACTGGTGTATTTCCCGCCAGCTGTGGTGGGGCCACCGCATCCCCGCCTGGTACGACAACGAAGGCAATGTCTATGTTGGCCGCAGCGAAGAAGAAGTGCGCGAGAAGCACAACCTGGGTGCCGACATCAGCCTGCGCCAGGACGACGACGTACTCGACACCTGGTTCTCCTCCGGCCTGTGGACCTTCGGCACCCTGGGCTGGCCAGAAGATACCGAAGAACTGAAAGCCTTCCACCCCAGCTCCGTACTGGTTACCGGCTTCGATATTATTTTCTTCTGGGTCGCGCGCATGATGATGCTGACCCTCTACTTCAAGAAAGAAGTACCGTTTAACACCGTGTACGTACACGGCCTGGTGCGCGACAACCACGGCCAGAAGATGTCCAAATCCAAGGGCAACGTGATCGATCCTATCGACTTGATCGACGGTATCGACCTGGAGACCCTGGTAGAGAAGCGCACCTCTGGTCTGATGCAACCGCACCTGCGCGAAAAGATCGAAAAGCAAACTCGCAAAGACTTCCCCGAAGGTTTCTCTGCTTTTGGTACCGATGCCCTGCGCTACACCTACTACTCACTGGCATCCACCGGCCGCGACATCAAGTTTGATGTGGGCCGTATCGAAGGCTTCCGCAATTTCTGTAACAAGATCTGGAATGCCTCCCGCTACGTACTGCAAAACTGCGAAGAGCACGATTGTGGACAGGACGGCAGCACGGATTTTGAACTGACCATCGCCGACCGCTGGATTATTTCCCAGCTGCAGCGCACCGAAATCACCGTACGCGAAGCCATGGATACCTACCGCTTCGACCTCGCCTCCCAGGCCCTGTACGACTTTATCTGGAGCGAGTACTGCAGCTGGTACCTGGAGCTGTCCAAGCCGGTACTGTGGGACGACAACGCCTCCGACGCAGTGAAGAAAGGCACCCGCCGCACCCTGATCCGCGTACTGGAAACCATTTTGCGTCTGGCCCACCCACTGATGCCGTTTATCACTGAAGAAATCTGGCAGCGTGTAAAAACCCTCGCCGGTTCCAACGGTGACACCATTATGCTGCAGCAGTACCCGGAAGCAGATAACAGCAAGATCGACGAAAAAGCGGAAGCGGCCGTTGCCTGGTTGAAGCAGGTTATTGAAGGCGTGCGTAATATTCGCGGTGAAATGAATATTTCCCCAGCGAAGAAAATCCCACTGATCCTGCGCGGCGGTTCTAGCCGAGACAAAGAACTGCTGGAGCAAGCCCGCAGCCTGCTGATCAAACTGGCGAGCCTCGAAGAAATCACCTGGCTGGAAAGTGGAGAAGCTGCACCAGCCTCCGCCACTGCCCTGGTAGGCGATATGGAATTGCTGGTACCCATGGCCGGCCTGATCGACGTTAAAGCCGAGAGTGCCCGTCTACAAAAAGAGATTGATAAACTTTCCAAAGAACTCGCACGGGTTGAAGGCAAACTCAACAATCCCAAGTTTGTGGACAAAGCCCCTGAGGCCGTTGTTGCCAAGGAGAAGGACAAGCTTGCAGAAATGAAAGGTGCTCACGAGCGTCTGCAACAGCAACTTGAGGAAATCAGCAACCTTTAATGGTTCTGCTAATCCGCTCCATTAAAGGGCGGATCTGATTTAAAAAAGGGGGCACTGCCCCCTTTTCTTTTTTTGATATAAATCAAACTGCCCCTTCTAGCCCTAGTGCCTTTCGATTTTTTATCAACTTCAGAACCCGGGTATGTGCTCAATGTACCTACATCGCTTATGGGTTTGTCAGCGCCAAAATCAGATTTACCAAAATGGTATACGACCTAAAGCGCACGAAAACGCTTCAAGCTACGCTCAATCTTTCAACCCTCCTGAGCACCTGATAAGAAATCAACATGATTTTCGATCGGCTTGGCTGTAATTTTTATAAAGATCCTGATAGACAGAAAACTCCAGGTACGACAGTGAGTTAGAGAAAGTCTATCCGTTGGGGATAGTGGGCAAAGTGATCATTTTTATATTTGGGACAAGAGCTAAAGCTTGTAGGTAATTTATTGATTCCTCCAGGTTTTTACGCATTTCTTCGTTAGATTGATTCCAGGATGGTAATCATGATAATGGTGGTCAGAATGTTTACTATATAAATGTTAGAAATACTATGAACCAAATACTCATACTTCTAGGCTTTTTGCTTTTTAGCTCGAAATCTTTCGGAGAATCAATATTTGTTGTGGGCGAGCCGTATTACAGAGGCGCTACTGAATACTTTGAAAAAGAAGAATGTCCTAATAATGGTGAATGCATTGAATTCGAATGGTTTAGGGAGTACAAAATAAAAAACGTTAAAGTTTTGTCGGGCAATATCAGATCAAACAAAATAGCATTTGTTATGGCGACTCATACTCCTAGATATACAAACGGCGATGGGTACCAAAAGTGGTACTTGGAGCTTGTCCCCATTACTCATCCTGAAGTGGGATATAAGGCTGTAGATTGGTACCCTGTATCAGAAATAGTATGCACAAAAAGTCCGCTGTCGAACGGTGCACGCACTCTTAAATCGTGGTACACATCGCGAAATGATGAGCCATGCTATGATCTAGTTGACCTCATTGAGAGCGATAAAATTTCTAACAAGTAAACCCAGCCGATCGCTGACGCAGCGGCTGATTGAAGCGTTAACACTCATATTAACACATCCGGTGGACTGGGCACACCAACGCGCGCCGCTGCTTCGCGCGTTCCTAAATATCAATCAACTCCATCCCCCAGCAGCCCCTCCTTTTGCAAACGTCTATAGATTTCCTCACGGTGAACGGGTAGAGATTTGGGAGCACGTATGCCTATCTTTACTTGATTACCCTTAACTTCCAATACCGTAATTGAGACGTTAGCTCCAATCCGTAAGTTTTCACCCGTCCGGCGCTTTAAAATCAACATATTTGCTTCCTATTAGTATTCAAACCATGCGTAGACCTCCCTTAATGGAAGGATTTAAAAGCAACTTTTAAGAAGCATCAGGTGGGGCACGAGAACGGTAGGCATAGAAGTAGAAAAGGCAGACGCAACGCTTCCAGAGCCAAGGGACACGCCCCAAACTACTGAATGGACTCCACTTTATTGAAGACGAGCGGGTTTCTAGCGTATGATCCATATAGCCATTTTGATACTTGGGTTATCAATTTGGTTAGCTGGCCCCGGGTGTTAGCGCACCTTGGGTCAGCGCCTTTTACTTACTTTTACGTCACGCTACCGTTCTCCTTTGAGGAAATGGTTTTTAGAAAATTCTTGATTCTCTCGAATCTCTTTGATCATTGGCCTTTAGAAGGCTTTTCAGTGATGTCCCAAATATCGATAAATATCTACTGATTTTACGCAGCTTTGACACTAAAACAAACTTAATAAAATCCAATAAGATTATTTTTGTGCCTATATTTTTTGTTGCTTACGCTTTGAAAATTTCGGTTACGTATAAAGATGACCGTTAAGACTGGTACTCTGCACTGCCTTTCGCTTTGGAACTCAGAGACAATAGATCACCCCGAGCAGCCTCACTTTGCTGATTTTATATTCACCTTGTTATTCTCTTCCATTATCAACATCGAAAATCAAGGTCAACCGCACATGTCCACAGCAAGAAAAAAGTTAACTTGTTGATTTTTAATGGTTTAAGACTGTGATCAAAAGCAGCAAAATATTAGGATATAATGCAGCTGCTTTTGAATACACTGTTACCTAAGGAAAGAACGTGGAAGAGTTGCTAAAAGCAATAAAAGATTCACTTTTGGGTATTACTAATGAGCGCTTTTATAAAACTGAAAGAGGCTTTCAAGGAGAGTTGAATGCGGAGTTGAGAAACAGGCTGCCCGGCTTCGAACTTGAGGGTGCTATCGTTGAGCAAGAATATCAGAAACGTATACCATACCATGGTTTTCGAATACGACCAGATTTAATAATTCATGTTCCTTTCGAGGGCGCAGACTTACAAAGTCGTTCTGAAGGAAATTTTGTGGTCATTGAACTAAAGCATCGTGCCACTAGAAGTGATGCTAGAGCAGACTACGAAAACCTTTATAAAATGTGTGAATCTCTCGGTTATCCGACTGCCGTATTTATCAATATTGACAGTGATGAAACTTACATAGAAGAAAGTATTCAGCCTAGTCAAGCCTCTATCTATGCATTTGCTGTTCGGTTGCGAGGTGGTGAAGTCCAAATCACCGAGCAAGAACAACCATACAATGCGCTGCAGGCCGACGTCTAAATTTGTGCACTTTATACGCTGTCGCTTCGCTCCGATTTTCGTGCATAAAACGCAAAAAGTTAGTTGCGGTTGAGTGCGGCGTTAAATTACCACCAGAATTAGGATAGTATTAAGTGAATAGAGAGCTTGCATTAGAAATATTCAATGAGAGTATTCTTCAAAACTGGTACTTCTATCTATTGATTCTGCTTCTGTCGATAGTGGGAGCATATATAGCCTCAATGGTGAAGGGTTTTAGTAAAGAGAAAAGCAAGTATTTGGCGATTAAGGCAAGTCTCAGAGCCATTGAAAAGAAGATTGAAATTACTACCAAAACATCAGAGTCAATAAAAACAAGTATTGAACATGACTTTTGGAGGAAACGCGAAAATGAATCAATTAGGAAGAAAAAGTTAGAGGAATACTATCCATGTATATCCTCACTGAACAAGAATCTTAATCTAGAGTTAATGAGTAAGCTACTGAATGCTGACGTAGACTACGATGAATGTTCCTTTGAAAAAGCAACCATGATTCAGGCTTTATATCTTCCCGAGCTTATTGAAGAGCATCTAGAATTATCCAAAATTGTCGAAAAGTACTCCAGATTCATTTCTGAAGGTCTATTTGCTAGTGCTTTACAAACGAAGAATGGTGTTGTAAATCCAAGGCCTACTGAGGATTATATGGCGAAGCAAGGTGCACTGAATAAAGAGTTGGTGACCCCAATTGTAAAGGCTTTAGAAAAGGCAAGGTTGGTAGCAAAGAATGCTAACACTTAATAAGTGTAGCCCCTGACATAAATGGCTACGCGCCTTTTTGTATCATGTGCTATCGGCGTTGGACGAGACCACCACATCAAAACGAGTAACTAATGAGTAGAATATTTATTTCAAGCACTCACCGCGATAGAGAATTCGCCAATGATTTGGCAGAAAGACTTCGTAGTCATGGCCTGAACCCTGTATATGATGTGTTTGAGGCTGAACTTGCTGAAGAGTGGTTGCACCATGTTCTATACAACGTTGAATCATCTGATGTTGTATTGCTATTGATGCCAGAACATAATTATGAGAGTAAATGGATTCATCGAGATATTAATAAAAATATAAGATATAAGCTGAAAAGCCGGAATATTTTGGTGATTCCTGTGTACTTGGGTAGGCGTAGGTTCTTGCCTTCGTTTAGTGATCAGGTTTCGTTCTTCATCGAAAATCAAAGTTATAGAAAATCCACTAAAGAATATTCAGAAAGGTCTATCGAGAAACTCGTCACTTATCTCTCAAATTTGCCCAAAGTAAATTTCGAGCTTTTAGAACCAATGAATTTTGAGCTCTTAATAATAGAACTGCTGAAAAAGCTGAGGTTCTTAGATATTGAGCATCAGCGCTTTGGTCGCGATATGGGGTTTGATATCTCAGCAAAAACAAAAACACGAAACCCTTTTGGTGGTGTTAGCTACATCTACTGGGCAATAGAGGTTAAATACAACAAAAACTCACGTGCTGATATTAGCTCTCTTAAACAGCTAAGTTACTACCTAGAGGATAGAAGCTTGGATGTTAATGGTGTGCTGATTACTAATGGCCAGCTGACTTCAACAGCTCGGGAGTGGTTGGAATACAATGAAAAGGAAAAAAGGACTTCTATAACTGTCGTTGATGGCGTTAAGTTAAAACAGCTTATATTGAAATACCCTCAATTGGTCGAACACTTTTTCAGTGGTAGAGGTGATCAATGACACAGATCACCGATATGGTAACGAGATTGAATGCTGTCCCACCCGGCAGAGCCGGTTGGTCGGATTTTGAGGCAATCTGTACTGAAATACTGACTTTTCTTTTTGTACCTCCGTTGTCACAACCAAAAATTCAACCAAGGTCATACTCTGGCATCGATAGAAGGGATGCTGCATTCCCGAATAGACAGGATCTGGGAGATAATGTTTGGGCTAAAATATATCGAGAACTTGAGGCCAGATTAATTCTATTCGAGTTTAAGAACTACGATATAACTGAAATTGGCAAGGAAGAAGTAAATCAAACCAGGAATTATCTAAATAGAGCTATGGGCCGACTCGGGATAATTTGTTCGAACAAAGATCCTGTAGATCAGGCTCACATCAAGAGAAACACGATCTTCTCTGAAGAAGGGAAGGTAATTCTTTTCATAACAAAAGATAAGTTGGAAGAAATGCTTTACATCAAGGAAAGGGGAGATGATCCGGGCGATCTGATAATGGATGAAATAGAATGGTTTTATTTGCAACACGAATAGCGCCTAAAAGCGCATGTTGTCGTATTGTTTTTCCTTTGCGTTCCAAACCAGTCGCAACTGCGCACGTTAGGCATCTATATGGAATATACAAATAAAAATTAATGATTCAGAATAAATCCAAATTAAACAGCTTAGTAGGGGAGCTTCAAATCACGTTTATGACTGTAATTTTTTAGCTTCATTTAGAACTGGAGAGAAGACATATTCACAGGAGGTTATCCTGTATTTTAACTCGTGGATTTAGGTTCAGGTCTTCACCCTATCCAAGGTATTAGTCTTGGCATTTGGCTATTATACCGCCTGCTGACTTCAGCTTAATAACCTCAGCCATTACTAACCGAAGCGCTGCTGTATCCCACCACTTTTGTCTATCCCGCGATGGTGGCTAGTGGGTTCGGCCAACTTATGAATCAGTGGCCACGCTGACAGCTTCATAGCAGCAAGCTAAACAGATCTCCCCAGATAAGAACGTGTGATCCTACCCACCAACGACGGACACTCTCTTAAGCGATAAACTACGCAGCAGAGGTGCTCTATGACAAGATCAAATAAACCAACCAAAACCACTCGTAAACAGTACTCAGAGGAGTATAGAAAGGATGCCCTAGCACTTGCGCTCAAAGTTGGGGTAAGCGTTGCCGCTAAACAGCTTGGGTTACATCCTTCTCAGATTTACGGATGGCGAAGCAAGGCTAAGTTACATCAGAGCCGAGGGGATGCCGAGAGAGAGCTGGCCACAGAGAATGCTCGCCTTAAGCGGCAGCTGGCTGAGCAGGCAGAGGAGCTGGCGATCTTAAAAAAGGCCGCAGCGTACTTTGCAAAGAGCCTGAAATGAGGTACGCCTTCATGCAAATGCACAGGCATGAATTCAGCATAAAAGCGATGGCCAAGGTATTGAACGTATCTCGCAGTGGGTTTTACGACTGGGTGTCAAGATCGGCCGGCCAATCCAGGTACCAGCAGTACCGAATGCAGCTCGATAGCTTGGTACAGCAGCGCTTTATAGCCAGTAAAGAACGTAGTGGCTCTCCTCGCCTGACGAAGGAGTTGGCCAGTGAGGGGAGTAAATATAATCAAAAAACAATTGCTGCCAGCATGCGTCGACAGGGCCTACGGGCTAAAGCCGCCAAGAGATATAAAGCCACAACCTATTCAAAACATGGTCTGCCAGTAGCTCCAAATCTGCTCGAGCAGAACTTCAATGCTGAAGGGCCGAATCAGAAATGGGCTGGGGATATAACCTACCTGAGAACGGAAGAAGGTTGGTTATATCTGGCTGTAGTGATAGACCTATATAGTCGGCTAGTTATTGGTTGGGCGATGTCAGAAACGATGACAGCTACATTGGTCTGTGACGCTCTTCAAATGGCTTTATGGCGACGTAAGAAACCTACGAATGTTATCGTGCATACTGACAGGGGAAGCCAGTATTGCTCTAAAGATTATCAATCTTTGATTACAGCTTATGGTCTGCGGTGCAGCATGAGCGCCAAAGGTAATTGCTATGATAACGCTTGTGCAGAAACATTCTTTCACTCACTTAAGGTAGAAGCAATCCATGGTAACCGCTTTCCCACAAGGTGCCTCATGCGAGAGACCGTATTTGAGTATATAGAGATAGACTACAATCGAAATCGCTTACACAGCGCCAATGGCTATCTCAGCCCTGAGGCGTTTGAGGAACAACTAGTCGCTTAGTGGTGTGTCCGTTGTTGATGGGTAGGATCAGTGATCTTCCACTCCACAACTGCGTCATTGACTCTACCCGTTAGATCACATGGCTTCAGTAACCTTGACCACCTCACCTCCAGGCTAAGTCTTATAGGATGTTTCTATTCGTCAGCTCGTAGCTTTGCTAGCGGCCTCCTCCCAACAAGACCTCACGGTGTTGTAGTTGCCATTCGCTAGTAGTTAGCATTTAATGGAACCCATTAAATGGCGATCTTCCTACAAGGTACTTTCGTCCCATTAGTCCACATCCATGCTGGGCGTACCAGGGCCATCAAGTTCGCTCCCCTCTGTCACCCGACGCTAGCATAGTTTATAGAAATGTTATGGCTCAAGGTAGAACCATGCAAACTATCTCAAATATTGAAAACAATCACCTACTTAAGCTTCAAGAGCTATTTGCTCTGAAAAGCAATAGAATCGTTATAATATCACCATACTTGGAGAGTGATATTCCCTCACTTCTGTCTGAATTTGATTTCTCACACACTGGGCAAATTGACTTAATTACAACATTCAAACCATCAGACAAGGAACAACTAACGAAACCAGAAAAGCTCAAGGCATTTTTTGAATTCTTTCAAGAAAATTACCCAACCATAAAAATTAAGCTACATGTTGATAATTCACTCCATGCAAAAGTCTATATTCGAGTTGGTCCTGAACGACCAGAAATGATAATAACCTCTGCAAACTTCACTAAAAATGGCCTCATTTACAATAATGAATGGGGTTATAGTGTTACAAATAAAAAAGAAGTTCAATCACTGCTTGAAGCCATATTCAGTAACATTGAATATACAGATATCACGTATCATCAAATCAAGAAAGCAGCATCATTCTCGGAGCAATATAGCAGTAGCAATCCTGAATGGATTGAATCACCACAAGTGACATCGGATATTCTGTCAGTAATTTACTCATCAGAAGACAAATCGAACAAAAATCCAAAATATTTTCTCAAACCAATAGGTACAAGTGAATCACCAGTAACCCTGGAAGAGCAGCGAGATTTTTCCGACCTTCATCAGAACTTACATTTTTCAAAGAAAAAGCCTAAAGGAGTGAGGAAAGGTGATGTGGTAATCACGACTGCCGTTGGTGCAGGCTCAATCCTTGCTTATTTTAAAGTCACAGGTGGTTTAGAACATGTAACCGAACATGAAATATCTTTAGAGGGATGGAAAGAACGCTGGCCTTGGTACATGGAAGGCAAAAATCAATCAATAAAATTCTCATCTGAATGGTGGGTACATAATTTACGTAGGCAAGAAATTCTTGACGAATTTAATCAAACTCATACTGAAATCCCTGTCACAGTGGCTGGAGGCTTTTCTCTTGGAACACTAAACATGGGGAATGATAAAGTTCAAATAACAGAAGAGTTTGCATTATTCATCATTGACAAAATTAAGACTGTGCAATCAAGCATAAATCGGGTAGCCGGTAGTTTCTAGCTACCGGTCCCACACCACCCATCGTGTGGGTCCGCAATGGGCGGTCCCCTATCCACAATTAATCTCTACCCAACGATAGAGTCAAGCAGGTTTTAATCTGCTATGAGTGCCATGGCAGAGCGCCACCTAAATTTTATCCGACTGGAAACATATCGGTAAGCTAGCTCTGTCTTTTAACTCGTGGAGCTTAGGTTCAGGACTTCACCCTGTCCAAGATATTAATCTTGCCATTAGGCTGCTATGCCGTCGGCTGACTTCTGTTTAATCACCTCGACCGTTACCGACCGGGGCGCTGCTGTGCCCCACCATTTTTGTTTACCCCACGATGGTGGCTAACGGGTTAGGGCTACTTATGAGTCAGCGGCCACGCTGACAGCTTCACCGCAGCAAGCTAAACAGATCTCCCCAGATAAGAACGTGAACTTTCACTACACAACTGTATCATTGACTCTACCCATTAGAGCACCCGGCTTCGGTGCCCCTCCCCAGTCTAAGCCTTATAGGATGTTTCTGTTTGTCAGCTCGTAGTTTTGCTAGCAGCTTCCTCCCCACAAGACCTCACGGTTTTGCAGTTGCCATTCGCTAGTAGTTAGCGTTTAATGGCGCCCATTAAACGGTGATCTTCCTACGCCAGACTTTCACCCCATTAGTCCACATCCATGCCGGGCGTACCAAACGTAGTCGGGCGACACAAAATACGCACGCCTGCTACGGATGTTATGGGTTTTTTGGGTAGAGCCTTTGAAATGAAAAAATTACTTTTAATGGCAGTTGTATTTGTTTTGCTGGGTTGCGCTACAAATAATATAGATATGCAAAAAGAAAAGACAGATTTAACGTTACGCAATTCGTGGAAGCGAATAGATGGCTGGCTATCTGAAAATGCTCCTAAAATACGGGACGCGCTAAACCCTCCTGCTAGCGAAGAAGCTATAACTGAACTGGAAGAAACTATCGGTGAAAAATTGCCTGAGGACTTAAAGGAGCTTTATCGAATCCACAATGGCTTAAATAGGAATGCTGTTGCAAATCTTGTTTATGGTTTACAGTTCTATTCAATTGAAGAAGTCCTACTAGAGTACTCCAGACTAAAAAACATTAAAGATATGAAAGATTTCCCAGCATTAAATTATGCTGATCCAGGTGTAAAGGTAACTTCCGTATCAAGTATGATGCGTATTCCAATAGGAGATGACTCTAGTGGGTGTGGGCTATTTATAGACTTAGATCCAAATTCAGAAGGTAAGATTGGTCAAATAGTTTTGTATGATCAAGATTATAATATAGCGCTAACCCTAGCTTCATCAATAGAAGAAATGTATTCTGATTTTGCAAATCACTTAGAAGCTGGTAGGTACAAATTATTGGAAGACGCTCTAGTTGATGGTGAACACTGGTTAGACGCAGATGCAGAGCTAGATATTATTAATTGGCACAATTCAAAACGGTGGAAAGATATTCTTGGCAAGCGCTAATACATAAATCGGGTAGCAGGTATTGTCTAGCTATCGCCCCCACACCACCCATCGTGCAGGTCCGCAATGGGTGGTTCCCTATCCAAAATGAATCTCTATCCAACGATCGTATCGAGCAGATCTTCATTTGAACTGAGTGTCATGGCGGTACGCCACCTCAACTTTATCCGGTTAAAAGCATATCGGTGGGCCAGCCCTGTCTTTTAACTCATGGAATTTGGGTGCAGGCCTTCACCCTGCCCAAGGTATTAATCTTGGCATTTGGCTACTATGCCGTCGGCTGACTTCTTATATAATAGCCTTGATCATTGCCGACCGAAGCTCTGCTATGTATCACTACTTATATCTATTCCCGCGATGGTGGATAGCGGGTTGGGCCTATCTATGAGTTAGCTACCACGCTGACAGCTTCACAGCAGCAAGTTAAACAGACCTCTCCAGTTAAAAACGTGAACTTTCACTACACAACTGCATCATTGACTCTACCCGTTAGGTCACCCGGCTTCGGTGCCCTTGGCCACCTCACCTCCAGGCTAAGCTTTACAGGATGTTTCTTTTCGTCAACTCGTAATTTGCTAGCGGCTTCCTCCCCACAAGACATCACGGTATTGCAGTTGCCATTCGCTAATAGTTAGCATTTAATGGCGCCCATTAAACTGTGATTTCCCTACTGGGGACTTTCACCCATTAGTCCGCGTCCATTGGGTGTACTAAGTCAATGTTGTTCGCCACTGCGTGACTGGACTTGCTGACGCTTGCCGCAATCTGAATCGGTAGCAAAGATCGAGAAAAATTAATGAAATCTATTAGTTATGAAAACCTAAATAGCCTCTATCAATGGATGGATTTCATCGTAAATAAAAAGGACGTTTCTTTAGATGATGTAGATTGCAATTTAAAAATATTCGGCGAAGGAGATGATGCCTATTTGGTAATCAATATATATGAAGGCGAATCCAATTCGACTGAATATTATTTCAAACCGGATGCCCCTGAGAATGGTCTATTACCACTTATCTCAACTTTAGCTGAATTTAATTTCTCAGTTAAGGAAATCTTAGAAAAACTTCCATCTCAAAAATACACAAAGGATGATATCGGCTGTTATTCAATCTTCAAGGGCATGAAAATATTTAAAGAAATCGTGATATCCAATTAAGGCCTATTACATGAAAAAGAATACGCAAATTAACGTGAAATATTCCGTTAAACATACAACTCAAAAGCCCATCTCTGAATCATCGCTAATTATATCATCTAAAAATACCGATAAGGCCTTGGAAAAAAAGGAAGAAAGAAAAGAGTAATACTGAGGAATTTACCGAATGGAAGTAAAGGTTTTTACCTCTTCTCTAATACGGGATACGATGCCAGAGTCGGAATTGGCTAGTCTTGTATCGGAATTCAGAACGTATAAAAAATCCGGAAATGCTCCGCTACTCTTTGGTCGAGATGCCTCATACAATCGTCCAGATGCTGTACTCAAAGCAGATATGCATCATATCCATCTGAAAGGCAATGAGAAATGGAGCTTAAATATTGTCCAGTTTCGAAGGTTGAGTAATCTACATCTTTTATATTGTCGCGGTTTTATGAATCCGAATGCATACTTGCTGATCGCAGTTATAGATAGAGCGCATGAAAGGGCTAGAAATATCAATTTCATGCTGGATATGGCTGAAATTGCTGAGGGTTTTAGATCTAAAGTCTAATGCTAAATCCGGTTGCCAGTAGCCGGTAGCCGGTAGTATCTAACTACCGGCCCCCACACCACCCATCATGCGGGTCCGCAATGAGCGGCTCCCTATCCGTAGTGAATCTCTACCTGTAGTGGTCTACTAAACCCGGACATCAATTTAGGTGGTAAAGTTGCCATCGAAAATAGAGGTGTTCAATGAGTAGACAACGTCGACCCTTTTCTCCTGAATTTAAATTAGAGGCTGCCCGCTTGGTAGTAGATCAGGGCTATTCAATTACTGAAGCAGCCCGGTCGCTAGATGTTGGTACAACGGCTATCCGCCGTTGGGTGAAGCAACTAGAGGCAGAGCGAGGTGGTGAGACGCCTGCAAGTAAAGCACTTACCACTGAGCAGCAGAAAATTCAGGAGCTTGAAGCCCGTATCAATCGCCTGGAAAGGGAGAAAGAAATACTAAAAAAGGCTACCGCTCTCTTGATGTCCGACGAGATGAATCGTACGCGCTGATAGACCGATTGAGTGAGCAGGAGCCCGTGGAGCTGGTCTGCAAAGCGTTTGAAATACCTCGATCATGCTACTACGAATACAGGAAAAAGAAGAACTCCGTTGATGTACCCAGAATGCATCTCCGCTCCAAAGTCATTGAAGTCTTCGAGCGCAGTCGTAGCTCTGCAGGAAGTCGTACAGTCGTAGGTTTGCTTTATGAGCAAGGGATATCAATCGGACGCTTTAAAGTCCGAAGACTAATGTGTGAGGCCGGCTTGGTGTGTAAACAGCCTGGTCCTCACAAGCATAAGAGAGCAATAGTCGAGCACTTAGATATACCGAATGAACTTGATCGCCAGTTTAATGTTGAGAAACCCAATCAAGTTTGGTGCGGTGACATTACCTATATCTGGGCTGGTTCAAGCTGGTGCTACCTGGCTACCGTTATAGATTTACACGCTCGCCGTATCGTCGGATGGGCCCTCTCAAGGAAACCAGATGCCGCACTAATAATAAAGGCACTGGAAATGGCCTGGGAGCAGCGAGGAAACCCCAATGGAGTTATGTTCCACTCGGATCAAGGCAGTCAGTATACCAGTCATCAGTTCCGCCAACGGCTGTGGCGCTACCGAATGACCCAGAGCATGAGTCGACGTGGAAATTGCTGGGATAATGCACCAATGGAAAGACTGTTTCGGAGCCTGAAAAGTGAATGGATACCCTCTCTCGGTTACACCTCTATCACAGAAGCAAGCCGAGACATCAGCCATTACTTGATGACTTACTACAACTGGGAGCGTCCCCACCAACACAATGACGGATTACCGCCTGCAAAAGCGGAAGAAAAACTTAACTTACTGTCCGGAAATAGTTGACCACTACAACCCAACGGTAGCATCAAGTAGCCCTTCATTTGAGCTGAATGTCATGGCAGCGCGACACCTCAACTTTATCCGACTGGAAACATATCGGCAGGCTAGCTCTGTCTTTTAACTCGTGGAATTAGGTTCAGGCCTTCACCCTGCCCAAGGTATTAATCTTGGCGTTTGGCTACTATACCGTCTGCTGACTTCAGCTTAATAACCTTAGCCATTACTGACCGAGGCGCGGCTATATCCCACTACGTTTTTTCCATCCCCGCGATGGTGGCTAGCGGGTTGGGCCTACTTATGAGACAGCGGCCACGCTGACAGCTTCACAGCAGCATGCTAAATAGATCTCCCCAGATAAGAACGTGAACTTTCACTACACAACTGCATCATTGACTCTACTCGTTAGATCACCCAGCTTCGGTGTCCTTTGCCACCTCGTTTCCAGGCCAAGCCACATAAGAAGCTTCTGTTCGTCAGCTCGTAGTTTTGCTAGCGACCTCCTCCCCACAAGACCTCCCGGTATTGCAGTTGCCATTCGCTAGTAGTTAGCATTTAATGGAATCCATTAATTGATGAGTTTCCCACAAGGGACCTTCACATCATTAGCCCACGCCCATGCTGAGCGTACCATGCGCAGGCATAATCGCGCACTTTGTGCGCTGGACTCGCAACAAGTTGCTCGCCCGTGCGGCGGGCATTAGTACTACCAAGAGTGAAGAATGTCTAAACCGTGGAGTAAGTTACAAAAAGAGTTCTATCTTCTTCGTGCAGAAGGGCTGAAATTGCAACTACAATGTCGTTCCTATCGAATGAACTCACAAATGGGAAGTACGAATTGTCCGCGCTACTGGATAACTCTCGGAAAAGATATCATCTGGGATTATCCAAAAGATTTTGTGGGTAAGTCACATCCGGAGAGAAAACCGTCGAAGTGGTATCCGTATGGAACTGACATTCCAGATATATCAAATCTAATTCGTGAATACATAGATACTCCTAAAGACGAAATTATGAATAAGGTTTTTGAAAATGACTCCTGGGGGCTTATCAATATACTTCGAGCTGCAGATAAACGCATTGGAACTAGACGCCTGCACAAATTGAAGAAAAAAATTGGTAATAAAGCGGCTTTAAAAATTATAGAATTCCGCATGGCCTCAGCACTAACTAAACAGTCAACCGGACTCTGCTAAGCATGGTTCGTTTTACTTACAATACCACATTTAGCTTCGCTCAATTATTGAGATGTTTCGACTAGACCAATGACAGAATTTATTAAAACCCAAGACTTGGATAAATCTGCAAAACTAACTCTTGCCAACATGCAGGAGTACTATGACATGTATGGCATTGACTGGAATTTATCAGATGTACGCAATGCAATTGAAGATCTTGAGAACTATGATGTAGTGAATGATGATGGAGTTTTTGGGGTTGTTAGACTCTCATTTGAAAACAATCGCTGTCAACTGCGAGATATTCAAGTTGTATCTAATCAACAAAACAAAGGGTTAGGCGCTTTAGTTATCTCTAAAGTAACCGAGCTTGCAAGGCAAAAAAAACTAGGGTTCATTGATCTACGAGTATTTAAACGTAGTCCAGCATATAGACTTTATGGTCGCCTAGGGTTTGTCATAGAAAACGAAGATGATAAATTTTACCAAATGACGCTTACAGTCATATAAATCGGGTAGCCGGTAGTTTCTAACCACCGGTCCCCACACCCGCCATCGTGCGGGTCTGCAATGGGCCGTTCCTATCCGTAATCTCTGCCCAACGATAGCGTCGAGCAGCGCTTGAGTTGAGTTGAGTGTCATGGCAGTGCGCTACCTCTGAGTCAGCGGCCACGCCGACAGCTTCACAGCAGCAAGCTAAACAGATCTCCCCAGATAAGAACGTGAACTTTCACTACACAACTGTATCATTGACCCTACCCGCCTGATCACCCGACTTCAGTGCCCTTCTCCAGGCTAAGCGTTATAGGATGTTTCTGGTCTTCAGCTCGTAGTTTTGCCAGCGGCTTCCTCCCCACAAGACATCCCTGTGTTGCAGTTGCCATTCGCTAGTAGTTAGCATTTAATGGAACCCATTAAATGATGATCTTCCTACAGGGGACTTTCACCCATTAGTTCACGCCCATGCTGGGTGTACCAATCAGCCGACCGCAAAATCCTCGGCTGATTGAGGCGTTACATATACAATGAGGTACAACCTTGAAACTACTCATAATCATTGGCATATGCTTAGCTTCTTATGCTCTCTATGCCAGCATGAAGAAGGCTGGTAAACCAACACATCCATTAAGTAGCTTGATATCATTAATTTCTAACTCTAGTGAGAAGGTAAGTACCGATATAAATCTATATTTAAATTCACCTGAATCATTCTTGAAAAAATATGAGTTCGAACTCAGAGAAAGAGATATTGAATCAGTAGATGAGATGTCTGATTCCGTCGTTGTAGTAGAAATTTTACTGAAGAATAAATTTCTTATATACGTAGATGGCGCTCATGAACCAAATGATGCATTGTTACAATTAAACATCCTTTCAAAGGAAAAACTACAGACAGCAGACTCATACAATGAGATCATGGATTTCTATAGATCAAGTAAGTATGGCATTGCAACTTTCCTACAGGATGGTGAATGGCCCTCTCTATTTAAATGCGCAAACGAAGCAGGCTTTAAGCTTCTTGCTATTGATGAAGATTCTGATTCCTTGCCATTAATCCTTGTGCCACTTGAGAAATCCCAAGAAATTCTAGGGGCGTTTAGAGAGGCAAGACTTAAGACCTATTTTTCAAGTAAATAAATGTAAATTGGGTAACCGGTAGTTTCTAGCTACCGGCCCTTAGACCACCCATCGTTCGGGCCAGTAATGGCCGATTCCCTATCCGTAATGAATCTCTACCCAGAGATAGTGTCATGGCAGTGGACTCTGGTTATTTGCCTACCCATTTGCGGTCTTTTTTGATAGGAGTTTTAAATTAATGATCTCAGAACTTAGATTGAGTGTTCTACTTCGAGGAGAAAAGTTTTCACCAAAGGAAGCAGAGAATGTCACAGGGCTTAAACTTCAAGACAAATTAGAGCTTGGTGAGATTTCTCCGAGGGGGCGCTATCGAGGTAAGCCTATTCCCTATGGTACTGCTCAGCTAGAAGTTCCCGCCGAAATACCATATGAAGATAGGTTGATGTGGATAATTCGAGCCCTCGAAGTAAACCTTAAACAGCTATATGAATGTGGTGCTGAAGAGACAAGAATTTATGCAGGTTACTTCTATAAAGATCAATGCAATTTTGGCTTTAGCAGGGAAGAGTTGTCGTCAATAGCGAAGCTTGATATAGATTTTTCTATATCGTGTTACGACATGTCAGATGAGGAATAAATGCACTAAATCGGATAGCCAATAGTTTCTAGCTACCGCCCCCGACACCACCCATCACGCGAGTCGTTATTGGGCGGCTCCCTTTCCGTAATAAATCTCTACCCAACGATAATGTCGAGTAGCTCCTCATTTGAATAAAGTATCATGGCGGTGCGCAACTTCCGAGTCAGTGGCCACGCTGACAGCTTCACAGCAGCAAGCTAAACAGATATCCCCAAATAAAAACATAAATTTTCACTACATAACTTCATCATTGACTCTACCCGTTAAATCAACCAGCTTCGGTGCCCTTGGCCACCTCGCCTCCGAGCTCAGTCTTATAGGGTGTTTCTGTTTATCAGCTCGTGGTCTTACCAGCGGTTTCCTCTCTACAAGACCTCACGGTATTTCAGTTGCCATTCGCTGGTAGTTAGCATTAAATGGTGATCCTCCTACAGGGGACTTTCGCCCCATTAGTTCACGCCAGTGCTGGGAATACTAAGTTTAGGCAGCATCGTCCCTTTGGAGCTGAACAATCACGCTACGCTCCAGCAACCACTGATAAAATCGTTATATGGAAGTATATATGTTGAAGAAATTATCGGTACTATTGAGTTCTATTCTTTATATATCTTGTACGAATAACATCCCATATACCCACATCACGAAGGATAACTACGGGGATGATACTCCGGGCTACAAAGAGAAAGAGTTAGGGAGTGGTCGCTACGATATTGAAGTGTGGGGATACGAAAATACTAAAGAAGAGTTGTATGTATATTATCTGCATAGGCGATCCCAAGAGCTCTGTAAATCTGGGTATACATATATACCCAGCGAAGTTGTAGAGATGGTTATGGTTTCTAGTGGCAGGCAACCCAAAGTGAATTCAGGTAGGTTGTGGAGTATACAATGTGTAAACCCATAGCAGCCACATGAATCGGGTAGCTGGTAGCTTCTGGCCCCCACACCACTCACCATGCGAGTCTGCAATGGGCAGATCCCAATCCGTAACGAATATCTACCCAGCGATCACATAACGATATCAACTAAGTACACTGAAGGTTAACTACAGTAGGTTAAACAGATCTCTCCAAATAGGAGCGTGAACTTTCACTACACAACTGCACCATTGACTCTATACACTAGATCACTCGGCTGGGTGTCCTCGGCGGCCTCTCCCCACAAGACCTTGCGGTCTTGCAGTTGCCATTCGCCAGCAGTTAGCATTTAATGGAATCCATTAAACGGTGATCCCTCCTACAGGGCACTTTCACCCCACTAGTCCACGCCCATACTGGGGGTACCAAGGTCTGGCTGTTGAACTGATTTTCCACGGCGTCCCAAACCAGCCGCTACTGTAAGCGTTATCGAGTGAGAAGCATGAAGATAGTTATCGGTATTGCATTGGCACTTTTTCTTACTCGTTATGCAAATGCATGCTCATTTGCACCGGGTTACCAAGATTTTTTAATGGCTCCATCAATTTATAGAAAGGATTTGAAACCTGAGCCCCCCAAAATTTCTGTGAAGGAAATTCGCCGAGGGGAAAAAGGTGATTCGGGAATGTGTGCCGACGCCGGTATTCTTGTTCTAAAAATTGATAATTTTAAGTTGAATACAGGCTACTCGTTCACTGTCGATAGCGGCGTAGTAGAGGATAGGATCTTCCCTGAAAAGTACATCGCACCTGTTCCAGGCTCTAGAGAGCTAAAGTTCGTTTGGTTGGATAGGGCGTCCTATTTCCAAGAGCCCATCCAGCTAAAGGTAAAGGTTGTAGCAATTTCTTTGGGAGGCACTGAAAGCCAGCCTAGCTATGTCAATATCAAGGACCCGGGTAGACCCAGGTTTCGCTAAACCAGATAGCCGACAGTTTCTAGCTACCCGCCCCACACCACCCATCGTGCGGGTCCACAATGGACGGTTTTCTATGCGTAATGAATCTCTGTTTTGCTTGCGGCTTCCTCCCCACAAGACCTCACGGTGTTGCAGTTGCCATTCGCTAGTAGTTAGCATTTAATGGAACTCATTAAATGGTGATCCTCCTACAGGGGACTTTCACCCCATTAGTTCACACCCATGCTGGGTGTACCAAGTTTCTAAAGTTCGTTTCAGGCGCAAAGATTGCACCCTCCACCGGACAGCCTACTCTACGTTTCGGCTGCCGTTTAGCAAGGTATTAGATTTTAGATGTACACAATATCTCTAAATTTTAAAGTTACGGATACATTTGAAACTGAAAGCCAAATGGATATCGTTAATTCATTGTTGGGTGCGTGGCGTATGAACGGCCAAATCCTCGGAGACCAGTTTCCAACTGCTAAAACTGAGTTAGGGTATCTTGTGTACGTTAATACCCCTGAATGTGACTCAATTTCAGCAGAAAACCAAAATAAGTATGTGAAAAAATATACTGATGCGCTTACTGATGTAGGTCTATCTAAACCGGAAGTTGTTATCGTCGGAAAGGAACCTGAATGCAAGGATGCATGCACCTGTTTAAGTACGGATTTTTATATTCTATACACCACCTATGTAACCCTGGAAACACCGTTGAGGTGTGGCCATTGTTTCAGTCCTGTGCCTTTATACCAAATACCTAAAACATATGATGATGAATACTACAATATTATACGTTGGCAGTCTGACTATCAGTCTTGTGATAGCCTACAGATGAACTGTACTGTCGGAGAGCGATTCGCTAGTAACCAAATGGGTAGGCTAGAATCTCCCTTATCCCGTATGGGGCTAGAGGTAAGCGAATCAATATCAAGCAAAACTGGCAAACCAGTCTATTACTACTTATATAAGGGCGCTGGCAAGAGCTACAAAATCGAAGCCTCCCGAAAATGCCCAAAGTGTAATGGTGCATGGGCCCAAAGCGAACCACTCCATGAGATCTTTGACTTTATGTGTGGTGAATGTAAATTACTTTCAAATATTGCATGGAATGTGCAGTAGAACCTAAATCGAGTAGCCGGCAGTTCCTAGCTACCGGCCTCCACGCCACCCATCATGCGGATCCGCAATGGGCGGTTCCCTATCCGCAATGAATCTCTACCCAACGATAATGTGGAGCACATTCTTCATCTGAGTTGAGTGCCATGGCAGTGCGCTACCTCAACTTTATCGGACTGGAACACATCGGTAAGCTAGCCCTGTCTTTTAACTCGTAGATTTAGGTTCAGGCCTTCACCGTGTCCAAGGTATTAACCTTGGCACTTGGCTATTATGCCGTTGACTAACTTCTGCTTAATAAACATGGTCATTACTGACCGAGGCGTTGCAATGTCCCACCACTTTTATCTATCCCCGCAATAGTGGTTAGCAGGTTGGGCCTACTTGTGAGTCAACGGCCACGCTGACAGCTTCAAGCTAAACAGATCTCCCCAGATAAGAACGTGAACTTTCACGACACAGCTGTATCACTGACTCTACCCATTAGATCACACGGCTTCGCTGTCCTTGGCTACCTCGCCTCCAGGCTAAGCCGTATAGGATGTTTCTATTCGTCAGCTCGTAGTTTTGCTAGCGGCTTCCTCCCTACAAGACCTCACAGTATTGCAGTTGCCATTCGCCAGTAGTTAGCATTTAATGGAATCCATTAAATGGTGATCTTCCTACAGGGGACTTTCACCCCATAAGTCCACGCCCATGCTGGGCGTACCAAGGCGCTGTCACTCGCTGAAGCTACGCACCGCTGGACTGCAAAACTTGGCCTTAGCTTCTCTATGAACAAAGTATTGTTATTGCCCATTCTTCTAGCGCTGGGAGTTGAAACGAATGCCAATGAGGATATGCGGTGCTCTAATGTCGAATCAGAGCAGAAAATGGAAGCTCTGGTTCACCTGAAGGCTCAGGTTATAACTTATAAAGAAAAACACGGATTTTTTCCGGATAGTATAGAATCAGGGTCTCCCATATTCAGTAAAAATTTATCGCCAGTACTTAGAGATACAAATATTTGGATTGCAGATAAAGACAAAATGCTCCAAGCAGAAGCGGAATTGGTTTCTAGTTGTTATTTGGAGAAAAAAGACTGTCAGACATATAAATCGCACTTTTGTTATCTTTCATTGGAATCGAAAAATGGATCATGCCAAGTTAAAGTACATCAACTTTTTGCTCTAAATTGTGGCAAATAAGCTAAATAGGGTATCCGGCGGTTTCTAGCTACCTCCCCCCATACAACTCATCATGTGGGTCTGCACAATGGGCAAATAATGAATATCTACCCAGCGATCACGTAACGATATCAACCGAGCACGCTGAAGGTTCACTACAGTAGGTTAAACAAACCTCCCCCAGATAAGAACGTGAACTTTCGCTACACAACTACATCATTGACTCTACCCATTAGATCACCCAGCTCCGGTGTCCTTGACCACATCGCCTCCAGGCAAGGCCTTATAGGATGTTTTTGTACTTCAGTTCATAGCTTTATTAGCCGTTTCATCCCCACAAGATTTCTCGATGTTGCAGTTGCCATTCGCTAGTAGTTAGCATTTAATGGAATCCATAAGTTCACGCCCATGCTGGGCGTACCAAGTAAAGGCACCTGGCGTCAAAACCTCCGTTCCGGCTTTACCATAGGTGCTTTAAGCGTTAGCCATTGTATGGATTCTCCGATATGGAATTCAGTATTGGGATTTTAATATTTGTACCTATTATAATCATGGTGCTTTCGGCGCTCAAGATTAAAAATCAGGCAATTTCGAAATCAAAATTACAAGATGATGGCTTTAAATACATATTTCATGGAAATGGTGATGCTTTCATCGCCTTCAATATAAGGGGTGGCCTAATTCGATTCGGTAAGTTAGCAGCTTACACATTTGTTGAAAGACCGGTTTCATTTATAAGAAATTATGAGTGGAAATGGGTAGAAAGAGATACGCAAAAAAGTTCCAATAGGTTTCTATTCTACATTTCTGATGTGAATTATTATATGCATGAAGTTTACTATTACTCAGAATCACGACAGGCAGAAGTAGAGTGGGCAAAATTGCAAGCAGTTCTTAATGAGTGCGTTTCTTCTCAATATATACAGGTAGAGCAAATGCCAAGGGATAAAGAGTATGATTTTTTCATTTCTCACGCTAGTGAAGACAAGGATGATATTGTTCGCCCTCTAGTTAAAGCTTTAACTAGTCGAGGCTTACATGTCTGGTATGATGAATTGTCATTAGAAATTGGTGATAGTCTTCGCCGTAAAATTGATTATGGGCTAAGTCAATCAAAGTTTGGTATTGTTGTATTATCTAGTGGATTTTTCTCAAAAGAGTGGCCTCAATATGAGCTTGATGCGCTCGTTAATAAATCTATCTCTGGAGAGAAAGTTATCCTACCTATATGGCACGGTGTAGATCATGTTAAGGTTTCAAAATATAGCCATAATCTGGCAGATAAAGTCGCTTTTTCAACATCATCTCTAGACATATCAAAAATGGCTGATGAGTTTTTAAAGCTTGTTCAGAGAAATAGCTAACCAAATGTTACAGGACGTTCCGACCTCCGCCGAACCTGCACAAGCTTCCTTTGAATGAACCGCTGAATCTGGCATTATGCACTTAAACCATTATCGTTAAACTAATAAAGGATAAGCTTAATAATCGCGCTTTTATCCTTTCATTATTCGTACGGAAGTGAAATTCATATGGAAAAGAGTTACAAATTAAAGCCTGACCAAATAGAACGACTGGTTCCAGACATTGGATTCGCTTTTGTTACAGATATGATAACCGTAGAAGGAAAGAATGTTGATTATATGGTGAGACAGCAGCCTGATCGTGAAGATGATAGTGGCTGGATATTCTATGGTGGCGGCGAAACACAAGAGTATATGGATGATTCTAATAACACTTCTCTTTTAAGTATTAATACAGTCGCAAATTATGACCCAGAAATTATCGAATTTCTTACCTATCCTCCCGGAACCGAGATAGAACGAAATAAAGACGGACGATTACAAGTCGTAACATCCGCAGTTAATGAGCCGGAGGTGGTCTTTCTTCCTCCTGTCGATAGAGGCCCTATTAAGATTTCAAAAAACTGGAGCTTTAATATTTCAGGCCGTATGCTAAAACGCCTCGACAAGGGAAGCCTCGTAATTTGGCGCCCGGAGTTTACTATCTGGTTAGGCTCTTATGATGCAAATGGTGCTGGAATAGAAGAAAGGATTAGCAACGTAATCAAAACTGCGTCACCAGATAAAACTGACTTTCTAGAAATTCAAAAAGATGGCGTTCACAAGATCAGATATCACTTACAAGAAGTTACAGATGGAAAAGAACAAAACGCTGTATATATTTTCGCCTTAACTGACAATCAAGAAATACACATGGCGATATATTATGACAACCCTAACGATTTGCTAGAAATTGAAGAAATTTGGAAAACACTCAAGTATACAGGCATATAAATCGGGTAGTCGGTAGTTTCTAGCTACCGGCCCCCACACCACCCACCATGTGGGTCCGCAATGGGCGGTTCTCTATCCGCAGTGAATCTCTACCCAACGATACTGTCGAGCAGCTCTTCATTTGAGTTGGGTATCATGGCTGTGAGCTACTTCTGAGTCAGCAGCTACGCCGACAACTTCAAAGCAGCAAGCTAAACAGATCTCTCCAGATAAGAACGTAAGCTTTCACTACACAACTGCATCATTGACTCTGCCCGTTATCGGTATCCTTAGCCACATCGTCTCCAGCCTAAGCCTTATAGGATATTTCTATTTGCCAGCGCGTAGTTTTGCTAGCGGCTTCTTCCCCACAAGACCAGGTGGTGTTGCAGTTGTCATTCGCTAGTAATTATCATTTAATGGGACCCATTGGTCCACGCCCATCAGGGCGTACCAAGCGTAGGCACACCGACGAAACTAGCGCTGCGCTTCAATTTTGCTCTTGCTACGAGCGTGAAGGGTACGCATGGATATTACGATTGATGGGCCAACTTTCTACGACCAAGAGGATGAAAATATTTTCTTTTCCTGTATCTATCAGCTTCCTGATTACAAACAGATGCGAGGTCATGGAATGGAGCTAACTATCAGCTTTAACCACTCACCTTCAGATGAGGCCATAATTAAGTTATTGGTAATCTGTAGGCGCTGGCATATTAATGCAAATATACTTGAGCGCTTTAAACGTAAAACAAATTTAGAGTGCTACCTGTGGCAAAATGAAATCCCACAATCAAGCACCTAACAAATAAAAGCTGTACGCCCTACGGGCTGGACGTGCTAACGCGCACCGCTGCTTTGGGCATTATGTGTAGTGGCGAGAAAAAATGAAAACCTTTGCATTAGGCTTGATTATCATTGGTAGTGTCATTGGTCTGTTGAACTGGGTATCAGGGCTCAATGCTTTAATAAAGGAAGGTAGTAAATCATTTTTCCCATATATAGGCGGTATAATTTGTTTGGGTGGGGTATATTTACATCCAACATTGAACTTGTCATATTATTGGTGGGTTGCTTTAATCGTAGACTTTACATTGCTTCCATTAATATTAGTGTTAGCTTGTCAAACTGCTAGAAATATAGGAAGACATGAAAACACATAAACCGGGTAACTGGTAGTTCTTAGCTACCGGCCCCCACACCACCCATCGTGCGGGTCCGCAATGGGAGGCTCCCAGGTAATCCTCCTACATGGGACTATCACCCCATTAGTTCACGTTCATTCTGGGCTTACCAAGCGTCGGCAATACGCCGCTGGACACGCAACAAGTTACTCACCAATGTAGCGGATATTATGTATCTTAGGAGAAATAAATGCTAAAGAAATTTTTATCAGGAGTTATTTTCGGTTCAGGTTTTGCTGTAGCAGCTTTATCTTTATATACAGCTTGGATGTTTTACGTAATACCACCATTAGTTATTCAAGACTTCGATCCCGAGATGACTATTACAGAAGCTTCCTCCATAGAAAACAATAAATATCCTAATACTCTGAATTTCCATGAATTATCTGTGGATGAGATGATCGAAAAGGCTACTGTAATCCTTACTGTGAGATATGAGCCTGGTGAAGATGGTAATTATAAAAGTGTGGTTGAAGATATCTTGAAACAAGAAGATGGAGTTGACTTATATTATGGAGTCGGTGAAGTGTATGAAGAAAATACTCATCACAAAATGTCAGATGATTTTACTCCAAAGAAAGCGGTTGTATTCATGCAAGGAAATCCTGCAAGTATGAGATATTCAACCACATATAGTGGGGAAAGAATCAGGGGGCTGGGTGGTATTTCTTTAGATTTACTTAAAGAAAAATGTAGTAAAACCTAAATCGGGTAGCCGGTAGTTTCTAGCTACCGGCCTCCACACCACCCATCGAGTGGACCCGCAATGGGCTGTTTCCTATCCGTAATGAATCTCTACCCAACGATAGGATCAAGTAGCTCTTCATTTGAGCTGAGTGACATAGCAAAGAACCACCTTAACTTTATTCGCCTGGAAATATATCAGTAGGCTACCCAGTCTTTTAACTCATGAATTAAGGTTCAGGCCTCCACCGTGTACAAATTATTAACCTTGGTATTTGGCTACTATGCCATCGGTTGACTTATGTTTAATTACCTTGGCCATTACTGACCGAGGCGCTGCCGTGTCCCACCATTTTTGTCTGCCCCACGATGGTGGCTAGCGGATTGCGCCTACTTAGGACTCAGCCACTACACCGACAGCTTCATAGCAGCAAGTTAAACAGATCTCTCCAGATCGGAGAGCGAACGTTCACTACACAACCACATCATTTCCTCTACCCATTAGATCACTTGACTTCGGTGCCGCTAGCCGCCTCACCTACCAACTAATCTTTATAGGATGTTTCTGCTCACCAGCTCGTAGTTTTACCAGCGACTTCCTCCCCACAAAACCTCACGGTGTTGCAGTTGCCATTCGCTAGCAGTTAGCATTTAATGGAATCCACTAAATGGTGATCTAGCTATATGGGACTTTCACCCCAATTAGTCCACGCTCATGCTGGACGTACCAAGTGGCTGCACGGGACAAATTTTAGCTGTCACTTTATGTGCAAAATTACGCACAAACCGCCATCAAAATTTGCTCGGTGAACTGGGCGTTATAATTATAAAGGAGATTCTAATTGATAAAATTCCTAAAATATTTTGCCAGCTTTGGTATCCTTGGTGGGATCGCATTTATAGTCGCCTACAACCATAATCTATATGTTTGGGAGCAACCAAGTAGAAGCATGTGGATTAGCAATGGTAGCTTATTTGATGGTACTGGTACGTTGCCCATTGAGAACCCTGGAATCCTTGTAGAGGATGGTAAAGTTTCCTGCCTGGGAAGTACTTGTGAAGTACCAATAGATGCTATTCAAATTGATGCAGCAGGTAAATCAATTGTACCTGGTCTCATAGAGCTTCACGGCCATTTTTTCAGTGGTAAAGCTGATTCTAGCGAGAGTAGCTTACCTGCAATGATTTGGAATTCGATCCGATTGCAACCAGATGTTAGACGGAAATTGATCGAATCAGGTATTACAAGTTATCGTTCCGTCGGCGATCCCAGCTCGGGAATTTATAAGCTAAAAAGATCACTTGACGACCAGGAGGTCGCTGGACCACATATGTTTATTGCGGGTCCTATATTTACTGCCCCTGGTGGACATCCAGTTCAAAGAATACCAAATCGTATGATCGAGCAAATGGTCGTGCAATCCGATGATCCAAAATATGTAAAAGAGAAAATCGCTTCTCTGGCGGAACAAGGCATTGACGGTATTAAGGCCGTCTATCAGGGCCATACAAATGAACAGGGCGAAATCACGTTACCACGCATCTCAAAGGAAACCTTGCAGACTATTACGACGGAAGCCCGCAAGCATGGGCTTTGGGTTGCGGTACACACAGGCTCTCCACAAGAAACTAATGCAGCTATTGAAGCTGGCATAACTACCATTGAACATGGTGTGCGACATGGCAATCTCATTAGCCCAGAATCAATGCAATTAATTGTCGAGCACAATATAGTTTATGTACCAACTTTAGGTCGAGAACCCAAGGGACACCTGAATATACCGGCCTTACACGAGGCTGGTGTTCAATTTGGTGTTGGCACTGATACACAAGGTAAAATGATTGTTGGTGACAGCTACCACAATGAATTGTCACGCATGGTTGAAGCTGGACTACCTGATGCGCAAGCGCTTATAGCTGCCACTAGAAATGGTGCCGAAGCTTTAGGGTTAATTGATCAAATGGGGACCATTGAAGTTGGTAAATCTGCTGACCTACTACTTATCGATGGTCAGCCCTGGAGTGATATTCGTGACCTTAAAAATATCAAGATGGTCGTTTTATCAGGACGAATTGCGTTGGATAAACGTGAACTGACATCTATGTAAATACTCTGTTTCGCCTTTAACGATCTATAAATCGGGTAGCCGGTAGTTACTATCTACCGGTCCCCACACCACCCATCGTGCGAGTCCGCAATGTGCGGCTCGCTATCGGTAATGAACATCTACCCAGCGATCACGCAACGATATCAATCGAGCACACTGAAGGTTAACTACAGCAGGTTAAGCAGATCTCCACAGTTAAGGACGTGAACGGTTTATACACAACTATATCATTTACTCTATCCGTTAGATCATATGGCTTAGGTGTCCTTAGCCACCTCACCTCCAGGCTAAGCCTTATAGGATGTTTCTATTCGTCAGTTCGTAGTTTTGCTATCGGCTTCCTCCCCACAAGACCTCTCAGTATTGCAGTTGCCATTCGCTGTTAGTTAGCATTTAATGGATTCCATTAAATGGTGATCTTCCTACAGGGGACTTTCACTCCATTAATTCACGCCCATGCTGGGCGTACCAAGTCAATCAATGCTACCCCTTCGGGGCTGGACCTCCAAACTAAGTGCTCCGGCCCATTATTGAGACGATAAGTGAAATAATGAAATACATTCCATTACTCTTACTATTGTTGTGGGCTATATCAGAAAATGTTTTTGGGTGTATGAAAGTTTCTCCCTTCATGCTGAAGGAGTATGAGGGTATGTCAGTCTATGAATCGAATTTGGCGTCGAGTGATATTGCTTTTCGAGGGTACTTAATACAAGCAGAAACTACAGCACGATCAGCTCAAGATGAGGGCGGTGTAAGAATCTATAAGTATCTCATAATTGAGCCATTTAAAGGGAATATTAAAAAAAATGAGATTGTGGAGGTATCACAAAATCGTACTTATTGTAGTTTTAACTATAATATCGACAAAGAACATTTAGTTTATCTTACAAAAGATAAAAACGGATTATATCAATTTGGCATGGCTCACTCTGGCCCACTGTATGATCAAACTCTTGATATGGAAAAGAAGGAAGATGTAGAGCTTTATCAAGAGATCGTAGAAGCCGGTTTAGGATCTGATTATGTGGTCCGATCATATTTTCCTGACGGGACGCCAAAAATTTACACGTATAGTATTGAAAAAAAGCTGGACAAAATTCGTGCCGCCTCATCATTTAAATCGGGTAGCCGGTAGTTTCTAGCTGCCGGCCCCCACACCACCCATCCTACAGGTCCACAAGGGATGGCTACCCATCCGTAATGAAGCTCTGTTTTGCTTGCGGCTTCGTCCCACAAACCTCACGATGTTGCAGTTGCCATTCTCTGGTAGTTGGCATTTAATGGAGTCATTAAGTGGTGATCTTCCTACAGGGGACTTTCACCCCATTAGCTCACGCCCACGCTGGGCGTACCATGCGCAGACTGGCGGACCAGTTATCCAATCGTTCCTCACTACAAACTGCCCACAGCTATGGGCGTTATACTAGGTAGGGTCTTGAAGAAATCTTACAGTTACAGCCCTGCAAATGGGAAAGGACAACCCGATGGAGAATACTCTATAGTGGTTTCCGATGGTACACGTAAATTAGTGTTACCGGGAGATGAGCTGCGCCATGAATATTCATGTGGTGATCTTACTCTGCTGATTTCTAGTTATGATTATTACGATGGTGTAAGTTATTGGTATAGCCTACTTGGTAAAAATGGCAGCATCATAGATCGCGTTTCAACACCAGATAGATTCGGATTTATTGAAGATCTCACAGTCGAAGGTGAAGACCTCTTGGAGTTCGGCATCTTTGATAGTAATGAGCGTTGGCGGCTACGTATTTGCGAACTTGGCTTCAGGTCTTTCTCTTGGGAGGCCATTTTTCAGAGAGAGCCTAAATTTTGGTTTCGTCGGCATTACCTAAAACTAGAAAAGGTATAACAAGGCATTTCACACGTTCCAGCAGTCAAAGCTGTGCTTTGCCTGTCGGGTAAAAATGGCATTCGGCGTTCAAGGAAGAGCAGTGAAGGTAGCTATCATATTAGTACTAGCAATAATTGGTAATCCTGCTTGGGGTAATAGCCTCAATACTGTCGAAAAAATACAGAAGAGTATTTCTGCAAATCTTTCGCAAGGCGACAGTCAGCAAGTAATTGAAGAATACTTAACTTCAACCAACATTGCACACTCTTATGACAAGCATTCTTTTAGGTATCAAGCCATCGTACGAGAAAATGAGGCTGACTGTAAATTTGAATCTATATTTCTTTGGCTACTCTATGACTGCACCATTCAAATATATATCAACTTAAACGAGCAAGGAGGCTACAAAGACCATGAGGTTTACCAAAGTTATTCTGGCTTGTAGCATCGCAATGCTTAACAAGTAACTATTGTTGCCGGTCAAATTTTCAAACTATACTTCCATCCCATATATCCATGGCATTGGCTCAGATTCCGTCCGGGCATTTGTCACAAGTTTCACGGAGAAATTTCTATAATCTCTTAAGATTATTTGTCAGGTTGCTCTTACGCTGCCCGCGGCTCCCTTTATACAACACTCCCGAGCGTGCTATAACCAGGCACACCGTGAACGGCCGGAAAGCAGGCCAGGGCCTCGCTAACGCTCGCCCCGTGTGCGCGTCATTATGCATTACAGTTGACTGAAGCTTATACTCTCCCCTGAGGTAAAGCACACTTACTAACGAACCGCCCGATTCATACCCCCATCAGACAAGATACTTTGCCCATTGATGTATCGGGCTCCATGAGAGGCGAGAAAAACACAGGTCTGCCCGATTTCTTTGAACGTCGCAGTTCGCTGTGCAGGTATGGACCTGCGGGCAAACTCCAACAGGTTTACATTTTCACAGAAGCCCGGCATTAGATTATTCATGCGAATATTGAATCTTGCATAGCGATCACCATAGAACGGAGCCTTAAGTGTTAAGCGAATCATATCAATATGCTAAAAGAATATTTTAACCTTAGATTATTAGGGGCTTTTCTATTAATTTCAGTATTTTTGTCCATGCATGTAGGCTATTACGATACTGTATTATTTATTCCACTTATAATTAGCATCCCCTTTCTTGGATACAAAACGGAATCAAACGATAGAGCTGAAGTGTGGCCGCACAAGTTGTTATATTTTATATACGCTAGTTTGGGCATACTCCTAGGACGGCATGTTGATCCCCATGCTTTATTATTCATTAAGTCGATATTTGACAATATTATTATTGTTTCATTGCTATGTTTAGGTGTATTCTTAATTTATTATGGTAACACGATTAAAAAATTATCAGAGAAAAGTGAAGCATAAAAAACAGAATAAGTATAAGCAGGTTACTACGAGCTTTTGGCTCATCTCGGGAAGACCCACACTCCACACCAACCTCCCTGTTGTAGTCATTAAGGAGATATCATGAGTAGCAAGGAAGACCCTAAAGGGCTATCCGGTTGGCTTATATTAGTCGGAATTGGTGTCGTACTAGGCCCACTCAGGCTATTTACAACTACCTTCCCTATATTTCAACCAATATTCGTTGATGGTACATGGGAAGCTTTAACAACCGTGGGCTCAGAAGCCTACAATCCACTGTGGGCGCCAATTTTAATTGGTGAGATTGCATACAATGTAGCAATGTTCGTAGCTCTAATATATTTAGCATTTCTATTTTTCAGCAAGCACTATCTTTTTCCATCAATTTATATCTTAATAGTAGTTATTTCATTGATTATTATACCTTTAGACGCATGGCTAATACAGTTTGTCATGCCTAATGAGCCGATTTTTGATCCAGAAATAGCGAACGAATTTTTTAGGGTTCTGATAGGTGGAATCATATGGGTCCCATATATGCTGCTCTCCAAAAGGGTTAAGGCAACCTTTGTTGAGGGAATGCCTAACAAATCAGGCCAGCTGGACGCTAGTGGAACTGGTGCCTCTGCTTGAAACATTAGATGTAAGAGATGATCCAAGGATACTTTCAATCTGAAAGCAAATGCTATCTTAGAGGCATTTTAAGCACTTCTTATTATTTGATGGTTCTGGTGGCGTCTATAAAAGGGGAATAAACAGTCAGTATGAGAGAGGAAAGAATGAAGTGGCTTAAGATAAGCCACTTCTATCACAAACAGCTAATATATGCTAAAGCGGTAGCGGCATAGGTTTTTCATTCACCTTAAGCTCGCTGTCTTTCAGGCTGACATTTGAGATGTAGCCGTCATTGGTAGACACTAACAAACCTTGCTGTTCAAGAGACGCTAATATGGTCGGCACTTGTTGAGCAGCTATTTGCTCCAGTTGCTCTTCACTCATACCTTGAGTTTGAGGGTTATTTTTCAATTGGGCTTTCATCACTTGTACGGCAATAAATTCAATCACAGCTTTATCGCCACTTAACTCTCCGTCAACCAAGGTGTGTGACAGCCAAAAAGCCGGATCTAGTGGTTGCTCCGGTAACGCACTGATGCCAACTAAGCTAGTATGAAGGTTACTATTAAAGCTGCCTTGCGGGAAAGTACCGCGTAAGCTGGTAATGTTCAGTTGAGGCTCGCCAGCCACTAAAGATAGCAAGTTATCGCTCATAAACTCCATTGTCTTAGCGGTTGCTTCTTCCGTAGGTAGTTTATTGAGTGAGACGGCAAAGTCCTGATAAGACTTCAAAAATTCCTGGCTGATATTGGTGACCTCAAGCTCAAGGGCCAGATCTTCACCGTGGAATTCAGCTATATCGACCTTTTTAGTTCCATAGGCAACTTGCATATTTCCCAGCTGATTTTCTGGGTTGAGTTCAGTACTTGCCTTTATATATAGATCAGCAATCTCAATATTTTCGTTTTGCTCTCTATCATTTAACTTGATGGCGCCAAAGTTAATTGCTGTATCAGAATCGTAAAAAGCGCTTTCAAAGATTGCTTCAAGGGAGGAAGCCATGGTCATATCCACAGTCAACCTTTCAACCTTTACGTCCCTTAGCTCGGAAGCAACGGTAAAGCTATCGGCGCTCCCCAGGTAAGTTAGTTGCTCACCCTGATATTGCCCATTACCCTGAAAACCACTAAAAGTTAACTGTGCTTTTTGATCCTCAACATCAGTAGTAAATGGCGTAATTCTATCGTTATAGTAATAACCACCTAAGGCATCCATATTGCCGTGAATCTGGTAAAAAGGAGCTTCCTCAGCCCAAACCAAGTGTTCACGTAATTGATCACCGGCAACTTCTAACGTCCAGCCGAGCCAACCAAAACCAGCATGCTCGCCGAAACGGAAGGGGCCGTGGGAAGCACTAAAATCTATTTCTACAGAAAAAGGTTCAAGTTCAGAGATCTCAGGTAAATCCGAGAAAGCATTGACATCCATGCTGACCAAAAAGGTGGCCTGGGTTGAAAACCAGGATGAATCCATGCTTTTTACTTCAACCGTATATGCCGAATTTTCATTCGCGGTAGCGACTATTTCATCAATAGATGACTCGAGCTGAGTGCCTACTATTTTGGGCCCAACAATACCGGTAAGCACTGCTGCCGGAAGCAATACACTTAATACTTTTTTCATTAAGATAAATCCAAACTACAAATGGGATGGGAAATAAGTTTATTATTGCTATTATTATCTCATACTTACAGTTAGCTGTAAGTCAAAATGTAAAATATTTATTCTTTTCGCTCTAAACTATAAAACGGACGTCCCACAACAACAATATGTAAAGCCGACTCTATGAAACCCACCACATTCACTATCTTGACTGGCGCCCGTGATGGCAAAGAGGGGGACCTCCCTCGCCGACAATGCGAACGCCGTGTTCAACTGTAATTGGCACAAATGCTTATGTTCTGTAAGGGATCGTGTAAATGTAACCGTTGGCGAGTTGAGGTTCAGTTTACTGGGCCACTCGAAGGTTTAACTCCACGCGTATGCGATTGTAATTATTGCCAAGCCAACCCATCACGCATTATTAGTGATCCAAATATGTTAGTAACTTTCATTGGCGATGGAATTTCAACTAGACAAAATGGGGATCAGCTCGCTAATTTCTATCATTGTAAAAGTTGTAATCAACTGTTAGCCGTAGGCTGCGATATAAATAGTCAGCTTCGCGGAGCGGTAAATCTCAACATATTGAACGACACGAATGAAATTGGCAAACCTGTTCAAGTGCAGCCAAGGCTGTTAAGTGCCGAAGAAAAACTAGAACGCTGGGACAAGTTGTGGGGCTCCCTCAGTGGGCTTTAAAGGCATAATGAGATACAACAATGGGTCCCGTTGATCACAGAGGTAGCCAAAATGTCGCCTCAACCAAAGTGATCTTGAAATTTCAGGATATTAACACTAATACCGCCTAACCCAGCTTTATTCGTCCGGGTAAATAACCATAGCGCGTAATAGAAGGTTTACCATCCTTGGTTTTCAATGAGTGGTGTTGGTCAAGCAATTCAACTTGCTCAGCCTGAATCGCCTGCGCCTTCTTTAGCGTTATTCTGAATCAAGTCAGATGAGATCGTTTTCCACAGTAACGCAGCATGATTATCACTCATGGAAAAGCACTCCTCTTGGTTGTTAATTAAACCGGATCAATCAGTGCACCGCATCACAGTCTTTCTATCTCAAACATCAGAAACGTCACATCTAATTAGCTTCTGAAATGTCTCTTTGAGATTGAGAGACATTGTTGAGGTCTCCTCCTAAAGAAAGGTTAAGGCGAGTCAGTTTTGCATTCAGAGTTACCACAATCGCTAAAACGGCCAATAGGACAGTAGCTGGTAAAGCAGTGCTGAGCGCTTGCCCTGCCAATAAGTGCGATCCCGCAGCTCCGGTCAAAGCGATGGAGAAACCTGCATATCCCCACTGTTTAAGTGTTTCAAACTTTGATTGAAGAATTGCAATCGCGCCAATCAAATAGGCGGTTCCTAAGATTTTCAACAAATAAAGCGGGTAGCCTAAATCAACCGTTGCCTGAACAATGGCTTCCTGTCCTGTTAGTTTGGCCATGCCTGATATCATCATCAGCACCGCGAACATAGATGAGGCCACGTAAAAGATGACTACCTGTTTTCTCATGAAGGGAACCCTATTTCGTTAATGACGAGCACAGACTAGGTGTTCTCTTATTGCAGTTATATAGACAAAAAGGCAAACTTATATTGCATGAATGCAACGTCAGGGTAATGTCATGGATTGGAACGATTTGAAGGTCGTTATCGCGCTTGCAGAGAAAGGAACCTTAAAGGCGGCTTCTAGCCAGTTGAATGTTAATTCAACCACTGTTTGGAGGCGGATCCAGCAGCTTGAAAGCGAGCTTTCAACGCAGCTATTTATTGTTAGTCGTCGCGGCTACCAACTGACTGAGGCGGGGCGAACTATTTTGGATAGTGCCAAGCGAATGGAGTCATTGGCCGATGGCATCCTCATTCAAAGTTCTCTGCAACATGAAAAAGTTCAAGGTTTAATTCGTGTTACCGCACCCTCAACAATGGCAACGACCACTTTGCCCCAGTGGGTTAGTGAATTCCGGAGGCCATTCCCCGACGTTGAGTTTGAGATCCTTGAAAGTGAGCAGGCTCTGGATATCGAGCATCGCGATGCGGACATTGCCATTAGGGCAAGTCATACAGCACCGGAAAACCTTATTGCACGTAAAATGAGAGATGTAAACTTAAGCATCTATGCCTCTGAAGTCTTTTTGAAGACTAGAGGGTATAACGCTCCTTTCAAGTTGTCCGAAATTGAACACCTAACAGCTATTGACTACGTGCACTTAGATAACCCTGCAGTGCACTGGTATCAGAAACAAATTAAGAACAACGCCAAATCTATATACTGTAATTCTATAACTACGGCTCTGAACGCGGCTCTCAATGATCAAGGGATAGCTTTGTTACCAACTGATGATTCATACGATCTAGTTGAACTCTATAGACTGGAAACTAAGTACAACTCATCTTTGTGGATTCTGGCTAACAAGGATTTAAGAAACACAGCGCGCATCAAAGCATTTTGGGACTTCTTAATTACTAAAGTAGATAGCTATGAAGGCCAATGATTTGAATATTTCTATATATGAACAATGATGGGCAATAAAAATCTTGTGTATGACAAACTTTTGCAACGCCAAAGGTTCCTCGATCCCTTCTTCACTTGCTTCTTGTCTTGTTTTTCTGCCTCAAAACCAAATCTAACTATGTAGATATGCTTATTGGGTCTCTGACACATCCCTATTTATGTGGCCTAAATGGACCGATAATCAAACAGTATGTGATAATCAGGGCTTTCGATTACCGCTAAATGTGGGCTTCAATTTCCCCATTAACGAATGGTGATTTTTAGTGTCATAATCAAACAAGAACAATCGTACAATCATAGTCAGCAAGGCTACCACCCTTCGGCCCCGCCCGGGGCGGCTTATCTTGTGGGCGTTTTCCGCAGTCGCTTTGCTGCGAGATTAAGACAGGAATTAGAATGATCTACAAATTGTCACCTGTATCAAAAGAGGATGGTAATTTTACATGCGCTTGGTTTGATGATGATGAGTATCTATGGCACGATCCTCGCATTGGCATGCCAGGATCACTTCTGTCAGATTGGGATGTTCCCGAGCTTCGCATTTATTCGAAATCAGGGTCGACAAGTGTCTTATTTAACCCAGGCGCTTACGCTGTGTCTGAGCTAGTAAAAGAGAAGATCAATTATATTCCGGGAGTTGAATTTCTCCCGATTTATCTTCAAGGTGAAGGCGTATATTACCTACTTCATGTGACCACTTGTATCGAACTTCCTAAAGGCACTGATCATCGATTAGCAGCAGGGCCTTCAGGCAACATAAGCAATATTTATTCTTTTCCCAGAGGGTGTTCTGTACCTAGTGGTTTTTTTCGTATTTTACATCCTTCAAATTCGGCTGCTGGTAAAGCCGGATTTTATACAGCTGAAACTTACTTATCTGGTGATGAAAGTAGAGTGGTTGAAGTTGCATGCGAAGGATATTTAAAACTTGAGAGCGTGCAAAGTTCCTAACAAGTAGTGGCCCTGATAGAGCCCCCTACGCTAAGCATTATGTATCCTAGAGAATATTATGAATTTACTGTTCGTATGTAGTGAAAACAGACTTAGAAGCCCGACAGGTGAAGAGGTTTTCTCAGCCTATCAAGGCATCAATGCCATCGGTGCAGGCACAAATAGTGATGCCGAAACAGTGGTGAGTGGCGACCTAATCGAATGGGCTGACATTGTCTTTGTTATGGAAAAGTCCCACCGGAATAAAGTTTCAAAAAAATTCAAAGACCTCCTAAAAGGCAAGAAACTGATCTGTCTAGACATCCCTGACAATTACGCTCGCATGGACCCGGCATTGGTTCGTCTACTTGAAAGCAGGGTATCCAGACATGTCCGATTTCGGTAACCTCTATAAAAATAAACGGTCCACAAGACCGGCGATGGGTGCCGAGCCCTGCGGCCTACACATCGTTTCGCCCTGTTTCAGTCGCCCATATACAAAAAATTAAGTTTCCATGAAAAATAGACTGATATTTACGAAAAAGCTTGATTTTAGCAGTGATCCCGAATTTGGCATATGCATAGAGCTTTGTAGCTGGGACCAGCTTGATTACATCGAAGATGTGTTGGCTGAGCACTTCGATATTGAATATGATTTCAAAATAGATAACTCCGAGAAAAACAGATACGCACTGTTTTTTAACGAAAAAGTCGATGAATTTTTTTTGAGAAAAGCGGTATCAGAAATAAACAATTATCATATTTATTCCAACCAGTTCTACACCACGTTATAGTGTGACATTTAACAAATGTAAAGACTCTCGATACCAAAAACGCCATTTAGTTTTACCTAGAGATTTTCAGATTTATACAGATTTGAATTAAGTATGAACATTCAAAAAAAGGCTATAGAAGTTAAATAGCAATCAGGACAACCAAAATAGGATAAAGATACACCTTCTAAATTTTTACTTAAAATATATTAAATATAGTCGGAAACAAGCGATGACTACCACTATCATACGAACAATTTTCATCTTAATTTTGGTTTCCGGGATTATGTTCCTCCTTGGCTTTATAAAAATCCACAACCCCGATGTAAGCTTTGAAAGCTCAGATGGCCATTGGGGAGACTCTGAAGTTCAATTTAAGGGGCGGGATTATTCCGTAATAGAAGAAGGGTTCCGTAGGTACAAACTTCAATGTAACGCAAGCGATGTGTACCTTGTTAGAAATACTGAGAAGAATTGGATAAATGTACTTGCTTGGCCAAACTACCTCTCTCATGACAAATGGAAGCTCCCATACAGAGCCGCAAGTGGAGTGCACTATGATGGAATTGTTAGGTGCCAAACAAATCAATAACATCACATTCTAATTCCAGTACAGCGTATCCCTAAAATTCCGATCTGCTTTTAATCAGAGGAATAGTTTAATAGCAATAGGACCCTCCTTCATCTTCTGAAAACTGGCGCACATTTTCATTTATTCAGCTGTCGCAAGACATTACATAACCCTACTGAATAAAAAGTATATACATAAGAATTAAACGTTCCTTCGCACCACTGGCGCTATCTCCCGCAACGATTTATAAATCAGACAAGCGAATAGGATTACCGACAACTAAAAAATTTCTCAGAAAAGCAATAATCGTTTTTCAAATTATCTCTTCTTGCGTGAGAGCACCCTCAAAATCAGCATTCTTGATTTGCCCTTTTACTGCAAGACCAGTGATTGATACGGGCTTCGCCCGCAGAAACATGGGAGAGCGAAGTTGAATTACCCGGATCAGTTCACTCCTCAGATTTGGCCATTGATTGTCTATTGCCTGGCCGTATTTGCCCTAATTACCTTAATGCTCAGCCTTTCCTATTTTCTCGGTCAGAAACGCAGGGACCCAGCTACCGATGAGCCCTATGAGTCGGGTATTGTTTCCCAGGGCAATGCGCGCCTGCGCCTATCTGTCGCCTATTACCTTGTTGCCATCTTGTTTATCGTCTTCGACCTGGAGGCGATTTACCTGTTTAGCTGGTCCATCGCATTTTATGAAACTGGCCTGCTCGGGTTTATCGAGGCCACCGTATTTATCGTGATACTGCTGGTGGGGCTTATTTATCTGTGGCGCCTGGGTGCACTTGACTGGGGTGGATACCAGAAGAGTTTGGAGAAACGCCAAAAACCCCGATAACAACAATGAGAATTCATAATGCGCTGGAAGCTGAGCAAAGCCGACGACCTGATTGCTACTGAACGCGGCAATCCTTCTGAAGAATTAATCACTCAAGATTTAGAAAAAAATATTCTCCTTACCAAACTCGAAGAGCTGGTTTCCTGGGGCCGTTCAAATTCCCTATGGCCATTTAACTTCGGGTTGTCCTGTTGTTATGTAGAAATGGCCACCGCCTTCACCAGCCGCCACGACATCTCCCGCTTTGGCGCTGAGGTCATCCGTGCAACCCCGCGACAAGCGGATTTGATTGTAATTTCAGGGACGGTTTTCCTGAAAATGGCACCAGTGGTACAGCGACTCTACGAGCAAATGATCGAGCCCCGTTGGGTCATCTCCATGGGTTCCTGCGCAAATTCCGGCGGTATGTACGATATCTACAGTGTGGTTCAGGGGGTCGATAAGTTTCTCCCGGTCGATGTTTATGTGCCCGGCTGTCCACCGCGCCCAGAGGCCCTACTGCAGGGATTAACCTTGCTGCAAAAGTCGGTGGCTGCGGAGAGACGAGCCTTCAGCTGGGTTGTGGATGATCAAGGAACTCACAAGGTTCCAAAGCCCAGTCAGCGTGATCTCCATAGGGAGGAACGTATGAAAGCTGACATGCTACGCGCGCCCGACAGTGTTTAGGCCTCATGGAATAAGAAAAAAACAACGGAATAGCCAATGACTGGCGTAATTGCGAAAACTGTCCACACAGCAACTCCCTACAGGAAAGCAGCAGAGGCATTTATTCGGGACCTCGACACCGGATATAAGCTTCACTCGTTCTGGTGGCAGCCACACTGTGATGATATGCCCACACTGTGGATCGAGAAACATGCCTTGATCCCTCTTTTGCTCTTTCTCAAGCGGGATATCGCCCAGCCATTTGAAATGCTGTATGACCTGAGTGCTATCGACGAACGGCTGCGGGTCAACCGTGGGGAGGGAACCGAAAAACAGCCTTCCAGCGATTTCACCCTGGTATATCAACTACTTTCATTTACCCGCAATTTATTTATCCGTATCAAGGTGGCTCTTCCCGAGAGTGATCTTAGTGCACCGACTATTACTACCGTTTGGGAGAATGCCAACTGGTATGAACGGGAAGCGTGGGATCTATTCGGTATCGACTTTCCCGGTCATCCCCATTTACAGAGAATCATGATGCCGCTGACCTGGAAGGGGCATCCACTGCGCAAGGATCACCACGCCCGGGCTACCGAAGTCGACCCATTTAGTCTATCAGAAGAGAAGGAGCGCAAGGAACAAGACGCCCTGCTGTTCCGGCCGGAAGACTGGGGCATGGCCAGGAGTAATGAAGACTCAGAGTTTATGTTCCTCAACCTGGGCCCGAATCACCCCAGTGTGCACGGGGTATTCCGTGTAGCCCTTCAGCTGGATGGTGAACAGATTATCGATGCAGTGCCAGATATCGGTTACCACCATCGCGGTGCAGAGAAGATGGCCGAGCGCCAGGCCTGGCATACCTATGTGCCCTACACCGACCGTATCGATTACCTCGGCGGTGTCATGAATAACCTGCCCTATGTAATGGCACTAGAGCAACTCGCCGGCATTAAGGTCCCTGAACGCGCACAGATGATACGGGTGATGATGTGCGAGTTCTTCCGCATATCCAGCCACCTGGTATTTTTTGGCACCTTTGCCCAGGACGTGGGGCAGATGTCTCCCGTGTTCTATATGTTTATCGATAGGGAAAAACTGTTTGGCATTGTCGAGGCCATTACCGGCGGCAGGATGCACCCGGCATGGTTCCGTATCGGCGGTGTAGCGCAGGACTTACCCCAAGGTTGGGACAAGATGGTGCGGGACTTTCTCGACTATATGCCCGCACGCTTAGCTGATTACGACGGCATGGTAATTAAAAACAAACTCCTGCAACGCCGCACCCGTGGCATTGGTGTCTACGATACGGCGGAGGCGTTTGAGTGGGGGGTTACCGGGCCAGGGCTTCGCGCCACGGGCCTGGATTGGGATCTGCGTAAAAAGCGCCCTTACAGCGGCTATGATCAGTTCGAGTTCGAGATTCCCAGCTACGATGGTGGGGACTGTTTCGACCGCTGCCGGGTCCGGGTGGATGAGATATGGCAGAGCCTGCGGATTATCCGCCAGTGCCTGGAAAATATGCCGGCAGGCCCTTATAAGTCGGACCACCCTTTGACTACCCCTCCGCGAAAGGGGCGCACCATGGAGGATATCGAGACTTTAATTCAGCACTTTGTGAATAACAGCTGGGGACCGGTAATGCCGGCCGGCGAAGTGTGTTATCCCATTGAGGCCACCAAAGGTATCAACAGCTACCAGATCGTTAGTGATGGGGGGACCACCTCATACAGGACCCGAATTCGCACCCCTTCATTCCCACACCTGCAAATGATTCCGTTGATGTCCAACGGACTGTTGATTGCTGACCTTATTGCCATTATTGCCAGCATCGACTTCGTCATGGCGGATGTGGACAGATAACAATAAAGAACTACGGCAGGCACAGGGCCGTACAGCAGCGGAGTAGAAAAGTGCACGGAAATACACCCAGCGTTTCAGCCATCGCAAACACAGATGGCGGCAGCGCCTCAACGAAACCTCCGCAAGTTCTATCTCGGAGGCGACTATGTCCAGCTTATTAGAACCGGAATTGATTGAAGTAATGGAGCAAGGCAATAGCAATTCAGCAGACAACCAGGCGACCTTAACAGTACAAGAAAAAGAGGAAATTGATCAGGAAGCCACCCACTACCACGAAAAAACTTCAGTGGGGCTCGAGGCGTTGCGGATTGTACAGAAACATCGCGGCTGGATTTCCGATGAGAGCCTCCAGGCAATTTCCAATTATCTGGATATTCCCGTTGCAGAACTTGAGAGTGTCGCCACCTACTTCCAGTTGATTTTCCGCCAACCAGTAGGCAAGGAAGTGATCTACCTGTGCAAAAGCTCCAGCTGCTGGATTATGGGTTGCGATAATTTGCAGAAAAAAATATCTGAGCGCTTAAATATCCAGCCTGGAGAGACCTCCGAAGATGGCATTTTCACCCTGCTGGAAACGCCTTGCCTGGGAGATTGTGACAAAGCCCCGGTCCTTATGCTCGGCGAGGAGATGCATCGCCATTTGGATGAAAAAGGTATTGATGAATTAATCGATAAGAAGAAAAAATACCATGCTGACAAATCCACTGACTAAGAATATTTCCAGTGAAAATATTGCCGCCACTATTGAGCAATATGTGGAAAACGACGGCTACCAGGGCTGGCGCAAAGCCATCACCATGGTACCGGACGATATTATCAACGAAGTAAAAGATGCAGGCCTGCGCGGACGCGGTGGAGCGGGGTTTAACACTGGGCTGAAGTGGAGTTTTGTACCTAGGGGTGAAGATTCGCCCAAGCAGAAGTACGTTGTCTGTAACGCCGATGAAATGGAACCCGGCGCCTTCAAAGACCGATTGCTAATGGAGCGAGACCCTCACCTCCTTCTTGAGGGAATGGCTATAGCCGCCTATGCCATTGGCGCCTCTCACGCCTATATTTTTATTCGTGGTGAATACCACCTGGCTGCAAACCGTCTCGAACAGGCAATCGATGAAGCCAAGCAGCAGGGCATGATTGGCGAAAATATTTTCGACAGTGGCTTTAATCTGGAGGTCTGCCTGCACCGTAGCGCCGGTAACTATATCTGTGGTGAAGAAACCGCACTGCTAAACGCCCTTGAAGGCAAGCGGGCCATTCCCCGTGCCAAGCCCCCCTTTCCACAGGTCAGCGGGCTTTGGGGCAAACCCACCGTCGTTAACAATGTAGAGACCTTGTGCAACCTTCCCCATTTAATTAGCCACGGCGTGGAGTGGTACAAAAACCTTAACCGGGGTGACGATGCGGGAAGCAAAATATTTGGTGTTAGCGGCAAGGTTAATAATCCAGGGGCTTGGGAACTCCCAATGGGGACGCCCATTCGCGAAATTATTGAACAACATGCCGGTGGCATGAAAGATGGCCTGCAACTGAAGGGCATTCTTCCCGGTGGAGGATCGACCGACTTCCTCGGCCCGGACCACCTCGATCTTCCCATGGATTACGACGTTATCGGCAAGGCCGGCAGCCGTATGGGGACCGGCACGATCACCGTGCTCGACGATAAAACCTGCCCCGTAGGCCTGGTGCTGAACTTGACCCAGTTCTTCGCTCGGGAATCCTGTGGCTGGTGTACCCCCTGCCGGGACGGCTTGCCCTGGGCCGTCAAAATTCTGGAGAGAATAGAGTCTGGCCAGGGGACTAAAGAAGACTTGGAACTCCTCAGGGAACAGTGCGAGCGTATTGCCCCCGGCAATACCTTTTGCGCCCTGGCTCCCGGCGCTGCAGAGCCTATACAAAGCGCGTTAAAACTCTTTGAGCAGGATTTTATCGACCATATTGAAGGCGGTTGTTGCCCCTATCAATAAATTAGTGCGACAACCCTGCCCCTGAAAGCATTAATAAAAAGAAAATGGATTTCAAATGCCAACCATCACAATAGACGGTAATAAATACCAGGTTGATGGAGATCAAAACCTGCTCACTGCCTGCCTGTCCCTGGGTTTGAATGTCCCCTATTTTTGCTGGCACCCCGCCATGGGTTCTGTTGGCGCCTGCCGCCAATGTGCGGTTATCGAGCATAAGGACAGCGAAGATCAACGAGGCCGGTTGATTATGAGCTGTATGACGCCGATAAAAGACGGCGGTATTTACAGTGTCAGTTCAGAAGCTGCGAAAGATTTTCGCGGTTCTGTGATAGAAGACTTGATGACCAACCACCCTCACGATTGCCCGGTTTGTGAGGAGGGCGGCGAGTGCCACTTACAGGATATGACTGAAATGTCCGGTCATACCATACGCCGCTATCAGGGTACCAAGCGCACCCACCGAAACCAGTATCTCGGCCCCTTTATCAATCACGAAATGAATCGCTGTATTACCTGCTACAGGTGTGTCAGGTTCTATCACGACTATGCCGGCGGCGAGGATTTACAAGCACTGGGTCGCAATCACCAGGTCTTTTTTGGCCGCAATACCGAGGGCATGCTGGAAAATGGTTTTAGTGGGAACCTTGTCGAAGTGTGCCCCACCGGAGTATTTACCGATAAGTCTTTCAGCCAGCACTTTGTCCGAAAATGGGATTTACAGACAGCTGCCTCAGTCTGTGAACACTGTGCCGTGGGTTGCAACACCGCACCTGGAGCGAGGGAATCCGGCAACAACCAAGACCCGATGTTGCGCCGTGTGGTCAACTTATATCACCACGATATCAACGGCTATTTTCTCTGTGACCGGGGGCGCTTTGGATACGAATATGTCAACAGTAAGAGCCGGATAACCCAGGTACTTTCTGCGCGCAAAGATGATGTGATCAGCTCTACAGCAGAAACTGATGAACGTCTGCACAAAGAGGTTTCCCCCAAGGACGCGGTGTTCTCACTTTCAGAAAAACTCGCATCAGCTCAGAGAGGTGAGCACCGCTTAATCGGCATTGGCTCACCCAGGGCATCATTGGAAAATAACTTCGCCCTATTAAAATTTGTAGGGCGGGATAACTTCTTCTCTGGCCTCAACCAGCGGGATATGCAGCTACTACACCTTGTAGACAGAATTCAGAGCGATGCCAATATCCACAGCCCGACCATCCCTGAGATAGAAAATTCAGATGTTGTATTGATACTTGGGGAAGATATCTACAACACAGCCCCCAGGGTTGCCCTGGCAGTTCGCCAAGCAGCACGGAGCCGCCAAAAAGAACAAGCTGAATCACTAAGAATACCCTTGTGGCAGGATGCTTCCGTTCGACAATTAGAGGGTGAACCCAGCCCGATTATTTTTATCGGCACCGAACTCAATCAGATCTCAGATATTACCTGTAAAGCGATCTATACCCTGCCGGAACAGGCTGCCCAAATCGGCCAGGCAATTGCCAATAATATTCTCGAGGTTAAAAGCAACAAAACTTCACTGAGTGCAGAGAATCTGGAGGAAGCTGAAAGAATCTCAGCAATATTAACTGCGGCTAAGAACCCAGTGATCATCTCTGGAACCAGCAGCAAAAATATCCACCTTACCCACAGCGCAGCCAAAATCGCCAGTGCACTGGCAGAAAAAAATGGCAAACCTACTTCTCTATACTTGTGTTGTGAAGAGGCTAATAGCTTGGGAGTTATTCAACTGTTTGAGCCCGAAACCGGTTCCCTTGAGCATCTGATCACTGAACTCAAGAATGACAAAACCAATATCGATAAAACCCTAGTGATTCTGGAGAATGACCTCTCCTTAAGAATCGCGAGTGAAGAGTTAAACAGTCTGTTTGCCAGCGTCGACCATATTATTCTGCTGGACACCCTGCTCAATGAAACCGCCAAACATGCCGACTTAATCTTTCCTGTATCCGCAACGGCCGAATCCCAAGGGACATTTGTTAACAATACTGGTTTGGCACAGCGATTTTATGCGGTCTATGAAGGCACTGGGTATATCCAGGAGAGCTGGCGCTGGCTGGTAGATGCCGCTGGTTTTTGCACAGAACACTCCGAGAGTATCGACACTATTATCAATTGGAATCACTGCCCGGATATCACCGATTCCCTAGCGGAAAGTGTTTCTTCACTCAAGGTCATCAAAGATTTAGGGCCGGATGAAAACTTCCGGATTGACGGGCTCAAGGTTGCTCGACAGACCGCTCGCTACAGTGGGCGCACGGCTATTCACGCAGAGCAACATGTCTCAGAGGAGCCCCCACACCAAGACCCCGATGCTCCTATGAGCTTTAGCATGGAAGGTGTGCACAATCCAAACCGATCACCGCTGCAAGCCAATATCTGGTCTCCCGGATGGAACTCCAACCAATCGATTTTCAAGTTTCAGCAGGAAGTGGGTGGCGAACGCCGTGGTGGTGCCTCGGGTAAATACATCCAGCGGCGAGAGCAAGCACTATCGGAATGGTCCTTGCCCACAGCCTCCGATGGCGATACAGATAGCGATAACCACAGTCTAGCGACACTGCCGATTTACCGAATGTTTGGTTCGGAAGAGCTCAGTAACCGCGCAATGGCCATCGCTACAGTGATCGATAAGCCATTCTTTACTTTAAATCGCGGTGATGCCGAAAGTGCCAACCTCAACCAGGGAGACACAGTGGCATTAGACACCAATAGCGGTGTTTTCCGCGGCAGTGTGGTTATCTCCGATAGCCAACCTTCCGGCAGCCTGGGTGTGCCCTATGGTCTTCCTGGGCTTGAAACTCTTGCCCCCGTATTACCGGGTGGCGCCAATCTGTTGCCAGTGGAAGAAAGCTCCGCAATCGGGCAAGAGGACTAATTATGAGCACAAATATCTGGATCATATTGCTCAATATTTTCGGCGTATTGATAGTTACCGTGCTGCTAGCAGCCATTTTAACTTGGGGCGAGCGCCGCCTATTGGGCTTTTGGCAAGATCGCCCGGGCCCTAACCGGGTCGGAAAATTTGGCACCCTGCAAGTTATGGCAGATATGATCAAGCTGTTCTTTAAGGAAGATTTCACCCCGAAATTTGCAGATATTCCCGTATTTGTACTGGCACCCACCGTAGTTATGGCAACCATGTTGATTGCCTTTGCCGTAGTGCCCATATCGCCCAATATTGGGGTCACCGACCTGAATATCGGATTACTGTTTGTGCTGGCCATGAGTTCTATTGCGGTCTACAGCGTAATCCTTGGGGGATATGCATCAAACAATAAATATGCTCTGCTCGGTGGGCTAAGGGCCGCCGCTCAAACCGTGTCTTATGAAGTATTTATGGGTTTGAGCCTGATGGGCGTTGTTATGCTCTCAGGCAGTTTCAATCTGCGCGAGATTGTTAATGCCCAGGCAGATGGTTGGTTTATCATCCCTCAATTCCTGGGTTTTATTGTTTTCTTTATTGCCGGTATTGCCGAGAGCCGCAGAACTCCATTTGATCTTCCGGAAGCTGAACATGAACTGACAGCGGGATTCCATACCGAATACTCCGGTATGAAGTTCGGCATGTTCTTTGTGGGTGAATATCTGGCAGTGATTCTAATTTCAGCGCTAATCACCACCCTGTTTCTCGGTGGATGGCACGGCCCCCTACTGCCCCCATTTATCTGGTTTTGCCTGAAGACTGCCATTCTGGTTGGTGTGTTTATTCTTTTAAGAGCGGCGATTCCACGCCCCCGTTACGACCAATTAATGAAATTTGGCTGGAAGGTCATGCTACCTCTGGCCCTGATCAACCTACTGGCTACCGCAGCGGTACTTTTGTGGACAGCCTAGAAAATTAAAATAAGCGTGCGAGGCCAAAGAAATGATTTCAAGCCAAATTCGCAGCATGTGGTTGGTATTTAAACACCTGTTCCGGAAGAACGTTACCGTACAATACCCCGACCAAAAGCCCTACTTGGCACCCAGATATCGCGGCAGGATAGTACTCACCCGAGATCCCAACGGTGACGAGCGCTGCGTTGCCTGTAATCTCTGCGCCGTTGCCTGCCCTCCTGATTGTATTTCACTGCAAAAAACAGAGGATCCAGACGGCCGCTGGCGCCCCGAATATTTTCGTATCAATTTTTCCCGCTGCATTATGTGTGGGCTTTGTGAAGATGCCTGCCCAACCTATGCCATTCAGCTAACACCTGACTTTGAGATGTGCGAGTACGATCGGCAAAACATGGTGTACGAAAAGGAAGATCTTCTAATTAGTGGTCCCGGTAAGTATCACGATTACAGTTTTTATCAAATTGCAGGAAAGGCCATCTCAGGAAAGGACAAGGGCGAAGCTCAAAATGAGGCCGAGCCCATTAATGTAAAAAGCCTAAATCTCTGATTTCAATAAGGCTAATAACTAAAAAGAGGTTTTCCCAGTGAATTACATTTTCTACTTAACCGCTGCGGTTGCCATTGTCTCAACCGCCATGGTTATCTTTCACAAGAACGCGGTCCACGCGCTACTATATCTTGTCACTTCACTTTTATCGGTTGCCGTTATTTTCTATCAATATGGCGCTCCCCTGGCAGCAGCTTTGGAAGTTATTATTTATGCCGGCGCCATCATGGTATTGATTATTTTTGTCATCATGATGCTCAATCAGGGAGACGCTTCAGTTGCACAGGAGCAAGCCTGGTTGCAACCCCACACCTGGATTGGCCCAGCCCTTCTATCAGCCATTTTGTTAATCCAGTTACTTCTGCTGGTTAGTAGCGGGCAAATTCCTTCAGAGCAAACCTATCACTATATTGGGCCCAAACAGGTCGGTATCGCACTTTTTAGCCATTACGTTCTCGCTGTCGAACTCGCTTCAATGCTGCTTTTGGCAGGGCTTGTTGGAGCTTTTCACCTCGCCCGACACAGAAAAACAGTTAAACCGGAGTGAAGCTATGCCTATCGAATCTGCACCTGGTTTGGAGGCTGGCGTGCTGTTGGCCTCCATTCTGTTTTGCTTGGGGTTAGCCGGATTACTCATCCGAAGAAATATTATTTTTATGCTGATGTGTATTGAAATTTGCACCAATGCCGCAGCATTAATGTTTGTTGTCGCCGGCGCTCATTGGGGCAATGCTGATGGGCAGGTGATGTTTGTTTTTGTTGTCACCCTGGCCGCTGCCGAAGTAGCCATTGCACTGGCGCTGGTCTTGCAATTTTATTATCGCAAACACACGGTCGATATTGACCAGCTCAATGGATTGAGGGGTTAATATGAACGGATCACTAGCCTGGATACCATTGCTTCCCTTTCTTGGTTTCCTGACCCTCATCAGTATTCCACTGTTTACACAAAAGGAACCCTCACAAAAGTTAGTGAGCCTGATTGGTGTGGGCAGTGTGGGAATCGCAGCGATTCTGGTTTTTAACCTCGCACTCTCCACCTTTCTGGGCAACCCGGAATCGGTCGTTACGCTGTCAGTTTGGCAGTGGATGCGAGTATCTGACCTCCAACTCGGCTTCACCTTTCACGTGGACTGGCTAACCCTGGTAATGCTGATGATCATTACCGGAGTGGGCTTCCTTATTCACTTATACTCAGCCGGATATATGCGTGAAGATCCGGATTTCCGCCGCTACTTTTCCTACCTGAATCTATTTGTCTCTGCCATGTTAATTCTTGTAATGGCGGACAACCTGGTACTTCTCTATCTGGGATGGGAAGGTGTTGGTCTTTGTTCCTACTTGCTCATTGGCTTTTGGTATAAGGACCCTGCAAACGGAGCGGCGGCACAGAAGGCATTTATCGTCACCCGCGTCGGCGATACCGCCATGGCGATCGGCTTGTTCCTGTTGTTCTTTGAGTTCTCAACACTAAATATACCGGAGCTCATCACAGCGGCAGGGAATCCCGAGGTCAACACTCAAATTGTCACTATCGCTATGCTGCTGTTACTGGGTGGCGCTGTGGGTAAGTCAGCACAGATTCCACTCCAGACCTGGCTTCCCGATGCGATGGCAGGCCCCACTCCCGTCAGCGCCCTTATCCACGCTGCCACCATGGTGACGGCCGGGGTCTACTTGATCGCGCGTATGCACCCGCTTTATCAGCTGTCTGGAACCGCCATGACAGCTGTAGCCATTGTCGGCGCTCTGACTCTATTAATCTCCGGATTCAGTGCTATCGCACAAAGTGATATCAAACGGGTCCTGGCCTATTCAACCATCTCCCAGATTGGATATATGTTCCTGGCCCTGGGTGTCGGTGCCTGGTCAGGAGCCATCTTCCATTTGATGACCCACGCCTTCTTCAAGGCTCTGCTCTTCCTCTCCGCAGGGTCAGTAATCCTGAGCGTACATCACGAGCAGAATATCTTTGCCATGGGCGGCCTCTATCGCAAAATCCCCTTTACCTTTATCTGCTTTACCATCGGTTGCGCCTGCCTGGCAGCACTCCCATTTACATCCGGTTTCTACAGCAAAGATCATATTTTGCTCAGTGCTTATGAGTATCATCAAGGAGTAAACCTGCTTTGGCTTGCCGGTCTATTAGGTGCGCTGGTCACAGGGGTTTATAGCTTCCGGGTTCTGTTTCTTGCATTTCTGGGCAGTGAGGGCAGCGCCTCCTCACACTGTAAAGACGCCAATAACACGGTGATGATGCTTCCCTTGGGCCTCCTCGCTGTACTTGCCCTATTTGGTGGAATTCTCGCTCCACCTCTCCAGGGAGTCTTTGGCACCCCAACCGACGAACACCACTCCTGGGTCATTGAAGCCATTGCCATTGCCATGCCGCTGATCGGCCTGTTTATCGCCTGGAAAATGTTCCTGTTCGAGAAGAAGGTTGGGGAGCAGCGCTCTCCACTAATGCAGTTTTGGTTTAAGGGATGGGGTTTTGACTGGGTCTATGACCGGGTCTTTGTAAGACCTTTTAAATTTATCACCGCCCTTAACCACAAAGATATTATCGACAGCATCTACAAGGGTACCGCTTCGCTGAGTGCACATCTAAATAACGCCCTCAGCTCTTCACAAAATGGCCAAATACGTTGGTACCTGGCCACCTTTGTAGCCGGATCAATTTTATTCCTAGCCCTGTTGGTGGCTCTATGACATTACTGGCAATAATTATAATTTTATTTGTTGGGGGAATATTAGCCTGGCTGGCAGAGAGATATCTCTATGAAGGGGGGCGCTTAATCAGCCTGGTTTCCCTGATAATCGCATCCCTGCTCTTGATCAGCTATTTCCCCCAGGCAGAGTCCACAGCTGTTACAGGTGACAGTCAGTGGTGGGATAGCCTTTTGATATCGTGGATACCCAGGTTTGGGATCAGCTTCCATCTGGCGATTGATGGACTCAGCTTTCTTATGCTGCTACTCACAATGGGGATGGGAATCTTTGGGTTAGTAATGACCTGGAATGATGTCACCTTCCGGCGCGGCTTCTTTTATTTTAACTACCTGTGGACACTGGCCGGTATTGTCGGTGTGTTTACCGCTATCGACCTGTTTTTATTCTTTTTCTTCTGGGAAGTCATGCTGATTCCCATGCTGCTGTTGATTGCAGTTTGGGGCTATGAGGGCAGAGTCTACGCTGCGATAAAGTTCTTTATTTTCACCCAGGCAAGCAGCTTGTTAATGCTGATTGCCATCGTTGCCTTGGCATTTATCCACTATCGGAATAGCGGACAACTGACCTTTAACTATATGGATTTGTTGGGTGCTCAACTGTCTGCAACAGCAGCTTATTGGTTAATGCTCGGATTTTTTATTGCCTTTATCGTCAAGTTACCAGCGCTGCCCTTCCATACCTGGTTACCTGACGCCCATACCCAGGCCCCTACTGCCGGCAGTATTCTGCTGGCAGCGATTCTATTGAAAACAGGAGCCTATGGTTTATTACGTTTTACACTGCCCTTATTCCCGGAGAGTTCACAAGCTTTTGCACCGGTTGCAATGACCATTGGAGCCATCAGTGTGGTCTACGGCGCATCGCTGGCATTCGCTCAGAAGGATATGAAAAGACTTGTGGCCTATTCCAGTGTGAGCCATATGGGATTTGTTCTATTGGGGCTCTACGCGCTGAATACTATCGCCCTGCAGGGCGCAGTGATGCAAATGATCGCCCACGGCTTGAGTACCGCTGCTCTCTTCGCATTAGTAGGCGCACTACAGCATCGTCTCCATACTCGGGATATGAGCCAGCTCGGCGGTGTCTGGCCTCTTCTGCCAAAGCTATCCGCCGTTGCACTCTTCTTTGCCATTGCCTCGCTGGGACTGCCTGGGCTGGGTAATTTTGTTGCCGAATTCCTGGTGCTTGTTGGTAGCTTTAAAGCTAATCACTGGTTAACGGTTATTGCAGCAATTGGGCTTATTGGAGCAGCACTCTATGCACTATTGATGATGCAGCGTGTCTTCTTTGGCAAGTTTAATGACAAATTGAAACCAGCTACAGAGGGGAAAACTGTCAGTGATCTAAGCCTCAGGGAGATCTCTGCGCTTCTTTCACTGGCGGTGCTTCTCGTGATCTTCGGGCTCCGCCCCCAGCCTATCTTTGATATCGCCGAGCCTACGATTGCTAAATCAATGCAAAAATTTCAGGCCCCTGAAAATGAAGAAGTCGTCATAGAAAAGACAGGGCCGGAAACTTCAGCAAGCTTATCCTCTCCTACTGCTAAAAGCGCTAATACAGGTACATCTCTATGAGTGCCCAAGAACTATTTTCTATCCTACCGCTTTTACTGATTAGTGCCGGTATTGTAGTTTTGCTGCTCCAAGTATCCTTCTGGAGAAATCATGCGGGCGCTCTGGTTACAACTCTTATCACCTTGGTAGCCGCTATCATTGCCTGTTTCTGGGTTGGAGCCAGCCTATCGGGCAATAACGGGTCCATTCAAGTGACTGCCCTACTCTCGATTGACTACAACTCGTTGTTCTTCTGTCTGCTGATATTAGTTACCGCCATAGCCGTCAGCGTTATGGGATACAACTACTTAAAACTTCGGTGTGACCTGAATAGAAACCCGGATAGCTATCCAGAAGAGTTTTATATACTACTTTTACTTGCCATTTTGGGAGCAAGCACCCTGGTATTTGCCAGCCACTTTGCCACCTTTTTCCTCGGTATAGAATTAATTAGCCTCGCACTTTATCCACTGTTGGGATTTGCGGTTACTGGCAATTTATCCTCAAGTAAAGATCAAGTAAATTCCCTGGAATCTGCCTTTAAATACTTAATCCTTTCAGCACTTTCTACCGCTCTCGGGCTATTCGGTATCGCATTAATTTATGCGGCGTCTGGGGCACTGGACTTTGGCAGTATCGCTACGCGTATACAGGATCTTTCACAGACTTCTCCTCTTTTTGCAACCGGCGCCACTCTGCTGGTCATTTCTGTTGCTTTCAAGTTATCACTGGTTCCATTTCATATCTGGACACCCGATGTATTCCAGGGCGCACCTACGCCTACGACGGCGTTGATCGCCACAGTGGGAAAAACAGCCGTAATTGCCTTTCTGATGCGATTCTTTAATACCTTAAATCTCTATCAGAGCCCTATTCTCATTGACTTACTGACAATCGCCGCCTTAGCTAGCATGCTAATAGGAAATTTATTGGCCCTGATGCAAAACAATATCAAAAGGCTGCTGGCCTACTCCTCAATCGGCCATATCGGCTACTTAATTGTGGCGTTTATCATCGGCAGTAGCGCGTTTGGTACAGAGGCGGTTATTTATTACATGGTCGCCTATGTCATTACTACACTCGGAGCCTTTGCAATCGTTGGCCTGATAGCTGATTCAGTGGAGGCCGCCCAACAAACCAATAGAACAAATGTCAGTGACGTGACCAACAGTGCAGATGATCCTTATCACAGGGACTTTTACCGGGGATTACTCTGGCGTAGTCCATGGCTGGCGAGCTGTCTTGCTCTAATGCTGTTATCTCTGGCTGGAATTCCCTTAACTATTGGGTTTATTGGGAAGTTTTACGTCTTTACCGCAGGTGTTGAAGGAAAAATGTGGGCTCTTCTCGCAGGTGTGGTTATTGGTAGTGCGTTGGGCCTCTTCTATTATCTTCGTCTTCTACTTACGATGGTACAAAGAGATGCCATTGACACCAGCAGTAACAGCGAAACGTTACAAATTACCACCTCAGGGCAGTTTTTAATCGCAACTCTCGCCGCTGCCCTGGTTTTTTTCGGAATATTTCCACAGGTCCTTATTAACTGGATAAATGCTATATAAAGTAGAGAGCGAGTGCTGATGTAATAATATTTTAAAGCCCAGGCAATAGCCTGGTCATCAGAGGGTACTTACTATGAAGACTTTCAAACAAGCATTTGAAGTCATCAAGGATGCTGAGAGATTTCACCTGGAAATGGCAGCGGTATACGAGACCTTGCTGGACAAATCAGAGGACTACCGAACCCAATTGCTATTAAAACACATGCTTGAGCATGAGCAGAGAATGGCAAAGAACCTACAGAACTACAGTGATGTAGCGCAAAATAAGGTTATGAAGACATGGCTGCAATACACCCATGAAGAAAGTGCCAATGAATTTATTCGCCGCCTCAATCTGAGTGATCCACCGACAATTCGTGAAATTAATAATATGGGACGAGAGGTAGACCGCTATTTCTCAGAACTCTATCAGGCGGTGTATGGAGCAATTGAGTCGATGGAGGTGAAAGAGGTGTTTGAAGACCTGAAACAAATACAAGATAAGGAAAGAATTACCTTATCTATGGCCACAAATTCACTGTGGGATATGTAAGAAATCCCGCTACTTTTAGCGTGACTAGCTCTGTAATCGGCTAACCCGGTATTAAGAAATACCAGGTTAGCCAGCTACAAAGCAACTAGAACTACTTAAAACTCATACTGCGCTCTTACGTAGTACAGAGCTCCATTGAATCCCATAGGTGCCGTTTCTGGATATTCCGCTCCAGCAACACCGGACCAGGGGTTTTTATCCGGGTAGTTGTTGAATACGTTTTCCGCACCTGCGATCAAGGTCATGGAATCATTGAAGTCATAAGCAGCCTCAATATCCACAGTCCATTCATCACCGGCATCAATAGGCAAGCTGTAATCATCCAAATGTGCTTCCCAGTAGCTACCGTAGTAGTTGAGTCGCACTAGGCCGCGCCAGCTATCACCGCTATGGGTGACAGATGCATTACCACGCACCTCTGGTAGTCCGTCCTCCAGCTGCCTGATACGCATTTCATCCATGGTATCCGTACTGAAATCGGTAACTTCTGTTTCCGTCCAGTTGAAAGCCAGGTTGAAATCTGTTGCATCACCGAGTGGGTAAGTCGCCACTAAGTCAACACCCTGGGTTTGGGTATCGAAGTCATTGGTGTAGAAACGGAAATATTCCAAGGAATCAGCACCACTGATGCCATCCTGAACCAGCTGATCGCGCTCTTCATCAGTCAGTTCCTGGTTAGCAGATTGAGTGATTCGATCTGTTACCTCAATGAGGAAGTAATCCAGGGTAATATCCCAATCACCTGCGGCAATAATTGTACCGAAAGTAAAGCTCTGAGACTCCTCTGGCTGCAGCTGCTCACCGCCTTTCAATACGGCAATGGGGTTAGTTGGAGGAATGGTTCCCCGATTAGCCAATGCACCATTGGTATAGGCGGTAGTGACATTGGTAATGTTGGATTGGCCCGGTGTCGGAGCACGGAAACCGGTGCTCAGCGTAGAGCGCAGGGCAATCACATCGTTGATTGTATAGTGGGCTGACAATTTGAAATTGGAAGTGTCGCCGAAATCAGAGAAATCTTCCCAACGCAGTGCCGCACCTAACCGAAGAGCTTCGACGACTTCGAGTTCGAAGTCGGTGTAAAGCGCAATATTATCCCGGTCAAAAGTACCTACAACCTCTGGACCAAAACCAGAGAACCCATTCGAACCAATCAAGAAACCCTGCTCTGCCAGATCGCCGACTTGCCAGGAGGCTGTATCACCCTGTTTAACTTCAAACTCTTCCTCACGCCATTCAAAGCCCGTGGCCATGAACAGTGGCATTCCGGCAAGTTCAATGCTCTTAGTCAAATCTATATTGAAATTGGTTTCTTCCTGTACATAACCGCCAGGGCTAAATCTGGTCGGGCTGTCAGGCCCGAGCGTAGCGTTAACGGTGTTGTAGATTAGGAAGTCTACTTCGTTGTGACCGGTACTGGCACTTACGTCGTAGCCAATGCCATTTGCAAATTCACCACGAACACCAAATACCGCTGAGTAGTCCTCTAGCTCACCGCCAAAGCGCGGAGTAAATCCGCCAGGGAACATTTCGGTGTATGAGAAGCACTCATCACTAGACTGTGCTTCCTCGTGGGTCATGCCAATACAATCATAGATACCATTGCTAGCATCCAGATCACCAATTAAGGGCTCATCATCAAGCGCATAAACGCCGGGACGAGTTTCCGGGTTCCGGAAGTAAAAGCCCCCATCTGTTTCGCGGCTGGCATAGTTACCAAAGGCATACAGCTCAGCAGTATCATTTATCTCTATGGCACTGTTAACAAAGAACTTGGTGTCGTCATTAACTTCTGGCTGGCCCCAGATCTGCGCAGGATTGGCAACATAGGTATTGCCATCTGCAATCAACTGGGCTGCATCGTCCCGCTGCACACTGCGGCTGGTAGAATCCTGCTCACGATACTCGAGGCTGACATTCACAAAACCAGAATCCGTCAGAGGCAGACCGAAATTCGCCGCTATCGTACTCTGATCACCATCACCTTCAGCGGTAGTTGCATACTTGGCTTCAACCGTGCCGCCCTCAGCTGCATCCTTTAACTGAAAGTTGATAACGCCGGCAATCGCATCGGAGCCATATTGGGCTGCGGCACCGTCACGCAGGACTTCAACCTGTTTCAGAGCAATCGCCGGAATTGCGGAGATATCTGGCCCCTGAGCACCATCTGAAACACCACTTCCGAGGAAGGAAATGACGGCAGCGCGATGGCGACGCTTACCATTTACCAGAACCAGTGTGCTATCGGGTGGCAGTCCACGCAGGTTTGCAGGGCGAACGATTGAGGCAGCATCAGAAATTGGCTTTGCATTAACGTTATAGGATGGAACAACGTTTCTAAGCAGATTACTGAGATCTCCATCACCCTGGTTTACAAATTCTTCTCCGGTCACGATATCGATGGGAGCGGAGGAATCTGTAGCGGAACGCCCTTCAACACGGGTACCGATTGTTATCACTTCCTCAAGGAGTGCATCTTCAGCAAAAGTGGGACTGCTTAATGCAGCAATCGAAGCTGCAAGCAGAGAGGGAGCGCCACAGGCTGTAAGCCAGCGCTTCTTTTTTTCATTCATAGGAGAAATACCCTGTTTTAGTTATCTCTTATTTTCTTCCGAGCCAAATCAACCAGCTTTCACTTAAACCAACTTGTGCGTTAAAGCAAAAATAAATTGGCTAATTGAGGTAGTGCTCCAGGAGATCAATAAAAATTTTTTACGCACTTGAAAGCTCGCTTATGCAGAGGGAGGTTACCATCAATACATTCACTGCAAGAAGTGTGACAACCAGAGAAAATGCCAGAAAAACTACAATTTGCAAGAGCAAAAAAGGCAATTTAAAAATTAAGAACGACTAAAAATGTAGATACTGACAAAACTGCCAAAAATAAAATAAATCTAATTAGATGATTAAATTAAATTTTATTACAAGAGGACGCAAAATAGAGCGCACATACACAAGCAGGGTATATCCCAAATAATAACTTCTACAGAGGACAAATGAAACTTATTTGATGATTTGAGGTAAAAAAACAACCTTAGCTTGCGGTAATAAACATGATAATTATCATTTCCACAAACAAATACTGTGAAGATATTTTATCTTGTCAGCTCTAACTCACAGACAAACATCCACAGAAAACCCACTTAACAAAAGAGATTAATACTAAAAAACTAATAAATATGGGACAAGCAAGCCTAACAAGAGTGTATTTGTGTTATAAAAAAACCACCCACTGATACACTTCGAAGCAAGTAGAGTTGCTTTAATGGATGTCACAGTGGAGCATCAGTCTAACTTTTGGTTGACAAAGATATCTCTAAGTAAACCTAGCAACACTATTCAACAATCAAGTGCGAACTTTATTGCGGCTTGAGCGTGAATCTCTGTGGAGTTCATCAGGTGAGTAGAGGTATCCTCTTGCGAAAGCAACATGCAAATCTCTGTACAACCTAGGATCACACCTTCGGCACCTTGTTTGGATAGCAAATCCACAATACGAATAAATTCCATTTTTGAACTATTAAGGACTCTCCCCTTACAGAGCTCTTCGTAAATAACCTGGTGGACTATCTCTCTATCGCTGGGCTCCGGAATCAAAACCTCAATCCCATACTTTTCCTGCATATAGCCACGATAGAAATCTTGCTCCATAGTAAAAGCTGTCGCCAACAAGCCGACGGTCTTTATCCCTCTGTTCTTAAGTACTTCAGCTGTAGCATCACCAATATGTAAAAAAGGTACATCAAGAGTCTCGATAATATCTCCAGCTACTTTATGCATAGTATTAGTGCACAATAAAATGCCCTCAGCACCAGCTTTTTCCAGGCATATTGCCGCCTCAACCAATAGCTTACTTGCCTGAGCCCAATCACCCTCCATTTGTAACCGTGCAATTTTTTCAAAATCGACGCTATAAAGTAGAATTTCGGCCGAGTGCAGCCCTCCTAACCTTTGAGCAATTCCTTCATTAATCAGGCGATAATAAATTGCTGTACTCTCCCAACTCATTCCACCCAAAAGGCCAATCTTCTTCATCTTTGAGCTCATCTAATATCCCTTAATACATGTTGCGAATACTAACATGAGAGAGTCGAAAGACTGATTGTAAATTGAGGGCATTCAGGAATAGCGACAACTTAATTAAAAGTACCAATTTATATAAAATCGGTACTCACTTATAAATTACATACGGACGTGATTTAATACTTTTCTTATTCTTAGTGAAAGATCAATAATCAGACACTTCTGTAGGATCAACCCGCATACAGGAAGCTATTAAGTTTCTCTTACTGAAGTTGTAACCGGACACGACACTCATCAAGTTTTCCCTTCCCAATAGCCGGTGGGTAATCTCACCAAGAGGCAATCCTTGCCGGTCCAATTCCCGTGCTTCAGTTGCAAGATTTAACAAATAATCATACTTGGCTTGTAAGCGGATTTTTCCTTTTTCTACAATCCCTCTATGAGGACAAAATATAATATCAAAATCATAGGTGAGCACTTTTTTGATACTGTGCATTAAAGTTGGAATACTTTCATCTTTACGCAATAGCTTTAACTTACTAGCTACATACAGATCAGCAGTGAATATCCACCCTCGATCCTGAACCAGATAACAGGTCATGTCTTTGGCATGCCCTGGTGCGGGGATAACAACTACCTTTTCGCCGGAGAACCTTAAATCTTCCGGTAGTGGCGCAGCTTCCGCACGCCCGGCCCTCCCCCAAATCAGCATCTGTATTGGCGGTATCCGAAAACCTCTCTTTAATATCTCTACTGTCGCCTTAGGAGCTCTTGGCTGTATACCAGTAAGCTTATAAATTGCGCCGGCGTTACCACTATGATCTTCGTGGTGATGGGTGAGGACTAATTGCCGAAAAGGTTTATTTTTTACAAACCACTTGACGTATTTCCACTGGTTACTGGGGCCGGCATCGATAATAGTGTCACCCAACCGATATACAATAAAGGTTGTATTGATACCAAAATCGAAACGGCCGACCCTTTGCGCATCCAGATCTTGATAGTCAAAAGAATCAATAACCGACACGCCACTCTCCAGCGCAAGAGACAGACCTTTAAGGAATTATAGAAGCATATCTATAAGGGCAGTCCTCCCTGGCAATTAGGAAATTTTAACGCCAACCATCGCAGGCTCAGGGAAAGAGAGTTTGATATAAGCTTAAATACGACACAGTGACCTTAATGGTGACAAGCTACTTTGTCATCTTTAAACGCAACTGCAAACCCAACTTGGATGTGGCGCCAGTGGTGACCCAGGCAACGCGCCCGTCAGTGTCGACAATCAGCAAGGTTGGCGTCACTTTAATGCCCCATTGGGCGCTTAAAACACCATATGGATCATTTAGAGAAGGAAAAGCAAGTTTGTGATTCCGCATATATTCAGTAACCACCTCTTCTGTTCCAGACTGCATCGCAACACCAACAACCTGGTAATCCCGAGACAGGTCAGTCACAGCGGGGGAAACTATCCGGCAATAGGGGCACCAGGTTGCCCAAAAATAAATTAATACTGGACCTTTAGAGTACATTTGCTTTAGGTCAATAAGATTTCCCTGCAGCGATTGCCCCTCTAACTGAGGGGCCTGGTTCTCAGGGATATCTCTTTGGTGGAAATAACCCACGGCAGTAACCATTAGTACCGCCAAGATGATAAATATCAACGCCTGAACCAGGAAGCTATAACGAGCTTTTTTCACCCCAAATAAACTCCTTTAGTACTTCACACTACACCCATAAGCCCGCGACGAAGACTTGGGCACAGCCAGTCCCTTCAGTGAAGCATCCAGTGCAGCAGAAACATAATTGTGTGAACTGCCTAGAACCGCAGGATTGGCTGAGTCATTATCATCAATGGCTCCAGCATATACGACTTCCCCCTGAGGATTAATGATAAACATATGTGGGGTAGTTTTAGCTCCATAAGCACGCCCCATAACTCCAGAGGTATCCAGTAAGAAGGGTACGCTTGCGCCGAGGTTATGACTCTGTGCAACTGCCATAGCCTGCTCTGGCTCCAAATAGCCCTGCTTTCCTTTAGCGGAAGAAATTACCGTGAGCCAATTTACTTTCTGTGCTGTATACCTTTTTTGTAGGGACTGCATATTACCACTGCCATAGTGTTTCCTGACATAGGGGCAATCTTTATTAAACCATTCAATAACCAACCATTGGCCTGTGTAATCGGAGAGATTGTGAGTTTTTCCAGCAGCATCCACTACTGAGAATTCTGGCGCTTTTTGTCCAGGAACGGCTGCTGCCAACACAACACTCGGCAACATCAGGAATAAAAGCAAAGCTCCTCTAAGTATCGAATTATTCACGTTGAAAAGTAATTTCATAATTAACCATCCTCACTATTAACAGTTAAGTGCTTACTAAACAGTGCTGCAATTAAAGACTCTTGCAGCAGTGGTGGAAGTAACTCTGGTTTTTTCTCTCCTGCAGGATACCATGCATATACAGGTACAGAGTTCCTCCCTAAATCCTGCAAAGCTTGGGTAATTTCAGGGTTATAACGCGTCCAGTCGGCCCGAATTAGAAGCACGTTATTCTTTTTAAATAATGCTTGTACACTTGGGGTATCAAGCACCAGCTTTTTATTTACCTGGCAGGTAATACACCAGGCTGCGGTATAGTCAATAAATACAGGGCGCCCATTATCCAAGGCTTCCGTCAACAGTGCCTTGTCATAACGATGCCAGTCATACGCCATTTCTGCAGGTTGCTCACCACCCTCCATACGGATTGCCGGTAGAGATATTAGCAAAATAGCAGCGACACAAATCAGACCCACTGCTCCCCCCTTTTTGGAAAAATTTTTTACTAGCCAGATTGCAAGAGTAACAACGAGCAACAGGCTTAAACCGGCCAACCAACCAGAGTCCCCAGCTAGGCGCCCTAAAATCCATAGTAGCCATATCACCGTTGCGTAAAGCGGAAATGCAAGAAACTGACGCAACTTCTCCATCCATGGACCTGGAGCTGGCAGATGCCTCAGTATTACAGGACTTGCACACATCAAAATAAATGGCGCAGCGAGCCCTAAACCGAGGCATAAGAAGATGAGTAGAGCCTGAAGTGGAGGAATCACCACCGCTGCTCCCAGAGCTGCTCCCATAAATGGACCGGTACAGGGGGCGGCAACAAAGACAGCTAAAACACCGGTAGTAAAGGAACCACGGCTACTGGAGCTAGCAAGCCCCATTAATCGGTGCCCAAACTCAAAAAAGCCGCTAAAGGATAGGGCCATCAGCCAGAAGAGCATAATTAACCCAATTACCACAACCGGTGACTGAAGTTGAAAACCCCAGCCAACGGCCAATCCTCCCCAGCGTAGCGCCAATAAAGCAAGCCCCAGGGCAAGAAAAGTCACCATAATGCCGGCGCTATATAGGAAAGATTCACGCAAACGTTCGACTGGGCGATTACCACCGTTAATCAGTCCAAATAGCTTTATGGACAGCACCGGGAAAACACAGGGCATCAGATTCAATAGGAGACCGGCAATAAATGCTGACAGGAGTAAAAGCCATATAGAGGTCGCGCTCTTCTCAATTGCCACTTGGGATAAGAGGGGAGCAGAGACTTTCCAGGCCCAGCTCGAGTCTGTAATCACAAAATCGCTGCTTTCACTAATCTCAGAACCTGGCAGACGCTTGAACTTATAGAGGAGAGTTTCATCTTTGCGCTGAACTTCTGGCTCAGACGCAGAGTACAAGTCACCATTTACGGGGAAAATACTAGGTATTTCATCGCTACGATTCCCACTGAGCTGCAAAGTAATATGCTCACTACCTCGCGCTGAAATGGATACTGGTTGCCACGGGCTCTCACTTTCTCCCCCTGGAAGCCTGTTGGCAAAGTAATTCCTTAACGCCAGATCTGTAGCTGGCCAAGCCGCCTGCTCTGCAACCGGCCGTACAAGGCTCATAGTGGCAAAGCCCGGTATGCAATCCACTTTACAAACCAACCACTCCAGGTCCGCATGCAGGATGACCTCTTGCGTGCGCTTATCTGGGAGGAGCTGGAACAGGTAGGCAACATTCCCGGAGTACCCCAGGTTAGTAAGATGCTCTACCCGGAGGCGCGTTGGGAATGGCCATTCGATCGGCCCTAATAAAGCGCCCTGAGCCTCCATATCAAACCGTGGAGCCGCCCCTGAATCTCCAGCATTACGCCAATACACATGCCATCCAGGATCTACCTCAAAGTAGAATCCAACCGTCTCTCTCATTCCTTGGCGAAATGTATCAGGTGCCAGCCAACGTACCTTGACGTGATCACCAGATGCCGTCTCCTGTGCTACAGGGAGACCCGCAACCAACAGTAACGTCAAACAGCAGATGTTGATCAGCGTGGTCTTTATTTTCAATGTGATTCTCCTTCTCGCCTAATCAACTGGTACTCCCCCTTTGGGTCAGATACAAGTTACAACATTGGCCTCACCCATCACAAAACGAAGTCTCACTATACTCCGATCATACCTAACCTAAAGAAGCGCCCAGAATGCCTGCCTTGCAGATAAGTGACGGCCGTATCCTTACTTATGATGACTATGGTGATCCAAATGGCTGGCCTGTGCTTTTCAATCATGGCTTCTCAGATTCGCGACTAATTCGCAATCCTGATAAGGACCTTACCGCATCTCTTGGCGTAAGAGTCATCTCTGTAGATCAACCTGGTGTGGGGGGATCATCTCCCCATAGAGGCCGGCGAATGGTTGATTGGGGGGCCGATATCGAAGAACTGGTTAATCGTCTAAATATCGAGACATTTTCGGTAGTCGGCCATTCAGGTGGTGCCCCTCATGCACTTTCTATCGCTAACAAACTTCCCCACAGAGTCTCTAAAATTGCCCTTGCAGCCCCTGTTGCGCCACTGGACTACCCAGGAATGACTGACCTGCTAAAAAACCCGGATATCAGACTTATCGCAAAGATTCATCGTTGGCAATTTCTTACTCGTTGTCTGTGCCGATTAAGTGCATACCAAGCCAATAGCAATATACAAGATTATATTCAGCTCTTTGCAAAGAAAGACGCCTCTGATGCCGCACTGTTTATTCGAGACCCGGCTCTTAAGAAAATGTTTGAAGAATCATTCTCTGCTGGAGCAACGCAGCATGGGGAGGGTTTTTTTGAAATGATAATGGCGCTTTGGGATTGGGGGTTTGATCCTCGTGAAATCACCACTTCCACCAAAATATTTTATGGTGATGCCGACGATATAATTGATATTAAAATGCCAGAATATCTCTCAAGTATAATGCCAAATAGCTCAACTCAAAGCTGGCACCAGCTGGGACACTATGCCTTTGTTAACAAGTACTGCTGGGTTGAGTTGCTCAAGTCAGCTCGCAAGTAAGCCTTGCGAACTTTACGAGCAACGCTTTTATCTAGCCATCAACAGGCAAAGCCTCTACTGCACTTACCGGAACCAGGCTTGAAATAAAATCCTCAGTGGCCACATCCCAGGAATAGGTCCTGGCATGAGTAACACAGTCCGATCGGTCCAATAATAGTGCCTTTTCTATGGCTACTTGCAGATTGCTATCCAACGCTCCAACGGGGGCATCACCAATGATATCTTTCGGACCTGTCACAGGGTAGGCGGCAACGGGCAAACCACAGGCTAAAGACTCAAGATTAACCAGACCAAAAGTGTCAGTTACCGAAGGAAATACAAAAACATCTGCAGCGCTGTAGCATTCAGTTAAGTCTTTACCCTCTTTAATTCCCAGATATACCGCCTGTGGAAACTTCCTCTTTAATTCATTGAGTTGAGGACCATCCCCCACGATAACTTTTGTTCCCGGTAACTCAAGAGATAAAAACTTATCCAGTGATTTTTCCACTGCAACACGCCCTACATTGAGCATGATAGGTCGAGTTAGGCCCTCAAAAAGTTTTGTCTCAACCGGATGGAATTTTTCTAACTCTACGCCTCTTCGCCAGCGGGTGACACGGGCAATTCCCAAGGCTCGAGCTTCCGCTGCCATACCATCTGTAGTCACCATTGTTTGCGCTGCGGAATTATGAAAGCGACGCAGGAGACCGTGTAACCACTTCAGTGGAACTTTATAGCGAATCGATACATATTCAGAGAGACGGGATAGCCAAGATGTCGTAAAACGCAAATTATTCCGCTTGCAGTAGCCACGAACAGCCCACCCCACTGGACCTTCACTCATGATATGAATAGCGTCCGGTGAAAAATCCTCAATAATTCGGGCAGCTTTCCCACCGGGAAATACTGCAATTTTCACTTCTTTATAGCCTGGCCAGGGGAAATTAGTAAAATCAGTAGCAGAAACAATTTTTACTTGGTGCCCCCGTGTTGTGAGTTCTTTTTCAGTTTTTTCCAGCACTCTGGAAACACCATTTAGTTGCTCCGGATAAGTATCCGTAGCAATCAAAATCTTCATATTTTGCACTCTTCAGCTATAGACATAAAACCTCACCTTCCACAGGCAGCCTTGATTTCATATAAACCAGGGCCATTGAAGTATGAAAAAATCACCACTTCGATACACAAGGGATTTTAGTTTGGTCACATCGATGTGAATATTTTTTGGCAATACCCTCAACTTCAGTGAGAAGATTATCATTCAGGGTTATAGGATTGAGCCCCATCTCGATAAGCTGATCATTATTTACCAATAAATCATTTTCTGCTGACTCTTTCCTGGGGTTGTCTAAGTAGGCAATTCCCACCCCTGTCTTGTTGGAGATTAAATTTGCTAGATCCCTGATACGATGCGTCTCTGTCATTTGATTCAGAATTTTGACTCTATCGCCTATCTTTGGAGGATTTTCAATAGCTAACTGAATACATTGACAGGTATCCTGAATATGAATAAATGCCCGCTTCTGGCCACCAGTGCCATGAACGGTAAGTGGGTAATTAATCGACGCTTGCATCAGGAATCGATTGAGGACTGTTCCATAATCGCCATCATAATCAAATCGATTAATCAGAGATTCATCCCTCTGTGTTTGTCGGGTCTGGGTACCCCAAACGATCCCTTGGTGTAAATCAGTGACACGTACCTGGTCGTTCTTGTTATAGAAGGCAAATAACAATTGATCCTGTGCCTTTGTCATATGATAGATAGAACCTGGATTACTAGGGTAAAGAATCTCCTGTTCACTCAAATGCCCTTCAGTCTCTACCTGAATTTTTAAATATCCTTCGGGAATAGTGAGACCAGCTGTTCCATACCCGTAGACACCCATAGTACCCAAGTGAATCAAATGTATATCCAATCCGCTTTCTACTATAGCCGCCAGGACATCATTGGTAGCATTCAAGTTATTATCAAGGGTATAACGTCTATGCCGGACAGATTTCATCGAATAGGGTGCAGCACGCTGTTCAGCAAAATGTACAATCGCGTCTGGTTTTTCCTCTTTTAAGAGATCGAGCAATCGCTCAAACTCCTGTCCGAGGTTAATATAAACATGCCTGATGGACATACCGGAAACTTCACGCCATACACGAAGCCGCTCTGACAGATGCCTGATTGGTGTCAATGAATCAACTTCAAGCTCAATATCAATTTTTCGCCGTGATAAGTTATCAACAATAATAACTTCATAACCCGCCTCTGAAAGGTGGAGAGATGTAGGCCAACCACAAAATCCATCACCTCCCAAAATCAATACTTTTCTCACCCGACCCCCTAAAATTTTTTAGGAATTAATACAATTCGAATAAACTAATATTTTTAGCAGCTTCGAATTAACCTACCTCACTCAAAAGTACCAACCGCCGTTAAACGAGGCCATACGGGCAAACTTATTCGACTTTTTGTGACAATGTCGTGACAATCCATATCACTATCCTTATTCCTTGTACGCCACAGTGAGAAAAAACGAACCACTCGTTAAAAATATCTCTCAGCAGCTTTGTAGTTGATAGTAAGTTGGGGGCTTCCTAGCCTACAGGCGCAATGATAGAACTATCTCATTGTTTCTATATTGAAATATATGGCGACAAAGATCTTTATCGCGCCATTCAAATGAATAATGCGCCAATTTTACTTTAAGCCTAAATAGATAGAGTACTCGAACGGAAACACCATTGTTTTAGACCGATCACTCTACCCCTCTGTTAGAAGGGGAAAATACGCCAATAATGTTTTCAATAAAGCTAAACTTTTTTGACAATTATACGGTTCAAATTAGTCGCCCCCCAAAGCACCTTTCTGTAAGTAAGACAGCGATCAAATACCCTTCATCTCTGTGTCTACGCTCACAAGTACATGCTGAATTTTGATCTGGTATAGCGAACTGGCCACTCACCGAAGATAAGAAGCGTTTCCATAAACCCTATCAGCAAAGGTGAAATTAAATTCCACAAACAGATGAGTTATTAGCCTACAAACCATGTGTCACCTGATGACAATACGAATTCACAATTGGGGAATTCACTCTCAATCGAAAATAATTATAAGTTTTTCAAAATACCCATTGCCTTCATTAACGTTAATAACCAGCACTTTTTCCTAAAACTAATGTCACAACCCCCAGGAATAGGGACTTCCTGTGAAGCAGGAAAGCCTGTCACCGAAAGGTAAACATGCAAATACCTACCCTTTCAAAGGAACTTATTTATCAGAACCGGCAACTAAAAAAGCCGAAAAACAAAAACATAGCCGCGTACTAGCGCGGTAGGTTATGGGCAAAATCGACACAATCGGGATCGCATTTTAGATCTTTAGGTCAGTTAATCTGAGCTTTAAAATCTGCTATCGCAATACTGTATCTCCCGTGGTCTTGACGCCTGCCATAAGTGGCAGAACAGGCACAGTTCTACCTATAAGAAGCTTGCAAGGATGCTGTTAAACCTTCACTGGATGCACTTTGCGAGATAAAAATGTTATTACCAAAATCTCTATCAATTTTTCCTTGTAGCACAACTGATAATCAGTTTTTTGGGGAATCGTGCTTAAAAGAAAAGTGGTCGAGTGTCTCCGCATCGAGTGCATTTTCGTAGAAGAACTCACCTTACGTCCGCTCAATATCAGTACCCGGAGATATAGCTGATGATACTTAAAAAACACCTGTTGCCTGTCGCTATGGCAATATCGGCTTTAACATTTAATGCCACTCCAGCGCTTGCCGACTTTGGTTCCAAGCACGATAAAAACCGAGTTCCCAAGCACGCAAGAAAAAACCAAAGACAGCAAAGGACCACTCCTTTCGATTTCAGTGAAGTCTTCGATACCGTACAGATATTGCATGCTGGAGCAATTGAAATTCACCTGGGTGGACATCTAGAGCAATCTGATCTCGAATCCATGGATACCTTGGAAGCCTATGTTCACGCTTTTGAGGAGGGCGATGAATTATTCGAGATGAATTACAACGCTCTCGACGGGGTCGGCGTAAATGTAGGCAACGGCAAAAGGTTCACCAGTTTCCCTCGACCCGACCTGAAAGGGCCAAATGCATGGGCAAATGTCTTGCCCCACCGCACGACGGGCCCCAACGGTGACTCCTGTATCAGTTGTCACAACGTACCCGTGGCCGATGGCGGTGGTGGCGTTAACGATAATGTGATTCGCATGGATCCTGAGCGCAAGCAAAGAGGATTTATCGAACGTCAGTCGCCCCACCTGTTCGGTATGGGGGCTGTTCAGTTGGTAGCAGAAGAAATGACTACCGAACTGCACACTCTGCGGGATGAGGCTATCAGTGAGAGCTGCTCATCCGGCACCGATACAACTGTCGCACTAACCGCAAAAGGCGTTAACTTTGGTGAGATCTCCGTCTCCTGTGATGAGGTCAACTACGATAGCGTTGAAGGTCTCGATACTGACCTTGTAGTCAGACCCTTTGAGTGGAAAGGCCTAACCGGATTTGTACGCGCATTCGTTCGTGGCGCGGCACACCAGGAATTGGGCATGCAGGCCACTGAACTAGTCGGTGATGCGGACAGTGACTTTGATTCGATCACTAACGAACTCAGTGTTGGTGACATCACCGCATTAACTATCTACAACGCAGCGCAACCCCGTCCGGTAACAAAAATCGAGCTTAACAGCGTAATCGACTCCCTAACGGAAGAGGAGCAGGAGACATACGGCCTACCCTTAAGCGATGAGGAAATTGCCAGTATCGAAAATGGCGAAGAGCTATTTAGCTCCATTGGCTGTGCCTCTTGCCACTCCCCCGAGATGGAAGTTGCATCGCCGGTATTCTATGAGCCCTCTCAGCACGCTAGCTACCGCGATGAAACTTATCCCGCGGGCGATATAGCCGGCCTACCCAGCCAATCCCTGCAATTTAACTTGCTCACAGAGATCATGGATAACCCTCAGGAGCTTCCTTCTGGACAAACGCTGGGGCAATTTGAGGAATCGGAAAATGGCGGGGCTATAGTCCGCCTATATGGTGACCTTAAGCGTCACGATATGGGAACAGCCATGGCCGAGGAAATTGATGAAGGCAATGTGGGAGCCTCAGTATTCCTTACAGAAAACCTCTGGGGCGTTGGCTCAACACCACCTTATTTACACGATGGACGCGCTACCACTATGACTGAGGCGATTGTCTATCACGGTGGTGAAGCTGAATCCAGCAAGGAACAGTTTGATGGGCTGAGTGACACTGAAAAGGCAGACCTGGTCAACTTCCTGGATAACCTGGTGCTCTATCTCGCGGAAGAATAAACGCAAGGTTAACTCTATTAACCTGAAGCGGGGCGGCCACAGGCTCGCCCCGCCTCTCTTTATCCCCTCCCTAATCGGGAATATTTCGCTGGTGCCATTCAGCCAGGGACTCTTCAGGGTAGCTTCCAAACATTTCGTCCCCCTCCCGTATATCTGGCTGCACCCAACTCGGAGCATAATCCAGCATCATGTGGCTACGCACTGGCGGTACTGGCAACTCAGAATCAATCGCAGAAGCGAAGGGGTGTACCAGTTCTGGCCAGCGCGGGTCCCAAATCCATAACGCACTGCCACACTTTGAACAAAAATGTCGCTGCGCCGGACTCTTCCCGCTACTTTCCCGACTTCGAATCCCAATTTCAGCCTGATAGACACTCAAAAACTCCTCGCCCTCCACTTTCAGGGTTTGGAAATCTGCCCCCAGATTAATAGCAAAGCCCCCTCCTCCAGCAGTTTTTCTGCATATTGAGCAGTAACAACGGTTGAAGGGATAAGGTTGCCGGGAGTTCAGACTGAACTTAACCGATTGGCAGTGGCAAGATCCTTTGATTTTCACAGCGCTTCCCTTAATTTTACTTTTCGTTCGGCAGATTATCAGTAGGGCAAATCTACGATTAATGCAGATTCTTATGCCACATTTAGCGGTGACTGAATTTACTAACAGAATTTCACTAAGAAAAACGAGCCAACCAGAGTCACCCTCACCAAATATACATCAATAGACAATCCTATCAGGCACGACAATTTACAGGTCCAAGAGTAATTAAGGCTGGCAGCCTATAGCAACATCGATTTATTTTTCAATTATCAACATTGACCTGTCGAAAGTTTGATTCTTTATATCAATGGTAACATTGGCACCTGCCACCTATTATAAAAGGATTCGCGACCGCAAAGATTAGGGTAGATCTAATGTCATTTTTCCTATTTAGCAGCTAGTTTAGCCGCCCATTTTTATATTCAAACTAAACTAACTAATCTTTTCCTTTCCGATGTAAATCCAGTGAAAAAAAATGTAAGACATGACAACTGGTGCGCTGCTGAATATGTCAAAGCATCAAAAATGCAGTGGCACCAAGCCATGGAAGCGATCGAACGATGCCCTTTTCAGAAGGCAAAATCGATCTTAGATGTAGGCTGTGGAGATGGTCGAATCACGCGATACATAGCAGAAAATCTAGAGCACGGTTCAGTTATTGGTGTTGATCTCACGGAGGATATGATAAAGCATGCCCGCGAAATGCATGGAGATGTCCCCAACCTTTCTTTTCAACAGATGAGTGCCGATGAATTAACTTTCAATAAAAAATTCGATATGATTTTCTCTTTTAGCTGTCTACATTGGGTAAAAAATCAAGCGAAAGTCTGGGAAGGATTCCATAAATACTTAAAAGATAATGGCGAAGTTGTTTCTGTAGTAGGATTTCAGGCAGGACATGAAAATTTTTGGGATACCGTTGATGACTTCCAGAACAGCAATGAATGGAAGCCTTACTTCACTGATTTCCATGACCCATACAATCATTTTTCACTGCAGGAAATGCGCAACTTCATTGAAAATGCGGGCTTCTACCTTTCAAGGATAGATGAAATATACAAGGTAGAATATTTCGAAACCAAAAAGAACTTGACTGATTTTTTTCTTTCCTGGGTCCCCCAATTTCGACACATCCCCAGCCCACACAGAGAAAAGTTTGCAAACCAAGTAATAGAGGAATACCTTCGCAAGATCCACATCAAAATGAAAAACAGGGCCGGAATCCGAATTAAACGGTATATTATCGAGGTTGAAAAATAACGATATTGATTTCCAGTATTAAAACAAAATACCCCCCCTACCCTTTCGACACTTGGGTTTGGGCATCTGCAACAAAGATCAAACCCACACTTAAAAAGGATAAACAATTTATTACCACGACAAAAAGCAGGTCGATAGTACCAGATCAATTAACCCAGATCTTATGCCGACACCCCACCACCTTTACTATCTACTACAGAAATATCCGGTATGTTTTTATAAATAATAGTCGCACCAATTATTAACATTATCAATTCAAGTAAGTAATGAGCACTACTTAAAGCTAAATACGCAATAGAGTCTTCAGGGAATACTGCATAGATAGACACACACAAATAAGATACAACCAAGCCGACACACAACCAGCGCTTTAAGCCCACCACTATCAACCGAGTCAACAAAAAGAATGCATAGGCAAAAGCAATAGATACCAATGTGAAGTAGGGGTAGATAACATCTATAAAGTTAGGTGCAAACCCTCCGGAAGATTCATCATAACTCAACGCCATCAAGAAAGGCTTTAAAAAGCTCAAAACATTGCTTAATACAGGCCAAGCAAGCAAACCCAAAATAAACACCCTTAGGGATTCCCTAATTACAAACATACTCTTCTTCTAAAAATTTATAATCCATAATCAAAAACCACATTAACAAATAACTTACATCGAAATTGACTACTCAATAGCAAGCAATGAAAGCCTAAAATCTAGGCATCTCATCCAAGTTAACCTGTAAGCATGAAGCAATCAAATTTCTCTTGCAGAAGTTATAACCAGTCAAAGCGCTGAACAGTCCTTCTTTGCCCAATAAACGCAAAGTAGTCTCTTCTAAGGTCAGTCCCTGTTGTTTCAACTTCTGCGCCTCTCCAGATAAATTAAGCAGATACTCATATTTTTTATTCAACTGCTGCCAGCCATCCTCTACCACACCTCTATGAGGGCAGAGGATAACGTCAAATGAATGATCCAGGGCCCCCTTTATACTTTTCATTAATGTAGGAACATCTTCATCAATACGCAGGAATTTTAAGTAGTTGGCAATAAATAAATCAGCACTAAACAGCCAACCGCGCTCAGGCAGTAAATAACAGGTCATATCCTTTGCATGCCCGGGACTAAATACTGGAACCACTTTTTCTTCACCAATGTAGACTTCCTCTGGAAGAGGTGCCACCTCCGCTTTTCCCGCAGTTCCCCAGAAAAACTTCTGCATCGGGGGAATTCGGAAGCCTTTTTTTAATATACCAATAGTCAGATCCGGGGCCACCGCCTGCACACCGGTAAGTTTCTGGATAGCGCCGGCATTGCCACTATGGTCTTCATGGTGATGAGTCAGCAATAACTGCTTTAGCGGTGCGCTTTGTATAAACGGCTTGACATACTTCCACTGATTGCTGGGACCCGTATCAATTACGGTTCCATTAAGGCGATAAACAACAAAGGTTGTATTAACACCCATATTGACTCGGCCGACGCGAATAGCATCTAAGCCTTGATAATTAAAGGTTTCACGTACTGGCATAGCTGTGCCCTTGGATAGCTAGGCGTTATTTTTAGGCGAATGCCGTATCTTGGGGAATTGTATTTCCCATGAAAATGAATGACATATCCGTTCCGAACCCTAGACAGTTACGGAGGAGACACATCCTGACTTACTGCAGAATACCGAAATTAGCTGATCGAGGGTTATTCCAGTGCCACCACTTCTATTCCGGCATCGGTATAACGCCAACGCAAATTGAATTCACACAATTGCATGCCATAAATGCGCTGTGGATCGATCTTTTGGTATGCCGGTCTTGGATCCTGGGATAACACCTGTTCAATTAAACGGGGGAGATCTGTACCCCAGTCATCGCGGTAGGCTTTGGCTTTATTCAGAACTGGCTCGGGGATAGCAACGGGAATTTGCACTGGAGCTGCGTCGGCAAATTCACTTTGCGCATGCGTTAATGCATCCGCATAGGGAACATAGGGTTTAATATCCAATACTGGCGTACCATCGACTAAATCTGCCCCAGCAACTATCAACTCTACTTTAGGAGAGGTGCGCACCTCCAAAAGACGAACTACTGACAGCCCGATATTATTGGGACGAAAAGGCGAGCGAGTGGCGAGGACACCCAGTTTCTTATTGCCGCCCAAACGGGGCGGGCGCACTTTAGCTGACCACTGCCCAGCGGCTTGGTGAAATTGGAACACTACCCAGATATGGCTATTTTGCTCCAGACCAGCAACTGCATCTGGCGTATCCAGGGGAGGTAACAACGCAATACTGGCGCGACTGGCATCCGCCAATAGTGGCTGGCGGGGCACTCCAAACTTTTCACCAAAGCAGGAATACACCCGCGCAATAGGCTCTACAACCATTTAAAATCCAAACACTTTATAAGGAAGCCTCTGAATAACTCCGTAATACCTCTGCGGGTCTTGAAGGCCCGCCCTTCGGGGCTTGCAGAGCGATTCACACTCCGCGTTGCGACTTCTTGAAAGGTCTAGACATTCCTGCGAAGCCGCGCCTTGATTGTGAGCCGCTCTGTAAGCCAGAGACATCACTGAGTTATTCCGAGGCTCCTAAACTACTTATCAATACCACCGACACACAAGTATTTTATTTCCAGGTAATCCTCAATACCGTACTTTGAGCCCTCGCGTCCCTGTCCGGATTCTTTTACACCGCCAAAGGGTGCCATTTCATTGGAAATAATACCCTCATTGATACCGACCATACCGTATTCAAGTCCCTCTGCAACACGCCAAATACGACCGATATCCCTGGAGTAAAAATAAGAAGCCAGACCAAATTCCGTATCGTTGGCCATTTTAATGACTTCCTCTTCAGAGGAGAATTTATATAGCGGAGCTACCGGACCGAAGATCTCTTCTTTGAACAAGTTCATTTGATCGGTGGCCCCACCCAATACTACGGGAGAATAAAAGCATTCCCCCATAGTACTGGGACCACCAGCAACTAGGGTTTGCGCGCCTTTTTGCAGCGCATCTTCCACCAGAGATTCCGTTTTCTTCACTGCTTTGGTGGTAATCATAGGGCCCATGTCGACACCGCTATCAAAACCACTGCCCATGGAAAGCTGGTTTACCGCAGCGGAAAATTTCTGTGCAAACTCTTCGTAAACACCTTCTTGCACGAAAATGCGATTGGCGCATACACAGGTTTGACCGGCATTGCGATATTTACAAACAATTGCGCCCTTTACGGCTTCGCCAATGTCAGCATCATCAAAAACAATAAATGGGGCATTACCCCCCAATTCCATAGAGGTTTTTTTCATGGTTGCTGCACACTGGGCTTGCAGCAATTTTCCGACAGCAGTAGAACCGGTAAAAGTAAATTTCCGCACTAAGGGATTGGCCGTCATTTCTGCGCCAATCTCCGGTGCCTTATCCCCTGCGACAATATTAAAAACACCAGGGGGAATTCCCGCTTCTTCAGCGAGAACTGCGAGTGCCAGTGCGGATAGAGGTGTTTCGGAGGCGGGCTTGGCAATAAAAGGACAGCCTGCGGCAATAGCGGGAGCCATTTTGCGTGCGATCATAGCGCTGGGGAAATTCCATGGCGTTACAGAACAGGTCACACCAATCGACTGCTTGATAACCAAGAGCCGTTTATCACTGGAAGGCGGGCTAATAACATCCCCGTAGACGCGCTTGGCTTCTTCCGCAAACCATTCGACATAATTAGCACCATACACAATTTCAGTACGGGCCTCCGTCATCGGCTTGCCTTGCTCTGCGGTCAAAATAATGGCTAGATCATCGGCGTTAGCAATTATCAGCTCATACCAGCGCCTGAGTATTTTCGCTCTTTCTTTTACCGGAGTATCGCGCCAGGCAGGCCAGGCTTTATCAGCAGCTTCTATAGCACGGCGAGTCTCATCTGCCCCCAAATTGGCGATACTGGCAACCGCCTTGCCAGTTGCCGGGTCCAACACATCGAAGGTATCGCCAGAATCAGCGTCAATCCACTGGCCATTGATATAGGACTGGTTGCGCAGCAATGCAGGATTCTTCAGCTTCAACATCGTATTCTCCTTGTGGTTTCTTCCCTGGCCCCGTCAAAAACGGGATCACTGGTACGATAGAAATCCCACAATGCCATTCCACTGTGGGTTAAGGCTGTAGAAGCTGGAGTGGTGCGCAAACCGGCAGTATCCCTTGCCGGCTTACAGGTAACCTAAGTTACCGCCTCTTATTTTTTCTTCTTTTTAACAAACTTCATCAGGCGGCGTTTCTTGGCCTTCTGGCGGTCACTCAGCTTGTTCTTTTTGTCCGCGTAGGGGTTGGCGCTGGTGCGGAACTCAATTTTTACCGGAGTACCGTGCAAATCCAGAGCCTTGCGGAAAGTCTTCTCCAGGTAGCGCACATAATGTGCCGGTACCTGCTCAGTCTGGTTACCGTGGATCACAATAACCGGCGGATTTTGTCCACCGGCGTGAGCGTAGCGCAATTTGATACGATGTCCGTGCACCAAAGGTGGTTGGTGCTCACTTACCGCCCACTCCAGAATACGAGTGAGGTGATTAGTGGACAGTTTGTCTGTAGCGCTCTGGTAAGCACCCTCAATGGACTCGTACAGATGCCCAACACCGGTGCCATGCAGTGCAGAAATAAAGTGCACATCAGCAAAGTCCACAAAGCGCAGGCGGCGCTCCAACTCGGCTTTCACATAGTCGCGATGATCCGCTTCCAGCCCATCCCATTTGTTCAGGGCAACTACCAGCGCGCGTCCCGCCTGTACTACGCTGCCCATCAGGTGCATATCCTGGTCCACCAGGCCTTCGCGGGCATCGATCACCAGAACCACTACGTTGGCATCTTCCACCGCCTGCAAGGTTTTGACGATAGAGAACTTCTCCACCGACTCCTTGATATTTTTCCGGCGGCGAATGCCCGCAGTATCGATCAGGGTGTAAGGCTTTTCGTCGCGTTCATAATTGATATAGACGCTATCGCGGGTTGTGCCGGGCTGATCGTAGACAACAACCCGGTCCTCACCCAAGAGGCGGTTAACCAGGGTGGATTTACCCACATTGGGGCGGCCCACAATGGCAATCTTGATTCCGGTCGCTTCCTCGGCTTCCTCTTCAATCTCCTGCTCGGGCAGGTCCTCGATTACCCGCTGCATCAGGGAGCGAACACCGCGTCCGTGGGTAGCAGTCGTCGGGAAAAGCTCACCAATACCCAACTCATAGAAAGGTGCCAGGGCAATATCCGGGTTTACCCCATCAACTTTGTTGGCCACCAGGAAAGTGGGCTTGGAGCGGGTGCGCAAGCGCTCGGCAATCATCTCGTCGGCTGGGGTCAGGCCGGCGCGGCTGTCCACCAAAAAGAGTACGAAGTCTGCTTCTTCAATGGCCTGCATAGATTGTTCGGCCATAGCCGCATCGATGCCTTCTTCGCCACCGGAAATACCACCGGTATCAACCAGTAACAGCTTGCGCCCGTCGATCTCCGCCTCACCGTACTTGCGATCGCGGGTAAGCCCGGCGTAGTTGGCCACCAAAGCGTCGCGAGACTTGGTCAACCGGTTAAAAAGTGTGGATTTGCCCACATTGGGGCGCCCGACCAGGGCAATTACTGGCAGCATACAAATTCTGGTTTTAGCCGAATAAAAAAATACAAAAGCCCGCGCGAGGCGGGCGATTTCAACTTGCCTGCGCAGCAGGCTCCATTTGCGGGCTCTAAGCCCTAAGGCGGACAGCCTGTCCGCCTCTCGTCAGTTGGCTGCGATTATCAGGAATCAGCGAGGCGTAGAGCTGATAACTTGCCATCATCCGACAGCACAAATATCAGATCGCCATCAACCAGAATGGGGATGCGAATCGCATCACCGTCCACCTGCTCGCGGCCAATAAATTGTCCGGAATTAGGGTCCAGCACATGCAGGTAGCCTTCCAGATCTCCCACAACGACCACGTCCTGGAAGAAAGCCGGTCCGCTCAATTCGCGGCGCAATAGTTCGTTATTACTCCACTCGATCTGGCCGCTGCCCACATTGTAGGCATAGACGCTACCGGAGGCATCACTGAGGTAGACATGGCCACCACCTACTGCCACTTCGTGGTGGGTAGAGGCATCGCGAGCCCAGAGGCCGCGGCCATTATCTTTGGACAGGGCGACAACACGGCCCTGGTAGCTGGCGGCAAACACCAAATCACCGCGCACTACTGGAGCACCGTCGATATCAACTACCCGCTCCAGCTCCGCAGAGCCCTGGGGAATAGCGACTCGCTGTTCCCAGCGCTGAATGCCATCGCGGGCGTCCAGGGCCAGCAGTTTGCCGTTATCCAGGCCGGCAATCACCATACCACCGCTAATAACAGGTGCTGCAGTACCGCGCAGGGTCAGTACTGGCAAATTGGTATTGTGGCTCCACAACTCTTCACCGCTGGTAGCGTCGAGGCCAACCAGCTTGCCATCTACGGTCTGCAGGACAACCACGCCAGCACCGATCGCTGGAGCGGCAACTACTTCGCCGGAGACCTGGTAATTCCATAGCTCAGCGCCGTTTTCGAGATCCAGAGCCACAGCGCGGCCGCGGTAGTCGGAGACTACCGCCATGCCCAGGCCAGTACCCACACCACCGCTCAGATCTACATCCAGATCTGTCTCCCAGAGCTTGCGCCCGGAGCTGCGATCAAAAGCACTGATTTCACCATCGCTGCTGGCAGCTATCAGGCGACCATCGATAAGGCTCGGCTGCAGCATCGCGTAACGCTTTTGGTCAATACCGCCAATATCGGCAGACCACACCTCTTGCAGGGCAACAGTGGAGTTAATATCCACCAGTTCGACGGGGTCGACATCTTCCTTCTCGTCATTAGAGGCACAGGCGGCCAGGGCCACCGCTAGCGCCACCGCTGCAGTGCGACCCGCAGCGCGATTCAGAAATCCCATTACTCGTCTCCCTCAGATACAGGCTCGGTTTGGTTCTGAGCGTCACTGCTCTCGGTTACCGCCAGGCTTTCAGCCTTCAGGCGCAGAAGTTGGGTGTTGCCCGCTTGCTCTGGCAGAAGCTCTGTCAGTGCTTGCTCGTACGCGGCACGCGCACCGGCGATGTCACCCTTTTGCTTCAGGATATCACCACGAGTCTCAGAATAAAGGGCCGCGAATGCCGGGGGTATGGTGCCCTCGAGCAATTTCAGGCCTTCATCGGACTCACCACGGGCCGCCAAAACAGCGGCCAGGCGGCGTTTAGCGAGCAACTCCAGGCTTGCTTCACTGGTGTTGTCGAGTACCCACTGCAGCTGCTGCTCGGCAGCTTCCAGGTCATTGCTCTCCGCTGAAATAGCCGCGAGACGCAGTGCAGCCTGGCTGGCGTAGATACGCTTGGCAAAATCATCTTTCAGCTGCTCGGCCACATTCTTGGCAGTGGTAAGCTGCTTGTTGTCCGGTTGATTGTTGTTGGCGGAGACCGCTTCAACGAAAGTCTGGTACAAGTCAGAGGCCGCTTCAGCCTTGGTGCGCTGATCTCCCTGCCACCACTGATAACCGAAGTAACCGGCCAGGGCCAGCACAATGCCAGTCACAATTCCCTTGCCATTTTCCGCCCACCAGCGCTTCAGCGTTTCTATTTGTTCTTGTTCGGTAAGATGCTCAGCCATTGGGTAATTTGCCTTTCCTGTAGATTACTAACTTTCCCGGCGGGGGCCTCCGCCTCCCTCAGTGTTTCTTTCAGCCTTGCAGCAGTGCTGCCAGCTCTTTCGGTGCCAGCGTTTGCTGCGGTTGGTCAGCGCGAAGGTACTTCACAGTTATCTGACCACTTGCAGCCTCATCTTCGCCGATAATCAGCGCATAATCGGCGCCGCTCTTATCAGCTTTCTTCATCTGGCTTTTAAAGCTTCCTCCACCACAGTGCAACTGCAGTCGCAACCAGGGCAGCTCGTCGCGCAATTGCTCGGCGGCTGTCATGGCAGCTGATTGTACATCACCAACGGCAACCAGGTAGGCATCTACCTGTTGCGAAAGGGACTCAGGCAACACTTCTAGGGTTTCCAGCATCAATACAAGACGCTCAACACCCAGGCCAAAACCCACTCCCGGAGTGGCTTTGCCACCCATCTGTTCTACCAGGCCGTCATAGCGGCCACCGGCACACACAGTGCCCTGGGCACCGAGGCTGTCGGTCACCCACTCAAATACGGTTTTTCCGTAGTAGTCGAGACCGCGCACCAACTTGGGATTGATCTCATACTTAACGCCAGCCCCGTCCAAAAGCGCCTTTAGCTGACTAAAGTGGGCGGCGGATTCCTCATCGAGGAAGTCCAGTAGACAGGGCGCATCCGCCAGCAGTTCCTGAGTTTGCGCATTTTTACTGTCGAGAATTCGCAGCGGATTGCGCTCCAGACGGCGCTGGCTGTCCTCATCCAGCTGGTCACGACGCTCACTTAAATAAGTGACCAGCGCATCCCGATAAGCAGCGCGGCTCTCAGCGTTACCCAGGGAATTGAGCTGCAGGGTCACATGCTCGCTGATACCCAGCTGACGCCACAGTCGCGCAGTCATGATCAGGATTTCTGCATCGATATCCGGCCCTTGAATGCCAAACACCTCGACACCAAACTGGTGGAACTGACGCAGGCGCCCCTTCTGTGGGCGCTCATAGCGGAACATAGGGCCGAAATACCACAGGCGCTGTGGCTGGTTCAGCAAGTTGCTCTGGATTGCTGCACGCACAGTGCCCGCTGTGCCCTCAGGGCGCAGGGTAACGCTGTCACCGCTCTTGTCATCAAAGGTGTACATTTCCTTCTCGACAATATCGGTAGCCTCGCCCACCGCACGGCAAAATAACTGGGTCGACTCCAGGTAGGGAGTGCGAATTTCGGTGTAGCCGTAGCGACTAGTAAGTTCACTCAGTGTGGCTTCCACGTACTGCCATACCGGGGACTGTTCCGGTAGCAGATCGTTCATGCCGCGAATTGCGCGAAGCTGTTTCAACGCTGTTCCTTAATTTTTCACTCAATTAATTGGGGCTTGCGCAGGGAGCTGTTGCCCTCTACGCCTTGGCGATGATATCCGCTTCGCGCTCGGCCTTGGCGGCCGCCTTCTCGCGAATCAAACGCTCTAAATCATCCACCAGATTTTCATTCTTAAACTTGCGGTCTGGCTGCCCATCCACATAGATGGCATGGCTCGGGGTACCACCTGTCAGGCCTACATCGGCTTCTTTCGCTTCGCCGGGGCCGTTGACGATACAGCCAATTACTGCCACATCCAGCGGTGTGGTCACATCTTCCAGGCGCGTCTCCAGCTCATTCATGGTTTTCACCACATCGAAGTTCTGGCGCGAGCAACTGGGACAGGCAATAAAGTTAATACCTTTACTGCGCAGACGCAGGCTTTTGAGCAGATCCCAGCCCACTTTGACCTCTTCCACCGGGTCTGCAGCCAGGGAAACCCGCAGGGTGTCACCAATACCGTCGAGCAGGAGGGCACCGAGACCAATCGCCGACTTCACTGTGCCGGCACGCAAGCCACCAGCTTCGGTAATACCCAAGTGCAGCGGTTGCTCAATCTGCTGGGCCAGCTTGCGATAGGCAGCCGTGGCCATAAAGATATCGGATGCTTTTACACTGACTTTGAAGTCCTGGAAGTCCAGGCTGTCGAGGATCGCTACATGGCGCAGCGCCGACTCTACCAGAGCATCCGGCGTGGGCTCGCCATACTTTTTCTGCAGGTCTTTTTCCAGGGAGCCCGCATTGACACCGATACGAATCGGGATATTCAGATCGCGCGCTTTATCCACTACGGCCCGAATACGCTTCTCTCGGCCAATATTACCGGGGTTAATACGCAGGCAATCCACCCCCAGGTCTGCGACCCGCAAGGCGATACGGTAATCGAAGTGAATGTCTGCGACCAACGGGACATTCACCTGTTTTTTAATTTCTCCAAACGCCTCTGCGGCATCCATGCTGGGCACAGAAACCCGCACTATATCGGCTCCAGCCTGTTCCAGGCGCTGGATCTGGCCAACAGTAGCTGCTACGTCGCAGGTTTCGGTGTTGGTCATACTTTGCACCGAGATCGGGGCATCCCCTCCGACCGGTACATCACCCACCATAATCTGGCGCGACTTGCGGCGGACAATGGGAGATTCAAATTGCATAGGCTGACCTGGTGGTATTACTGATAAAAATCGAGGGGAGATTATAGAGAGATTGGGCGCAAACCTACAGGGTTCGCGCCCAAACGGGGAAGATCATCTTAATCGCCGACAATCAGACGACGAGTGCGGCGGTCGCCAATAGGCTGGCTGTCGATAGTTTCATCGCGGTAAACCACATGGGTTGCACGGGCATTTCCCAACATCAGCTCAAATGGAGCATCTCCATCTATAGATTTGGCACTGCCAGCAGCTTGGACCCCGGCCAGTAAAATCACACCTTGTGCGTCTTTCACCTCAACCCAGGCATCTTCATCAAAGCGAAGCCGCAATGCGCCTTTCAGGGCCTGGTCCAACTGGGCTACTTGGGTGGGTACAGGCTCAGTCACTGTTGCTACAGAAGAAGTGGGTTGAACTTCCACCAAATCAACGCTGGCAACCTCAGGTCGGATATTCACAGAATCATTGGCTGCGGACTCTGAGCCAAGGTTTCCAGCTGCTACCGTCATCTCTTGCTGCTGGATTTCAACTTGCTCACCATTAGCGACTGAATTATCTATAACTGCATTGGCAACCGGGGACTCAGCTACTTGCTCAGCACCATCTTCGCCAAGGGGCATACCGGGAATATTGACCGGGGTACCGTATTTCCACCAAAAGACACCAGCGGCAAGCAGCAGAGGTATTAGAGCCAAAGCCCCATGCCCTCTTCTGCGTTCGGGCCTGAATGCTTCAGCCTTGGTGATTCGCCGGGATTCGCTACGCTGTTCCGGCTGTGGCCGGTCTCTATCATAGGCTTCCAAAACAGGTTCAACGGGAATACTCAATTCACGGCAAATATTGCGAATATAGCCTCGTGCATAGACAGCTTCCGGCTGCCGCACGTAATTGTCACTTTCCAGCCACTCAACAGTGTTGTCGATAATACAGAGGCGCTGCGACAGCTCCGCACGGGAGAGCCCCGCCGCTTCTCTAGCCGCCAGCAAGAGACGGCCGGCAGAGTCTTTAGAAGTTTGCGTACTGGATACGAGTTCACCACCATCGCAGTGCTCGGGACTACTATCCGTCATTACCACTCAACTCCTGATATTTCAGTGTCTCCGCAGAGTACGGGTACAAATTTTTCAAAGCAAGGGCGTAACTGCGCTCCTTGTCACGATTGCCAAATACTTTTTCTATTCGAATTCCAAGCCATAGTGACTGTGGAGTCTGGCGGTTTTTTTCACTAAACTGATCCAGGTAAACTTTGGATTTAGCATAATCACCGGCATCGAATTTCAGTTCGGCCATTTCAATCAGAGCCAATGGCAAATCGGGGTTCAACGCCAACGCCCTGGCATAAGCCCCTTCCGCCTTGTCTTCAAGTCCAAGACGTGCAGCCGTGCGACCATAGTTGACCAAGGCAAAAGAGCGGCGGTTGTAAGTGAGATCGGTGGAGGCATGCTCAAACTGCTTGAGGGCTTCTTTATAGCGCTCTTGCTTATAGAGAAAAACGCCATAGTTGGTATGAGCCATGGAAAACCCATCGCTATAGCGTAGAGCTTTCTTGAAATGAGACTCGGCAATATCCAACTCACCATCCACTTGATAGAGCAACGCCAGGCCATGATGTGCCAATGGATTCTTTTTACCCAATTCCAAAGCACGGTTTAAATGGCGACGGGACTGCTCTCTGTTATCAGGATCTCTCAAGTAGCGAAGCCCCAACTGGACATGGGTTTCCAAAGCTTTATCCAGATTAACTGCCTTGCGCTCCGCCCCTCCAGAGGTTACACAGCCTCCCAAAAGGGTACCGAGTAGCACTAGGAGCGGCAGACTCTTAAATTTCGCGGACACTACACCACCTGTATCTTTATTTTTCACTTATAGGCCCAGCGAGATTATGCGGATGACAGTGCTACACCAGTCAATGCCGCCGCCAATCCCTGGACAAAGCAAGCCCGCAAAACAAAGAAAAACCGTCTACAGCCACCAGCATCCTTTGATAGTGATTCGGTTTTTCTGTTAGAAAACTGTTTCCGCCTCAACTGGCGCTTCCCAAGCCCCTATACTGCCGGAAAGCCTTACCAGTTGCAGCCCTAAAACCCAATCAATTCCATTTAGTGACGACTTTGTCCAACATTGCCATCACACCAGCCACAGGGGTCTATCAGTGTTTAGAGTTGGTTACCCTCCTGGTCTTCTGCATCCAACTGCATCCCATCTGGACCACTGTCTCTAGGTGGAATCAGCGATTGAACTGCATTAGAGCCAATATTTGCCGCATCTGGGTCAGTTAGAGCTTCAAGGAATGCCACAAGTAAATCAACCTCATCATCGTCCAAATTAACAGCGCCATCACCATTTTCAGCCAGCAATGCTTCAGTGAGAGCTTGGCCATTAGGCGCAACTTTTGCCGCGCACTCGTCCACTCCTACAAATTGATCCAAATCACACATTTCACTATTGGTGAAGTACTGGGAAACAGAATCGGCACGACCTGTATAATGCTCCACATTTCTCTTCAAACTGCCGAACTGGCCGGCATGTCCCCAGGGGCCAGTAAGCGCTACGTTAAGCAGGGTTGGAGTTCGGAAACTACCACTTCCATTCCCGCCGAGGTCAGCTCCGTTGCCACTCTCGTCCTTGCCAACACCAATTTGCGGATAGCTGACTGCTCTCAACCCCTGATTAGAGAAAAAGGCACCTGAGTGGCAATTAGTACACCCTGAATTGCGTGTCATAAAGGTGATAGCCCCACGCTTTTCATCGTTATCAAGGGCTGCTAGATCACCGTCGACATAGTCGAAAAAGGGGTTGTCGATAAAAATTTGTACCGCCTCGTAGGAGGCAATAGCCTGCGCAATCCTGCTAAAATTAATTGCCGAGTCACCGAAAGCTGCGGTAAACATCGCGCCCCAAGAGTCCTGGGTTAATTTTTCAGCAAGAATATCCTCACGGTAATCCGTAAACCCGTCATCGCTGGTATCATCGTAACCAAACTGGGTTATATCTCCCATCTCCGCAGCTTCAGTGACCGGAAAATGAGCCTGGGCCATCATAAGTGCCAGAGTGCCGGTGCCCACCGCGTCTTCAGTATTATTCGTAACATCCCGGGAGTCTGTTCTAAGTCCTCCATTACCATTTATTGCGACCCGATTATCCCAGAATAAGCCGCTATCCCAGAGCGCCACATTACAGATAGGTTGGGCATTGCGCGGCACAAGTGGAACCTCATTCTGACCGTCAGAGCGACCCGGACCTAACAAATTAGCATCAATGGGGTCGACACCAACCGGCATCGACAAATTATCACCACCACAGCCCATTGCCGGGTGATGACAAGAGGAACATGAAACGTCGTTATCAGCGCTCAGGCTTTTGTTGTGAAATAAACGCATCCCCAACTCCACCATAGCTGGGTCCTGCTCGCTCCTAACCCGAGCTGCAAAGGCACGCATATCCTCCAACTGCTCAGCCATGCCAACGTCATCCAGCACCGCCTGTAAACAGCTGTCCAGACTGCCAGCAGCAATATCTACCGCTGAGCGTGCATTTTGACATTCATCAAAATCAGATACCCGGTTATCTGCACCATCGGCATCGGAGCCATTATTTAGGCCCGCATTCGAGTTATTAACTAATGTTCTAGCAGTAACACTGGAAGTTTCATCGCCGTTATCAATATCACCAGTAGTGACCCAGTATGTGTACTCAGTATCTACCGAAAGGCCTTCATCGACATAGTATCCTTCGGTGGTCTCCGCAATTCTCACACTGCCACGATAAATCACATAGGTATCACCAGTACTCTCCCAGGATAGGCCGATACTGGTGCCTGAAAATGCATTGCCAATCAATTCTGCAGGGATGATTCCCTGCCCTGAGCCTGTACCAGAATCATCACCTGTACCAGAATCATCACCGCTCCCCGTGTCGCCAGTCTCCGTTGATGAATCACTATCGCTGCTGGAGGAACCACCGCCTCCACAGCCAGTCATCACAAGAATTAAAGATAGAAATAACGACTTTATCAGCGCCGTTTGCTGTTGAGTTAATTTATTATTAACAGAGTTCATAGTTCTTGACCTGCCCGTCAATGACCTTTTCTTGTTCCGAGTTCTTGACAGCAAATACAGATCTAAGTGCCAGTACTGACACCAAAGGGTAAGGAAACACTTGCTGTAAAACTAAAAATAAAACGGTGAATTAAAACTCACTCAAATTGAAGCGAAGGAAATTTCGGCCTTACTATAGATAAGGGCCAAATACCCAGGAAGCCCCTGAACAGCTCCGTAATATCTCTGCAGATCCTGGGAACTACAGATTTTGAGCGCAGCTCGCCACGAATGGCCTTATTGCAAGTGCTGCAACACAGCCAAGGCCCGCCCTACTGGCTTTCAGGGGCTCCTTGGATCTACTCTAACCATCAAACGCAGGAATAACTGCTAAGAAAGTCGCAGTAATCTATTACACCTGTTCTCATTGCGTGGAAATTAAAGAAACTAGCCACCAAAGTGGAATTTAATGAAATCGAAAAATTTAATTCCTTGGTATTAACGGGTGGTGGTCCTGCTTGAATATTTTGATTGGCTTTAACCTAAAGATGAAAAAGCAAAAAGAATTTGAAGCAACCCAGTTCTTATTCAAACTATTACATATAAACAAAAAATGGCCTGCAAGGACTGACAGCTTGAACAAGAAAAGCAAGGAAGAAATGTATAAGAACCAGAACAGAGTAGAGTAGAGAAGTAATTAATAGGGCTTTATGAGTACAAACCAAAAACTTGGGAAGGGGGATAGATAGAAAATCGATCCCCGAATAAAAGGTTCGAATATAAAAACATTTCTTCGGAGAACGGCGCCTCGGTGATAGTCGGCTATAAAATGAGGCGCCAAAATTTATTACAGGGAGTGCTTAGAGTTCATTGCCGTCCTCATCCCAAGCATCCAACTGCATCCCATCAGGACCACCATCACGAGGTGGGATTAGGGACTGGGTTGCGCTTGAATTCACATTCTCTGCATCCGGATCGGTAAGTGCTTCAAGAAATGCTGCAATAAACCCCACTTCATCGTCATCTATGGGGAGCGCTGCATCACCATCTATCTCCAGAATAGCCTCCGTCAGTTCCAGGCCGTCTGGCGCAACTTTCTCCGCACAATCTTCAAGCTCGGCAAACTGATCCAGATCGCACATTTCGCTATCGGCGAAATACCGGGATACCGAATCCGCTTGACCAGCGTAGTGCTCGATATTTCTCTCTAAAGTACCGAACTGCCCCGCATGGCCCCAGGGACCAGTAATTCCCGCATTGAGCAGTGTTGGAACACGGAAGCCACCCAGTACGGCCCCGCCCCAATCCGCGCCATCATCCTCTTTACCAATACCAATTTGTGGATAGTTAACGACTCTCAACCCCTGATTGGTAAAGAAGGCACCCGTGTGGCAAGCAGTACAACCAGAACCTGGCGTAAAATAAGTAATAGCTCCACGCTTCGCATCGTTATCAATTGCAGTCAGGTCACCATCGACATAATCAAAGAAGGGGTTATCGATAAAGATATAGACCGCTTCATAGGCAGCGATTGCCTCTGCGATCCTGCTGAAATCAATTTCAGAATCGCCATAAGCAGCAGTAAATAAAGCTCCCCAGGAGTCTTGATTGAGCTTTGGTATGAGATACTCTTCACGGTAATCTGTGAGATCACCGTCGCTACTTTCATCATAGCCAAATTCAGAAATATCCCCCATCTCAGCGGCATCAGTTACTGGAAAGTGTGCTTGGGCCATCATCAGTGCCAAGGTGCCAGTACCAACCGCCGCTTCGGTATTATTAGTTACATCCCTGGAATCCGTTTTAAGGCTACCATCATCGGTAAACAGGACCCGGTTATCCCAAAACAATCCGTTATCCCAGAGCGCCACATTACAAATAGGCTGGGCATTACGTGCTACCAACGGCACTTCATTTTCACCATCGGAGCGCCCAGGGCCAAGCAAATCGGGATCAACGGCATTAACCCCAACAGACATAGAGAGGTCATCACCAGCACAGCCTATTGTCGGGTGGTGGCAAGAAGAGCAGGCTGTATCGCCGTTAGCACTTAGACTTTTACTGTGGAACAGGCGCATGCCCAACTCAACCATCGCAGGGTCTTGCTCACTTCTAACTCGTGCAGCAAAGGCGCGCATATCTTCGAGCTGCTCTGCCATGCCTACCTCATCCAGTACAGCTTGCAAGCAACTATCGAGGCTGTCATCGTCCACATCGATCGCTGAACGCTCATTTTGGCATTCATCAAAATCAACTATTCGCTTATCAATAGCCTCTGCATCCGTACCATTACTGAAACCATCATTAGTGTTATTAACCAGCGTCTTTGCAGTAACGCTACCTGATTCACTGTCAAAGCCTCCGACACCAACCCAATAGCTATATTCGGTATTGACTGAAAGACTTTCATCCACGAAATAGTTATCAGTGGTTTCTGCAACCAATTCACCATCTCGATAAATGGAGTAAGTCTCTTCAGAGTCTTCCCAGGAAAGCCCTATGCTGGTACCTGAGTAGGCGTTCGCGATCAACTCAGAAACCACGATCCCCTGCTCTGAGTCCGAGCTAGTATCATCATCCGAATCAGAACTACCTTCCGAGCTACCATCACTTTCAGTGGTCTCTGTAGATGAGTCGTCATCGCTACTGGAGGAACCGCCCCCGCCACAGCCCACCATAAAAAGAAATATAGAGATGACCAACAGCTTCATTAGTGCCGCTGGCAATCGAGTTAATTGGTTTTTTTCAACGTTCATAATAATTGAACAGTCCCGTCGATGATTTTTCTTAATCTTGGCCAGGGTGATAAATAAAGTGCCGCGTGCTCCAGTCTCCCATGTACATGGAAAAACACCTTAATAAATTGTTATTCCTGAACCCAAGCCCACTGCAACTACTCCAGATCAAACGAAAAATGACTGGGCAGTACGCTCTAACGGCATGTTGTTTTGATAAACAGTGGAAATTACAAGCGCGGCCACTCTATAGTTTCAGTGCCACAATATCTGTTGAAGGTGTCGCACCAGTGGATATCCACTGTACTTACGGTTGAATTATTACAGGCAAACTGCAGATTAAAAAAATATGATCGTTCTAACTTAGCGATATACATATATTTAACACTCCCTTCCCGGGTAAATTTTCCTCGAGCGTTAAACGTTAGATAAAGCAATTTCGTTGACACGAAAAATAGAATAGAAAGGAAATTTCAGGCTGAACAAAGTTTTTTTGAGAAGGGGAAAATCGAAGCCAATAGGCTGCCAACAATTTGGCAACCTATACAAAAAATTACCAGCGACTAGTTAACAATACGAACGGGGCGCTCTGCGTTGCGGTAGCGCTCGGAGCGGCGGGTGCGGTCGTTAACACTGCCGGCCAACTGGCCACAGGCCGCATCAATATCATCGCCGCGTGTAGTGCGCACAGTCACGGTATAACCTTTGTCGAGCAAAATCTGCTGGAAGCGACGCAGTGCGTTATTACTCACTCGCTGGTAGTCGGACAACTCAAACGGGTTAAAGGGAATCAGGTTAATTTTCACCGGAATCTCTTTAAGCAGCTCCGCCAATTGCTCAGCGTGCTCCGGGCGGTCGTTAACCTCGCGCATCAGCGTGTATTCAATGGTCATTTTACGGTGCGTATCCGGCATGCGGTCGATGTAGCGCTTGGCGGAATCCAGTAGCACCGCAATAGGGTATTTTTTATTGATCGGCACCAACTCGTTACGCAATTCATCGTTGGGCGCATGCAGGGAAATCGCCAGGCTCACATCGGTAACATCAGCGAGGCGGTCCAGTGCGGGCACTACACCGGAAGTCGACAGGGTAACGCGGCGCTTGGAAATTCCGTAGGCGTTGTCTTCCATCATCAGGTTCATGGAATCGACCACATTGTCGAAATTGAGCAGCGGCTCACCCATGCCCATCATCACCACGTTGGTAACCTTACGCGGTCCTTTCGGGTCCAATTGACCGAAAGATTTACAGGCAATCCAGACCTGCCCGATAATTTCTGCCGCCGTTAAATCGCGGTTAAAGCCCTGTTTGCCAGTTGCACAAAAACTGCAATCCAGGGAACAGCCCACCTGGGAGGAGACACACAGGGTGCCGCGATCGCCATCGGGGATATAGACAGTCTCGATAGCATTGCCACCGGAGACTTTAATTAACCATTTCCGTGTGCCATCGGCGGAATCCCACTGATTCAATACTTCTGGGGCACGGACTTCGGCCACTTCCGCCAGCTTTTGACGCAGGGCCTTGCTGACATTGGTCATCTCAGCAAAGTCATCTACCCCGTTCTGGTGAATCCACTTTAAAACCTGAACAGCGCGGAAGCGCTTCTCGCCCAATGATTCAAAAAAGGCGGCCAGCTTTTCTACCGAAAGGCCGAGCAGGTTGGTTTTCTCTGTGGTCATTCATTTCACCTCGGGGGAAGAATTGCACCGGTCCGGACAGACCGGTGCGATTTGTGGCGCGGATTAAGCGCGCGCGCAGATTTCGTCGTCGGCGAAGAAGTAGCTTACTTCGCGAGCAGCGGACTCTGCGGAGTCAGAACCGTGTACAGCGTTGGCGTCGATGCTGTCAGCGAAGTCAGCGCGGATGGTGCCAGCAGCAGCTTCTTTAGGGTTGGTAGCACCCATCAGATCGCGGTTTGCCAGGATAGCGTTCTCGCCTTCCAGAACCTGTACAACAACTGGACCGGAAGTCATGAAGTCAACCAGGTCTTTAAAGAAAGGACGCTCTTTGTGCTCAGCGTAGAAACCTTCAGCTTTTTCGCGGGACAGTTGAACCATCTTCATGGCAACAATGCTCAGGCCAGCTTTCTCAAAACGGCTCTCGATTTCACCGATTACATTCTTGGCTACTGCGTCCGGCTTGATGATAGAAAGGGTACGCTCCAGGGCCATGGTTATCTCCAAATTGATTTTTTGTAACTTAACTTAGGAGTCTCCAAACAACTCTGTAAGCCCCACAGGGCGGGCCTTCACGGCTCGCAGAGGTGTTGCGGGATTGTTCAGAGGCTCCCTACATAAAGAAAGAGCAACCTACTCAGTTGCTCTTCCCTGATATTCCTTTCATACCCACCGGGGGTACTCAATTTTTGATCACCGCATTTCGCGGCCGGCGGATTATACGGGGTATTGATCGACTTTTGTACTCTCTTGCCAATACTGCCCCGAAGGCCGGTTACTCCTGCTCTTCGATCCAGGCAGCCTGGATCGCTTCGAGGATTTTCTCTCCGCAGCGATCGGGATCGTCATCAAATCCGGGTAGCGCCATCACCCAGTTGCGCAGGTCGACAAAGTTGACCGTCAGTGGGTCCACATCCTCGTGAGCTTCGCTCAACTCTATGGCAATATCGTGAATATCAGTCCACTTCATGATTCAGCTTCCTCAGCGTGCAGGTCAGTGCTTTTCCGACACCTGGTTGATGGTGTACTTGGGAATCTCGACCACCAGGTCTTCATCCTCCACAATCGCCTGACAGGACAGGCGAGACTCCGGCTCCAGGCCCCAGGCTTTATCCAGCAGGTCCTCTTCAAGCTCGTCCGGCTCTTCCAGGGAATCGAAGCCCTCGCGCACAATGACGTGGCAGGTGGTACAAGCACAGGCTTTTTCACAGGCGTGCTCAATTTCGATATCGTTGGCCAGGGCCGCATCGATCACGCTGACACCGCTCTCCGCTTCCACCACTTTGCCCTCGGGGCACATTTCTGGATGGGGTAAAAATACTATCTTCGGCATGGGGTACTGAACCTCTGTGGTCTCAATCCGACGGGGAGAAAGTAACGACTCCCCGGCCGCCGGCAGCGCAGAGTCTGCGCCTGATCATGGTTATTTATCAAATTCATCCAAGCTGTGGCCCTGCATAGCCCGCTTAATGGAGGCATCCATACGCTTGGCAGCAAAAGGCTCAGACAGCTTATTCAAGGCTTCGATACGTCGACGAATTTCCTCTGCGTCGCCGCCGTTATGGGCCAGGCGCAAAGCTTCCATCGCGTGCTCAAGCTCGTTTAACTCACCTTCGTCCAGCAGCTGGGCGCCGTTCTCACGCAGGGCCACCAACATGCTTTCCAGGGTTCTCTCCGCTTCCACCTGAGCCTCGCGCAGGGCGCGCAGGGCGATATCCTCAGCGGCGTGGGTGTAGGATTCCTGCAACATGCGCGCAATATCCTTGTCTTCCAGACCGTAGGAAGGTTTAACCGTAATATCGGCACTGACACCACTGCTTTTTTCCATGGCTGTCACCGACAGAAGACCGTCAGCATCCACCTGGAAAGTCACACGGATATGGGCGGCACCGGCCACCATCGGCGGTATGCCGCGCAATTCAAAGCGCGCCAGTGAGCGACAGTCACTCACCAGCTCCCGCTCGCCCTGCACGACATGGATCGCCATGGCAGTCTGGCCATCTTTAAAAGTGGTGAACTCCTGGGCTTTGGAGACGGGGATGGTCGTGTTGCGATCAATCAGTTTTTCCGCGAGGCCGCCCATGGTTTCAATCCCGAGGGAAAGGGGAATAACATCCAACAGCAGCAGTTCTTCGCTGGACTTATTGCCCACCAGTACATCAGCCTGAATCGCGGCGCCGATTGCTACCACTTGGTCGGGGTCAATTTCCGCATGGGGGGGACGGCCAAAATAACCCTCAACCCGCTCGCGCACGCGCAGAGTACGGGTGGAGCCACCCACCAGAACCACTTCCTGCACCTCATCGGCACTGATACCGGCGTCGCGCAGGGCGCGCTTGCAGGCGCGTAGGGTTTTGTCGATCAGGGGGTCCAGCAGTGAAGCCATGGTGTCGCGGTCAAGCACACCGGACCAGTCGCCGTATTGCACTTCCACTTGCTCGACACTGGACAGGGATTCTTTCGCAGCACAGGCGCTGTCTAACAGGACTCGCTGGGTCGCGGCGTCGAGATCGGTACCCAATCCCACTTGCTCGGCGATCCAGGAAGCGATAGTGCGATCGAAATCGTCGCCACCAAGGGCTGTATCGCCGCCGGTAGACATGACTTCAAACACACCCCGGGACAGGCGCAGAATAGAGATATCGAAGGTGCCGCCACCGAGATCATAGACCGCGATCACACCCTCTTCGCCTTTATCCAGGCCGTAGGCAACAGCCGCTGCTGTGGGCTCGTTGAGCAGGCGCAGGACTTTCAGGCCCGCCAGTTGGGCGGCGTCTTTGGTCGCTTGGCGCTGGGCATCATCGAAGTAGGCAGGCACGGTGATCACCGCACCATCCAGCTCACCGCCCGCCTTGCCGTAGAGCGCTTCGCGGCCGCGCGCGGCCAGTTTTTTCAGGATTTCTGCCGATACCTGCACCGGGTTTACCGGTCCGGCTGCAGTTTCAATCGAAGGCATACCGCCGCTGCTCTCAGCCAGGCGATAGGGCAGCTGCTCACCAAAACTTTTGATATCTGCAACACCTCGCCCCATCAGGCGCTTGATAGAAATCATGGTGTTGTAGGGATCTTCTGCAGCGCACGCGCGGGCTTCAGCACCCACGGTAATCGCCTCGGCCCCGTAGTGCACCGCTGATGGCAGGATCACTTCGCCCTGCTCATCGGCAATGGCCTCTGCCGATCCACTGCGCACGGTCGCTACCAGTGAGTTAGTGGTCCCCAAATCGATACCCACTGCGTGCTTGCGCTGGTGGGGAGCTGGGCTCTGGCCCGGTTCAGAAATCTGCAGTAATGCCATTAGTTATCTCTTCTTAAAGCGGGGCGCGGTACCGTCTGGCCCTCTCAGTCAGTGCTCTCGCAACTAGTCGTTGAAAAGGTCTTCTTCCAGCTCGTCAATTTGTTTCTCAAGCTTGGCCAGGAACTGAAGCTTGCGCAGCGAGTCCTCTGCTGCGCCCAGATCGCCCCCGTCATAAGTTTCGGCAAAGCGCTGTTCCTCATTGGAGATCAGCCCCCGCGCCTCAGCACTGAGCTCATCCAGCGCAGCTGCCGGATCGGGCTGCTCACGCACTTCTTCCAGGCGCTCGCGCAACATCATCTGCTGCATCAGAAATTCAGTATCTTTGGTGGTCTGCTCAGGTGGCACATCTACCCCGGCCAACTTGAGTAGGTAGGCGGCGCGCTGTACCGGGTCGCGCAAAACGGTGTGCGCCTCATTGATCTGAGCCGCCATTTTGATGGCCAACAATTGTTCGCCCTCGGAATGGGAAGCGTATTTGTCCGGGTGGAATTCCCGCTGTAATTCCCGGTAGCGGGTCGCAAGGGCACTGCGATCGACCGCGAACGCGGGTTGCAGACCAAAAACTTCGAAATGGTTCAGGTTGGTTGCCATCTGAATATACCTACTGGGGCACAGCCTGGGACGCGGCTGAAGTTGCCGCTTACTGCTGCACGGCCCCCAACTGTCCGAGGAGCCAATAAAAAGGCCGGTATGCGCAGCGCACCCGGCCTTGTGGGGCGAGAGCGAATCAGACGTGGAAACTCTCGCCGCAGCCACACTCATTTTTTACATTGGGATTCGAGAAGGTGAAGCCTTCGTTCAGGCCTTCCTTGACGAAATCCAGCTGGGTGCCGTCGAGGTAAACCAGACTCTTGGGGTCCACCACCAACTTAACGCCGTTTTGCTCAAATACCGTATCTTCGGCTTCGAACGAATCGACAAACTCCAGCACATAGGCGAGACCGGAACAGCCGGCCGTTTTGACACCGACACGAATGCCGATTCCCTTGCCTCGCTTGGCCAATTGACTTTGAATGTGGGCCTCAGCGGCCTCGGTCATACTAATAGCCAAAATAACACCTTCGCTATGTTTGGACGCTACATTTGGACGAGAAGTTAACCCGCCGCAGATTCCTTGGCTTCTACAGCGTCATCGGACTCACCGCGCTTTTCGCGGATATCGCGAACCGCAGCTTTAATCGCGTCTTCGGCGAGAACCGAGCAGTGGATTTTTACCGGCGGCAGCGCCAGCTCCTCTGCAATGGCAGTGTTCTTGATCTGCTCCGCTTCGTCGATCGTCTTGCCTTTCACCCACTCGGTCAGGAGGGAGCTGGAGGCAATGGCGGAACCACAGCCGTAGGTCTTGAACTTGGCGTCTTCGATAACGCCCTCGTCGCTTACCTGAATCTGTAGGCGCATCACGTCACCACAGGCGGGCGCGCCCACCATACCGGTACCTACATTGTCCGCCTTGTCGTCCATACGTCCAACATTGCGGGGGTGCTCGTAGTGGTCAATTACTTTATCGCTATAGGCCATGACTTTTCTCCTAACTCTTGCGCGCGCTTAGTGAGCGGCCCATTCAATCTTGTTCAGGTCTACGCCGTCTTTGTACATATCCCAAAGCGGTGACAATTCACGTAGTTTCTCCACTGCCTTGCGCACTTCTGCGGCAGCGGTGTCGACATCACTCTCGCTGGTAAAGCGACCAAAGCTGAAGCGCAGTGAGCTGTGCGCCAGTTCGTCGTTAACACCCAGGGCTCGCAGTACGTAACTGGGCTCCAGGCTCGCAGAGGTACAGGCGGAACCGGAGGAGATCGCCAGGTCGCGCAGCGACATGATCAGGCTCTCACCTTCTACAAACGCAAAGCTCACGTTCAGGTTGCCCGGAATTCGTTGCTCGGCGGAACCGTTGATATGGACCTCTTCCATATCCTTGATCTGATCCCAGAAGCGGTCGCGCAGAGAGCGCAGACGCTCGGCTTCCTGAGCCATTTCTTCTTTAGCAATACCAAAGGCTTCGCCCATACCGACAATCTGGTGAGTCGGCAGGGTACCGGAGCGCATACCGCGCTCGTGGCCGCCACCGTGCATCTGGGCTTCCAGACGGACGCGGGGCTTGCGGCGTACGTAAAGGGCACCGATACCTTTGGGGCCGTAAATTTTGTGGCCGGAGAAGGACATCAGGTCAACTTTCATTTCCTGAAGGTCGATCGGCAACTTGCCGGCGCTCTGGGCCGCGTCCACATGGAAAATAACTTTGCGAGAGCGACACAGTTCGCCGATCGCAGCGATATCGTTGATCACCCCGATCTCGTTGTTAACGTGCATCAGGCTCACCACAGTGGTGTCCTCACGCATGGCTTCCTCAACCTGCTCCGGATAGACGATGCCGTCTTCGCGGGGATTCAGGTAGGTCACTTCAAAACCTTCCCGCTCCAGCTGGCGACAGGTATCCAAAACTGCTTTGTGCTCAATTTTGGAGGTAATGATGTGCTTGCCGCGACTCTGGTAAAAGTGGGCCGCACCCTTGATACCCAGGTTGTCGGACTCGGTGGCACCGCTGGTCCAGACAATTTCCCGCGGATCGGCGTTGATCAGCTCCGCCACTTGGCGTCGGGCATTCTCCACTGCTTCTTCCGCTTTCCATCCAAACAGGTGGGAACGAGAGGCCGGATTGCCGAAATTGCCTTCCATCGTCAGCTGCTCTGCCATTTTCTTGGCGACGCGTGGGTCAACCGGACAGGTAGCCGAATAGTCCAGATAGATGGGAAGCTTCATAGTCATACCGTTTCCGCTTAGTAAATCTCTAATATCTGTCTGCTGGCCCGTTTGGGCCCCAATCACAGGCCGCCGAGTACAGCGACCCTCTCTTCCGGCGCCTCGCGCATATCTTGCCGACGCGCAACTTCCTGCACCTCAGCTCGGGAAACCAGGTTGGCCAAGCTGATACTGCTGAGGAAGCTATGAATCTGATCGCTCAAGTCTGACCAGAGGTAGTGGGTCAGGCACTGTTCGCCATTGGCGCAATCCGCATTGCCGCCGCAGCTGGTGGCATCTACAGACTCATTGACCGCATCAATGATCTGCGCCACAAAAATCTCTTCACCATCCCGCGCCAGGCGATAACCACCGCCGGGCCCGCGCACACTGGACACCAGCCCAGAATGCCGCAACCGGGAGAACAGCTGCTCCAGGTAGGACAGCGATATACCCTGGCGCTTGGATATGTCTGCCAGACTGATCGGTCCGCGATCAGCGTGCAACGCCAGGTCCAGCATGGCAGTCACCGCGTAGCGGCCTTTGGTTGTCAAACGCATATCAGCTCCCAACTGATGTACAGCCCTTTTCCGATCGGGGCGCGAGTATGGAATAACCCACTACTGTAGTCAAGTATATAACCCAGCGGGACACTCGGGTACTCAACTAGTCGGGTCGCCCCTTACCACCAGAGCGATGAATGTAATTCTGGATTGAGGTCAACATACCGCGCAGGATACCCAGCTCCATATCATCGGGGCGCACCCGACTATACAGTCGGCGCAGGCGGGTCATTGTTTGGCGGGGGTTATCCGGGTCAATAAAGCCCAGCTCGCCCAGCGCCTGCTGCAGGTGATCGAAGTACAACTCCATATCGCTGGCCTTGGCCGGTGGACGATCCCAATCGGTGTAATTCACTGGCTCGCCCTTTTCCGCTTCCAGGGCCGCCATACGCACTTCGTAGGCAAGTACCTGAACAGCAGTCGCCAGGTTCAGGGAGCTGTATTCCGGGTTGGCAGGAATATGCACATGGTAGTTACAGGCCTGTAACTCTTCGTTGGTAAGCCCTCGATCCTCGCGGCCAAACACCAAAGCAACCGGATGAGACGTGGCCTCGGCGACGGTACGCTCTCCACACTGGCGCGGGGTCAGCAGGGGCCAAGGGATTCGGCGCTCGCGAGCGCTGGTGGCCACAACAAGGCCACAATCAGCCACGGCTTCTTCCAGGGTATCCACCACAACGGCACTATCGAGCAGCTCAGCTGCCCCGGCTGCACGCCAAACAGCATTGGCTGCAGGAAATTCCCGAGGCGCTACCAGGTACAGCTGACTCAGGCCCATATTCTTGAGCGCGCGCGCCGCACCACCAATATTTCCGGGGTGTGCGCTGTTAACCAGAACCACGCGCACATTGTCGAGTGCAGCAAGTGGAGTCGTGTCTAAAGGTGACTTGGCCATACTGAAAGTAATAAATCGGTGTCATGGGGGCGCGCGAGTGTAGCAAAAACCAATCGGAATCCCTACAATCGCGTCCGTCGCAGTTAACCTGCGGCCTGCTTTTTAACCCCTTTAACCACTTTGTGCGGAATAGTTATGGAACCCATGCTAAATATTGCCCTGCGCGCGGCGCGTAAGGCAGGAGAACTGATCGAACGGGCCTGGGAGCGCGGCGACCTGATGAAATTCGAAGAAAAGACGCGCAACGATTTCGTTACTGAAGTGGATAAGGCCAGCGAACAGGAGATTATCTATCACCTGCGCAAGGCCTACCCCAAGCACAGCATCCGCGCTGAAGAGAGCGGCCTGCAAGAGGGCGCAGAGCCCGACTACGAGTGGATTATCGACCCCCTCGATGGCACCACCAATTTTATCCACGGCGTCCCACAGTTCGCTGTTTCTATCGCCTGTCGCTATCGCGGCCGCATTGAGCACGCAGTCGTACTGGACCCCATCAAACGCGAAGAATTTACCGCAAGTCGCGGTCGCGGCGCTGCCCTGAATGGCCGCCGTATCCGCGTCTCTTCACGCCAGGGCATGCGCGGCTCTCTGATTGGCACCGGCATTCCCTTCAACGGCCTGCCGCTGGATAACATCGACGCCTACCTGGCCGCCCTAAAAGATATCGCTGGGCAAACTGCGGGAATCCGCCGCCCCGGCGCTGCAGCGCTGGATCTTGCCTATGTTGCTGCCGGGCGATTCGACGGCTTCTGGGAAATGTACCTGAACACCTGGGATATCGCAGCGGGCTCCCTGCTAGTCAAAGAGGCCGGCGGCCTGATCAGCGACTTCCGCGGCGGTGAAGACTACCTGGATTCCGGCCACCTGGTCTGCGCCACTCCAAAAGTATTTAAGCCCCTGGTGAAAATCGTGGGCAAACATATGGGGCACATACGCTAAGAGCCTGAACGGCACTCCGGCAAATAAGATGCCGGGGTGCTGATTCCAAAAGTCCAGTTCACCTCTTCCCCGTCAAACACTCCACCAAAACTCGCGCAAGCTGCGCTCGATCAAAGTTATCTGGCAAAGCGGTTGTCACCCCCGAGGAAGCCTCTCCTCCCATAACCACCAAACAGGTTTTTTGAGTGACTTGACCCTGCTTGAGGATACTTACCAAATCCCCAACTGACATTCCCCGCAAGGCATTGGGAAACAACAGTACATCCGGCGCTTGGGTACGCGCCATAAATATGGCTTCAACAACATCTGCGGCCACAGAAAGCTGTACTTGCGGTGCTCCCTGCAATAGTTTTTCCACCCTGGCCACACTTTCAGGACGGTTATCGACTAGCAGCAAACTACAATCGGGCAATGTTGATGGGGCGTCAACAGCATTTCCAAATGACAAGAAAGATTCCGCTGCATCGACCATCGGGAATTCAACCCAAAATACTGAGCCCTGCCCTTCCTGACTGTCAAAATCGATCCGCCCCCCCATCGCCTCAGCCAGACGCTTGGCAATTGCAAGACCGACGCCCGTACCCTCGATATGCCCTTTTTCCTCCCCCAAACGGTTAAAGGGCTCAAAAACTTCTTTGCGTCTCTCTGCGGCAATCCCCTTGCCGGTATCCAAAATATTCAGCCTCAACCAACCATCGGCCTGCGGCGTAAAATTAATGATGACACGGCCATTTTCGCGATTGTATTTCACTGCGTTGCCCGCCAGGTTCAATACGACTTGCTTATAGCGCACCGGGTCCGCACAAATATAAGCGGACTCCCAGCCAAGAGGTTCAAACATCAAACTTACGCGACGGGTTTCAGCTAGGGGCTCGAGTAAACGTTTACATTCTGCAACCAAATCGGCCGGACGAATCAATTCCATCGAGGGGCCCAAACGCCTACTGTCAATTCTGGCCAGCTCCAATACATCGCCGACCAAATGCAATAAATGCTGCCCCGCGCGACGAATTTCTGATAAGCGCTGACGCTGGTCTGCGTTGAGGCTCTGATCTAACTCGACAATTTGGCTGTAACCTAAAATTGCATTAAGTGGTGTGCGTAATTCATGACTCAGGCTAAATAATAAATCTGCCCGATGCGCATTTTCCTCCCGCTGCAACTCCAGCTCCCGCTCCATTTGCGAAAGTCTTTCCCGGCTGCGGCTGACATCTTGTAAAACTCCCAACACCCGCACCGGCTGACCGCGACTATTTAATTGGGCCTTGCCGCGGCAGCGAACCCAAACCACACTGTTATCCGAACGCCAGATGCGAAATTCCACATCGAGCGGCAACCCCTCGCGCACATGATCCCGCATGGACTGCTCAACCCGAGGGAAGTCCTCCGCTAAAATTCGAGCCTTCCACTGCTCCGCAGCTGAAATACCGATACTGCGTATCGGGCTCACTTCGTAACCCAGAATCCCCCAGCAGGCATCATCAAGTACCATTTCATCTGCGCGTAGATCCCACTCCCATAAACCATCGCCAACTCCAGACAGTGTTTGTAAGGGGCGCTCGCCAGGCAGGTTGGATAGGTAGCGCTGGGCCAAGGTTTCAGTGAAGTCAGCGCAACTTCCAATCACAACAAACCCACTGTCATCCTCGAGGTTTATTGCGCGTCCCCGCAATCGCAGCCAGCGCAATTGACCGAGACTATCGTAGGCCCGAAAAGTAGTATCGAAGTGTCCACCTTTGTTGGTAAGACGACGCCGCACAGTGATAATTCGATCCCGCTCATCAGAGTGAACCGAACGCAATTCATCACCCGTCCACAGGGAAGTCAAAGAGAGTTCTGCAGTTTCTGCAAACAGGAGCCAAATTTCACCCTGAGCACGCTGGGCACCGGAATCCGGATGCCACTCCCACAATCCGTAATCTGAATCTAAAAACAAATCTTGCAAAGAAGCGGTATGACGAGACAGACGAGATGCATCCAAAGAAGAGAGCTCATCGCTGGTTGCCAAGTGGAACACTGCGCTGGACGGATTTGGGGTTAGTGACTCTGACACACAGGGCTCGACTATCGAAATTAGCTCATTAATTACCTGGCTCATGCATCCTTGCCATAAAAGAGAGCCTCTCTCCCGGGGCCGTCAAATTTGGGAACGCCTTGGGAGACCCTAAACTAAAGCATTATGAGCTTTGCGCAAAGTGCGGGCAAAAAAAAGGCCCCGCAATGCGGGGCCGTAATCAGCGATGATGAGAGAAAACGGGAAGTCACCCAGTGTTAATGGTTTGCCATAACCCTAAGAAACTCTCCCGAAATGCGGGTCCTTTGCCCCGCACATTTACCAATGCAACCCTTATGCCAACTTTTAAAACAGCGTTTTTTAAGGCCTTAGCTTTCATACTCCAGCGCTTCTGTGGAATAGCGAACCAATGCGATCCTTCAGATGGCCAAAATGCACCAAAACAATGCATTCAAGTGAAAAGCTACGAAGAAAAAGTAAAATCTGGCCAAAGGAAATACTTCCACCCCTACCTCAAAATAGTCATGGGCAATCCTCAATAAAGGGGGCCTGCTATGAACGCAACTCCTCTAAGTTCCAGCAATCAGCGAAAACGTTTTTGGATTCCCACAATTTTATTTGCCAGCACAGGTTTGTTAGCACTTACCGCAGTACCGATTTATGGATTTGTCTACGGGTACCACTGGTATCAATGGCTTGCATTTGCCATTTTTGGTGCACTTTGCAGCTTTTCTATAGCAGCAGGAAATCACAGGTTGTGGTCACACAAAAGCTACGAAGCCCACTGGTCAATTCGACTTTTATTTATTTTATTCAGTGCGGCAGCCATGCAAAACACCACTTTAAATTGGTGTGCAAGCCATAGATACCATCACCAATTTATCGACGATAACAATCGAGACCCCTATTCAGCAGGGCGCGGCTTCTGGTTCTCCCATATGGACTGGATGATGCACGAATATCCCAGCAGTTATCTCGATTACAAAAATGTTAAGGATCTTCAAAGGGACAAGTTGGTAATGTGGCAACACAATAACTATGTTCCCATCATTATCGCCATGAACCTTGGCCTACCTATAATCTTGGGGATCATTACTGGAGACGTTCTCGGTATGGTTTTGCTGGCCGGAGTATTGCGCCTTGTGGTTAATCATCACACTACTTTTATGATTAACTCATTTGGGCATTTATGGGGCCGGCGCCCCTATAAGGGATCAATCAGCGCAAGAGATAACGCTTTCCTCAACCTATTTGTATTTGGCGAGGGTTATCACAATTATCACCACACCTTTCAGATAGATTATCGAAGTGGTATTCGCTGGTTCCAGTATGACCCTACCAAATGGTTGATCAAATCATTGAGCCTTATTGGACTCACCTATAATTTAAGGGTTGCTCCACCTATTCAGATCCAAAAAGTAAAGGTAGAGCAGCTTTTCAAACAAGCCAGGGAGAAAATTGAAAAGATTAAAGATAAAGAGAGCTGGCAAGAGATTCTGGAAAGTGAGGCTCGTGGATTCGCCAAGTTATTGAAGAAGTGGAAATCCCTTCAATTTTTACGCCATGGAGAAAAACATGGTCAGCCACCCAGCGAGTGGGAACTCACTTCGATCCAAACGAAAATCCAAGAACTTGAATATGGACTCAAAATGCAAGGAAAGCGGCTAAAAACTCTAATTGAAAAAATTCGACTAACCGAAGGGGCGACCACCCCCTAACCAGGCAATAAGTATTGCTTTGCAAGATAATAAAATCGATAAACTATTAGCGGACTTTCCTAGTCGCTGGCAAATTTGCGCATGGAAAATGCCACCCGTTCATCCACATTTTTCCTGAACATTTCTTCATCAAATTTTTCGATAAAGCCCAAGCGCTCGCGCAAGCCAACACCATTGGCGATTTGGATTGCCAATCCCGGGCGCGCATTAGCCTCCAATAAGAGGGGGCCACGTTCACGATCCAGGACAATGTCACAGCCTAAATAACCCAGCCCAGTCATTTCGTAACAGCTTGCCGCCAAGCGGACCAACTCGTACCAACCTGGTACCTGCAATGCATCGAAAGGCACTTCAGTATCCGGGTGCTGGTCAATTCGCAACCCGCGCATTACCGCATGGCAACTTTTGCCCGTGGCCAGGTCGATACCAACACCTACAGCGCCCTGGTGCAAATTGGCTTTACCATCTGAGGCGTGGGTTGAGCAGCGCAGCATGGCCATCACCGGATAACCGCGAAAAACAATAACCCGCACATCAGGCACACCCTCAACAGAGTAGCGATCGAAGACCGGGTCAAAGTCCACCAGGGCCTCTACCATCACCCTGTCGGGTTTGCCACCGAGACTGTATAGGCCGCTGTGAATATTGCTCACGTGCCGCAAGATATCCAGCGCATCAATTTCAGCACCGGATATCTTTTTATATTTGTCGCCATTGCGACCGGCAATAACGAGAATACCTTTACCACCCGAGCCTCGTGCTGGCTTGATTACAAACTGCCATAGAGGGTCAATCACCTCCATAACTCGCTTGCGGCTGGCAGGGCTTTCAAATGCCTCGATCAACTCAGGCACAGGAATTCCCGCTTTTTTAGCCGCGCGCTTAGTGTTTAACTTGTCGTCGACGATGGGATATTTTTTGCGATCGTTATAGCGCGCAATATAGTCAATATTACGCGCATTCATCCCCAACACCCCCATGCGGCGCAGGGTCAGCGGAGATACCACTCCGCCGCGAACTTTATTGAAGATATGCTTAACTGAAAATTGCAGCATAACGCCCCCTAGCGAACCAGCGGACGGAAACGCATCAACTCACTGAGTCGATATCCGGTGTAGTTGCCAACCACCAGAATAAAGGCCAGCAATACCAACAGTAACTCGGGGAAGTTGAACGTCCAATGCTCAATATAGCGGTTGGTCATTACCCACCAAGCCAGTATCGCCACTAATAAGCTACCCCCGGACTGCACCACCACTTCGTAGGGGCCATCCTCCTCCCACACAATCGACATACGCTCGATAGTCCAGGCAAGGATAATCATTGGGAAGAATGTCACTGTGAGAGCCTGCTCAATGCCCAGCTTATAGCTGACCACACTGATTGCCCCCATTATTATCACCACCGTCACCACGACGGCGGCGATCCTCGACACCAATAGCAAATTGAGCCTACTGAGATAGAACCTCACCCAAAGGCCGAGGATCAGGATCAAAGTAAAAATGGCTAAACCGGTAATCAGCTGGGTTTCGATAAAGGCAATTGCCAGAAGTACCGGCATAAAGGTACCGGAGGTGCGCAGGCCCACAAATACACGCAGCAGCACCACCACCAGGGCCCCCACAGGCACCAGCAGGATCAGCTTGAAAATACTCTGCTGCTCAATGGGCAAACTGTAGATCGAGAAATCCACCAGCGCATCTTTCTCATCCTTGGTACTGCGCATAGAGACATCGCGAGCTGGGACATCATTGGCAATCACAGAGAAAGTCACTTGAGAGTTACGACCGCCCTCAAGATCCAAAAGACTCTTGCCGCCGCGCTGCCAAATAAAGAAATTTTCCGGCACACCAGGCTGGCCACTACTGGGCTCAAACACGATCCAACGCTTGCCATCATAGACCTCAAGCAGATCTTCTGGAGATAGTCGACGTCGATCATCCTCCAGGTAGAGGCCGCGAATACGGTGGGCGGGGATATCGGCTGTCGCCAGTACAAGCAAAGCAACATCCACAAAAGAGCGGTCGGCGTAATGGCGGAAGATCAGGTTGCGATCCTGATTCTCATCGTCATTCAGTTCGAATAGTAACTGGGTAGTTAGAGATTCCACATCGGAAGAGCGCTCACGGGCCTGCTCAACCAGGGAGTAAATCGCCAAGCGCACCGCTTCTTGCTCACGGGCCCCAAGGAAGGGTTTTTGTATCTCAGTGCTCAGATCCAGAGGCTGCGCCAGCGCGGCACCGGGACGCTGGTAAACATCCAGCTGATAGAAGAGAGATTGGGGGCCTCTTGCAGCCCGGCGAGACCAAATGGCCCTATAGGCATCATCTTCTCTCGCGATATAGAAACCAAAACCGGAGGAGCTGAAGGTCTCTCCCAGTATTTCCATATTGCGCTGCTCACGCGGGAGGGTCAGTGCGGCCTTTACTGGACCACCATCGGCATCGAAACCCACTTTTGCTTCGATGGTCCACACGGTGCGGTACTCACCCGGCAATAGCGGAAAACCCAGCTCGAGGTTTTTATAGGCGGTCAGGCCTGCTCCTACCAATGCGAGTAACGCCGCAATTACATAAACTTGGACACGCGGCGACATTCGCCATTCCCCGTAACTCTGAGGTCCCAATTAGGAACCCAATTGGATAACTGGCCTATTTAACCCCGTCTATTTGGGGTTGGCCCTGGACATTGCGCCGGCTCACATCGACAACAGCGGCATCTTTGAGGAAGTTGCGTCCCAGCAGCATCAATAAATCAGAGCCGCCCTCATCGGTCAGGTTAACTTCGACTTGGTGGGTTATACGCCCAACAGTCAGGTTAAGCTCCACTACCGGCCTGCGCTGATTATCAAAACCCAGGCGCTCCACTCGGACATGGCGTTTTATCGGCAGCTCTACTGAGACCGGGTCCATTTTGCTCGACTGAACAATCTGGAACCTGACCCAGTCCCTGCCATCCCGCTCGAACGGAGTCAGCTTCCTGACCCGCAGTGTGGAGGTTGGTGAACCTGTATCGACAACGGATTCCAGAATCAAGCCGGGAGGCTCTATGGCCACTTCTTCTACCGATCCCAAAACCAACTTATCTTTGGCAACGGGCACTTCGACTACTTTTTCTACAGTTCGTTCGATTACCCGCTCAACAACCTTCACTTCCGGTTCCGCACAAATCACTTCCGCAGGCTCTGGGCACTGCATTGCAGAATCTGGTGATTCTACCGGTGGTGCAACTTCCGCTGGTTGAGCGGCCCTGTCCCGCCCCGGATACATCAGTGACTCACAACCGGCGAGCACCGAAAGCGTCAACATTAACCACAGAAGGGAAAATCTCTGCATACCAACCAATTACCTCAAGCCCCATTAGCAATGCCATTCGGACCGCTACAAACGCGCGGTGTTCGCTTATCTGACGGAGAAATTGCTCCCCGCCTCAGGCAAAAGGTCGATATTAGCTCATGAGCGCGGCCACTGCACAGCGATGTCCGCCGAGTCGCGGGACTCAACACTAACAATGTGACATGCCGCCCAGAGTGATTGGGAGCACTGGGCTCATGGAATCAGAAGCCGGTTAGCCCTGCTGCAGGCGCTGGTCGATAGTTTCCAAAATAGCCAGCAGTGCCGCAGCATCATCCCGCCCCTTGAAGAACTCCTCGGCAACCGGAGCAATACCACACTGGCCCGGTAGGGGCATCTCCCCTTCAATCAGGACCTGCATACGCGGCAAAAAAATAAATTGAAGCCACTGGGGCAAGGTCAATGTATCCACACAGAATGGCTCAGTGCTGGCCAGGGCTTCTGCGGGCGGCGCATTATCCTGCCAAACCTGCAGGCTGCGCAGTTCGGATTCAAGGAACAGGAGCTGATCAGCGATTTCAGAATAAATAGGTTGCATAACTCATAGAACCTTCACATTTACAGCCGTGATAATACGCAATAGCCACCTGCCCAATCTGAGTAACAGCGCAAATACGACCAAAGATTTTCTAAATTTTTCGATTAAAGGGCGGCAGTGAGTTCAGTATTGCCTGACCATAGCGACGGGTAACCACCCGGCGATCCAGCAAGGTGACTGTGCCGCTGTCCCCTTCTGCCCGCAGTAAGCGCCCGCAGGCCTGCACCAATTTTAGGGCTGCATCTGGCACTGTGATTTGCATAAATGGATTGCCGCCCTTAGCTTCAATCCACTCCGCCAGCGCCGCCTCAATCGGGTCATCGGGCACCGCGAAAGGCAGTTTCGCAATCACCACGTGGCGGCAGTAGTCACCAGGCAAATCCAACCCTTCGGCAAAACTCGCAAGCCCGAACAGGATACTGCTGCCGCCGCCATCGATAATCTCACGGTGGCTATCCAGCAACTGCTGGCGGGATTGCTGCCCCTGCATCAGAATTCGGTTGCGCCAGGTACCAGGGAGCGCCTCGTAAACCGTCTCCATCTGGCGCCGGGAGGAAAACAGTACCAGAGCGCCACCCTCCCCTTTCAGCAGGTCTGGCAACGCATCGATAATGGCGTCTGTGTGTTGCTCTGCATTGCCCGCATCCACAGCTTCCGGGGGCACTTGCAGTGTTGCACGGGAAAAGTCGAAAGGACTCGGCACCACCTGATAGCTGGCATTGTCTGGAGTACCGGCACGCATTTGCAAACGATCAAATTTCCCCAGTGCTGTGAGTGTGGCCGAAGTCAGTACCGCGCCGTAACAGCGGCGCCACAAGCTGTACTCCAGGGTTTTGCCTGCGAGTATCGGTGAGCTGCAAACCTCAAAATCTGTGGAGCCGCCCCAGTCCACCAGGGTGACCCAGCGCGCCTGGGGCAATGCGCCATCAGCATCGGCACGGGCGTAATTCGCCCACAACAGAAGATTGGCCTCAGCGCGCCCATGCCAACTGCCCAACTGGGGGTACCAGCGCTCCAGATCTGCCAGGGGTACCGGCGAGTGGCCGTCCTCCATCATGCGTTGGGCGGTCTGCAACATCTTACTGAGCAGGCTTTCCAACTCATCAAAGTCTTCCCGCAGCTTTTCCGCCAGCTGCGACATGGAATCGGGGATTACCCCACCTTCAAAGCGATGGCGGATGGTATTGCCCCGCTCATCTTCAAATTCACACAGCTCTTCAATCAGCGGCCACATCTGCTCCAACCCCTGCTTGGCAGAGGTGAGAACCGCCGGCAGCTGCTCGCCGCAGCGGTCGATCTGGGCGCCGTCACCAATCTCACCCAGCATCTGCCCCAGGGCCTTATTGGTTTGATCCAACCAACCGGTGGAAGCCCCTACGCGACTGTGGTGAGAGAAATGATTGAGAGCCTTTTCCGGTAGATGGTGGGCTTCATCAAGTACATAGATAGTCTCTTCCGGGGGCGGAAGAATTGCACCACCACCCAGGGCCAGGTCCGCCAGCAACAGGTCGTGGTTAGCAACGATCACCTGGGTCTTGCCCAGGCTCTCTCGCGCTCGGAAGAAACTGCAATTGGTGACATGGGGGCAGCGGCGGCCACTGCACTGGCGATGGTCAGTGGTAACCCGACTCCAATCATCCGTCTCGATCGTATCCGGCCAGTTATCCCGATCGCCATCCCAGGTACCCGATGTCAGGCTATCCGTCATCTTCTGGTAGAGAGCGACACTCTCCGCTTCCACCTGCGGGAGCTCATCTTCATAGAGACCAAGGGAAAGGCCAGTGCCGGAGGCAGAAAAGCTGGACAAGAGTTGATCCAACTTGGATAGGCAGAGATAGCGGCCACGGCCCTTCGCCAGGGCAAACTCAAATTTGAGCCCGCTGTGACGAGCAACTTCTGGCAGGTCCTTGTGGATAATCTGTTCCTGCAGGGCCACCGTGGCGGTGGATATCACCAGGGTCTTGTCCTGGGCCTGGGCCAGGGGAATAGAGGCGAGAAGGTAAGCAACGGTTTTACCGGTACCCGTACCCGCTTCAACTACACAGATATGCTCGCCATCAGTCTTGTCGCTATCGCGCTCACCACTGGCATTCTGGGTGATGGAACCCAGTGAGCGGGCAATGGCGGCTACCATCAGCTTCTGCCCATAGCGGGCTTTCAGCCCTCGGCCGGACAGAAATTGGCTATAGGCGCCCTGAATGGCGCTTTTGTGTTTTTCGTTGAGCACGGGGGTGAGGTCTATTCGCTAAGTGGCTGGCGCAGGGGGCGCTATTATCTACTAAGCGCCCTCTCCCCACCAGCTTCTGAACTCAGCGGGCCTTACTCATAGGCGAGGCGAGATACCACAGGATTGGCGTAGGCCTGAATAGCCTTGTCGCGCCAGCGCTCATCGACCCGAGCCATGCGCGCTTCAAACTTCTCCCGCTCTTCTTTATGTGCAGCGGGGTCCCAGGCTTTAGCCGGATATCCCACCGGTAATTGCGGAACCTCACCGTAAACCATCTCGTAGGCAATCATATTGGATGGATGCAATGTGTAGTTGCCGATAACCTGGCGATCTATTTCTTCAGCCAGGCTGTTTACATCGTTAAAATCACCTTCAATCGGCGTGCCGAAGGCGGCATGTACACGGCCTTTGTGACCGACAATGCCCTTACCAATCGAGGCCAAGTCCTCGTTTTTACCCTTCTTGTACTCGTCCTTGTGCTCGGTAACGTAAATTTCCTTGGCCTTCTGTGCATCACAGGGGTCCCATTCGTAGGAAATAGACACCGGAACAATGTGCAACTTGCGCCAAAAATCGGCAAAGGGAGTTTTCCGGTCCTTAGTCATGGCGAACATGGCACAGAGCGCAGGATTGGTGCGATCCAGACCATCTTTGGCGCGCCCGGAACGCTGTGCGATCCACACATGCTCGTTATCGTTGACGATGGAGTGATAGATGTAATTGGACAACTGGGTTGCTGCCTGCAGCTTTTCCCGACGACTGCCAGAGCTGCGCACCACGGTGAAGCACTTGTTCAACTTCATCAGGTCGCTGGCAAACTGCTTGCTGAGCAGGTTGTCTCCAATCGCAATGCGGGAGGTCTCATGCCCTTCGCGGAACATCGCCTGAATCATCAGCGCCGGGTCCATAGCGATGTCACGGTGATTGCTGACAAACAGGCAGGCGCGATCCCTGGGCAGGGTGTCCAGACCAGAAATGCTCAGGCCGGAGGTGGTGCGCTTGATCACCTTCTCCATATATTTGCCGACAATCTCTTGAAGATCCCGCACGTTGCGAACATTGCGGAGTTCAAAGCGCAGAAACTGACGCACCAGCCAGGCGACGGCGCCCTCCAGCTGAGCCAGTTTGGGGACAAGGAAATGCGCAGCTGCATGGGACATTTCCGGGTCGGCAATTAGCCTTTTGATAACCTCGCGCACTTCATCATCGCGATAGGGGCGCATATCCTCGAATTGAGAGGGGTCTAACTCACTTGCTCTCATGAAATACTACCTGTCGGGCCTGCCTCAGACGGCCCGCACTTATTTATTTTGCGGCTGGATCAGCCGGGACTACTGGGCGCAGAACATACCGGAAGCGTCGACGAACTGCCAGCACTGGACCCGACCAGATAGTTGACCGCAGTGATAAATCCGGTTTCGACGACCAGGTCAACGCCAAAATGCATGGATAGTGCGATGATACAAAGTGGACTTCACCGCCCCAAGCTATGAGAATAAGGCTATTAACCGCCGCCGACGGCAAAACAACGATAACGAATACGGCGCTAGCCACGCAGTCAAGCAGGAGTTCACCTTGTCTCAATCTACCCCCAGCTCAGAGCCGCGCGCTCCCAGCTTAACGGACGCCCTGATCCCTCTCGGGATTCTCGTCGCCCTGTTGTCACTATCCGTATATTTCTACGGTGCAGACTCCTCCTACGGTCCCAATCAAATAGCGCTACTGCTCTGTGCCTGCGTTGTGGCCCTAATGGGGATGAAGAACGGACACAGCTGGAACGACATGGAAGGTGGGATGCTCCATGGCATTGGCCTGGTATTTGGCGCTATTCTGATCCTACTGTCTGTAGGTGCACTTATCGGTAGCTGGATTCTGGCCGGCACAGTGCCTTCAATGATCTATTACGGCGTGCAGATTCTGTCGCCACAGTGGTTCTACGCCGCCAGCTGTATTATTTGTGCCGTAGTAGGACTGAGTATTGGCTCCAGCTGGACCACAGCGGGCACCTTGGGTGTGGCACTGATGGGAATTGCCGGCGCGCTGGGCCTATCCCTTGAGGTCACTGCCGGAGCCGTAATCTCTGGCGCCTACTTCGGCGATAAGATGTCTCCGCTATCTGACACTACCAACGTGGCCGCAGCGGTAACATCCAATGACCTGTTCCAGCATATTCGTCATATGATGTCCACAGCGATCCCGGCCTTCGTGATCGCCCTGGCGGTTTTCGCTTTCCTGGGTTTTACCTCTGAAGCCAGTTCTGCCTCCGCAACTGATATCGAATCATTGCTCACCGCGCTTAGCAGTGAGTTCAAAATTTCCCTGGTTAGCCTGCTGCCTTTGATCTTGTTGCTAGCAATGGCTTGGCGCAAAGTCCCCGCTTTCCCAACATTGATCATCGGCTCCCTGGTTGGCTGTGCCATCGCACTGATTTTCGAACCGGAAGCCGCCCGTCGACTCGGTGGTGGTGAAGGTGCTTTAGCCCCCCTGAAGGGCGCTTGGTACAGTCTGTTCGACGGCTATAAGTCCACTTCCACCAACGAGAACGTGGCTGCATTGCTGTCCAAAGGTGGTATGAGCAGCATGCTCAACACCGTATGGCTGATCACCTCCGCCATGGCCTTCGGCGGCGCTATGGAGCGGGCCGGATTCCTACAGGTCATCGTCCAGGGAGTTTTGTCACTGGTTAAAACAGTGGGCGGCCTGGTAACTGCCACCGTCTTCACCTGCTTTGGAATGAACCTGGCCGCAGGCGATCAGTACATGGCGATTATTATTCCGGGCCGTATGTTCCGCGAAGCCTTCAAGGAAAAGGGCCTACACGGGCTTAACTTGTCTCGCACCCTCGAGGATTCCGGCACCATCACCTCTGTGCTGATTCCCTGGAATACTTGTGGTGCCTTTATGGCGGCAACGCTGGGTATTGCTACCTGGGAGTATTTACCTTTTGCCCTATTCAATATTATCTGCCCTCTGTTGGCGATCGCCTATGGCTGGCTGCACTTTAAACAGAAGCCCATTTCTGTAGCGGCTACGGCATCTTAAGGAAATAGACAAAACCCCTATGAGTGAAAGCGGTACCCTAAGCGCCCTGATCGAGCAGGCTGATTTCAAATTGCGCTGGTTCGATCTGGGCCGGCGCTTGCAGTCGGTTTCGAAATCCACTGCGGCATCCTTCGAAGCAGGCCTGACTCCCTGGCCACACCCATACTTGCGCCAGGCCTGGACGGGCCTGCTGCTGCAACCAGCCGAAGGCGGTGAACCCATCGTCTGGTTCCTGCGATTTCCGCTGGACGAGCAGGGCAAGCTGCAACTTCAAGCCCGAGATGGATTGCTTCGCGCTCTGGCACAGGAACTCAAGCAGGGACCCGCTTCTGAATCTGCAGCGCAGCTAGACCAGCTACTGCAGCAAAGTGGCTTGCTGTTTACCCCGTCAACTGAGCGGCAGGCAGCATTCCACTCCCAAACAGCGCTTCTGCTGGGCCGCCAGCCCAGCGAACATTACGAGCCTGTCCTGCGCTATTTTGGCGACCCGGAAAATCACCGCTGGGACAACCTCGCGCTGCAAGGGATCGCCGACTTGGCCGTGCGCTGGGAAAAAGAAAGCACTTTGTTAATGCGCCAGATTGGCAAAGTCGCAGCTCCGGTTTTTATTAACCTTTGCCATTGCCTGGAAAACCAGCCGGTCGACCACCGTCTTGCGACAGCCATTATTGAGCGAGCAGAGCAAGAACTGGCGGCAAGCACACCGGATATATCAGTGGTCGCTGCTGCTATCAGGGGGATCTCTCACTCACCAGCCAAAGGATTGCAACAGGCATTTATACAGTCACTTTTGGCTGAAGATGCCAGCAACCAGAATAAAGAAGTCCTGGCCGCAATAGGCAGTCGCTGCATCCAAGATTTGGAAGAGCAGGAACTGGCCGCACAGTGGGTTGGCAAACTAGCCGATGCCGCTGACCAGCAGACTTTTAACTTACTGCTTTCCGACTTAATGTTCATTCCGAAAGTGCGAATCGCCCTATTGAGTGCTATGCGTGACCCGGCAAGAAAGGAAAGTCTCGCAATAGCCTTTGGCAATTTTTTGCATGGCCCCAAACCGACACACTGACGACTAATTGATAACGCCTCTGCTGGTGCTCCCCCCATCCATTAAAGCTACTTTCACGAGTAAGAATTTTTAATAGAAAAAACCCTTACTCGTGAAACCATTTTCTTTGCATCGCAAAAAAATCCCCAACCCATAAAACGACATTATCAGCCACAATAATAATTTTTAAGGCCCACCTCAAAATTGGCGCGATCGGTTTCAGCGCGTAGATTAAATAACCGAAATTCACCATAAAAAATGGTCGGCACAAACCACATTTTTTAAAAACCCCCTTATTTAAGTAGTTTTTTAAAATAAATTGGCGCACCTCTTTTCATAACTTGATCATTGACAGACATTTAAACCCAACGCCTATTACACTCAAATAGGCGGTACCTTTGTAGAACAGATTTTACAAAGCTGACCAACAGGTGACGTTTTATTGGCTATGCTAATGGCTAACATCAACGGAAAGGAGTTAGGGGATGAATTTCACTCCAGCCAAGTACTTAATTGGAATTATCAGTGCACTGGTTCTTGCAGGTTGCTGTAGCCCTCCGGCACCTCCAGCTTACTGCCCACCCGGCGCTGAACAAATTCCTCTATCCATGGCTTGTCCTGCAGATGCCGACTGCTGGATGGCTTCCGACAGAGTGCGCTGCATGAAGGTGGTCAAGTAAAATCTTTTTCTTGCCCGACAGCGTGGTGATTCATACTAAATGAAGGTTTGACCCAATCACTGCTGACAGACACCCGATTTACAAAGCCTTATTTAGTATGGATCACCACAAAATGCCGCTCTAACGAGCGGCATTTGTCTTTCCCCACACAGTTCCTTATCTCGAAACACTCCCTGTAATAGACTGTGATGTCTGCGGCGCTGGCCCGGCAAAGAAAATGCCGTTAGCATTGCCGCCCAGAAATAATAAATAAAATTTGATTTGTGTACGTTTTAGCCAAGTGGCAATAAAAAGGCTCAGAAGAGAACAAACCGAATACCATGACTAGTGAAACCCTGGCTTTAAGCCGTGTAGCGGCAATCTCACGGTTGAAGTCCCATTTTGACCAACATAAGTGGTCCTTGAGAGAGCTGTTTGCAACGGATCCCCAAAGGACAGATAAGTTCAGCTCAGACGCAGCCGGAATCTATCTGGATTACAGTAAGAACCACTTGCGTGAAGACACCATTAAGTTGCTGTTGGAATATGCAGAAGAGCAGGGTCTAAACAACCAAATTACTGCGCTAGTGAACGGGGCCATTGTCAACAATACCGAACACCGCCCTGCCCTACACACCGCACTGCGATTTCAGGGGCAACCGAAAACTGAACAAGAGCGCGCGGTAAAAGATTGCCGCGAGCAAATGAAACAGTTTGCCGAGTCGGTACACAACCATAGCTGGCGCAGCTTCTCAGATAAACCGATCCGCCATATCGTGAATATCGGTATCGGTGGTTCCGACCTGGGTCCGCGCATGGCGGTAGAGGCCCTCAGCCCTTGGCACAAAGACTCTATCGATGTGCACTTTGTATCAAATATCGATGGTGCAGACCTTAGTGATACCCTGGCAGGTATCGATGCGGAAGAAACCCTTTTTGTGATTGCTTCCAAATCCTTTTCTACTTTGGAAACCCGTGAAAATGCGCTGTCTGCACGTCGCTGGATATTGTCTGCCGGTTGCGATGAGTCACAGTTGGCCAAACACTTTGTTGCGGTGAGCAGTAATATTACTGCTGCTCAGGATTTCGGAATTGCTCCTGAGAATATTTTCCCAATGTGGGATTGGGTGGGTGGTCGCTACTCACTCTGGTCTGCAATCGGCCTGCCCATAGTTCTCGCTTGTGGCTATGAAGTTTTTGAACAGCTTCTGCAAGGCGCCAATGCAATGGACCAGCACTTCGCCACTGCTCCACTGGAATCCAATCTACCCCTACTGATGGCGTTGACCCAGTTCTGGTACCGCCAGTGCTGGAATACGACAAGCCACGTCGTGCTGCCCTACGCGCAGCGCCTGGCCCGATTCCCAGCCTGGTTACAGCAGCTGGATATGGAGAGCCTGGGTAAAAGTGTCGACAAGGACGGGCAGGCGCTGGGCTACCCCAGCGGCAGCGTTATCTGGGGCAGTGAAGGTACAAACGGCCAACACTCTTTCCACCAATTATTGCATCAGGGAACCGACCTTATTCCAGCAGACTTTATCGCGGTCAAGGAACCGACGTCTGAACTTCTTGAACAGCACCGCTGGCTGCAGGCCTGTTGTATTAGCCAGAGCCAGGCGCTACTGCGAGGCAAAAGCCTGCATGAGGCCCGCCAGGAGCTGGAAGAAGCTGGTCACACTCATCGTGAGGCCCACGCCCTGGCCCCACATAAAGTGATTCCTGGTAATCGCTCCAGCAACACCCTGATTCTGGAAAAGTTAGATCCTTTCCACCTGGGCTCGCTCCTGGCACTGTACGAGCACAAGGTCTACGTTGGCGGCTGTCTGCTGGGGATCAACCCCTTTGATCAGTGGGGCGTCGAACTTGGTAAGCAGTTGAGTTCAAAAATTCATAAGGCTGCCAAGGGTGAGATTCCTCAGGATGACTGGGATAGTTCAACCCGCAGCCTGATGAAAAAGCTGCTCTAAACTCTACAAAAAAGGCCGCACTAATTAGTGCGGCCTTTTTTTTATCTTTGTTAAGGGCATCGTTAACTGGATGCAGAGCCCCGCTTCAGCATTGGCTCAATTAGATCCAGAGGCAACGGAAATACAATTGTAGAGCTGTTATTTGCGCCGGCAATATCAATCATGGTTTGCATATAGCGCAAAGTAATCGCGTTGGCATTTTGCGATAATTGATTTGCTGCTTCAGTCAGCTTTAAAGCCGCCTGCGCCTCCCCCTCTGCGTGTATAACTTTAGCCCGCCGCGCGCGCTCCGCCTCTGCCTGCTGTGCGATAGCACGCACCATACTTTCATCAAGATCGATATGTTTAATCTCTACATTAGTAACTTTTACACCCCAGGCATCTGTTTGCTCATCGAGTATTTTTTGGATATCCACATTAAGCTTGTCTCGCTCACATAACATCTCATCCAGCTCGTGCTTACCCAGTACCGACCGCAATGTGGTTTGCGCTAACTGACTTACAGCCTCGTGATAAAATTCCACATTAATAATTGCAGACTGTGGATTAATCACCCGGTAATAAACCACTGCGTTGACTTTAACTGAGACATTATCCCTGCTGATAACATCCTGGGTGGGCACGTCCATAACCACAGTGCGCAGATCCACGCGCTCCATAGTTTGAACAATGGGAATGATTATAATCAGTCCTGGCCCTTTCACTGTTTGGAAACGCCCCAGGAAAAATACCACCGCGCGCTCATACTCCCGCAAAATACGAATGGCATACATCAGTAGCAGTATGAGTGCGACTACCAGTATCCCAAAAAAATAACTGAGCATCATTGGACTCTCCTTAATCCCACCTTAACTGTTGAGCGCTGTCATTAGCTCAATTGATTGCCCTACCTATTCCACCTCTACCCGTAAAACCATACCGTGTTGGGCCACTACTCTAACTTTCTGACCCACCTTCAGAGGCTGGTTACAGGTCGCCTGCCAAATCTCTCCATCGAGATGTACCAAGATCTCTGCACCCTTAACTTCACTTACCACTGCAGAGCGTCCAACAAAAGCCTGGTCTGCCGGGACTTTCGGCTGGCGTAAACTGCGTCCAACAGCGGTCAACAACATCAATAAAAAGACACCACTTACACCGGCAATAGCCCCAATCAGCTGTTTGGAAACCTGCATTCCCGGCACATCACTATCAATAAGCATTACAGAGCCAATCACCAATGCAATAATTCCGCCGATCCCCAAGGCGCCGAAACTCGGCATAAAAACCTCTGCCACAATCAGCAATGCGCCAACAATAATTAATGCAAGACCAGCGTAATTAATCGGTAAAACTTGTAAGGCATAAAATGCCAGAAGCAGGCAGATAACACCAACAATCCCGGGAACAAAAGCACCGGGGCTATAACCCTCAAAAATAAGCCCATAAATACCCACCAATAACAAAATATAGGCCACTTGAGGATTGGTAATCAGGGCCAGTAATTCATTGCGCCAATCCGGCTCGTAACTTTCACTTTGCAACTCGGCAATATTTTCCGGAATCGTATAATCACCGGTATCGAGCAATACTTTTCGACCGGCAACCTGGCGCAATAAATCGTCATCATTATCCGCAACAATATCGATAACATTCATTTTTAACGCTTCCGGAGCTGTCAGGGTCGCTGCTTCGCGTACAGCTTTTTCCGCCCAGTCTGCATTGCGCCCATGGCGCTGTGCCAACCCTCGGATAAACGCGACAGAGTCATTAACGACTTTGCGCTCCATGGCCGTTCCCGCAAGCGGTTTTTCTTTTTCTTCATCCTCACCGTCTTCCGCCTTTTCTTTTTTCTCTTCCTCCTGCTTTCCTCCCGGCATAGGTGTGCCCTGAGGTCCGCCAATCTGCACTGGAGTAGCCGCTCCCAAGGTGGTAGCAGGAGCCATAGCGGCGATCTGGCTGGCATAGAGAATATAAGTTCCCGCACTTGCGGCGCGCGCACCAGAGGGGTAAACGTAGGTGGCAATAGGGATTGGAGACGCAAGGATATGCTGGATAATATCCCGTGAGGCAGCATCCAACCCCCCAGGAGTATCCAGGTGCAGAATCACCAACTCAGCGCCCTGGTCCACAGCCTCCTGCGTGGCCCGCTTGAAATAATCAGTCGTCGCGGGACCTATGGCGCCATCAATTTTGAGTATGGCTACATGGGGAAAGGGCTCTTCCTGGGCGGCACTTTTGCACACAAAAAGGCTGAGCAGCAGCGCCAGGAAAACCAGGCTGCGAAAGAACAAAACGGGCGAATTCTGCTTCGACATGCATCCATCCCTGATGCGACATCTGGCTCAACGCCAATATTTGGATATTGAGTGCCACAGCGAACAAGCAAAATCACTTTAGCATTCACGACACCCTAAACCGGAAACAAAAAACCCCGGCTAATTCCATCAGATTAACAGAATTAGCCGGGGCCTTGTTTATTTCCACCGGGATTTACGCCCAGTTGAGTAGCTTTATACCCGATTGCGTCGGCTATACCAGTTCACATCGCGGGAATATTTATCTACCTGATCCTCAACACCCAGCAACATGGCAAACAGAGCCATACGCACCAGTAAGCCATTGTCGGTCTGGCGGAAAATCGCCAGGCTCGGATGTTCATTCAGATCGGTATCCAATTCATTCGCCTCTGCCCGTGAATCCCGTGGCAAGGGGTGCATGATTACCGTGTTAGGCTCTGCGTGGCGGGTAAAAATAGCCTTATTCAGGCGGAAGCGCCCACGGTAGCGGTTGGCCTCTTCCTGAGAGGCAAAACGCTCTTCCTGGATACGGGTGGAGTAAACAATATCCACATGGGAGATAGAGGATTCCAGCTGATCGGTAACCGTCACCTCGTGCCCCGCCCCGCGCAGCATCTCCACAATCATTTCCGGCATCGCCAGTTCCGGTGGAGAAACCAGGGTAATCTGCACCTTGCCAAACAAACACAGCAGTTTGCACAGGGAGTGCACCGTGCGGCCGTGCTTGAGGTCGCCGATCATGGCGATACGAAAATCATCCAGGGTGCGGCCGTGCGCAGCCAGTTCCTTGCGAATGGTGTAGAGGTCCAACAGTGCCTGGGTGGGGTGTTCATTGGCGCCGTCGCCGCCGTTGACCACCGGCACACGACTCGCTTCAGCAAACTCAGCCACCGACCCTTCTTTTGGGTGGCGCATACAAATCACGTCGCTATAGCCCGATAGCACTCGGGCGGTGTCGTAAAGGGATTCGCCCTTTGCCATAGCGCTGGCAGTAATTCCTACCGTTTCACGTACAGTACCGCCCAACAGATTAAAGGCGGCTCCAAAACTCAGGCGAGTACGGGTGCTCGGCTCCATAAACATATTGCCGAGAATCGCCCCTTCCAATACACGCGTTACCTTTTCACGCTGTGCATAGGGGGTCATGGCGTCAGCTACATCAAATACGCGCTCTATGTCGGCGCGCTCAAATTGGCTGACCGACAGTATATTGGCTCCGATAAAGTCCATGGTTACTCCAGTGGTTGCGCCTTGTGGGCGCCGGGTATTCGCGAGCGGCATTCTACTCGGGCACCAGGAAAGAGCCCAGAGGAAGAACGGCCGCTGACGTGATTCGACACATTAGGCGAGTAAGCTATCGCCCCAGTTCTCCAGCTCTGTAATCAGGGAAATGCGCTCCGGGTGCTGCACCCGCAGCTCAGACAGCTGGCGGAAGTAATCTTCCAGGGTGATTGAGGCCCCGGCAGTAGCGTCAGTTAAGCGCTGGAAACACCAGATCTGCCAGCGCTGGTGCTCTTCTTCAGACAGGGTCTCGGGGAAATTGCGCGCCCGCATACGGAATAGCAGCTCGGGTAGGCGCTTATCGGTGAAAGGCACTTCACCCGCCAAAGCTTCCGGACCTCGGGCCGCCAGTCCACGGTGCAGTTCACGGCAGATATCGCGGTCAGAGTCATTGAGGAATCCACCGTAAAGGTCCGCTTCCACATCTCTCTCAGGGAATTCCCGATCCAGGAATACGTTGTGCAGCTTTTCCGTCAAATCGATATCTTTGAGCTTCTGCCAGTTCGCCTCACAGGTTGTGCGATCGATACCCAGCTCTGCGGCGCGCTTGTCATCCAGCATATTTGCGGGCGCCAATACCGGGCACTTGTTCAAATGCACCAGTTTCAGCCCTACCGGCAACTCACCCTCACCCAGCTTGTCGCGAGAGGTGTACAGGCGCTCTCGCAGAGTGTCTGCATCCAGGCTCAGTAATGGCTCGGGGTCCATCGCCAGGTTGGCAACAATAACCGCATTGCGGTTAACCGGGTGACTGGCCAAGGGCATCACATAGGTCAAGTGACCATGGTTAGCAGAGACCTTGCCGGAAATATGCAATAGCGGACGGCGCTCGCGCATATCGATCATCTTGGCGGCCTCCTGCTTGCGGCGCAGGCGGAACACATAATCGTACAGCTTTGGGTGCTGTTTGCGGATCAGCCTCGCCATATCAATGGTGGCGTGCACATCCGACAGCGCATCGTGGGCGCCCTCGTGGGAGATCCCATTGGCAGCGGTCAATTCTTCGAGGCGGAAGGACGGCGCACCGTCCTCACGGGTGGGCCACTGGATTCCCTCTGGGCGCAGGGCGTAGGTGAGGCGCACCATGTCAATAATGTCCCAACGGCTGTTGCCGGAGCGCCATTCCCGCTCATAGGGATCGAGCAGATTGCGATAAAGGGTGTAGCGAGTTACCTCGTCATCAAAACGCAAACTGTTGTAGCCCACCCCACAGGTGCCCGGCGCACCCAGTTCGGCGAGGATGCGCTGGATAAACTCTATTTCCGGCACTCCATTGGCCAGGGCTTTCTGCGGGCTAATGCCAGTCACCAGGCTCGCCATCGGCTGTGGCAGGCAATCCACTGAAGGGCGACAGTAAATCATCAATGGCTCGCCGACGATATTCAGTTCTTCGTCGGTCCTGATACCGGCAAACTGCGCCGGCTTGTCGGCACCCGGGTCTGTACCCCAGGTTTCATAATCGTGCCAATAAAGTGTGGTAGAACTCACGGTACCTCCATAATTTGGCGGCATCATACCACCGAGAACCTCTTCGTCTGGACACCCAAGTCGAGATTTAGGCCACTCCGGACCAACTCCTTTGCCAACGCTGGTTGCAAAGCCGCCACCGCCCATTAAAATTCGGCGTTTCCACGAATTTAAGACAGCACTTCACTCTATGAATATTCGCCAGCTCCTCACCGACAAATTCCAGGCCGCCATGCTCGCCGCCGGTATCCCCGAAGAATGCGGCCCGATTGTGGCACCTGCGAAGAAAGCCGGGTTTGGCGACTACCAGGCCAATGGCGCTATGGGCGCTGCCAAGCGTATGGGCACCAACCCGCGCGAACTGGCTGGCAAGATCCTTGAGCAGCTGGATAAGGGCGGTATGATCGAAAAGGTCGAGATCGCTGGCCCTGGCTTCTTAAACATCCACCTGAGTGAACAGTGGCTGAGCCAGCAACTATTGGCCGCCCAAGGCGATAAGCGCCTGAATATCGCCTCGGTTGAAGAGCCCAAGACCGTAGTCATCGACTATTCCCACCCCAACCTGGCCAAGGAAATGCACGTAGGCCACCTGCGCACCACCATTATCGGTGATGCCCTGGCACGACTGTTGGAGTTCCAAGGTCACAAAGTAGTTCGCCAAAATCATATGGGCGACTGGGGCACCCAATTCGGCATGTTGCTGGCACACCTTTCCGACAAGCTGGCAGACAGTGATGCAGAAGTGGCACTGGCCGATCTGGAAGTCTTCTACCGCGAAGCCAAGGTTCGCTTTGATGACGAAGAAGGCTTTGCCGATCGCGCCCGTGAATACGTTGTAAAACTGCAAGGCGGAGATGAGCAGTGCCTGAAACTATGGAAGCAGTTTATTGATATCTCTATCAGCCACTGCGAAGAAATCTACTCCAAGCTGAATGTCACCCTCAAACAGGAAGACGTTTACGCTGAAAGCCAGTACAACGATGATCTGCCGGTGCTGGTAAAAGAGCTGTTGGATAATGGAATCGCTGTTGAAGACCAGGGCGCGATCGTTGTTTTCCTGGAAGAGATGGCCGATAAGGAAGGCAACCCCAGCCCGATGATTATCCAGAAGAAAGGCGGCGGCTACCTGTATGCCACCACCGACCTGGCCGCTATCCGCTACCGTGCCAACCAACTCAGTGCCGACCGTATCCTATATGTTGTTGATGCTCGCCAATCCCTGCACCTACAGCAGGCCTTTGTCGCCTCACGCAAAGCGAGCTTCCTGCCGGAGTCGGTTTCTCTAGAGCATTGCGCTTTTGGCACTATGATGGGCGATGACGGTAAGCCATTTAAAACCCGCACCGGCGGCACCGTAAAACTGGCAGCCCTCCTGGATGAAGCAGTAGAGCGTGCAGAGAAGCTGGTGGCTGAGAAAAACCCAGAGCTGGATGCAAAAACCTGTGCAGAAATCGCGCGCAAGGTGGGCATCGGCGCGGTGAAATATGCGGACCTAAGTAAGACCCGCACTAACGATTACATCTTCAGCTGGGAATCCATGCTGAGCTTTGAGGGCAATACCGCCCCCTACCTGCAGTATGCTTACACCCGCGTACGCAGTATTTTCCGCAAAGCCGGTATTGAGCCGAACGAGCTCAAGGGCGATATCCAACTGGAAAGCCCACAGGAACGCGCCCTGGCAATTAAACTAAGCCAATTTGGCGAAGTACTGGACCAGGTAGCCAAAGATACCTTCCCGCACGTACTCTGCACCTACTTGTACGAACTGGCCAGCGCCTATATGAGCTTCTACGAAGCCTGCCCAGTATTGAAAGAAGGCGTAAGTGAACAGCAGAAGCACAGCCGCCTGCAATTATGTAATCTAGTGGCCAGCACTATCGCTACTGGCCTCGATCTGCTTGGCATTGAAGTGATGGAGCAGATGTAAATTGCTCCAGCCCGGTATCACCTTCTGTAACTTTTCAGATAGGCAAACCGGGCAGCACCCGGGTAGGCGGCCTTCAGTTGTGGCCTACCCAACCATCCTGCACCATCTTTTATCCCACTCAGGCCACACGTTTCCCGCCAGCCTGACAAAAGGAAATCACCCGTGAAAATACTGATTACCGGCGCCTCCGGCCTATTGGGGCGCAGTGTATTTAAACAGCTTTCCAGCAATCCGATTTTTTCTGTTACCGGTACCGCCTTTTCCCGCGCGGGAGATAATTTAATTCGCCTGGACTTGTCCGATAGCGAAGCAGTGAAGACCTGCCTGCAACAGGTTAATCCCGATATTGTCATTCACTGCGCCGCCGAGCGCTGGCCTGATCGCTGCGCCGACAGCCCCGACACCGCCTGGCAGCTCAATGTCAGCAGCACGGAATTCCTGGCGAAATACTGTAACGAAAATGATACACAATTAGTGTATATCAGCACCGACTATGTTTTTGATGGCAGCACTCCGCCCTACAAAGCTGATGACAATCCCAACCCGGTTAACTTCTATGGCCGCAGTAAATTGGCAGGGGAAGAGGCGGTACTGAATAACGGAAGTCACTGGGTATTGAGGTTGCCCTGGTTATTCGGGCCCGTTGCCTATCTGGAGGAATCCGGTATCACCGCCCTACTGGATACTTTGCGCAAGCAAAAGCCAGTCACGCTGGATCACTGGGCTATTCGTTTTCCCACCAGTGTGGAGGAAGTGGCCGAAGTATTGGAGCAATGCCTACTAAAAATCCGTAGAGGCATCAATTTTGAAGGCATTTACCAGTGGAGTGGCGATACGGCCTGCACACGCTACGAACTCGCACACATTATTGCCAAGGCTTGTAACCTAAATGCCGAACACCTGAGCGCTGAAAGTGAACCCAATTTTACAGTGCCACGCCCTTACAATTGCCAGCTGGATAAATCAAAACTGACAGATATGGGAATTAACGGTAGTGAACCCCTGGAGCAACAGCTATTACGAAATTTAAAGCCATTTATTGAAGGCTGATTTAAACAGCTTTCAGACAAAGCGCTACAGGGAAGTATCGCTGCCGGCCATGTTCCGGCTCACACCTGTGTAATACCGTTAACTCATACAACAAACGGTGCTACAAGGTGGCAATCGAGTAGATCAGGGAGGAGCTATTGGATTGCCGAGTAAAACCACTCGAATATTTAGGGAAGGATAAATGAAATTAAAACACTGGTTCTCTGTAGGAGCTCTGGTACTGGGCAGCCTAACCACATTGGCTTCTTGCAATGCGGATAGCGGACCTCACAGCAAGAAACCACACCAGGCCATCAAGATCGAGAACGCCCAACCCATTATCTGGATTGGCGACTTCAATAACTTTGACGATGCCGTAGCACTGATGCTAATCGCCAAAGACCCACGCTATACCCTGGAGCTGGCTGTCGTTGAGGACTCTTTCAATACCGTAGCGCACGGGGCCAACACTGTTTACAACATCCTCGAATGGCTGGGAAATAATGATACCCAGGTTATTCGCGGAGCCTATTTTGCCACAGAAGAAGTCGCCTACGGCGCAAACGGCAAAGCTTCAGTATCTCCGGTAAATGACGATAAGGCCGTTCTCGGCAGAGAAGACTATCAACTACCCAACTCCTCCGATTTCTCCACCGGTACCTGGAACCTGGAGCGCCGCAACGCCATGGGTATCAATCTCTACGGCCAGTATGTACCCGGCCCCTGGCGTGACAACGGCTCTACCTTATATGGAACTGACCACTTAATCCCGCGCGCAAAACAGGAGCACTACCGCTACCAAGGTAACAACGGTGTCTCCTTCAGCTTTGAGCTAGCCGAAGACATTATCCTGGAAACGATGGATAACCTGGAGCAACGCCCAGTAGTTTTCAATACCGGCAAACTCACCACCCTGGCCCGGGTACTTGGCAAAGCCAACGAAGAGCAGCTGGCTAAAATTGACCGCGTTATTATGATGGGTGGTGGCTTTGAGAATTATGAGCCGTTTACCGAGAATCACGAAGCAGCCTGCTTTGGCGATAAATCTAGAAATCTGGGCGGCAATATTTTCTCCCACCCCAGCTTCGGCTGTGACAGCGACTTCAGTACCCATCAGGAATTCAATATTCTGCTCGACCCACTGAGCGCACAATGGGCCTTCGACGCCCTGAGTAAAAATAGTATTGAAACCTATCTGGTTCCGACCAACTCAACCGATATGGCCAAAGTACAGGGCAGCACCATCGAAGCCCTCGCAGAGCGCCGCGCAACTCCGGAAGCCTGCTACACCTCCCAACTCCTCAGTTCCATTCGTGAATTTGAGGGTGGGGATTTCCAGGGTAATGGTGACTTCGCCATGGATGCCGTTATTCGCCTCTGGGATATTATCGCTGCGATGGTACTACTGGAACCTGAAACCCTGGAAATGGAATTAGTGCCCGGCTATATCACCGTCGATCAACTAGATGCAGGCCTAGCCGACAGCACAACTCCCTATGATCCGATTACCTTTGACCCAACAGTGGGAAAGACTACTTTTGCTGAGGCCGGTGAGGGCTTGGCAGTAAATGTCGTTATGGGTATAAACCACGATGCTGCGCGCTCAGCAATGATTGAACGCTTGCGTGATCGTTTTAATGCGGCGCGGAAGGGGCCCAGATGCATGAATAAATTAGACTAACTACTACTACGACTAGCAAAAGGGGACCTCTTAAATCATTTCTTCCGAAATTGAAATATAAGAAGGTTCTCTTTTTAAAAAATATCGACAAACACACAAGCTTACAACAACTTAATTCAACGAACTTATATTGATATCGGGTATTGAATATCTCCCTCATACGCCCCTCAACATATAATCAAACAATTTCTCTTAAATCCTTATACATATCGTTGGAACTAGCTCTATATCTCTATCTTTGAGTATCTGATTACGCTCAATTTGAGCATATATTATATCGCTGACACTCCCTATGCCATCGAGATAGAAAACCGTTTATACAGCGCCAAGACTTCATTACCGAACAACCCAAAATACATACCCCAAAAATCTTGACTTTATTCCACACAGAAACGACTGCAAACCTTATTTAAAGTAAATATTTCATATATTTAGAAAAACACCAACAAAACAAGATCAATTTTCTTAATCAGCATTACCAAGCTACACAACCAGCGCGTTCATAAAAGTAAAACCAACCAAAACAATTCTTAGCCACACCCACTTAAGAGTCCTAAAAATCAGAACACCAAAACCTCACCCAAAAACAATGTAAAAACATCCAACATACCGATAATCACTTCAATCCTACAAACTTAAAACCCGAGAAAAAACGAATTACCCGCACATTTTCGAACTTAAAAAACCACACACCAAAAACGCCTACTCGCCCCAACAAAACCCTTACCAAATAAATAATCGCCAGAAAATCCAATATAAATATTGCAAGCACCTTTTTGTTGATGCACAAAATTATTTTTGATAACGTCCCTGCGCAGTATTGTAGTGACAGATAATCATGGAAGTTGGCACTATGAAAAATGCACATTATTCCAATAACTTAGCCACATTTATTACCCCACCTTTATTTCAATATTGGCAGGCGGTGTATAAGCAATTTCAATCCAAACAATACACATCCCACCAACCCACTCATTATAAGCCAACCGTAAAAAGTCATTTTTCACGGCTGAAAATTTTCGGCCCTCATTATGCGATATTAATTTACTTGCTCGATCCAGCCTTCTCAAAAGATCTGATTTATTAGCTTGAACATCTAAAAGCAACCACCCAGCCAAGGCGCCACGCAGTTAAAGAACAAATAACAAAATTGTCATATTTGCAACATATGAAACGTCACCAAAGAGAAGTATAAACCAGGCAACACTCAAAACTATCACTTTCAATACTGACCATTAACGACAAATCAAAAAAATAAAAATGGATAACTGATGATGGAAATCAATGAAATCGTTAACTCACCGAACATCAAAAGTGAGAATTTCAACTCAAAAGCACTATCCGTCTATAGCTGCTTAGAAAAGCAAATCAATATAAATCCAAATAAAACAGCTCTTGTATATCAAGGAATTAGTATTAGCTATCAAGAGCTTGATGAGCGCTCAAAATCACTTTCAGCCCTAATCAGCCAGGCGCTAGCTAAAGAAGAAAATTCAGAAGAAAATTTAGTTGCACTGTATTTAGATAGAGGCTTAGACATGGTAATAGCCATGCTGGCAGTAATAAAAGCTGGTGCTGCCTATGTTCCAATCTCTACAAAGTATCCACGGGAGAGAGCTTTATATATTTTCAAGGACACCAAAACCAAAGTGGTTGTAACTCAGACTCATCATAAATTTCAACTGACGAGCTGGCTAAACTCAAATCGTAACCCGCCAATCTTACTATTTTCTGACAATACAGATACTAGAGAAAGCAGCCCTTCACTGGATGAAGTAAATCAAAACTCTCTTAATGATCTTGCCTACGTACTCTACACATCAGGAACAACGGGCAACCCTAAGGGGGTCATGATCACTCATCAGAATATCCTTCACCTCGCTTCGGCGCAAATTGAAAGATTTTCACTAGAAAATTTTCAACGCACTTTACAGTTTGCATCATATGTTTTTGATGCCAGTGTATTCGAGATATTTGCCAGTCTATTTTTAGGCCAAACGATTTATATTGCTAGTGATGAAGAACGTAAAGACCACAATAAACTTGCAAATCTAATCAGAGACAATCAAATACAGTTTGCCACTTTACCTCCATCATTATTAGCGTTATTACCCGAAGACAAACTTCACTCCTTGCAAAGCATTGTTGTTGCCGGTGAAGCACCATCCCTAAATATGATGCAAAAGCTCAACAAGCAAAGCAAGATTTTCAATGCCTATGGACCAACAGAGACTACTGTGTGCGCTACCGCACACCTTTTTAAGCATGGAGATTCGGCAAACAATATTGGCACGGCATTAAATAATACTAAAGCTTGGGTGTTAAATAATAATTTACAGCAGGTGGCAATCGGAGATATCGGAGAGCTGTATCTTGGCGGCGCCGGCATTGCCGCTGGCTACTGGAAAAAACCAGACTTAACGGCCGAAAAATTCATCAGTAGCAGTTTATTGCCACCAGACATTATTGATGACGATTATAAATCCATATACCAAACAGGAGATTTAGTTCGGCGCCTCCACGGAGACGAATTTGAGTTTATAGGAAGGAATGACTCACAAGTAAAAATTCGAGGTCACCGAATAGAGCTTTCAGAAATTGAAAATTGCCTAAAAACTCTAAATGGCATTGCCTTGGCATGTGTACTTGTAAGCGATACTGGACATAAACAATCGCTGCATGCATATGCAGTACTCAAGCAAGAAGTCTCGTTGGAAATACAACAGCTCGTATCACACCTAAAGGCACACCTACCATCTCACATGGTACCTGAGCATTATCTAATTTTGCCTGAGCTCCCACTGACAGAGAATGGAAAAGTAGATAAGTCGACTTTATTATCAATGGCAAAAGACAATACGTCCGCTATCGTGGACGAGAATCTTGATTCTGAACAATCAGCTTTTCTAGCCTTAATGAATGAATATACAGCATTACCTTTGGCATGGAAAGAAGACTTCTTTGCCGCTGGTGGCGACTCAATCTCAGCCATTAGATTATCCTCCAAACTCGCCAGAGAAGTATCTATAAGCATTCCAGTTGAACTAATTTATACAGAGCGTACACCTGAAAATATCTGGCAGGAATTACCTCGCTGCCAACCGACTTTTAGTATCAATGCCAGGGATGAAAAATATCGAATCGTTTCACCTTTATCCTCACAGCAACGAGCTATATGGTTTTTAACGAAGTCCAATCCAGGAAATAGAGCATACCATGCAAAAAGCAAATTAATCCTAAAAGGTGAAATCAATCCAGACATTCTTACTCTCTCTATCCAGGATGTAGTCGATGCACATGAGATTTACCGAAGCTCCTATTCTTTGGAGGAGCCCTGTCAATATATCCATGAAGGCTACCAGGTAAAGTTAGCCAGATATGATTTTAGCTCCATGAATTATCAACAGGCTCAGCAGCAGGTTGATTATTTATTGGCAGAAGAACTGAATCAGGTATTCGATATTACCCAATTACCTTTGGTACGCTGGGGATTAGTAAAATTAACAGACAAAGAACATGTTCTTATTCACATTGAATACCACCTTGTTCATGATGGCTGGTCCTCGAATATATTTCTTGAACATTTATTCTTCTGCTACCAGCAAAGGCTTGAGGGTAGAAAAAATATAACTCTAAATCATGTTGGGCAGTACGCAGATTTTGCTGTTTTTCAAAATAACTGGCTAACGAGCGAAGCGGCTGAAAAACAGAAACTATTTTGGTATAAAAAACTAAAAGATGCCCCGACCAAAATTAATTTACCTCAGACCGCCACAGGGGACTTAAGGGGAGGAGACACTAAAAAAATGAAGATCTCTCGGAATTTTTGGCATGAGATACAAACGTATTGCCAGAAACAGGGAGTGACGCCATTTTCCTTTATGCTGGCGGCCGTCAACTTAGTATTATCTCAATATTCCGGAGATACTGATATTTGCGTCGGCACTGGTACTGCGAACCGTAATTACCAAGGAGTAGAAAACACTATTGGAATGATGGTCGCAACCAATGTTGCAAGAATAAAACAAAACTCAAAACAAGAAATTAATGATTTTATTCACACCTGTTTTGATACGACACAAGAAATACAAAGAAATCAGGAACTTCCATTTGAAACCGTAGTTGATTTGGTAAATCCTGACCGTATCAAAGGACTAAATCCGTTATTTCAGGTCTGCTTTAGTTTTCATGATTCTCCCCTACCGAAAATGACATTGCCTGGCATCTCAGAGATGCAATTGGTCGAAGCCATCGGCAGCAAATCCGCAAAGTTCGATTTAAATATTGTGGTTATCCCGAGGATGGGACAGGAAGGCAGTGACGACCCAGTTACTGTCCTATGGGAGTTCAATCAGGAACGACATGCCCCTTGGTTTATTCAGAATATGATGACCTCATTCAAGTCAGTAATGGCCCAAATCCTGAACGGGAAAGCCAGTAAAATATCAGATTTGATTATATCTGATCCCCAACTGAAGCAACAGCTCGCCAGATGGAATAATACCGATACTGAATATGCAGCGACCAGTAATTTGGTCGAATTATTTGAATCCCAAGTGAGTAAAACCCCACAAAATACAGCTCTGGTGTATCAGAATAGTACTATTAGCTATCAGGAACTCAATAAAAAAGCAAATCAACTTGCCCAGGTTATACGCTCTCAACACCGAGCTCAAACTGGCCAAGAGTTAATGCCAGATACCCTAGTAGCTTTGTATTTAGATCGTAGCCTGGATATGGTGATCAGTATATTAGCCGTTCTAAAATCTGGTGGCGCCTATTTACCTATCTCTCCAGAATACCCAGAGCAACGTACTCAATTTATCCTTGAAGACAGTCAAGCTCCCATTATCCTAACGCAACAGTATCACTTTACTGCGATTGATAAAAAACTGTCAGAACTAAAAAATGTTCCATTACTTATTTCTGTTGATATACCTGAATTGCTATTCACTCAATCGCCAACGGCCCCCTGTATCAAACTCGACTCCAAAGCCCTGGCATATGTGATTTATACCTCAGGCACTACAGGAAAACCCAAGGGGGTAATGATAGAGCATCAAAGTGTAGTAAATCTGGCTCAATACATGATCAAAAGTCATCGATTGGATACTGAAAAGCGGATATTGCAGTTCTCTAACTATGTTTTTGATGCTAGCGTTTTTGAAATATTCCCGGCACTTTTATCTGGCTCGGAGCTCCATATTGCTTCAGATGAATGCCGGGTTGAGAGTGAAAAGCTAATTTCATATATCAATGAAAATAATATCAACCAGGCATTTATTCCAACTGTAATGCTCAATGAAATTGCAGAGGAGCTAAGAAAGTCCACATTAACATTAGTTCACACAGGTGGTGACAATTTAAGTCCATTACCAGTATTGCCTGCCGAGCCCACATTTAATGAATATGGCCCGACAGAAGCCACGGTATGTGTGACACAGCAAAAAATAGAGAAACCTGACCAAATAAACATAGGAAAACCAATCGATAATGTGAGGCTTTATGTATTAAATGAATATGGACACTATTCACCTGTTGGTGTTATTGGCGAATTATATATAGGTGGAGCTTGCCTGGCTCGCGGATATTTAAATAGAGAAACCTTAACGCAACAGCGATTTATTCCCAACTATTTTGCAACACAGGAAGATCTCGATAGAGGTTACGATAGATTATATAAAACTGGTGATTTGGTCCGCTGGTTACCTGACGGTTCTCTAGAGTATTTTGGCCGTAACGACAGCCAAATAAAAATCCGTGGTTATCGAATAGAAACAAGCGAAATCGAAAACATCTTGTGCACTCACCCCGAAATAAAACAGGCAGTTGTTATTAAACGGGAGTTAAAGGGTAATCAAGTCTTGGCAGCCTATTTGGTTTCAACACATGATGTAGTACTGGATTTCGACGCAATAAAGTCATTTCTACAGTCGAGTCTACCCAATTATATGGTGCCTGATTCATATAATTTAATAGATGCCGTTCCCCTTAATATCAATGGCAAAGTTGACCCCAAACTATTACCCGATCCAAAACTGGTCACCCAGCAAAATTATGTTGCGCCAAGAAATGACCTTGAACGACATTTATGTGTAATCTGGCAAGAAGTATTGAATCTGGACAAAGTCGGGATAGAGGATAACTTCTTCCGTATCGGCGGTAACTCCATCAATGCAGTAAGGCTCACAGCTGTCAGCCGAAAGTCGAACGGGATAGATATTCCATTGCGCCTACTATTAGAGCACAGCACCATTGCCAGATTAGCACTCGCATTAAAGAACCAGAAAAGCGTAGTAATTCCCAAGCTGCCTGATGATCCTACGACTATAAATCAGCTTGTAATGGAGATTTAATTGATGTTGGATTTACTTAAAGAACTCAAAAAAAATAGCTTAGCGGTTTGGGTCAGTGGAGATATTCTAAAATTAGCAAGTAGCACTGATGAAATACCAAAAGAACTACTAACACGATTGAAAGAAGAAAAGTCTCAGTTAGTTAATTATTTGCAAAGAAGAGAAATTGATTCACAGGAAAAATTTTCTGAGCTTAAGGAACTTATACAATACCGCCTATCTTTTGCTCAAGAACGATTATTGTTTATTGAGCGCTTACAGCCTGAAACCTGTGCATATCACATTCCGTATTTAGTGCAACTGGACCAAGATGCCCAATTAGATATTCTACAAAGTGCTTTTACACATTTGGCAATACGCCATCCTGTGCTCAATTCCGTCTATATGGAGTCTGACAACCAGAATATCAGCCAGATATTATCTGACTCTATTAAAATTTTGACAACCCAATTAAGCACAGAAGAAAATTTACTACCGGCGGTAAAAGATGAGATAGTGCGCCCCTTCGATCTGTCACAAGATCCACCAATGCGCCTGAAATATTATGAGGTCAATAAAAAGCTGTATTTGCTAATTATGTGGCATCATATTGCGTTTGATGGCTGGTCAATGGACATTTTCTTACGGGAATTATCTAGCACCTACCAATCTCTACTTAACAGTCAGGAAGTACGCTTACCAGACCTATCTATCCTATATAGCGATTACGCCCAATGGCAGAGGGATTACCTAAATGGAGAAAATCTCTCCAAGCTAAAGTCTTTCTGGCATAATACCTTATGCGGTTATGAACTTTTAGCTTTACCAACAGATCGCCCTCGCCCAAAAAAAATGGATTACCGAGGAAAAAATACCTACTTTACGTTAGAGACTGGACTATCCCTGAAATTGCGGCACTATGCCCAAACAAGGGAAACTACTCTATATACCGTCCTCCTCAGTGCTTTTTTTGCAACACTGTCTAGCCTATCAGGGCAAGAAGATATCCTGATAGGTACTCCGTCAGATAATCGTCATCATGCCCAGACCCAAGACGTAATTGGCTTTTTTGTCAACTCGCTGGCGCTACGTGTAAAGTTAAATGCAGATATAACAGCTGATGAATTAATCAGGCAGGTACATCAGGTAGTCTCTGCGGCTAAAACTCACCAAGATCTACCATTTGAGTCTCTCATTGATACACTGGAAGTGGAAAGGGATTTGTCCCGCCATCCATTGTTTCAGGTAATGTTTACGGTACAAAGTTTTGGTTTGACAAACCTATATGAATTGCCGTTTACCCGAGTAGAAACAGATCCTCAAAACCCATTATATTCGCCTGCAAAAGCGGATTTACGCCTGACTCTCGATGACAGTGGGAACCAGATAAAAGGTTTATTTAGTTATGCCGTAAGTCTATTTGATGAAGACAGCATTATTCGTATCAGTAGAGTCTATCAAAAAATTTTAGTACAGATGCTGGAGCAGCCCTCCCGATCTATCAATACTTTTGATAGTTTGTCAGATAGAGATCGCCAAAAAGTTTTAATTGATTGGAATCAGACAAGCTCACATAGTGGTAATGAGCTAAGTTTATCACATCTATTTGAAACTCAAGCCCTAATAAATCATGATTCAATCGCGGTTAGTTTTGAAGAACAACAATTAACTTACCAAGAGTTAAATGAAAAAGCTAATCAAATAGCAAGGGCAATACAGCATAACTATCAAGATAAACACCGAAATACGATAAGACCCGATACTATCGTTGCCTTATATTTTGAACAAAGCCTGGAAATGGTTATAGGGATATTAGCTGTGCTAAAAGCCGGCGCAGCTTACCTTCCCCTTGCCTGTGATGCACCTCAAAAACGTCTGAAATTTCAATTAGAAGACAGTAAATCTGCCCTGGTATTAAGTCAAAGTTTCAAGCTTGATAAACTCCGCTCTTTACTCGAAGAAATCCCCACTCCACCTTTATTACTTGCAGTAGATAACCAAGTAGAAACTGCGCCGTATTCTATCGAAAACCTAAGTCATGGTCCGCAAGGAAACAACCTGGCGTATCTAATCTATACCTCAGGCACAAGCGGTACTCCTAAAGGAGTAATGGTAGAGCATAAATCCGTTGTCAATCTAATTAAAGCACAAAGCGAAGCATTTAATTTTGACAATCAAGAACGTGTACTTTGGCTGTTGTCTTATGTTTTTGACGCATCAGTTGAGCCCTTTTATTTGGCTCTGTTGAATGGTGGGAGATTGATATTACCCGAAAGAGGAATATTAAAACAACCGGAAAAAATCATCGGCTTATTAACCAAACATCAGGTTACACACTTGGTAGCATCTCCTTCTCATTTGTTGACTTTAGGTAACATCAAAGACAAACAGCAAATAAAAAGAGTGGTATTTGGCGGTGAACCTTGTTCACCAGAGTTGGTAAATATTTGGAAAGACAAGCTTATTAATGAATACGGACCAACTGAAGCTACGGTAACAGCCATTCAAAGCCTGAACTTTTATCAGCAAAATAATAATCGATGTATAGGTCGCCCTATCAATAATGTTAAGGCTTACGTACTTAATAAAAAAGGTTGTCCGGTACCCATCGGGGCTCCAGGGGAATTATATATCGGTGGAGCAGGAGTCGCCCGAGGCTATCTCAACCAGAAAGCACTGACAGCACAGAATTTTATCAATAACCCTTTTGCCAATAATGAAGATAAAAGCAGGGGGTATGATCGCTTATATAAAACCGGCGATTTGGTGCGCTGGTTACCCAACGGGAACTTGGAATATCTGGAACGTATAGGACAGCAGGTTAAAATTCGGGGTTACCGAATTGAGTTAGGGGAAATTGAAACTGCGCTCACCAACGTAGAATCAGTAAAACAGGCACTGGTGACAACTTATCATCATCAGGGTAGTACCCTGCTAATAGCCTATATAGTACCTTGTCTAGCACAAGATATTTCATCAGAAGTCTTACGGGACACATTGGCTCTTAGCTTACCTGAGTATATGTTGCCGGAGAGCTTTACTTACCTGGATCAGATCCCGCTAACCACCAACGGTAAAGTAGACTATCGTGCTTTACCCGCCCCGGAACTAATTTCTAAGGATAACTACCTTGCACCCCGAACCGAACTAGAGAGTCAGATGTGTCAGATCTGGCAACGTGTACTGGGACTGGAACACATAGGCGTTAAGGATGACTTTTTCCGTATAGGTGGCCATTCAATTAATGCAGTTCAGCTAACCGCTACTATTCGTCGAGAACTGGCTATAGAAGTTTCACTGGAAGATCTGTTCGAACGAAAAAATATAGCCACTCTGATTTCGGGAATAGAAAAACAAAAGCTGTTGACAATCCCGCGCTCAAATGCAACCGCATTTCCACTATCTTTTGCTCAGGAAAGACTTCTATTTATTGAGCAATTTGAATCTGGTAGCAGTGCCTATCATATACCTTATCTTACCCGACTAAAGCCAAAGACATCGCTGGATAAGCTTGAACAAGCGCTAAACGCTGTGATTCGTAGACATACTGTGCTTAACAGTGTCTATTATACCGATAACACCGGAATTAGTCGGCAAGAGGTACTATCTACTCCTGTCACTTTACAAATGCACAAAGCTGCGGACAAAAAACAATTAACGCTCTTAGTTAGAAAAGAGTGTATGCATTCCTTTGACCTTGAAAAGGAAGGGGCAGTTCGACTTCATATATATCAATTAGGGGAAGTAGATTATCTACTAATACTCTGGCACCACATCGCCTTTGATGGCTGGTCTAGCGGGATTTTCATCAAAGAGCTTTCAGAAATTTACCAAGCTATATGTCAAAAGCGAGAAGCTCTCCTACCCGAACTGGATATTCAATATCGTGATTATGCTGCCTGGCAACATGACTATCTGCAAGGAGAGCAGCTAGAGAAGCAGCTACAGTATTGGCAACAACGTTTGTCCGGATATGAATCTTTGGCTTTACCACTTGATTACCCCAGGCCCATAGTGGCTGATCACCGAGGTAAATACCATCGGTTCACTCTAGGTAGTCAAATCTCAGCACAGTTACGAAGATTAGCAAAAGATCAAGGAATCTCTCTATATACTGTACTTCTCAGTGGATTCTACCTATGCCTGACAACCCTGTCTGGGCAAGAAGATATTTTGGTGGGCACACCGTCAGATAATCGTCATCATGCCCAGACTCAAAATTTGATCGGTTTTTTTGTTAACCCCCTGGCTTTGCGTGTTGTAATCAAGTCCGAAATGTTGATAAAAGAACTATTAGCCACAGTGCACCAGGTCGTAACTTCGGCTAAGGTGCATCAGGAGTTCCCATTTGAGCGTCTAATTGAAGAACTGAAGATAGAGCGAGATAATTCTCGCCATCCTTTATTCCAGGTAATGTTTGGCCTACAGAATAACAGGCAGGAAATCAGTGATGCCGAAAAATTACCTTTTATTCCTACAAAATTAATTGATGAAAGCAATTTATATGTACCGGCAAAATTTGATCTAAGTTTATCGCTAAATGATTATGGCGATGAAATTACCGCAGGGTTTAACTATGCGGTAAGTCTTTTTGATGAAGAATCTATAGCACATATATCCAGTCTTTACCAAAGGATGCTCTCCGGTCTCCTTTCTGGACCAGACTTTCCGATAGCACAAATAGAAAAACTAAGTACCGTTGATCGACAGAAAATGTTGTACCAGTGGAATGATACTCAGGTTAATTACCCCGACGGAAACACTATACATGGTCTATTTGAACAGCAGGTCAGCCGGACACCTGATCATATTGCCCTGGTTTTTGAGCAATGCCGACTAAGCTATCGGGAGCTAAATCAAAAGTCCAACCGTCTCGCACGTGCACTTTTAAATAAATATGAAGACAGCACAGCGAGGACAATAGAGCCCGACGATCTAGTAGGATTATGTTTTCAACGTAGCGCAGATATGGTGGTTGCCATTTTGGCGGTACTGAAAGCTGGAGCGGCCTATGTGCCAATTGCACCGGACCTCCCTCAAGCACGTATTAAATTTATACTGGAAGATGCACAAATCTCGCTGGTAATGAGTGATAAGCAGAGCTTATCGGCACTACCCGCATCCCAGGCTGGCAAGTACCAAGCTCCATCAATCCTTGTAGTTGATGATAAAAAGGAAGTCACCGCATATCATCACGATAACTTACCAGAAACATCAAGTAGCAATCATCTTGCCTATGTGATTTACACGTCAGGGACAACAGGTAAGCCCAAAGGCGTTTTAGTGCAACATAATGCAGTAGCAGCTTTTACTTGCAATAATCGTTATTTGGAAGCCTCCAAGGTGACCAATATTGCCAGTTTGTCTTCCTATGCTTTTGATGGTTTCGTATTTGACTTATTTTACAGTGTGCTAAATGGCTGCAGTATGCATCTCATTACGCAGAACGTAATCCAGTCTCCTATAAGTTTAATAGACTATCTAAATAGCCATCATATTGATTCATTTTTTATCACGACTGCATTACTGAGTGTCCTGACCAAAGAAAGCCTATTAAATGGATTGAAGGTAAATAATATTTTATTTGGCGGAGAAAAGGCCGATGCTGGAACTTTACACCAGCTAGTTAATGACCACCCTGAAATTTCGTTTACACATGTTTATGGGCCGACTGAAACGGTTGTTTTTGCTACTGCCTGTCACTTAAATACCAAGATGAGAAAACTGCCTATTGGCAGCCCATTGCATAATAAAAAATTATATGTTTTGGATAAAAATGGCCAACCGGCACCTGTCGGGTCTCCTGGGGAACTATATATCGGCGGTGCAGGTATTGCTCGCGGCTACCTTAATCAGGAAGAGCTGACAGCTAAGAGTTTCATTAATAACCCTTATGCCAGTGATGAAGATAGAGAAAGGGGACATGACCGGCTATATAAAACTGGGGATTTAGTGCGCTGGTTACCAGACGGAAATTTGGAGTACCTTGAGCGAATTGGTAAGCAAGTTAAAATTCGGGGCTACCGGATCGAATTAGGAGAAATCGAGTCAGCCCTGCATGAAATCGAAGCAGTAAAGCAAGCATTAGTGACCACTTTTCACCATAAAGAAAATACAATATTAGTTGCTTATATAGTACCAGAGGCAAGAGAGAAAATTTCACCGGAAACCCTAAAGCAAATGCTATCTATTAATTTACCGGGATACATGGTACCTGAAAGCTATACTTTGTTGGAGAAATTGCCATTAACCCCTAACGGAAAATTGGACTATCGCGCGTTACCAAATCCACAATTGATTATAAATGATAACTACCTCCCTCCCCGCACCAGTCTTGAACAAAATCTCTGCCTGATCTGGCAGCAGATATTGGGACTTGATCGTGTAGGTATTGCGGATGACTTTTTTCGAATCGGTGGGCATTCGATCAATGCGGTACAACTCATAGCTACCATTCGCAGGGAATTAGGTATTGAACTATCCCTAGCAACTCTCTTTGAGAAAAAAAATATTGCTGCCCTCTCCAAAGGGCTTGAGGAGAAGCCGCTGCTAAGAATTCCTTCAGCAAAAGTCGGCCCTTATCCCCTGTCTTTTTCCCAGGAGCGTTTATTCTTTATCGAGAAATTTGATTCCGGGGCAAGTGCATATCATATTCCCTACTTAGTTAGGCTCAGGCCTCAAGCATCGCTAAATAATATTGAGCGGGCAATAAGCGAGGTAGTACGACGTCACACTATACTAAACAGCATCTACTACACGGACAAAAATGGTGTCACCCTACAAGAAGTCCAGCCCAGGGAGATAGCAATAAACAAGCACCAGCTTACAGATGAATCCCAATTGAAGACTGCCCTGATTAGGGAAAATAATCGGCCCTTTGATCTAAGCCATGAGAGCGCCGTCCGCTTACATATGTACCAGTTAGGCGAACAACGGTACTTGTTGATCCTTTGGCATCATATTGCTTTTGATGGCTGGTCTACTGGCATTTTTATTAAAGAATTTTCACAAATCTATCATGCTATTTGTGAAAGGCAGCAAGCATCACTACCGGTGCTGGAAATCCAATATCATGATTATGCTGTTTGGCAACGAGAATATCTCAAAGGTGAGACTCTAGAAAATCTGCTGAATTACTGGCAAAAAACGTTGTCCGGTTACGAATCCTTGGTACTGCCACTAGATCATCAACGGCCGCCAAAGGCTGATCAAAGGGGTAAGCACTATCACTTTGTCCTAGACGAAAATACATCAGCGCAGTTACGCGCTTTTGCAAGATCTGAAGGTACTACTTTATATACCATATTACTAACTGGATTTTATCTTTGCCTCGCAACCTTGTCAGGGCAGGAAGATATCCTGGTAGGTACACCCTCAGATAATCGTCACCATGCCCAAACTCAAGACTTGATTGGTTTTTTTGTTAACACTCTAGTATTGAGAACTGTTCTAGATACTAAAATGACTGTAAAGGATTTGATAGCACAGGTGCATCAGACCGTTACTCAGGCTAAAGTGCATCAGGAACTGCCTTTTGAACGCCTGCTCGAGGCACTTGATGTTGAACGTGATAGCTCCCGCCATCCACTCTTTCAAGTCATGTTCGGTGTACAGAGCTTTGTTCAGCAAGAAAGTGTTAATGACGATTTCCCGTTTTTACCCTCTGAACTCGATGGAGAAGCTTCTCTATATTCACCGGCAATTTTCGATTTAAGTTTATTTTTAAATGATGGTTACGAGGAAATTACCGCAACGTTTAATTATGCAGTCAGCCTATTTGATGAAAAGACCATCATACGCATTGCCAACTTGTATCAACACCTACTCACAAGTATGTTGGCAACGCCTAAGTTATGCTTAGAAAAGATTGAACGAGTTAGTGAAATTGAACGTCAACTAATCCTGGGTAAGTGGAATGATACAAGGATTGACTTCCCTGAGGGACAAACCTTACATGGTTTATTTGAACGGCAAGCCCTGCGAACGCCAAATCACATTTCACTGATCTTTGAGCAGCAACGGACTACTTATAGTCAACTTAATAAAAGAGCCAACCGTTTGGCCCGCATCCTGTCAAAACAATATCAATCAGCTCACGGACAATCGATAACTCCAGATACCGTTATTTCATTATATTTTGGGCGCGGTATCGATATGATTATTGCTATTTTAGCAGTACTAAAAGCCGGTGGAGCTTATTTGCCCCTTTCGCCTGATTACCCTGAACAGCGCCTGAGTTATATCTTAGCTGACAGTCAATGTCCGATGATCCTAACGGGAGAGAGTAACGAAGATAAACTCCGGAAAATCGTCGGTATTGAACATCAAGAATCCATAGTGTGTGTAACCCAAGAGTTACTTTTGAATGAAGCAATAAGTGGGGATAATTTACCTGCGCTGACATCAACATCCGATCTGGCTTATGTGATTTATACATCCGGTACCACTGGCACACCTAAAGGTGTGATGATTGAGCATCACAGTTGCGTAAATTTGATGCAACATAACCTAGAAACGTATCAAGTTTCTTCTGGTGAAAATTTATTATTACTGGCTAACTACACTTTTGATGCATCGATAGAGCAGATATTTATAGCATTACTTAGTGGTTCTCGGCTAGTGATTACCGGTGATGCCGACATCCAGTCTTTTAGCCGTCTGGAGCGGCTAATTGAGCAAGAGTCCATTACTCACCTGGATGCACCATCTAGTCTCCTTCTGGCATTGGAACTTGGGGAAAAACATGGCTTGAAGCGAGTCATCTCGGGTGGCGAAGTGACCTCAACCAAGCTAGCCAGTGATTTGGGGGATAAACTCATTAATGTCTACGGACCTACAGAAACGACTATCAGTAGCCATCAATATCATTGTCCACCTCAATCAGAAGACAACCAGATCCCGATAGGCAGGGCCATCGCCAATAACAAAAGCTATGTCCTCGATAAATCAGGTCAGTTATTAGGAATAGGGGCTATTGGTGAGTTGCATATAAGTGGAGCCGGCCTTGCCCGGGGTTACTTGAATCAACCTCAACTGACAGCAGAGCGCTTTATAGAAAACCCCTTTGCCAGTGAGGAAGATAAAGCCAGAGGTTATACCAAATTTTACAAAACTGGCGATCTGGTCAGGTGGTTACCCAGCGGTGAGCTGGATTATATCGGTCGCAATGACTTGCAAGTGAAAATTAGAGGTTTCCGTATTGAGTTAGGTGAAGTCGAAGCGGCTTTAAATGACCTAGATGGAGTAAGGCAAGCGATAGTGACAGATCACGAATATCAAGGTCAAAAATACTTGGCAGCCTATTTAGTCCCAGATTCCGAGGACTCCAAAGATCTTGATATATTAAAAGCAACATTAGTGTCTGTATTGCCCGAGTATATGATTCCTGCAAGCTTTAGCTGGATTGATAAAGTACCACTTAATTTAAGCGGCAAACTGGATAAAAAGGCCTTGCCAACTCCCAAGCTTGTTTCCCAGAGTGATTATCTGGCTCCACGTACGCAACTTGAACGCCAATTGTGCGAAGTTTGGCAACAGGTCCTGGGATTGGACCAGGTTGGTATCCGCGATAACTACTTCAGTATCGGAGGAGATTCAATCAAAGCCATCAGTCTTGGGGCCAAAAGTCGCCAGATAATTGGTATAGATATCCCACTAGCAATGTTATTTGCAAATCAAACAATTGAAAAATTAAGTACCTCGTTACAGCAAGACGCAGTATCAAATCAGGATGAAACTCAAGAATTTGAGATGGTCTTATAGGGATAATAAAATGAATCAATTAATCAGCAAAATAAAAAACAATCAAGTCGCAATCTGGCTGGATGGAGAACAGCTACGCCTGAGTAGTAAAAAAGATTTGTCAGACAGCGATCTATTAGAGTCAATCAAAGAACACAAGTCATCATTAATCCGCTTGTTAAAATTTAATCACATTTACAGTAAAAGTGACTTCATCAATAGGATAATATTTTCTGTACCCGAAGAGAAATCTGAACTTAGTTTTGCCCAGGAGAGGTTATTATTTATTCATCAGTGGCAGCAAGGAAGTAATGCCTATCATATCCCACATCTGATTCGACTATCTGATGATATTAACTATCCCGCTTTAGTAGATGCTATTCAGTATATGGTTAGGCGCCATCCAATACTAAACACCGTTTATCGCCTTCATGAAAATGGTGATACGTACCAGCAAGTCCTTGATAGCCCTTTAACTATTCGTTGTCTATCAAAAAATAACAATACTGATCTGTTAAATGGGATACAAGAAGCCATAGAGCAGAACTTTGATTTAAGCGAAAAAATACCGTTAAGGGTTATTCGATTTGATTCTCCCCAAGGAGTGTTTGTTCTTTTTGTTTGGCATCATATTGCATTTGACGGCTGGTCAGCACAAATTTTCTTCACCGAATTATCTCAAGCCTATTCATCCTATTGTCTTGGGCAGTCACCCGACCTTGCTCAGATAGACATTTGCTATAGTGATTATGCCGTATGGCAAAAGACATTTTTACAGGGAAAAGAACTACGAAACCTTGAAAATTACTGGCTAGGGCAATTGGGTGGATACAGCTCGTTACACTTGTTCACCGATAGACCACGTCCGCCCCAGCAAGATTATCGTGGTCAGGTATTCAATTTTTCATTAGATACACATCTTTCACAACAATTAAGATTATTGGCCCGTGATCAGAAGACAACTCTGTATTGTTTAATGCTCAGCGGTTTTTATTTGTTGCTCTCGACGTTAAGCGGCCAGAAAGACATGGTTATCGGTACGCCGTCAGAAAATCGTCACCATGTACAAACCCAAAATGTTATAGGCTTTTTTGTTAATTTGTTAGCATTGAGGGGGGAAATAGACGAAAGCTTTTCAATTGCACAATGGATAGATAAAGTTCACCAATTGGTTCTTGGAGCTAAAATTCACCAGGAACTCCCCTTTGAGCACTTGGTTAAACTGCTTAAAGTGGAACGAGACCCCTCCCGCCACCCTTTAGTTCAAGTCCTGTTTAGTCTGGAAAGCGTCCAGAAGAATGTAGAAAAAAGTAAAAATCCCTCTTTTACCCAGCTATCCTTAAACGACCTAAACCAGCTAGATTTTATTGGCGAAGAATTACTAGAAGACATTCAACACCATCAAGAGTATTCTCCAGCAAAATTTGATTTGAGTTTATATATTAATGACTCGCAACCTGATCTCAGCGGTGTCTTTAATTTTGCTATCAGCTTATTTGATGAGCATACAATCAAGCGATTCGCTGATTTATATCAAAGAATATTGGCCCAGATGGTTTCCGATGTACATCAGCCTATTGCTTCTATGAATTTGGTTTGCAAGCAGGAGAAGCAAACTTTATTAAATAACTGGGTCAAAACCACACAAAGCTCATCTCAGAGTCTATGTCTTCATCAACTATTTGAAGAACGAGTTAAGACCTTTGCCGATAAACCAGCAATATCATTTAAACAACAAACTCTCAGTTATCAACAGCTAAACAATAGAGCCAACCAACTGGCGCTAAAGCTACAAGCTGATTATCTATCAGCACAGGGAAAACAACTTGAACCGGATACTTTGATTGGCATTTTCCTTGATCGCAGCCTGGAAATGGTAATTAGCATTCTAGCTATTCTCAAGGCCGGCGGTACTTATGTACCTATTTCTCCAGACTACCCCAAAAGTCGAAGCTTGTACATTTTACAAGATACTGGGGCCTCCTTGGTTATAACCAGAAAAAAATATGCTCACACTTTCACGGCTTTCTCTGGCGAACTGGAACTGATACCCCAATTGGTATATGTGGACACCTTAGAAAATCAAGCTACTAGCGACAGACAAGCGCCTGTAAGCGCTGTTAAACCTCAGGATCTGGCTTATGTGATTTATACCTCTGGCACTACAGGCAAACCTAAAGGGGTATTACAAACTCATGAAAATGTGATCCGCTTATTACAGGTAACCCAGGCCGATTTCGGCTTCAATGACAGCGATAACTGGGTACTTTACCACGCTTATACCTTCGATTTTAGTGTTTGGGAACTTTGGGGCGCTTTGACTACAGGTGGAAAACTTGTAATCCCAACGACAGAAATCACAAAGGATCTACCCACTTTTGTCCGTTTGTGTCAGCAAGAGCAAGTGACAGTATTAAACCAAACACCAGCTGCCTTTTATGCACTAGTTGATACATTAAGGATCACTGGAGAATGTCTTGAAGCACTTCGATTGGTGATTTTTGGAGGGGACAAGCTAAATATTGAACAACTTAAAAGTTGGTGGGATACCTATGGTAATAAATCAACTCGACTGGTAAATATGTATGGTATTACAGAGACGACCGTGCACGTGACCTATAAAGAGTTAACAGCCGACGATAATACGGCTTACTCCAATATCGGTAGGCCATTAAAGGATATGAAGGCATATGTACTCAATAGTAAATTAATACCTTTACCAATCGGTGCTCCGGGGGAGCTATATGTAGGCGGATCAGGGTTGGCTAGAGGGTACCTTAACAGGCCCGAACTTACGGCTGAGAGATTTATTGAGAACCCTTTTATTGCATCAGAGGGAAACATCAAAAACCGGCTGTATAAAACTGGAGATTTAGTCCGCTGGCTGCCTAACGGTGAACTTGAGTATCTTGGACGAAATGATGCCCAGGTAAAAATTCGAGGTTATCGTATTGAACTGGGTGAAATTGAAGCTGCCTTAGCCCAACATCCTCAAGTACAGCAAGTAGCGGTAATTGATAGGATCCACGAAAAGAATAAGTACCTTGCCGCCTATGTCGTCCTCAGTGAAAAGAAAAGTTCAGACCCTAGCAAGTTAAAAGATTTTGTTTCTGAATTCCTACCTGATTATATGATGCCTTCCACCTTTACCTTCCTGGATACATTGCCGCTAACAATAAACGGAAAATTAAATCGCGTGGCCTTGCCCTTTCCAGAATTTACTAGCAAGGTTGAATATGTTGCGCCAGAAAATGAACTGGAGCAGGAGTTATGCCTGATTTGGCAAAGGGTATTGGGTATAGATACTGTCGGAGTACTAGACAGCTTCTTTGAATTGGGAGGGGACTCAATACTGTTACTTAAAGTTTACCATCATTGTAGTCGCAACAATATCCGGGTTTCACCTAAACTACTCAATGAACAACCCACTATCAGAGGCTTGGCTGAAAGTATCAAAGAAGAACCCATGCCTGATTTTTCATCCTGCACCGAGGATGAAATTGTTAACTTTTTGACTGGTTATAATGAATTTAATAAATTTATGACCTTTAACGAAGCCAGTAACAAAACCGGTTTATTCCTGATTCCAGCAGCGGCAGGTCCTGAAACTTTTACTCCACTTGTGGAAAAACTGGAAATCAACCGGCCGGTCCACTTGCTGGAAAATATCCAGGTGTACAGTGGGCGGCAAATAAGACTGAATTATTTGATTGACTATTATTTTGCTGTGATACGTAAGAAGCAGGCAAGTGGGCCCTATTTGCTGGGAGGCTACTGCGAAGGCGCTATGGTTTCCCTTGGTATCGCCCAAAGACTGAAAGCTTTAGGCGAGAGTGTCGAAATGCTATTTTTAGTTGACCCCGTGGTGATCAATATAGAGCAAAATCTGATTGACACCATCAAGCAGGATCCTAGGCTACCTAATTGTGGGCGTTTTGAAGCTGAAATGGTGGATACTTTTCTTTTCTATGCCGAATATGTCAAATCACTTCAGTCCTATAGCGGACCAGTAGTTTTCTTTGAAGGCAGTAGTGTCTCTGATGAGGCAACCCCAACACAAATCCTTGCTGTGATCAATGACTATATTGACATTCAAGAATTGTTCAACAAGGGCTTCTCAACACCAAAAAATGGTTTCGAAAGTTTATTGTTAAATTGCGATTATATTGCCATAGATGCAAAACATGAGCGAATCATGATAGAAGATGAAACACTGAATACTATGGCCAACGTAATCAACCTTAAATTGTCCTCCAGCTACGATAATTATCTAGAGACTGAAACTCATAGCGAAGTAATTTATAGTTAAATGAAGATCTGCTGAAAACTAAGATTTAGCTTTGTTAAAGCTCAAAATTACAGTTGAACTGAGGGAGATTCTGACTTATTTCCTTATACACCTACATTCCTTGAATATATTTTATCAAGAAAAAATTTACATCTACATATTTACGATAGAACTTTTGAGGAATTGGGTATTTTTTAGGGACTTCCCAGGAAGGATTTATGGAACGACAAGAATTAATCCGCTTATACGGATTTCAAATGGGGTGGGGATTTTTCTCCACCTACTTAGTTTTACCGATATTAACACCTTTTTTTTTAGCTATGGGCCTGTCTATGCCACAGCTGGGAATAATACTGGCAATCATGGGGTTGTCAGTCATGCTTTTTGAACTACCTACCGGTAGCTTGGCGGATCAGATCGGGAGAAAAAAGGTATATCTAATTTCCCTGACGATGTCTATGGCTTGTTACCTAGTGCTATTGGTTTGGCAAAGCTTTTATGGAGCTTTACTGGCAATGTTTTTATGGGGAGCTAGTCAGGCATTATTTTCTGGCTCTTTAAATGCCTGGTTTGTAGAGTGCTTTAACCAAGCCGAGGGTACAATGAGCCTGCAAGAGGGTTTTTCACATATCGCGACTCGTGCCGGACTCATTGGGGCTCTTGGTGCAATGAGCTGCGCCCTAGTAGTAGGAGGCGGGGAGTATTTCGGGCATTATGACCTGGACTTATATCGGGGACTTTTAGCTTTATCCCTGTTTAGCAGCTTACTCTTATTTGCCTTTACCGAGATAAAAATCAGAGAAAATCGTGTATTTGATCGTTTTCGACTTTCAAATATCGGCCAAATCCCTAGCCAACTCAGTTTAGGTATTAAAGCCTGCTATTCACCATCACTATGGCGCTTATTGTTGGCTGTTATTTTATTGACTCCAATAGCTAGTGCTGTCGAAAAATATTGGCCAGTTCGCTTAGAGGCCTTATCGGGCGATATGCCCGTAGGTTGGCTGTATGGGCTATTAATGGCATTAATTATGCTACTAGGCAGTTTGTCAGCGAAAATCACTACCTGGATGGCTCAATTTTTTAATCAGCAATTGGGAAAAGTACTTTTGGTAGCCAGCCTGATAAAATTATCTCTGGTGATGTTGCTGGCTTTATCTGGAGATCTATTACTGTTTGTAAGTTTATTCTTATTGTTTAATTTTAGCATCGGCCTGGGTCTTTCTGCCTCCGCTCAGTTACAACATCAAGCAGTCAAGGACGAGGTCAGGTCAACTGTTGACTCCATTTTTTCATTAACGACTCGCTTTGGTGGTGTCATTGGTTCACTAGTTTGTGGTTTTGGCGCAGCTGAAATAGGACTGAACAATACTTGGTTATTGTTAGCAGCCATGGGGCTTTGTGGTAGTTGTATATTTTTGAGCTCAGAATTTAACCCTACGATCATAGATAGAGACAAGCAAATAATAGAGAACGGTTAGTGCTCCAGTCCCACCCCCCTTCGGGGGGATAGCCTACTTGCAGGGGAGCAATTGATACCCTCAAGAATAATTATTTCGTCAAAGCTTCTTTCTATGCTAATCACTCCGCTATCCCACTCCAGACAACAGCTCATTAGGTGGATCGAGAGATTCAATACCCGGGTCAAACGACAGCTAATGCAGATCTCATTCCATAAGCTATGTCCATGATCGCAATTCTTGATGGCAGATATGTCGCACTCAATAAGGTGTTAGTTAATTGGAGAGGCAGCTAAGATGCTGAGCTTTTTTTTAAAGATGAACAGCATTCCTTTAACAGTTAGCGGCCTGTAGGGGAAATGGCCAACCATCAAATCTGCTCAGCCATGCGTAGAACAAAATCTCACCAACCCAAAATTCACAGGATTTAACCCACTTTTTGGGCCCAAATTTAGCAGTTTCCTCGCTCAAATCCCGCAGATTGCCCCTACTCGCCCCGATTGCTAAGATGCGCGCCTGCCGCTATGGCCCGGCTTCCCCTTTGGTTCCGTATTGCGACACTGGGGCTGCCTGCAAACCGATTTTCCCAAGCGTTACCCTCGCCTATCCGCAACGCGGAGGCCCGAGGCTTTCCACAGGAAAAGCGGTACTGAGGCCAGGTGCTATTTTTAACCGCGAGCGCACCGCGACGACTCCCTGCGACTACAGGAACGAAGTTTATGACCCAACCATCGCTGCAGCAGTTGGAACAACACGACGCCTTTATCCATCGCCATATTGGCCCCGATGCCAAACAGGTAGAGGCCATGCTGGAAACCCTCGGAGTTGCCAGCCTCGAAGAGCTGATCGAGAAAACCGTGCCCGAAGCCATTCGCAAGACCGATGAGCTGGATCTGGCCGATGCGATCAATGAAGTTGAGGCCCTCGCAGAGCTGAAAGATATCGCGGCGCGCAACAAGATCTACCGCACCTTTATTGGTATGGGTTACCACGACACCATTACCCCCAATGTGATCCTGCGCAACGTGCTGGAGAATCCGGGTTGGTACACCGCCTATACCCCTTACCAGCCGGAAATTGCCCAGGGCCGCCTGGAAGGCCTGCTGAACTTCCAGCAGATGATTATGGACCTCACCGGTATGGAACTGGCTAACGCCTCCATGCTGGATGAAGGTACCGCAGCAGCTGAAGCCATGGCCATGTGTAAGCGCCAGGTCAAACGCAACAAATCCAACGTCTACTTTGTGGACCGGGACTGCCACCCGCAGACCATCGCCGTAGTTAAAACCCGCGCCGAGCACTTCGGCTTCGAGGTCGTTGTCGGCGATGTGGAAAAAGATATTCCCGCCGAGCTGTTCGGTGCCCTGCTGCAGTACCCCGGCAGCACCGGTCGCGTACGCGACCTGACCGACATCATCACCAAAGTACACGAAGCCAACGCCCTGGTAACCGTGGCCGCTGATCTGATGAGCCTGGTAGCCCTCCGGGCACCGGGTGATATGGGCGCAGACGTGGTTGTTGGCTGTAACCAACGCTTCGGCATCCCCATGGGCTACGGTGGTCCCCACGCCGGTTTCTTCGCCTTCCGCGAAGCTTACAAACGCTCCGCACCGGGTCGTATTATTGGTGTTTCCGTAGACAGCAAAGGCAAGCGTGCCCTGCGCATGGCTATGCAGACCCGCGAACAACATATTCGCCGCGAGAAAGCCAACTCCAACATCTGTACTTCCCAGGTCCTGTTGGCGGTAATGAGCGCTTTCTATGCGATTTACCACGGCCCTGAAGGCCTGAAAACCATCGCTGCCCGCATCCAGCGCCTGGCAGATATTCTCGCTTCCGCCCTGCAGCAGGAAGGCTTCAATCTGGCCCACGACAGCTGGTTCGATACCCTGAATGTCACCGTTGGCGCCAAGCAGGAAGAAATTTACCAGCGCGCCCTGGCCGCTGAGATCAACCTGCGTAAAATTGGTGAAGACGCCCTGGGTGTGAGCCTGAGTGAGACCGCCACCCTGCAAGATGTGTCCGACCTGCTCAATGCCTTTATCGGCACCGAACACAGCATCGATCTGCATACTCTGGACAGCGAAATTGCCAGCAAGGGCTCTCTGGGTGTACCCGCCTCCCTGGTGCGCGATACTGAATTCCTGACCCATCCGGTGTTCAACACCTACCACTCCGAGACCGAGATGCTGCGCTACCTCAAGTCTCTGGAAGCCAAGGATATCGCCCTGAATCACTCCATGATTCCCCTGGGCTCCTGCACCATGAAGCTGAACGCCACCGCCGAGATGATCCCGGTCACCTGGCCCGAGTTCGGCAAGCTGCACCCCTTCGCACCCGTAGATCAAGCGGAAGGCTACGCGGAAATGTTCCGCCAGCTCCAGCAGATGCTGTCCGCCTGTACCGGTTACGATGCCGTTAGCCTGCAACCCAATGCCGGCTCCCAAGGCGAATACGCAGGCTTGGTTGCCATCAAGAAGTACTTCGAAGCGAAGGGCGAAACCCAGCGCGATATCTGCCTGATTCCCGCCTCTGCCCACGGCACTAACCCTGCTTCCGCCATGATGGTGAGTATGAAAGTGGTTGTGGTTGCCTGTGATGATAAAGGCAATGTGGATATCGAAGACCTGAAAGCCAAAATCGAAGAACACGGCGACCGCGTTGCCGCACTGATGGTCACCTACCCGTCCACCCACGGGGTGTTCGAAGAAGGTATCCGCGAAGTTTGCGATCTGGTTCACCAGGCTGGCGGCCAAGTTTATATTGATGGCGCCAACATGAACGCCCTGATCGGCGTCGCCGCTCCGGGCCAGTTCGGTGGTGACGTATCCCACCTGAACCTGCACAAAACTTTCTGTATTCCTCACGGTGGCGGCGGCCCCGGTATGGGTCCGATCGCTGTTGGCGAGCATCTGAAGCCCTACCTGGCGGCCCACCCGGTGACTGAAGTACCGGAAACCAAGCTGGATAATGGCACCATATCCGCCGCTCCTTGGGGCTCCGCCAGCATCCTGCCGATCAGCTGGATGTATATCCGTATGATGGGTAAGCAGGGCATGAAGCAGGCTACCGAAATGGCAATCCTGAACGCCAACTACGTAGCCAAGAAGCTGGGTGAGCACTACTCTCTACTCTACACCGGCACCAATGGCTTTGTTGCCCACGAGTGCCTGGTTGACCTGCGCCCCCTCAAGGAGGCCAGCGGTATCACTGAAGAGGATATCGCCAAGCGTTTGATGGACTTTGGCTTCCACTCCCCCACCATGTCCTTCCCCGTAGCCGGCACCCTGATGATCGAGCCTACCGAAAGTGAATCCAAGGGTGAACTGGATCGCTTTATCGAGGCTATGGCAACAATTCGCCAAGAAGTGGAAGATGTCACCAGCGGTAAATACACCCCTGAAGACAACCCGCTGCACAACGCTCCCCACACCCTTGAGGACGTGATGAGCGATGAGTGGACACACAGCTACTCCCGCGATATCGCTGCGCGCCCGGCGGCGTGGTTAAAAGAGCATAAGGTGTGGCCCGCCGCTAACCGTATCGACAACGTATACGGCGACCGCAACCTGATTTGTTCCTGCCCTCCGATTGAGAGCTACGCTGAGTAAGATCTAACACTCTCACAGGTGGATTTAAAAGCGGGCTTAATGCCCGCTTTTTTATTCGACCCACAATACTTTTATCGAACTGGCACAAACTCTCACTTCCTGTATAGCTACGTATTTGCAACCATCACCTTTCAACAATATTATTCTGCGTTAACTTAGTTAAAAATCCTCACATAGGCAGCGCCTAACAACAAAGAAACGGTATTAGAACGTTTCGGAAAAAATTTAGCCAAACTTTCTAATCGTCCCAAGCTTTCAATATCGGAGGTGAAAGTGACCATTAAAGTTTTAAAAGAAATATTAATTGCGAAGGGAAAAGCAGACTCTTACTCTGACGGTCAAACACCCATAGATCTATGGAGAGCTCTGAACAAAAAAATCAGACCAAGGTGTCTTCGACTTTATAGAAAAAGGTTTCATTCTGTCTAACGGACGTCCTAGACCAGCAGATATCACCATAGAATACCGCGATGGGACAGAGTGGGTTTGCATAAAGGATCGCCCCAGGGGACTCAGCACTTTTGATAAACCAGGATTACCAAAAGGCAAAAACTGGGAGTACTACAAAATTCCTACAGGGACAGTTTTGCCAGAAGGTACTGCAATTGTAAAAGATGAATATAACACCAGATTTGAGGCAACACACTATACGATAGCCCCAGCATACGACATGCCTCTGAATCAATTTAAGAGTAAGTTAAAAATACTAGAAAAATCCTTAATTAAGGAAGCTATATAATGGAAGTACCTAATACCTGGGCACCACTACTAATTTCTGCTGTTAGAGATGCCGTTTTGTATCAAGAAAGCCTTTTAAGAAGTGAGACCATAGGCGACAAGACAGACTATGAGGAGCATCACTTACAGCTAACACAGTTCCTGGAGTTTCTTAAAGAGGAATATAAAGTGATTGAAAAGGAAACAGGTATACCCTTAGAAAAACTATTATAAAGCTTTTCTTCTGGGTGGCTTCAAACCACCCTGAAGCATATTAAGCTAAACAAATATATCCACACCACTTATCGCCCATAGCTGTATAGGATATCCCCATAAAAACAGTAATAATACAGACATTCCTGCCTGTACTGATTAGTTAGCTTTAGCACATCCCCGCTTCAGCAAGTCACACAAGATTCCACGGGGAATTTTTAACTACTTAAGGCAACTAGGAACCGCTGAAGTACCTGGCCATATTGTAGAAAGATAACTGCTAGAATCTTTAGTCACATTAAATATCATAGTGCCACCACCAAGGTTATTATTTTCATTACAGGAGGCCAAAGCACTTGCAGTAGATGCACCATTCATCACAGTGGAGGCTCCAACACCTAGCTTAGACTTATCAACACCCAGGTTGATATATTTCTGGATTCGTGAAGTACAGCTTGAGCCCAACCAATAGCTCATCTCCCAACCATAAGTTAATTGGTCGCCCAGTTTCTTCCCATTCCATTCAGCCTGAAAAGCATCGGTATCACTCCAAAGTGCTTTAGAAATAATTTTGTTAGGCATCTTCTCTCGCAATGCACTAGTCACTTTTACCAAGGAGTCAGAATAGGTTTGGCTGCACTGTGAGTACTCATCATCAATATCAATACCATCCAACCCATACTGATCCATGGCATCTTTTAGCTGCTGAGCAAAGTCATCAGCGGACTGCTCATCGGCAAAACAGGACCAACCTGCATTTTGGTGATTTCCGAGAACGCTGAGCACCACTTTCGTACCCTTGTCTTGCAAGTCTTGTACTGTACTCAAATTGTTATTGAGCAAGTCTGACACTTGGTCATTAAAATGCAGTACAGCTTTCTGACCATCGTAATTAATATTTGCCGCGAAGATCACAGCTATATCAAACAACTGGCTGCCATCGCTCTCTGTAAAGCAGCCTGCATTGCCCAGGTTATTACTATTAACTTCTACGTAAGCAACTTTAGGCGCTGACACACTTTCCTGAGGAGTATCAGATTTACACAGAGTTGAGCCCAGCTCACGGATTTCATTCTTACGTGAACCACACCCATACCCGTTGCCATCCATGGAGGCATTATCGGCAAGATTTGCAATTTCCCAGTCCCCCAGGACGGAACACAGCTCATCCTTATAGATTTGAGCCTCAAGATAGGTGACCGGGCTTGCATCAGATGCACAGCTGCTTCCACTAACAACATGAGGCGCTGAAGGTTCGGATTTACACAATGTCATGGATAATTGGCGACTTTCATTACTCGTCAATTGGCAATTATTTCCCAGGTGTTCTATTGATGACCCGTCTGATAAACCAACCAAATCACCATTATTGAGAAGATCACAAAATTCATTAGGATAATTAAGCGCTTCAGAATAGCTTACTGTTGTAGTGTCCGAGGGACAGTCATCCGAATTGACCACTTCAATATCTGCGTATGCACCAGTCTGAAATAAAATGGTGGCACAAGCAGCCTGCATTGCTCTACGTGTCGATTTTTTCATATTTATGCTCATTTTTATTATGTGGTTATGTAAACTCTATAATCTAATATCGATAGTCAAAAAAAATGGTGTAGAGCTTACACTCTACACCCAATACTACGATCAACGAGGTATTAGAATTTATAGTTTGCACCAATATATAGTCTGCGCCCAGAGTAATTATAATAAGTCATTCTGTTTTCCTGCTTCCAGAACCCCTCTGCCTTTTCCTCCGTTAAATTAATGATAGATGCCGTGAAATTGAGGTTTTCATTGAAGGTAAAGCTGGCATTAAGATCAAGCTGCCCATAAGCTTTATCGTATAAATTATACCCTTGGTGAAGCCCCCCAGCTCGATCATCTTTCCAGTTATAAGATGCTCGCACACTGTACAAATCATTTTCATAATAACCGGAAAGATTGTACTGGTGCTTAGCCGTTCCAGGAATTTCTGCCTCAGTTTCTTCACCATTAACAAACACCCCTGAAGTACTGGTGTCGGTGTAGGTATAATTTGCCATTACACCAAAACCACTTTCGAACGCGTGTTGTGCAAACAGCTCAACGCCTCTTGAAGTTGCCTCAGCACCACCCGTTTTTGTGGTCATGTTGACTTCAATGAGTCCATTGCAGCAATTGTGCTCACGTAATACAACTTCAGTTGTGGTTATAGGAAGGTTGCTGATATCCTTACTAAATAATGTTGCCCCAAGTGCGGAAGCATCAAAGTAATACCATTCAATTCCCAGGTCGAATTGATTGGAAAGCATCGCTTCTAGCCCAGTATTTGCTGAAGTGCCAGTCCCACGGCCGGTCCAAGAATCCGGCGAGTTAATATTTACAGGGGGGCCATAAGACTCAGCCTGCCCCAAATCAGCATAACTAACTCGAGACATGGTTTTTGCTGCAGCAAATCGTATTACAAGGTCATCAGTTAGATCCCAGGCAATATTCAAACTTGGCAGGAAGTTTTCACTATCAGCACTTCGGTTATTTGCATTGGTGATATCTGTCTCTTGACCAATGATGTCATCGTACGTCGAGGTAGTTAAGTCGGTATTAACATAGCGGACACCAAAGTTACCCCGGAAGGCTTCCCATTCAAAATCTGCCTGTGCGTAAAGTGAAAATATTTTCTCCTCGATGGTATAGGTACCGGATAAGACAGGAACTACAGTCCGGGTAAAATTATCACTAACGTAGGCTTTAAGCGCATCTATATCAAAAGGCAGATAGTTAATAGCCCCGGTATCGCCTGCGCTATTATCGATTACGCTGCCGCCAAGTAAGATTGAAGTGTCTGGATGAAAATCCGGGTTGTGGAACCATTCGGTACCCGACAACCACCCACGATAACCACCGTTATCCGAAATACCGTCATCCCACAAGAAAGTATCTCTTAGGGACTTGGCTTCATGATCCCGATATTTAGTACCGACATAGATTTTGTTAACAATTCCCCAATTGGTATCAAATCCCAGGTCAAGCTGATAATAATCTTCCCTATCCCGATTTTGGGTAGCGTCAGAACTAAACCAGTCATAGTATGGATAGGCCTCCTGATCCGAGGTGAGATCTGTAGAGATTTCGTAGCTAGGTTCCCCGTCGGCAATAGACCACAGCCAACTATTTACGGAACCATAACGTGCATCCATATTTGCCATGGTTCTTTCGGAGACACCTCCTTTTGCAGAGCTGCGCCCAATATTCACTGCTGCCGTGTAAGAGTCACCTTCATACAGAATTTCGAGGTCGAATGTATGAGATTCTGATTCACCGTAGCTATCCTGCCCGGTCAATTGCGGAGACATTAAACCTCGCTCTACCTCGACACCACCATTGACATCAGCATCGCCCCAGTTATCAGCATTTAGCAAGCCGTTATCACCGTTGCCATAGGTGACTACGGTATCCCCTTCCAGCTCAACGCCAAAGTAGGGGTTATGGTTATCATTCCATTCAGCTAAGGTGAGATTCTGACTACGGGTATCGTATCCCAACTGGGAACCGAAATAGTTCAGAGAAAATTCCAAGCGCTCAGTAGGCCGCCATTGAGTGGTAATTTGATAACCATCCCTGGCCCTATCCTGCTCATGATTACCAATACCCATAGCTCTGGGCGCCCAAACATTGTTGTAAACTTCACCAGTTTCCTGGTCAACAATTGCCGGACGCTCAGCACCTTCAACTGTATCTGAATGGAATCGCCAATGGCTCGCGTAGTTTTCAATTGAGGTTACGGTTCTGTCCTGCTTGGTATAGCCAGCCAGGATACCAAAGGTTTCACTCTCATTTTTCCAGGAGTAAAAAGCACTATATTGAGGTTCCCACTGCTCATTAGTATCTGAGTAAGTGGTTTCAGTAGTTATAACACCCTCACCAGAATCCATTTCCAGAGGCTTACGACTGTGTAGAATAACCGTTCCGCCAATTCCTCCTTCATCAATTCTAGCTTCCGGGCTTTTGTAAACTTCTACTTTGCTAATCATGTTGGATGGCAGCAAAGTGTAATTAAAGCTTCGAGAAGGCGCTTCCCCATCAGAGGTTGCAATGTAGTTTCCATTTAACTGGGTCAAGGTCCACTCGGCACTGGTGCCACGAATACTGACTCGACTACCCTCTCCACCACTGCGTGTAATTGTGATCCCTGGCACGCGCTGAAGAGAGTCTGCAACATTCTTATCCGGGAACTTGCCCACATCTTCGGCGGTTATCGCGTCTACAATAGCATTAGAATCCCGCTTAATTTCCAGGTTTCTGGTATTACTCTCAAGGATTCCGATTACCTCAATATGATCCATCGGTTTGTCTTTCTCAGAGATATCATCAGCAATCGTCACGCTACTAATGGCTAATGAAATAGCGGAGACTAGCGATTTCTGCTTAATCTCCCGACTCCAGATTTTGACCGTGGTTCGTCTATTATTCTTGACTGTTTTCATAGTATCCCAACTTTCTTTTCTTATAAGTTTTTTAAAAGAGCCCCCCTCCAAATTGGAGAGGGGCGAGAAACCGTCAGGGGACCCTAAACCCCGTAATGACAGTCCACTTGTTGAGCACTAAAACCCTAAGAAAAAAAAGGGATAAGTGGGTAATAGAAACTGAGACAGGAATAGAACAAAATCGGCGTTTGGAATTTTTGAGGACACTAAGGGAAAAGTATTAGAAGGTATGAAAGGCCAAAATTCGATTATGGATTTACAGGATATTCAACAAATAGATAAACTATTTTTAAAGGGAAGTAAGCCAGCACCAAACCATTTCAACAAAAAACTTCTATTGATTATCCATCTCCAAGTAGTTCAGGAATGGCCTATCGCATTCAAAGTTGAGACTGAACTTCTTCTCTATAAATAGCGGGAAGCTGCCCAAACATGCTCTTGAAATGTCTACTGAAGTAACTGTGAGATGGAAATCCGACACGGTATGCGATTTCAGAAATTGGCCGCTGAGTATCCACCAGCATACGACGGGAGTTCTCTAACCTAACCTCTCTGACAAACTGCATTGGAGTTTTCTCCAAATACTTTTTAAATCGCCTCTCAAGGGCGCTAACAGACAAACTGGCTACCTCTGCTAGCTGTTCGACAGTAATCGGCTGACTGTAATTATTTTTAATATATTCAACAGGCTTTTTCAGCTTATCCATTCTGGAGAGCGTTTTGACCGTCTCATTAAGATCGCGAGCTACGCCATAGGTACCAATAATTTTTCCAGTGGAATTCTTTAGTGGGCGCTTGGATGTCGTAAACCAAACCAACTCTCCACTTTTCCCTATATTTAACTCCAGTCGATCTGTAATCGTTTCACCCTCCATCACTCTTTGGTCATCACGCATATAGTTTTTTGCGAGATAAGAGGGGGAAAAATCCATATCAGAGCGGCCCACAACCTGATTAAGGGACCTGCATCCCACATGCTCAATAAACTCTCGGTTACAATGTACTACGTAACCAGAATCATCTTTTACCCAAAAAATAATATCTGATATTAAATCAAAAACCGCAATAATCTGCTGGGTAGACACCATTTCCAATATTGATTCAGACTTCATTATTATTATCTGCAATAGCTGGTAAAGAGCCCCTGTCTTTTTATATCGGCTTGAATTACTGCACAGGTCTAGCAAGCAGAAAAGACACTAAAAAGCGCCTTCTCGGCACTCTCCCCGCACCTCACCCCCATCTGCGGAAATAACCCGCTCAATTTCAAAATAGCCACGCTCACAGAAACCGGTTTCCAACATCTTTTGTTCGAGAGCCCAATCTAAATAACGCTCTACACGGTCACTTGAACGGCCTCCCAAACCGATAGTATCCCGCTGCATTCGACGTTGAGAACCAGGCTGGTTTGAAACTGGGGGAGGAAGATCCTGCCGATCCTTCTCAAGAGTATATGTAAAACGCTTGGCTCCATTTTGAGCAATCTCAGTTACAAACGACTCTTTCATTCCGGGAATCGGCTTGTTGCTGGAACAGGCACTGAGAAAAATAGGTAACGCTAGGCCAGCGGCAATAAATAAACGGGCCTGAAAACTGCTAATATTTTTATTATTCACTCAAAATCCTCTCTAAACACTAACCTGCTTTACTACATCGAGCACAAAGTTAGTATTGTTTACTGCGTTTCTATTTAAATACCACTGTTTTGTTTCCGTGTATAAACACTCGTTCCTGCAAAACTAGTTGCAGCGCTCGAGTCAAAACCAATTTTTCAACATCCCTACCTGCATCCGCCATGGTTTCTGCAGAATAGGCATGATCCACATGTATTACATCCTGTTCAATGATCGGCCCTTCATCCAGATCATCGGTAACAAAGTGCGCTGTGGCTCCAATAATTTTTACTCCACGCTCGTAGGCCTGCTGATAAGGCTTGGCCCCAATAAATGCAGGAAGGAAAGAATGGTGGATGTTGATAATGCGCCCACTATAGCGAGCAACAAAATCAGGGGTTAGCACGCGCATATACTTGGCCAGCACCAAATAATCTGGATTGTACTCATCCACTAAGGTGGCCACTTGCTGCTCGTGGGCTCCGCGCTCCATCCCCTCTGCAGAAATACAGTGGAAAGGAATATCAAACTTCTGTACCAGCCCCTCCAGATCCGGGTGATTGCCGATAACAGCCGCGATCTCCACATCCATAGCGCCGGAATAGCACTTCATCAGGATATCACCCAGGCAGTGGGGCTCGCGGGTAACCATCAGCACCAGGCGTTTCTTCCGCTCTATGGATACCAAGCGACGCTCTGCGCCCTGGGGCAGTGTCATATCCAGATCTTCCAGGAAGGTGGCATCGTTAAAGATACCCTCCAGGGCAGTGCGCATAAAGAAGCGCCCCTCAACCCGGTCCACAAACTCATCATTCTTGATGATGTTCAGCTGGTGCTTGTAGCAAATATTGGTAATCTTTGCGATCAGCCCCTTATCATCGGGGCAGTCGGTCAGCAGTATCTTCTTTTCCATGGTCAAATTTCAGGCCAAATATCCAGAGTCCAGACTATACACTATGCCGACTTTACGATTCAGCGATCCATTCCGGGGAGAACATGGATAAAAACCTTTACGCCGATCATATGGCCACCCTGTGCCGCCGCTACGACGAAATCCTCGAGCAGAGCGGGTTTGATACCCTCAACGTATTCAGTGGCGCTCCCAGGGTGCAGTTCCTGGACGATAACTATTACCCGTTTAAGGTGAATCCCCACTTTAAGGCACTGGTTCCCATTACCGACAACCCCCACAGCTGGGTTATCTATCAGCGCGGACAAAAGCCAAAGCTTTTGTTCTACCGTCCAGTAGACTTTTGGCACTATGTACCGCCGGCACCCCAGACCTTCTGGAGCGATTTCTACGATATCGAGCTACTGAGCAAGCCGGCCGATGCCCAGGCGTTCCTGAGCCCAGAGAATGCCGCTTTTATCGGTGAGAGCGACAAGCTGCAAGGCTGGCCACTGGGGGAGGAAAATCCGGAGCTTCTGATCAACCGCTTGCACTGGGCCCGCGCTTATAAAACGCCTTATGAGGTCGCCTGCCTGCGTGAAGCGAACCGCATTGCGGTCAATGGGCACCGCGCCGCCGAACAGGCTTTCCGTAGTGGCGCCAGTGAATTTGAGATCAACCAAGCCTACCTGGGCGCTGCTGGCCAGGGCGAGAACCGTATGCCCTACGGCAACATTGTTGCCCTGAATGAGCATGCCGCAATCCTGCACTACACTCACCTGTCTACTGAGCGCCTGCCTGAGCCGCAGCTGAAAAGCTTCCTGATCGATGCGGGTGCTGACTGCAATGGCTACTGCTCTGATATCACTCGCACCTACGCCTATGCCGATAATGAGTTCGCAGAGCTGGTAGCGGCAATGGATGAAAAGCAGTTGCAGCTGGTAGACGGCCTCAAACCTGGCCTGCCTTACCCAGAACTACATCGCCAGTGCCACTTAAACGTAGGCGAGCTGTTGCTCCAATTTGGCATTATCAAAACCTCTGCCGAGAATGCCGTGGAATCCGGCTTAACTCGCCCCTTCCTGCCACACGGCCTGGGTCACTTCCTCGGCCTCCAGGTACACGATGTCGGCGGTCACCAGACCGGCCCCGATGGAGGCACGACACCCCCACCGGCCGAGTACCCGTTCCTGCGTACCAGCCGAACTATCGAGGAGAACCAGGTATTTACCATCGAGCCAGGGCTCTACTTTATCGAGAGCCTATTGGGAGAGCTAAAAGACTCAGACCTCGCTGCCGAAGTTAACTGGGATAAGGTCGACAGCTTCCGCCCCTACGGCGGCGTGCGCATTGAAGACAATATTGTCGTACACGCAACCGGCAACGAAAACCTTTCTCGCAACTCTTAGTTCATAGACTAAAGCAATATTGTGAGAGTGCTTACAAGTCAGCGCTCTCACAATACCTTTACCTTACTCCGAAAGTTAAAACATTAAAGAACGCCTTACCGCTCCCGCTTTCCCTCTCGCCGCTTGCGCCCCTAAGCTGCTTGCCCCCTCACCGAAAAGAAGCCAAAGTCCATCACCGGTATTACAACAAGAAAAGGGACAATTCATGAGAAAAAAAACACTGGCAACGCTTATCGCAGCCACAGTTCTAGCCGCAGCCAATAGCGTTTATGCAAAATCAATCGAGTATATTTTTTACGATAAAGAGGGCATTGCTGGCTCTGAAGTTATTCATCAGGATGGAACAAAGGTATCTGGTGAATTAAAGCTCGGCTGGAATAACCGTCGCCTAAACCTCAAGGAGAGCTTCACTATCGGTGAGGCGGCAATGCCCGAGCAACTATCCATTGAAGGGATCAGCCCATTTGGTGCTCCAGTCAGCGAAGAATTTTCCCTGGAAAATGGTGTCGCTCGCTGGAAAGGTTCCGATGAACATGGCAGCGCAAAAACTTCCGAAGCCCAATTTTATATTCCCAAGAACAGCACCCTTGCCGTACAGGCGCAATTGGTAAAAGCACTGATTGCCGATGCAGATCAAAATATTGATTTACTGCCGCAAGGAAAAGCACGCCTCCATAAGCTTGATAAAGTGACCCTGCAACAAGGGGAGAAAAAGAAAACGGTCCACCTTTACGGCGTAAGCGGCCTGGGCTTTACCCCAGATCTCGCCTGGTATGATGACAATGGGGATTTATTTGCCTCCGACGAAGGGGGATGGTTCGCCATCCTGCGCAAAGGCTGGGATAAATCTCACCTCGAAGAACTGAAAACCCGGCAAGTCGCAGCCGCAGACCAGTACCTGCAAGGTATTGCCAAGAAACATACCCACACATCAACCCAACCCATCCTGATCAGCAACGTCAACCTGGTTGATGTTGAATCTGGCAAACTGCAGAGACAGCAGCATGTTCTGATCAAAGATGGAAAGATCGCAAAAATCAGTAAAAAACCGATCAAAGCCAACGGGGCAACCACCATTGATGCCCGTAACCATACGTTGATCCCCGGCCTCTGGGATATGCACGCCCACTTATCCCCTACCGATGGTGTCCTGAATATGGCCGCTGGCATTGTCAATGTTCGCGACATCGGTAATACCCATGAAAGTATCATGCGTATTGAAGGGATGTTTGAGTCAGAGCAAATCATTGGCGGCGACCTTTTCCGTGCGGGCTTTATGGACCGGGAAAGCGAAAATGCCATGCGAATGGGCAAGACTGCGGACAGCCTGGAAGAAGCCAAGGATATTGTCGAGTGGTATGCCGATCGCGGCTATCAGCAAATTAAAACTTACAGCTCGATGGAGCCAGAGTGGATCGCTCCCTTAGCCAAGCATATCCACGAAAATGGTATGCGTTTGTCCGGTCATATTCCTGCATTTATGACCGCCGAAGAGGCAGTCGACGCGGGCTTTGATGAAGTTCAGCATATCAATATGCTGTTCCTGAATTTTATGGGCAAGATAGATACCCGTAAAAGACTGCGCTTTACAGAAATCGGGGAGCACGCCCACGAGCTGGATCTGGATAGCAAAGAAGTGGCTACTTTCCTGGATAAGCTAGCCAAAAAAGGCACTGTCGTAGACGCAACCACCACCGTATTCAGCTCGATGTTACTGCGCCAGCCGGGCAAGGTAGATCCTGAATTTGCCGATATTACCGACCACCTTCCAGTCAATATCCAGCGCGCCTTTGTTGGGGCCGAACTGGATGTGAAGCCGGAACACCGGGATGACTACGACCTTTCAGCGGAAGCCCTGCTGGCCATGATGCTCAAGCTACACGAGCACAAGGTCACTATGGTCGCGGGCTCCGATGGCATCCCCGGATTTACCCTGTTACGCGAACTCGAACTCTATGCCAAAGCAGGTATTCCCAATATTGATGTTCTGCGCACGGCTACACTGGTACCGGCGCAGGTTATGGGGGCCGACGAGTACACTGGCAGTATTGCAGTGGGAAAAAATGCAGACCTGGTTTTACTGGAGGGAAATCCCCTTGAGGATATTACCGCGCTGCGTCGCACTGCACTGGTACTCGAGGGGCAGAATATGTATCGCCCGGATGAGCTTTACACAGCCTTGGGTATTAAACCTTTCCACCCTTCAGTGCCATTTGAATTAAATAACACTACTACAGTAGCCACCAAGTCCCAGTAAGCGAAAAAAAAGTAGCGAAAAAAAAGTAGCGAAAAAAAGAAGCGAAAAAAACAGTAGCGGGAAAAACTGAAAAGAAAAAACCGGCAATCCAAATGATTGCCGGTTTTTTTATTTATAAATTAACTAGGCCAGTTCTGTGCGCACAGTGCGCGCCGCTTCTACCATATTCAGCAAGGATGAACCCACTTCGGCCCAGTTACGGGTTTTAAGGCCACAGTCTGGATTTACCCAAAGTCTCTCAACCGGCACCACCTGTGCAATTTTCTTAAGTCGCTCTACCAACTCCCCCCTTTCCGGCACATTGGGTGAGTGAATATCGTAAATGCCAGGTCCAATTTCATTGGGGTAACCACCGGCCTTGTCAGCAAACGCGCTGAGTAGGCGCAAGTCGGAGCGAGCAGATTCAATAGTAATTACATCCGCATCAAGGGAAACAATGGCATCCATAATTGCATTGAAATTGCTGTAGCACATATGGGTGTGGATCTGGGTTTCCGCTTTTACTTCGCTACAGGTGTAGCGGAAACACCCTACCGCCCAGGCAAAATAATCCTGGTGCTCAGACTCTCGAAGGGGAACTCCCTCACGCAAAGCCGGTTCATCAATCTGGATAATCCCGATACCGGCCGCCTCAAGATCCAACACCTCCTCCCGCAATGCTTTGGCAATTTGCAGACAGCTCTCACTGCGGTGGATGTCTTCCCTCGGGAAGGACCAGTTGAGAATTGTAACCGGGCCGGTGAGCATACCTTTTACCGGCTTATTAGTAAGGCTCTGGGCATAGCTGCTCCACTCTACAGTCATAGCGTTAGGTCGGGAGATATCACCAAAAATAATCGGGGGTTTCACACAGCGAGAGCCATAACTTTGCACCCAGCCATTACCGGTGTGTACAAAACCATCCAGTTGCTCCCCGAAATATTCCACCATATCGTTGCGCTCTGCCTCTCCATGCACCAGTACATCCAGACCGAGTATTTCTTGACGACGGATAGCTTCGGCAATTTCAGCGCGTAGATGTTCTAAATAATCCGCCTCAGAAATCTCGCTATTGCGGTACTTGCGGCGCACACCGCGCAAAAGATCCGTCTGTGGGAATGAGCCTATTGTGGTGGTGGGCAGCAGTGGTAATTGCCAACGCTTGGCCTGTACTAAAGAGCGATCCTGAAAGCACTGTTGACGCCAGGTATCCTGCAATTGACCGGCAATGGAGCCCTCGGCTACACCACTCTCTCCGCCTGAGGCAGAGATTTCTGTGTCCTCATTGAGCAGCTGCTGTAATTGAGCCAACTCCTGAAGTTTCTGGCGGCTGTAAGCAAGCTTCTGTTTTTGCTCACTGGGCAGCTTGATCTCTGTTTCCAGATCCACAGGGCTGTGGAGCAGGGAGCAACTGGCTGATAGCCACAGGCGATCTCCCAACTGTTTCGCCAAAGGCCGCAAAGTGCCCTGCCAGCGGTTGAGGTCTGCTCGCCACACATTGCGCCCATTAATCACACCCGCAGACAGAACCTTGTTCTTACCTTCCAGCTGGGCCGCAGCTTCAAGTTCTTCAGGTGCGCGTACACAGTCAATATGTACCCCAGACACCGGGAGGGAAAATACCAGCTCCAAATTCTCGTGCAAAGGTGAGAAATAGGTAGCCAGCAGTGTATTCACCCCCGGGGCTACTGCCGCAATCTGCTGGTAGGTGCTATCAAAAGCCCCACGCCATTCATCCGGCAGATCCAGGCCTAGTATGGGTTCATCCAACTGCACCCATTCAACTCCGAGGTCAGCGAGCTGAGACAGCAACTCGGCATAGCAAGGCAGGAGTTTTGGCACTAAATCCAGAGGGCTATCCACACCTCGCCCCAACCACAGGTAAGTGAGTGGTCCGATAATCACCGGCTTGGCTTTGTAGCCCAGGGATTGGGCTTCCCGCACCTCGTCAAGTAACCACTCACTATCCAGGGAGAACGCCTGATCATTGGAGAGCTCAGGCACCAGATAGTGATAATTGGTATCAAACCACTTGGTCATGGCACTGGCCGCTACCGGCTGTCCCGATGGAGCGCGACCACGGGCCAAGCGGAAGTACTGGTCCAGCTTGTTATCTGCCGCTCCTTCTTTAAAGCGCTGACCGACCACACCAAACATCAGGGAGTGATTCAGAACCTGGTCGTACCAGGCGAAATCTCCCACAGCCACACGGCTCAAACCGGCCTCACTTTGGGCCTGCCAGTTACCACGGCGTATCTCTGTGCCCACTTGCAGCAACTGCTGCTGGGGCATATCACCGCGCCAATAGGCTTCTTGCGCTTTCTTTAGTTCGCGATTGGCTCCGATACGCGGATAGCCGAGGATATGTGTTTGCACCATGGCCGCCTTCCCAAGCTCTTTCCTGTGAGGGGAACAAAGTTGCCCCATTGAAAAATACCCCGCATCTGCGATCTCGGTAACGGTCGCATTAGCGAGAGTCCTGACTTGATTGTGTGCGCACAGTACTGTTCAATCAATTTCATATTTTTTGCAAATAACATGAATAATTTTAATGATGATTGAATTGCGCCATTTGCGTGCGCTGAGTGTTTTGCGTGAGACAGGCAGTCTGGTACGCGCAGCGGAACGCCTTCACCTGACCCAGTCGGCACTTTCGCACTTATTTCGCGAAATGGAGGACCGGCTCGGCCAAGAACTGTTTATACGCAAATCCCGGCCTTTGCGATTTACCAGTGCCGGTCTGAGGCTGCTGCAATTGGGGGACGACATACTGCCCCAGGTAGCTATAGCACAACGGGACCTGTCCCGGCTGGCATCTGGTCAAGCGGGCAGGCTCAATATCGCTATCGAGTGCCACAGCTGCTACCAGTGGCTGATGCCCGCACTGAATACCTATCGGGACGGCTGGCCAGAAGTGGAACTGGACCTGTGCAGCGGCTTCCACTTCGCTCCCCTGCCCGCACTGGTGCGCGGCGACCTGGACCTGGTTGTCACCTCCAATCCAGACCCGGACCTGAAAGGCCTGCACTACGAGCCGCTGTTCAGCTTTGAAATGTGCCTTGCCATAAGCCGCAAACACCCACTGGCGCAGGAGAGCAAGCGGCGCTGGGTAGAACCGCAGGAATTGGCTGGTGAAGTCCAGATTACCTATCCGGTTGAGCGCGAGCGGCTGGATATATTCCAGCACTTTCTCGATCCAGCCGGAATAGAGCCAGCGGGTGTTCGGACCGCAGAACTCACCGTGATGATGGTTCAGTTAGTAGCCAGCGGCCGAGGGGTTTGCGCCCTCCCCAATTGGGCTCTGCACGAGTACCTGCAAAAGGGGTTTGTTTCCCAACTCCAGCTGGGTAAAGAGGGCCTTTGGAGCACTCTCTACGCGGCAGTGCGGGAAGATATGCTCGAGCAACCTTATCTCACAGACTTCCTCAAAACCGCACGGGATACCAGCTTTGCCAATCTACAAGGTGTGAGAGCGGCCAAAACCAGCCCCAGTGTGGCAGAACCTGCCTAACCACTTACAAAAGTTAACTGGGCGGCTTAAGCCTTTACGGAAATAATGACTTATTCAACCTCAGCACAATTATTAAACAAACTGAATATTTTCAGATCGAACAAATCAATGGTTTGGTCTGGCCGGAGAGGCCGGTAAAATCACACAAATAACGATGGAGCCTCTGAATAACTCCGTGATACCTCTGGCTTACAGAGCGGTTCACAATCAAGACGCGGATTCGCAGGAATATCCAGATCTTGCAAGAAGTCGCAACGCAGAGTGTGAATCGCTCTGCAAGCCCCGAAGGGCGGGTCTTGAAGGCCGCATCTGCTGCATGGCAGCGTCCGCAAAGGACTGTAACCATTCGCACTGAGCTGCGTCTAACACCTGCGGCCTTCAAGACCCGCAGAGGCATTACGGAGTTATTCAGAGGCTCCTTATACACGGCAGTGGCCTGTACCCGGCCAAATGCCTGGACTTTGTAGGAGACCCTCTATGTCAAACCCGGTTGAACGTTGGAACTCAGTGAGTAAAGGACTGCACTGGCTTTTTGTAATCCTGCTGCTCTCTGTGTGGGGAGCGGTTGAACTGCATGAGTTTTACGAGCGCGGCGACCCCATGCGCGGCTGGTTTATGCAGCTGCACTTCTCACTGGGAGTCGGTGTCCTGATGCTTCTGGCCCTTCGCCTCTACTGGCGTGCACGTCACAAGCGCCCACAGATTGAAGGCAAGAAGTGGCAGAAGGCACTGTCCAGCCTGACCCATGGTGGACTCTACCTGTTGATTCTGGCTATGCCGGTATCAGGCATCGTGATGCGCCAACTGTTTGGGCGCGATACCGAGTTTTTTGGCCTGTTTGCCGTTCCCAACCTGTTCGCCAAAAACCCGGATCTGGGCAAGCAAATCGCTTTCCTGCACAAAGATGTAATGTGGCCCGCCCTGCTCGTACTGGTTGGACTGCATATCGCCGCCGCCCTGTGGCACCACTTTATTGCCCGCGATAACACTTTGACCCGGATGCTGCCGCAACGCTAATCCAAGATAGGGAAGTGAGGAGAGATAGGGAGAGTTGAATGGGAGAGCGCAAGGCTGCGCTCTCCCGAATAGAACCAGCTAAAGCAGGTACGACTTACTCGTCGTTATTGCCGCGCTTGGCTTTGGGCTTTCCTTTGGGCTTGAACTTAGGCTTACCCTTAGGCTTCCCTTTCGATTTCACCGCCGCTTCATCGAAGCGGGTGATTTTCATCGGCTTACCGGAAACACGCACCTTCTTCAGGTGTTGGAACACTTCTTTAGGCATTCCCTGAGGCAGATCTACCGTGGTGAAATCATTGTAGATTTCGATACGGCCGATATAGGAGCTGTCCAGATCCACCTCATTGGCAATAGCGCCAACAATGCTGCCCGGGCGCACGCCCTGCTCGCGGCCGATCTCGATACGGAAGCGCTCCAGCCCTTCATCGGGCGGCGGCAGCTTGCGATCTTTCTCGAAGCTTTCCTTCTTGCGACGGCGGCCACCGTCAAAGTCATCATCGCGCTCGCGACGCTCTTTGCGCGGTCTCTGCTCTTTCTCTTGAATCAGCAGGGGCTGATCACCTTGGGCCATTGCAGCCAGCGCGGCGGCAACATCAAGTGGATCAACCTCATTCTGCGCCAGGAATTCCTCAACCAGCTGGCGATAGGGCGCCAGATCAGTTTGGCCTTCCAGGGTCGCGGTGATGCGCTCGCGGAAGCGCTGCATACGAGCACTGTTAACCGCATCTGCGCTGGGCAAATCGAGTTTTTCGATCGGCTTCTTGGTCGCTTTCTCGATGACACGCAACATACGGCGCTCGCGGGGCGCCACAAACAGGATCGCATCGCCTTCGCGACCAGCGCGGCCGGTACGACCGATACGGTGAATATAAGCTTCGGTATCGTAGGGGATATCGTAGTTAATCACGTGGCTGATACGCTTTACGTCCAGTCCACGAGCCGCAACATCGGTGGCTACAACAATATCGAGCTTGCCGTTTTTCAGCTTGTCGATCACGGCTTCACGCAGGTTCTGCGCCATATCACCGTTCAGGGCGGCACTGGCGAACCCTCTGGCGGCCAGCTTATCTGCCAGTTCCACGGTGCTGTTTTTGGTGCGCACGAAGATAATCGTAGCGTCCACCGGCTCCGCTTCAAGAATACGGGTCAGTGCATCCAGTTTGTGCAGGCCGCCAACCGGCCAGTAGCGCTGGCGAATGGTTTCCGCAGTTTCAGTCTTAACACGGATTTTTACTTCAACCGGCTCATCCAGATGCTCGCGGGCGATGCGGGCAATCTCTTTTGGCATAGTGGCGGAGAACAGCGCAATCTGGCGCTCTTCAGGAATCTGCTCCAATACCCACTGCACATCATCGATAAAGCCCATGCGCAGCATTTCATCCGCCTCATCCAGCACCAGGGTGCGAAGATTAGACAGATCCAGGGAACCGCGACGCATATGGTCCATCACCCGTCCGGGAGTACCTACCACCAACTGAACGCCACGCTTCAACTGCTGTATCTGGCCGCGGTAGTCAGCGCCACCGTAGATAGGCGCAACGTGGAAACCTTTCAACTTGGATGCGTAAGACTGGCAGGCTTCAGCCACCTGAATAGCCAGCTCGCGGGTCGGTGCCAGCACCAGTGCCTGAGGGCGACGATCCTTCAGGTCCAGCTGGGAGAGTAGCGGCAGCGCAAAGGCTGCGGTCTTGCCAGTGCCAGTCTGGGCCTGGCCTAGCACATCCCGCCCCTCCAGCAGGGATGGAATAGTCTGTGCCTGGATCGGGGAGGGAGTCTCATAGCCGAGCTTTTCGATGGCGCTGAGAATTTCAGACGGCAGACCCAACTGGTCGAAGCCGGCCGCTTTAGGGGTATCGGTCATTTCGGAATTCACTTGAAGCCAAAGTCCCTATCGCGGGACCGGAGCGGTGGGTAAAAGGCCGCGCAGTCTAACAGGTTAGACGATCCAGATCAGCCTGTTTTTTAGGCAAGTTGATTGGCATGTATCTGCCCCGACAGATAGGATATCAATATTGGGTAGATAAAAAGAAAAGCGTCATTGATCTAGAGGTAAAAAGAGTACAGCGCTCCTTAGACCATATCCACCTCAGTTTCAGGCTGCTGCCTTAGCTCCGTTGCACGGGCCTCCGTCAAGCGCCTGCAAACTCCATCGATTGTAGCGGTAATATGGCGGGAGAAGCTGCCATCCACTTGGGTCTTATCATAGAGATAGGCCCGAAATCGCTGGAAGAACTCCGTGTCTACCGGGTCGGATTGATTCCAAAAGCTGGAGAGTCCCCCTTGGTGAGTCAGCCCCGGTAAGTCATACAGTGATCGTCCAAGTACTTGAGTTGGCACCTCGTGGAAGAGTGCAGATATACCCACTGTACTGTTGATTGTTACAACCCCTAGGGTGTGGTCGAGCAAAGTCGGCAGGTGCAGGTCATGGCAATAAATAACCCTTCCGGTAATCTGGTAGCGAGTTTCCAGCTCCCGTATCAGCTTTTGATAGTGACAAAACCCACGATCCATCGGGTGGTGCTTTATTACCATCATCGAATCCTGTGGTGCATTTTGTGCAAACGATTGCAACACTACCTCTATCGCATTTTCGATAGAAACCAGATCAGAGTGCTTTCGCAGTTGAAAATCATCGCGGGTTTGAAGTGGAAAAAGAAAGTACCGGCCGCTGAGCTCACCCGTCAAACGGGCCGTAAGTCCCCGCTCCATCAGTTTATACAGGCCTTTTCGATAGAAACTCCTGATCCAGCAAACACCTTCACCGAGCCAGCTGAGACTTCGGTGGTGCCGATAGTGGGGAAATTCCGATTGAGAAACCCGCATCGCAAGATAATAGGCCATTGCAAAACGCGCTCGTCTAAAAAAAGTTTGCCCAACAGATTTAACCGGCTTTCGCTCTCTGGCTCGATAACTATTAATTGCTTCTCGAGACCAGTCCGTACGCGAATGGGCGTTAACCCCGCCAAATTCAAGAGTGATAAAATCCGGGCGCAAATATCCCTCTTCGAACACACCAAAAGCGATATCCTTGGACTCGCAGATGGATTTTGCAATGGTATGCAGGCGGCGGCAGTCCCCATAGCAAAAAACAGTATCTACATTATTTTTAGATAGATAATCTGAGAAGAAGGCACTCCAATCACTTTCTCCCCCGGTGAAATCCACCTGAAAATCAGCCCAAGCAAAGTAGCGATCCCCGCCATTAAAGTTGATCTTATGAGTAATGACTCCGCTCTGTGACAAGCGCCTCGCCAATTGGGCAAAGAATGGGCCATGAGGTCCTTGTAAAAATACTGCCACAGACATGTATTGGCTTTTCCTTGAGCTAAGGTCACTGGATACGTTGAAACGAGGCGATGAATAAAAAAGAAATGACTGTGAAATTAGGCAAACTTCACAGTTATTATATTGAACTGCTTTTTACATCTATGCGAGCCATCTAACAACATAGAACGTGGATATTAGAGTCGCTACTAACAGGGCAGAAACTTTTGTAAATTTGGCAGCAAAAACTGCCCTACTATGGTTTCTTACTTCTAGGATCTTCCCATCAATCAAACTGTATAGTCTAAAAATGCCGACACACAATTTGTATTTGGTACAAACCATAAAGTCAATTTATCTAAAAGTACAACCACTCAGCCCACCAAGAAATTAACATCTGGCGACACATGAGAAGAAGTTAGCCCTGTAGCAACCCGAATAAATTCCAGCTCCATTTAATCCCACATCTTATACCAGGAAAAAATAGGTGTCAGTACAATTGGTACTATAATCACCGAAGTGTAATCGAGCGTAATAGAGTAAGAATGGCTTGCAGCCGGAAAGCCTTGGAAACCAGTTCCCGAATACTTAACGCAGAAGGGGGAAATATACAAGTTAGCAAAGTAGAAGATTGAAACTATATTCCCCGAGATCTAAAAATTTAAAGCAATATATCAAAAGAAATTAAATAGAAAACCTTATACTGGATTTCGGGTACAGCTTTCAATATCTCATAAATATTCTTCGATACAAGGAGAAGAGTTTAAAAAAAATTCCTTTTTTATTTCCCAAAGACCGCGCCCCCTCAATTAGCTCAATAGTAGTTTCTGCATTGATAAATTCAGCCGTTTTGGGATCCACATAAACAGGGTATAACAGCAAAGTAGCGGCAATCATCTGATTTAAAGTTAAATTGCGCTGCCTTCTCGATAAAAAATCCCTTAACTCACCCGTGGGGATTTCTCTATTTTCGACAAGCGTATCCCTTGTGAGCCCCCAGCCAGCATAAAAGGGTAACCCATAAGTGACCACCTGCTTGCCTCTCAGTAATGCCTCAAAACCACTCAGGGAGCTCATGGTGTGAATTTCATCAGCGACTTTAATAGCAGAAACTATATCACCCTGTTCAAGCAATGTGTCATAAAGGGAATCAGAACTCCCCTGCAAAGTACCTAGGCGAGCACCACAAACTACGTCAGGGTGAGGTTTATAAATAATATGAGCATCAGGATTATTGAGCCTGACGCGCTCAAGAAGCGCCAAGTTACTTTTTATTACCGGGGAGCCATTAGCTATCGAGGCATCGCTTTCTACCTGCCCGGGAACTAAAATAATTTTTTTACCAGAGGAAAAACCAAAATCAACTGTAGGTTGATCTTCTACAACGTTGTATTTGCTAATCCCTTTATCGATCAATTTGTCTCGTAACTTTCCAGCTCTATCTAGAAGAGGATCAGGAAAACTACAGGTATTTAACAGCATCTCCAAATCGCTGGGCTGCCTGGCGTCAAAGTAAATACCACGACTATCTAGAACCAGTGAACTCGGAACGACCAGGTCGGCACCCAAACCAACGGAACGCAAAAAGCCATCTTCAACCCTCCAGACATTTAAATCAGATTTCTTAGCCTCATCAAGCAAACCATCTGTAATCCGACTTGCCCATACCAGAATATTGGTTCCTGCCCTTGCATCTGGTACCTTTGCAGAAGAGAATTTAATCCTTCCCTTTCCACCGATAAAACCTGGAATAAAACTCCTTTTCCAGTGAGAAAATCCTACCCCGACCCAGTCTCCATCGAAGCGGCTCCATTGCCTGCGTTGTTCAGCAATTAATGCCACAGTGTCTTCAAAGTTACATCGATTGCCAGTATACGGATTAATATACCGGGAGTATTTTAGGTACGCAGCACAAAAAACCTGAAGCAACGTTCGCTTCACACTGCGGCGACCACAGTTTTGCCTATCTCGAGTTAAACCCCACCCCGCATAAAAAGGCATTCCAAAGCAATGGACCTCCTTACCGGCGACCAGCGCCTCAAAACCCAGCTGGCTGCTGACCACATAAACCTTTTCAACTCGATCCAGGATTGACCAGGGGGAGATATCCTCAGAGATAATCCTACAACCCCTCAGTTCAGCCAGTTCCTTTAGATAGCCACGCTTTTTCCCTGCGATAACATCGGGATGAATCTTTACAAGAATTTCAGCATCAGGATTTTCATTAATTGCGGACTCAAGCATTTGCGAGAAATGCTGCTCAGAAGCCAACCCACCTTTAACAGAGATATCTCCAAATGTTTGATCGACCACTAAAATGGTCTTTTGCCCAGGCAAAATTCCCAGTGAGATATCAGTCGATTGATTATATTTCGACAGTCGGCTCTCTCGTATAAGCTTTAAGCCTTTCTCTGCACGAGCAAGATCTTCCGGCGAAAAATCAGCCTCCCTAATTAATATTTCCAGGTCACTTGGCCGGGAGGCGTCGTAATAAATACCTGTCGAGTCTACCACCAAGCTATGAGGTTCAGCGCCATTTACGCCTAGGCCGAGTGAACGTAAAAACCCATCTTCTATAGCGATATAAGGCAAACTCAAATGAGTGGCAAGGCGCTGTGCTTTAAGGGCGCTTTTTTTTAACCCCCAGCCAGCCATCATGGAAATTGATCTATCGGGCTTGAGAGCTACATAGCGACATTCAGCTTCCAGGAAGTTATCAAGGTTAGATAAACGCCGAAGCCCGAGTGAACAGTGTCCAATTACAGGCATTTCCTTGCCTCAAGAGAAAGTGCATCCCGAAGGCTATGATCGTTGGTAAGATCCAAGATTCCCTCAACCCAAGCTGAGGGTTCCATTGGCAGCAACAGACCATTTTCCCCATGCCGCACTACGGAACCATATATGTCCCCTTGAGCAAAGATACCTGCGGCACCAGCCTGGGTAATATCAAAAAATTTTGTATGCGACCTGGCGCGATTAAATGGCAAATCGAGCAAAGGTGCCAAACCAATTGATCGCCCTCGCCCTCGAAGCATCGACACGTAGGTAGGCCACTTCATCGGGTGCAGTACCTGCACCCGTGGCATTCCTCGAAAGAGCCGATTGACACACTGATCTCCAATTATCTCAAAATTGAGAATTGGACTGCGGCTGAGGACTTCCTCTATCACCGGCCGCAGCCACTGAACATCCTCAAGGTGAGACGCAGATCCATGGTAAAACACGGTCAAAAGCTGCTCCTGCTCACAACTCAAGGGAGCAGGCTGCAGTAACTCTGGAGACCAACTTTGATACTTTTCCGCAAGGTAGGGGGTCGATACCAATAGTTGCGCGCCGACAGATTTCAACCACCTCTGCTTAGACCAGCTAAGCCGTAATATTTTTGCTTGATATCGAAGTGGCATGCTGGAAAACGCATACCAATCAAATAAATCATCATCGATAAAGAGGTAAATTCTCTGAAACTGACCTCTGTTTTTATCAATAAATGACTTCCAACTCCGAGGGATGTAGCGAACAAAGATTAAGGATTTTCCATTAATATCCTGTTCAAATGGGGAGCTGGACCAAGTTATACACCGGAAGTTGATTCCCCTCTCATACAAATATGGCCGGATAAAATAGTCTGTTGATGGATTTGCACCCTCTTCAATGACTAAACAGCTTTCTGTGGGAATCGAGTCAAGTGCCAAACTACTACCCCTCTAGCGGAAACACGATTGGAATCAAAATCAAAACTGTTATCGAGTAAGCAATAGTCAGGGGTAATCCAGCTCTGAGGAAATCACGTAAATGATATCCTCCCAAGTTTTGCACAATCAGGTTGGTCTGATAGCCAAATGGGGTGAGAAAGCTGGCACTGGCTCCATAGGCTACGGCCATTACAAAGGGCATCCAGCTAACCCCAAAGCTCTCAGCCAAACTCCATGCGAGGGGGAAAGCCAATGCAGCGGCGGCGTTATTGGTCATCAATTCTGTCAGCGCCAATGTCAACAAGAAGACGCCCACCAGCCCGGCTAACGGCCCCCACTCCGCTAATAAACTACGCAGTCCTAGCGCCAGTGAATCTGCCAAACCACTACCCGCGAAAGCCTCAGCCAAAATCAGAGCACTAGTGATAATCAACCATATCTGAAATGGGAAGCGCCGCTGTAACTCAGTAGTAGATATAATTCCCAGGCCAATCATTCCACCAAGGAGAACGATGAGCCCTTTTAGCAGCGAGAAGATCCCCAGTGCCGCACCAGCTACAACGGCAGCAAAACCCAACCCCAAAAGCCAGTTATTACGTCGAGAGAGGTCGCGCCGAACCTCTGTGCCGCTGATCACATAGAAATTCTTATCAATATTCAGGTGATGACGAAAATCCGGGCCCACCGCCAACAGCAGGGCATCCCCGGCACGAAGCTCAATCTCCCCGAGCTTGCCAGACAATCGCTCACCGCCACGGCGCATGGCAACCACTGCCGCATCGAAGCGAGTACGAAAATTACACCCTTTTAAGGTCTGGCCAAGAATACTGGAACTGGGCGTAATCACTACTTCTGTAAGATTCAGGTCCAGATCCTCATCTTCCAGCGCAAATAAGCGCAGCCCCTCAATATCCTGCAAGCGACCAAGATCACGTACATCGCCACTAAAAATTAATTTGTCCCCGCAACGGATAACTTCAGAGGGGCCGACAGGGCTAATAACCTGATTTCTGCGAACAATTTCAATTAAGTAAAAAGTCTCAAGTTGGCGTAGACGGTTTTGCTCAACACTCTTCCCATCCAATGGAGAGTTAGCCACCACTTCAGCCTCCAGCAGATACTCAGTGACAGGCTCCTCCGTTACTCCCCCTTCAGGGAGAAGACGATTGCACAAAAGCAATACCACCAAGCCCACTAAAGCTGCGGCCAAGCCCACCGGCACAAAGGCGAAAAAGTCCAAACTGGGAAGGCCGCGATCGAGTACAAAGCTGTTAACGATCAAGTTCGTAGAAGTACCAATAAGCGTCAGAGTACCACCGAGAATTGCCGCATAGGATAACGGAATCAGCAACTTGGCCGCAGGCAAGCGCCGCTGCCCTTTCACACTTGAAGATAGGGCCGCCACCACTGCCGTATTGTTAAGAAATGCGGAGCTTAAGGCGGTAGCCGTTGTAAGTCTCAATAAACTGGCTTTTAAAGACCCCTTGATCAGGCCCTCTGAGATAGAACGCAACCAGCGCGCCTTCTCCAGTCCCACCGACACGAGCATCAATACAACTAAGGTGGCTAAACCGGGGTTGGCCCCTTTCTGTAACGCCGATTCCGCAGGAACCAAACCAGTAAGAAAACAGGCACCAGCCGCCGCAGCGAACACCAGGGACGGTCGGAAGTGAGTAAAAATTAAACATCCGATAACCAGGGCGAAGATACCGGAAACAAATAATTGGGGGAAAGTCATAAGGTCGAAAGGTCGCTCTGGTTACCGATACTATTGTTCGTCTTTATATACACACCTGTGGTGAAATCAAATTATGCCAAATCTTGGGTGAGTATTCCCCTAGTGTAAACACTCCCCATCACGCCCTGAGTTGGAGATTTTTACCCCCCGCACACGATACTCACTGTTTGAACGAAACTCGATCCGGGAACTCGCCATAATATAGGCCCTTAACAACATTGAGATACCTCACACTCGACTAAGCCAAGGAGAAATCTTCATGAGCCAGAGTCAGATTCGGGTTATAGGCTGGGTCAGTATCTAGTAAATCCCCCCAACGAGCACGCATATGCTCCGCCTCCCGTTGTGCCCGTCGGCGTTTACTGAGGGTATTATCAGCACCCCGTGACACCGACTCATGGTGATACAGCTCTGCGTATGGGGTCCATAAGTTGCGATAACCCGCTTCACGTACTTTTAAACACAGATCAACATCATTAAACGCAACAGCCAGGTTCTCCGCATCCAGGCCAGCAACTTCCTCAAATACTGATTTGCGTATCAATAAGCATGCCGCAGTCACAGCGGAAAGGTTCTGTACCAAATGCAGGCGCGAAAAGTATCCATATTCGTGGCGGCTGAAGTACTTATGGGAGTGACCAGCAACACCACCAATCCCCAAAATCACCCCACCGTGCTGGATGGTATCATTTGGGTAGTAGAGCTTCGCCCCTACACAACCGATTTCCGGCCTCCGAACCTGGCCGACCATCTCCGTTAGCCATTCATCGCCAATTGGCTCAATATCATTATTAATCAGTCCGATGATCTCGCCCTTGGCAAGGCTGACTCCAAAATTATTAATTGCAGAGTAGTTAAAGGGATGATCCCAGCGATGTACTGAGACTCGAGAATCAGTAGCCTTCATTTCATTCAGAAAGCGCAATGTTCCTTCACAACGACTCTGATTGTCTAAAATCAGTAATTCAAAATTGGGATAACATGTTCGGGCAAGGATAGCCTCCACGCAGGGCTTCAGTATATCCAAGCCATCGCGGGTTGGAATGAGCAAGCTTACCAAAGGGGGGGGCTCAGAAATATCCCATCGCACCCGATAGCTATTAGGGGCTATGCCAGGTAGAGCTCTGGCTTTCAGGCCCTCACTTTCCAGGTAGTCACTCACAGCCCTAAGACCCGCAGAAGCCGCATAACCTTTTGCACAACTCTCTTGTGCTGTCGAGCCACTAATAGCCCGCCAGTGATAGAGGACTTCAGGAATATGGGCCACGTTTTCTTGGTTCAAATAGGGCATACAGCGCAATAACAAATCGTGATCCTGACTTCCCTCAAGGCCAGCACGAAATCCTCCTATACGCTCAACCAGCGCACGGTGCAATACCGTTAAATGGCAAATATAATTTTGTGATAGTAGAAGATCTGGATTCCAGCCTGGCTTAAAGTGAGGATCAAAGCGCACTCCCTGTTCATCAATTTTATCTTCATCGCTATACAATAATTGTAACTGCGGATTATCTACGATTGACTGAACAACCCGTTGTAGCGCAAAGGGAGCCAGGGTGTCATCATGATCTAATAGCGCAACATATTCACCATTAGCCAACGACAAAGCACTATTACTTGCAGCCGAAATATGGCCATTTTCTGTTCGAAATACTACTTTGATACGCAGGTCTAGCTTTTCATATTTCTCCAAACAAGATTTAACCTGAGCCAGACAGGAAGCATCATCAGCAATACACAGCTCCCAATGACTATAACTTTGTGCCAAAACTGAATCGATACATGAGCTTAACAGTTCAATGTCAGTGTTATAGGTTGGAAGAATAATAGAAATTAAAGGTCTACCAGACACTTTATCGAAATCCAGTGAGCCCGGATAAGAAGCAACTCTTTTTGCCTCTACAGTTCTAATCCACTCAGAATAATCACTGGTTTGCTTCCGCTTAACAAAAGTTCTTGCATAGTGCTGTAAAGCCAAATTCCGCCAGTTGCGACCTGAATCACGGGCCTCTTCACGAATGAGTTGTAAAACCTTTGCCTTTCCCCGACTGCGAAATTTATAGTGCATATTGGCCAAGCGCTGCGCCAGCCGATCGTAGGCAAACTGGGGAAGAAGCTTCACAAACTGGAAGTGTTGTATAGTAAATAGGCCTTCAGATTCCATAGGGTCAAAGCGCAAAGCATTAGGGCGTTGTTCAAGGTAGATAAGACGCTTACTAACACGACCCGATTTAATTGGAAGAAATATACTATCCTGCTCAGTAAAGCCATTCCCATAGTCAAAATAGAGTTTAGAATCTGCAGACGACTGATTGTGCTTTAGACCAAGTTCCACCATATACCAGCCAGGGCCAGGAGCTCGTCCCAATACTTGGAATTGGGGGTCCGCTCCAGATGCGTACCATACAAAATCTGTTTCAGTGCAATCGGAGGGCCCAATCGCAAGTCCAGGCTTAAGCCTGGGAGCGAAATCGACATAGAAAAAGGACTTTAAAATATTTAACACCGTAACAAATCCAGTTATTACTCAGCACTCTTAGCGGTGCCGCATGCATTCGCCAATAAAATAATAGCTAGTTCAACTTACACTGAAACTGGCAAGTATCAACTACCCGATACACACCTTAGACTAAGGGCTAGCATCCAGTCTGAAGTTGACTTTGGCAGCAATTTTTGTACCATAAATATAGGCCTCAATCTCGTCTCGATTGGATAAACTCATTTTAGGCTTAAAAGCAAACCCACATTTTAAATTCTGTGAAAGTCCCTTTCGCACAACGTCGGGGCGGTCTCTATTCAACTCAACTAAGTGCTCTTCTCCATTAATCAGCAAGCGAATTTTTATCGCTCCAGAAAATTCCGCTGTCGCCCAACCAGTAATCAAGTCAGGACCTACATCTACAAAAATTTTCCCATAACACAGATATGGAGTCTCAGCAGCTATACGCTCCTTCAAACGTACAACACCATTTTTCACACTTTCTACATGACAGAGAAGTGCATCATCAGCCTCATCATTTAAATCATGAGCTTTAAAATAAGCTTCACCCTTTTTCCTAGTTGAACTGCCAGCACCAGAACCCTTGTTCTCCTTTTTTATTGCATGTTCATGTCTGGACTTGACAACATAATGATTTATCCTTAACCCATCATAGATGACTTGAGTCGTTTTAGGTTCACTAGATCCACCATTTTCAAATTCAGTAGGTTGGAAGTTAGCAGAATAATAACGTCCGGTTTTAAGTACACATTCATGGACATGCATCTTCTCAACCAAAGACGGCTTCAAGATTGTTTTAATGTGTCGGTTAAATTCGTGCTCTGGTTTTGAAGCTTGAGTAAATCTCTCAATCACTAATCCATCGCTCTTAAACTTATGTCCGGATGAACCGAAATTCCTCCAATTTAGCGCTAGTGCGCTGGCATCCTCGATCTGATTAAAGTCAGATAGTAAACCTTTTAAATTAACGTCTTGACCAGTAACAATAAATTCATCGGCATCAATAAAGCCGAGTAAATCAACTTCATCGCCAAAGCGATTTAATATCAGATTATATGCCGGCATCTGTGGACCATGATCCCCTACTCTGGGGAAATAAATCCTATTTACTACTCCCAAGCTGTCCAGAGCCTCCAACAATTGGGAGGACCCATCATCACTGATATTATCTGCAATATAAAAAGCATCAGCACCAATCAACTGATGATAAACGATCCACTCAAGGATGTACTCATATTCGTTCTTAAAAATCGCAGCTATTCCAAACTTCATTCTTACTCAAAAGACCTTTCCAGGTGAAAGCATTATTTTCAACACTCTCACAATAAACTATATATAACTTAAAATTCTCGATCGTCTACTATAATCATCAAAAAGATGAAAGCCCAACTTTCCAAAAGGTTAACTAGCAAGCTGTTTTGTGGGCATGTGTATAAAAAGAAGCCTGCAACCTTGAACAACCAACAAACTCTTTTAGTTTACGTCCATCATTCTTTTCGATATCAAAAAGAAGAAAATTTTTCCGGCCATAAAAATACTGAAGCACATTTGAATGATGTCTATGCCACTCATATTTCCAGCGCTGTATAACAGTTTCGCGATCGCATGAGTAGATCTTCTCAAATCTGTGCAAATAACTACCATTACCGTGATTAAGCCGACTCTCAACCCATTTCTCTACAGGACGAGTATTTAAAATAAAAAGAGAATCGGGGTACTGTCGATCTAATTCCTGATAGTACTTTTCGAAAGCATATAGGCACCGACTTGAGACAAACTCCATATCACTATAGAAATCAAAATTTTCATATCCACTTAATAGAGGTCTCCCATGTAAGTAGTTATCCTCAAGTCGTAAAGCCAAGCTCCCATGATCCCAGTGGACAGCTTTATAGCCATTACGCAAGAAAAAATGATTCAGACTGGTTGTACCGCACTTATTAAACCCAATTTGAAATACTTTCATACTAAAAAATCTTTAAAAGCTTATTCATCCAAAGTGCTTCTTAACGTCGAGCCGCCTGTATTTGATCCAAATCGAAACAGTAAAGTAATACAGAATTTAGGTCTTGCTTTTAGCTATTTACACCGGTAACCAAGGACTACAACTTTAATCAAACTACATAGCATACACTATCAAGAGGATGAAACAGAGCAATCAGGAAAAAGTAGCTTACATTACTAAATCACACATCTTGGGCGGATTATACCGAGTAAAGATGAAGCAATGTTCCCTGATGCATTTCACCGGACAGAACCACCCCCGTCAACACCTTGGAAGGTAGCCCGGTTCCAAAATCGTGGGGCATACATACTAAGAAAGCCTTGTAAGAGATGGTAAAATTGGCAGGGGTTGGCCCGTTCTGGCCACAACAACCTCTATAGAGGATAAATCCTTGATATCAGTTAAATCAAAGGAGAAGCCAACAAATCCCCTCCTGCCCAGCCCTCGTGCCTTGTAGATCGGGCTATATTCACTTGCTTTAGTCTCGGCCACAACTTCGCCGTTGTGTTTAACTCTAAGCAAAGCCGCTTCAGTCTCTTCCTCTGACATCGCCCACCCCCTCAGACACCCATTTTCCCAGGCAGTAGCGGCACCTCGTGTAAAGCGTGCACTGTCACGAGCTAAATGAAGCCGCCAGTCAAATTGTGTACGAGCACAGTTATAAAATTCATACTCCTTTGCATTCAAGGCTCGCAATTCAGATAGTTGTTCATTCGTGAGCCCTCTCGAATGAACAACCTCATTAGAAGCAATGTTTTGACGCAAAATTGGAATATTGATACCAAACTTTTTGTTAAGCAGGAGAAGAGAATCCTCAAATGATTCAACAAACCCTATAAAACCAAGTTGAGACCAATTACTCTGACCGATAAGGCGAAGCTGTCTATTAATATTTTCACGAGAGCGGTAAAAGCTCTCAAAACTATCTTTATAACCTTGATGCCGAACTTTATGATTATACTCAGAAACAATTCTATCAACGGGATCACGCAAAAAAGTTATCATCTGTCCAACATCAAATATATCAATGTATTTTGATGCGTGAAAATGACCAGTGAAAAATTGATAGCCTTCTTTGTTAAAGTCCTGATAAAAACTCCAACCATCCACCTCCCCAGAACCCCACTTTTTAATGAGAGGACTTGTCAAAGGTGAAAATTTTCCATAATCCTGACAGACTCTCGATTCACCAAAATAAGTATTAGCACCTTTTCGGAAACTTGTGCCAGCAGTTTTTGGAATATGCAAAAAAAACAAACACTTCATAATAGCAAACCATAACCCCGGGAATCTATTCAGGAAAACAGAAATATATAATTTAGTAAAAGATGTTGCAAAAATCTAAATATTCTACTTTTGTATTTTTTTAAAAAAAGGATCGCCAGGGAAATTTATGCGCCCAAGAGAAAGTATATAGTCAGACATTATCATTTTTCTTTTTGCGTATACCAATCTGAAAAGATTTATATAGAATGACCTAGCTGACCTTCGCTTTCTGAAAGCAAGCCTTATCAAATAGCCAACATCAGAAGGCCCGAGATGTCCATTCATTATATTCTTTACTAAATAACTCAACATCCCAGTCTCTGACAAATAAATACTTGATGGATGGCCGGAAAACGGTAGTCGCAATAAAGTAGCGCCACTAATATTCAATAAATCCACATGCAATCTATCAGCACTGTATGGATCATAAATTATATAAACATCCGTGTAGATCGAAATAGATTGAGGAATTTCATCATAAAGAAATTCCAATCCCACTAAGTCTTTCCCCCATCTTTTTTCATCAGGTACTTTCTTACGATCTATTGAAAAAAGTGGAGAAATAGCAATCACAGAATTGAGCCTAAATTGCTTCATAAACAATAATGAAGCATACGCCCCCATTGATGAACCATATAAAATTCTTCTTGTAGCAAGATTGTATTCGGATCTTTTTTTTATGGCTTCAATACACTCAAAAATCTCGCCTGTTTGATACCAATGATTTTCATGTATCAAAACATGAAACGCATTAATTTTTATCTTCTCAAGAAAACGCTGAGCAAAGCCTAATTGATTTATTGACTTATCTACATTTTCTGGCAACCGCTGCTGAAATGTAATTGCTAGTGGCGTGCCTCCATCAGATACCGATACATATCTACAGCTAACCTGATTTCCTATAAAAATTAATTCTTCTTGCATACTCAAACAAATATAATGGACAAAACTATATTAAATTTCATAACCAAACAATTCAAAGTCCTCAGCATATAAAGAAGAAACTATATCCCTGCCCTTTTTATCAAGTAACTCAATCGATCGCTTTCTTACAGGCTTTCTATTATGGGCACGTTCCTGTGAACCCCATCTAACACTAACTAATGATAAATCCGGAAAAAGTACGTCAAATTTTGCCGAGGCTTTGCTAATAGATTCCAGCTTTAATATTAAATCCACATACCTTTTTCCTCCAATATAAAACATATCCTTTTGCTTAACACAATGTCGATATCGTAAATCGAAGCCATTGAGAGTATTACTATTCATTGAATAAACATAATCTAAAAAATATCTTCTATAATCAGAATCACTGACCTCACCATGATTATATCTCTCATAGATACCCTTATTTACTTCATTAAATGCAGATAAGACTCTATCGTATGGATTACGAACGAAGCCAAAAGTAAAGTGATCCGTTAGACTCATGAATTCTTCAGGATAAATATCTCTTAAAAGAATCAAAGGCAAATGTGCTTTATCAATTTTTCTACCTTTGAACTCGTCAAACATCCAAAAGAAATTATCGCGAGTATCAAACTGATACAATGAATTCCTAACAGTCGTGCCAGCGCATTTTGGATTGTGAATGAAGGTGAATTTCTTAGAATCACTTACTATCATAATAACATCGAACCTTAGAGCATTTACTAAACTTCACTTTTTAAGTCAACTAATTTTTTTCTATAAAATTCATTAGCAGGCCTGGCTCGAGAGAGCACCTTATATAGTACGAAAGAAATCAGCGGATTAATTTTTAAAAAAGCAGATGCTGTATCCCCCATTACTTCAACTTCAGATTGCTCCAAAAAAGAACTAATGTTTAGCGACTCTATGCCCAAGTCACCAGAAGAGGGGGGGAAATCAGAAAACTCTATATTTCCGTCGTCATCAAAAAGTAATTTTGCTCTCGCAATGAAAGGAGAATAACCACTCCCAGATTGAACAGTATTCATATAATGAGATCCAAGCCCTTGATAAAGGCCATTCTCATTTTTTTTCAGCCTTTGTTCATCCAGACGCTCAGAATTTTTAAGTGCAGATTCATAATTCCTTAACCCAATGTGCTTATAGTGAAGAAGAGCTATTGGATACTTATTAGAAGACTTGTAATCTAAAGTTCGCTTCATATATTCAAACCCAAACCCTTTTGGATGGCATCCATAGCTATAGGCCATATCAAAGTTACAGTCAAAAATAATTCTTTTGTCAAAATTTGGGGAGCGAATTCCATTTTTATACTGCCCTAATAAAGACTGATCTTTATCTATAGGTTTTTCATCTACAATATCAAATCCGGTAATTTCCGGTACAGTAACTCCCATATTCTTATATTCAGACAACACATCATGTAATTTGGGGTGGTATAATATTTCATCCATATCACAACTAATAACCCAGTCAGCGACCTCATCGGTGAACCTCCCTCCTGCGCGACTGTAATTTTTATATAACTGAGTTTTTAATTGGATATATTTCGCCTCATCAATTTTACCAGTTGAAGACTGCCAACTAATAACGGTTACCTTAGGAAATTTTTTTGCTAACTCTACGCTACGATCTGTAGAAAGATTATCAAGAAGAAATATTCTCGTACAAATATTACTATAGTACTCTAATACATTACTAATTATATCTTCTTCGTTATAGCAAAGGAGATATACATGAATTTTTATATTCGGAGCCATGAAATATACCTCAAGATTGAGAGTCTCTATATGAACAAATTAGATAATCAAGAAGATTCTTAACCCCTTCTGTGGGATCCCAATCAAAAGAGTCAACGACTTTTGCATCCTGAGATAGACACATATACTCCTCGCCAAAAATTTCCTCTCCCTCACAGAATTTACTGATGAATTTTCTATTTGATTCAAAATATGCAAGCTTTACAGAGTCGGAAAAAATTTTCGGAAGGAGGAAATCAGATTTTGCCAATTCCGATCTGGAAAAATCAGATATTAATTTAAAGTCATCCATATTTTTTCTATTTAGAGCCAATTTAAGCTTTACTCCTTCGGCACTGAGAGAGTAATTTGCACCCTCCCCATTTGAAATCGGCTTTAACTCTGACAAACAATTAGGTGCAATATCCAAAAGTTGTAAAAACTCAGATTCTAACCCCTTATCCTTATACCTTATCTGATCGTATGGAATTATTTTTATACTACACCCAAGCTCTAACCAAGCATTGCAAGTTTCATAATAATCAAGAACCTTATCTGTATTTTTCCAATTTAAATTGGTCGTACGAGAAAGAGCCTTTACATCTTGATTATATCCTGATGCTAACAATTCGTCTTGGCGCCTAACAGTATAAACGATTTCTATTTCATCATAAAATCGCTTAAGAAAATCTACGAGCTTTTCTTTATTCGCTATATGAAAATATTCTGAAGAGATAAATGTTTTTGAGAAGCCATTTGACTTATCTAAAAGCTTCGCCAAATCGTCTATATCAACCTCTCTTTTCAGTCCATAAATATCTTTTCGGCTAATAAGTCTATCAGAGTCTATAAAATTACACGCCAGATTATGAGGAAGACGATTAGCTAGAATCAATACACCACCAGCTTTAGAAATATACTCTCTGTTAACATTGAAGCATGATTGAATATAACTTGTTCCAGTTTTCGGCATACCTGCATGGAGATACAACTTAGTCATTAATAAGCCTCCAGATGTTTCTCTGCACAGTCATTAATACTCAAAGGAGAAGTAATTCCTTTACTAATAAACTCCCAATCAACTGCTCTTTCATGTGCCTTAGTTATAGCAGACTTCAAAGAATTACTATTTCCATGTCGAAAATTATATCCATTTATACCATCAGTAATTTTTTCAACCATCCCGCCAATATCACTGCCAATCAATGGGCGACCATGATTAAAAGCTTCCTGAATTACCATTGGAGAATTCTCCCACCAAACCGAGGGAATAATTACCCAGTCCGCTTGCTCCATCAACTTGCCAATCTCATGGGATTCATATGATCCATGCAAAGTCACTAAATCTCCCAGCTCCTCTAATAGATCATGAATTTTTTCCTGAAATTCCTCAGTCTGCCCCTCTAGATTTGCGCCATGAATATCGAGGTGTACTTCTTCCCGAACTTCATCTGGCAGCAATTTAAAGGCTTCTAGTAATACATCAACCCCTTTAAACGGATTGATTTGGCCAAAAAATGCAAAACGACCCCGTTTTTCGCCTTCACCCAGTGGCCTTGCAGCCGGGCGCTCTACTTCTGGTTGACCATTTTCGATCATGATCAGCTTTTCTTCTGGAATCCCCCAATCTTTATATCGATCAACCAGGAAGTGACTGGGGGAAACAAATTTATCCACTAGATTGAAGATGGACTTGATATATTTTTCCCGCAGAAAAAAATCTGCAGTAGAACGTTCAGGAAAACAACGTCCACAGTCAGCTGGTGATGATTTATAGCAGAGCTTCATCTGTTTGCCCGGCTTTACCATCTGTCCATTGTTTGCACAAATTGCCAAATATTCATGCAATGTCATCACAATACGCGTATCCGGCAGTGTATTTCTAACTTCACGTACTAATTCAAGTCCCATATGAATATAGTGATGAAAGTGAACTACTGTTGGTCGATATCGTTGGAGCAATGCGCGGAATTCCTGCCATACATGCTTTTTACAACCTGATTGAAACAGGAAGAAGTCAGACATATGCGTATGAAATAGGATCTCTTTCTCAGAGTTAATTGTAGAAAAGGCAGACCCACCATGAGACGCTTGGTTAGTCCGAGCTAAAAATACGGTATCCAAGCCCCGCCGTTCATACTCTTTAAATAAATTGTAAGCAGCAACTTCAGCTCCACCTTTACTGTGATCCGGGTGGCCATGCGAAACGATCAGTATTCTTTGTTCTGTCATCGGTAAGTCCTTAGTGCACCAGCTGCTCAATTAGATTTCCCCAGCGCTCTGTGTGTTGCCAAGCGTTGTATAGGGTAATCTTGAATTTCCAATCGCGATTTTCAAATAAGTTCTGAGACAATCTCTCTAAATGATAGAGCTTCTCATCAGAAAGTACGTAATGGCGATATCCCATATCACGCAACTTCAGACAAAGATCTGAATCCTCAAAATCACCGAGCACATAAGTCTCATCTAGACCACCGACAGACTGGTAGAGCGATTTAGTGATAAACATGCAAGCCCCAGTAACAGCTGGGGACTCAGTGACCGGATCTATATTTAACAACCACTCAGGATTACCTTTTCCTGGGTGTTCATTAAGCCATAGATTGCCAAACTGCATACTCTTGGAAAAACTCATACCCACATGCTGTATAGTGCCATCATCAAATACCAGCTTTGGTGCAACAACGCCAACATCTTCCAAGCCCGATGATTTTTCTTCAATTCTAGAAAGCCAACCATTACGACTTGGAATAATATCTGAATTAAGCAGTACTAGTTTATCTGCGGTTGCATACTTGACGCCCAGGTTATTGGCACCAGCATAGCCCAGGTTTCTGCCACCATAGATCACCTTGAAGCCAATAGGGAACAACATACTGGTGTCGTAACAGAATGGGATAAACTCATCGTAGAGTCTGGGATCATCCAGGACGTAGATTAATTCAGTTTCATTAAAATCTTCATCATTAATAAACTGTGCAATCTGGTGTAAAAGAAAATCATAGCGGCCATAAAGCGGAACAATGACACTACGTTTAGGATTGCGAACCTCTGTGCCAAACTGCAATACTTCAACTTGAGGTTCATCTAGAAGATCACGCCGATTCGACCAAAGTGCAGATAATGCCGGGCCGATATGTTGACGCATATTTACCTGGTAATCTCTTCCGGTAACATTAAAATTCACTAACACTTGTTGGCTAGCCAAAATAATATCTTCCCGCACATTGGATTGCTGTACTGGAATTGTGCCTAAAGCACCATCTTTAGTGAAAAAAAGAAGTTCTAACTTAGCTTGCTCAATTAAATGTGGCATAGGTATCCAAGCAAAGAATCCAGCCTTATAAGTTGGACTTGCTTTTCCAGGAAAAGCTTCCAGAACATCCTGGCGAGTATAACGAGCAGACTCTTTGAGTAAGTTCTCGCTATAACTACCATCGGTAGTACGCAAAACCAAACTCGCCAAGTCATTTTGTCCATCTAATAGCCAGCCTGATAGGAATAAACCGTGCCCCGGTACTGCTAAAATGTTATCCCAGTGGGAGTTAACTTTAGATTTAAGTTGGTTTTCATCCAGTGTACGCAATCCTGGGATTACAAATACACTGTTACCCATACTTTCGAACATCAGATCAAGTAGTTGTGCCTTTTCATCCGTACGCCAAGTCATACAATGGCCAAATAGGGATTCACCACTTAATTCAACAAAAGCATTTAACTCAACGCTCTTAGCTTTAGAGTCTTTAGCTGAAACAGATAAACATAGGGATTTTTCGTTCACTGGGTGATCATAAGGCCAGTCTACCAATAGGCTATACCCCCAACGGGCACTACCTTCAAAGCCAAAATGTCGATTTACATCTAAGCGAGTTGTGCGCAGCGTTGAGTAATTAAGTTCACCAATATTTGGTCCTTCAAAATCTTCATCGCTATCAATATATTCAAGGCGAAAGTCCAATGTGCTATGGGCGGGGTGAAAGGCCCAACCTTGTATCAATAAATGCTTGCCACCAATAACACCACATATATCAACCCAAACCTGAGCTATTTCCGGGAAATTCTTAGTTGGCTTAGTTGTTGCCGCCTTTAAACGCTCTAGTATCTTAATTCCCATTATCTCATTCCATCCTTATTCAGCGGTACGATATTGTTGTGCAATCCATTTACGGTAACTGCCATCCATTACCGCTCTCCACCAACAATCATTGTTCAAATACCATTGCAAGGTCTTATAAATGCCTGTCTCAAAGCTCTCCAGGGGTTGATAACCAAGTTCATTATTGGATTTCTTTGGATCAATGGCATAGCGGCGGTCATGGCCGGCCCTATCCTGGACGAATGTAATTAACTCTTGCGCATTACCTTTGATAACAGATAGCGCTTGAGGGTACTTAGTGGCTAGCGAAGTGTTTTCAGCAAACTCACGATTCATCAAGTCACAGATGAGTTTAACAATATCGATGTTTGCCCATTCATTAATGCCACCGATGTTATAGCACTCTCCAAGTTGCCCCTTTTGTATCACCTGTTCAATGCCCCTAGCGTGATCTTCGACATAAAGCCAATCGCGAATCTGTCTTCCATCTCCATATATAGGCAATGGTTGATTGAGCAAAATATTTGTGATCACCAGCGGAATCAGTTTCTCTGGAAAATGGTAAGGACCATAATTATTGGAGCAATTACTGGTTGTTACCTGCAGTCCATAAGTATGGTGATAGGCTCGAACTAGATGATCAGAGGCAGCCTTGCTGGCAGAGTATGGGCTATTTGGAGCGTATTGGCTCGTTTCACTAAATGCAGGATCTTCTGCTTCAAGAGTGCCATACACTTCATCGGTTGATACATGGTGAAAACGGTGAGTTTCTCGATGGAGCCCTTCATCCAGCCATACTTTTTTTACCGCCTTTAACAAGCTGTGAGTACCGATAATATTTGTCTGGATAAAGGCATCTGGCCCACTTATCGAACGGTCTACATGGCTCTCAGCTGCAAAATGTACCAAAGTATCAATCCGATGCTCTCTAAGTATATTTTCGACTAAATGTGTATCTGAAATATCGCCCTGATAGAACTTAAAGGTCGGCAGATCACTAACTGAATCTAAATTTGCAAAATTACCAGCATAGGTGAGCGCATCCAGAACTACTACTACGTCTTGTGGATAGGTTTTCATCCAGTAGTGAACAAAATTGGCTCCTATAAAGCCTGCGCCACCGGTTACCAGCAAGTGTTTCATCTTCATACCAAAAAATTAGCTACGATTTATTTAAAATCGATTTGTACTATTGAGATTTTAGGGATAGTGCTTGTCTCAGAGACTCCCGCCAATGTGGCAGTTCAACTTCCAGTTCATTTATCAATCGGCTCTTATCTAGGACACTGTATGCTGGCCTTTCAGCCGGTGTTGGATAGTCTTCAGTTCTAATTGCATCAATGGAAAGCTCTTTATCGGAAGGAATAAGGCCAAATTTCTTACTTTCTTCGAATATTGCTACTGCAAAATCATACCAACTTGCCACTCCCAGATCGGTGCAATGAAAAATACCTTTTACACTATTTTGCTCGGCTAATATGAATAGAACCTTAGCAAGAGTTCCAGTCCATGTTGGTGTGCCTATCTGATCTGCAACTACACCTAATATCTTCCTGTCAGACATTAGTCTAAGCATCGTACTAACAAAGTTATTACCATGGGCAGAATAAACCCAAGCAGTACGTACTATTACCGCTTCTGGTAGTACATTCTGAACGGCAACTTCAGCTTCCGCTTTACTAGCGCCATATACCCCCAATGGATTCAACTTATTTGTTACCAAATAAGGGGATGACTTTTTCCCATCAAAAACGAAATCAGTAGATATGTGGATAAGTCTAATACTAAGTCTCTTGCATACCTCAGCTAGGTTTGATGCACCAATTGCATTAACAGAAAAAGCTAGGTCTTGCTCTTTTTCAGCTTTATCTACAGCCGTATAAGCTGCTGCATTAATAATTAAATTTGGGCGATACTTCTCTACTACCGATTCAACGGTGGACCGATCAGTAATATCAAGCTCTTCACGAGATAAGCCTATCAACTCATACTCCACAGGACATAGACGCTGAAGTTCACGTCCAAGCTGACCGTTTTTGCCAGTTACTAGAATTTTCATAGATACGCCAACCGATTGCCTATAGTAACGATACACATGGCTTATATACGCAGCATTGCAAAGCAATTAATTTATAAATTACGAGGAGACCTTGTATAAGAATTTAACTACAACTTCAGAAATATACTGTTATCGTTTGTTATGCAAAGTAGTCGGCATCCCGAAAGTGCCTACCTTCAGCATCTTTCCTTGAGAGTATGGGGGGACGCCCATCTTCGATCGGCCAGCTTATATTTAGGTCCAGATCATTCCACAATATCGACTGCTCATAGCTTGGAGCGTAATAATCTGTACATTTATATACAAATTCAGCCGATTCACTTGTAACATAAAACCCGTGCGCGAATCCCTCTGGTATCCATAGTTGCCGTTTGTTCTCAGCTGACAAATAGACACCGACCCAGCTGCCGAAAGTTGGTGAGCTTTTGCGTAGGTCTACGGCAACATCAAAGACCTCTCCTTGTACCACTCGCACAAGTTTTCCTTGAGTTTGCTCTGTTTGATAGTGCAGACCGCGTAAAATACCCCTGGAAGATTTACTATGATTATCTTGTACAAATACACTATTTGCACATTTATCCAAAAATACATCATCACGAAATGACTCAAAGAAAAATCCTCTTTCATCACCAAAGATCTTTGGTTCGATGATTTTTACATCGGGTATATCTGTTTCAATAATATTCATAAGGTCTAAATGTCTACAACTGCCAAGACCAAGCTCTATCAAGCTCAAGCTAAAAACTGTAAGAAGTGGAGCCGTCCATCCTTAGACGATACCCTGGTTAAACTTCAAATAACCAATATATGTTATCGCTTACTTAAAGATTTGAAGCATACCTGCGCTCACTTAAAGATGATATTTCGCCATTTTCAATTAGCAATTGCATTAAGTACTTACCATATCCACTTTTCATAAGTGGCTGTATTTGAGCTTCCAGTTCTTGAGCACTAATAAAGCCTTTGCGATAAGCGACCTCTTCAGGGCAAGCTATTTTCTGCCCTTGTCGGCGCTCAATCGTCTGAACAAATTGCGCTGCATCCAAAAGGTTGTCATGGGTACCTGTATCCAGCCAGGCGCTACCTCGACCAAGGTGCTCTACATCTAGCTGCCCCTGCTCTAAATACACCTTATTGATATCAGTAATTTCCAGCTCTCCACGACTACTAGGTTTGACTTCTTTAGCAATGTCACAGACTTGGCTGTCATAGAAGTACAATCCCGTTACAGCATAGTTTGACTTGGGTGCTTCGGGCTTTTCCTCTAGGCTGACTGCTTTTCCTTCAGTATCGAACTCCACAACACCATATGCTTTAGGGTCTGCAACACGATAACCAAAGACAGTAGCACCATTGTCTCTTTTATCCGCCTGCTGAAGAATTCGGCTAAAGTTATGTGCGTAAAAAATATTATCGCCCAGAACCAGTGCACTATTACTATCGCCTACATGATCACGACCAATTAAAAATGCTTGGGCCAAGCCGTCTGGAGACGGCTGCACCGCATAAGAAATGTTTAATCCCCACTGTGCGCCATCTTCAAGCAGACGCCGGTACAAACATTGCTCATCTGGTGTTGTAATAATCAGAATGTCCTTGATTCCTGCCAACATAAGGGTAGTTAGGGGGTAATAGATCATCGGTTTGTCATAAACAGCCATTAACTGCTTCCCGACACCCTTTGTTAAGGGATATAAGCGTGTACCAGAACCTCCAGCCAAGATAATTCCCTTCCGATCAGAAGACCCCTTCACAGTTTTTCCCCCAACGTTGAATCAATATTCATTTATTAATCACATCAAACAAAAAGATGTCGATGCAAAAATACAGGATTTATAGACTTAAGAGTCCAGGAAAGTTATCAAACTTTATAATGACAAATTCGAAGTGAATAATTACATACAACACTTTAAATCGGTATGGTGTAAGACTTACAGCTTATAACAGCCAGTAAGGAAACCAACCATACCGATTTATATCGTGCAATATGGGAGCCAATCTTAAAAAAGTTTACAACCTATCAGTACCAAATTAGAAAGATAGAACTGCGGCGGTTCCAACAGCTATACGGTAGAGTATTTCTGTTACATCTTTGGTTACTTGTAATTCACTGGAATGAATTTTTGGCATAATCATAATTTCATCTCCAGGGCGTAATCTATCCCCCAAACGATTATCAAAATCACTATCTTCTATACGATTAATCGTTCCATCGAGATGTAGAATCACCAACTCTTTACGGTTTGCATTATTGGCGAATCCACCGGCCAATTCTATATAGTCCTCCAAAGTCCGCTTCTTGCTGAAGACCAGGGAAGTTGGGAAAATTACCTCTCCCACGATTGACACAGTTGATGATTTCAAAGGCACAATCAGCTCATCACCATCTTCAAGCAGCATTTCTGCTGCGTTTGGGTTGTTCGCAATAACAACCTGGCCTCTGGGTTCGGCCTTTCGCGCCTGCTCGATAAAGTTCTGAATCATCATGGCGTTGTCTTTTTGCGCAGACTTTTCCAGGTCAGTATTGGGCTGGCGAGTTAGAACTTCCATCTGAAGCGCATCTAAAGAACGATCAAGAGCAGCCCGCTGGCGATCAGCGACACTCTTTCTATACAGCTGTATAGAGTTTCTATCTGCATTATCGCGAAAACTCAATTGACTAAGTAATTCGTCAAGAGTTGCACCATAGGGCAGTACGTAAGTTGCAGGCCCATCCAACTCACCGGATACCCGGATTGAAATAGACTCAATATCGTTATCGCGTACCAATTCTATATGCGCTCCCGGATAGAGGCGTGTGGTCATTGCACTTGCAAGTGGCATATAGTCGGCTTGCTGAAGACCCTCAATTACCTGAGTAATTCGTGCAAAGTTCGCCTGAGGGTCAGGTTTTGTTACGAGAAGCATCTCACCCAGTTGGGTGTAGGGTCCTATAAACTCCATCTGTGCAGCTTGCTGCACCGCTCCTTCAACTGTTACCGAACCATTACGAGCACCAACGACTACAACATCGCCATTGCGAAGTTGTAAAGCAGGCATAATTCCATCCACCAGGAAGCTATACAAGTTTACCTTTTGTATTTCCTCTCCCTGACGCATTACTTTGATATCAACAAAGCTGCCACTTTGCTCATCGATACCTCCAGCACTATCCAAATAGTAAAGGATCGAGTCTGAGCTAAAGCCGTTATAGAGACCAGGGTTCTCCACAAAGCCTGTTACAAAGACTTTAACCGGCTGGCTCGCCTCCAAGTTGGCATACGCTTGCACATTATTCTTGAATACTCGCTTTACATGACGCAGAACGAAGTCATTCAATGCGCCATTCTTTACTCCAGCAACATGAACTGGGCCAACCTCGGGGACAAAAATATTGCCTTTCGGGTCTACCGGTAACGTCGCACTAAAGCTATAGGCACCCCAGAGCTGTAGATTAACCTGGTCGCCAATCGATATTCTATAGTCGGGATTAAATCCACTAAATGGCTGATCTTTAAATGCTCCCTGAAACAGTGATTCCCCAAAAACGGGTATACTTGTCTCAGGTATTTCTGTTGAGGCAACCTCATCAATTAATTGTGTTTCCAATGCTCCGGCCTGAATACTGGACAGTGAAACCAACAATCCTACACCTAAACTAAAGCGCTTTATTTTTTCAGTAATCATTTGCTTGTTCTTTGTAAATTGATATTTACTCTGTCAGCGACATCAAAAATTCACCGACACTATTCTGTCTTGCAGCCTTTTGTCTGGCGCTACATCCTATGATCCCGAATAGTCACAACTAGCATCTTTCCTATTCCATAAAGCATTAGCAGAATAATTCCCAAGCTGGCTAGGTTATAGAGCTTGTGCGGATACTCTGCTTTCTCTGCTAACGATGGCTGGGTTACCACCATCAAGTGCTTAAGTTTACCTGACGCTTCCATACGAGCAGTTTCTAATGCTTTTAAAGAAGCTGCATAGGCATCGGTTGCAAATTGCAAATCGAGTTCAAGATTCTGGAAATGAGCACCAAGAAAATTAAGCCGTTGCTCTCCTTCTTCTTCCCCTATCCCCACTAGGCGTACCTTTTCTATCTCAATTTGGTTTTCTAACGCATCGATGTCTGCCTGCATGGAGACCACTTGTGATGAATCAGCATTTAGATAGGATTTTGCTGCAGTCAGATTTGCTCGTTGCTCAGCCAATCGCGCCTCTAGCCCTTGAATAATGGTACTGATACCTTTTGTAAGTTCTTCGGGACTTACAACTTTATGACTATTCTGGAAGTCAAGAATTTCTTGCTTAGTACTGCGTAACTTAGCTTGTGCCAAATCAACTTCACTCTTTACAAAAGCCACTTGCTTATCTGCAAGCTGATTGCTGATCTCGTTAACAAAATCTTCTGACTTTTGAATAACTGTCTCAACCAATCTTTTAGCAAAAGCCGGGTCGAATGCCTGCATTTCTATAGTAATAATTCCGGTAGCTTCATTATGGATAACACCAATATGATCACGATAGTATTTCAGGTAGTCCTCCTGAGTAGCATCTGAAGCCAAGCGCGAAAAGATATCGTGGCTAGTACTTCTGTAATAATCAGCCAAATGTAACGTTTCATCCAAATACAGGGCCATATCCAATGACTGGATATAGTTCACCACTAAAAACGCATCCTGATTATCTGCTGACATCCCTGGAATTAAAAAACCTAATGCGGGTGATGCAGCCTGTGAGGAAACACTATCTTTTACGATTAATTGGGTATTGCTTACATAACGCTCAGAAACCCAAAATAGGTAATATCCTGCCATTAGAATAAGGGGAAATATGACTAACAGGCCGAGACCTCTGGAATGATAGATTTTTTTGAATAGTTTCCCTTTCCCTTCATTCTCATTGTTGCCGGTTAATTTGATAAATAGTTTTTTTGTTTTATATAGAAAACTATTTGATCCTCCCCCTGCTAGCTCAAGGTCTTTTTTTTGCTCTTCAATGACTGGTTCTTTGGCTTCCATAATCGACTCTTATGCACTCACTGCCGGCTTAGCTGCGCCACTTTCGGATTGCGGTTTTTTCACTGGTTTTTCGCCCTTGTATAGATCAATAGCCTCATCTACGGTATCAAAAATTCTGAGGCCATTTGAATCAAGGTAAATTCCTACATCACAGTTTTTCTTAAGCATCCCCATTGCATGGGCAACGATAACAAAAGAAGAGTTCTTACGCTTTTCGGCAATAACTTCTTCACATTTCTTTTTAAAGTGAGCATCACCAACAGACATCACTTCATCGACTAAATAAATATCAAAATCTACGCCGATACTTAAACCAAAGGCCAAACGCGAACGCATACCAGATGAATAGCTCTTTACGGGTGCATCAAAGTAATTGCCAATCTCGGCAAAATCCTGAACCCTATCCATCAACTTCCGCTGGGTAGCTCCCCAGATACCGTGGATACCGCAAATAAAGGCCACATTTTCGCGGCCAGTCATGCTTCCTTGAAATCCTCCAGATAATCCCATGGGCCAGGAAATTCTCTGATCCGTGACTACCCGCCCATAATCTGGATAATCAATACCACCCATAATCCGCAGTAAAGTTGTTTTCCCAGCTCCATTACGCCCTAGGATGCCAATATTTTTTCCCTCAGGGAAATTTGCACTTACATCCCTAAAGAGAACCTTTCTTCCATGGGGAGTTCGAAAAGATTTGGTTAGTTTTTCTAGTCTAATCATTGGCTTCTTACCAAATCCCGCCAATTGGCCCGGTAACACAACAGACCAAAAGCCAACATCGAAATTGAAGCACCCCCTAAGTACTGCAGGCTTCCAAATATTCCATGGTAGTTTTTGAATAGCCCCTCACGTGTCAACTCAATCACATGCAGTATTGGATTCCACGCTAGGTAGACATGGTATTCTTGAGGAACTTGCTCCAGAGAAAAGAATACTCCAGACATAAAATACAAAGGTCGTATTAGCATTGGTGACAGCTTTGCAAGCTCAGGGAATTTTACCCCAACAACACAGAGAGCCAGGCTCAAGCCTAAGCAAAAGCAGAAGAAAAATATATTTACTATCACTAGGAACAAAAAATTATTGAATGGGCTTGTGACGCCAAACCAAGCAAACACAATTATTAAGGTAATAATTGTTGCTAGATAGATAGCAAATTCAAGGAGCACCCGTGTAAGTACAGCATCGAAGGGCCTTAGCTGGCGATAATTAAAGAGCCCTCGATTCGATTCCACTGCTGCCAACCCCTTTTGAAAACAGTGAGTGAAAAATAGGAATGGGGCAATTCCTCCTAGCATAAATAGCGGAGTTGGAACGCCGGGATAGAATGTATCCTTCAGGAAACTAAAGACTGCAACCAAGACCATAATATGCAGTACTGGTTCGAGAAGCATCCAGGCATATCCCAGTCGCCACTTGCCAAAGCGAGTTTTCATCTCGCGCACTAGCAATGCGTAAATGACGTCACGCTGAATTTGCCAGACGGAGCGTTGAACTGATGGATGCATAGCGATTACTTTCTTGGCAATCTGTGAACCAGTCGTTACCCAATCTTGGGTTAAAACTGAGACAATTAATTCAAATAATGTCGAGGCATTCTTGAAGCCAAAATGCCTTCGTTTATTGGGTCGCCTCTATCAAGATTCGACGCCTCCACTCTGAACCGCTAAGCTTAATTCGAGCTCAATACACCGCAAAATGGACGCGGAATCCTATCGCAGCGTCTCTTCTTCGTCATTTTTTAATTAATTACGTGCCATTACGTTCGTCCCAACAGTCTAGCTCAAAGCTCCCTATAGTGAACGATACGCTCTGCTAGATGATCACCAATGATGATTATCAATTTCTCTATGAATAAGCAGGCGACATCACCAGAATACATATTAGTCGCGGACAACAATGCTATCACTCACGTATTTTTCGAATGTGAATGCACAAACAGTTACTGGGAGAAACAGACGCAAAAAGACATCAAAGAAGTACTTAATGCCATACCTGGTTTAATTACTGAGATCCTCTACTGAATAACAAATAACCAGCTTCAAGTTTCTGGTACACAATCCTTTGCAGGCTTACTCAATAGTTCTGAGCAAAATCTACGCCAAGATAGATTTAGATAGGAAGCTTAAGGTATTAGAGAAGAAATTATTTGAGCCCTCGAAGTAGAAGCTGCAAACATTTAGCCTAATCTTTACCATAATAATTTATACTATCGTACAATATAGCTAAACCATTCTTTATAGCCATAGGCTAGTAAGACACCGAGATTCTCAGTGATAGAGAATAGTTAACTACCAAGTACTACAACTACTTCTGCACTTGTGTACCACTTTGTTTTAGGAACGGTAAGATTCACCTCAGGGAGAGAATAAGGCTTTTTTAGAATCCTTCCACTCGTATCCCAAATCCTGCCCTCACAGAGATCGACAAAATGTGCAAATTTATGGATATGGCTAGCATTCATCCACTCTCCATAAGGCTCATGATTAGGCTCTACAAAATCTACTGAACAGCCACGATTAGGGGCATAGGGGTAAAACACAAAGAAATTTTCACTCCCCGAGCGCCATACGTTATCACTGCCCTCAGGCTGAGAGCTACCCAGAGAGCTAGGATCTTGTAATGACCCTAAGTACTCATTAATGAGTAATTTATCTCTGTCAGTTCGCCGATAAACAGAGAAATAGCCATACTCTCTGTATTCACCTTTCTTCATGTCTGACAAATCAAACGCATAGGTAGAATCATTCTCAGCTCGATTATTAATACCAAAGCTAAGGAAAAAGGGCATACCGTAAAATACAGTCCCCAAAAATAATAAAACTCCCATGCAAGCCCATAGCAGTATTACTTTCAATTGATTCATTGTCTGCCCCTCAACTACATATTCTCTGCTACCTCATTTTGCCTACCGGTTCAATTATGGGCAACATGGGCCACTATACCTAAGAGACCTATGCAATCAAAAAACTATCATTTTCTTTTTTTCGGCTAGGCCGAAATCAGAAACTCTAACTCTCGTGAGGATTTAGTCGGTATTATTTGTATCATGTCATAATTAGCCAATCCTTCACGATAGAATGGATCTTGTTTAAGTATCTGATCTAACGAGGACCGACTATCTATGGTCACTAGGATTACCCCACCTGTGCGAGGTTCCTTACGACCAGAAAGCTGAAAATACCCGAGATCGTAGTACTTATTCAAGAATTCAATATGCTCTGAAATAAACTTATCCACTTCCTCAAGGGGCTTTATGTAGGTAAGAGATACTATGAACATGCTGATCAACCTCTATTTGAAACTCAAAATATCAGAAGTAGAGATGAGAGATTTATCTCCATTTAGCTTCTTATAAACATCGATTACCAATCTATAACTCTGGACTTCATTTAGACCACTATTGTACCTTCAGGAAAGCTGAAAATTCGGACAAAAATCTCGGTATTGATGCCGAATAAAGAGGAGTCTCTCTAGATAGTATTGCCTTAAGGAAAAAACCAAAACAAAGTATAATAAGACCTAGAATTATTAAGTAACTGGTTGACAGCTTTCTATTTATCTACTATTCAAAATCCAACTTTAAAAATAGAAATTATTTGTATAATAGTGAATATATAGGTTTTGATTTAACCAGTATTATTAGTTCGGTTAATCTCCAGCATACCTTGCGCAGGCTGGCATAAATAAGCCAAAGTATTCATCCGTTATTAAATTTAGGATTATACGAATAAATATTATCGGCAGAGAATCATAAAAGCTTCACCTCTTGCTCCACCCACACCTCCACCTCCACCTACAACCTTCCATCCCTCTGGCACTTTGACAGTTTTCTCCGGAACTTCCCCTTTGTTTAATGACCTTCCAGATATATTCCATAAAGTAGCAGCAAAGCACTCATTTAACTGCTCATCTAATGGTTCTTTATTCTCCTCAGAATCAGCTTCAGCCAAAGCAGTTAGAGCGCCAAGATAAACTACTAATCCAAGTAGTCCAGAGAATAAGATGCTGTGCTTTTTCATTGACTTCCTTTTAGTACTAAATTTTAAATTTCGTATTTATCCATCCGTTGAGATAGGAACATATAGCCGAATAAAAAGTCAACAAATACTCCTTTTTTTTATTTTAGATTGATCCACTTTTTCTCTATCTAACCAGTCGAAAGGTTTCTAAAGTGGAAGATAGATGCTGGGAACTAATTTTTTCCTTATATTGATACGATCAATAACTATCGAAAAGGTGATCTAAGAGAGTTTTCAAATAGCTCATATGTAGCAGAAACCACATCTAAAGTACCCTCTCATAATATTCGATATGCATGCAACAGCTCTTGCGTAATGTTAGAAATTTTTTCTAATAGAGAATAGCTCATAATATTTCTTTCAGGCGTCCTCAAATCACAAGTAAATATGACCTTATAAGTGTTCACTCCAATATTAAGAAATCAGGGAAATCTGAAAACAGTAGAATAAAATTGCTAATAGAGGACTGCCATATTTAGCCTTTTTTAAAATTCAAGAATCATGAATGTTGCGAAACGATAAATAACGAATTCACTTAATGAGCTTCTTGTAAGTTTCTCATCTTCACTAGTAAAAAATACAGTCATATATGACGCTTGAGTATTTTTTAAACAGCAAGCAAGGTCTGGTTGTGGCATCATATTCAACTACGTAAATTAATTTTCAGCCTATGGAAACGATGTAATGTGTAAAAAGTTATCCATTAAAACTAGCCTTACCATCCTAGCGTCCGCAATTACTTTGATGGGATGTACAAGTGCCCAGGAAAAAGAAGCGATGCAGAAGATAGTATTTTCTATACGCTGAGGCTATAGAAGGATGCGTACTAGTAGAAGATGTAACATGCAAAACAATCAGGGTTAACCAGGGAGATGTTTGTACTTCTTGGTTACAAAAAAGGGCTGTGCGAAGAGGTGGAACCCATGTGGTTAAGGCTTCTTCAATGGCGCAATTTGGCGATATCTATATGCCTAACGGAGTATCGGCAGGTAAGGCTGTAACAGGCACGCATATCCCAGCGAAAATCTATAACTGTAGTGCTGCCAGCAAATAAGCGCTAACATCCCCAGGGAGCAAGTCACATTATCACTTGCTCCCCGGCAGTATTCTTTAACATTCCGATCAACTCAAACTATAAATTCTTGCTTACCCCAATTTTAAGCTACTCCTTGAAAAAAAGCCCTAAAGAAGAGAGAATTTCTAGAATTTATTTTTTTCTTCGCCACTAGATAATTGCAGCAACTTTAATGAAATATAGATAGTATGACTTATCATACAACGGTTATCGACTCACTAAGACACCGCGATCCAAGTCTCTGCTTCCCCATCGATTACAGCGATCAACTGATTGTTACTGAATGGAGCTAATTCCAGCTCATCTGAATATTTGGAAATAACAAGTTCAGCAGCATCCTTAAACGGTTGGTTTCCATAGTGAGGTAAGGGATAGAAGTGCACAAGATTTAACCCTTCATAAGACTCTAGATTCTTCGCTGCATCGGGGTTATCCATCTCCTGAATATACGCGATATTCGGCGAGAGGATTACAGTACCTGCCGACTCACCTATATAGGGCTTACCCAGCCTAATCTGCTCCAACAAGATTTTGTCTGCCCCACTTCGCCTAAGTTCTTGAAGTAGGAAATAGGTGTTACCACCAGTTACATAGATATACTCATTGTTTTGCAGCTTATCTTTAATCTCATCCACTGAAGCCTTAGACACTTCCAATTCATCTACAATAAGACCTAACTGCTCCAGTTCCTTCTTAGCATCTTCCACATAAAAAGTGATCTCTTCGGGAATGCTTGCAGTAGGGATGAATGTAACCCTCTTACCTTCAAGCCGCTTATCAAAACTCGCGATCGCGCTCGCGACCTCAGCAAAATACGAAGTCAAAAATAGCTTGGCCATATATTTTAATCCTTTAAAGTACTTAATTAATCAATTACTTGATATCGATATAGTTTACTCGAGATGTGAACAGGTCAATAAAGATGTATCACATTATCCGATTATGTATGGAGGGCCCAATATTATTTTTTTATTATCTCGCAGCAAAATCATCAATTACCGATTCCACCTTGAAAGTGGTCAACTTTGTCACTAAATCCAATAATAAATGGCGAAGCTTCTCCCCCCTGATTTTTACAAGAATGTTTATATCAGGCTGGTTTGACTATGAATTTCAACAATATTTATAAGCAGCTAAAGCCAAGTTTAAAGTATGATCTAAGTGGAACTAACAGGTAACCAAAATCACTTCTTTATCATTCACTATCTTGGCATCTCTCATAGAACCAGAAGCACAAGCAAGCAAAATCTGTAAGATCCATATTACATAAAGATTCGGCAGCTTAACTTTTGTACCATTTACCTAATGGTAGGAGCCAATTAGCATACGCAAAATGGAAGGGGAGATAAGTCGCTCCAGAGGCTGCGGCTCTTACTGCCCTTGTTTATGATGCATTTTTCGTACACGATCTTTCGGAGTAAGCACTCTTGCTCCCGAATCTACCTGAATCCCACCAGTGGTATCTAACCATTTAGCAAAAAACGAATATATTTTGGTATAGCCTTCCCAGCCTTTAAAGTAGCCGAAAATCGCAGCCACGATATAAACCACAAACAAAGTACAAAAGAATATGGCTTCACGGTCAGGAAAAAACAGCTCTCCCATACCTTCTTTGGGGTTTACCCCCCGGGCGAACCCCATAATTAAAATCACATTAGAAAAAAGCAGAAGAGTTACCGGGATACAGCCTAGCATTATCCCTCGAGCAATTTTCTCCGGTTTTGTTGGCTGATACATGTATTGCACCGATGATTAAAATCGATTGACTGGAAGGCAAGGCGTGATAGGAATTTTAGGCAAAAAAAAGGGCCTAAAAGGCCCTTTTTTTATTTTTGCGAGTTCTGGATAAGAGATTTTCCATCTCTTCTCGCACCCTTTAATAGACAAGGGAAATTTGGTGGAGCTAAGCGGGATCGAACCGCTGACCTCAACACTGCCAGTGTTGCGCTCTCCCAGCTGAGCTATAGCCCCAAATTTTGTTGCCTGACGTTTCCGTCGAAAGCGGGGCGCATTTTAGCAAGGTTTAGGCGCCTGTCAACAGAAAAAATAACTTTTTAATCAATTAGTTAGCTGCTGACACCGCAGGCCCCCGGAGGCTGCCGCTTCCGGGGGCTCACCAACGCGAATCAGCCTTACTTGAGTCCAGCGTACTCTTTTTCCCAGCGCTTCAGCACCTTCTTCCCGGCACCGCCCAATACGTCGATCGCCTGGCGCAGGCGGGCGCGGCTGAGGTCGGGGCCCAGGAGCACCATGGCTTCCATCACGGAGAAGGACGCAGTGGTGCCGCTGATGGCGACAAACAGCGGGGCATTAAAGTCTTTCAGCTTGATTTCCATAGCCGTGGACAGGGCTTTCACTGCCTGGAAGATACTATCCTTGTCCCAAGCGCGCAGGGCTTCCAAGCGCCACAGGGCAAATTGAAGCAGCTTCTTCTGGTCATCCAGAGGCAGCTTGTTACCGCTGAAGCTGTCTTCGGTCAGGGGCAATTTGCCAGAGGCGAGGAAGCTAACCAGCGGTGCAAAGTCACCGAAGGTTTCCATGCGCTCTTTCGCCTGGGGCAGAACCTTAAGCAGGTTGTCCCGGTTAAACATCCACTCGGTGAGGCGATCGGCGAGTTGCTCGTTTTCCAGTTCGCGAATCCACAGGCCGTTCAACCAGGACAGCTTCTCTACATCGAATACCGGGCCGCCCAGGGAGACACGCTGAATATCGAAGTGCTCCAGCATCTCATCGAGGGAGAACTTCTCGCGCTCATCTGGCATGGACCAGCCCATACGGCCGAGGTAGTTAAGCAGTGCTTCGGGCATAAAGCCGGCGCGCTGATAATACAAGATAGAGGTGGGGTTCTTGCGCTTGGACAACTTGGTCTTGTCCGGATTACGCAGCAGCGGCAGGTGGCAGAGCACCGGCATTTCCCAACCAAAGTATTCGTACAGCAGTTTGTGCTTGGGTGCGGAGTTGATCCACTCCTCACCGCGCAGTACGTGGGTGATCTCCATCAGGTGATCATCCACCACGTTCGCCAAGTGGTAAGTAGGCATACCATCAGACTTGAGCAGAATTTGTGCGTCTACCTGGGCCCAGTCGATTTCAATAGTACCGCGTAGCAGATCTTCCACTACGCAGGTACCGCTTTCAGGCACATTCATACGCACTACATAAGGTGCTCCCGTAGCGCGTCGCTTTTCAACTTCCTCTTCCGGCAGAGCCAGGTCACTGGGCTTCAGTGAAGTGCGGCCCGCTTCACGCAACCCCTCACGGAGTTGCTCCAGTTCTTCCGCTGTTCGGTAGCAGTGGAAAGCATGCCCTTTTTGTACCAGCTCTTCGCAGTAAGTTTTGTAGATATCGCCACGCTCACTCTGGCGATAGGGGCCGTGGGGGCCGCCCACATCCGGTCCTTCCTGCCAATCCAGTCCGAGCCAACGCAGGCTGTCGAGAATGGCTTTCTCCGATTCCGGAGTACTACGCTGCTGGTCGGTATCTTCAATACGCAATACAAACTGGCCGCCTTGCGCTCGGGCAAAACACTGGTTAAAGAGGGCAATATAGGCAGTACCAACGTGGGGATCACCAGTTGGAGACGGTGCTATTCGGGTTCTTACGGTCATGATAAACCTGATTGATAAATGAAGGACTGGTTAAACCGCAGGATTATAGCGCTGGCCGGCCTCTTGGCACAGGCGGGGTTTTCTCCTCAATAAGAGAATTTACGCGCCATAAATTCATTATTACAGCCTATAGGCGTGACATGCATCACGAAAAAAGTATTATTGCCGCCACCAAGAAGGAATGGCTTGACTGACTTATTTCCCATATTTTGCAGGGGTTTCCGCGAGCCGCTTCTCCCTAAAAACGATAAATTAATCGCTCAGGACGGCATACCATGCAAAAAAATGTAGTTCGCACACTGTTTTCTGCTATTGCAGCAGGTACCCTTTTCAGCATTTCTGCCGCTTCAATGGCCGCTACTGATAGTGCAAGCAGTGATATCACCCTCTCTTTCACTCCCACAATTGAGATCACTCGTGTAGACAACCTCACGATTACCGATCCCACTTTGGGTACCGATGCCGTAGGCACCGAAGATTTCTGTGTGGGTGGCCTCGGGTTCTCCACCTATAGCATCACTTTCGACAGTAATGACTCAGTAAATGATACTGAGTTCACCCTCACTGACGGCACCAACAATGTCCCTTACAGTGTTGGTTTTGATAACAGCACCTCCGGTACTTTTACTACTGTTACCGAAGGCGATGCGCTGACAGGCCAAATCCGGAATATTGCTTCCTGTGGCTCCAGTGATAATGCGCGCTTCCAAATCACTGTGGCCAACAGCGATTGGGAAACTGCAACTGTGCTAAATGGCACCACCTATACCGATACCCTGCTGATCACTGTCGCCTCCGAGTAAGAGTAAAGAGTGGCTGGCCCTGCCAGCCATAGCTCAATATGGCAGGACGTCATCTGGAGCGCCTTGCGCTGGCTTTGTGTCTGGTGCAAGCCTCCTGCCCCGATGCCCTTGCAGCGACCGCAGCGACTTTCCTGCTGGAAACCTCTGCTCCTGAAGGGTTTGATGATCTCACCGAACCCCAGCAACTCGTGGTGGATCTCTACTACGGCGGCCGGGAAATTGGTGCTGCGCAAGTCACAATTGACCCGCGCTTTGTTCGCTTTAACTCTCCGTCTGAGGTACTCGAACTATTGCCCGAGGTTCGCGATACCGAGCGAATTATCTCCATCCTCGAACGACCGCAAACAAGAAACAGTCACCATGTATGCCGCTCAAACCGGCAAATTGGCTGCGGCTACTTAATGCCCTCGGAGTTTGCCGTTATTTACGATGAGCAGCTCTACCGGCTGGATCTTTTTTTCTCAAAAGAACTGTTGCCACAACAAGCGGCAATCAATGATCCCTATTTGCCGGAAGCGAGTTCTGACTTCTCTGTCGTACAAAACCTGAGCGGTTCCTGGAGTGGGGTTGAAAGTGATTGGGGCCCGGACAGCTATAGCGCTGCATTAAATGGCAACACCATAGTGAGCTTTGGTGAGAGCGCACTGCATTCACAATGGTCTGTGGCCTCAGAGCAGGACAGCCGGATCCATAATCTGTATTGGAGTCGGGATTTTCGGGGGCAAGCCTATTCGGCCGGCCTTTTACAACCCCAGGGAGGCTTTGGCTATTTCCGGCCTCAGGAAGCGATCTATGGCGTAGAGCTACGCACTTCCCAGCGCACCCGAACCGATATCAGTTATCAACAGGGAGCGCCGGTTGAAATTAATATGCCCGTGCGCGGTAGAGTCGAGGTATATCGGGATGAACGACTTATCCACACCGAACTACTGGAGGCCGGCAACCGCCTGTTAAATACCTCTACCCTACCCCACGGCGCCTACGATATTGAGGTGCGCACCTACGATGAAGCGGGGCGGGTATTAAGCCGGCATATCGAATTCTTTGCCAAGGATTCGCTATTGCCAGCCCCAGGCGAGTGGTTTTGGAGCTTGCAGGCAGGTTTGCCCACCCGCAGTTTTTGGGGCGACACTCTGCCGGACCACTACGAAGAAGGAATTGTTACTGCCTCTGTCGCACGCCGTTTAACGACCGGATTGGGTCTTTTTGTTTCTGGCGCCGCAACCGAGGAGCAGCAATTGTTGGAAATCGGCGGTCGCTGGATTGGCGAAGGCGTTGAAGTCTCCCCAAGCTTGGTGACATCCGGTGATGGACGCAGCGGATACCGATTGCAGGCATTACTTAAAATGCCCTACGGGACTTTTAGTGCAGTAAAAACTGAGCTGGATGCCAATACAACGCCGTTCAATAACGATAAATATACATTGCTGCCGGGCAGCTATTCCCAAACAAGTCTGAGTCTGCGCACAGCAGTATTGGGCGGACAGCTATCCCTAAGATTCAGCGAGCGGGACCAAAACCAACTCCCCGACAGCATCAACAACGGCGATTCACTGAGCAGTGCCCAGAAGTTAAAAACCCTTGAGTTCCGCCACCCCATTTTTAAGAGCACCCATTGGCTCAGCAACGCCACTCTGTCCCACAGTGATGCAGACGGCGAGCAATACACCAGTGTGGAGTTCCAGTTTCGAATGCGCTCCAAACACTGGCAACACACCGCTAATCTCTATAGCGACAACAGTGAACAAAGCACTAGCAACGAGCGATTTGCACTGCAAAGCCGCTGGTACGACCGGGATTTATGGGCGGCTGAATTTGAGCAGCAGCTTTCTGTGGAAGCATCCCCAGAAGCCAATTACCTGGAGGCCCGTACGCATTTAGCGGGACATCACGGATATTTGAATACTGCAGTTGGGCTTTACGATGATGATGAAGGCCGTGCGATCAACTACCTCGGAGGGTTCAGCACCAACCTAATTGCCACAAAAAATTCCCTCAATTGGGGCGGTGAGCAAAATCTCCAGAGCGCAGTTATCGTAAATATCGAAGGCAGTGAAGATAAAGATTTTGAAGTTTTGGTTAATGGCAGCCGCCGTGGATACGCCAAAGGCGGCACAACGTCAGTGATTAATTTACCGGCTTATCGCAGTTACGACCTTTCCCTCCGGCCCCTGGAAGAGGGCTTTTTCGATTACCGGGAAACCTCCGAAACCATTACCCTGTATCCGGGCAATGTGGGCGCCAGCAGTTACCAGATACTGCCACAAATCCTGGTACTGGGCCGATTAACCAGCCTTGGCCAGGGGCTGGCAAATACAGAAGTAATCATTGGCGAACACTCAGCGAAAACTGACCAATACGGCGTTTTCCAAATGGAATTCCACGGTGAACATAACACCATCCTAAATACAGAAGTTCGCTGGGGAAATTGTAAAGCCTCAATCGAGGCCACTTCATCAGGTGATAGCTGGCTCAACCTGGGAACCATAGAAGAGTCAGAGGCCAACTGCCAGACTGGGCAAATAGCAGAGGTAAGCCGTGTCCATAACTAAGAAGCTGCACAAATTTGGCCTAGTCTCTGCGCTGTTGATTCCGCTATTTAATATACCAGTACATGCCCAGGTAAATTGCTCCAGCAATAACGATTTGCGAGTTTGTGGCCTGGAAGATTCACACACTATTGATTACGAATCAGAACCTAAAGAAATTCAGTTCACTACCCGAAGCCTGCTGGGAAGCTGGACCCTGCGCTACGATGTAGAAGTGAGTCCGCTCAGTGGATCCACTTTCGCACTATTTGCGGACAGTGGTGAACAGCTGGATATTGATATTTCATTTCGAGCCAATAACGGCACCACGGAAACACTCAGCCCAGGAACTCAGTCCGCTACTTTTGCCGGCACCAGCGACGACGCAGATACTTATTTAGTGATCGAGCTGGACAGCAGCCAAATACCCTCTTCCAGCCGCTACTCCGCCAGCTTTGAGATGACACTGAATAATTATTTTATTATTTGGACTGCCGGCACCGAAACAGTTCAGTTTGACATTGTGCTGGACGTAGAGCCAAACATCGCCATTCGCAATCTGGGTGATATTGACCTCAGCAACAGTGGCACCCTGTTTGGACAGGCCATTGAGGGCAGTGAGGACTTTTGTGTTGGCGGTATAGGATTTAGCGGTTACACAGTAAACCTGTCCAGCGCCAATGGCAGCACCGGGGGATCAGGCAGCAGTGCCTATGAATTGGGGGGAAACAGTGAACAAATCCCCTACAGCGTTGCCTTCTCAGACAATCTGGCTGCAACTTCAGGCATTTCCCCAGATAGCCAGGGAGATATCTCCGGCAGCTTTAGCCGAACTTCGGATGAAAACTGCCTTTCTGATAATGCGCGAATTTATATTTCCATTGCGCCCTCAGACTGGGAAAACGCGGGCGAACCTCTCTACACCGATGCACTCACAGTAACGGTGAGCAGCCAATGAGCTAAATACAAAATAATCCTTTAATCCGCCCAGCCTGCTATAGGCAAGCAACCAATTCTAATTAGCCACTAAGAGGAAAACGAACCCGCTCACTCTGCTGCCCTCGTAGTAAAACTTCCAGCTCACCGCCAACGGGTTTACCCGTTACTTCGATACTGGTGCCAGCGTATAACCGACCGGTGGCCTCAAGTTTTTCACACTTCTCTTCAATCACACAATGACGTACTTCCACGACCTCTACATTAATATTCCCACTATTCGTGAGTCGGTAATTATCTCCTTCAGCCACTAAATCAATTTTATAAGCTCCTCCTTTTGGCTGCACAAATACCAACGCCTGATAAGCCACAAGGATTTTTAGTGCCGTTCTGTCACTCTTGATTTCACCTACAACGGGTTTAAAAGTCACCCGGTAGACTTTTTCCTCTTCAAGATCTCTATCCAAGGCCATTAAGCGAAAGCGCTTTCTCTCTCCGGGAGCCAAGACAGCTTTTGCCGGGCTGACAAGGAGTTTAAATTCATCAGGATTGATCACCCTGACTCGACTCTCATTATCATGGCCGGGGTTATCCACACGGAATATTTCAGTTTGGATATATAGCGCCTCATTATCTGGGTTGCTGACGAGAACATCATCCCGGGCGCTGGGAGTATCTTCCAGGTAAAGGACAATTTTATCCACAGACATAGCTGCCATTACTGGCTGGACGACAAAGAATAGCAGTGAAAGCAGTACTTTTTTCATAAAGAGCGGGTACTCTTAGAACTTCTTATAGTAAGCGCAATATCGGGCTGTTTTATCCACAAGTCAAATCGGAACCTAATGAGCCTCCCTTAAATCAACATCACCAGCCCCGCTAGTAAATAAGAGGCAATGCTGATTTGCCCTACACCGCCTGAAAAGTAAAACACTGCCAACGTAATAGATCATCCTGACGGGACATACCGCTAGCTAACTCAGTGGCGCGCTATCCATATCCATATGGGCAGTATGCAATCGATTCAGCATCATCACTATGTAAAAACCCCAGCCCTCCATTGATAGCCCTCTGGTCCCATATTTCCTCCCCGTGAACCTTGCAACAGCGGTGGCACCGTCTATTTTTCCTGTATGACCCGGCTCCAGCCAGGGTCCGGTTCATCTCTGGGCAAAGGCCAAATTACGCCCAATTCCAGACGACAATAACACCCGCTTTTCGGACCAGATTCACATGTTAATTGCTCATCGCGGCGACAAGACCCGCCAACCAGAGAATACGATTGCCGCTTTCGAGGCGGCCCATAATCTGGGGGCCTGCGCTATTCAGTGCGATATCCGCTTCAGCGCCGACGGCACCCCCTGGTGCTTCCACGAGGATAGCCTGCACATCCCCGGCAATGACCAGTCCCAGGTCTTCCACTCCCTTAGGGACTCACAGTTACACCACCAGTCGATCAATCGCTTTATCGAGCTGGTGGACTGGGCCAGCTGCCATCGCCACCTGGATTGGTTTATCGGTATCTCACCTGCCAATATCGCCGCCACTGGATTTGTCACCGCCGTTAAAAAGTTAATGGAGCTGATGCGCACCGAGAATGAGTCATTCGCTCTACTCACCGCAGACTGCCGCAGCCTCAGAGCCGCCCGCAATATGGGCTGGCATCGGGTTGCCCTTGAGATCAATAGTGTCTCCCGGTGCCTATCTGCCGACATTGTTACTTTGGCGCCAGAATATCTACTAATTCGCGACAGCCAGGTTGAATGTGACGAATTGCCCCCAGGCCCCTGGCAATGGGTTGTCTATGAAATCAACTCGACAGAAGAGGCAGTACTCTGGCGCAAGCGCGGTGCTCACCATATTCTCACCGGCAACTTGCCGCTGCTGATGCGCTCCCGGGAAGCGAGTGATGTCTACGGATTTTGATGTCCTGGTAGTCGGCGCAGGTATACAGGGAGCGGGAGCCGCTGAGGTCCTGGCCACAAATCACTATTCCGTGGTGATACTCGAACAGCTGGGTATCGCCGCCGCCACTTCCTCTCGCTCCTCCAAACTCATTCACGGCGGCTTGCGTTACCTGGAGAGCGGCCAGTTCCGTTTGGTCTACGAGTGCCTGCGGGAGAGAAAGTGGCTACTGGATAACAAGCCTGAACTCGTGAGAATGGTCCCTTTTTATATCCCTATCTACCAACACAGCAAGAGACCGGCCTGGCTGGTCCGCTTGGGGTTGAGCCTATATAGCCTTCTGTCTGGACTGAGTAACACCGATTCATACTTTCGCAGAATACCCAAATCCCAGTGGGACAGCCTTCCAGGCCTGAATAGGGAGGGCCTAAAAGAGGTCTTCCGCTATAACGATGCGCAGACCGATGACGCAGCCCTTACCCGGGACGTAGTTGCCTCAGCGGTTGCCCATGGGGCGCAGATTATCTGTCCCGGTAGCCTAGTAGGTGCAGAAGTCACTGGGGATGGGGTCCGCGTTGACTATGTTGCTAATGGCAAGCTCAGCACGTTGCGCACCCGGGCGCTCATAAATTGCAGTGGCCCCTGGGTAGCCAACACGAATGCACGCTGTTCACCGCCAGTGGACATGCCCCCTATCGACCTGGTCGCAGGTACCCATATTTTATTGCCCCTCTCTCTTGGCGATAAAATCTACTATGTGGAGGCTGATGATGGCCGTGCGATTTTCGTGATGCCTTGGCAGGATAAAACACTGGTTGGAACTACAGAACGCCCCTATTTTGGCGATCCTCGGGATGTCACCCCCACACTAGAAGAAGAGAGTTACCTTCTGCAGACCGTACAGAAATATTTCTCTCAAGCCCGAGAGCTCAATGGAGAAGATATTTGCGAGAGTTATTCCGGACTACGGGTACTTCCGGAAATGGAAAAGAGTCCTTTTGCGCGCTCCCGGGAAACCATTATTTGCTGTGATGATAATAAGAAGCCTAGAATTCTAGCGGTGGCAGGCGGTAAGCTAACCAGCTATCGTGCCACTGCACGTAAATTACTAAATAAACTTGAACCCACTTTATGTGTGGAACCACCCACCCCACCCAATACCCAACATTCCGAAACCGCAAAAAACTCTTCTGAACGCGAGAGAAATATCTAAAATTTCTTCCTCGCAATAGCTCCCATTTACTTTGGGAGCAAGAAAATGGGGAGCAAGAAAAACCTCCTACCCCCGAATTTTGCTATTAACCTTCATCCACATTGGAATTCATTACTGCTAAACACTGACTTCCCGGACCTGAACAAGGTCCCTGCAATACATAAGTGGCACGCTTATCACATCCTGAAACCCCATAAGTTCTGTATCCCAGTTGCTGGATCGTTATTGAGCCCGCATCACAGTTCAGATCAAAAGGCGCCCTTTTAGATACAGTTTCTTTCATTAATGAAGCGCATCCACCCAAAACCAGTACCACAGCTCCCACACTGATTAATTTAAACTTCATACTAAACTCCTTTTATAAATTTTGTTGAGCTTGGCCAAAAAGTCAGAAGTGCACTGCCATCAAAGAAAAGACTGCACTCAAAATAATCGGCTCAGTATTAAGGACGGAGCAATTCTATCTTTCATCACAGAAATCTGTCGGCAGAAGAACATTGTGTTCACTCACTATTTATTTTGCTGATGTGGATAATTCAAATTACCAGCAAGTACAAACTGAATAAAACCTGATCTCTCTTTACCTTGCATATATCAGCCATCAAGGATCGAGTAAGAAGCTCCTGGTATATGAACCCGTTCCAGCTTTGACATCCACCGCAGATCTCTCACACTATTAGTTACACAAGCAACCGATAGGATAAGAGCACCCCTTATAAAGCCCGCCAACCATTATTCGAGTTCCACCTTGCTGTTCCGCAAGCACTCACTCCAGGAAAGGTGCCCGAAGTTTCACAATAAAGCCGCACATCACCATAGGCATCCCATATAATGGCGGCTACTCTGTTTTTATTAGTGTTTTACTCCGCAGTTTATGTCCGAATTTAATACCCACCGTTTCTGCACTGCACCACTTCTCGATTGGAGCGACCGCCATTGCCGCTATATGTGGCGCCTATTGAGCAAGCATGCACGCCTGTATTCGGAAATGGTGACCACCGGGGCAATACTGCATGGTGACCAACAGCGACATTTGCAATTTGATGCAGCTGAACAACCTGTCGCCCTGCAGTTGGGGGGCAGTGGCCCTCAAGAACTGGCTGAATGCGCCCGTATCGCCGAGGAATGGGGCTATAGCGAAATCAACCTTAACTGTGGCTGCCCCAGTGACCGAGTCCAGTCCGGGCGTTTTGGTGCCTGCCTTATGGCGGAACCGGATGTGGTAGCCGCAGGACTCACTGCCATGCGGGAAGCGGTATCTATTCCGGTTACCGTCAAGCACCGTATCGGCATCGACGATATGGAAGACTACCCAGGCCTGACCCGCTTCGTGGAAGCCCAGGCCAATGCCGGTGTGGATACCTTTATCGTCCATGCGCGCAAAGCGTGGCTAAAGGGGCTAAGCCCCAAGGAAAACCGTGAAATTCCTCCGCTCAATTACGACATGGTTTACCAGTTAAAGAAGGATTACCCCCAGCTACAAATTGTTATTAATGGGGGGATCAATTCAATTGAGGAATGCCAGCAACATTTAAGCCACGTGGATGGTGTTATGCTGGGGCGCGCGGCTTACCAAACCCCGGCAATCCTGGCCCAGGTGGACAGCCAATTATTTGGCGGTGAGACCGGCCCGGATGCCATCCAGGTGGTAGAACAGATGCTGCCCTATATCGAGCAGGAAATGCAGCGCGGACAGCGCTTGAATCATATCACCCGGCATATGCTCGGGTTATTCCAGGGGCTTCCTGGTGCGCGGCGCTTCCGCCGCCACTTGAGCGAAAATGCCCACAAGCCGGGGGCGGGTCCCGAGGTGCTTGAACAGGCACTGGCCCAGGTCACCCAAGCCGCTTAGACCGCTTTCAATATGTAGACCAGTGAATAATTAAGGGAGGAACCATGAACAAGTTGGAGCAACTCAAACAGCGCAGCCAGGTTGTAGCAGATACGGGAGATATTGAAGCAATTCGCCGATATTGTCCTCAAGATGCCACAACCAATCCCTCCCTACTGTTTAAGGCCGCCCAGCTCCCTCAGTACGACAACCATATCGCCGAGGCACTTCAGTGGGCCGAAAGCCACCAGGGTGGCTCGAACGCGGAAAATATTGCGCGCCTGGCCGCCATCAAACTGGCTGTCAGCATCGGCACGGAAATCTTGCAGTTGGTGCCCGGAGTGGTGTCCACCGAGGTCGATGCTCGCCTCTCTTTTGATACCCGCGCTACTATTGACTACGCACGCCACCTGATCGCCCTCTACGAACGCGCAGGTATTGCCAAAGAGCGGGTATTGATCAAGATAGCGTCGACCTGGGAAGGCATTGCTGCCGCATCAGTACTGGAGCGCGAGGGAATCCACTGCAACCTGACCTTGTTGTTCAGTCAATCCCAGGCGATTGCCTGTGCCGAAGCCGGGGTGACCCTGATCTCCCCCTTCGTCGGTCGAATCCTCGATTGGCATATCGCCAACAGCGGCCGCGAGTCATTCCCTGCGGAAGAGGACCCGGGCGTAATCTCGGTGCGCAATATCTATGAGTACTACAAGTCCCGAGACTACAAAACCATTGTGATGGGCGCCAGCTTCCGCAATACCGGGGAGATTGAGGCTCTGGCTGGTTGCGACCGACTGACAATCAGCCCTCAGCTGTTACAGGCCCTGGAGGACAGTGAGGCACCTCTCGCTGCTGGCCTGCCACCGGTATCCGCAACCAAGTCCCGGCCGACACAGGATCTGGCTGAAGCCGAATTCCGCTTTCAATTGAATAGCGATGCCATGGCCACTGAAAAGCTTGCCGATGGCATCCGGAACTTTGTGAAGGATCAGGAACGTTTAGAGCTATTGTTACAGAACCGAGTAAAGGGACAGCAGGAAATTCATGCTGCAACAAATCCGTAAACTGTTTGAGCAGATAGGAAATAGCGTTGATGTTGAAGCACGTGATGAAAAAGACGTGCGGATGATCAGCGCTGCGCTGTTAGTCGAAGTCGCCACTGTCGATCAAAAGCTCGATGAGTGTGAGCGTGAAACGCTCACACAGCTCTTGTGCCAACACTACTCTCTCGACCAGACTAGTGCCACAGAAATAGTCAGTGAAGCTATTGGCCAACGGGACAGAGCTACATCCCTGTTCGAGTTCACCCAGGCGGTGAATGAACAGTTCAGCGAGAGAGATAAATACCTGCTGATTTTGCAGATGTGGCAGGTAGCTTTTTCAGATGATGTTATCGAGGCTTTCGAGGAGCACCTGATTCGCAGGGTGGCAGAACTAATTTATCTGCCACACGGACTCTTCACCAAGGCACGCGCCGAAGCGAGGGATATGAAGCGTTGCTAAGAAAGGGAGATTTCCAGAACTGGGGATTAGGAGAGAATAAGCGCTAGTGATAATGCGCCGAAGATTTGGCAACCGGGGAACATTCTCGCTCCAGGGTATGTACCAAGTCGCGAAAAGTCTCGGCGTTTTGCTCGTTCATGCTCATCAATACCCGGTGAGCTTCCAGCACCTTTTCCCGCGCAGCACACTCGTCGGGGCTATTACATACCAAAGGCGTGGTGGGTACACTCATATCGTGGACCGTATCGCTGATTTCAACCAACGAATCAAAGCCCATAGCGTCCAATAGATGGCGGATACCTTTACCCGCAGAGAATACCAGCGGCTTATCACAGCCCCGCTCCAAAGCGCGAATAGCAATCTTCGCCATCAGGCCGAGGGTCGTACTATCGACACCTTCTGCACCACCGAGATCAAATGCCACTCCGGCAAAATCACCCCGTGCAAACATGTTGTCGATAAAGCTATCAAATGAGGTACAAAGGTTGAGACGAACATCACCTACTAACTTGATGACGTATATGCCCTGGTGGGCCCCAACCATAATTTGCCCGGACTGCATAACAACCCCTGGCTCACCCGAATACACCTTTTGATAGAAGTGCAGGCGGATGGCAAAAGTTCACTGGTAGAGAACACAATAGCATTTGACGTTTTTGGCGCCTAGTGCAATTTTGTGCATAAAGTGGGCGGAGCTTACTCCTGACCATGCAGACTGACAAGTGCGATAAAGCACAAAATTCGACTTCATAGTCGAAGACTATCGATAGAAGTTTTGGGCATTACTGGCGGCCTAAAGTGAGAATCGTAATATCGTCCGGAAGGGCACCAAAAGTATCCATTTTTAGAGACTGACAAAGCCTGTCGAGTTCTCCCCCACTCTCTGAAATAGCCTGCAAAAGCTGGGCCTCTTTATCGAGCAGATCGCCCTGTAATAATTCAAGTACACCGTCTGAACAAGCGACCAGGCGCCAAGCGGGCGGCAGCTCAGCACGCATCACTTGCCAATCACCCCGTTCAAAAATACCCAGGGGACGCCCTTTTCCCGGCAACCAGTCTGCACCCGCCTCACTAACCAGGGCCGGCATCGGTATTTGCCCGGCGACGGCATAGTGCAATTGCCGGGCACTACTATCCACAACCCCGACAAACATACTGGCGTGCTTGCCCAATTTTGTGGATAACAACTCCCCATTGACCAGGTTAAGGACATCCAATAAGTCATCACTGAGAGAGTCCAGCTGGGCAAATAAGGGGCGCTCCCGCAAGCGATGCATAATGCTGTGCTTAATCAGGGCAGTAACCAGCGCAGAAGAGACACCATGGCCCGACACATCGACCAGATAAAAGGCTACAAAGCGCTCACCGAACAAGCCGTAATCAACAAAATCACCGCTCAGGTACAGGGAGGGAACCAGCCGGTAGGATGCTTCCACACCGCTGGGGTAGTGATAGGGGGTACGGGGAAGTAAATGCTGTTGTAATAAACGGCCAGCTTCCTGGTCCCTGCGCAGCAGCTCCACATGATCCCGCAGTTCACTGTTGCGACGCTCCAAGGTCACTTTATATTCGCGGTTCTGCTTCGCCAGGTTTTCTTCACCGCTGATACGGCAGATCATACGATCAATAGCCGCTGCTTCTTCCAGGGGTTTAACCAGGTAGTCTTTAGCTCCAAGGCGCATCGCTTGGAGTACATCATCGGTAGCGCTATCTGAAGCAATAATTACCGCAGCCACTTCTGGAGCTATGCGCTTTATCCGCCGCAACACTTCCAGCCCACTCATATCCGGCAAATAGCGATCAATCAATACGATATGGAAAGCACCGGGGCTGAACTGGTCGATGCCATCTTCCCCGTTGTTGGCAACACTTACCTGGAAGCCAAAACGCGAAAGCGCCCCTCGCAAAAAATTGCGGGAGCGCTCATCGTCGGTAAGCACCAGGCTACTGGGGCCAGCCATATAAGGGCTCTAAGGCTTATTCGCCTTAGGTGACAGCTCAGTAATCGGAAGCTTCTTCCACCTCACCCTGATCAATTGCCTCTGCAGCCTCTTCTTCTGTTTGAACATCCATTTCACCATCGACAATCAAGTAGTCGCGACGCTGTAGATATGCATCTCGCAAGAGTACATAACGGTCACCGTGCAAGAGGGACTCCGCTTGCAGCAGGCTAGCACGGCTTTGAATAATATCTGTCCCCTTCAAAGCATATTTGGTTGCGTCATGATCTACATAAGTTAAGGGGTTAGTGTAGTAATCCACTACCTTAGCAGGGGTATCCCGAACAGTAGATGGCCCCAGCAGTGGCAAAACCAGATAGGGACCGGAGGGCACGCCCCAAACAGCCAAGGTCTGGCCGAAGTCCTCACCATCCCCCTGTTCCAGGCCCATATGTTGAGCAACATCCAGAACGCCAACAATGCCCACAGTGGAGTTCACCAGGAAACGACCGGCGTCATTACCCGCTTGTCCCCATTTACCCTGCAAGACGTCATTAAAGGTATTGGTAACTTCACGCAGGTTGTCGAAAAAGTTGCTGACACCATGCTGCACGAAAATCGGGGTAATTTGGCGATAGCTGACAGCGGCGGGCTTCAACACATAGCGATCTGCGCCATCGTTGAAGGAGAATATGGCCCGATTAAAACCTTCCCAGGGGTCGCGAAGTGATAAATCTTCGCCCTCTGCACCACCAAATTCATCGGCAGGATCAAAGCCGTACTCATCCTCGAGAGACAGGCCCCCGTCATCGGCACTGGCATCCTCTGCTCCGCTGGTATCTACCGCAGCCGGGTTTTGAGCTGCACCACCAAACGGATCTTGTTGCGCTAGCGCCCCTACTGGCATAACAGCTATCAGAGTTGCCATTAACCAGGGCGATAAAGTTTTGCTTCCAAGCACAACCCTGCTCCTCTTTTATCAAACTAGTGAGACCAAGGATTCTAACGCCCTAGTAATTCGTAAGCTACCCTCGGCAGCATAGCAGCTGGGATTTGCCAAAGATAAAGGAGTTTCAGGCAATCACCGGCTAAGCCTTTAAACCAGCAATAACCCCTTTATTCAGTAGTTTTTCCAATAAATCAGCACCGAAAGCAAGTAGGGAGTCACGACTAATATTGGGTAATTCCTGGGCCATCTGGTCCAAAATTTGTAAGCCCGTGTAATCGCCCGCAGAGACCAGCTGCAATAATCTGGCGGTGACGGCATTGATCTCCATAAAATTCACTTTGTCGGAACGATCCCGGTACACAAAAAGGAACGTCGGTAACTCCGGCGGCTCTTGGGGCTGAAAATCCGGCCCCAACCGATGCACTGGGTAGCGGTAGCTGAGGCTCCAGACAAGAGGGGAAACTACAGGAACTTGCTGTAAAACATCCCCCTCTATCGCCAGCCCTTCCGGTAATTCCACATCACTGACATCTAAAGCCAACTCTACCCACTCGTAGTGGGCAAGCTCCAACAGGAACGGAGGATCTTGTGGTTGTTCTCCCCGTTCGTTCTGTAAATATGAGAGAAACTCTTCACTGATCTGCAAAAAATACGGGCTAACGGATGTGTGTTTGTGGACAAAATCACGCACCATTTGATGCCAGTTTTCGTCGCTATAAAGACTGCGCAATACCGGGAATCCACTGGCAACAAAGGATTCAATATTGTTGTAAATCAAATCTCGATAAATAGCGACACGCCGGTCCTCAATTTCTGCCGGCGGCGCAACTTGATCCGGTGCGCGCAAATGGGCAGCAAAGTCCCGCTGCACACTTTTGAATGTCTCGGGCTTATCGACGACTGAGGACATAATTCTCTTCCACCTGGTGACTGGCCTGAATGGTTTTAATATGTCCTACTTCTTCAAGTAATTTGGGAATTGGCGGAATATTAAAATCCCGCTCAAGTAGCGTCGGCATCACACCGTGAATATCGTAGGCGCGATCGAGTAGTTCCCACACAGGATCAATAACCGGTGCACCATGGGTGTCCACCTTTAAATCCTCTGCCTCATCATAGTGCCCGGCAATATGTACGTAGCGAATTCTTTCAGTAGGTAGTGCAGATAGAAAGTCCAGCGCATCGTAGCGATGGTTAATCGAGTTTACATAAATATTGTTCACATCCAGAAGCAAATCACAATCGGCCTCTTCCAACACCGCATTTAAAAAAGCCAGTTCAGTCATCTCCTGGCCCGGCGCCGCATAGTAGGAGACATTCTCCATTGCAATCCGTTCTTCCAGTGCGTCCTGGACCATACGGATTCGCTCGGCAACATACATCACCGCTTCTTGCGTAAAGGGAATGGGCAATAAATCGTACAGATGGCCGTGATCTGAGCAATAACTCAAGTGCTCACTGTAACCGCGAATATTGTGTTGCTTGATAAATTTTTTAATGGCTGCAACCAATTCCATATCCAATGGTTCTGGTGCACCAATCGAGAGAGATAAACCGTGAAGTAAAAAGGGAAAACGTTCTGTATATTCCCTAAACCAGCGCCCATAGCGACCGCCAACACCAATCCAATTCTCAGGCGCTACCTCCAGAAAATCTACGGCATCTGTATCAAGGTTCTCACCCATCATTGAGCGGCGCAATCCAAACCCAGCACCTTCTACGGAAAACTCGCGCAACACTTTCAGGTCTCACTTTTTTCAGCGATCAATAAAAAACAGGGTGGATCGCTAAAGCGTATCCACCCTCTTTGAGTACAGCGAAAAATTACCCGCCACACTTACCTTCGCCGCACTTACCTTCTTTTTTCTTGCCTTCGCCGCACTTACCTTCGCCGCACTTGCCTTCTTTTTTCTTACCTTCGCCGCACTTGCCTTCGCCGCACTTACCCTCTTTCTTTTTATCATCACCATCGTGATCAGCCAGCGCCACGTTGTAGCCTGAGCTCAGGTCTGCTGCGGCAAAGGGGTTAGCATTGCTGTTGGCAGCAGATACATTCATAGCGGCAGTGGCGATAAACGCTGCGCCAACTGCGGCGGCTACAGGGGAAAGGTGCTTCTTGTTCATAGTGAATCTCCTAACTAGGTGTCCTTAGCAATAAAAAGTACAAGAGACTTTTATCCACTCCGCAGAAGTATAATGCTGCGAAACAAAAATCAGTCATTGAATAGAACCCGCCACAAAATAACCGGTATCAAGGGGTCATTCTGGGCTCCAGGCCTGCTTTCAGTACTTCTGTCGGGCTCTCCATCAAATTCTTACACTTGATCAAAATTTTTTTTGTGATCTCTTTTCCATAGAGAAAATCAACCAAGCAAACCTTTCCCATCAATTTCTGCCCATGACTTGCTTAAGCGCTTGGATGACACCGGCATCAGGGTTTTTAGAGTCTGCGCGAATAAGGAAACACGAAATTCCTCCAACATCCAGCGAAACTCACGCAATTCTGCCTCTGCAGAGAGTTCTCTGGGTGAATATTTCTCCACTTGCGCCAAGTAAGGCTCCGCCGCCTTCTGGTATTCAACTTGCAGTTTTCGGTCACGGTTAGGGTCGAGAGCAGCCTTTTCCAAGCGCATTGCGATCGCCTTCAGATAGCGGCCGTACTGGCGCAGCCATGACAGCGGAGTATCAAACAGGCATCCTCGGTAGAAGAGCCCACCCAGTTGCTGCTGGATATCCCCCACCGCCATTGCGACCGCCAGGTTTTTCTGCTGCTTGATTTGTTTGCGCAGTGGCACCAGCTGGGCCAGGGCCTTGACCAACAGATCACCAATCTCCTGGGCCACCCCCACCAAGTCACCGTCATTTTTCAAAGCGGCCAGGAATTCAGCTTCGGTGCGAGGCAACTCCTCTTTGGGCCAGAAAACTTCGCGGACAGCTGCCATCAATATGTCGTCAGCTACCTCCTCACGACGCCCCAAATCTGCTGCAGAAAGCCCCAGCTCCTTGCCTCGCAACAGCTCTTTGCGCAGATACTTCACCTTCTCCGGCAAGTGCAGCAGAGCCAAACGGCAAATACCGGCACGAGTAAGCCTGCGCGCCTCGCTGGGGTTATCCAGTAGCTTCAGGGAGACACTGTCTTTTCCTTCAACCAGTGCGGGGTAAGCCCGCACCTTGAGCCCACCCTGGTTGAGGGTATGGGTCTCTGGAAGATCACCGAAGTCCCAGCGGGAAATACCCTCCCGCTCAAAACTGTCGCCAGCTGTTGCCAGCCCCTGCTGTACCCGATCCCGGTAGCGCACCTGCAATAGGGCCAAATCCCGATCTTGATCCAGCAATTTGCCGCCTTCATCCATTACCTGGATATTGAAACGGTAATAATCTTCCAGGGCCTGTTCCGCAGACTCCCACACCTCATCTGGCAGCTGCTGTGCTGTCTGGCGCTTCAGCTCCAGAGCCAACGACTGCCACAACGGGGTATTGTCTGCACGCAGCCGGGGCAAAGCCTTATCTATCGCAGCCGGCACTGGCACAAAATACTTGCGCCACTGCTTGGGCAGGGCTTTTACCAGAGCGATGCACTTGTCCCGCAAGATGCCCGGCACCAACCAGGAGAGGCGAGCTGCCGGCAGCTGGTGCAGCGCTGCAACCGGTACCTGGATACTGACGCCATCATCCACACTGCCAGGCTCAAAGTGATAGCTGAGCGGATAGACAATACCGCCCGCCTGCAACTCATTGGGGAATTGGGCCTCTCCCACATGATCGGCACTCTGCTGCATCAATAAGTCGCGGGGAATAAACAGCAGCTGTGTATCGCTGGATTCCGCTTTCTTGCGCCAGTGCTCAAATCCAGCCAGGTTGACGATATCCGCTGGGATACGCTCATCGAAGAAACGGTACACCACTTCATCATCCACCAGAATATCCCGGCGACGGGATTTGGCTTCCAGCTCTTCCAGGGACTTCAACAGGTCGAGATAGTGCTTATAAAATCGGCCCTTACCGCGATAGCGTTGCTCCACCAGCGCCTGGCGAATAAACACTTCCCGAGAAGTTTGCGGGTCCAGTTTGCCGTAGGGAATTCGGCGTTTTTCCACCAGCACCAAACCGTAAAGGGAGACCTTCTCAAAGGCCATTACCTGCCCGGAGCGAGCGTCAAAATGGGGTTCAAAATAATTGCGCTTAACCAGGTGCTGCGCGGCGGCCAATATCCACTCGGGCTCGACCTTGGCTACGGTATGGGCGAACAGGCGGCTGGTCTCCAGTAACTGGGCAGACACCACCCAGCGGGGAGGTTTTTTAAATTGACCGGAGCCTGGGAAAATATGGAAACGACGATTGCGGCAGCCGTTAAACTCCTTGTTTTCATCCCGCGCGCCAATATTGCCCAGCAATCCCACCACGATGGCTCGGTGTATCGCTTCGTATTCCGCCGGCTCTTTGTTTTCTTTAACTTCGAGATCGCGACAGGCCACACGCAGCTGGTGGTGGATATCTCTCCACTCGCGCATACGCAGCCAGGACAGGAAGTTTTTCTGGCACCACTTGCGCAACTGATTTTGACTCAGTTCCTGACGCTGGACTTCAAAGGCATCCCACAGCTGAACGAAGGATAAAAAATCCGATTGTTCATGCTGCCACTGGCGATGTTTTTCATCCGCAGCCTGGCGTTTTTCTGCCGGGCGCTCGCGCGGGTCCTGCACGGCCAGAGCGGCGACAATAATCAAGAGCTCCCGCGCACTGCCATTCTCTGCCCCCGCCAATAACATGCGGCTCAGGCGCGGGTCCAAAGGCAACCTTGACAGGGATCGCCCCAATTTAGTGACCCGGCCCTGCTCATCTACCGCCTGTAATTCCTGCAGCAATTTATAACCGTCATTAATCAGTCGTGGGTCCGGCGGATCGACAAATGGAAACTCGCGGATATCACCGATACGCAGCTGTAACATTTGTAGAATGACTGCTGCCAGATTCGTACGCAGAATTTCCGCATCGGTAAATTCCGGGCGCTGCTCAAAATCCCGCTCTTCATACAAGCGCACACAAACACCGGCGCTGACACGGCCACAGCGACCGGCACGCTGGTTGGCGCTGGCCTGGGAAACCGGCTCTATAGGCAGCCGCTGAATTTTACTGCGGTAGCTGTAGCGGCTCACTCGTGCAGTACCCGGGTCGATCACATAGCGGATACCGGGCACGGTAATAGAGGTCTCTGCCACATTGGTAGCGAGTACAATGCGACGGCCTTTATGGCCGTGGAAAACTTTGGCTTGCTCCGCAAGGCTCAAGCGGGCATACAAGGGCAGCACTTCCAATTGCGCTATCTGTGCATCCCGCAAAGCCTTGGCGCACTCGCGGATTTCCCGCTCGCCGCTCATAAATACCAGGATATCCCCACCGCGCCGACTGCTGGATTTCTCCTCGTGCAGCAACTCCTCCACAGCAGTGACCACCTGCTCGTTGAGATCTGCATCCGTATCCGCTGCGGGGCGATAGTGAACTTCCACCGGGTAGGTACGACCGGAAACCTCGATAATCGGCGCATCGTCAAAGTGCCGGGAAAATTTTTCCAGGTCGATGGTGGCCGAGGTAATTATCAGTTTCAGGTCAGGGCGCTTGGGCAGTATGGTTTTCAAATAGCCCAACAGAAAATCAATATTAAGGCTGCGCTCATGGGCCTCATCGATGATCAACGTATCGTATTTATTTAACAGGGGATCGCGCTGAATTTCAGCCAGCAGGATACCGTCTGTCATCAGTTTGACGTGGGTATGCTCGGTGCTGTGGTCGGTAAAGCGCACCTGGTAACCGACGGACTCTCCCAGGGGCTGCCCCAGTTCCTCAGCAATTCGATTGGCTACAGTGCGCGCGGCAATCCTGCGCGGCTGAGTGTGGCCGATCTGGCCGAAAATTCCCCGGCCCAGTGACAGGCAAATTTTTGGTAACTGAGTGGTTTTACCAGAACCGGTTTCACCGGCAATCACTACAACCTGATTTTTCTCGATCTGCTCGGCGATTTCCTCCCGCCGCGCTACCATTGGCAAAGACTCCGGCCACTGCACTTCCGGCAACTTGCGCCGGCGCTCCTCCACCAGGGTCTCAGACGCTTGGAGCTGCTGCTCCAATTGGGCCAAGATGCGATCTACCGGCTTGCCCTCTTTCTGGCGCCGGCGCACATTTTTGACAGTCCTGCGCAACCCATAGCGGTCACGCCCCATGGTCGCGGAGATTCGGGCCTGCAGCGCCCCCAGTACTTTTTCTGCTTCGGTGTGACTCATAATTCGTACAGCAATGGCAAACGCGGGATTATACCCCCTGAGCACCGCAGGGCTATCAAACCTTATTGTGGCGCTCATCTATACTGGTGCGAATAGCACTTCTTCTGAGGGGCACGGCCTTTACTGCTGGTGCAATTCCTCAGGGTCATACCTTGCGAGCAGTACTATGCAAGAGATCAAGCCCAAGCCCCCCGCCAGCGCAGGCCAGCTGTTTGGCCACCCCAAAGGACTCTTCCTGTTGTTTGGTACTGAGATGTGGGAACGTCTCAGCTACTACGGCATGCGTGGTATTTTTGTCTTCTACCTGACCTCTACAGCGACTGCCGCAGTCTTCGGCTGGGAACAACTGACCGATACCGAACTGCAATCCAAAGCCCTCAGCTACCTGGGCTGGTATGCAATGCTGGTCTACCTAACCCCCATTATTGGCGGTTGGATGGCAGATAATCGCTGGGGCCAGCGCCGCTGTATTATGTTCGGCGGCACCTTGATGATGCTGGGGCAGTTCGCCCTGGGATTCCCCCACGGTTGGCTGCCAAATGGCAGCCAAATTTATATGCTATGGATCGGGTTGGCATTGCTGATTATCGGCAACGGTTTCTTCAAGCCAAATATCTCTACCATGGTCGGGGACCTTTACGAGGAAGGTGACCACCGCCGGGATACCGCCTTTACCATTTTTTATATGGGCATCAACCTGGGCTCTATCCTCGGTTACCTACTGGTGGGCTGGATTGGGGAAAAGGTGGATTACCAGCTGGCCTTTATCGTCGCTGGCCTTGGCATGTTAGCCGGCCTAATCCTGCAGATGACCCAAGCCAAGCGCTACCTGGGAGAAATCGGTGTAGAACCTTCTGCGCACCTGGAACTGAAAGACAAGAAAGATGAGGACGTCGATAAGCGCCGCCCGTTGACTCAGGAAGAGCGCGACCGCATCAAAGTTATTTTGGTGCTGGGTGTGTTTATCGTGATTTTTTGGGCCGGCTTTGAGCAGGCTGCCGGCTCAATGAACTTATTCGCCAAATATCGAACCGACCTGAATGTACTGGGGTGGGAAATTCCCGCCAGTTGGCTGCAGATGGTAAACCCTCTGTTTATTATTATCCTCGCGCCGATTATGGCCAGTATCTGGGTAGGCATGGGGGATCGGGAACCCAGCTCACCGGCCAAATTCAGTTTGGGGCTGGTTTTTCTCGGCGTGGGTTTCTTATCCATGTGCGGTGCCGCCCTGCAAATTGGCGATTCAGAGACCATTAAGGCGAGTATTTGGTGGTTGGTATTTGCCTATATTTTCCACACCATTGGCGAACTTTGCCTATCGCCAATTGGGCTCTCTGTCGTAACTAAATTATCTCCGCTGCGCTATTTATCCCTGATGATGGGGCTTTGGTTTGCCTTTATTGGTATTGCCAACAAAGGAGCCGCAGAGATCGGTAAACTCGTCGGTGTATCCGGTCCACTCGCAACCTTTGGCGGAGTAGCCCTGGCCGCAATTATTGCCGGAATTATCCTGTATTTTATTCGCGAGAAACTGGTGGACTGGATGCACGGTGCAGAAGAGGTTCACGTAAAGGTGGGCGAAACCACCAAGGAGGAACTTAGCATCACCGCCGATCACGACGGTGTACCGCCGAAGCATTTTAGCGGTAATGACAAATAAGGGAGCCAACCCATAAAAGGCGTATTTTGCGAGCACGGACCTCGCTCTTTAACGTTATCAGAGTCCGGACCGCTAACAGGCGTACGTTTAGCGGTCAAAGATCTCTTTCAATTGAAAGGGGAGAAAAATACGGCAGGCAGCCCCGAGTGGTTTAATACTCACCCTCCTGCCAGTAAAACCGCACTTAGCTTGCAGCAATTACTGGAGGCCGGCTCAACCTTTACTGGGTTTACTCACCTTGATGAACTCGCCTACAGCATGCAGGGGAGTAATTTACACTACGGTTCTGCCGACAACCCTAAACTGCCCGGCTATTTTTGTGGGGGTTCCTCTATGGGATCGGCCGCCGCCGTGGCCTCAGGAACAGCCGATATTGGCTTAGGCACCGACACCGGCGGATCGGTGAGGGTACCTGCAAGCTATTGTGGTTTATTCGGCATTCGAACCAGTCACTCACTTATTCCTACCGACGGTGTTATCGGTTTAGCACCCTGCTTTGATACTGTCGGTTGGTTTAGTCAAACTCCTTCATTACTTGTAGACGTCGGCAAAATTCTAATCCCGTCACGGCACTTATCCGCAAATAAAGTAACCCGCCTGGTTACTTGCCCCGAGATCAGTCAACTGGCAGATACGCCCATTCAATTAGCAATCCAGGAATTTATTCCCACATTAAATAATCAATTTCCTATCTGCGAGATTAAACACCTGTCTGACATTGAATTACTGGGCGAACTGGCGGATGTATTCAGAATTTTGCAGGGCCGCGCCATCGCCAATACACACGGGGACTGGTTGCGAAAATACCGGCCGGTTTTTTCAGAGGACATAGCCACAAGAATTACTATGGCCCTATCAATTACCGACGATGAGATATCCTGGGCCAACGAAAAACGACAACAGTGGTACAAGTTGATGGAAACATTACTACCGGACAACAGTAGCGTTTTACTAGTACCAACCACCCCCACAACCGCAATTAAGAAAGGGACCGATAGTGAATCCAGAAAATTACAAACAAATCGCCAGCGACTATTGGGTTTAACCGCTATTGCAGGGCTTTGGGGCGCCCCCCAGTGTCATCTGCCGTTGTTTTCTATCGTAGAAAATGGGATTAATACTGGGGGAAAAGAGATAGAGAAACCCAGTGGCTTCTCATTGATAATGACTCCACGAAGCGATTTTTCACTTCTCTCTCTAGTTGAACAACTAACAAAATCCCTCGAAGGAATAGCAGGCAGCACCTACGGTGCTACCTGAAAAAGCGATCAGCCTGTTAACGCCCTTTAACCAAATAAGCGATGGCTCGATCCAATCCCTCCAGGGTCATCGGATACATATGCCCGTCCACCAGTCTCTGGGTCATACCGATACTGGGAGTATATTGCCAGTACTCCTCTCCTACAGGATTCAACCAGATCAGGTTACTGTAGGTATCGGTAACACGCTCCATCCAGGCCGCACCGGGCTCTTCATTCATATGTTCGACACTGCCGAAACGACTGGTAATTTCGTAGGGCGCCATAGACGCATCGCCGACAAAAATTACTTTGTAGTCCTTGCCATAGGTGCGCAGTATTTCCAGCAGCGAGGTATTTTCGCTATAGCGCCGCTGGTTGTCTTTCCACACATGTTCGTAAACAAAATTGTGGAAATAAAAATATTCGAGATGCTTGAACTCGGAACGACAGGCGGAGAACAGTTCTTCACAGACGCGCACATAGGGGTCCATAGAGCCCCCTACATCGAAGAAGATCAGCACCTTAATCGCATTATGTCGCTCCGGCACCATTTGAATATCCAGTAACCCGGCGTTGCGTGCAGTAGAGGAAATGGTGTTATCCAGATCCAGTTCCTCTGCGGCACCGGTGCGGGCAAATTTGCGCAGCTTGCGCAGAGCCACCTGGATATTACGGGTGCCCAGACTGATGCTGTCATCCAGATTTTTAAACTGGCGCTTCTCCCATACCTTTGACGCCAAGCGATTGCGCCCCTTACCGCCCACACGGATACCACCGGGATGATAACCGCTATTGCCAAACGGGCTGGTGCCGCCAGTACCAATCCAGCGATTACCACCGCTGTGACGCTTCTTCTGCTCCTCTAAACGCTTTTTAAATTCCTCCAGTAGTTTTTCCAAGCCACCGAGGCTTTGCACCTGGGCCTTTTCCTCTTCGCTCAGCTGCTTCATAAATTCTGCACGCAGCCAGTCCTCGGGAATCAATTGCTCGACAATGTCGTCGAGGGTCTCAAGGTCCTTAAAATAGGCGTCGAAAGCGCGATCAAATTTATCGAAGTGCTTCTCGTCCTTGACGAGGCAAACGCGGGCAAGGAAGTAAAATTCCTCAAGGTCGGCAAACACCAGGCGCTGCTGTAATGCCTCAAGCAGGGCCAGCAGTTCGGTGATGGTTACCGGTAATTTATAGCGGCGTAAATTCTGGAAAAAACCAATCAGCATAATAATTCGCAGTCAGCACAGGGAAAAAATAACACCCGGTTAAACCGGGCCGAAATCACCGAGGACAACCTAAGCCCTCGGTGACATTAACCAACACAGTTTAGCGATTATCGCGACGGGCCATAAACGCCAGGCGCTCCAGCATATGGACATCCTGCTCGTTTTTCAGCAGGGCACCATAGAGCGGCGGAATGGCATTGCTGCTATCGCTGTTTTTCAAGATCTCCTCGGGAATATCATCAGCCATCAACAGCTTGAGCCAATCGATCAGTTCGGAGGTCGAAGGCTTTTTCTTCAGACCTGGAACCTCGCGCAGCTGGAAGAAAATATCCATTGCCTCGGCCACCAGCTGCCCTTTGATCCCTGGGTAGTGCACATCGACAATTTTGCGCATGGTGTCACGATCGGGGAAGCTGATGTAATGGAAAAAGCAACGGCGTAAAAAGGCGTCCGGCAACTCTTTCTCATTATTGGAAGTGATAATTACGATGGGGCGCTGCTTGGCCTTGATGGTTTCGCCAGTCTCATAGACAAAGAACTCCATGCGATCCAGTTCAACCAGCAGGTCGTTGGGGAATTCGATATCCGCTTTATCGATTTCATCAATCAGCAGCACCACACGCTCATCCGCCGCAAAGGCCTCCCAAAGCTTACCGCGCTTAATGTAGTTGCCAATATCGTGAACCTTATCCACCCCCAGTTGGGAGTCCCGCAGGCGGGATACCGCGTCGTACTCGTACAGGCCCTGCTGGGCTTTGGTGGTGGATTTAATATGCCACTGGATCAGCTTTAGTCCAAGGCTCTCTGCTACCTGCTCGGCGAGCAGTGTTTTGCCGGTGCCGGGCTCACCCTTGATCAATAGTGGGCGCTGCAGGGTAACGGCCGCATTCACCGCCATCTGCAAGTCTTCGGTCGCTACATAGCTTTCGGTACCGGTAAACTTCATAACTGCTCCAATCCTGTCGTCGAGGCTAACTATCTCTTTTAGCGAATGATAATTGAACAACAGGTTGGGGGCGAGGCGGTAACGCTCAATTTGGATGACCAGCTTGCGCTGGGGAAATTTGCCAGTCCCGCAGGGCGAGTCTTGAAAGCCCGCGTGGGCTTTCCGAAGCAGCCTAGGCCATCTGGGTACTGCGGCGGTGTACAACCTGGCGACCTTTGCCGGTGATATACCAGCGGATACCCAGGTGACTGTGAATTTTCCCGACCATCTCCAGCACCAGCAAGCTGTTCAAGGCGCGAGCTATAGAATTGGTCTCCATACCGCTGTCCTGCACCATGCCGGAAAGAGACCGAAATACACACTCCCCGGTATTTAACAAATGCAGTACCTGTAGAGCATTGTCATCCAATTTACGGATCTGATTGAAATCGATGGTCGGCCCCTGCTCGGGATCGCCCTCAATTTCATGCTCCAATAGGGGCATCATTTCCAACTGCATGGTGCGCAGTTCCTGCTCCATATTCTCTACTCGGGCGCGGGCAATACTGGCGTCGCGCAACTGGCGCCGTGCGGCGTTAAACACGAACATACGGGACGCAATTGCAGCGAGCAGGCAGTAACCGGTAAAAATCAATAAACGCGAGGGGTCACCCTGGATTTCTATCAACAAGTCACTCTGGGTGAATTTAAGGAATATCGGCACCATCAAGGCGCCACACAGCCCCATAATCAGGCAACGTGCGAGCCCCGCTGGATCTTCTTCGGTAAACAGCATTTGATAGTAATTGACCAACCCACCCAAAATGCCCGAAACCAGCATTACTGCAGTCAATATAAGCAGGTGATCGAGCATCAGTATTCCTCAGCCATTCGGCTCTCACTGCCAATCCGGGCAAGTGGGTATTGAACTGAATATTTCACTCTATTCACGACTGCCCTTGCCCTCTTCCCCTGTTAGGTGCGAGGTATTTCCCACATGCAGGATACAGCCGCTCTTGTTATTACTGGATACCTGGCAGAAAAGTGACACGGCTTTTACATTGTTTTGCATTGCGCCACAGCGGGAACCAGCTTAATAGATATAGCAGCTGTCATTGACTGGGGTTGTCGGTCTAAAGGGTTTTAGCGCCTTTGATACGAGCAACCGAGTGAAGGCCTGGATATAGGCGTCGAGGAGGGACGATGGCTGCGCAAGTGAATTAAAGTGCAACAAAAAATACTGGGTGAATGGCTACCCTGCCCTCAGGCATGACAGCCATGTCTTGGGTTATTGTTCGTTAAAGTAGGGATCTTCATCAAAGCGACGACGCCTGTCCCGACGAAATCTCATCAGCAAGCTGACAATCCCCCAAACAACCATGATCGCCAGGGCTCCACCCGAAGCGAATATCAAATTGGTAGTGACCTCTGGCGCCGCTCCATTTTCTTCAAACAGCGTTTGATAAACAAATAGCGGCAACACCGGCACAGCAACTGACTCCGCTACAGAGGTCTTTGCCGGCGCCAACAACACTGCCGCAGCCACTAAGAGTAGAGTCTGGCGCACCCAACTCCAGCGCCAATTGCGCATAAACCACCAGCCCGCCAACAGCATAACCAGTGTTGAAGCGGCGTATACCATCCAGGCAAATTGGAAATCTTCTGTCATTCTCTCACTCTACTTTCTGGCACACCGATTTAATATCGGGCAAATATGCCAGGGTCCTTTACATCGTCACTCGCTCGGAACCGGCATATTTACGCCGCTTCGCAGACAAGCACTGCCAGCCATAAATCGATCCGAAGAATGATTTGAGGAGCCTCTGAGTAACTCTGTGATGCCTCTGGCATGCAGAGCGGTTCACAATCAAGGCGCGGCTTCGCAGGAATGTCTAGACCTTTCAAGAAGTCGCAACGCGGAGTGTGAATCGCTCCGAATGCCCCGAAGGGCGGGCCTTGAAGGCCGCATCTGCTGCGTTGCAGCTCTTGCAAAGGGCTACGGCCATTCGCGGCGAGCTGCGCCTAACATCTGCAGCCTTCAAGACCCGCAGAGGCATTACGGAGTTATTCAGAGGCTCCTTAATTATGCGCAATATTCAAAGGCGTTCACAGGTCGCAGTTCCCGTTTGCGATCAACCTTGTTCAACCCAAGAGACAATATGATCCTCCATATCGTCTGGATGAACCGACTCTTCACTGACAACGCGCCCACGCACCGATATCCCCGCCCGATGCACGGATTCCGGGTCCCCCGACACCAATGGGTGCCAGTCCGCAAGAGGGCGCCCTTCCGCAAGACTGCGGTATGCGCAGGTGAGCGGCAACCAATCGAATTCGGCAATATCCTCTATACGCAACTGAATGCATCCGGGAACATGGGCTTTGCGCTGGCTGTACTTGCTGCATTGGCAGGAATGGGTATCCAACAGGCGGCAGGCCACATTAGTGAGGTAGACCTCACCCGTATCCTCATCCTCCAAGCTGTGCAGACAGCAGCGACCACAACCGTCACAAAGCTGCTCCCATTCGGACCGACTCATTTGATCCAGCGTTTTCCGCCGCCAAAAAGGCTCCTGTGCCATTTAGCTCGACTCAGCGTTGCAACTTGCTGTTCTTCAGCGCGATTTCACTCATTTCGGAATCGGCTATTGGCGGCATCTGCAAGTAATAGCCGCGAGTGCGCACCTCTTTGAGCAGCTTGTCCGCCTCTGCACGGGCCAGCTTTTTGTCCGGCGTCACCAACATCGTAGTGACATGCTGCGGCTTGCCGAAAAGCTCCAGTAGATTTTTGGGAACCCTGGCAGTGCCCTCGCGCTTATCCACGTACAGATACATCTCGTCTTTATTTGGACTGCGATAAATATCGCATAAAACTTTCACTTCAATTCCTCTTTACGCAATTGTTTCAGAGCTTCGAGCAAAGGGTGGCCAATCACATCGGCCCGCCACCCTCTGAGCCGACCCTCTAACTCGGGTCGACGGGCCTGGACCAAGGCTTCCAGCTCTTTTTTGCGAATTAATATTTCGGCAGGCAACCCGGCCCGCTCGGCAATAGACACCATCTCAAGTCGCAGTTGCTTGAGGATCTCTCCCTGCTGCCGGTTGAGGGGCTGCTGCATTCGCGCAGGTGGATCGCTTCTCTCGCAGGCTTGGGCAACGATTTTTAACAGGGCCTCGCCATGCTCACGCAGAGCTCTCCCTTCCATACCCAGTTGGCTCAAGGCACCTCTATGCCGAGGCAACTGTTGGGCCAGTCCGAGACAGATATTCTCTTTTAACAGGTGATTGCGCGGCATATTCAGCGCCCTGGCCTGCTTTTCGCGCCAGGCACACACATCCTGTAACACTGCCAGTTGTTTACTGCGCAGGCGCCAGGCACCTTTCACTTTTTGGTAGTAAATCTCAGGCGGGTTCGGGTTTCGAGCCGTGACCACCAATGATGCACAGTCTTCCTGCAACCACTCCAGGCGCCCCTTCCCATTGAGGTCCTTTACCAGTACGCCGAAGAGTACCGGCAACCAAGCGACATCGAGGGCGGCATAGGTTTTTTGTGCATCGCTGAGAGGTCTCTGCAGCCAGTCCGAGCGGGTTTCACTCTTGGGCAATTCAATATGCAGTAGCTGGTTAACTGTCGCCGCATAACCCAAGCCCGCTCCCATACCACAGATTGCAGCGGCAATTTGGGTATCAAAAATGGGCTCGGGAATCACCCCCAGCAAGCGCTCCAGGGTTTCCAGGTCCTCACTACAGCTGTGCATGATTTTAGTGACAGCGGTATCGAGCAAGAGGTCGCGAAGCGGCTGTAACTCCTCAATCGCCAAATTGTCGATCAGGTAGCAGTGTTTTCCATCACCTACCTGGACCAGCGCCGGTTGGGGATAAAAAGTACGGCTGCGCATAAACTCGGTATCCAGGGCTACCGCACTCTGCTTGCGCCAATCTGCACACAACTCTACCAGCTGCTCGTAACTGTCGACCCAGCGTGGAGTGGTATCTATTTCTGTCATCGATATCACTCAACTGCCGGAGAAAAATGCGGTTCGACTATTAAAGGCGTGGGCGAGAGTGCCGCCATCGATATACTCTAACTCTCCGCCGATGGGTACACCGTGGGCAATCCGGCTCACCGTCACCCCCTGGGCACGAGCTCTCTCCGCAATGTACTGCGCGGTAGCTTCACCTTCTACCGTAGGGTTAGTGGCGACAATAAGTTCGCGCAACTGCTCAGTAGCGAGCCTCTGCTCCAGCAAGTCGATCCCCAGGTCCCCCGGGCCAATGCCATCGATGGGCGAGAGATGCCCATGCAGGACAAAGTAGCGACCGTGGTAATTACCGGCCTGCTCAATAGCCAGAACATCAGCGGGCGTCTCAACCACGCACAGTGAGTCCTGCTCGCGCCGGCTATTGCTACACAATGAGCAAACGGGCTCCTCTGTGAGAGTGCGACACTGCCCACAGCGCCCCACTTGTTCCACCGCTCGCGCCAAACTCTGGGCCAGCAGGGAGGCAGCTTCTCGGTCTTTTTCCAACAGGTACATCGCCATGCGCTGCGCGGACTTAGGGCCCACACTGGGCAGACAGCGGAGAGCGCGGATCAGCTCTTCAATCAGGGGACTAAACATACAAACTCAAAACCAGTGGATGGCCACTTCTTAAAAGGGGAACTTAAAGCCTTCAGGCAAATTGATACCTGAAGTCAGGTCTCCCATTCCCTGCTTTTGCAGTTCCTGTGTTTTTTCCTCTACACGGCGCACAGCGTCGTTGACCGCAGCGGCCAGCAGGTCTTCCAGCATTTCCTTCTCTTCAGTCATTAGAGAGGGATCAATTTCTACCGATGTCACATCGTGGCGACCATTCATCGTCACCTTGACCATCCCCGCACCAGCTTCACCACAGATGCGAAGCTCGGTCAGGTCCTTCTGCATCTTCTGCATTTTTTCCTGCATATCGGCCTGCATTTTCTGGGCCTGCTGCATCAAATCGCCCAAACCTTTCATAGGTAACCTCTATCTTGTGCATGTGGCCCCGGAATAAACCGGGCCCTAATTGTCATTAATCTTCTACTACTAGTGATTCTACGGAGCCCGGCACCAGTTCAGCACTCAATTCTGCCTGTAATTCTTGAACCAGTGGGTCAGCGACCAGCGCATCCTGGGCAGCTTCTAGCCGCGCTTGGCGGGTAGCTGCGACTAATCGGGCGGGGGTACTCCCATGTACCTGCCCTACTTGTATCTGCGCCACGACAGGCTGCTGGAAGAAGTCAGCCAGAGAATCCCCCAGGCGCCGCTGGTGAACTTCGTCATAGAGACTGCTGTAGGATTCATCCAGGGTGAACGAGAGTATATTGTCCTGCCTGCCCACCATCTCCAAGTGCTGGGCAATGGAGTGCAAAATACCGGTAATACCCAGCTGTCCATACATTACCGGCCAACTGCCAGGCGTTAATGCTTCCAAACGCCCTTTTGGCACTGCCTGACTGCGGCTTTCTACCGGGGCCTCCCGCGAGGTATTCACCGTGTTTTGTGGTGCTGGTTGCTGTGGTGCCGGCGCCGACTCCACTTCCGCAACTCGCTGGCGAAGCTCGGCCAGGACATCTTTACGCTGGGGGCGCTCTTCTGCCACTCCCTGGACAGGGGGCGGGCTTGTAATTTGCTCCGGCTGAGCCTCCGTCGCTGGCTCACTGATCATTTCAGTTGGGACTGCCGGCTCTGCCTCTCGCTGCTCTGCCTGATGCTTTAACGGTTGTAGGTCCTCCACTGCTTGCGAGGGAGCTAGATCAACCGCTGTAACAGCCTGCGGCTGTGCCGCTTCAGGCTTTTTTGCCGGACTGACCTCCGATACTTCTGGCGCTACAGGAGCCTGTGGCTGTAGCACTTCTGGAGCCGGTGCTGGTGAAACGGGTTCGGAAGCCGATGGCAGTGGTGAACGGGGAATATCCGCAACACCCTGGGGACGGAAAGCCAACATCCGCAGCAGAGCCATTTCAAAGCCACTGCGCTGATCCGGGGCCAAGGGCAGGTCACGCCGGGCCAGCAGAGCCATCTGGTAATACAGCTGCACATTTTCCGGGGCGATACGCCCAGCTAAATTTCTCAGTCGCTCACCATCACCCAGGGAATTATCGATAGATTGCGGCAACACCTGAGCCACTGCGATACGGTGCAGGTTATCGGCGAGTTCTGCCAGCGCAGCACTGTAATCAGGGGCCTGCTGAGACAACTCAGCAACTGTGGCAAATAAAGCCTGTGCGTCCTCTTCAGACAAGGTTTGCAGCAGCTTCCACACCAAACCGGTATCGATACTGCCCAGCATACCGCGCACCTCCGCCTCGGTAATTTGCCCCCCACCAAATGCGATGGCCTGGTCAGTAAGACTCATCCCATCACGCATACTGCCATCTGCCGCACGACCGAGATGCCACAGGGCGCCTTCTTCAAATGGAACCTGTTCCTGCTCCAACACAAACTTCAAGTGCCCCACAACCCGCTCGGGGCTCATATTCTTCAGCTTGAACTGAAGACAGCGGGACAGCACGGTAACCGGCAACTTCTGCGGATCAGTCGTTGCCAGTAGAAACTTTACATGGGGAGGCGGTTCTTCGAGGGTTTTTAACAGCGCGTTAAACGAGCTGTTCGACAACATATGGACTTCGTCGATCAGGTAAACCTTGAAGCGACCCCGGGTCGGTGCGTACTGCACGTTCTCAAGCAGTTCACGAGTATCTTCGACCTTGGTGCGCGAGGCTGCATCCACTTCGATCAAGTCGACAAAACGGCCATCTGCAATCTCATTGCAAGTGTGGCATTGGCCACAGGGTTCAGAACTGACCCCCTCTTCACAATTCAGGCACTTGGCCAGGATTCGTGCGATCGTGGTTTTACCCACACCACGGGTACCGGCAAAGAGGTAGGCGTGGTGCAAGCGACCATTATCCAGAGCGTTGATCAACGCCTGGAGAACATGCTCCTGTCCCACCATCTCGCGAAACAGCTTCGGCCGCCACTTCCGTGCCAGTACTTGATAACTCATTCAATCTCCGGTGCTCGACACACCTCTGCAAGGTCTTATTGTCTGCGCCTGTGGCGCGGCCGCCATTATACCGGCATCCACCGCCAGGCATAGAGAATCGGAGAGTGTGACCAGTCAAGTTCGATCGTACCTCTCGTAGCGAAACCAATGCTTGTGATATAACTGTGCGCCAGCTCGCACTAAGAACAATCAGTCCATAACTACAGCGAGCAGGGTACGGGGATCACGATTAGTAATGAATAAGGCCAGGAAGACGCTTCTTGAAAGGCTGTTTACCGAGCACGGACAGGCCTTGGTACGCTTTGTCTCTCGCATTGTAAAAAGCCCTGACGATGCCGAGGATATCGCCCAACACGCCTATCTACGCCTGCAAAAACTCAGCGATGAAAAGGAACTTGAGAATCCACGGGCCTACCTCTACCAGATTGCCAATAATCTTGCTGTAGACCAACTGCGCCGAGGCAAGCTGCATGTGGAGTATGTAAGCCAGCAAGTTCCTATGGAGGGCGAGCCCTATACAGACGACCACGCGGACCACCAGTCACCAGAAAGGCTGCTAGCAGCCCGCCAGCAACTTCAGTCCATCTACGAAACCATGGATAAGCTGCCCCTCAAGTGCCGCCAAGCATTCCTCCTGCACAGAACACGTGGTCTCTCCTATAGCGAGATTGCCCAGGAAATGAATATCTCAGTCAGCAGCGTGGAAAAATATATTTTGCAGGCCTTGAAGGCCTGCCGCAAAAAGGTGAACCCGGATAGGTGAGCAGCCTCCTGTGCAGGCATAGACTGTTGATCCACTAGATCTAAAAATTAGTTGAGGGGGAAACCTGTTCAGCCGTCTCAGCTTGCAAGGACCAATTAAGAAATTGAGCCGTACTAGGATCCCTGCAAATAGCAGCATTTTTCACTGCTAATTAAGAGAAATTTCCGGAATTGTTTTGTTCCGACCTGTACAACACAAAGTAGAGGCCACACAAATAAGGAAATTTTGAGTAAGATGCCCTTTTTTAGCATCGTTGTGCCAATTAAAGTCTAAAGATACAAGGTATTTGAGCAGCCATGAGAACCAACCCGAAGCAAGCAGTAAGCGAAGACAGCCTGGATCAGGCTTGTGCTTGGGTGGCTCGCCTGCGCTCTGACTCGATTACGCTCGCCGATCGCTCTCAATTTAAAGAGTGGTACTCCATCGAGGAGAACCAGCAGGCCTTTGCAGAAATCACTGAACTGTGGGGTGACCTGGGAGCCCTATCCAAAATGCCTTTGGGAACTCTTTTTCCCGAGAGCATTCCATCCCAAAAGAAAAGAAACCTCGATAGAACAGAGTCCACCAAATCCAAGGCCTGGACCTTACCCCAGTGGCTCATTGGTGGGGGGCTTGCAACCTGTGGAGCGATTGTAACTTTGTGGGTAAGCTTCCAAGGTATGGGCGGCGAAACCCAGGCTCAGATGTATGCAACAGAACGCGGCCAAATACAAACTATCAGCCTACCTGACGGCTCCGAAGTAAAGCTGAACTCCAACAGTAAGTTGAGAGTAATCTATAACCGGGATGAGCGCCGAACAGAGCTTGTTCGCGGTGAGGCATTCTTTGAAGTAGCCAGGCAAACATCGCGCCCTTTCACCGTCTCTGCGGGTAGCGCCAATATTCGAGTTTTAGGAACCGAGTTTAATGTGGAGCTCAACCCTGAAAACACACGGGTATCTGTAACTGAAGGCACGGTTTCGGTCACCGAGTCTGGCAGTGCTCCTGGACTAAAACCTGAGTCAGTGCAACTGGTTAAAAACCAGAAGGTCAGTGTATCTGACCGCGGACTCAGCCCAATCGGTCGGACCTCCCCAGAGGAGGCTACGGACTGGACTAAAGGCTTACTAGTCTTTGAAAAAACCCCCCTTAAAGATGCTCTCACAGAGCTAAACCGCTACCTCAACGTACCCGTTGCTGCTTCAGCCCAAGTGGAAAACAGACTTGTTTCTGGAACTTTTGAGGTATCTGATCCGGACAACACTCTAAAAGCCATCGCAACCGCACTGGACTTACAACAAGACCACAGTAACGCCAACCTGACTATCTTGTCTCCCGCGAATAACTAGGTTATAACCGTCCTTTAGGGCGGTTGTTTCTTGTCCAATTAGGTTAATCCGCCCATAAAACCAAAATAGCAACACCCTTGCCGGCAGCGATGGCCGGCACTTACAATAATGGGCACCCCCTTGAATCTTAGGCACTGGATAAAAATATCCCTTGCGACAGCACTCCTTCTTCCCAGTGCTGCCCTCGCCCAGTGCCCTGAATCTGGGATCCAGATACCCTCAGGAAGCCTCTCAAAAGCACTGATATCGCTGGGAAAGCAATGCAAAATATCACTGCTTGTTAGAACTTCTTTTGCTGCAAACTATCGGGTGAGCAAGCAAGTTCTACAGAGCCCTCAAGGTCAGTTTGAGCCCGCCCTTGCCGAATTACTCAAAGAGGTCCCCCTCTCCTTTAAAAGAGTCGGCCCCTCCTCTGTCGCAATTATTGAGTCATCAGCAGCAGAGCTAACATCTACGCAGCCTCAATCTCACACACAAACGGAAGAGGTAACCGTCACCGGGCAAAGCTTAACCGGCAGCCATTTACGCCACTTTCAATCCGACGGATACCTGCCAGTCGACAGACTGTCTCGCGATCAACTTGAAATGACTGGCGCCCAAACTATTGCGGACCTACTTCAATTCCTACCTGCCATTTCGGGCAACTCAACCAGCACATCTGTTAGCCAGGAAAATGACGGAACAGCTACAGTCTCTCTGCGCAATCTCCCAGCAAGCAGCACACTAGTACTAATTAATGGTCGAAGGATTATCAGCGATGGGTTTAATGGCGAAGCCACAGATCTAAATACGATTCCTCTATCCATTGTCGAGAGAGTAGAAATTTTAAAAGATGGAGCCTCAGCTGTTTATGGTTCTGATGCCATTGCCGGGGTGGTCAACATTATCCTGCAAAGGGACTTCGAAGGCCTTGCTGTAAAAAGCTACTACGGACAAGCCCAGCAGGGGGATCGCCGCAGCGAATCCCATCAACTAACCTGGGGATGGAAAGGTGATCGCGCTCACGTAATGCTCAACCTCTCACAGACCCGTCAGGCAGAGGTTATGAGTCGCAATAGAGGGATTTCTGAGTCGGCCGACAGTCGTGAAGAAGGTGGCTCTGATCAGCGATCATCAGCAATCCCCGAGGGGTTTATTGCTATAGGCAAGGATGAAGTATTAACCAACCTCTCAACCGGTACTTATCAAGACTGGTCACCAGAGGATAAGTTTGACTATAGCGACTACTCATCAGCCATCCCAGCAACGCAGAGCGACTCTTTCTATATAGTTGGCAATCTGGATATCGGAGAAAGCACCCTTGCTTTCTCCGAGTTCATGGGAGTGCGCTCAACAGGAGAAGCAACATCATCCCCCACGCCTGTCTTTACCCGATTTGATAATGGCGACCTGACGATATCTGCAGATAATATTTATAACACCTTCGATCAGGATATTTACGATGTACGCCGACGCATTGTCGAACTAGGCGCCCGAACTCAAGAAAACCGGGCAAACACCTGGAGGATAAACACAGGACTAAAAGGCTATTGGGATGACTGGCAATGGGAACTGAATGCCTCAACCCACCAAACCCATAAAAAAGAGAGCTTGAGTAATGTTATAGATCCATTCGCCCTATCAATTGGACTTAAAGGGCCTGATATCTGTAATGAAACCACCTCCTGCACTCCGATCAATCTTCTAGGCCCCAGTGGCAGTATCAATCAAGAGCAGCTGGACTTCATTCGGGGAAAGAGCGTTACGACCAGCAACTCCCGCATGACCTCACTCACCTTTATTACTGACGGCATCATTAAAAGGATAGCGTCAGGAGACATTCTCGCAGCAGCCGGAATTGAGTTCAGGCGAGAGAGTGTAAACCTATACTCCAATGACAGCTCCGGGCTTTCGTTTATTGGCGGCCACGCCCCCGGCTCAACGAAAGGCAGCCGCATAATCAAGGAGGCATTTGCCGAGATCTCAATCCCGCTTTCGCCGGATAGTTTATGGCTGGACGGAGCTATCCGAACCTCTCATTACGACGACTTTGGAGATACAAGCAACCCAAAGCTCGCGGTAAGATGGAAACCACTAGAATCAGTACTCATTCGCGGGAGTTATACAACCGGCTTCAGAGCCCCCACCCTGACGGATATGAACCAAGAGGGCTATCAAACCCAAGAATTTTTATTTGACCCCTGCACAAGCTCTAACGCAATCAATCTTCCGGGGTGCCGAGGTCAAGCCGACAGCTCACGAGTACAGTACCTGACTGAGTTCAGTGGCAATCCAGACTTAAAACCCGAAACTTCCCGCACACTATCTCTGGGAGTTACCTGGCAACCAGCTGTAATTGATGGATTCAGTGGAACATTCGATCTTTACGACATCAAAGAAGATCAGGTCATCGCTACCAACCCACAGTTTCTGCTAGAGCAAAATGCCTACTTCAACCTCTATACGGACCTCGTTATTCGTGATGACAATGGAGATGTCACCCAAATTTACGCATCACGCATAAACCAGGGCAGCCGAGAAATTCGCGGCTATGACACAGCCTTCCGCTATGAGTTTCACCCCGGCGTTAACAATCACGTCCAACTCGCCCTGAATATCAGCCGCACGCTACATTACCTCAACCAAAGCTCTCCCGAATCAGCCAAAGAGGATCTCACAGGAACCTTTACTGACATATTGACCGGCGGTGCTGGCTCACTTCCCAAGTGGAAGGCAAATGCTGGAATTTACTGGAAGAAAGGCCCTTGGGGGGCAGGATACACCATTCATTACGTAGGCAGCCTTAAAGAGTCCTATACGAACCTTGAGGGTGTAGAGGATAGCCGCACGATCAATGACTGGTCCGCACACGACCTCCAACTCACCTTTACTGCCAATCAGCGACTTAAACTGACAGCTGGTATTAATAATCTGCTAGACCGCTCGCCACCATTTGCCTCAACTGCCGTGAGCAACAATTACGATTATCAAACTTACGACCTCACCGGCCGTTTTTTCTACGGCAGCCTCTCCTTCAAACTTTGATTCTACTGCCTAGAAGCACAGTAGAAACAGCCAAAAGATCAAAAAACACCCCATTTGATCAAATAGAAACCACCCCTTTACGTAACAAACCTGACAATACGTAGTATTAGAAAAAAAATACGATTCTTATGAGGGGTTCTGCCCGCCAATCGTCTTGTTCTTTGTTGGGAGGAAAGTGACCACTTGGGGGTAGTCACTTTTAACGATCGCCACTTATGGCAAAAGACTATAAATCCAACGATCAAGAGAGGATTGACAATGAAAAAGAATCTCCTGTCCGCAGCTGTAAAAGGGGCCTTGGGTCTGACTGCAGCAGCGATCATGGTTCCGGCAATGCCTGCCTTTGCACAAGATGACGCTACCCTCGTTGAGGAAGTTGTTGTTACTGGCTCCCGTATTAAACGCACCAATTTCGATGAAGCTGCGCAAGTAGTGAGCATGGACCGTGCCGACATTGACGCCGGTGGCAGCCTGATGATTGCTGACACCCTGCGCAATACTCCTCTGAACTCTTTGGGCTCTTTCAGTGAGCGCTCTGGTAGTTCCGCTCAGTCCAACGCCACTGTTGACCTTCGCGGTCTTGGCGACCAGCGTACCATGGTTATGCTGAATGGTCGCCGCCTGCCTGGCTCTCCGAACCTGGGCGCAGCCACTGTCAACCTGAATATGATCCCGATGGCCGCTGTTGAACGCATCGACATCCTTGCCGATGGCGCCTCTGCTGTTTACGGTTCTGACGCTGTAGCTGGCGTTGTGAACATGGTAATGCGCGAGAATTTCGATGGCCTCGAATTCTCCGTTCGCCATGGTGACCGTTCTGAAGACGATGGCTCTGAAGAGTCCTTCAGCTTTATCACCGGCATCAGCGGTGACCGCGGCAATATCACATTTGCTGCAGAATTTGACCGTCGTGACCCAATCTACGACGCTGATCGCGATTACACAGCACCCTGGGTTCAGGATCAAAATGGCGATGGGGCAATAGACACATATATTGATACAGATGGTTATTCCTACTACGGAAGAACCATGCTGCTTTCAGACAGCACAACAGGCTACGAATCATACCGCGCTACCAATAGCTGTGATTCTGACTCAGTGTTCCAGGAGCAGGGTTCTAGCGCTTTTGGTGATAGCGACGGAACTATTTGTGCATATCCTTACGGCAATATCTCAGCGAACAAAGCAGAGCTAAAGCGTGTCAACACCTACATGACCGCTAACTACGAGATTTCAGACAAAGTAGAGTTCTTCTCCAACGTCCTCTTCTCTAAGGTAGAGTCTTTCGGCCGTTATGCTCCGCCAGCAGCTACCTGGTCTGACGTGCCTGTAGACTACTCAGATAACCCGTTTACTACTGATGAAATCAACGCATTGATAGCCGACGGCACAATCACTGACGATTACACTCTGACTGGCTATTATCGCTGGACCAATATTGGCCCGCGCGACAATATTGTTACTGACTACCAGTACGACCTTACCCTGGGGCTTCGTGGCGATCTGTCTGACAACGTGAGCTATGAAACTTACGTCCAAACCGGTCGTTACGAGTCTAAAGAGTTCGGTAGCTACTACCTGTCTTACACTGGCCTCGATTACGTACTTGCAAATGATATCGACCCTCTTTCCGAAGAGGGTGCTGATGCAATGAAGGCAAGCACCTCTCAGGACAACTTCACAGCCATGTCCAAGGCCTACGGCCATGTGCAGTTCGGTATTGGCGACTGGTTCGGCGCAGGTGAGACCCTCATGCTGACAGGTGCCGAAGCTTACAACATGGAATACGGTAACCAATACGACGCAGCCTCCGAAGCTGGTTACGTAGGTGGCAGTTCTGGTAACTCTTCCAGCGGTGATCGCGATGTAGTCGCCTTGTTCGCTGAAGCCATTATGCCAGTAACTGACGCAATCGAAGTTAGCGCCGCTCTTCGCTACGATGACTACAGTGACTTTGGCTCTAATGTTGCTCCGACCCTTTCTGCCAGCTACCGCGTTACTGATACCCTCAGCCTGCGCGCTCGAGTGGGTAAAGGCTTCCGTGCTCCGGCTCTTGACGAGCTGTACGGCCCATCTTCCTTCTCTGCTGAGAATGCTACCAACCCAATCACTGGCACCTACAGACAGTGGGATGTCTACTATTCCACTAGCGAAGATCTCGAAGCGGAAACCTCCACTTCTATGTCTATCGGTGGTAACTGGGAGTTCATCGACGACTGGACTCTGGACCTGAGCCTCTGGAACGTAGAAGTTGATGATGTAATCATTCAGCCAAGTGTTCAGAGCATGTTCTATGCTTGGGCTTCTGGTGTCGAGCTGACAGAAGAAAGTGGCATTTACTTTACCGGTGATGGCTCCAGTGCTTCGACTATTTTCTACTCTCAGACTACCAATGCTGGTGTTCTTGACGTAACTGGCCTCGACATTTCTGTTGATGGTAGCTTTGAGCTTCCTTACGGACTTCTCACACTTAGCACTTTGATGAGCCACCAGTTGTCCTATGAAACTGATGCCTACTATCAAGGCCCTGTTCAGGATGTTTCTGGCTTTAATCTGTACCCAGATTTCCGAGGTCAGTTTGGTATTGGCTGGAGTATGGACCAACATTCTGTAGACCTGACTGTTGACTACGTCGCTAGTCACGATGAATTCACCGATGTCACTGATAACGGTGAACTAGTTAAGAGTGGCGAAGACCTAGATTCCTGGACCACTGTGAATCTGTCTTATAGCATCGATACAGAGTCATACGGCATGATTAAGCTTGGTGCTCGTAACCTGACCAACGAAGATCCAGTTCTGGATAAAGATGGTAAATATGCTCGCGACCACTATAACCTGTACGACAATACTGGTCGTGTACTGTACGCTGAGTACAGCATGAGCTTCTAAGAGCTAAACCTCTAAGAAGATCAAAAGGGTCGGCTTTGCCGGCCCTTTTTTGTTTAGCCGAGTCCACTCTATACCCTCCCCTAAAAACCCATTGGCGAGCACCAACACAGTACTCTCCGACAAAGTCCCCTAGCTTTTTCCCTCATCCGAGTTACTTCTTCCAAGAAAAGAGAAGAAGAGGTCATCTCGCCAGCAAGTAGCAGGTCAATGCTTCGACCGGCTTCACAAGCCTTAAATTTGTAAATTTCAGAAGAAAGACAAATTTCCTAACACACGAACTCCCTGGGTGACAGTTTTACCAGTTCAGGAGATTTTAGACAGATAAACCCCCGCCAAGAGTACAAAAATTAGACAAACAGACTGAAAAACATGCCCTTGAACTGGCTATCAGGAGACTTCAAAAGCCCCACAGTAGTTCCATATCCAAAAATAATGCATTAAAGTCAGGTCTGACAGCTTTTAACCAATATCATAAAACGCAATATAAGTACCTTAAGTATAAGAAGGTTCCAATATGATCAAGACCAAACTGAGCATTGCCATCGCTGCTCTGGGAACACTGGCCAGTACTGGCATATTTGCCCAGGAGTCCACCGCCGGCGCAGAAGTAGAAGAAGTAATTGTTACTGGCTCGCGCATTGCGCGTGACCCTTTATCCACTACAGGCCCAATTACTCTGGTTGACTCGGAGGCCATTTCACGTTCTGGTGTTGGCACTATTGACGAGCTACTCAACCAGCTGCCATCTATGGGTACCACAGGTATCAACTCCAACGACAACAACGGCGGCGCCGGTTTGTCGTTTGTTGAATTGCGCAATCTAGGCTCCGCTCGCACTTTGGTCTTGGTCAATGGCCGTCGCTATGTATCCTCCAGTTCAGGGGTTAGCTCTGCAGTGGATATGAATAACATCCCTGTGGATATGATTGATCGAATTGAAGTTCTTACCGATGGCGCTTCAGCGGTATACGGCTCTGATGCGGTTGCTGGCGTTATTAATATCGTAATGAAGGACTCCTTTGAGGGAGTTCGCATCAATGCACGCGCAGGGGCCACCGAAGCTGGTGGCGGTGAAAATGGTGAAATTTCAATCACCTTTGGCGGCGAAAGCGATCGCGGTAAATTCATCGCTAACATCAGCCATAGCAAACGTGATGAGATTACCTACAACGATCGCGACTGGGCAGAGCTCTATAGCTCCATGTCACCTACCGGTAATATTTTCACTGATTACGGCTCTTTTAGTGTTGCTGATGATGGTGAGACCCTTACTGACTACTCCTCATACGATATCGGTCAATATATGTGGCTCTCAGGTTCCATGGAACGTACCAGCCTGACCGCTAACGGTAGCTACTCAATTACCGATGCCGTCGAGCTCTACGGTGAAGGCTCGTATACCGTAAAAACCACCAACCAGCAGTTGGCAGCCCAACCCATGTACAGTGGGAACGGCTTAAATCTAACCTCTGATAATGTATCAGATGAAATTGCCGCTCAGCTGGAAGAGGCCTGGCAAGAAGCGGAAGATCAGTATCAGATTGAACTAGCTGCTTATGAAGCCGCTTATGACGAGTGGGAATCTCAGGGCAGCCCTGACGGTTTGGAGCCCTCCGCCCCAGAAGCAACTCACGGCGACAGCTGGGAAGATGGCATCTCTGATATTCGTCTGCGCCCCGTTTCTGGCGGCACCCGTGACTACGAACAAAAAACAGAAACCTTCCGCCTTTTGGGTGGTGCCCGCGGTGACCTGGAGAATGGCTGGGGCTGGGACACCTTCTTGAGCTATGGCCGTAATGAAGGTGAAAACACCATCGGCAATTCTTACAACAAAACTCTACTGCAAGAAGTTATCGACGGAGACAGTGGCCTCGCTGATGAGGATATTTCCTTCCTCGGCGGAATGAGCGATGAAGTTATCGACTACATCAGCTACACAGATCGCGAAGATAACGAATACGATCTGATTAACTTTGGTGCGAGTTTAACCGGTGATATTGATGCTGTTCAGCTTCCCGGCGGTCCTCTCGGATTTGCAGCCGGCATTGAATACCGTAAAGAATCCGGAGAGTTTAACCCCAGTGAAGAAACCCAGAACGGCGATACATTTGGTAACCAGCAAGACGCTACTGCTGGCGACTACTCAGTAACTGAGTTGTTCACCGAGTTCAACTTGCCGATTCTCGCCGGCGAAAAGTACGCTGACGAATTATCTATGGATATCGCCCTGCGCTACTCCGATTTTGATACTTTTGGTGGCCAGAGTACGGGGAAGCTGGGTATTGTCTACGCCCCAACTGAAAACTTCCGTTTCCGTACTAGCTATTCAACCTCTTTCCGTGCACCGGGCATTTACGAACTCTATAGCGGTACCTCCCAGAGCTACGAGTACCTACTGGACCCCTGTGATACCAGCAGTTCAAATACTGCCGGGCAAGGCGCCTACTGTAGTGAAGTTGGGTCAAGCTTTACCCAAGCAGGCTCTCAAATTGCTACCAATGTTGGGGGTAACGAGGACCTAGAGGCTGAAGAAGCACGTACTTTTACCGCTGGTATCGTCTGGACACCTTCTTTTGCTGAAGACCTCTCCATCACTGTGGACTACTACGACGTTGAAATCACCAACGCAATCGATAGTGCGGATCTTCAGCAAATTCTGGACGACTGCTACCGTGATGGTATTGCCGATGCTTGCGCCCTGATCGAACGCGGCGACAGTGGTCAGATCACATACCTGGAAGGTTCTCTGCTCAATATCGGTGAGATTAGAACCAAGGGTATTGACCTCGACGTAGTTCAAAACCTGTACTTTGACACCGGAAAACTCGCTCTGCGTGCCCAGGCTACCCGCCTCCTTGAGTACGAAATTTACAATACCGAAACTGAAGCCACTTCTGACTACCTGGATTATGTTGGCACTAGTAGCGGCGTCTACGTGAAATGGCGTGGCCTTGCCAGTGCAACTTGGTATGCCGATAACTGGGACTTTGGTATTGACGCACAGTACTTAAGTGATGGCCAGAGTCCATATGTTGATGTTCCTTCCCACACCTACCTAAACTTAAAGGCAGGCTGGGATGTGAACGACAACATGCGTCTCACTGCAGGAATCGACAACATCGCTGATCGCGAGCCGTCGTACACCTCCAGCTGGTATGACGTGAACAGCAGCTACGACTACCAAGGTCGTTACGCGTGGGCTGGTGTTAGCTACCAGTTCTAAAGCCAAGTATCGAGAACCGATGTAAAAAGGGTGCTTATGGCACCCTTTTTACTAATGACTAAAGCTAATGATCACTATTCAATAAGCGATCCAGTTTTTGCTGGTATACACTTTTTACATCCGAGCTACTCACCAGCGAAAATGCTTTCTCAAAACTATTTCTGGAAGCTAGTAAATCACCGAGGTTATATTGCGCTAGTCCAAGTAAAAAATGGAATCGGTGATCATCATCATTGGTCTTTATAGCTCGCGTTAGACGTTTTTCTGCATCCTGGTAATTTTTGTTTTCATAGGATTCGCGAGCCTGGTAATACAGGTAGTAAGGATTGCGTTCCCTGTGAAATTTCACTCTATCGGCATAGACTCTGGCCAACTCATCACGCCCAGTGCCGCGATACAACCACTCCAAGTTGCTGCTGGCAACCAGGTTGTCCCCCTGTAAAACTAGGGATTGCAGGTAGCTTTGCTCAGCCTCATACAGGTGGTCAAAGCGACTGTAGAAAGCCCCCATGTTAGACCAAAAATCACTTCTCTCAGGACGTAATTGCAATGCTTTACGCAAATATAGAAACGCCTGCTCCTTATCTCCCTCACGAAGGAATTCCACACCTCGATTACTGTAATAAAGAGCGAATGCAGTAATATCATCCAGAGTTCTCTGCTGATAAATAGGATCGTAAACTTCGAGATTGAGATCGATAATTCGTTGACCGCTAGGGTGTTTAGATACCATATTCACATGGCGATAAATAACAAACGTTTCCGCCTCTTCCTGACTCCAGACAGGGGGAACATCCACTTCATTAAAGAAGGCCTCAACCCCTAACTCCCTCGCCATAGCAACCATCATCAGTGTAAAAGTTAAGCAATTACCCCGCTGCTGATAAAAGGCTTCCCTAGCAGAGAGAGTACTGTTCGCATCATACTCAAAGAAAAGCTCCCTCTTACTCACCGCGCTCGTCAGTGCCTGAAGGCGGCTATCAGGTATCGCATCAGGAGAAAGAGTGTTTAGGTATGAGCGAATTTCCGTATCAAGTTCCAAAAGCTGCTCATCTGGCAGCTCATTTGTTCGAACAGATCGGTTAAAAACAGCCTGTCCACTCAAAACAGAGTCGGTATCTACTTGTTTAGTGTGAATATTTGGATACCGGGAACAACCACCAATGACCAGTATCAAAGCAACTACTAATAGCACCTTCACAGCGTTTCCCTCCCCAAATTTTCAACTGTAACAGGATTTATCACCAATTTAGGGCCAAATAAAGTGCCCTGGTACCATTTGCTTAAAACGCCCCACAACAGTTCGCCTGTTAAATAGACAGCTGGTAAACTTTCCGGGTTACGCACGAGGTATGCACCCCGAATATTTGGGCCTTTAATCTGGCTGGAAGCAGCCACCCAAAACTCGGCTCGGCAGCGACCTCTTTAAACAAGAGCAATACTGGAAGAAAATAGTACTCTGTCACACGGATGAATTACCTGGCTGATCACAGGGCGAGTTCCTTAGCCAGGCTGCCTTCCTGATATGCACCAGCATATTGCACTAGAGCTATAACAACTGGAATTTCAGCTTATGTCGTCAAATACACATCAAAATGACGCTGGCTTTTTTGGCCACCCCAAAGGGCTCTCTACACTTTTCTTCACCGAAATGTGGGAGCGGATGAGTTACTACGGTATGCGAGCCCTGCTTGTGCTGTTTATGACAGCCAGTCTTCAGGAAGAGGGCTTGGCCTTTACCGTTGCAGCAGCGGGAGCTATTTATGGGCTCTACACTGGCGCCGTGTACTTCCTAGGCCTGCCCGGTGGCTGGATTGCAGACCGCCTACTAGGAGGGCAACGCACCATTTGGTACGGCGGCATCATCATTATGTGTGGCCATATTGTGCTCGCTATCCCAACCAGTTGGAGCTTCTTTATAGGCTTGATTCTTGTTGCTACCGGCACCGGCCTCCTCAAGCCCAATATCAGTGCAGCAGTTGGACATCTTTACCAACCAGATGATGTTCGCCGCGACAGCGGATACGCACTGTACTATATGGGCATCAACATGGGCTCAATCATCGGTTATGCCGTCTGCGGGTACTTTGGTGAAAATGTCGGCTGGCATTGGGGCTTTGGTGCCGCTGCTGTAGGGATGGCTATTGGCCTGATCCAGTATCGCCGCACTATTCACAACCTGGGGGACGCAAGCCTCAATCCCGAGAACCCACTTTCGCCAGAAAAGGCAAAACTGGCTTGGCGCATAATTGGTGCTGTCGTAGTCGGTGTTGCAGTGATTACTGGCTTGGTGATGAATGGCACTATCACCATCAACCCGGTAGAAATAGCCAAGTACGTAGCTGTAGCCTTCACCCTGACTTTCCTTGCCTACTTTGGCTTTATCTACTTTGGCGGCCAGCTGAGCGGATCAGAGAAAAAGAAAATGTGGGCGCTATTCCTAGTCTGTGTAGCCTCTACCTTTTTCTGGTCGGGCTTCGAGCAAGCGGGCTCCTCACTGAACCTGTTCGGCCGCGACTACACAGATCGCCTGATTGGCAGCTTTGAAATGCCAACCTCCTGGCTACAAAGCTTTAACTCCATCTTTATCATTACCCTGTCCCCGTTCTTTGCCGCGCTGTGGATTAACCTGGGCAAACGCATGATCACCCCATCCTATGGGCTGAAATGTGCACTTGGCCTGATCATCATGGCCAGTGGCTTCCTGGTAATGTTCTTTGCCGCTCAATACGCAGCAGCGGGCCTGAAAGTTGCTCCTTACTGGCTGGTAGCCACTTACTTCCTGCACACTGTCGGTGAACTCTGCCTGAGCCCGGTGGCCCTGAGTGCAGTAAGTAAACTTTCTCCTCGCCGCTTTGCTGGCCAGATGATGGGTGTCTTTGTTCTGACTTACTCTATCGGCAACCTCTTTGCCGGTCTTCTGTCAGGTAACTTTGATCCGAACAATGTTGCTGAGATGCCAAACCTGTTCCTGCAAATCAGCTTGTTCACAATCGGAGTGGGTATCATCCTGGCCCTGATCAGTCTCAAGTCCAAGTACTGGGAGACTGACTCAGAAGCACCCCAGAATACTGCGACAGCTGAAAGCTCTACTAAAACGGCCTAATACTTAGCTGTATTTCAAAAAAAGGCCACTGCTATGCAGTGGCCTTTTTTATTTTCCCTCGCCTAAAGCAAGCCTTGTAACAGACCGACATTCAGCCAGATAAACCGCGCCCCAATAATAAACAGCAAAATGGCAAAGCAATGCTTAAGCATTTTGGGAGAAAGGCGATGGGCAAGATTGGCACCAAAGCGGGCAAAAAACGTGCTGGTGACAACAATTCCAAAAAACGCAGGCCAGTACACATAGCCACTACTCCATTCTGGTAGAAGCTGATTGCCCCAGCCCTGGAAACCAAAGCTCAGCGCACCCGCAACCGCAATGGGAAGACCACAAGCCGCCGACGTAGCAACCGCACGTTGCATCTTCACCCGGCAACGGGATAAAAATGGAACGGTTAGTGAGCCCCCACCGATACCAAAAATCGCAGATACCCAGCCTATAACCCCTCCTGCAGATAGCAATAAAGACGACCCTGGTAAATTGCCATCCCCTTCCGTTAATTGATCGTGCCGGGCACCACTAAGCCACATCCTCACCGCAATCACGATCGCAAAGACGCCGATCAACAGCTGCAGCCAAGCACCGGGGAGTAATTCAGCAGTGGCGCCACCGGCCCAAGAACCGATTAAAATGCCTGGAGCCATAACCCCAAAGATCTTCCAGTCCACCGCCTTTTTCTTGTTGTGGGCGCGCACTGAACTGATTGAAGTGATAATGATTGTTGCTAGGGAAGTACCCACAGCCATGTGGGTGAGGATTTCAGGGGATATCCCCATAGCGGTGAAAACAAAAACCAAGGCAGGGACAATAATCAGGCCACCACCTACGCCAAATAGTCCGGCAATAGTTCCAGCAGCGGCACCGACCAACAAATAAACCAGCAGTATTTCCATAGCCCACCCCCTTTAAATACGACAAATAATTTTGTCGCATTTAAACAGATATAAGCTGGGAATAGATAGAGACCTTAGCTTCGGCTCTCCACTGTAAGCCAGTCAAACCCTTCCTGCTGACAGGCAAAAATACAGCTCTCCACTGCTTCGGCAACCTCTGCCAGGGCCTCCTTTGCCAGGGCAAGGCTGTTATTTTTTTCACTGATATGAGCTACTACCAAGTGCTGTAGTTGCTCATAGCCAACGCGCTGTAGAAAGCCAGCAGCCTGTTGATTACTCAGATGCCCATAGGCACCCCCAACGCGTCGCTTCAACGAAGGTGGATAGGGTCCTTTAGCGAGCATCAGAGGGTCGTGATTTGCCTCTAGAACCAAGGCATCACAATCTCCAAAGTGCGCTTCAACATGAGGGGTGATAGTCCCCAGGTCCGTCAACAAGCCCAGACTGCTACCGCGACAGCGAAACACAAACTGTGCCGCCTCTCGGGCATCGTGGGGAACCGCGACCGGGGTTACTTCAATATCGGCGACAACAAAAGGCTGATGCCCCTCAATTAAGTGCAACTTTGGTAACTTACCAATATCACGCGCCTTAAAAGTACCGGGCGTCAGGTAGACAGGCAGGCCATATCTGCGCGCAAGTGGACCTACACCAGAGAGGTGATCGCTGTGTTCGTGGGTAACCACAATTGCAGAGATATCAGCGGGAGACATACCGAGCCGCGCCATACGGCGCTCGGTTTCCTTGATGGTAAAACCGCAGTCAACCAAAAGACAGTGGTCGCCACTGGCGACCACTGTTCCATTGCCTTTACTGCCGCTTCCCAAAGAGGCGAAGCGCAGGCCCATTAAATAAGGTTCTGCTGGATAGATTGAAGCAGCTGGGAGGCTTCATTCTTTGAAAGCGGCTGTCCCCGAGTATCGCGCACCCGGACTTCAATCTCATCATCATTACCACGGATAACAATCAGGTAACCGGGATAAGCTTCATCAGTAGTAGCCCCTACTCCCAGCCCTTTGATTTCCTTGAATAGAGCGGGCTCAGCCCCCTCCGTCAGATCAATTCCAGCCAAAATCTGCTGCAGGCTTACCTGATCGGCACTCTCCGCCAGCTCATCTTCGTCGCTCTTGCTGCTGCCCCAGGAGAACCAACCTCCATCGCTGTCCTCTTCATCAGAAGCATGAGCACGATCTTCATCGTAAGTGACATAAAAAAGACCGATATCGGAATCTTCACGGTGCAAGCGATAGGCACCTGAATTAACGGCATGAGCGACAGTGGCCCAGGCCCGCTCCATTTCCAATCCCATCGCGATATAGGGCTCGTGACCAACGGGCTCTCTCAATTGGACCTTAAGGTCACTGTTACCAATAGCCTGGGCTACCAGAGATGCAGTCGCAGCTGCAGTTTCAGATGCCAGGGCTGTAGACATTTCATCGATCATCCAGCCTTCACGCTCAGGGCTGGAGGAACGCTCTGGCCAATTGACACTACCACCAACCGGGGCAGATGAAGGGACGGAAAGGTGGCGCACATGGACTTCTGTAGTATCCGGTTGAACACCAGTTTCCACCTGCAATCGATACTTGTCTTTAGTATCCGGGCTCTCCTTAAAGGCCATCCACGCAGTTTCCATAACCCCCGCGTTGGCATCTGACATTTCTATACGCAAGCCTGAGCTCCGAAGGAATTGGTGCAACTGGGGCCACACTTCTTCGGGAGGCTGGGATACCAGCACCCAGCGATTCGCGCCGAGTTTTTGAATTTTCACTCTTTCCAGACCCGCATTTACGGAAATCGCCAGTGGGCGCGGAACTTCAAAACTACCTTGGGCCAGCTGCTCCCCTGCAATCTGGGGAATCTCATAAAGCTCCTCCTGGTGCTTGGTATTAACACCTTCAGGTATCCTTAGAGGAGTCAGGCTATCGGCATGCTGGTAATCATTACTGCGATCGCGGAAATAGCCATCGTTGCCGAACACACCGCACCCTGCCAGCGTAATACTGGAGATAAAGAGCCCGGCTCCAACGGTCAATTTTTTCATTAAAGCTATCCTGGTTAATTCTCAGTTCGCGGATTTAGAGTACACCGGCACTACGCAGAGCTTCGCGCACTGTCCCGTGGTGCTCAGGGGATAGACTCGTCAACGGCAGGCGTATTCCACCGTCGACACGGCCCATCTCCCGCAGAGCCCATTTCACCGGTATCGGGTTGGACTCCAAAAACAGCACTTTGTGCAATATTTGTATTCGCTGGTCAATTGTCCGCGCAGTCACCGCATCACCGGCCAGCGCCGCTTCACACATTTGGGCCACTGCTGCGGGGGCCACATTAGCGGTTACACTAATATTTCCATGACCGCCCAGTAACATTAGTTCAACCGCAGTACTGTCGTCGCCAGAGTAAACGGCAAACCCTTCGGGCAGAGTATCTATTAAAACCTTAGCCCGCTCCAAGTCACCGGTGGCCTCCTTGATGCCTACGATATTGCCGACCAACGCCAGGCGCTGTACCGTTTCCGGCAGCATATCTACTGCTGTGCGGCCGGGAACATTGTAGAGAATTTGGGGAATGGAGACAGCCTTGGCCACCGCACGATAGTGCTGGTAGAGGCCTTCTTGGGTGGGCTTATTGTAATAAGGTGTAACCAGCAGGCAGGCATCTGCACCACATCGGGCGGCATTCTCTGTAAGGTCAATCGCTTCAGAAGTAGAGTTTGCGCCAGTTCCTGCAATCACTGGCACTCGGCCTGCCACTTGGTCCACAACACGTCGAATAACCTCAATGTGCTCATTGAAGTCCAAGGTTGCAGATTCACCGGTAGTCCCCACAGCAACCAGTGCTCGGGTCCCCTGCTCGATATGCCACTCAACGAGGTTGTGCAGACTGTCCCAATCCGGGCTTCCGTCTGCGTACATTGGGGTGGCCAGGGCCACCATACTACCGGTTAACATCCTCACTCCTTATTTTTTGCACTCCACCCGGAATACCACCGCCAGAGTCAGTTCAGTATGTTACTTAGGCCAGGGTATCTGCGCCAGTGCGACTAGCTCGCCACTCTTTTGCGTTTCTTTTTCTTTTTGCGTACCCCGTGATACACGTTTTCTGCCCCTTCAGGACGGGTCTTAAAACGGCGATGCACCCACATGTATTGTTCTGGGGCCTCGCGAATACGCGCTTCGATAAACTGGTTCACCAAAATGGCATCTTGCAGCTCATCTCCCGAAGGGATCTGATCAATAGGATCGTAAATCTTCAAACGGTAACCTGAGCCATCATCCAGTCGTGTCACCACATAGGGCACCACTTTGGCCTTGCCGACCCTGGCGAACCGTGAGGTTCCCGTAACAGTCGCCGCCGGAACATCGAAGAAAGGAGCAAAGATCCCCTGCTTAATCCCGTAATCCTGGTCCGGAGCATACCAGACCGCACGCCCGCGCTGCAGGGCTCGCAATACCCCGCGCACATCTTTACGCTGATAAACACTGCCATTCTCCGTATGGCGCTCTCGCCCTTTGCGCTGCATGTAGTCATAAACCGGATTTTTGTGCGGCCGATACATGCCATCGAGAGTAATACTCATCCCCATCATGGCGGCGCCGATTTCCAGGGTAGTGAAATGCATGGCCATCAGGAGAACGCCCTGGCCTTGGGCCTGGATGGCCTGCAGGGCTTCCAGCCCTTCAAAGGTAAAGCGTTTCCGTAGCCACGCTGCAGAGCGAAACCAGGCCATGCCGGTTTCCACCAAGGCGATACCGCTGGACTCAAAATTACGCCTAAGAAGCTCAGCTCGCTCATCTTCCCCCAGCTCGGGGAAGCACAGCGCGAGATTGCGTTCAGCAATCGTGCGCCGGCTGGTAGCTAGTCTGAGCATTAAGCGGCCAAACGCACGGCCCATGGCCAACTGCCAGCCGTAGGGCAATTGCGCAATCAAAAACCATAGCGCAAAAAGCAGCCAGGTCAGCCAGTAGCGAGGGTGCAGCAGCGCCGCGCGAAATCGGGGTTTTTCCATCAGATCTATATCAGGGTGTGGCGCCGCAGCGCAACCTAAGTCGGTTGAAAACGACGTAGTATACCCTATGCGAAGAGAGCGGGGACCGCGTAACTGCCACAGGAGGTCAGTGCCTTAACAGGGTGTCCAACTCATCCACTGCGACACACCAATCCGAATCATCCAAGATGGCATTCTCCAGGAACTCTCGCTGCCCATCACTCCAGAAGGAAGCGGCGGAAAGCTTCTCATGGCGGTGCAAATAGTGCGTGACCAGAAATTCATGGATCTGTGCATCTTCAGACGCCAGCCCCAACTGGGAAAACAGGTCCTTCAGTGTGTGATGTCCAGTAGTTTCCATAACGATTACCGCTATCTATTCTGGCAGCCATATTTTCATGGCGACTACCCCAATTATAGTTGGGCAGCCCCTGATTCATTCCGCATTATTCCTTCAGGATTTTCAGAGGCATCGCAGGCTTTCATCAATAGAATTCAGCCTTTGCCCATTTAGGGCGCCGGGTTGGGATTCCCCTGGTGTATAGCTTCGATAGCCGCTAATTGCTCACCATCCAGGGTAATTTCAACGCTGGAAATATTAGAACGCAATTGCTCGATAGTTGTGGCGCCAATGATATTTGAAGTGACAAATGGCTGCTGATTCACGAATGCCAGTGCCATCTGCGCCGGGTCCAGGCCAAACTCCCGGGCCAAATCCACATAGGCCTGGGTCGCAGCAAGGGTTCGCTCTCCACCGTAGCGCTGAAAGCGATCATAGCGGGTAAGTCGTGCACCCTCCGGCTTCCTTCCCCCCAGATACTTGCCCGAAAGAACCCCAAATGCGAGGGGGGAGTACGCCAATAGGCCACATCTCTCGCGAATAGCAATTTCAGCGCAACCAACTTCAAAAGCCCTGTTTAAAAGACTGTAGGGGTTTTGAATCGATACAACCCTTGGCTTTCCGTAGGCAATCGACTGCTGCAGGTAGTCAAACATACCCCAGGGGGTCTCATTGGAAACACCGATATGACGAACCTTACCTTGCTCAACCAACTCCTCAAGCGCGCCCAATGTTTCAGCTATAGACACACCATCGTCGCTGCCGTGAACATAGTCCAGGCGCCCGAAGAAATTAGTTTGCCTTTCAGGCCAGTGGACCTGGTAGAGGTCGATATAGTCAGTGCGCAAGCGTTTTAAGGAATCGTCACAGGCCTGCAAAATCTGCTCTCGACTCAGGCGGGGACCCGAGCGAATATGGCCAACACCTGAATTGGCGGCACTGCGGCCCGCCACTTTAGTTGCGACAACAACCTGGTGCCTGCCTCCTCGCGCAGCCAGCCAGTTGCCGATATATTCCTCGGTTCGGCCCTGTGTTTCTGGCCGTGGCGGTACGGGATACATTTCCGCACAATCAATAAAGTTAACCCCTTGAGATATTGCATAGTCGAGCTGCTCAGCGGATTCAGCTTCACTATTTTGTTCACCATAAGTCATGGTGCCCAGGCAGATCTGGCTGACCTTAAGGTTGGTGGTGCCGAGTTGGCGATACTCCATTGAAAAGCCCCCATAAGCCGAAAAACCGGATTATGCAGCTTTGCTAGGAAGAGTTGTAGGAGTGCGTTACGGAAGGGGAAACGGGACTCCCAAATGGAGTCCCGCATAAAATCAGCCGAATTTGGTATCTACCATGGGTGAGGTGTCTGCATCGTAATCAATGCCATCAACACCAAATCCAAACAGCTTGAGGAAATCCGCCTGATAGCCCTTGAAGTCAGTCAAGTCAAACAGGTTCTCAGCAGTTACCTCTGGCCACAACTTTTCGATCTTCGCCTGGGTCTCAGGGCGCAGCTCTTTCTCGTCCATACGTAAACGGTTCACATCATCGAGACGTGGAGTATCGGTATAGAGCCCCTCAGTGTAGAGGCGGTATAGCTGTTCGATACAGCCCTCATGAGTCCCCTCTTCTTTCATGATTTTGTACGCAAGAGAGATATAGAGTGGCATTACCGGAATAGCAGAGCTGGATTGGGTAACCAGCGCCTTCAAAACAGCAACGTTAGCCGCAGCCTTACCGTTATCGGTGATCGCTTTTGCCGCGCGATCAAGATCTTCTTTAGCTTTACCGATAGTCGCGTGACCATAAATCGGCCAGGTCAACTTTTCACCGATATAGGTATAAGCCACAGTTTTGCAGTTATCAGCCAATACCCCGGCATCACCGAGGGCCTGCATCCACAGTTCCCAGTCTTCACCACCCATAACCTTGACGGTATTTGCGATCTCTTCGTCGCTGGCCGGCTCCAAAGTAATATCGGAGATCTCCAGCTTGTCAGTGTTCAGATTCTTGGCAGTGTAAGATTTGTTAATAGGCTTGAGTACAGAGCTATACAGCTCACCGCTTTTCGGATCTGTGCGACGCGGGGATGCCAAGCTGTAAACCACGAGATCAACCTGACCTAGGTCTTCTTTGATCATCTCTACAGTCTGGGCTTTCACCTCATCAGAAAAAGCATCGCCATTGATACTCTTTGCGTAAAGCCCCGCTTTGTGGGCCTCCTGCTCAAAAGCTGCGGAATTGTAATAACCCGCAGAAGCCGTGCGCTTTTCAGTAGGCGGCTTCTCGAAGAAAACACCCAGGGTACTTGCGCCGCAACCAAAAGCAGCTGTAATTCGTGACGCCAGGCCGTAGCCTGTGGAGGCACCTATCACCAGTACCTTTTTGGGCCCTTTTTCAACCGCTGGCTGGGACTGAATATACTCAATCTGCTCGCGTACGTTAGCAGCGCAGCCCTGCGGGTGGGCATTGGTACAAATAAAACCGCGTACTTTCGGCTGGATGATCATCCTTACAGTCTCTCCCTTCGTCTTTTGGGAATCGTTGTTACCTGATTACAGATACGCTGGTGGCGCTCCGGAGAACTATCAACCCAAGGTCGAGAGTGCGACGCCTGGGTCAGGTTCGTGGGCCATTCTAATCTCTGTCGCCGAGGAGTCCCATAGCGGTATTTCCCACAATCGATAGATGACGTCCAAAATATCTACTATCCCGGCCAAAGCGCCACATCCTGCTCAAAACCCAAACAGGAAATCGATATTTCCTGACTTTCCTGCACATAAAAGGGGCTACAGTGATTAATGTCGCGCCAAGCCGGTGCCACAAAAGGGCTAATTGACATATTTCCACAGGAAAATTCATCAACCGCGATTTTTCTGGCTTGGCACGCTGTATGCAGTCTCACCAGTGGGGGCAGCTTTTCGCTGTCATAAAGCAAGCCAGGGATGGCTCGTGCGTTGTTAAACCTGAAGTAAGTTAGGAAGGTCAGAGTGAAATACTATTCACGACACTGTGTGAAACCCGGAGACCTCAATCCCGCCCAGCGCCTGTTTGGCGGACAGCTACTGTCCTGGATTGATGAGGAAGCGGCAATCTTTGCCGGCTGCCAGATGGGTACTCCAATGCTGGTCACCAAACTGATGTCGGAAATTGACTTCGTCAGCTCCGCTTGCTGCGGTGATGTGGTGGAGTTTGGATTCGAGGTGGTTGGTATCGGCCAAACCTCGCTCACAGTCCACTGCGAGGTTCGCAACAAACAGTCACAACAGCTGATTGTGCAAGTGGACCAAATTGTTTTTGTCGCGCTGGACGCAAATGGCAAGCCCACCCCTCACGCAAAGGCCGGCATGTCCCTGGAACAGGCCCGAATTGTTACTCAACAAGAGCGGGAGGTTCGCGAACGCAGAATTGCCAGCTGACTCTACCCCGGAGCAATAACGCTCTAGAGCAGTGAAACGGTGGCGGTATACTGACGCTTTGCACTAACCGCCATCGACTATGTTTGAACTGCGATTTCACACCCCCAAACCCTGGGCTCAAGTGGTGCTCGCCGACTTTGATCGATTCCTGCAGGACCATGCTGCCGCAGAGAAAAAGGCCTCCGGCATGGCGGTATCCATGTTCTCCCACTATCCCGACAAGCCCGTTTTAATGGAAGCCATGATCAACCTGGCACTGGAAGAAATGAACCACTTCCGCCAGGTTATCAAGATTATGCATGATCGAGGGATCTACCAGGCACCGGATGCGAAAGATCCGTATATCAACACCCTGCGCCAACTGATTCGCCAGGGGCCAGATGAATACTTGATGGACCGCCTGCTCACCGCAGCGATCATCGAAGCGCGGGGGTGCGAGCGCTTTGGACTGGTGGCTGAGGCACTGCCATCTGGCCCCCTGAAGACCTTCTACCAGGTCATCACCGATAGTGAAGCTCGCCACCACGAACTATTTGTCGAACTCGCCCTGGAGTACTTTCCCCGTGAAAAAGTGGAAGCGAGGCTATCTGAATTACTCGATGAGGAAGCCGCGATTACTGCCGCACTCCCACACCGCGCGGTATTGCATTAGCGGACCGTAATTCAACGCAATTCCTATTCCCCTCCAATGGTGTATCCTGGCGCCAATCTCTAGCCCGACGTAGAGGCGCCAAACATATGCAGACTTTCCTTCGCCAACACTGGTTCCACCTGTTCTTATTGACCACATTTGCCATTACCTGGGCCTGGTCTGCCTGGAACCCCTTGCACCCAGATGACTGGTTGCTTGAGAACTATCTGGTATTTGCCGCTCTACCGATCATTTTGATCAGTGCACGGAGTTTTCCCTTATCAAATATCTCCTATACATTGATCACCATCTTCATGTGCCTTCATGTGATCGGCTCTCACTACACCTATGCCGAAACGCCTTTTGGCTACACCTTGCAGGAATGGCTGGGCTCCGATCGCAATATGTACGACCGCCTGGTGCATTTCAGCTTTGGCCTTCTCCTGGCCTATCCGGTGCGAGAGATTCTTGTGCGCCTGGCTCAGCTGCGTGGATTCTGGGCCTATTTCTTCCCGGTAGACGTGACTTTTGCGCTCTCATCAATCTACGAAATCATTGAGTGGCAAGCGGCAAAAGCTGTCTCTCCAGAATTGGGCGCAGCCTTCCTCGGCTCTCAAGGAGATATTTGGGATGCGCAGAAAGACATGCTGCTGGCGGGGCTCGGCTCTATCACCACCATGGTGGTGGTACTCGCCCTGAACCTGTGGTTGAACTCCAACGCCTGGAGTGAGATTCGCAACAGCCTTAAGGCCCCCCCGGGTGACAGCGCCCTGGGAGAAACCCGCTTGCGCCACTGGTGGAGTAATCGACGCGGCTAGAGTCCAGCCCTATTTGGACAATGCATGATTTAGCGGTAAACGGGTTGTCTGCTTCATCGTCTCCATTACAAAACTGGAGCTGACATCAAACAGGTCGGCCTTGATCAGTTCCTTATAGAGACGATCGTAGCCAGGCATATCGGTGACTACCGCTTTTATCAGATAGTCCAAATCTCCACTCATACGATGGACCTCAAGAATTTCAGCCACCCCCTGTATCAATTCGCTAAAACGGGCGGCCCACTGATCATTGTGCTGGTTGGTACGAATTGAAATATAGACCGTCAGCGGCAAGTTCAGTTTTTGCTGATCAAGGAGGGTAACCCTGTCGCAAATCACCCCCTCATTCTCAAGACGGTGAATGCGGCGCCAGCACGCCGACTTGGACATCCCAACCCGCTCGGCAATGTCCCCCACTGACAGGGTCGCATCAGCCTGCAACAGCTCTAGTATTGCCCTATCCAATTTGCTTAATCCTTCAGTCATCACTCAGTCCCCGCCTCGCCCAATCACACAAAATGATGCCTTATGGCACAGTTTTACGATTTAAATCTTATTATCGGCACATTCATTCATAAATTACACAATAAAAGATACAAGTAGAGACATTGTTTCAAGCATTCGGGACTAAAGTGAGCCCCACAAAACAGGGGAAAGGAAATCATGACAGACCTGATAAAGCACATCCGCGACTCGGTAATCGGCGATATGCAAGCAATCGTAACGCCGTTTGGAAAACGTCCTCTGGTGTACGCCGACTACACAGCTTCCGGTCGTGCGCTGGCATTTATCGAAGAGACTATCCGCCAGCAGGTACTGCCCTTCTATGCCAATACCCACAGCGAGAGTTCCTATACCGGAGCCCATACCACCGCGCTACGGGAGCAGGCCCGTGAAGAAATTCGTCAGGCAGTCAACGCCAGCGATAACCATAAAGTGATTTTTTGTGGTTCTGGTGCAACAGCGGCGATCAACAAATTGATCGATATTCTCAACTTGCGCCTGCCCGCAGACCTGGATAGGCAACACCAGCTCTTAAGTAGAATTCCCGAACATGATCGCCCGGTTATTTTTATCGGCCCATACGAGCACCATTCCAATGAACTCCCCTGGCGAGAGAGCATTGCCGATTTGATCGCTATTCCACTAGATCAAAGTGGCAAACTTGACCTTGAAGCACTGGAATCAGAACTGCGCGCCCATGCCCATAGACCACACAAAATCGGCAGTTTTTCTGCGGCCTCTAACGTAACCGGAATCAAAACAGATGTAGAGGCAGTGACTGCACTCCTTAAAAAACACGGAGCTTTATCTTTTTGGGACTACGCCGCCGCAGCACCCTATGTGCAAATTAATATGCAAGGGCCAGCAACGCCGGATAGCCATTACCAAAAGGATGCCGTGTTTGTCTCCCCGCACAAATTCATCGGAGGACCCGGCACTCCAGGTATTCTGGTTGTACACGAAGACCTGCTGAAAAACTCGGTACCTGCTACACCAGGAGGCGGTACCGTCCTTTATGTCACACCGGAAGATCACCGCTATCTGGAAGACGCCGAGCGCAGTGAAGAGGGCGGCACTCCAGCCATTATCGAGTCGATCAGGGCCGGTATGGTTTTCAAACTTCAACAGACGGTGGGCGCAAAAGAGATTGGTCGACGCGAAACCCAATTTTTACAGCGGGCACTGCAACGCTGGTCGGAGGAGGAGGCCATTGAGATACTCGGCAATACTGACTCCGCACGACTATCCATCATCTCCCTGCGAATTAAATGGAACAATAAGGACCTTCACTACGGTTTTGTAGTGGCATTGCTCAATGACCTTTTTGGTATTCAGGTTCGCGGAGGCTGCTCCTGTGCCGGTCCCTATGGGCACGCTTTATTGGGCATCGATATGGCCCACAGTAAATCCCTGGAAGAACAAATCCTGCAAGGTCACAAGGTACTGAGACCCGGTTGGATAAGACTCAATTTTAACTATTTTATCAGCGAGGAGGTCTTGGAATACTTATTGGAGGCAGTGGCCCTGGTCGCCAACTACGGCTGGAGATTGTTGCCGTTTTACCGTTTTGACCCACTCACCGGCGTATGGCGATATCAGGATAAGAAAATGAAGACATCGCTTGATATTTCTCAGCTGACATTTACCGAGAAAGACACGCAACAAGAGCAGGAAAACCGTTGCAACTTAAATCTTAAGAGCTATTTAATGATGGGAGAAAAAGAGCTTCGCAAAGTTGGTCGCGAAGCCCTTTTCTACGATTTAAGACTGCCCGATGAGGCAGAACCCCTACGCTGGTTTGCCAGCCCCCGGGAAGCGGCACTGGCACTCTAAGTGGGAAGCGAAGAGGCTTCTACCGCAACAGCAACAGAGGCTGACGGGCTTTCAACAACATTTTTACGGTGATGCTTCCCATCAGAAGGTCGTGCAGGCGGTTGTGACTGAAAGCTCCCATTACGGTTAGATCAATCTGGTGCTCGGTTTGGTAGGCCACCAAAGCTTCAACGGTATTGCCGGTGAGATTACTGGCAGTGCAAGTGAGTCCTGCAGAATCCAGTTTGGCCGAGGCTTCAGCCAACAAATTCTCCGCAGTTTCAGCGGGCCCTACATAGACAAGGTGACAGGAGAGTTCGCGAAATAATGGGCTCTCTGCAACCATCGCCAATGCCTTGCACGAGGCCTCACTGCCATCGTAGGCAAGCATCACCCTACTGGGCTCTGTGAAGTCCCGATTGACCACCAAAATCGGCTTGTGCAGTGAGCGCACTACTGTCTCCAGGTGAGCGCCAAGTCCACGCTCAGAATCCCCGTGCTCTTCACCGCGAATTCCCAACACCAGCGCGCGAATGGAGTCTTCCATTTCCACCACTGATTCTGTCAGACTGTCGTGACGCTGGCAGGCTTTGATATTTTGCACACCGGCATCTTCGGCACGGCTGCGGGCGGCCTGTAGCATCAGCTTGCCCTGCTGCACCATTAACTGCGCCCGCTGCTGCTCCAGCGCAGTTAACTCCTCCAGCAACTCCTCCTGACTTCCCAGGCCGATACTGCCGGTAAAATCGGTTACCGCAGGGACACTGCTTCTTTCGATGTTGTGCAACAGCTTTAGCGGTGCTTGCAGGCTCCTGGCCAGCCAGGCCGAGTAATCACACACCGCTCCAGTGTAATGAGAGCCATCGATACAAGAGAGTATCAATGGCGCCTTGCCGCCATTACCTGTGTTCTCATTGTTATTTTCGCTGTTGCTTACGGCCATCAATGTCCTCCAAGAACCCGCTCAATTTCCTCGGGCTTATCGTGTACGCCAAAACGGTCGACGATCGTTTCACTGGCTTCATTCAATCCTACCAGCTCAACTTGTGCTCCCTCACGGCGGAACTTAAGCACCACCTTATCCAGCGCATTAACCCCGGAAACATCCCAGAAGTGCGCGCGGTTGAGGTCGATCACCACCGTATCCACCACCTCTTTGAAATCAAATGAAGCGGTAAACTTATCGGCTGAATTGAAAAATACCTGCCCAATGACCTTGTAAGTGCGGCGACTCTGCTTTTCATCCAGGGAGCTGCTCACATACATAAAGTGACTGACTTTGTTGGCAAAGAAGAGCGATGCCAATAGCACACCGACAAATACACCATAGGCCAGGTTGTGAGTCCACACTACCACAACCACAGTGGCCAGCATTACCAAATTTGTAGAGAGTGGGTAGTGCTTCAGGTTGCGGATGGAGCCCCAGTCAAAGGTCCCGATAGAAACCATAATCATGACTGCCACCAGCGCCGCCATGGGGATCACAGCAACCCAGTCACTGATAAACACTACCAGGGTCAGCAGACCGATACCGGCCACCAGAGTGGAAAGACGGCCGCGGCCACCGGATTTCACATTAATAACAGACTGGCCGATCATGGCACAGCCAGCCATACCACCCAGGGAACCCGCAGCAATATTGGCAATACCCTGACCTTTACACTCGCGGTTCTTGTCACTGGTAGTATCCGTCAGATCGTCGACAATCGTCGCCGTCATCAGGGATTCCAGCAAGCCCACAACGGCCAGACCTGCGGAGTAGGGAAAGATAATCTGTAAGGTTTCAAAGTTAAGTGGAACTTCAGGCCAGAGGAACACAGGCAGAGTATCCGGCAGCTCACCCATATCGCCGACAGTGCGAATATCCAACCCCATCGTTACTGCAACTGCGGTGAGCAGCAGAATACACACCAGCGGTGATGGCACAGCCTTGCCAATCACGGGGATATAAGGGAACAGGTAAATAATCCCCAGACCCGCCGCAGTCATTGCATAGACTTCCCAGGTGCCGCCGATTAATTCCGGCATTTGCGCCAGGAATATCAGTATCGCCAGGGCATTGACGAACCCTGTCACCACAGCCCGGGAGACAAAACTCATTAAGCTCCCCAGCTTCAGGTAACCCGCAATAATCTGCAGTACCCCCGTCAATAAGGTTGCCGCAAGCAGATATTGCAACCCGTGTTCCTTCACCAGGGTCACCATCAGTAGAGCCATGGCCCCGGTGGCAGCGGAGATCATTCCCGGGCGACCGCCAACAAATGCAATCACAACAGCAATACAGAAAGAGGCGTAGAGCCCGACCCTGGGGTCAACGCCCGCGATAATCGAGAAAGCGATGGCTTCGGGTATCAAAGCCAAGGCCACTACCAGGCCGGCGAGAACATCCCGACGTATGTTGCCGAACCAGTCGGCTTTGGTCGATGAGAGCAGCGAAGGAAACATAGGAGACAGCTAATTAAATTGAGATTGATCAAAAAAAGGCCGCGCACTCTACCATAAACGGCAGCAACCCCGCATGGCACAGCCCCCCTATCCCCACTTTTCCTCTGACAAATATCAGAGCTGTCCACTGCCGTCCGACTGCGGACAAGGCGGACACCGGACACTTTTTGCGGACACCCTCAAGAAAACAAAAAAACACAAAAATCTAAAAAATTCCTTTTATTTCAACAGGTTAAACAAAACTTAACTGTTGGCATGCTTATTGCGATACCCCTCCTAACAAGCAGATTCTTAACTCTGAATCCAAATTTCCAAAAGCCTGCATCCAAATACCAACGACAGGCAAAACAGTAAGAGAAACGGAAAGCCGCAATGATTAGAGATACTTCCAGACAAGATACCAAGATAGAAGCCGTGCCGGTTTGGAAGAACAAAAAGGTCGTCAAAGTCTCGGTATTTGCCAGTTTGACAGTGGCATTCCTGATCTGGGGTATCAGCTCCTGGCACAGCAATAGCTCCGTCGACAGCACCCTTTCCCTGTCCCAAATCAATATCGCCCAGGTCCAGCGAGGAGACCTGGTGCGGGACCTGGTGGTTCAGGGCCAAGTGGTCGCTGCAAACAGCCCCACGCTTTTCAGCCCTGCCCAGGGCATTGTGAAGTTTGCGGTGAAAGCTGGGGATACCGTTGACGAAGGGCAATTGCTGGCCACAGTCGACAGTCCGGAACTATCCAATCAGCTGGCCCAGGAAAACGCCCAACTCAACCAGCTGACGGTGAACCTACAGCGCCAAAAAATCCAGGCCAAACGCCAGCATATGGAAAACCAGCAAAAGGCCGACCTGGCCAAAGTCAACCTCACCGCTGCCAAGCGAGAGTTGAGACGTGCAGAGCTGTCTATGGAAAAGCAAATTATCTCGCGGCTGGATTTTGAAAAAACCAAGGACGATATGGCCCGCGCCCAGCTGGAGTACGAACAAGCCGTACAAAATGCGGGACTGGAAAAAGAATCACTGACCTTTGAAACCCAGAACCTGGAACTCCAGGTCTCACAACAACGTCTTCAGGTAGAAGAAACTGAGCGCCGTGTACGCGAGCTGAACATTATCTCACCGGTCAACGGCACCGTCGGTAGCTTGGCTGTGGCGCAGCGCAGCGCCGTAGGTGCCAATGCGCCACTTATTACAGTCGTCGATCTCACCAGTTTTGAACTCGAGGCCAAGGTGCCGGAAAACTATGCCGACGATCTGGGCATCAGCATGGCCGTGGCAATCAATCTCGGTGGAAAAGAATTATCCGGGGAAATTACCGCAATCTCCCCCGAAGTCATCAACGGTCAGGTGGTTGCACGGGTTCGCTTTACCGAGGGCCAGCCGAAAAAGCTGCGACAAAATCTCCGCCTTACCGCCCGCATACTGCTGGAAAACCGCAATAACGTACTACTGGTCAAACGCGGTGGCTTTCTCGATCAAAGCGGTGGCAATCATGCCTTTCGCTTGAACAGCGAACAACAGGCGGAGCGAGTTTCCATCCAGATAGGCGCCTTTGGCTTAAAACAGGTGGAAATTGTCTCAGGCCTGCAAGAGGGAGACAGAATCATTATCTCCTCTTCCGAGGAGCTCGAAAATGCCCAGCTGGTTGCGCTGACAGATTAACCCGGAATTCAAATTGGAGCTCGGTATAGCTCCTTAGTAAATCAATCAATAGTTTAAAGTTTAAGAAAAAGGGAATATCGCAATGTTGAAAATGAACAATATCCGTAAAAGTTTCCGTACCGATACTATAGAAACTCATGCGCTGCGCGATTTCAGCCTAGAGGTTAAAGAGGGCGAGTTTGTTTCGGTGACCGGCCCCAGTGGCTCCGGTAAAACCACCTTTCTCAACATCGCCGGTCTGCTGGAAACTCCCACCAGTGGAGAATACCTGCTCGACGGTGAGAATGTCAGTAATCTCAATGACCGCCAGCGTTCACATCTGCGCAACGAAAAGATAGGCTTTATTTTCCAGGGATTTAACCTGATTCCCGACCTGACCTTATTCGACAATATCGACGTTCCCCTGCGCTATCGTGGTTTCAATGCAAAAGAACGCCGCAAACGTATTGAAAAAGTACTCGAGCAGGTAGGTCTTTCTGCACGCGCCAAGCACCTGCCAGCACAGCTCTCCGGTGGACAGCAGCAACGTATCGCTATCGCTCGCGCTTTAGCCGGCGAGCCCCGTTTTTTACTCGCGGACGAGCCCACCGGCAACCTCGACTCCTTAATGGCCCGCCAGGTAATGGAGCTACTGGAGTTTATTAACGAGTGGGGAACCACCATTGTGATGGTTACCCACGATCCGGAACTCGCTCGCCGTGCCCATCGCAACATCCAGATCGTGGATGGACAGGTTTGTGATTTACGTGCGGTCCCCGAGCAGCCTGCTGCCGTTACTGCTTAAGGAGTCTGCACCATGTTTGGATACTATATTTCCCTGGCTTTGCGCAGCCTGCGCGGTACGCCAATTTTAAGCGGCTTGATGATCTCTGCTATTGCGGTGGGCGTCGGAGCCTCCATGACTGTTCTCACCCTCAACTATATGATGTCGCAAAATGCACTCCAGCATAAAGATGACGTTCTTTTCGCTGTGCAGCTGGATGGTTGGAACCCTAAGGAAGCTGCAAATACGGCCAATGAGATACCCTGGCAATTGACTTACCAGGATACACAAGCGCTTCTACGCTCAGATATTCCAACTCGCCAAGTTGCCATGCACCGCTTCGGGTTTACGGTTCAACTTGAAAACTCATCGATGCGCCCTTTTACCGCATCTACCCGCGTCACTACGCGCGATTTTTTCTCCCTTTTTGATGTGCCTTTTATTTACGGCGGTACCTGGGAAAATGAAGCAGACTCTTCTCATGTCGCGGTTGTTGTTCTATCCAAGTCGATGAATGACAAATTATTTTCTGGCGAAGACAGTGTAGGCAAATCCATCATCCTAAATGGCGAGCCCTTTACTGTTGTTGGCGTTATTGATCACTGGGAGCCTGCTCCTAAAGTTTATGACCTTAACAACAGTGCCTTTGGCAGCGCCGAAAAACTGTTTGTGCCCTTCGGGCTACATAGGAAACTGGAGATATACAGCTGGGGAAACACCAATGGGTGGAAAAATGGTGAAGGCCATGGCTACGAGGGATTCCTACAAAGTGAGGATATTTGGATACAGTATTGGGTCGAGATAAATAGTAGCGACCAAAAAGCTCAATATGAAGATTTCCTGACTGCATATATTAATGGTGAAAAAATACAAGGGCGCTTTGAACGACCATTAAAATTTGCCCTGAGCAAGCCCTCTGAATGGCTGGTTCTTAACGAAGTCCTCAGAGATGATAACCGTGTATTGGGCTGGATATCTCTGGCTTTCTTATTAGTTTGTATCATCAATGCTGTAGCTTTATTGCTCGCTAAGTTTTTGCGTAAAGCACCCGAGGCTGGTGTCCGACGTGCCCTGGGAGCGAGCAGAGGCGCTATATTTACCCAACACTTAATTGAAAGTTCTGCCATTGGATTAATCGGTGGTATCGCCGGAATATTCATTGCAGTCATGGGTATTAGTGGAATTCGCTACCTAGCCATGGGGCAAATGGATACTGTTGCTACGATGGATTGGATAATGATGATTGCAGCCATCGCTCTCGCTTTGATTGCAAGCCTACTCGCAGGAATCTATCCGGCTTGGCGTATCAGCCGTACCAACCCCTCCATTTATCTGAAAACCCAGTAAGGCCGAATCATGTTGGAATTGAAACCTATGTTGTCTGCCCTCTGGCGCAACAAAATATCAGCAATGTTAATCGCTATGCAGCTAGCATTAACATTGGCGATCATCAGTAACATTGTGGTTATTGTACAGGATCGCATTGGCAAGATAACACGACCGACAGGTATTGCCGTGGAAGAAATTATTGCTATAAACGTTATGGCAATCCCCCAAGATTACGACATGATCAGTGCAGCTTCTTCTGATTTAAAATTGCTACGCGAACTGTCCCACGTCAAGGACGCATCTGTTACACAGCAAGTACCCTTATCACAATCAGGATCTGCTGGCGTATTTTACACGCAGCCAAATCAGGAAATCGGTGGGGTCGTCTCCAACCGTTACAATACAGATCCACACTTCATTAATACTCTAGGTCTTAATTTAATTGCGGGCCGAAATTTTACAGATGTGGAAATGCAGTATTTTGACCCTAATGAAATCAGGGAAATGTCAGTTGCCATTATCACTAAGCAGTTCGCTGAAAAACTGTACCCTAACCAGGACCCTATAGGTAAACCTTTATATGATGGCAACAACCATCCAATAGAAATCATTGGTGTTGTCGAGAGACATCTGGGAGCCTGGGTAGGATGGTCAAACGCAGGTAATGTAGCCTTTTTTCCCGTCGTTAGAAACACGCAAGATATAAATTATTTAGTTCGGACTGAATCAGGAAAGCGCAATGACGTACTGAAGGTACTAGAGGAAAAATTATCTGAACGCGACCCTCAAAGAGTAATAAAAACAAAAGTACTTACAGAGTATGTCGCCCGAAGTTATGCCCGCGATAATTTAATGGTTAAAGTCCTATCTATTGTTGCTGCCATGTTGAGTTTTATTGTAGCTCTTGGCATTGTAGGCCTAACCATATTCTGGATTAATCAAAGGGCCAAACAAATTGGGGTTAGACGTGCATTAGGAGCCACCCGCACCAATATCAGTCGCTATTTTCTTATAGAAAACGGAATGATAGCGAGCCTGGGTATCGCAGTTGGCAGTGCAGCAGCACTAATTGCCAATCAATATATGGTTCGCGATTACTCACAGCCCACTTTGACAATTGCACCCCTAGTTGTTTGTGCATTACTGGTACTTTTAGTCAGTCTTGTAGCTGCACTTGCCCCAGCGTTACGAGCAGCGAATATATCGCCGGCAACAGCCACCCGAAGTATCTAAATAACAACCTTGAGGGGGTGGCCTACTTGCTCGCCCCCAGCAAACAATAAGGACATTGATTTTGTTAAAAAAAATATTTTCTTTATTTTTTATGGGGCTGCCCCTCCTAAGCTCAGCTTCTCAAGCTGAAAAACATCCAGTTATTGCTGGACCAATAGCAAATGAAGAATTAGTACAACAAATTACAAAAGCTGACCAACGCTTATTTGATGCGTTATTCAACAATTGTGATCTAAGAGAAGCACAAAACCTGGTGACCGATGATTTTGAAATGTACCATGACAAGTGGGGTCAAACAGCGAAGTCTGGAGAAGAGTTTGTCAAGGCCATTACCAATATGTGTAAACAGCGTGAAAATGGAAATGATATTCGTGCACGTCGTGAATTGGTAATCGAGAGTTCTAAAGTCTACCCCGTCAACCATTATGGTGCTATTCAGTCCGGTACCCATCGATTTTATGGCATCAATGACGACAATTCTGAAGTCTTACGGGAAAGTTCTCAGTTCACTCATCTCTGGAAACAGGTTGATGATAAGTGGCAGCTCGCGAGGGTACTTAGCTTCGACCATAAACCCGCTGAGTAACATATCGGCCACCAACTCTCCCGAACCTATTTGTGGCAGGGAAAACCTGCCACAAACATTCCCCCTCGCCACCAACACATTGCATAATAGGCGCCTTAATAGCGTGTCTTAGAAACTATGGACAAAGTACTTATTATTGATGACAACAGCAGTATCGTTTCCGCCCTGGAGATCCTGTTGTCCCTGCATGACTTGCAGCCACTTTGTGCGATTACTCCTCAAGCCGGATTACAACTGCTGCGAGAGAACAGCGATGTAAGCCTGGTTATCCAGGATATGAATTTCACCGCTGATACAACCTCTGGGGAAGAAGGCAAAGAGCTGTTCTTCGCAATTCGGGAAATAAATCCGGACCTTCCAATTATCCTTTTGACCGCTTGGACCCAACTGGAAATGGCAGTCGAGTTAGTCAGAGCTGGGGCTGCTGATTACCTGGGCAAACCCTGGGATGACAATAAACTAATATCCACAATTAACAATTTATTGGAGTTGGGAGAATTACAAAAGCGCCAGCAGGCATCCCAGCAACAGGCTTTGGATGCTCGACGCCAATTACAGGAAGATTTTCTACTACAAGGCATAATTTACCGCAGCGATAAAATGCAAAAGCTGCTGGAGATGGCCACTCAAGTAGCGAAATCTGAAGTTCCTATCCTGATCACAGGGCCAAATGGGGCCGGCAAAGAGAAGATTGCTGAGATTGTCCAAGCGAACTCTTCATCGAGAGAAGGGCCTTTTATTAAAGTTAACGTAGGTGCACTGCCAGAAGATCTGATGGAAGCAGAGCTGTTCGGAGCCGAACCCGGAGCCTATACCGGCGCCGGCAATCGGGCACGGGAGGGTAGGTTTGAGGCCGCCGATGGCGGCACCCTGTTTCTCGATGAAATTGGCGAGCTGTCATCCAGTGGCCAGGTGAAACTACTGCGCGTACTGCAAACCGGGGAATTCCAACGTTTAGGCAGCAGCCAAACCCGCAAAACCAAAGTTCGGGTAATCAGTGCTACCAATAGGGATCTCCACAAGGCTATCGAGGAAGGTAAGTTCCGCCAGGATTTATTTTATCGACTCAATGTTATAGAACTGCGCCTCCCGCCACTACATGAGCGCCCTGAAGACATCCCTCCCCTGGCGATGAGCTTCCTCGCAGAAAGTGGCAACTCAAAAAAACTATCTCCTCAAGCGTTAAACGCCCTTACTCGCTATCATTGGCCCGGCAATGTGCGAGAACTTCAAAATGTTATGCAGCGAGCGGCCGTCCTTAGTCAGGAGGATACTATCGATGAAGCCGTCCTGGCACTTCCTGAGCAAACGCCAACCGACAAAGTGGAAGTGAGTTTTGAGCCCAGTCGCGAGTTGCTACAGGAGACTCTCTCCAATTGTAATGGCATTATTGCCCAGGCTGCACGTGAACTCGGTATGAGCCGTCAAGCGCTGTATCGCCGCTTGGAAAAACACGGTATACCTTATTGATGTCAAAATATTTTTCGCTTGAAGGCCGCCTAATTGCAATAGCAGCTATTCCTTTATTAGCCGGCATTACTATCAGCTGGCTCGGCACCCGAGCGGGCTTTAGCCCATCACTCTCCTGGGCTGTGGGGCTTTTAGCTTCACTGCCCCTGTTAATTGGACTTATAAGGCACACAATTGGCCCCCTGAACAGCACCATAAAATCACTGCAAAATGGGCTGCTAAATTTTCGTGACGGCGACTTCTCAATCTCCCTTGTGCCCCCGAAGGACAATGAGCTCCGACAAATAACACTGCTTTATAATGAGATTGGCGAACACTTACGTAAAGAGCGTGCTCATATTTATCAACGAGAACTCCTTTTAGATACCGTTATCCAGACATCTCCCCAAGCTCTTTTACTGGTCGATCAAAGCGATCGCATCATTTACTCAAACAGTAGTGCCAAACAACTACTCAATAATGGGAAACCTATACAAGGATTACTATTACAAAAGCTCCTGCCCAAAAGCCCCAAAGAAATAGTTAGCGCCATAAACAGCTGGAAAAATGGACTATTTAATTACACTGATACTAATGGGCCACACTCCATGCATATCGGAAATAGTACTTTTGTATTAAATGCCCAGAAGCATCGCTTAATCGTCTTGCGAGAAATGACCCGCGAACTAACCCGTGCAGAGGTAGAAGTTTGGAAAAAAGTTATTCGCTTGATCAGTCATGAACTGAACAACTCTTTAGCCCCAATTTCATCTCTCGCCCACTCAGGAAAGGTGCTGGTAACAAAACCTGGAAAAGAGCAAGCACTGGAAAAAGTGTTCGATATTATTGCAGACCGCTGCAAGCACCTTACGGAGTTCACCCAAGGGTATGCCTCTTTTGCAAAACTCCCTCCTCCAAGTTGCGAGACCATAGCTTGGCAAGATCTAGTCGATCGTATAATGCCAATTCAAGCGTTCTCACTTAAAGGCTCCTTACCAGATGAACCCGGTTATTTTGATCTCATTCAACTAGAGCAAGCCCTGCTAAATTTGATTAAGAATTCACGAGAAGCAGGCAGTAATAGTGAGGATATTGAGCTTGAAATCGCCACCGATACCTTTGGACAAAAGTTAGTACTCTCCGATCGTGGCTGCGGCATGAGTGAGAAAGTACTTGAGCAGGCGCTGCTCCCCTTTTTCTCAACTAAAGAGCAAGGTGTCGGCCTGGGCTTAGCGCTTTGCCGGGAAATCATTGATGCACACGACGGGTACATACAGCTCTTGAACCGCCCCAGCGGGGGGTTGCAAATTTGCCTTTGGCTACCATGGAAAAATAAAAAAAACTAGACATGTAACAAGCTATGCTACAGAAGCTCTTCAGATGGGGAAATAATTTCCATTAACATCTTCAGGAAAATTTATCAGCGATCAAATAAATATCACACTTTAGTTTAAAATTGTGCCACCCCCCCATAAATTTATTGCGGCCTATTCATCTTAAAACGTCATCCCTCTGTAGCTAATAATAAAAAACCTGAGCTGCCATAACTCGAAATCTGACTATTTTAGTAAATTTTATTTATGTCTAATTTCGGAACTTAAAATCATCTCGGAACGCACAAGAAGGGATCATGCTAAAAATAAACAGTTTGCTCTCCGTCGGCACGCTGGCACTGAGCCTGATGACAGTCAATGCCCACGCCGTTAATTCATCTCAAAAGGGTGGTGATCAAGTCGACTTGGTCATTGCCAATGAAGCCAAATTGATTGATATGCTCAAGCGCTCTGGTCGCATCAGCCAAGATGCCTCTATTGCCGAAGCTGAGCGCACTTTACGGGTTTATTTAAAAGAGCGGGCCACCCATAGTATTAATGGGGCTCAAGATCTTACCAGCGATACCGTAACAATGATGCGCGATGCCCGAGGAGGGCACCACCCTCGGCTTAAAAGGGGCAAAGGTTCCCTTCACCGCAACCACGGCAGCCGCTACCCTAGAAACATTCAACTTGAGAGCTACGACGGTGAAGCCCAAACTGCACGGGTTCTCGCTATTTTGATGGAGTTCCCCGATTTTCCCCATAACAGCATCGAACCCGGGGAAAGTGATATGTACTACGCGGATTACGCCGCTGAACATTACGCTGACCTGCTTTTCTCCCAAAATGGCTTTGAAGGCCCCAATGGGGAAAACATGCTATCCATGCAACAGTTTTACTGGCAGCAATCCGGTAACAGCTACTCGGTTGAAGGCTCTGTTGCAGGTTGGTATATGGCCAGCCAACCAGCAGCTTATTACGGCAATAACACCGATGGAGATGCCCGCTCCCTAATTCGTGAGGCCCTGGAAGCTGCAGCTGCCGACCCCACAGTAGACCTGTCAGATTTTGATATTGAAGACCGTTACGACCTGGATGGTGATGGCGACTTTTGGGAAGCAGATGGTTTGGTAGATCACATCATGATCTTCCACTCCTCGGTTGGTGAAGAAGCAGGTGGCGGGCAACTGGGTGAAGACGCCATTTGGTCTCACCGTTGGAACCTTGGCGGAGTCTATTCACTTGAAGGGACTACTGCGGAGGTAGATTACTGGGGCGGCACTATGGCTGCTTACGATTACACCATTCAGCCGGCGGACGCCGCTGCAGGGGTTGTCAGCCATGAATATGGCCATGATTTGGGCCTGCCCGATGAATACGATACCGATGGAAGCGGCCGTGGAGAACCCGTCTCCTACTGGTCCATTATGTCCAGTGGTAGCTGGGCTGGTGTAACACCGGGTGCAGAACCCACGGGCTTTTCCGCATATGCCAAGGAATACCTGCAACACAACCATGGTGGGAACTGGCTTCACGGTGAAACTATTGCACTAGATGAAATTCCTCGCCGCGGTATCGAGTTGCTACTCGATGAAGCGGTTAATAAGGGGACCAATAACGATGCCGTCCGAATTGACCTACCTGCAAAACAAGAAATAGTTACCGAACCCAGCAGTGGGGAATACGCCTACTTCAGTGGTAGCGGCAACAACCTGCAAAACTCTATGACAATATCTGTTGATCTGAGCAATGCAGAAACAGCAAGCCTCTCTTTCAAAGCTTGGTACGACATTGAGCTGGATTGGGATTACGCCGCGATCATGGTAGATTCCGGTGATGGCTTTGTCTCCATTCCTGGTTCAGTAACTACAGATACCAACCCCAACGGCACCAACCCAGGTAATGGTATTACTGGTAGCTCCGAGGGCTGGATTGACGTTGCATTCGATCTAAGCGCTTACGCTGGGCAAGAAATTAGCCTTTCACTTGCCTATATTACTGATGGCGCCGTAGCGAATTCAGGTCTTTTTGCCGATGACATCAGCATCGAAATTGATGACACAACATTCCTTTTCGATGATGCTGAAACTGATGGCAACTTTAGCCTTGCAGGCTTTAGCCGAAACCCTGGCTATCTCGAGCACGATCACTACTACTTACTCGAATGGCGTACGCATCGCGGCGTTGATGCCGGATTGGCACATGTCAATGTAGCCGGCGAGATGCTCACTTTCACAGAAGGCCTCTTGGTTTGGTACGTAGATTCCAGCTACGATAATAACTGGGTTGGCGTACACCCAGGAAACGGCTTCCTCGGAGTTGTTGATGCCGACCAAAATGTATTGAGATGGAGTGATGATTCCGTTGCCAGTACCCGCTATCAGGTTCACGATGCCACATTTAACATCGAAAGAGCCGACGACATGGTTCTGGATTTACTCGAGGACTACGGCATACTCTTAAGTGACACTCACAACCGCCGCTACCCATTGTTTAATGACACCCGGAGCTATAGCAGCGAAGAAATACCAGATGCCGGCCGCGCTATCACACCTTACGGCTTAAAGGTTCGGGTCGTATCTCGCAGCGGAGATAAATCTGTAGCTAAAATACGCGTAACCAAGTAAAGAAGTAAAAACAGACGGCGCCTACATGGCGCCGCCTCCAATTTAACAAATAGAATAAGATTACCGCTTAAAACAAAGCCTTTAATTTGAGCAAAACTCCCTTCTCCAGCTAACCTGAATGCCAGAAACTTATTTTCATCATTCAGGCGTTCATTTATGGAAAAGCCTCTAGACAACTCCCGTCGCCACTTTCTTAAGCTTTCAGGAACATCGCTACTTTTAATTCCTGCCACATTTATTGCAACACCCTCAGCTCAGGCCCAAATCAAAGCGCAAAAAGACAAGGTAAATTACCAGGATACTCCCAAGGATGGGAAAAAGTGCGTGGACTGTCAGCTGTTTGAGCCCCCCAATGCCTGCCTGGTTGTGGAGGGCGATATCAGTCCCGAAGGGTGGTGTAGCTTATTTGTTTTGAAGCAGGGCAACCCTGTTTCAAATTAAGCTGGGACCCGTTGTTCACCGCGCAATTTAATCACGTCCGCGCGGGGCGGAAGACCAAACATTCGGCTGTATTCACGACTGAAATGAGAGGGGCTCTCATAGCCAACCCGATAGCTGGCGGAAGCCGCTTCCAGCCCCTCGGTCAACATTAGGCGTCGCGCCTCATGTAAGCGCAGCTTTTTCTGGAACTGCAACGGGGACATGCGGGTGATCTGCTTAAAGCTGTGATATAGGGATGACTCACTCATATTGGCCTGATCGGCCAAGTCACTGATACGCAGCGGTTCTGAGAAGCGGTCTTTTAGCACCTCAATCACCCGGGATACCCGGTTCGCCTGGCTATCTACCATGGCAAACTTGCGCATCCGCGCGCCAATCTCCCCCATCAGGGCGCGATAGATAATCTCACGCCGGGCTAATGGCGCCAGTATCGGGACATCTTTAGGGCTATCCAGCAAGGAGACCAGCCGGTTTAGCGCATCAAGCATACCGTAATCCATTTTGGTCAGGCACAGGCCGCAGCTGACTTCGGGACAGTCGTAGCCAGCCTCCACACCCGGCGCCTTATCACCCAGCTCCATAACCAGGTCTGCCACCTCTTGCGGGTCGATCGTTATCTTTACCCCGAGGAACGGTGTATCCAGGGAAGCATCTTCAACACGCCCCAGGATCGGTAAGTGCACTGAGGTTGCCACATAGCTCAGCGGCATATAGGAAATTTCCCGGTCTCCCAGTTCTAAGGTCTTGCGGCCTTGAATAATAAAATTCAGGGACGGTGTATACACCGATGCCGCACAGGCTCCCGGCTCATTGCAGCGAATCAGGGAGAGACCACCCAGTACCGTTTCATTTAATCCCTGTTCCGGTGCCTGACGCATCAGGGAGGCAATCAGCTTCTGCCGTATCGACTCCATATCCATGGCGACAGAGTTAAATTCCGCTCTTTTTTCAATGCTCATATGCTCCCCTTGTGCCCGCTAACAATTCCACGACTCAACACGAAGTGGCACAGAGTATACGGAGTTTTAGGCAATTTCCGTGTAGTTTTGCAGGATTGGGCAATCACTGTGCAGTAATAGGTAACTATAACCGATTAATAGCCCTACAGTCGCTGTAATATCTTAATCACTTTTTGCGATAACTAGTTATATATCCAGTTCTTTACACATCCAATAGAATGTGATCCTTCCAACCCAAAAGCACGTCTTAAGTAGAAATAGGCAATCAATTAACAGTTCCCGGATACCGCAACCAACTTGGCCAGCGCTAGAGTTACGCCCTTACTGGGAGAAGCACCCAATAGCCCTTCCCCCTCCGTAGCAAAGGGAGTACACGCGTAATGGTAAGAAAATTAACGACGGTTTTATTCGGCGTATCTGCACTGGTACTCGCCGGCTGCAACAGTGACGCACCCAGCGGTCAACAACCGCCTCCCCCAGCCGTGGAGGTCGCCCAGGTATCTGCAGGAAATACGACATTGTGGCGCAGCTTTACCGGCCGTGTGGCAGCCCCAGAAACCGTTGAACTGCGCCCGCGGGTTAGCGGTTATATCGACAAGGTTTCATTTGCCGAGGGAACTCTGGTCAAACAGGGCGATGTCCTGTTCACCATTGACCCCCGCCCTTATCAGGCCCGCGAACGCGCCGCCCGCGCAGACCTGGCTCGGGTTCGCAGCGACCTCTCCTATAGCGAGAAGCAAGCCGGCCGGGCAAAACAGCTACTCAACAGCAAAGCCATCTCCCGCGAGGAATACGACCGGCGTATCGCTTCGCGAGATTCGGCCCGAGCGGCTCTCAGCGCCGCCGAAGCAGCACTGGAAAATGCCCAGTTGGACCTTCAATACACTGAAGTTAAAGCACCAATAAGTGGCCGAGTAAGCCGCGCCCTGGTTACTCAAGGCAATCTCGCCAATGCCGACAGCACCCTGCTGACAACGCTGGTCTCTGTCGACCCAATGTACGTGTATTTCGAAAGTGACGAACAGACTTTTGCTAAGGGCCGCGACTTACTTAATAGCGGGCAAAAACCTGCTGTGCGCGTAGGTCTCGCCGGTGAGCAGGGCTATCCACACAGTGGAGAGTTGGACTTTATTGATAACCGCTTGAACAGCCATACCGGCACTATTCAGTTCCGCGCTGTGGTTAACAACAGGGACGGCTTTTTCAGACCGGGGCAATTTGCCCGGGTGGAAATGCCAATTGAAGAGGTTTCACAGGCAGTTTTAATCAATAGCAAAGCGGTTCTTACCGATCAGGACCGCCGCTATGTCTACATCGTCAACGACAGTAATGTCACCGAAAAGCGCCCCGTAGTCGCTGGCCAACGCCAAGGTGACCTTGTGGTTATCCGCAGCGGCCTGGAGCCCGGCGAGAAAATTGTGGTGAATGGCCTGCAAAAGATTTTCTTCCCGGGCATGCCCGTCGCACCGGAAATGGTGGCCATGCAGGAGCAGGTAAAGGCGACCCAAGTCGCTGGCCACTAAACAAAGAGCAAGGGGCTTGCCGAAGTGAGCCCATACATTCAGCTAATCCTATCAATGGAATCCGAGCGGCTGACTGAGTCGCTCTCGGAGTAGCAGTATATGAATTTTTCCCGTTTCTTTGTCGACAGACCGATATTTGCATCCGTGTTGTCGATCATTATTTTCGTCGTCGGCCTGATCAGTATTCCCTCACTGCCGGTCAGCGAATATCCCGAAGTTGTACCCCCCAGCGTGCAAGTGAGTGCTCGCTATCCTGGCGCTAACCCTAAGACGATCTCAGAAACTGTAGCCACGCCGCTGGAAGAAGCGATTAACGGCGTGGAAAATATGATCTACATGAAGTCAGTGGCTGGCAGTGATGGCACCCTGACTTTGAACGTGACCTTTGAGTTGGGCACCGACCCGGACCAAGCCCAGGTACAGGTGCAAAACCGGGTGTCCCAGGCCCTGCCGCGCCTGCCTGAAGATGTCCGCCTGCAAGGTGTTACTACCCAGAAGCAGTCGCCAAACCTGATGATGGCGGTGCACCTGATTTCACCGGACGATAGCCTCGACGCTACCTATATTCGCAACTACGCCGTACTGCATATTCGCGATGAGCTATCGCGCATTCCCGGCGTGGGTCTTGCCGCCGTATTCGGTTCCGGTGACTACGCCATGCGCTTGTGGGTGGACCCGCAGAAAGCCGCCGCCGTAGGCATTACTGCTGCCGATATTGTCAGTGCCGTGCGTGAGCAGAACGTACAGGTTTCCGCCGGCCAGATCGGCGCCTCCCCCATGCCGAACGGCTCCGACTTCCTGATTTCCATTAACGCCAAAGGCCGCCTGGAAAGTGAAGAGGAGTTTGGCGATGTTGTACTCAAGACCGGCAATAATGGTGAGATCACCCGCCTGAGAGATGTGGCCCGTGTAGAGCTGGCCTCTTCCCAGGACTCCCTGCGCGCCCTGCTCAACGGCCGCCAGGCTGTCGCCATCCCTATTTTCCAATCCCCCGGCTCCAACTCACTGGAGGTTTCTGCGGCGGTACGGGAGAAAATGGCTGAACTGGATGATCAGTTCCCGGAAGGCCTCAAGTGGGAAGTCGCTTACGACCCCACGGTTTTTGTTAGCACCTCCATCAGCTCAGTGATCAAGACCCTACTGGAAGCCGTGCTGCTTGTGGTTCTGGTGGTTATCCTGTTCCTGCAAACCTGGCGCGCCTCACTGATCCCGCTGTTGGCCGTGCCGGTATCTATTGTCGGCACCTTTGCGGTGCTGTTAATGCTGGGCTTCTCAATCAACACCCTAACCCTGTTCGCCATGGTGCTGGCCATCGGTATTGTGGTGGATGACGCCATTGTGGTGGTGGAAAACGTCGAGCGGAATATCGAGGAGGGACTGACGCCTTTAGCCGCTGCCCACCAGGCCATGCGCGAGGTGAGCGGTCCGATTGTCGCGATCAGCCTGGTGCTCTGCGCGGTGTTTGTGCCCATGGCATTCCTGGACGGCATCACCGGCCAGTTCTACCGCCAGTTTGCCACCACCATTGCCATCGCCACCATTATCTCCGCGATCAACTCTCTGACTCTGTCTCCGGCTCTGGCGGCAACTCTGTTGAAGCCTCACGGCGCCAAACCGGATATGCCCGCGCGTATTATTGAGCGTTTGTTCGGCTGGATATTCCGCCCGTTCAACCGCTTCTTCCAGCGCAATTCCGAGCGCTACCAGCGAATCGTGGGTGGCAGCCTCAAGCGTCGCGGTATCGTATTTGGTGTTTACCTGATATTGCTCGGCGGTACTTTTGCCCTGTTCCAACAGGTGCCCGGCGGCTTTATTCCGGTTCAGGATAAGACTTACCTGGTGGGCAGTATCCGCCTGCCGGAAGGTGCCTCTCTGGACCGCACCGAGGAAGTTGCTCGCCGCGTGAGTGAATTGGCCCTGGAAACCGAAGGTGTTGCCAACGCCGCGGCCTTTGTCGGCTTCAATGCCCTGCAAGGTACCAACACTCCCAACGTGGGCACGGTATTTATCCTGTTCGACGATTTCGATGAACGTGAGCGCAGTGCCCAGGAAATCGCTGCGGAGCTAAATGGCAAGATCTCACAGATCAAGGAAGGCTTTGCCATGACCTTTATGCCGCCGCCCATCTTCGGTCTGGGTGCCGGCTCCGGCTACTCCCTCTATGTTCAGGACCGTCGCGGTGCCGGCTACGGTGAGTTGCAAAGCGCCACCAATATGTTGGCTGGTGCCCTGAGCCAAGCCAGCGGCCTCAGCTACCCCTTCAGCTCCTACCAGGCCAATGTGCCGCAGATGGACGCGGAAGTGGATCGACTACAGGCCAAGGCTCAAGGTGTGCGCATGGATGACTTGTTCGGCACCCTGCAGCTCTACTTCGGCTCTATGTATATCAACGACTTCAACCTTTTCGGCCGCACCTACCAGGTCGTTGCCCAGGCTGATGCACCCTTCCGCGATGAAGTGCAGGATCTCGATAATCTCTACACTCGCAATATGAATGGGGAGATGGTGCCCATCAGCACCATGGTGACCCTGCGCCAGAGTTACGGACCCGATCCGGTGATCCGCTACAACGGATATCCCGCAGCCGATCTGATGGGGCAGTCCGATCCCAGCATGTTGTCTTCTTCCGAGGCACTGGCAGCGGTTGAGCAGGTTGCCAGCCAAGCCCTGCCACCGGGCATGCAAATCCAGTGGACCGACCTCAGCTTCCAGCAGGTCAACCAGGGCAATGCCGCTATGGTGGTTTTCCCTCTCGCAGTACTACTGGTATTCCTGGTGCTGGCCGCCCTCTATGAAAGCTGGGTAATGCCACTGGCGGTGATCCTGATCGTGCCCATGTGTCTGCTGGCTGCACTATTTGGTGTCTGGGCTACTGGCGGCGACAACAATGTATTTGTTCAAGTCGGGCTGGTTGTACTGATGGGGCTGGCTTGTAAGAACGCTATTTTAATCGTGGAATTTGCTCGCGAACTGGAAATGGAAGGCAAAGGCACTGTCGAGGCTGCACTGGAAGCCTGCCGCCTGCGTCTGCGCCCGATCATTATGACTTCAGTCGCCTTTATTGCCGGTGTTGTTCCACTGGTATTGGCCGGCGGCGCTGGCGCTGAGGTGCGTAATGCCATGGGCATTACCGTATTTACCGGCATGATCGGTGTAACCCTGTTTGGCCTGTTCCTCACTCCGGTATTTTATGTTGCCCTGCGCAAGATTGCCGGCGGCAAACTATCAGCTGCCCGCACTACAGATAGCCAGGAGAGTAACTTACCTCTGGAGCAAGTAGCTGACACTTAACCCCGCTTAGCCCGAGCGCATAAATGCTATGCGCCCGGGCTTTTTTCTATTTGCGCGTTTCCTTTTTCCAGCGGGCTCTCGGAAATAAAATTACATAAACCCGAATCAATAACCCCATGGGTACACAAAAAATAATAACGATCACCCCCAGAAGGGCTCGCATATAGTCACTGCCCTCTTCGTGTTTCTCAGCGCGATCCCACAGATAAGACTGGTAACAGTGATCCGGCCCATCTATTGGCATCAAGGTGTAATTAATCACCCTCTCCAAAAATCTCCAATAGTGGCGAAAACGGGTTTCCGTCACTCTGGAAAAATACCCACAGCGTGCCGATATTGTTGCATCGGGATTACCACCGGCAATAGCATTTCCCAGCTGATCCACTGCGACAATTACATTTCGCATCCAGCTTCTATTGGCACCCCTCATTATTAAACCTGTTTAAATCGGCATCCCAAAATAAAACGATCCAGTCTTAATTTTTACTCCACTCAGGAAAAAACAATGGAGTCAAAATAAACTGCGTGCCCCCATACCACCATTTCGCACCGGCTCAAAAAGCGGCACTAGCGGAAAATTACTTGGTCAGTAGAAACTGTAACTCAACTCAAATGGTGAATAAGGTCCTTCACACCAATCACCGGTGTCCAGTTGATAGCAGTGCACACCCTCGGCAATACAGTTGTCGAGACTTCCCATATAGGGATCACCGGCCAGACAAAAACGCGGGAATGCTGTAAGTTCATCCGGTGGCACCGGAGTGGTTTTGTAGGTGTAGTAAGTTGCCGTGCCGGTTAAGTCATAACCGAAACCGTCAGCCACGCAGCCCGCCAGGGACTGCGCTACAAGAATAAGAAAAAAAACAACGCTAATTTTCATAGGAAATACAACGCCTTCCACCGGAAATATCAAAACAACGGGCACTGGGTGGACAAATAGAACCCGGCGCCAGCTCCTCAGAATCCCCCGGGCAGCTTGTTGGAGACGCAGGTGCATCTGGCACATGGGAGGAATGAGAAGAGTGAGAAGAGGGATAACCCCGGTATTCCGCATGGCGGGGAATTGGCGGGCTTACGGGATAAACCACTTGATTGCGCGTATCGGGGGTTCCACAACCCTCAAGGAATACACCCATCGACAAGGCAGAAATAAATATCGCAAACTTTTGCATGGTAGCGCTCCGTATCAGCACCGCGCGGACAGAATCCACGCACTTTTAGATCCGGCTATTTCGCAACAGCTCCACACTAGGCTCAGCTACTGTCGTTAGTAAACCCGCAATATAGGGAAAAACCAGGCCATGGAGTCCTGCAAGCTATCTACGCAATCCGCCGTCTCGCATTCGCTTTTGGCGGTAAGGGGTTGTGGGTATTTTGTGTGGTTACTGCCGACTTCCACAAAGCTGGCGCTTTGTCCGGCAGCCTCTGCCTCATAAAAGAAAGGGTCTTCACCCTCCACTTCATCCGCAGGCAAAAACAAGCAGCCCTGCATCGCAAATACCGCCACAAGCGGCAACGCGAATTTCCTTGTAGGTCCCATAATCCGACACCTCACATTTTCAGTGCTGCGATGATAGTAGCCTCTCTGTGAGTCTAGCTGCCGAGGCATTAGCAGCCAGCAACCCAGAATCGATTTGCGCATAAATCATCTTATTGATGTTTTTCGCGGCGAATATTTCATTTCCACTTAAAGGCTAACTTACTTATATGGAATGTACGGAGTTATTCAGAGGCTCCCTAGTCCTGACTATAAAAAAAGCGGCCGATTGGCCGCTTTTTTTTACTGGCTTTAACTCGCTGGCAATTACAGCAACAGTCTGCGCACATCCGCCAGCACGCTGACCAAGTAAGTCATAAAGCGTCCGGCATCTCCGCCATTTACCGCGCGGTGATCGTAGGAGAGCGCCAAGGGCAACATCTGCCGAGGCTCAAAGTCCTTACCGTTCCACACCGGCTTCATCGCCAGCTTGGAAACACCGAGGATACCAACTTCCGGAGAATTGACGATCGGGGTAAATCCGGTGCCGCCGATAGCCCCCAAACTGGAAATGGTAAAGCAGGCGCCCTGCATCTCGTTGGGCTTCAGCTTGCCATCGCGGGCTTTCAGGGCCATTTCAGTGGCCTCTGCCGCCAGCTCGTACAGGCCTTTCTTATCCACATCGCGGATAACCGGCACCATTAAGCCTTTGGGTGTATCTACTGCCATACCCACATGCACATAGTCCTTGCGCACAATGTGCTCGCCATCGTTGTGCAGGGACACATTAAAGCTCGGCTCTGCACGCAGGGCTGCGGCTACCGCTTTCAGTAGGAAAGGCACTGGGGTGAGCTTCACTCCGCGCTTCTCCGCCTCGGCCTTCATGGACTTGCGGAAGGTTTCCAGCTCTGTGATATCCGCATCGTCAAACTGGGTGACGTGAGGCACGTTGAGCCAGTTGCGCGACATGTTGGCTGCGGTGATCTTGTGGATCTTGCTCATCGGCTCCACGTTCACCGGGCCAAACTGGCTGAAGTCGATATCCGGCATCTTGGCGATACCGATTCCACCGCCGACACCAACCGCGCCGCTCTCAGCTTTCTTCACCTGCTCGCGGATGTAATTGTGCAGATCGTCCTTGGAGACCCGGTTGCGCGGGCCGGTAGGCTTCACCTTATTCAAGGTAACACCCAACTCGCGGGCCAGTTTGCGCACGGCGGGGCCGGCGTAAACCTGGGCTGCTGCGGTGAGGTTGCGCTCCAGCTGATAGTCTTTCTGCGGCACTGCCGGGGGCTCAACAGACGCAGCTGCCTGCTGTGGCGCGCTCTCGGCAGGCGCTGTCGCTGCAGGGGCTGCAGCTGTAGCCGCAGGCTCGGCGGCGCCTGCAGTAACTACTTTCAACACGCCCAAGGTGTCACCTGTGGAAACCTTGTCGCCTTCTTTAACCGCGATAGAAACCACGGTACCGGCGCTGGGGGAAGGCACATCCATAGAGGCTTTATCGCCTTCCACCACAATCAGGGAGTCCCCCTCTTCAACCACATCACCGGGCTGTACACTGATCTCGATCACATCAACCGCATCGGCACCGCCCAGATCCGGGATCTGGATCGTTTCCTCTTTCGGCTCGCCGCTCGCCGCTGCCGCAGGGGCTTCAGCCACAGGCTCTGCAACGGGTGCAGCTTCTTGCTTGGCGGGGGCCGTAGCGGGCTCCTCTGCCGGCGCTTCCGCCACATCGGTTTCGATTTCCCCAATCACGTCGCCTTCAGAGACCTTATCGCCCTCTTTCACGCTGATGCTGAGGATTTTGCCAGCCACTGGGGCTGGCACATCCATGGAGGCTTTATCGCCCTCCACCACAATCAGTGAATCCTCTTGCGCGACGGTATCGCCGACAGCAACAGAAATTTCAATCACATCCACCTGATCGGCACCACCGAGATCAGGCACTTTAATGACTTGTTTTGCCATAGGAGTTCTGCCTTCTCTTAGCTGATGCGTGGATTAACTTTTTCGGCGTCGATATTGAGCTTCACGATTGCTTCCGCAACCTCTTTCGCATCAATAACGCCCTGCTTGGCCAAGCCGTTCAGTGCGGCGATCACCACGTAGTTGCGATCCACTTCGAAGAACCGACGCAGCTGCTCGCGGCTGTCACTGCGGCCGAAACCATCGGTACCCAGGGTGGTCAGTTCACCGTCGATAAATTCGCGCAGTGGCTCCACATAGGAACGGATGTAGTCGGTGGAGGCGATAACCGGAGAGGTATTGCCTTCGAACTGCTCGGTGATCCAGGCTTTGCGCGGCTCGGCTTCCGGGTGCAGCATATTCCAGCGCGCCACATCCTGGCCTTCACGGGCCGATTCCACAGCGGAGGTGAGGCTCCAGACATCGGAGGTCACACCGAACTGGTCGGCGAGGATATTCGCCGCTGCCAGTACTTCGCGCAAAATAGTACCGCCACCAATCAGCTGTACATGTTTCTTCGCCGCTTTGCCCTTGGCCCCTTTCTTGACGTTGGACTGCAGCTTGTAGATACCGCGAATAATGCCCTCTTCCACGCCCTGAGGCATTTCCGGCTGCAGGTAGTTTTCGTTCTCGATAGTGATGTAGTAGAAGAGGTTCTTCTGCTCTTCGTACATCTCTTTCAAGCCGCGCTGCATAACCACCGCCAGCTCATAACCGTAAGCCGGGTCGTAACTGCGGCAGTTGGGGATAGTGGAGGACAGTACGTGGCTGTGGCCATCCTGGTGCTGCAGACCCTCACCGTTCAAAGTGGTACGGCCAGCAGTAGCACCGATCAGGAAGCCGCGCGCCTGCATATCGCCAGCGGCCCAGGCCAGGTCGCCGATACGCTGGAAACCGAACATGGAGTAGTAGATATAGAAAGGCACCATCGGCACGCCGTGGTTGCTGTAAGCCGTGGCCAACGCCATCCAGGTGGACATAGCACCGGCTTCGTTGATGCCCTCTTCCAGCACCTGGCCTTTCTTATCTTCCTTGTAATACATGATCTGGCCGTGATCCACCGGGGTGTAGCGCTGCCCCTGGGAGGAATAGATACCCAGCTGGCGGAACAGGCCTTCCATACCAAAGGTACGGGCTTCATCAGGAACGATCGGCGCGATGTTTTTGCCGATATTCTTGTCTTTCACCAGGGCGGCAATAGCGCGGACAAATGCCATAGTGGTGGAGATCTCACGCTCACCGGAGCCTTTGGTCAGTGCGCTGAACGCATCGAGACCGGGAACTTCCAGTTTCGGGCACTCAACCGGGCGACGGGGAACCGGGCCACCCAGGGCCTTGCGGCGCTCCGCCATATATTTCATTTCCGGGCTGTCCGGAGATGGGCGGTAGTAAGGGACCTCTTCCAGCTCTTTATCGGTGAGCGGAATAGCAAAGCGATCGCGGAAACGCTTGAGAGAATCCAGATCCAGCTTCTTCACAGAATGGGTATCCATCGCCGCTTCACCGGCGGAGCCCAAGCCGTAACCTTTAACGGTCTGCGCCAGGATCACGGTGGGCTGGCCTTTATGGGCCATCGCCGCCGCGTAAGCTGCGTATACCTTGTAAGGATCGTGGCCGCCGCGATTGAGCTTCATAATCTCATCGTCGGACATATCCTTAACCAGCTCCAGCAACTCCGGGTATTTGCCGAAGAAGTGCTCGCGGGTATAAGCGCCGCCGTTGGCCTTGAAGTTCTGCATCTCGCCATCGACAACTTCGTCCATGACTTTCTGCAACAGGCCTTTGTCATCTTTCTCCAGCAGCGGATCCCATAGGCGACCCCAGAGTACTTTGACAACATTCCAACCGGCACCGCGGAATACGCCTTCCAGCTCCTGCACGATCTTACCGTTGCCGCGTACCGGGCCGTCCAGACGCTGCAGGTTACAGTTAACCACGAACACTAGATTTTCCAGTTGCTCGCGGCCGGCCAGGGAAATTGCGCCCAGGGTTTCCGGCTCGTCACACTCACCGTCACCAAGGAAAGCCCACACCTTGCGATCGCCGCGCGGGGACAGGCCGCGGGCAGACAGGTAGCGCATAATGTGCGCTTGGTAAATCGCCTGGATCGGCCCCAATCCCATGGAGACCGTGGGGAACTGCCAGTACTCCGGCATCAGCCAGGGGTGCGGGTAAGAGGAAAGGCCATTGCCGTTCACTTCGCGGCGGAAGTTGTCCAGCTGCTCTTCATCGAAACGCCCTTCCAGGTAGGAGCGGGCATAAATACCCGGTGCACTGTGACCTTGGAAGAAAATCAGGTCGCCGCGCTCTTCACCTTCATTGCCACGGAAGAAGTAGTTGAAGCCCACATCGTAGAGTGTGGCCGCAGAGGAGAAACTGGAGATATGGCCGCCGAGGCCATCGTCATTCTGGTTGGCACGTACCACCATCGCCAGGGCATTCCAGCGAATCAGGGAGCGAATGCGGCGCTCCATAAATAAGTCGCCAGGCATACGCTTTTCCGCATTGGGCGGAATGGAGTTGCGATAGGGAGTGGTGATTGCCGCAGGCAATTGTACGCCTACATCGGTAGCGCGGTCAGACAGCTGCTTCAGGAGGAAGGCTGCGCGTTCTTTGCCGCTATAGCGGATAACCGCTTGCAGCGCGTCCAGCCACTCCTGCGTTTCGAGGTTATCGGTATCTTCGTGCATCAAGTGCTCCTCGGCGAATTAGGCGACGTCGAGTCGGTCTATTTCTCAAAAATCGGTACGCGGGCAAACTACAGCGCGAGCAAAAAAAAGCTTCCTTTTTTTCTTGGTTCCGCCAATTCACCAACTTTGTTGGCGTAAATGCAAAGTTTGTGAATCTTTACTCGAATATGACGGTGAGGAAAGCGGCGCAATTAATTGCCGCAAGTGCCTAGTTTGACTGTGATTATTTGTTCCGGGGCCCGCGCAGACTGGCGGACAAAACCCCATCCCCGGTTGTTAGCGGAGGGAATTGTAGTATTACTACAAAAAATTTTCCAGATAGGACGGTTAGTAACAAATAAAACAAAAGAGCAAAACAATTATTTGCCGTTTGGCCGTTTCACCGGAACATTTAATGGAATTTTTGAGAAAATGAACTACAAAATCGAGTCTCAAACAAAGACATCAGTCACAGCTGAACCAGCTCCCCACCGAGTTGATATTCAGCGTAGACCAAGTAACGCAGCGGGCCACCAGCCGCCAGGGCATTAAAGGGGTAACAAGTCACCAGCAATAAACCCCGCTCGGCAAAGATCGGCAAACGCTCTCTCTCACTGTCCACAATTCGCATTTCCGTAACCCGATAAGTATGCCAGCGTCCGCGTTTATCCTGCAGGTAAATGGAGGTACCCCGCCTGACACGCTCTAATCCCGCAAAGTGAGTATCCCGGTGTGCGGCAATAACCGTGGTGCGAGGCTCACCAGGGTTGCCGGACCCAGCTAAGAGACCAGGGCCGAAAGCCAACGCCTGGCCACTACCGCCGCTGAGAACAATTAATGGCGACTGCCCTTCCAACTTTAACTTGGCCACTGGCCAGGTGTCCGCCCAGGGCCAGGGCTTTTGCAGAGCCCCGCCCTGTAGCTGTTCTTCCCAAGCACTATTAATCAACACTTGGGCCAATTCTGCCTTGGCCAGAAGCCAGCTGGCGGAGCCCAACTGCCACAACCCCGTTCCCAAACAAAGCATAAAGAGCAGTGAGCGAGCCACGCTTACACACCTCCCCGTTGCAGAGGATTAGCGCCGCTGGGTTGACGGGGGTCCGGTAAAACCCTGCGCAGGAAGGAGCGCAGGGCTCGGGTCAAGTTGCTACGCAAGGCCCGACCGCGCTGGAAGATCGCCGCAAACATCAACAATACCGCCGCTGCCAATAACTGCCCGTAGAGACCTGTAGCAGTTTGCGGGTAGGCCTGGCGCTGTAGCACTTGCCCTTTAGCCACCATATTGGTGACCGAGCTGCGAGATAACTTCTCTTCAGCGCTGCGTACAACTTCCTCTTCGACTGCAACAAAACTGGTGTAGGGGCTGGCAAGTTGATGCCTCAGGGCAATCTGTAAAATCTGTTCGCGCAGAGCCAGGCCCGCATCCGACTGCTCTCCAGACTGAAGCTGCCGGTCCCGCAGAGAATCTATCTTACTGCGCGCCCAGACACTGCCGATGCCTGAAGTTTCGCTACCACTCTCTACTTTCAGAGCAAGTTTGCGCACAAACTGCTTACCTGCCATTCGGCCCCGCAACTGAATATCTCCCCGCAATAGATCGCCCTGCACCTTTGCCACCAACTGCATAGGCTCACCGTTATAGAGATCCGGGATACGCTTGGGGTAGGCATCCGCTACGACGCCTTGGGGCCAACTGAGCTGCAGGTCTGTAGCCATAGGATTTTCCAACTTGGCGAACAGGGCCTGCATACGCTCGCGAACTTCGGAAATATCACCGATGGTGACGAAAGTACCGCGCCCAAACTGAGCAGCTTTGCGCATGAAGTGGCTATTGGGAGCCGAACCAATGCCCACAGTAAACAGCCGGGCGTTATGCAGGGATTGGCTAATTAACTCGAACAGGGCCCGTTCATTGCCCACCGCACCATCGGTAATAAACACGACTTGCTGAACGGTGCTGGTGTCATCCTGCATTTGCTGACCGAATGCCATTCGCAAGGCCGGCGCCATTTCTGTACCCCCCTCGGCATTCAGGTTTTCGATTTCCTGGCGCGCACGGCGGATATTCTCCGCGCTCGCCGCTATAGGTCGCGGGAAAAATGCGCGGGTTGTACTGTTAAATTCAATAACATTAAAGCGATCATTGCTGTGCAGGCGAGACAGTGCCAGGGTAAGGCTCTCCTTCGCCTGACGAATAGAATTGCCAGACATGGAGCCGGAAGTATCGATCACATAAATCACTTCTCTCGGTAAACGCTGCGCGGAAGTACCGTCGCTGGGTGGCAGCAGCATGACCTGCAGATAAGCACCAGCCTGCTCTTCTACCCCCTCTTGCGCTGTGATTTTCTCGCTAAACAATGCCGCCCGCGGCATAGCAGAAGCGCGCGGCTGCCAATTCAATAAGAAATCCCGATCCATTGCAGCTGTTTCATCGCGCAACTGAATCCGATAGCGACCGTCACCTCGGTTATCAATATCAATCTGGTGATAGGGGCTATCGATTTTTGCTAGCGGCAGTCCGCCATGCAGATCCACCTCGATAGAAATATTATGACTACCCAATGCCTGTAGCTCCTGCGCTGGCTGCATAAACGGAGTTATCGCCGCAGCATCCGGCACCTGATTAGTGGGCAGGGCCCAGCCATTACTCTCTGCCACCAACTCCTGTTCATCGCCGTTCAATGCCTGGGAGGGTATTGGCTTGCCAGGGATATAGCGCGGGGTCAATGTCGTGGGCATGCGCAGTGAAAAAACGCCGCTGTCATAATTGACCGGCTGCATGAAGCGGATATTAATTTGCACCATCTCATCGGGGGCAATATTGGCCACTTTATTAGTAAACAGATTTGGGCGCTGCTGCTCTAGAAGAGCTGCACGCTTACCCGCCGCACGAGCAGCCTTATAAATCTTGGAGGCCTCTTCCCGCTCGCGCACCTTACCGACAATGCGGCGCTCACCCACCTGAATTTCAAGCCCCGCTACCGCAGCTTGCTCAGGCAGTGGTAATGCATAAACCGCTTCCTGCCAGCCGTCAGTGGTATTCTTGAACTGCTGCTGAAGCTCTACTTCCGCTACCAGACCCCGCACGGAAATACTGACCTGACTTTTCAGGTGTACCGCTGGAATATACTTTCCCGACTCATTGCCAGTAAAAAGTAAGTCCCCGCCCTTTACATCGTCCAGGGTAACTGTCTCGGTGAACTCCTGCTGGATCGCATCACTCACAGCGGGAAGTTCCTGGGCATTGACCTCTGCCCCGATTGCCGCAATGACAACTGCCAATACCACCACAACAAATAACAACCAGCGCCCTACACCACCAGTTTTCTGGCGGCGACGATAGTATTCCTCTGTCGGCAACATCAGATCGTCTTTATGGAACCGCTGCCCGAATAACATCACCCTGTTCACTCACTTCCCTCCACTTTTAAATTGGATGTTGAAGTCATTAAACAGAGGGAAGCGGGCAAAAGGCGGCAGGAATGCGAGCACAAAACAGGAGAAATTGTGGCGAATTATGGCAGGCATAAAAAAACCGGCGAAAACGCCGGTTTTTTACAGTTCGATCCAGATTAGTCGACCAGACCGTAATCCTTGCGGAGAACTTCAAGCAATTCCTCTTTGGGATTATCAGATATCTCAAGTTTCGTAACAATAATCTTCTCAGCAATACCAATATAAGTATTAGAGAGATCCATCAGCATAGATTCTGGCAGTTCGTTATCACGAGCTAAAGCCGAGCGCTCATCCATGCGATCTTTGTTCAGCAGGATATCGGCATCCGGGAAGTATTTGAGCAGGGCCTGGCGGAAACCTTCTTTGGATTTCTCTACAACCTTACCCGCGCGATACTCTTCGCCGTCCCAGATACGGGAGGAGTCCGGGGTACCCACTTCGTCCATATAAATCAGCTTCTCTTCACCATTGGCATCGGTGACATAGCCGAATTCAAACTTGGTATCGACAAAGACCTGGTCGAGCTTTTCCAACTCTGCGGAAATCAAATCGAAACCTTCTTTCAGCAACTTCTCGTACAGGTCGATATCGCCTGCATTGCGGAAGCCGAAGGCTTCGAAATTGTCTTCGATATTCTTGCGGGTGACATTGACATCGTCCGCTTCCGGTACACCGGGGATACCCTTGAGAATACCTTTACTGGAGGGGGTAATGAGTAATTCAGGCAGCTTCTGGTCTTTTTGCAAGCCATCAGCAATCTCGATACCGCAGAACTCCCGCTCACCCTTCTCATAGGAACGCCACATGGAGCCGGTGATGTACTGACGAGCGATCGCCTCGATCATAACCGGGCGCGCCTTCTGTACGATCCACACCAGCGGGTGCGGGATATCCAGAATGTGGCTATCGGCGAGGCCTTGCTCTTTAAACAGCTTGAACCAGTGGTTGGAAATAGCATTTAGTGCTGCGCCCTTGCCTGGTACGCCGCGCATACCGCCTTCGCCAGTCCAGATACAGTCGAACGCGGAGATACGGTCGGAAATCACCATTACCGCAAGTGGGGTGTCAGGAGAAACCGGGTAGCCCTTCTCCTCAATCAGGCGGCGGCTGTCTTCTTCGCTCAGCCAGTATACGGAACGGACCTTGCCACTGTGGATAGGCTTGTCGGTGCGGATCGGCAGGTCATTATTGACCGCTAGAACTTTGTCAGCCAGGCTCATGGGCTCTCACCTATTTGAAGGGACCAAATAAAAGAAAGCGCGGCATTCTAGCAAATGCCGCAGCCTACAGACAAAGAAAGATATCGGGCAATTACTCCGAGCTTCGCCGGGCCTCCCATTCCACCTGGTGCTCATGGGTGGGCCAGGCACTCATAATGGCCTTGAGCAAGGTCGCCAGGGGAATTGCAAAGAAGACGCCCCAGAAACCCCAGATGCCGCCAAAGAACAGCACTGCGAGGATAATGGCAACCGGGTGCAGGTTAACCGCCTCGGAGAACAGCAGTGGTACCAGTACGTTGCCATCAAGCAGTTGAATAATGCCGTAAGTCATCATCAGATAGAGAAACTCATTACTCCACCCCCACTGGAAAAGCCCAATAGCCGCAACGGGGATAGTGACAACCGCTGCGCCGATATATGGAATCAACACACTGAAGCCCACGGCTACCGCCAGCAACAGGGCGTAGTTCACCCCCAGTAGCAAAAAGGCGGCATAACTGACAGCAGCCACAATGCCAATTTCTATCACCTTACCGCGCACATAATTGGCCACCTGATCATTCATCTCATGCCAAATCTGGTGGAGCATGGGTCGTTCTTTGGGCAGGAAAGAGGTGCACCAGCGGATCAGCTGTTCCGCATCCTTAAGGAAGAAGAACACCAGGATCGGCACCACTACAACGTAAATCAGCAACCCGGCAAAAATGGGTAGGTTGGTAAGCGAGAAGGCCAGCAGTGTCTGCCCCAGGCCGCCCAGTTCGCTACCGAGGGTATTGAAGATTTCATCGATCTGCCCGGCCGAAATTAAGCGCGGGTAGCGCTCAGGAAGTAACAATAACAGCTCCTGCCCGCGCTGCACCATATTGGGCAACTCTGCTCCAAGCCGCACCAGCTGACGCCAGATAATGGGCAGCACCACAAATAACAGGGCCACAATAGTGCCCACCAACACCAAGCAGGAAAGGGTAACCGCCAACCAGTGGGGAACACGCCAAGACTTCAGCTTTTGCACCATACCCTGCATCAGGAAGGCGATCACCAGCGCGGTGAATACCGGGGCTAGCACAGCGCCCAGAGTCGCCAGAACTACCAGGGCCAGGGTCAATATTAAAACCAGAAGCACCACTTCTTCCTGACTGAAGTAGCGGTTCACCCAGCCTTTTACAATCGATAACATAGACTCTCGGGATTTATCTTTATTCATTTGCCAGCGTACAGCCAATATTGAAAGGTATTATTACGTCGCTCAGCGCGGAGCAGGGGCCGGCCACTTAAAGATGCAAAACTGTGGAAGTCTCGCCAGGACCCTTCATCAGAGGCCAGCACACAAAGCAGCGTTCCCTCTGCGTATTCCCGCAATGCCCGGCGCATGGCCAGTAACGGTTGTGGGCAGGGCAGATTTCTTGCATCCACAATAGTGGCCGCGTCCCAGTTCGGTGTCTGGGTATCGGGCTGATTGGTAGAAGAAGTTACTGACATTGCCTTTTTAGTCACAAACCAGAATTGCCGGGGATTATAGCGCGAACCAGACGCCATAACCCGCGCAGGCTTTACGCTTTTTAACTTTCCGCCTGGCGCAAGTGTGAACCTTTTATGGTCCACTAAGTCCAATCCTCGACAGTCCAACGGGGTAGCGTATAGAGTTGGACTATAGATCCTTCATGGACAGACCGAGCAGTAATCAAGATGACTGATTCCAAAAACAGCCTGCTTCACCGAACGCGCCCCCCAGCTATCCTCCATCGACTTCGCGCAGGACTGCGAAGCCTGGGTATGGGGTTGTTACTCGGCGCAGTCCCTTTTGCTGCCATAGCGGACAGTGATGAAATCCGCCTCCCCGAACTGGGCGATAGGACCAGCGGGGTCGTCTCCCACACCCAGGAAAAAGAACTGGGGCAGATGTGGCTGCGTATTTTTCGCAGTCAGGTTCGCACCTCCAGTGATGCCCTGATCCAGCAATTTGTCGAGGGCATGGTCAAGGAATTGGCCGAGTACAGCCCACTGGAAGACAAAGAAATTGACGTTGTTGTAGTAAACAACAAAACCATGAACGCCTTTGCAGTCCCCGGTGGAGTCATGGGGGTCCATACCGGCCTGTTTCTGTTTGCAGAGCGTGAAGACCAGTTTGCATCGGTAGTTGCCCACGAATTGGGCCACCTCAGCCAGCGGCACTACGCCCGCTCCCTGGAAGCACAGCGCAACAGTACAATTCCCACCCTGGCCGGTATGCTCGGTGCCCTGGTTCTGGCGGCTACCGCCGGTGGTGAAGCGGGAATAGCAGCAATGAGCGTGACCCAGGCTGCAGCCCTGGACAACCAGCTGCGATTCAGCCGCAAGAATGAGCAAGAGGCAGATAGGGTCGGTATCGATACCCTGGCCAAATCCGGTCGCGATCCAGAGGCCGCCGGTGAAATGTTCGAGCAAATGCTCAAGGCCACACGTTACTACCAGCGTCCGCCAGAATTTCTCCTGACCCACCCCGTTACAGAAAAGCGTATTGCCGATGCCAAGTTGCGCGCTCAGCGTATGGAAAAAGTGGCTCCCAGCGAGGATCTGGATTATCACCTGATGCGCGCCCGAGTGCGGCTCGCCACAGAACCAACGCCGCAGCAAGCAGTAAAACGCTTTAGCGCGGAGCTGAATGGTATTAATGACAATGAGGATGCCGCCCGTTACGGTCTCGCCCTGGCCCAAGTAGCCGCAGGTAGACCCGATTCAGCGCTGGACACCTTGCAGCCCCTGTTAGACAAAACTCCCTCAAAAGCAGCCTATGTGCTGGCCCGAGCGGATATCGATCTGTTGCGAGAAGACTACAGCAGTGCCACCAAGCGCCTGCAGTGGGCCCTCGATCGCAACCCGGGAGACCACGCCTTAATCATGGGCCTCGCCAATGCCCACTTTAAAGCCGGCAACTACCTGGCTGCAGAGCGCCTGCTGGCGAAATATAGCCGTACGCGGAAGAAAGACCCGGCAGTCTGGTACCTATTGGCGGAGACCCACGGATTGGCCGGAGATATTGTTGGCGTGCACGAGGCCCGGGCTGAGTATTACATTCTCAACGGCATATTCGACAAGGCTATTCAACACCTGCGCCATGGAATTCGCATGTCAAAAGACGATTACCAGGTCAATGCCATCTTGGAACAGCGCCTCAAAGATGTGTTGAAAATGCAGGAAAGAATCGAGGAGCTGTAACTCCCCCCAACAAAAAGAGCGGCCATTGGCCGCTCTTTTTGTTTGCTCACCGCCGCTCCCTCAAGAGCTAACCTTTGCGGAAATCCAACATCCGCTGCAGCGGGATCATCGCCTTGCGCCCCAGTTCCGGGTCCACAAAGATCTCATTATCCCCGCGTTCCAGTACACCGCAGAGGTTCTCCAGAGAGTTCATCGCCATCCAGGGGCAATTAGCACAGCTGCGGCAAGTGGCTCCAGCGCCGGCGGTTGGCGCCACCATTAGCTCTTTGTCTGGGCACTCCTGCTGCATCTTGTAGAAAATGCCCTGGTCGGTAGCCACAATAAAGCGCTTCTCTGGGCGGGTCTTGGCAGCATTAATAATCTGCGAGGTAGAACCCACAACGTCGGCCAGGGCTACCACAGAGGCGGGAGATTCAGGATGCACTAGAACCACAGCATCCGGATAGAGGGCCTTTAAGTCCTCAACCCCCTTGGCCTTAAACTCTTCATGCACAATACAGGAACCGTCCCATAACAGTACGTCTGCGCCGGTTTCCCGCTGGACATAGCCGCCGAGGTGCTTGTCAGGTGCCCAAAGGATTTTTTCGCCATTGGCATCCAGGTGATCCACTACATCCAGCGCAATACTCGAGGTCACCACCCAGTCCGCCCTGGCTTTTACCGCAGCAGAAGTATTGGCGTAAACCACCACGGTGCGGTCCGGGTGCTGATCGCAAAAGTCAGAGAATTCTTGCGGGGGGCAGCCGAGATCCAGGGAGCAGGTTGCCTCAAGGGTCGGCATCAGTACTTTCTTGTTTGGGGTAAGAATCTTGGCGGTCTCACCCATAAACTTTACCCCGGCCACTACCAGGGTGTCCGCCGAGTGCTGAGCGCCAAAACGGGCCATTTCCAATGAGTCAGAAACGCAGCCGCCGGTCTCCTCCGCGAGGGCCTGAATCAAAGGGTCGGTATAGTAGTGTGCTACCAATACTGCATTCTGTTCTTTCAACAAGCGATTGATGCGCTCGCGCCATTCTTGCAGCTCTTCTTCGCTATATTGAGACATTACCGGCTCCGCCAGGTGCGCTTGCACCAAAGAGCGAGAATCTACCTTGTCTGCGGCAATGGACTTATGAGTCATGACTAACTTCCAGTCGCGGAAAAGCGCGCATTATAGCGCAATGAAACGACACCACCACGCACCCTTTCGACAGCAATTTTAATCTGACGTTACAGGCAAAATAGGCCGAAGGGATTCAACCTGGTCACTTCAGAAAGCACACATTTCGGCAACAGGACCGCTATGGAGATATTGGATACCGTGATAGTCGGGGCAGGGGTATTAGGACTTGCCTGCGCCTACCAGCTGAGCCGTGCTGGCCACAAAGTGATGGTACTGGAACAACACAGTGCCATTGGAACTGAAACCAGCGCGCGCAGTAGCGAGGTTATTCATGCAGGCCTCTACTATCCAACAGACAGCTTGAAAGCCCGCGCCTGTGTTCAGGGTAAATCCATGCTGTACCAATTTTGCCAAGAATACGCGGTGCCCCATAAGCAAATCGGCAAACTGGTAGTCGCTACCAATAAAGCACAGCTTGCGCAATTGAGAGACCTCAAAAATCAGGGGGATACTAATAACGCTGGCGGACTTCGATTACTAAGCGCCTCTGAAGCCCGATCTATGGAGCCGGAATTACAATGTGCCGGTGCCATTTACTCTCCGACGACCGGCATTATCGATAGCCACAGCCTGATGCTAGCCCTTGAGGGTGCCATGGAAGCCAGGGGAGGAGAAGTTATACTTGCGAGCAAAGTTGCGCGAATTGAAATATCCAGCGGCACTTGCCAACTCGTGATGGAGGATGGCTACAAACTGAAAACCTGCAATCTAATTGTGGCCGCAGGCCTCCACACAAGCTCGCTAGTGGGGACGATAAATAGCGAAGTTATAAAACGAGAAATTCCCACCACGTATTTTGCTAAGGGCAGTTACTTTACCCAGTCAAGTAAGGTGCCTTTTTCACACTTAATTTACCCTCTACCTGAAAGTGCCGGTCTGGGTATTCACCTCACTCTGGATTTGGCCGGAGGGGCGCGCTTCGGTCCAGATGTGGAATGGGTCGAGTCCATTAACTACCAAGTGGATCCGAGTAAACTAAATACATTTTATGACAACATCCGTCGCTACTGGCCTGGAATATCAAAGAATACTTTACGGCCTGGCTATGCGGGCATTCGCTCCAAAATTGTACGCAGGGGCCACCCCGCTGGTGATTTCCAGATTTATCACAAAAGCCTAGCGGATAAATCTCAGTTAGTGGCATTTTTTGGAATTGAATCCCCCGGACTGACCTCTTCACTATACATCGGAGAAGTAATCGTAAAAATGATTTGCTAATTATTTATCCACTTGAAGAGAAATTCTGTTTAACTCAAACAATCACAACGAAAGCAGAAAGAATACGCTATTGAAGTGATAAAATAGAAATAGTATTTATCTACCAATTACCTACATCAGGTTCAATATAAACCCCAGGGTATTCTTTCCCCTTAGCTTTTACGGTCCGAATTACTGAATAATCATACCCATATTCCCCGTACCCAGCTGTGTTGCCAGTGCGGTTTGGAAATCATTCACTTGAGTGGTGGTATGAGTATTTAAAGTACCTGTCTGAGAGGTAGTACTGGCGCTACTGGAAACCCCAGCTTGGCTGACATCAACCGTATTCATATTTCCATCTTGGGTAATGGTGATATTGGATGATGTGACATCCGTTTGTAACACCATCAGAAAATTTGATGTACCAGTTTGCAAAGTAGTCACACTACTCAGATCAACCAATGTATCTTGCTCAACATCAGCGGTATTATCCGTTCCCGATTGGGTGATATCAATCACACTATTACTAATAAATTCGTCCTGTTCAGCATCCACCATATTGGTGGAACCACTCTGAAATACCGTCAATGTTGAAGAGTCTACAAAATTACTTTGACTAATATCTACTTCATTCATACTACCGTTTTGTATAACAGTCGCGGCTGTTGAGGAAACGTCTCCCTCTTGACTTACCCCGGCTTCATTATTATCGCCAGTCTGGTTAATAGTGATAAAACTCTGGGAAACCAGGTCTTCCTGATCTACAAACATTCCATTGTCATTACCGTTTTGGGTAACAATGATAGAGCTATTTGAAATCTCATCACCCTGATCTACGTCCGCCTGATTACTTGCACCAGATTGAAAAATGCTCGCGGTAGACGAATCAACAACTGAAGCCTGAACTATATCACCATCATTTGAAGAGCCCAGCTGTATAATAGTCGCGGTGGATGAAGTGATATTGCTAAACTGATCGACATCTAAAACATTATCATCGCCAACTTGATTAACAATAATAGTACTAGCCGAAATTACAGTCGACTGTTGTGCATCTGCATCGTTCATATCACCATTTTGAACACCACTAATCGTACTGGTATCAATTAAGTCTTCCTGCTCCAATTCGGCTCTGTTTGTTGAGCCCACCTGAGATGAGATTACACTACTGAAACTAACTTGGTTATCCTGCCTGGATTCAAATTCATTATCAGTTCCCGACTGGGTTGCGACCACAGAACTATTACTCACGATATCTCCTTGCGGGACCACTGCGTCGTTCATATCCCCTGTTTGAGTAATCGACACCAGGCTCTGGGTAACTCCCTCCTCCTGATCAAGGTCCGCATCGTTGGAATTGCCAAATTGGTTGACCGTTAAACTGGATGATTCAACTGTATTCTCCTGAAAGGACTCAGCCTGATTCATATCCCCCTGTTGATTAATTGTGTTATTAGCTGCATTAACATTTATATCCTGAATCGAACTTGCCTCATTGTTATCTCCAATTTGTATGTGTGTAATCACACTATTGGTTGTATTATTCACCTGTTCCGCATCAGAGACATTTCCAGTTCCATCTTGAATAACCACAATCTGATTATCTGTAACCGAAGGATCAGACTGGTCAATTGTGGCTGTATTCATAGAGCCCTGCTGGGAGACACTGCTGACATTACTGTCTGCTAAAGCCCCACAGTGAATCACGGCCAACACTGCCGCAGCCAATGGCTTCATAAACTTCATAGCAAATTCCTTTTCCAACAAATTACCGACCAAACTACTGAGCAGGGGACTTCCTCACAAGGACAACGAGGAATTCATAACTATTTAGCACTATCAATCACAATTAAAAATTATGAATTAACAATAATAAATACAGGCATAATTTTATGGCCTTGAAATTCTACTGCATAATACTTCCCGTATTACCCCCCCCCACTTGGCTAGCAATAGCCACCTGCCCATCATTTGTTTGTGTCGTGACATGAATATTGGAAGAACCTATCTGGGAGACAGTGGCCAATCCAGTACTTAGTCCCAACTGAGAGACTTCTACATAATTCATATCACCACTCTGGAAGGTGGTAATAGAGGAGAAAAGAGCAAAGCCCTGCCCTACCAATGCCTCGTTGAGAGTTCCATCTTGCTCGACGCTGATAAAGCTTGACTCAGTTAGGTCCCCCTGAAATAACTCGGCACTATTTTCACTCCCAAGTTGATTAATTAGCCCAGTGCTATTAAGCGCAAAATCCTCATGGATTGCTTGTGCAAAGTTCATTGTCCCAGTCTGAGTAACAGCAACAGTTCCCTGTATCCCCCCAACATCCACCTGGGCAGCAATACCCTCATTATTTGAACCGGACTGGATAACAGAGGCACTACCTGCAACAACAAAGTCATCCTGAACCACCCAACCCAAGTTGCCATCGCCAGATTGACTAATTAGAGCCGTACTTTCTGAGACTTCTGCAATTTGCTCCAGAATCGCCTCATTCATCAAACCCGATTGCTCCACCGTGCCCATATTTAAATCTGTAAGTGCTCCCTGTAAAACAGACACTTGATGTGAGTCTCCGGTTTGGGTTATTGAAACGGTATTGTTGGTGCTGGTGGGATTAGACTGATCTACTGTTGCCAGATGTCCGTTGCCGTCCTGGTCAATATCAGTCGTATTATTGCCGCCCATAGAGTGACCACTAAAAGTGAGCGCAGCTATTGCAGTAACTGAAGTCCAAATTCTCATTTAACTAATCCCTTGTACATAAATTCCACCCCTTCTGTTTAAAGTCCAGGCGTAGCAAAGCATCCCAGAAAATAATCTAAGCCAATTTAAATTAGAGTTAAAAGCCAAACCAGACAGGAGAGAGTCAATAGGAAGAGAACATGCAACTCCCTAAAAAATCGCTCATATCTCAAATATAGGACTGAATAAAACACAAAAGAAACACTGGGACTTTGCAGATACACGACAACTGCCGGTATTCATACTGATATCGCAAAGCCCCAATGAAATCTATTGAAAAATAAATCCAATATTGGAAGTACCATTTTGCGTTGCGATTGCAGTTTGTGAATCTAGCATTTGCGATGTTGTATGTTGATTCAAATCACCGATTTGAGTAGTTGTCGCCACACTGAGCATATTTCCCTGTTGGAGAACACCGGCAATATTACTGGTGCCATTTTGAAATATGGAGCCCGTAACTGAGGTGGCAGTGATTTGCCCCAACGTCGCATCATTCATTGACCCTAACTGAGTAACAGTTGCAGAGGCAAAAGAAGTTCCCCCAGCTTGCTGGGTAACGCCCATATTCGCAGTACCAGATTGGCTCACTATACCAACACTGGCATCTATACCAGTATCCTGAACGCCGCCACCAAAGTTTCCATCCCCTACTTGAGTCACACTTACAGTACTATTGGCAACACCATTCTGCTGTAGTGCCCCACCAAAGTTGCTGGTACCGGTTTGGGCAATAAGGACCGTACTTGAAGTAACTCCATTTTCCTGATCGGACTCGATGTCATTCATATCGCCTGACTGAATAGCAGTAACGGTAGAGTTAAAAACCCCCATTAATTGCTCACTATCAAAGTTATTCTGGTTGCCAAGCTGATCTGCTGACACAGAGCTAAATTCAACAACACTCTGCTGGGAAATCTGGGCCATATTGTCATCGCCAATTTGATTTAGGATGACATCACTTCCCAAAATATCGAAGACCTGCCCCATTATGATCGCATCATTCATATCCCCAGTTTGATTCACCGCGATACTGGATGCTTCAGTATCAGTCTGGGTGATGGTCATAAAGTTCATTTCCCCAGCTTGATTTAGTTCCTGAGTAGAACCAAGTGACTCAAGTTGCTCCGCTGTCGTATCGTTATTATTCCCAATCTGATTAATTTCCAACGAACTTGACTCAGTCATAAACTGCTGGAAAGACTCAGCCATATTGCCATCACCCTCTTGGTAGTGGGTCATGGTGTTACTTATGGCATCGCTCGCCTGGGTCGATGACGAAGAATTACCATCGCCAATCTGGGTGACATCTATCAGGTTCCCTATAGCCGTAGGGTCAACCTGATTGGCATTCGCTGTATTACCCACTCCCTGCTGATCTATTAACGTCGTATTATTACTGGCCATCGCGATTCCACTCGCTGTGGTCAAAATAACTAACGCAACAGGCTTCAACTTCCTCATAATTCAATCCTTCATTAACTATTCAAGCTTTTCTTGGGACTCAAACTAGAGGGCCTCATCAACAACATCGATACCAATAGGCATGTCGGCGTAAGGCATGCGCAAAATCCAATTTAGCGCCATCCCTACTCCAAACAGCAGTATCCACCAAAGAAGTGTTAAAGCTCGCCAAACCCGAGCGCTGAGGCAATAAAATTGACACAGGCAATTATGCGAACAACAAATCCCAAGAGGAATTGACATGCACTGGCACAAGGTCACTTGCGATAATGAACGACTGAATATTTAGAAACTATTCTCAAATCGCTGATCATGGGCCGACCAACTACTGGGTAAGAGTTAACGATAAGCGGCGATACAGCTATAAGAAGGAAGTGGGGAAAAACTAGGAACAAAGTTTGGGATTAAATTTCTGTGCCACACAGATCAGAACCTAGCAGCACAGAAATCAAAGAACTGACTGCTACTGTAAAATTGTGCCGGTATTACTTACTCCAGACTGTGTCGCTATTGCCGTCTCGGCGGTACCCGCTTGAGAGGTAACATGCATATTCAATGTACCCGTTTGGGATATTGTGGCAACACCCGTAGTGATATTGTTCTGATCAATATTTACATCATTGGAGTCGCCGGTTTGCAACACTGTAGCTCTGGTAAAGAAGGCATTTCCTTGATCCAGCGTAGACATATTCATATCACCAAACTGGTCGACAATCATAGTTGAATTTTCTACCGTAAACACCTGTTCCAGGAGCGCCATATTGTCATTAGCCATTTGCAACAGCTCCATCACAAGAAAGCTAACCGAACCTAGCTGATCCAGGGCTGCGACATTTCCTATGCCATCCTGAGCACCAACTATCAAACTTGAGCTGACGCCTAAGTTTTGATTAACGTCCATTTGATTCATTTGGCCAATTTGTGTGGCCAGCAAAGTAGAATCGACCGTCTGCTGCTATAGAGAAAAACTCGGGCCGACAATTAGAAATATCTCTTACAAAAACCAACTCCTTTACCTACACAGATCGAACCGCACTACTTAGGGAGCCTCTGAATAACTCCGTGATACCTCTGGCATGCATAGCGGTTCACAATCAAGGCGCGGCTTCGCAGGAATGTCTAGACCTTTCAAGAGGTCGCAACGCGGAGTGTGAATCGCTCTGCAAGCCCCGAAGGGCGGGCCTTGAAGGCCACAGCTGCTGCGTTGCAGCTCTTGCAAAGGGCTACGCTATTCGCGGCGAGCTGCGCCTAACATCTGCAACCTTCAAGACCCGCAGAGGCATTACGGAGTTATTCAGAGGCTCCTTAGAAACTAAATCCGCAACATCAAGGTAAGCAGTATCCACCATAATTGGTGGCACGAAATGCTTGAGGAGGTAGCAACGCCAAAGACTGCATCCTTATTTCTCTGAAACTAGATTCATAGCATTAACTGGCTTCAAATTCCTACCAATGCGTCAGAAGACAAGTCGATGGCTCATTCAATACTACAAATATAATCTAAGCCATCCATGGGAATAAAGTACCCAATAACTAGGTATAAAGTTTTACAAAGAATAGAAGTGGCAGGTTTAGTGCATTCAGGGAAGAACCAAGAAAATCAGACATTGAGAACTATAAGAAAGGAATTTTTGGTCGCACTTGGCTTCATACCTTGAGCAACCGATTAAAAGTCGAGATATAAAGCTTATACTAGCCTTGTTTTGGAGATATCTCACTAAACCAACCATAACTTTGCATAACGACTCACCACTCTATCCAAAACAGGTTCGACAAGCCTCTATTTACTGCCACTAAAACTCGACTCCTCCAATATCAATTAGTATGGAAATATTTTGTCTGCCAAGAACAATATACGAATGTGGAATTGGGTAACCAGCCACCAAAAATCATCCAGCAGAATCATGCCAAACCTATCAGCAGATTTTTTACTAGAGATCGAGGTTGCCAACGGCAATGGTATTTTTACCATAGAAAGCAACTCCCAGCCCTTGATAACTCTCAATAAGTAGAGCAGAATGCGCCTCAAATTATCACTTCGCAAGTACCAGCTTTGTCAATCTGCTACTTTACCAAAACCAAACAATCACGAGGCGCACGAAACCTACTGCCTCGTATAGCGTTGTTTTTATTTTTGGTACAAGCGTTGATTCCCACTGGGTACATGCCAGCCTCGATCGCTACTGATGGTACAGCTATCAAACTCTGTCCTAGTGGCGTCTCACCAGAAGTAATGGCGATTATTCATCAGGGACATAATCAAAAGCCATTAAGCAGCGGTACAAAGAGCGAGCAGAATCACCACTCCCATCATCAACATATACACCATGAGATGGCGAGTATGTCAGCCGATAAAGTTGCTGAAAGTACAGATCATGATCACCATGCCGAAGGTAATTGGCAGCTGGACTGCAAGTTTGGTATTGCAAAGCCAAATTCCGAAGTAACATTTTTATCTACCCCTTATCTATCTAGCCTGTCAAAAACACGCTATATCCAGCAGCGACACTTGGCTGAGGAAGTAATCGCCAGCCTACATCGCAAACAGCAGCAGCGCGCTCCTCCCTTCTTCACCTCTTTGTCCACAATTTAAGTCTTTGCTCTTCACTTTTTGGGCTCGTTTACGCCTGCCCAAATCATGAAGCCAGTAAGGCATTCGATATAAGCAAATCAGCTTGCTCGTAGATACTACCAATCTAGTATCAGAGCACCTGTGCCTGTCGCTATATCGTCTGCGTTACAGCATCTAATTTATTTTATCGGCACGCTACATAGCGTTCCGACAGGATACCTATACATGAAAATTACTCGAAAGCTGCTCATCTCCTTAGCACTTATTGCTATCAGTAGCGCGCCTCAAGCTAAAGGCCAAGATCATCAATCCCAGTCAATTGAGGAGGTTGTAGTTACAGCTGATATCGATAATTCACTATCTGCACACTCTGCAAGTGAAGCAATTCATAACCTTCAGCGTGTTCCAGGGGGAGTTGACTTGGTTCGTGCCGAAGACTATTTAGTTGAGTTTACGCAGAGTATTGGTGACGCGCTGAAGTTCACACCCGGCGTTTACGCAGACACTTCAGCGCAGCGTGACAATCGAATTTCTATTCGGGGATCCGCTGCGAATGCTACTTATGAACGCCGAGGAATTACTGTATTGCGTGATGGAGTACCGATTTCACGTGCCAGTGGCAGCACCGAGTATCAAGAAATAGATCCACTATCTATTGACTATATCGAGATCTATAAAGGATCAAACGGCCTTCGTTATGGTGCAGCTTCACTGGGAGGTGCAATCAATGTGGTAACACCGACGGGAGCTACGTCAAAAGCTGGAAGTAATATAAGGTTGGAAAGCGGGTCATTCGATACATACCGAACCAGTATTAACACTAAAGGAAGAAATGACGCTTTTGATTATTACGGTGCGGTAACCAAACTAAATAGCAGTGGATTTAGAGAACATTCCGAAGTCGACAGTATTTATAGCTTTGGTAATGTTGGCTACAAATTTAGTGACAACTTAGAAACTCGCTTTTTCCTAACCGCATTGCAAGACAATTTTGAGCTGGCTGGCTCTTTGACACACGACCAAGCACTAAGCAATCCTGACATGTCGCCAGAATCAAATATTGAACGCGACATGGATCGAAACCTTGATGTATTTCGCTTATCAAATCGAACAGTTTTTGCACTGGATTCGCTCACTATTGAAGCCGGGGCTTGGCTAGCAACAAGATATTTGGATCACGCTATAACACCATATGCCGGCATCATTGAGCAAAGCGGAATGGAGTTTGGTATATCTACTGATATTACTGGTGATTTCCAACTGGATATCACTGATATTTCCTGGGTTATAGGTATAACCCATGCTGAAAGTAACAATGAGTCAGAACTGTTTGCGTACTCTGAGGGCCCTTTTAGCCCAACACCAACTGCCGAGAAGGGGGATTTATCAAGTAAAGATGATCGGAATGCGACGAATACTGTCATCTATGGACAGCTAGACTTTTCCCTAAGCGAGTCACTTAACCTAATCGCAGGAGCTCAATATATTAGTAGCGTCAGAGAAAACAAAAATATCTTTAACTCTGACCCCGCTCAGGATACGGGTGGACCGGAAGATGACACCGGTAAGTTGAGCTTCGAAAAATTCAATGGGCGTCTTGGTGTTATTTATACCCTACAAGATGAAAATCAGCTATACGCTAATGTGAGTGAAGGTTATGAGCCACCAGGAATAACTGATCTAACTTCGGGTGGAGCGGATCCATTTACAATTCTTGATGCACAAGAGTCATTGACTTTTGAGGTTGGCTCTCGCGGGCAGAAAGGTATTGTAAGCTGGGACGCATCTATTTATCACAGTGAAATTAGCAACGAATTTGTAGACGTTGGGCAGTCCGGGTTTAGCGGCGAAACAACAAGTACAGAAAACGCAAGAGGTAACACACTACACAAAGGTGTCGAGCTTGGTCTCGATATACAAATAAATAAGAATATTCTCTGGCGGAACATCTATAACTATAACGACTTTTGCTTTGATAATGATCCGGATAGAGGGGATAACAAGTTACCTGGAATACCTCAATCAATCTACGCCAGCGAATTGAAATACTCGAGCAATGGCAGGTGGTATGCAGGCATTAACTTGCGACATATTGCCAACGGAGCCTACGTTGACTACGCCAACACTGAAAGAACTGCGGGATATGAATTAATTGGCATTATTGCCGGTATCTCGATAAACGAAGCGATCGACTTATTTGCATCTGCGGAAAACCTAACCGACGAAAAATATATCTCAAATGTGTCAACAGTATCAGATCTTAGTATGGCTTCCAGTAATTCAGTTTTTACTCCAGGTCAAGGTCGCGCCTTCTATGTTGGTGTCAGCACTAACTTTTAATAGCCCCTCACAGTAGGAAATACATAAGCGAGGTAGCTTGATGAAACTGCAATTCATTAGATGGCACAGATTCCTAACCTGGATAGCTTTTTTTGGTGTTGTAACTTGGTCTTTGTCTGGAATATTCCATCCAATAATGGCTTGGTTTGGTCCGCAAGCCAAAAATACAATGCCACCCACGTTTCAAGCCAATGCAGAGACCTTATATAAACTTGAAAAAATTGTTGACAAGCTGCCTATTGAAAGGGTGGCTATCGCTAAAGTTGTTCCTTCAAGTGAGGGTAATCTACTGCAGATTACAGAAGCTGATAACAGTCCAAGGCGTTATTTCAACCTTGAAACTGGAAGTGAGTTGTTTGATCATGATATAGCACAAGCAAAGTGGCTCACATCTCATTACTTGGACTTACCACAAGAAAATATTATTGATGTTAAATTCAAGGAGAGCTTTAGCACTGATTACCCGCGAGTTAATCGCCTGCTGCCAGTTTATGAGGTGACCATTGCCGCCGACGATAATTTACTCAAAGCTTTTATCTACACCGAAACAGGTGCCTTAGCTGCTTTAAACAATAGTTTTAAAGCCAAAACTCAACTATTTTTCAGAGCGCTACATACCTGGAGCTGGCTAGATACTACCGGCCATGGGCGTGTGCTCACTGTTGCACTATTTATGTTGACGCTTGTAGTGATAGCTTCAACGGGACTCTATCTGATTTTTGCACTCCCCAGCCGCAAAATTCCGAAGTCTAATCGACGCTGGCATCGCCGCCTCGGCTACCTACTTTGGCTGCCATTACTTGGCTGGTCAGCAAGCGGGTTTTATCATTTATTACAGGCAGAATACATACAACCCATTTCAGGCTTGCGACTGCTTGAACCTGTGCAACTGGAAAGCTTTGCAGTTGCGGAAAGCGAGATGGCTCAGTGGCGGCATAGCATAGGGAGTAGCATTCCTAAGAAAGCGCATTTAAATGCTATTTCGCTCAATCAGTCCATCGATAAAAAACCACTTTATCGACTTGGAATTAGCGTTCCGATTGAAGAGTCAATGTCCAATTACCAACAGCGTAAAGCACGCTTTGGCGGACTGCCTCTGGAAAGATCATCAGCTTTAATCAACGCTCAAACAGGGGAGAAAGAGTCGGTTAAGGATCAGGACTTGGCCAAAGAACTAGCTCTACAATTCATCCAATCTAATAGCAATACAATCGACAATAGTAAAATTGATGAAATCAAGCTGGTTACACACTTTGGCCCAAACTATGACTTCCGCAATAAACGATTACCAGTTTGGCAGGTCGACTTGAACGACCCAGCCGGTAGCAGGTATTTTGTTGACCCAGTAACAGGTATTTTAGTTGACCAAAATCGAAAGATTGACCGATTGGAATCACTTTCATTTTCACTGCTTCACAAGTGGAATTTTTTACGCCCATTAATAGGAGCTGAAAAGCGTGACATATTGATTGTAATTACATTACTCGCCTTAATTGCAATGTCCTGCTTTGGATTGGCTATTTATTTAGCACGCAGAAAGCCAAGAGCTAGGAGGGTTGGTTCCAGCCTACCCCCTCAGGAAGCGTCTGGCTACATTAAAGCCTCGAATTAGAACTAGCCTTTTTCTCAGGCAAAACTCTCGGTCAAGAGCAGCCCCTGCGCCCAGGATCTACCCTTGACTGAGAGACTTATAGGGCAGAATAACCTAAAGGCTATACACGCCCCCTTTTAAGCTCAAGTGTTAACCACAATTATCGATAAAGGTGTTTTTACTGTCTCGAACTGACTTTTATCTTAGCTAAAAGTTTCTACAACAGCTTATTTTCCACATGCAACCTTGACACCAACGAGCACTAAATCGTGTTCATTGCCGATCTGGCGAGACTCTCTAACTCGGCAAAAGCCGCCGCCAAGACCAACATAAGGCCCTCTAAAGTAAATAGCGGCTATTGAGCCCAGGGTTAAGCACACACAACTTAAAGCACACCCTGGCGAGCACATCTGCGCAGTCGGCGAGCCTTTACGATGCGGAAAACTCTGATAGATCACCATACATGTAATATCCACCATTCAGAATCGAAAACGAAAGGAGCTGATTAATACAGCAAATAAGCACGGTAATAGAAAGTCTGAAACTAGCCCACGTGTACGATGGTAATACAGAGAAACTGGTTAATTGATAGTGGGGAAAAGGAGAGATGGTGGGTCGTGCTGGATTCGAACCAGCGACCAATTGGTTAAAAGCCAACTGCTCTACCAACTGAGCTAACGACCCCCAGGATGGTTGGACTAACTTGGTAACGGTCCAACTTGGGTTGTTTTTACCTTCGCGCAGAAGTGTAAAAACTGGGTGGGCTGCCTTGGGCATCCCTGTCGAAAATGGTGGGTCGTGCTGGATTCGAACCAGCGACCAATTGGTTAAAAGCCAACTGCTCTACCGACTGAGCTAACGACCCTTTTCGATGCCTCGTTGTGAGGAGCTGCGTATCTTACGGATCTATTTCGAAAAGACAATACCTAACTCAAAAAAAAATCTAACAAATTTAAGGAGTTAGGTATTTGTTCAAAAAATTGGCGCCAACGGCCAATTAAGGTGCGTAGACCGTGGGGTCCTCCAGGCCGGCCTCTGTGAAGCCGGCAGCCCTCAGGCGGCAACTGTCGCAGCGACGGCAGGCAGCGCCATCTGGCAAGGCTTGGTAGCAGGACACAGTTAAACTGTAGTCCACCCCTAAGCGGGTTCCTTCGGTAACAATATCCGCCTTGCTCATGTCCATCAGCGGCGCACGTATAGACAGCTTGCTGCCCTCGACACCGGCTCTGGTAGCCAGGTTGGCCATCTTCTCGTAGGCCTCAATATATTCCGGGCGGCAATCCGGATAGCCGGAGTAGTCCACGGCGTTCACACCCACAAAAATATCCTGGGCGCCCAGCACCTCTGCCCAGCCCAGGGCAATAGACAGGAATACCGTGTTTCGCGCCGGCACATAGGTCACCGGAATACCGGAGGTTTCCTCTTCGGGTACTTCGATAGAGTCATCGGTCAACGCCGATCCACCGATTGAGCGCAGGTCGAGCTTAACCACCTTGTGCTCAACGGCCCCCAAGTCCTTCGCCACCTTCTGCGCAGCCAATAGTTCTGCCTCGTGACGCTGGCCATAATCGAAGCCCAGGGCGTAACACTCGTAGCCCTCAGCGCGAGCCATGGCCAGTACGGTGGCTGAGTCCAGGCCACCGGATAGCAAGATTACTGCTTTCTTTGCTGTCATTTTTTCCTCTTTTCTTGATGTGGCGCAGCGGCGCTTTAAACCCCTGGGATGTCGCCCCACAACAGCTTGTGCATTTGCATCTGCATACGCACCGGTAACCCATCTTCCAGTATCCATTCAGCTAGCTGGCGCGGCTGCAGCTGCTCGTAGCTGGGGGAGAAAAGCACCTCTCCAACCCGCTCAGGTATGCGGTACTGATCCAGGGTAAATCGAGCCCAGTCATAATCCCCGCGATCACAGATCACAAACTTGACCTGGTCCTGGCGAGTGAGTACTTGCATATTCTCCATACGGTTGCGGTGCTGCTCCCCGGAGGCCGGCGTTTTCAGGTCGACCACTCTCGACACCCGCTCATCCACTTTATCCACAGGCATAGCGCCACTGGTCTCGAGGGACATCGCATAGCCCGCATCGCAAAGCGCCTTCATCAGGGGAAAACAATTGGGCTGGGCCAGGGGCTCACCACCGGTAACGCACACATGGCGAGTGGGATGGCTTTGCACCTGCTGCAAAATCTGCTCCAGCGTCATGCGCTCGCCGCCGTAAAAGGCGTACTCGGAGTCGCAATAGGTACAGCGTAACGGGCAGCCCGTCAGGCGTACAAACACCGTAGGAAGGCCACTTTCTCGCGCCTCTCCTTGAAGGGAGTAGAAAATTTCACTGATTCTGAGTGATTCTTTGGAAAGATCGGTCATACACACCCAACACAAAAACGCCCGAGTGGCACATGCCACCCGGGCGCGGGATCATAGGCTTTTTCTGCTCAAAAAACCAGCGATGACAGCCAGAAGCGGCGGAAGGCTACTGGAAGTTCTCCTGCAGATACTTCTTCGCCAGATTCGACGCTCTGGCGTCACTGGCTGCCACCTGCTCCAGCAGGTTGCGGGCTTTTTGCTGGTCGCCCAGCTGGTGATAAACAGTACCCAGCTTGTAGCGGCCATCCCAGACTTTACTGGAATTCGGGTAACCGTCGAGGAGGGCTACGAACCACTCCCGAGCCTCTTCCAGGTTGCCTTGAACCAGTGCAATCTCACCCAACCAGTAATTCGCATTCGGGGCGTACTGACCATTGGGGAAGTCCTGCAACAGGCTTTTGAACTCTTCACTGGCGCCGCCGTAATCGCCATTGCGGGCCAAGCCAAAGCTGGCCTGGTAGCGGTCGCGCTCGCTCTTGCCGTCTTTCGGGCCCAGGGGTTTAGGCGGCATTGCTGAGCCCCCCTGCCCTTGCATTGACGAAGCACCGCCTTCAGCGGTAGACGGCGGCTGAGCCGCTGGTTCTGTACCACTCAGGCGTGCAATACGCCGGTCCAGATCCATATAATCTTCGGTGCGCTGCTGTTTGAGACGCTTGATCTCATGGCGCAACTCTTCAACTGTGCCACGCAACTCCCGCACTTCCTGCTGCAAAACCTGCATTTGATAGTAGGCTTCGGCCTGGGGATTACCCTGGGCTCGGGGTGGTGACATACCGGCGCGGGCAAGCTGGGTCGGAGCACTGCTATCCGCTTCATCGGTATAAGTAATGGTCGACTGGTCCTGGCTTTTAGAAGACAGGTCTACAATCGGGGCCTGGGAAAATACCGGCGATGCCGCAGTCATTACTGCTGCGGCGATCGCTAGTTTTCTAATCGTTAAAGCCATTGGCATCCATTTTTACGATTAGTTAATAACAACGCGACGGTTCATCGCACGGGCAGATTCGTTAGAACCCATTTGAGCCGGACGCTCTTCACCGTAGCTGATTACTTCCAGGTTAGCTGCGTCTACGCCTTGCAGTACCAAAAAGTCGCGAACGGCATTGGCACGACGCTCACCCAGAGCCAGGTTGTACTCGCGAGTACCCAGTTCGTCAGCGTGGCCTTCCAGGCGAACAGAACCGGCAGCAGCGCGCATACGGTCAGCGTGACGGATCAGCAGCTCACGGGTTTCGGGCTTCAGCAGGGACTGGTCGAAATCGAAGTAAACTACGTTTTCCAGAGGTGCAACTGTCTCGGTTGGCGTGGTATCAAAATCGGTGGTTTCAACCGCAGTTTGATCTGCCTGGTCCAGGGTCTCCTGGCTGCCTTCGGTGGTGTCAGTGCTGCTACAACCAGCCATAACTGCCAATACACAGGCTAACCCAAGGCCTGTTTTTACTGATTTCAACATAAGCTACTCCGCTTTATATATAGTGTTATCGAAAATCCTGAAAGATTTCTACTTGCTCTAATTCACACCCTTCGCTTAAGCGCGTCGGGCACCCCCGCCTTATTCAAAGTACGGCGACCAGGCCGGTTCACGGACATCACCCCTCTGAGAGGGCAGGTTGTACTTCACCCCGGCATCCAGCGACACCGCTGCCAGAATACCTTTATCCCCACGTTTGGTAGCGTACATCAACATGGCCCCATTCGGCGCGATACTAGGGGATTCGTCCAGCGTAGTCTCCGTAAGGACACGCACTCTGCCCGAGTTGATATCCATCGTAGCGATGGTAAATACGCCCCTATTACGATGCACCATCACCAGTGTCTTTCCATCGGGAGAAACACGGGGCCGCGCATTGTAATCGCCATCGAAGGTTAAGCGGTCGACTTGACCAGTGGCAAGAGTCAATTGGTAAATTTGTGGCTTCCCTCCCCTATCGGAGGTGAAAACCAGTGATTTACCATCTGGCATCCAGTTCGGCTCGGTATCAATGGAGAAGTGCCTTGTCATTCTTGTCAGCTTATTACTGACCAGATCCAGCACGTAGATCTCCGGGTTGCCGTCCTTGGAGAGCACCATCGCCAGTTTGGTTCCATCCGGGGACCAGGTCGGCGAGCTGTTGATGCCCTTGAAGTTAGTTAATTGCTTGCGCGCACCCGTGCGCAGGTTCTCGCGGAAAATTGCCGGGCGCCCGGTTTCAAAGGAGACGTAGGCGAGCTCCTGGCCATTGGGGGACCACATGGGAGACATCACCGGCGCGCTAAAACGGCGGATTTGCTTGGCGCGAGCACCATCGATATCGGCACGCATCAGCAGATAGCTGGGCTTGCCGCCACGGGTCTCTTCCTGCACATACACCATTTCGGTGGAGAAGGCACCACGAATACCGGTGACGGCTTCAAAAATTTCATCGGCGGCGCGGTGGGCGATATCCCGCAGCTGGGTCTGGCCGCCGCGCACTTGCTTGGTAAACACCTTGTGCTGCCCAAACACATTGACCAGATCAAAAGTGAGTAGGTAACCAGTGGCCTGAGGCTCAATGCGGCCGGTCACTATGTATTCGGTGCCGAGGATACGCCAGTCGCGGAATACCACGTCTTCCGGGGCCTTGGGGAAAGACAGCATGTCCTCCTTGGGCACAGGGGAGAAAAGGCCACTGCGGCGCAAGTCTGCGGAAATAATCCCGGAAACATCTTCCGCCAGTACCCCGCCACCAGACCAGCTGAATGGAGATACGGCGATCGGCGTGGGGTCATCGATACCACTGGTAATATCCACCACCAGCTGGGCTCGAACTCCCAGGCTTACCGAGGCGACTGCAAAAATAACAATTGTTTTCAATAAGCTCTTGATCATTGGCGCAGATCTTCGGGTCTAAAGTTAACTATAGTTGTACGGACTTCCCGCTCAAATATCACCGGTTCCTCTCTGGCCAACTCGGCTACTTCGGGAAAAACTTCCACCTTTTTAATGGCGGTGAGTACGGAGCGATCGTAAGCCGCATTTCCGCTACTCTCGATGATATTAGCTGCCACCACCCGGCCGGTGGGGACAAAGTTTATTTTTACCGTGGTTAGCATACCGTTACGGGCGCTGGGTGGACGACTCCATACACCTGCAATATGTCGATTGATCGCATCACTAACCGAAGCTAAAGCCTGTTCCGCCTCGGGGGCATCTAGCAGGTCCTCTTCATCCTGAAGTGCCTCGTCAAAGGAACTCTGGCGCTCTTGGGCCAGCTTCTCCTTCAGCTCTTTTTCTTTGCGCGCCTTCTCTTGCTGCTCTTTCTCGCGACGGGCCTTCTCTGCCTGTGCCTTGCGATCAGCTTCGACTTTCGCTTTGCGTTTCTTTTCCGCCTCGAGCTTTTTCTTCTGCTCCAGGGCTGCGCGGCGCTTACGTTCGACCTCAGCCTTGCGTTTTTGCTCCGCCTCGCGCTCAGCACGCTGTTTTATTTTATCGACCTTTTTCGGCAGTTTCTTCTTCGGTGTTGCCGCTTCAATCGTCACCAGCTTGGCCTGCACAAACTTCGGCATCGGTTTGCGCTCGGGCATACTGCTGGCTTCCCAGCCGTAGGTCATGGCAGCTATCAACGCCCCGTGTAACACGAGGCTGATGATAATCGCCAATGCATAAAAGCCTTTATTCACCGGCACCCTACCCCTGAGGTGGCTCTGTCACCAGGCCGACGCTGGGCGCTCCCGCCTGCTGCAGTTCGGTCATGGCATTGACGATCAGGCCATAGCGAGCCTCGGTGTCACCCCATACCAAAACCGGAGTTCCCGGCTTTTGGCGCAATACTTTAGCAACCGTTTGTTTAATCTCTTCGAGCGGCTTGGCACTCTTCTCGTCAGTCCCCAAATTTAGGTAATAGGTGCCATCGGAGCGCACAGAAATAATCAGCGGCTCCTCATCGGTTTCCTCCATCGGCGCCGAGGGCGCGTTTGGAAGGTCGACTTTGACCCCCTGCATCAACAATGGTGCCGTGACCATAAAGACAATTAGCAGCACCAGCATTACGTCAATGTAGGGCACCACATTGATCTCGGAGACCAGCTTCTTTTTGGTTCCCTTGCGAAACACACTCATAGGGTTCGCCTATTCACTACTCAGCCGGAATGCACTTTGCGGTGCAAGATAGAGGAAAACTCCTCGGCGAAAGTTTCGTAGCTGGACAACAGCGACTCCGCTTTGGCGGAATAACGGTTAAAAGCCATCACCGCAGGAATTGCTGCAAACAGGCCCATAGCCGTAGCCACCAACGCTTCACTGATACCAGGTGCGACCGTAGCAATAGTGGCCTGGTGCATAGTGGCGAGACCACGGAAGGAATTCATAATCCCCCACACGGTGCCAAACAGACCGATATAGGGACTGACAGAGCCTACGGTTGCCAGGAACGGTAGGTTCATTTCCACCTTTTCCTGCTCCCGGGACATAGCCACACGCATGGCCCGCTCAGTGCCTTCCATCACCGCTTCAGGGCCGCTGCTGCCCTGTTGGCGCAGACGGGTAAACTCGGTAAAACCGGCGCGGAAAAGGGACTCAACACCATCCGTCTTGCCTTTTTCCGCTCGTTCGTTACCTTCGCGGAAGAGTTTGTTCAGGTCGGCACCGGACCAAAAGCGGCGTTCGAAATTGTTCAGGGAGCGCTTGGCCTGGGACAGGTAAAGCCCGCGCTGGATAATCATCACCCAGGACACCACAGAGGCCAGTAACAGCAGCAGCATTACTAACTGTACCAACAGGCTGGCGTTCTGGATTAGCCCCCAAAGAGAAAGTTGTTCACCGGCGTTCATCTTCTTAAATAACTGCCTTTAATGCTGAATAAATAGGTTCCGGCAGGGCACAGGGCCTGCGGCTGTCGTCAGCGACACAAGCAACTTTGACCACACCTTCGCAAATTAGCTCATCGCCGCGCCAGATTTTTTGCTCAAAAGTCACTGCGGCCCGCCCCAGTTTGCCAATCGAGGCCGTAGCGCGCAATGCATCATCAAGAAGTGCGGACTTTCGATACTGGATCTCGGCGGAGTGCACCACCAGTAACAGACCCTGTTCTGGCATCGCCGGCTTATCATACCCGAGGGAGCGCAGCAGTTCTGTGCGCGCGCGCTCCATATACTTCAAATAATTGACGTAATAAACGATACCACCTGCGTCGGTATCCTCGATATAAACCCGCAGCGGAATACTGAAAACTTCCTTCACCCCATCCTCTCTCTACTTATTATCTGGCTTCGGCAAGCCGAAGTGCTCGTAGGCCAGGCCGGTTGCCACTCGCCCTCGCGGTGTGCGGGCGATATAACCCTGCTGAATCAAGTAGGGCTCTAATACATCTTCCAGGGTATCCCGCTCTTCACTGACTGCTGCAGCGAGACTGTCCACCCCCACCGGTCCACCATCGAACTTCTCGATCATGGCCAATAGCATACGGCGATCCAGCTGATCGAAACCACGGGAATCCACATTGAGCATGTTGAGGGCGGCATCGGCAATTCCGGAATCCACGGCACCATCACCTTTAACTTCGGCGTAATCGCGCACGCGGCGCAGCAGGCGGTTGGCTATTCGGGGGGTACCCCGAGCTCGACGGGCAACTTCGAGAGCACCACCTTCATCCATCTCCACTCCCATCAGGCCAGCGGAGCGACGGACAATACTGGTGAGATCCTCAACGTTATAGAACTCAAGCCGCTGGACGATGCCGAAGCGATCCCGCAGTGGCGAGGTAAGCAGGCCCGCCCTCGTGGTGGCTCCCACCAATGTGAAGGGTGGCAGGTCTAGCTTAATCGAACGCGCCGCAGGTCCTTCGCCGATCATAATATCCAGCTGGTAGTCTTCCATCGCCGGATACAGTACCTCTTCCACATGGGGGCTGAGGCGGTGGATCTCATCGATAAACAGCACATCCCCCGGCTCCAGGTTGGTCATCAACGCAGCCAGATCGCCAGCCTTCTCCAGTACCGGGCCCGAGGTGGTCTTAATGGCCACTCCCATTTCGGCGGCGATGATATTTGCCAGGGTGGTTTTACCCAGCCCCGGCGGTCCGAATACCAGGGTGTGATCCAGGGCCTCTTTTCGCAGCTTGGCAGCCTGAATAAAGATCTCCATTTGCTCCCGCACCACTGGCTGACCCACATAATCATCCAGGGTTTTGGGGCGCACGGCGCGGTCGTACTGCTCTTCCTGGCCCGAGGGGCCCACGGGCTCCGGTGCCACCAAACGGTCGGCTTCGATCATTGCAACAACTCCAGGGCCTCAGATTAAGCGGGGGCCATTCCCTTAAGGGCCAGGCGAATCAAAGTCGCACTATCGGCATCCGGCTGCTCCTTGCTGGCGCGGGCCACCATTTTGCTGGCTTCAGTGGGCTTGTAACCCAGAGCCGCCAGGGCGCTCTCCGCTTCACCGGTGTGGTCCACCTTGGGCTCGGCAGCAGCGGCCATCAGGGGGATATCGTTGGCGTCGCCAAAATCCGGGGTCAATTTATCCCGCAGCTCCACAATCAGGCGCTCGGCAGTCTTTTTACCGACGCCAGGGACTTTGACCAGCGCCGCTACATTATCCTCCGACACACAGCGGGCCAGGGCAGCGCCGTCCAGCCCGGATAAAATAGCCAGGGCCATCTTGGGACCCACTCCACTCACCTTGATCAGGGTGCGAAACAATTTGCGGTCCCCATCGCGAATAAAACCATATAACTGCTGGGCTGTTTCGGATACCGCTAAATGAGTGTGCAGCTGTACCGGCTGCCCCAGTGCGGGCAGTTCAAAAATCGTGGTCATGGGTGCGAGCACTTCATAGCCCACCCCCTGTACATCCACCAACAGCAGAGGTGGCTGCACTGCGGCCAGGGTACCGCTCAATCTTCCAATCATGTGTTATTCCAGGTTTATATTGTCTGCGCCCTTTACGGGGCCAATTCTACCAGCCAATCACACGCTCAGGCGGCCGCGACGAAAACGACTGCGCGCACCGCCAGCGGTAAATACCAGGGTTTGCTCGGTATGCATATGACACAGAGCCACGGCCAGCGCATCGGCGGCATCCTCCTGCGGTGATGCAGGTAGGGACAGCAGGGTTTTCACCATATGCTGGACCTGCAATTTATCCGCTCCACCGTTACCGACCACTGCCTGCTTCACTTTGCGAGCTTCATATTCGGCTACTGCCAGACCACTATTTGCCCCTGCCACAATAGCTGCCCCCCGGGCCTGCCCCAATTTCAGGGCGGAGCCGGCGCTCTTGGACATAAAAACATTTTCAATTGCCATCTGAGCAGGCTGGTATTGCTGGGCGATCTGGCTCACTGCATCAAAAATCAGTTTGAGGCGCTCAGGCAGGGCACCTTCGGGAATACGAATCACCCCGCTGGCCACATAGCGAGCCTTGCCCCGCTCCACATCGATAATTCCATAGCCCGTTTTTCGCGAGCCGGGGTCAATACCCAGGATTCGGGTCAAAAGGCAGCTCCCCAAATATCTGTATGTTTATATAGTGGTGGGAGTGTCCCAAGGTGAACAGGAAGCGTCAAGGGAGGGGGAGTAAGAAGGGCTTGAAAAGATAAAAAACCAGAGGCGGGACAGTAGCCGCCTCCAGTTACGGAACCGGCTTTAGCCCAGCTCCTCCATCACCTCTGCCGGAATATCCGCATTGGTGTAAACGTTTTGCACATCATCCAAGTCTTCCAGCATCTCGATCAGAGCGAGTACTTTTTCAGCACCGTCTTTATCCAGTGGAATCGTGGTGGACGGAATCATGGCAATTTCGGCACTGTCCGGGGTAAAACCAGCTGCAACCAGGGCGTCCTTAACCGTCAGGTAGTCCTGGAATTCAGTGGTAACTTCAACACTGCCGTCATCGTTGGATTCGATATCCTCAGCCCCGGCTTCGAGAGCTGCGTCCATCAACGCATCTTCATCCACTCCGGTCTCGTAGAACATCTGACCTTTGCGGGTAAACAGATAGCTAACGGAACCGTCGGTGCCCAGGTTGCCACCGCGCTTGGTGAAGGCGTGGCGCACTTCAGCCACAGTGCGGTTGCGGTTGTCAGTCAGGCACTCCACCAGGACCGCTACACCACCAACGCCGTAGCCCTCGTAAACTACGGCTTCGTAGTTTTCACCATCCGCATTGCCGGCGCCACGAGCGATAGCTTTGTCGATGGTGTCGCGCTTCATATTGGCGCCCAAAGCCTTATCGATAGTGGCGCGCAGCGCCGGGTTATCGTCCGGGTTTGGACCCGATTTGGCGGCTACCGTCAACTCTCGAATGATCTTGGTAAAGACCTTGCCCCGCTTGGCATCCTGAGCTGCTTTGCGGTGCTTAATATTGGCCCATTTACTATGTCCGGCCATTTTCCGTCTCTCTTCAGTCAGTGCGTAGGATGGGCCAAAGAGCGAAGCGAATCGCCCATCACTACGATTGGATAGGCCCGCTTCGCTCGGCCCATCGGGGAAAAATCAGCTGATTTTCTCTTCTTTTTGTCGCAGGCGAATACTCAGCTCACGCAGTTGTTTCGCATCTACAGCACCCGGGGCATCTGTCATCACACAGGCGGCGCTCTGGGTTTTCGGGAAAGCGATAACATCGCGAATTGAGTCACTGCCGGTCATCAACATCACCAGACGATCCAGGCCAAAGGCCAGGCCACCATGGGGCGGCGCACCGTATTTGAGTGCATCCAGCAGGAAGCCAAACTTCTCGCGCTGCTCTTCAGCATCGATACCAAGGATGCGGAATACTGCTTCCTGCATTAACTGGTCGTGGATACGAACAGAACCACCGCCCAGCTCGGTGCCGTTGAGTACCATATCGTAAGCGCGGGAAAGTGCTTCAAGCGGATTCTTTTCCAGCTCTTCCGGGGTACAGGAAGGCGCAGTGAAGGGGTGGTGCAACGCAGTCAGGCTGCCGTCGTCATTTTCTTCAAACATGGGGAAGGCGACAACCCACAAAGGCGCCCACTCGCTGGTGTACAGATCCAGGTCTTCACCCAGCTTGCAGCGCAATGCACCCAGGGCTTCGGAGACAATCTTGGCCTTGTCCGAGCCGAAGAAAAGAACGTCACCATCTTCTGCTTGCAGGCGATCGAGGATAGCTGCACGGGTTTCAAGCGGCAGGAATTTGACGATTGGCGACTGCAGACCATTTTCCAGGTCAGAGCGATCGTTAACCTTGATGTACGCCAAGCCCTTGGCGCCATAAATACCGACAAATTTGCCGTAATCGTCCAGCTGCTTGCGGGTCAGTTTCTTACAACCGCCAGGTACTTTAATCGCAGCAACACGTCCCTTCGGATCATTGGCCGGCCCAGAGAATACCTTGAAGTCCACCTCGGTCATCAGGTCCTTGATCTCCACCATCTCCAGCGGAATACGCAGGTCCGGCTTATCGGAACCGTAGCGCAGCATCGCCTGGTAGTGGGTCATGCGCGGGAATTCACCCAGATCAACACCCTTAAGCTCTTTAAACAGCTTGCGAACCATGTTCTCGGTGATCGACATGATTTCCTCTTCGTCGAGGAAGGAGGTCTCAATATCGATTTGGGTAAATTCAGGCTGGCGATCAGCACGCAAATCCTCATCGCGGAAACACTTGGCGATTTGGTAGTAGCGATCGAAACCGGAAACCATCAGCAACTGCTTAAACAGCTGTGGTGATTGTGGCAGGGCGAAGAACTTGCCCTCGTGAGTGCGGCTCGGCACCAGGTAATCCCGGGCACCTTCTGGGGTGGCGCGGGTCAGGATTGGGGTCTCGATATCGAGGAAGCCGTGCTCATCCAGGTAATTGCGGATTGCGGTAGTCAGCTTGGATCGGAAATACAGGTTGTTCTGCATTTCGTTGCGGCGCAGATCCAGATAGCGGTATTTCAAGCGGATATCTTCACCCACCTCGGTGTGCTCATCCAGCTGGAAAGGCACTGTCTCAGCAGTATTGAGGATCTCCAGCTCTGTGCCGTAAACCTCAACTTCACCGGTCACCATATTGGGATTCACGGCCTCTGGGGCACGGGCGCGCACACGACCTGTCACTTTAAGCACATATTCGCTGCGCACGCGATCGGCCATCTCGAAGTGTTCGGCCGCATCGGGGTCGAACACCACCTGTACAATTCCCTCGCGGTCGCGCAGGTCGATAAAAATCACTCCGCCGTGATCGCGGCGGCGGTCGACCCAGCCACAGAGGGTTACTACGCGGTCAATGTCCGCAGAACGAAGGACGCCACAGTAATCGCTGCGCATGGATGAAAATTCCCGTTATCGATAGGTGAAAAGATTAGTTAGAGGGTACACCGCACGGACAGCCCCGCACAGCTCGCCTAGGCCGTCTTTGCCGCCGCTGTGCCAGACTTGTCGCTTTTGGCCTTACCACTGTTGGCAGAGTCACCGCCAGCGAGGTTTTTCTTGCTACCAGTTTTAAAATCAGTCTCATACCAACCGGCGCCCTTCAGGCGAAATCCAGCCGCTGAGATTTTCTTGCGCAGCTCGGCCTTCTCGCAAGCTGGGCAGTCTTTGAGCGGGGCATCGCTCATCCGCTGCAAAGCTTCCATTTCATGGCCGCAGGCATTGCACTGGTATTCATATATCGGCATTACACAGTACCTGGTGCTTAAAAAAAGGGGGAGAGAGTATACATGAGGCCTACAGAGGTAAGAAGCTGCATGGGTCTTTTCCCTGGGTAAAGCGTCCCATAAAGGCGACGTGAGGCTAAAAAATGTAAAAAAAGCACTATTTTTCTAGTATTTCTTCGTGCGGCCGAACAAAAACTATATATACTTCCCCCATCACCCGCTGAGACACCCGTAACGGATGCAGCGCAGCGGGAGAAAAAACACACTTTTACCGGATATATACCGAACAACAAAGAAGGAAGTAAGCCATGGCTGTCTCCAAGAAAGCTGCTACTAAAAAGGCCCCGGCAAAGAAAGCTGCGGCCAAAGCTGCACCGGCCAAGAAAGTAAAAGCAATCAAGGAAAAGTACACTAAGACCCAAGTACTTAATCAGATTGCAGAAAGCACTGAGCTGTCCCGCAAGCAGGTTCAATCTGTTCTGGACGAGCTGAACGATATCATCGAAGGCCACATCAAGAAGCGCGCAGTTGGCGAATTCACCCTGCCGGGCCTGATGAAAATCACCACCGTGAAAAAGCCGGCTAAGAAAGCTCGCAAGGGTATCAACCCGTTCACCGGTGAAGAGACTACCTTCAAGGCGAAGCCTGCCAGCATCCAGGTTAAAGTTCGCCCACTGAAGAAGCTGAAGGAAATGGCAGAGAACTAATACACTCTGTAAAGCCTCAGCTTAAAAACCCCGCTTATGCGGGGTTTTTTATTCACTCCCATTCCAAGCCAGTGCCCAGGCACCTGCTAAATAGATACCCCGGTATAGCAAAAGGCAATCCGCATTGAGGCAATACTGCCCCCAGGCAATATTTATTGCCCAGCGAATAGCGTAAAATAGCCAGCTTACCCGTAATAGAATCCATATAATTCCTATGCGCGCATCTCGTTATCTCATCGCAACCCAAAAAGAAACTCCCAACGACGCAGTGGTGATCAGCCATCAGCTGATGCTGCGTGCCGGCATGATCCGCCGTCTGTCTTCAGGTCTCTACACCTGGCTGCCCACCGGGTTGCGGGTGTTGCGCAAAGTCGAGCGCATTGTTCGCGAAGAGATGGACCGCGCTGGCTCCCTGGAAGTACTGATGCCGGTCGTGCAGCCGGCAGAGCTTTGGGAAGAGTCCGGCCGCTGGCAGCAGTACGGCCCCGAACTCCTGCGCATCAAGGATCGCCACAACAATGACTTCTGCCTGGGCCCGACCCACGAGGAAGTCATCACCGACCTGATCCGCGGTGAAATCAATAGCTATAAGCAGTTGCCCGCCAATTTCTACCAGGTGCAGACTAAATTCCGCGATGAAATCCGTCCGCGCTTTGGCGTAATGCGCGCGCGCGAATTCACCATGAAGGATGCTTACTCCTTCCACGTGAACGAGGATTCCCTGCAGGAAACCTACGATATTATGCACGGCGCCTACTGCCAGATTTTTGAGCGCATTGGCCTGGACTACCGTCCGGTGCTGGCAGACACCGGTTCAATCGGTGGCTCCAGCTCTCACGAATTCCACGTGCTGGCGCAGAGCGGCGAAGACGATATCGCCTTCTCCACAGAATCCCGCTACGCCGCCAATGTCGAATTGGCAGAAGCGGTTGCCCCAGCTGGCGAGCGCCCTGCTCCGTCGCAGGAAATGCAGGAAGTTCATACGCCGAACCAAAAAACCATCGCCGATGTCAGCGAGTTTTTGAAAAGTGATCCCGCCCACTCAGTAAAAACCCTGATTGTTCTGGGCGAGTGCGAAGAGGGTGAAACCGCTCCATTAATTGCCCTGGTACTGCGTGGCGATCACGAGCTGAACGAATTAAAAGCAGAGAAGCTGGCTGGAATCGCCAGCCCTATTCAGTTCGCCTCGGAAGAGCGCATCGCCAAAGAACTCAGTTGCAACATTGGCTCCCTGGGCCCGGTGGGCATAAAGATCGAGACTGTTGTGGATCGCTCTGCAGCGCACCTGGCAGACTTTATCTGCGGCGCCAATCGCGATGACTACCACTTAACCGGAGTGAACTGGGGTCGCGATGTTGAGTTGGGCCGCATCGAAGACCTACGCAATGTAGTGGCAGGCGACGCCAGCCCCGATGGCCAGGGCACCCTGGAAATCAAACGGGGGGTCGAGGTCGGCCACATTTTCCAGTTAGGCGACAAGTACAGCCGCGCTATGAATGCCACAGTACTGGATGAAAACGGTAAAGAGCAGGTTATGTCCATGGGCTGCTATGGCATCGGCGTTTCCCGTATCGTCGCTGCGGCCATTGAGCAGAACCACGACGACTCAGGGATTATCTGGCCCACTGCGATTGCACCTTTCCAGCTGGCGATTGTGCCAATCAATATGCACAAGAGCGATGTGGTAAGGGAAAAGTGCGAGCACCTGTATGAGTCCCTGCGCAGCAAGGGTATTGATGTATTGCTGATGGACGAAGCCAAAGCGCGACTGGGTGCTATGCTCGCCGATGTGGAGCTGATCGGTATTCCCCACCGCATTGTTATCGGCGATCGCGGCCTGGAAAAAGGTGTGGTGGAATATAAAGGTCGCGGAGATGCAGAAAGCCAGGAGTTTGCCGTATCCCAGCTCGAAGAAGTGTTATTGGAAAAATTTAATCAATAATTGTCGAGCCGCCCGGTCTGCCCCCAAGCAGGCCGGGACCTCTTACGGCAAAAGTGCTTTTTATCGGCGGCGTCACAAAATCACGCTGCCCATTTTGCCGGGCTTTTCGTAGAATCACCCCATGATAAAAAAAGCCACCGCCCTCTTGTTGCTCTGCCTTACCTGCTGTGCCGCCCAGGCTCAAAGCAGTAGAGCCGAGATCGACCCGGAGTTGCGCCTCGCCCTGCAGGACGCAGTTACCCAGGCCGACAGCTTTGTGGACCGCTTCGATGCGGAAGTGTGGCTAATGTCTAAATCTCAGCCTCTGTCCCGCTATATCAAAGATCCCAAGCGGCGGATGCACGTACTGAAAGCCGTCCACCGGGAGGCAACTCGGGCCGGGCTACGCCCGGAAATTGTATTGGCGGTTATCCAGATTGAGAGTGCTTTTGACCCCTATGCGATATCCCGCGTTGGCGCTCTGGGTATGATGCAGGTAATGCCATTCTGGAAAAATGAAATCGGTCGACCCGACGATAACCTGATCGATATGGACACCAATCTAAGGTACGGCTGTACCATTCTTAAACACTACATCAAAAAAGCCAAAGGCAATCTAGCCAACGCCCTCGCCTATTACAATGGTAGCTACGGCCGCCATACTTATAGCAGCAAGGTCCTGGATGCCTGGGCCGAGCGCTGGAGATAAACGATGACCGCCGGCTACTTATTTTTCTCCGGCGGCGCATGCGCTCTTCTTTTATTGGCAGCAACCAAGGTTGCTATACATCACTACCGGCTTGTTGCCGGGCGCTGCTTGCTGGCCCTATTGATAGCCGTGATCTGCTATTTACTCTGGCCCATCCTGCCACAGTTAAGTGGACCTACTGCGCTCTTGCTTAACCTGCCAATTACTCTGATTCCCGCAATTTTTTGGCTATTTACTCACCTGTTATGCCGCGAGGAAGAACCTTTTCCCCTGTGGGGCTGGATTCCGATTGGTATTACCCTGGTCATCGGCATAGTCGCCTACCACGCACCATTGCCATTGACGTCAGATCAGCAATCCCCACTATTTACCCTTTCGCAGCTACTCAAACTCGGGTTAATCAGCCTCGGCCTACTGACACTACAACGACAGTTTCACCTGGACTTGGTTGCAGAGCGCCGACGCCTGCGCACAACCCTACTTATCGCCGTCGGCGCCTATATGCTGGTGGTAATTGGCGCAGAATCTATCTTTGCTTACCGCCCGCTTCCCAACGGTGTACCGACACTGCACGCACTATTTGCCAGCCTGTTGTCACTGGTTGCCTGCCTATGGTTGCTGGCCCTTTCCCCCAGCGCTCTGGGAGAATCCCTGCCGCGCCCGAAGAGCAGCGAGCCAGAGGAGGAAGAACAGCCTTTAGCTCCGCCACCTGAACTGGATGAACAACAGCAGACCCAGCTGCAGAAATTACAGGAACATATGCACAACGGTGGTTATCGCCACACCGGACTCACCATCAGGGAGCTCGCGGAGCAGTTGGATATTCGCGAACATGTGCTACGTGTGCTGATTAATCGCCACCTGGGTTATCGCAATTTTAACGAATACCTAAATCAGTTTCGTATTGATGAGGCCAGCAACCGGTTGGCAGACCCGGAGCAGGCCCATTTGCCAGTACTCACCATTGCTCTGGACATCGGCTATCGCTCCTTGAGCCCATTTAACGCTGCTTTCAAGCGCCGTCACAGCCAAACCCCCACTGAGTACCGCCGGGAAAAGCTGCCCGCCTGAATCTCCTCTCCTGAAAGAATCCGTCAGCATTTTTTCATATTCCGTAAGCCCGCAAAGTAAAAGGCTCCCAGACTGGGAGCGCGGTGAAAGCGATTTTCCCGCTGCGTGCCCGGCTCACCGAGACCCGATTTAACACCGGTGAGTCTCCCTTCAATAGAAGAATAATGATGGTGAGAATATGGATTTTTTAGTCGACATATCCCAGGACGGAGCCAAACATTTCCAGTTAAGTTTATTTCGCTATGTGCTGGCCGCTTCAGTAATGAGTATTTTGGCCGGCTGGCTATTTCGCACCTGGATGAACCGGCGCCGTATCCAAAAGCGTCGTGCCGAGTGGAAAGATATTCGGCGGGAGGTGAGTTATTCACTATTAACGGTGTGTATCTTTACCCTGGTAGGGGTTATTACCACCATGATGCATGATCTGGGACTGACCAAATTTTACTGGCAGTGGAGCGATTATCCACTCTGGTGGAGTATTGCCAGCCTGCCAGTAGTGATTTTGATCCACGACGCTTATTTTTACTGGACCCACCGAGGTATGCACCATCCCAAGGTGTTTAAACACTTCCACCGCCTACACCATCAGTCCAGAACACCCACGCCCTGGACGGCATACAGTTTTTCCGTAGGTGAAGCGGTCCTGATGGGCGCTTTCTCTCCCCTAATTGCGCTGATACTGCCGCTTAATCCAACTATTTGGTTCACCTTTTTATTTATCAGCATCTTCCGCAACGCCATGCTGCACACTGGCCGCGAGTTCCACCCGCGCAGCTGGGTCGACGGCCCTATGGACAGGCTCACCACCACGACTCACCACGACTTGCACCACCAGCGCTTCCAGGGCAACTACGGCTTTTACTTCACTTGGTGGGATCGCTGGATGGGCACAGAATTTAAGGACTACAAGCAGGTCTTCCGGCAAGCAGTGGATGGGCAATTACACGGGGGAGAAAAAGAGGTGGAAATAGACAACAGCGCAGCGGAAGGCGCAAAAGCTCACGCTTAACCCACTCAAATTACTTAAATGGGTGCCGGGGTTCCCCCGGCTCCTTTCTACTAGCCGTAACAACCGTGTTAATGGCCATGCTGTAAAGGCAACCAGCGGGATTCTCGGTAACAGTAAAGTCCCCAGATAACAAAGACGACTTCGATAGCAAAAAGCACTAAATTGCGCTGGTCAAAACCACTGATAAATAACATTCCGTAGAGGCGCCCAAGAGCGAAGCCGATATAGGCGATAGACATCGCAGCGTAAGCAACCCTGCGGTGCGGGCGCATAGCCAAGGCCACCAGTAGAATCACCGCGATGGCCAACATAAACCCGCCATAAGTGGCCATAAACTCGGGCATGGCTTCGGGGGTATCAAATGAAAAATCCACTTCATTCGCAAGGCTCTGCGGTTTAAACAGGGCCCAGAGGCCAATAGAAGCAAAAACCAATAGATTGAGTGTCAAATAGACTCTTCCCAAATATTTCAATCGATTCTCCCCTCTAATTTCTGTTACTCACCCCTAGACAAGGGGAACACCGCTTTGGAGTACTGTCACAGTATATATGAGCCACACCCCGCCATACGCCGGAACAATTCACCAATTTGGTACAAAGCGATGGATTTATCAATATTTTCTTACTGGCAAACTGAGAATGTCTTTCCATAATTAGAATCCACAGCGCAACTCCGACCCACTCAAAAATAAGGGCCGCGCTTTTGAATACCACCACCTTCCTCAAGTCATTGGCGAAAGAGCCCCTGCTGTATTTTATTGCGATCGCCCTAATCCTATTGGGATTGGGAGAAATCCTGGAACCGCCAGCACAAGAGATTGTTATCAGCGAGGGGCGCGTCGAACATCTACGTTCGGTGTTTGAGCGCAAGTGGCACAGGTACCCCACCGATAGCGAGCTGGAGCAACTTATTGAAAATTACCTAAGAGAGGAAATACTTTACAGGGAAGCGCTTGCCCTGGGATTAGCCGAGAACGACACGGTAATCCGCCGCCGCCTGCGAATGAAAATGGAACTTACGGCGCGTAATTTCGCTGACACTCAAGACCCTGGCGATCGAGTATTGGAGAAGTTCCTTCAAGGCCAGGCCGATAAATACCGGGTTCCACCCACCCTATCTTTCCAACAACGATTTTTCTCAGTGGATCTGGCCTCATCAGATTCACGTGATTTTAACGACTTACTCATGCAGCTAAACAGCGGTCAGGCTTCGCCAATGATTGGAGACTCAACCCTACTGCCAGCTGCATTTATCGACACTTCAGAGCCACGAATAGACAGGCAATTTGGGCTGGGATTTTCCGCTCAATTGTCCAAGTTGCCTATAGGCAAGTGGAGTGGTCCAGTCCGCTCGACCTTCGGCGATCACCTGGTCCTCCTTGAGGAAATCAAGTCCACCCAGCTACCGGCATTGGCTGAAATACGCAGCCGCGTACTAAATGATTGGCAATCCCAGGCGCAAAAGAAGATTCTGCAGGAGCAGTATCTCCAATACCGTAAAAACTACGAGGTCACTGTCCACAAGCCGGATAACTTCTCAGCCGAGGTTGCCGTCAAGTGATGCACATCCGGCCACTCCTGTTCATTCTGCTCCTCAGCTTTACCCCAATACTATCTGCCCACGAGCTGCGCCCGGCTTACCTGGGCATCACTCAAGTTGATGCACAATTATTTAAAGTACTTTGGCGATTGCCCGCACAAGGCGATCTTCGCCTCGCTCTGAATGTCCATTTGGACCAAGCTGCCTCCCCCCTAAGCCAACCCAGAGCGCAAATAAGTAAGGGCTACTACACAGAGCACTGGACTATCCATCACCCCAGGGAGCTACAACAGCTGTCGATTCATATCGATGGCCTACAGAGCACTATGACCGATGCGCTAGTGCGGATCTCCTGGTTGGATGGGCGTGAGCAAGTTATCCGACTGACACCAGACCAGCCAAAATGGACCCTTGACCAGCCAACTAGCGAGTTCCAAGTCGCTCAAACTTACTTTGTGCTGGGCGTTGAACATATTCTTCTCGGTGTCGATCACTTGCTGTTCGTTTTGGCCCTGATCTTACTTAAACAAAGCCTTCGCCAGCTGATCGGCACTATCACTGCTTTCACTATCGCCCACAGTATTACCTTGGCAGCTGCCGTACTGGGCTATATCCATCTGCCGTCGGCGCCAGTGGAGGCGATTATCGCCCTCAGTATTTTACTGGCAGCCAGGGAGACAGTACGCCAGAGGCATGGTGTTTTCAGTTTGACCAGTCGCTACCCATGGGCAATTGCCTTTGCTTTTGGACTTTTACACGGTTTGGGTTTTGCCGGTGTACTGGGAGAAATTGGGCTTCCCCAGGGGGCTATTCCACAGGCATTACTGACTTTTAATCTCGGTGTGGAAGTGGGGCAATTAGTATTTATCACCGCAGCTCTTGCAGTTATCCACTTGTATCAAAAGCTCCTTAAACACTGGCCAGGGTATGCCATTCGGAACCGCGAACAATACTCTTTCGGGGAGGGTGGAGGTATCGGAATACCAGTCGCTACAATGGTCGCGTATACGCTGGGGGGCATTGCCTGCTACTGGGTGATTAAGCGCAGCCTGCTTATTGTTTTCCCATAACAGAGAACATTAACCGGTGCCCTGCAAATCACGGGCACCGGTTAATTTAAGGCTCAGTCCTGAAACAAGAGTTCCAGTGGGTAGCCGGTAAAAGGCTTGGTTTTCTCAATCACCAAATGAGAAGTCATACGGGAAATCGCCGCCTCTTCATTGGCCAACAACTGCTCTGAGACTCGATTAAAATCTGCTGCGTCTGGGCAGACGAAATGCAGCATATAGTCGAACTCACCAGACATCTTCACACAGGAAACAATCTGTGGAATATCGCTAATAATGCGGCGAAAGTTCTCACTGGTACGGGCATCCTGCCGCTTAAGCGCAACGTTTACATAAAACTCTGCATGCCGAACTTTATCCAGGTTTATCTCGGCAAAGAACTCGCGGATATAGCGCTCACTGGTCAGGCGTTTAACCCGGGCCAGGCAGGCACTTTCCGATAATCCAATTTTTTCACTCAAATTCAGGTTACTTGTACGTGCGTTTGATTGCAGGGCCTGCAAAATACGCAAATTATGCCGGTCAATTTTCACGGAGCTATTTTCTTTTGAATCTGAAAGGGGGCAAGGATAGCGGTATTCGCCGGTGGCATAAACATTACAGCCACCGGCATGGGAAACTTGTCATCACTTCAAAGGCGAATTTGGCGACAACCAGCCTCCCGGCAAAGGCCTAACCGGCCTGGCGGTTACCACTGGTGACGAACTGTTCAATGCGATCCAAGGCCCGCGACAACTCGGCCTCATCAGCCGCCAGGGTGAGGCGAACATGATTCACTGAACTGCTACCAAAGGGCGCGCCAGGCAGTACCGAGACCCGCTCAGCATCCAAAAGGGCTTCAGCGAAGGTTTGCCCTGAGCTGGATACCTTGGAGACATCCACCATTACAAACATCCCAGCCTCAGGGCTGTAGCAACTCAAGCCTGGTATCAGGCCAATCCTCTCAACAATCAGGTCTCGACGCTGCTGATAGGCATCCCGCATCTGCTTCACGAAGTAGCTATCAAACTCCAGGGCAAAGGCAGCGGCTTCCTGGATGAATTGCGGGCACCCAAAAATTGTCGCCCCTGCAAAAGCAATCAAACGATCTACCAGGGGACCACGAGCCACTGCCCACCCCAGGCGCCAGCCACTCATGGCGTGGGATTTGGACAAGCCATCAACCACAACAATATTATCCAGCGACTCCGCAGCCGTACGCAGAGAGGTGTGGCGACGGGCAAAGGTGATCATTGAATAAACTTCATCACATACCAGCCAAATATTGCGCTCGCGGCAGTATGCCGCCAACTCGCGCAATTGTTCAGGGGTAGCCATCGCGCCAGTCGGGTTTACCGGCGTATTGATCATAACGACCTTGGTCTGCTCGCTGATGGAGGCCTTGATAGCGTCGACATCAAAAGCGAAATTAGTCTCCGCCGGGCAAGTCACCCGCTTTACGGAGAGGCGCAAGGCATCACAAATGGGGACATAGCCGATATACATCGGCTCGGGAATTACTATCTCCTCACCGGGGTTTAGCAGGCAGGCAAGTACTGCGTAGATAGCGTTGGTTCCACCGGGGAAAACAACAACATCATCTGGATTACAGGGGTGGGGAGAGACCTTGCTCTCGATATCCGCGATAGCCCTGCGCAACATTGGCTCCCCGGCCGCAGGGGAATAGTGGGTGCGCCCCACTCCCAGGCGAGCACGGGCAAAGTCGAGGATCGGCTCGGGGGTGTCAAAGTTGGGATCACCTACACAGAGAAAGATGACATCCTCCCCTTTATTGGCGAGATCGTGAGCCCGGTCGCTCACAGCCCAAACATTGGCGTCCTCACCATTCAAAGCCTCACTTTGCAAGCTGAACCTGGGGGTAAAATTTGTCACGTTTTTCACTATTTAGCAGCCATTTATAGGGGCTAAGGTAACAACCATCTGGGTAATCGGTGCCGCTATATGACCGTCAATTTCGCATTAGAGGGAGCTTTTCTCAGGTATTCCCGCAGATAATGCGGGGGCCAGTGTGTTCGCGTGGATCGCGACTAGAAATAGATTTTTAGTCTCAGTTACTCAGGTCGATCCTGGCGCCCCAGAGAGAGCGAGTAATGAGTAAAACTTAAGCAAGGTATCACCCCATCCCACTGCAATTGAATACTATTAACCGGAGCCAGGAAAATCCCAGGGCTATGGACAAAGCTTCATTACGATGTTCTTTTTTGACATCCCGTCCGCGCCCCATACCCCTTTCACCTGGCTCGCAGCAATCTCCCTCAAGTTTTCGCTGTATTTAGATTAACTTTAATCTTCAAAGATGGAGGGCAAGCTCCAATCCCGGTATAGGTGCAAAACTGGCCCCTTAGCGCCTCTGGATATACTTAATGTTAACCAGCTTTGGGCTTCGGAGACTATCTATTACGACTTGATTGCGTGTTATCGTTAACACCTGAAAACCAATAAGTAAATATAAATCATGGATAAGAAGAAACAATTACTAACCTAACTTTTGCTCTCCTGTTCACTTACGGCAATCGGCACTGAAATTTCTCAGGAAAGGAAGTTGGAGCTTATTAATTCTATCGAGAAAAAGATTGCCTCCAACTATGTCCTGCAAGAAAACCTGGAAGCGATTCACTCTTCATTAAATAAAGTTGCAGAGTCAGAGGCATTCAGGCAAGCCACTAATACAGAGTCAGTGGCTGGAATTATTAAATCTGCTTTAACAAAGCATGATAAACACTTTGGCGTAAGCTGGGATGATCCAGAATCTCCCCAATAGCAGCCGAAACACGAGGATTGGTTTAGTAAGCTCAGCAGAAAAAATTCTGGATTTACCTGAGTCGAAGTTTTAGAGGGTAACATCGGCTATATTGATTTCTGGGGGGTTGACCATGTTTACGAGGAGTCCCAAGGTTGAGTGGCTGCAGCTATGGCATTAATCCAGGATACTAGCGCTATTATTTTTGACCTGAGAAAGAATGGTGGTGGTAATGGCTTTATGGGCGGCCTTATCAGCAGTTATCTTTTTGATAAACCCACCCACCTCAATAGCATCCACTGGAAGCCAGCGGGCAATGTTACAGAGATTTGAAGTCAGGAAAAGGTTCAGGGTAAAAAGGTAGCAAACACCCCGGTATATATCTTAACCAGTAGCGATACCTTTTCAGCAGCAGTGGCCTTTGCGTACTATTTAAAGCACCTGGACCGTGCAACCATTATTGGAGAGGCAACCAAAGGTGGGGCAAATCCCTGGCAGTACTTCCCCCTTGAGAATGGCTTTACAATAGCAATCCCTATCGCCAAGGCAGTCAATCCGATTACCAAAACTAACTGGGAGGGGACTGGTGTAAAACCAGATATCGAGACATCTCGGGAGAAAGCACTTTCAACAGCCTATAGACTCGCTTTACAAGAGGCCAAAATCTCTACTGCACACCCGGAACATTTAAAAGAAATCTAGCAAAAGCTACAAGATCTCGTTAGCCTTTAAATTACCTAACCCTCCTTACAATAAGTATTCAGTCTATTAAATCAGGAGGGAGGCCTAGTCATTAGCCTCCCTTCCCAGATTAATTTAATATCTTACAAACAAAAAACGGCGTTTAAAAATTTTGAAGAACAGTCATTCACATTAAAATCCTAATGTAAACCTCATCTTATTCGTATTATGAGGCAAGTCAGATGTTTCAGTTTACCCAAATTCGTAGACATATCCCTGAGGATCTTGAGGACAGCTTTGCTCGACTCCCAGCAGATGAATATTTAAAATCCCAATATTCATATCGTTATCGAACATATTGCTCAGGATTATATCGTGGCAACTCAATCGAATGGAACTCTAGTACCATTTTCATGCAAAGTAAAACGATTAACAAATACCTCGGGGATATAGAGCGTCACTACCCCGCACTGGAACCAAGTGCTAGAATATTTTCGCAGAGCATTGTAAGGCACCTAGTATCCAGCCAATATATACCGGCAAACGAGTATCAGGTCGGATGCCACCAGATAAGAGTTCGTGCTACAGATGAATTCAACGCTTATCCCACCCCTGAAGGTTTTCACCAAGATGGGTTTGACTATGTAGCGATTAATTGTATTAATAGGAATAATGTCAATGGAGGCGAGTCATTCATCAGCAGCTTGGATGAAAATGAAATTATATTTCATGGCACACTAACCCCAGGAAAAGCTTTAGTTTTGAACGACAGGTCACTCAAACACTACGTAAGCCCCATCACCCCTCTTTTTCCAGGGGAGGCTGTTAGAGATGTTGTGGTAATTACATTACACAGCAATACAATCAATATATAAAAATATGAAGTTTACCCAATCTAGATCACAGGGAGTTATTTTTAGATCCAAAAGACTGGCCATCCAAATAAGTCTACCTTTATCTCTATACCTAACACTAGCTTATATATTTAAAGCCCCCCAAGAAACGGAAATCCTAGAAATATATCTAGTAGGATTATGCTTAATCCCAGTGCTGACCACACTCTGGCTATTAATATTTAACTCAGGAAAAGGAAAGGTAGACGAGTATAGCCTTGAGTTCACGGATAGTCACATCATCTATAGATCACTCTATGGCAATATAATCATTCCAATGTCAGATAAACTTTCAATTAAAACACACGGCAAACCACCTAACTCCATTTCCATAACGGGACACAACCACTCAGACCATGTTGATTTAAACCTATTTTCATCACAACAGAGAAAATAAATTCTTAAACAATGTCATTTTCTAAAAAATAACTGTCAAGATTAACCTTAGATACCACCACCTTCACTGTCTAGAGCCATAACTGCATAAACTCATTAAGGCTCACACTTCTCAATTACAAGAAGTTGATTTTTATCATACAATCTGGAGTTAGCTCTCAGATGGTTAGCACACCCTATCAATTCACCTAGAGCATTAACAAAAACCCTTTTGACTTTTAGATTTACATTTTTATAGTCATCAACAGATTGGAAAGCCCCACTTTCAAAATCAACAAAAGCTCTCTTTAAGTCTGAACTTGAAATACTCTGGGCCATTCGTACCCCTGAGAGAGTTACAATATAGGTACCTTCATCATACTGGCCAATATATAGGGAGCTACATTTAATGGCCCCATTCTCTATATCGTAAAACCCCTCCTCCATATCTAAAAACTGTTTGTAATCACCAAGAATTACTTTAACTTCATTACAAATATTTTGTTCTATTAGAGGCAATAAATCTAATTCTTTCTTATCAACCCCTTGTGTAACAAGCCCATACTCAATTACTGAGCAAAACTTCGCAACCTCTTCTTTATAGATTAAAGACAGCTCTCCACCATCCCCCACTTGAATAGAAAAGGAGAAACTAAACTGATTTAGAAAATCCACTTTCGACAGGAGATGGGAGTTTCCTTGGAACGAGGTTAACCAGGTGCCAAATGCATTAGGATACTCAACCAAGTAGATACCCGGTTCCACTTCTGCCAAATCAAGTATAAAGCTACAATCGATTGGCTGCCGCTCTGAAGGAGAGCCTGACTTCATTTTAAATATATCTTTTCTTCGTACTTCAAATTTTTGTGAGAACACTCAAACAAATTCTCTTATTAACTTAATATCCGCATCAAGATGCTTGCAAGACCATATAGTAAACCACCAGATAGCGTAGACATTTACCCATGGCAACCAACAACAAAAACCAAACCAAGCGAATCCTTAGAATACCAGCCATTACAGTAAGGGGATCACCAATAATAGGCACCCAGGAAAAAAACAGGGAGAATACCCCATATTTTTTAAATCTCTGTTCAGCCTTTACAAACTCCTCTTCAGACATTCTCAACCATTTCTTGATCACGCCCAAACTGGCCCAATAGCCTAATGCATAATTGAGAAGAGAGCCCGCTACATTCCCAGTAGTGGCGACTACTATCAGGGCCCAAGGGGAGAGCCCTTGGAGTAATAGACCTGTCAATACAATTTCTGAACTTAGCGGCAGAATGGTCGCTGCCAGGAATGCTGATACGAAAAGCCCCAAAAATCCAAATTCAAGAAAGTACCCCATAATGACGACTCACGCCCAGCTAAACTCGGCATTCCTTCTATCTATATTTATAATTGTGCCACTATAATCGAAAAAGGAGGACTTCCCAATAAACCCCTTCATCAATGATGGGCGATACTAGCCACAAGCCTCTACTTTTTTATTCACCCTTGTTAACGCATTTTACCTTACCAAGACTAACTTAGCCCCAAGTACAGATCCTCTCACTTGAAGAAGGAATCAATGTCCACCCCATAATCCTCCAGCCACCTTCCAGTTTTGCTATCGACAAGATATTGCAGGCAGCTTTCCTACTCCTTTCTTTTGATTTGGATCGCTGAAAAACAACAAGCGATGTTGCTGAGCCATCTTCTGAAACATAAATTTTCTCTATATATAATCCGGAAAATGGATATGTCTCTAGATCCATAGTTTTACGCAGCTGACCGATAATTACGGGAATTAAATCTGGATGATTGGACAACCCCGGCTGCTCACCGATAAAAAATAAAGGGGATTGAGCAAAGTATTTCTTCAAACTACTTGGCGGAGATGAACTATTAAGTGTGCGGTAAAAACTTTTTATAAGATCAGATACTTCACTGCGCGAGCTTGCATACATTTCAGATGAAAAGACAATAAATACGACAACCAATAGCGTCTTAGCAGTTTTCATGGTTACCGCTTCCTATTTTGAGGAGTTTCTGAGTAACTCTGCAATTAGAGGGGACTGACTAAAGGTTGAAGTATAGTTATGCTATTAATTCGCATGGACTAAAGAAGGAAATCTGACAATCACCAGACGGAGCTATCCTGTGCCAGAGGTAATAGTGGAGAGAAGTATTTACTGCCCTTATTGTGGTGAAATCATAAAAATACTGGTTGATTCATCAGTTTTGCCTCAACAGTACACTGAGGACTGCCAAGTTTGCTGTAGGCCTGTCGTTTTCTCTGTGGAACTCGATTTAAATGGCGAGCTATCTATCGTGGCTCATACTGAGGATGAAGCGTTCTAAATCGCATTGTCGCACTCAAATTCACTTCAAATTGGCAAAAACTTCAATCGCTCGCTTCCGTCCACCCCCCACATCGCAAATCACTTGAGGATAGCCTTGAGTCGGCGGTGGATCGTGTATGGCTTTGTCGCTCAGCTCCTTTAGCTCAGGTATAAACTTGCGGATAAAATCTCCATTGGGATCAAAACGTTGCGACTGACTATAAGGATTAAATACACGAAAATAGGGTGCAGCATCAGTACCCGTGGAGGCAGTCCACTGCCAGCCCCCATTGTTGGAAGCAAAGTCTGCATCAATTAAGCGCTGCATAAAGTAGCGCTCACCCCAGCGCCAATCTATCAGCATATTTTTACTGAGAAATGAAGCTACTATCATACGCAATCGATTATGCATCCAGGCAGTCTCATTTAACTGTCGCATCGCTGCATCAACTATCGGAACCCCAGTCTCCCCCAAAGTCCAACGCTCAAACTGATCCTTATTGTAGGACCAGGGGATTTGGTCAGTTTCCTGCTTGAATGGCCTCCCTTTACTCAGACGGGGAAAGTCCACCAACAAATGGGTATAAAACTCCCGCCAGATTAATTCGCTAATCCAACAGGCCGCCCCATCATCTCCACCCAGCCAACGCCCCTCATTCATATCCAACGCCATTGCTATACATTGGCGAATCGAAACAGCACCACTATTTAGGTAGGGGGATAAGCAGGAAGTACTATCAAGTGCTGGAAAGTCTCTCTCTGCCTGATAAGCAGATATTTTTCCACCGAACTTCTTGAGCCGTTTCAGTGCCGCCTTTTCTCCTGCTTGCCAACCTTTAATCAGGCCTGCATCGTCGATCTTATCTATCGAGTATGTCGACAGTTGCGTTGGAATCTTTTGGCTCAATTTCTGCCCTTCAGATAAAGAAAGCCACTTTGGCCAATGTGCTTCATTTTCCCGGGTAGAAATTTTCCGAGGCTTAGGCAAGGTTTTTACTTCACTATCGGCACACAATTGAATCAGAGCACGCTTGAAGGGGGTAAACACCTTGTAGGGTTCCCCTCCGCCGGTTCTTACTGCTCCCGGTGGAAGCAGGGTGCGGTCACTATAGAATTGAACCTGGACCCCCTCATTTGTCAGTAAATCTTTTACTGCATTATCACGGCGCAACTCATTGAGTGGATATTCAGCATTCGCATAGAGAGCATTGATATTCAGGCGCTCAACTATTTGCTGAAGAACCCCTGGAACCTGAGCAAAAGTAGGAACTTCAACGAAGTAGAGCGGTATATTGCGCTCCTCTAATCCATCTTGTAATTCACGCAAACAGGCGATACGAAAAGTCACCAGCGGATTGCCTTCATCCTGGCTCTGCCAGGTATCCGGACAGGCAATAAATACAGCAGCCACCTCCTTACATTGCACACTGGCTTGGTAAAGTGCTGAATTATCATTGAGGCGTAAGTCACTGCGTAGCCATACCAGGCCACGCGGCAAAGTCACTGGGCGACTCATAGCTTTAAAGACTCCCGCAATTGTGTAACTGCACTCTCTGTATTTCCGGCAAGTACTTTTGTTAAAGGGAGTCGGTTCAGTTCAGTCAAAGCCAAACGCTGCACCTCAATAAAATCACCCGCAAGCCACAGAGGATCCGTCATCCCCTGAACAGCACTTGGTAGCTCACGTTCAAGAATATTTTTGGGCAGAGCCTTGTGGCTATAGCAAAGCACTCCCTGAGCACTCAGTTTTTTGACTGTACTTCCCAGCTCCAATAATCCCGCAGGATAAGCCAGGGTAACGACCTCTATTCCTGCGGCAAGGAGTACCGCAATAAACATCTGTATAAATGCCTGTTGGCCCTGAACGCCAATGTCCAGTAAAAGAATACGGGGCTTCGCCTGGGACTTGTCTTTGTCCAGGTTTTTCCTGGCAATACCATTAGCCAGGAGTAGCTGTTCATTTAACAGAGGCCAGAAAAATGTCTGTGCTCCATGGGCTTCAGGTAGGCGAAACCGCTCAAGCCGCACATGCAAAGGTTTTAACCAGTGCTCCAATAGCAAAGCGGCAGGGAATGAGGAAAACCACTGATCGAGACGGCGGCGCAGCTGGGGTTCTGCAAAGTCTCTGAGAAGACTGGAGGTTTCATCCAGCATCGCCTGCCAATTGTTTTTTCCATCGCCTGTAGTCGCTGGCAACCCCAATTTGTCCTGCTCTCTCGCTAACAAGTTTCGCACTTGACCAATGGAAACGCCCCTGGCGAGGCATTGCAGGACCTTTTCAATCTGCTCGACTTCCTCTTCACTATAAAGGCGATGCCCTTTGCTGGTGCGCATGGGTTTTAGTAAACCATAGCGGCGCTCCCAGGCCCGTAAGGTCACGGGGTGCACCCCGGTCCTCCGAGCTATCTCACGAATCGGAAAATAGTTTTTTTCAACAACTTCTGGGTCGGACATGACGCTCATTATCGAAATTCACATAAACCTAATTCAGCCGGCTCGGCAGCGAGCAAGACCTGGCTGTGGATAAAGTGGTGTGGGCTTCTCGGCAAGTAATGACGGAGCATAGTAAGCACCGCCGAAATCGGTTTATGCCCTTGCCGGTACTCCTCGATAAGCTGGGCTAATTCAGCCCGCTCTTCCCGGCTTAAATAGCCCTTTAAATGCCCCTGGCTGTGCATCAGTGCATTGGTTCGATCCTTGCGCGATGCATGTTGGGAGAGAATATCCATAATCCGCCCACGAATTTCATAAGCGAACTCTTCGGGGGTCACCGCACGAGAGTTGGAAACAAACTGACCTAAGGCACGGGTCAGAGGCTGGCTATGGGCTAGCAAGAGGTACTTATAAGCGGTGTAAAACTCAATAACTTTAGCGGGTCGAGGATCCGGCGATACATAGCGATGCCAGGCATCGTAAGCAAATACTCGGGTTAAAAAGTTCTCGCGAATATCGCTGGCATTCAGTCGCCCTACTTCCTCCATAGGGAGGTGGGGGAAATTCTCTCTCACACGCGCAGCAAATAGACCTGCCGAATGCGCCAGTACACCGCGACCATCTTCTTTGTAATGGGGGGTAGTACGCACACCGCAGCTGGGAGACTTTTGCATCAGGATAAAACCGCGCAACTGCTCGACCTCCGGACTTATCTCGTCTGCGTAAGCTTCAAGGTCCTCTGTCACATCGATATTGGTGTCATCGCGCCCAACTGCGCGCAGGCGATCACTGACAATCAGGTGAATTGGCGGGCGGGGCACTCCCAAGCCTATTGCCACTTCCGGGCAGTAAGCTTGCAGATCAAAGCAATTACCCAGCAGCTGAGTGCAGACTTTGCTGTGCTTATGGCTACCGTTATATCGAACTGGATCACCCACGGCACAGCGGCTGATACCAACGGGAATCTTATGCGGCAGGAATTGAATATTCATAGTCACAAGGTGAGCAGGTAATGGCCTACCTTTTTTATAGCCTGCCACTAAAACTTATACAAGCTCTACCTTTGTATAAGTTTTGAAAATCTCCTGCAAGGTCGCCGTGGCTTGCGCAAATGCAAACCAAAGCTACAATGCAAAGCCGCGTTCATTCCGAGATTTAGCGCTGCGCGCACTATTATCGCCAGTCCCCGGTCTGCGATGCGGCCCACACCTCCCGGAAAGTACGGATTAGCTCATGATTCCAGCATTGCGCGAAGTCGACGAGGTTCAGGCGCTCTATTTGCAGTTCTTGCAGGAACTGAAGGACGCAGGTTTCCGTGGCGATACCACCCCCAGTTATGCCAGCCGCACGGTTCTGGCTACCGATAATTCGATATACCAGGTCCTCCCTCAGGCTGTTGTCTATCCCCGCGACAATCGCGACTTGCAGCTGCTCGCCGAGCTGGCTGACAGGGAGGAGTTTCACTCGGTAGTGCTATCCCCCCGTGGCGGTGGTACCGGCACAAACGGCCAGTCCCTGACCGATGGACTGGTTGTGGATATCTCCCGCCATATGAACCAGATCCTCGAAATCAATGTTGAGAAGCGCTGGGTCCGGGTACAGGCCGGTGTGGTCAAAGATCAACTGAATGCAGCACTCAAACCCCACGGCCTCTTTTTTGCTCCGGAGCTTTCCACCAGTAACCGAGCCACCATTGGCGGCATGATCAATACCGATGCCTCGGGCCAGGGTTCATGTGTCTACGGCAAAACCCGCGATCACGTGCTGGAGTTACACACCGTATTATTGGGCGGTGAGGTTTGGCACTCGGCCCCGATCGACGATGAGGAGCTGGCACAAGTTAGTGTCGGGGATAAACGCTCTGCGCAGGTTCACCAAGTCTGTGATTCTATCGCGCGTACAAAAGCAGAATTAATCACAGCAAAGTTTCCCAAGCTGAACCGCTGCCTCACCGGCTACGACCTGGCTCATATTCGCGACGACAAAGGCTTTAACCTCAATAGTGTTCTCTGTGGCTCAGAGGGAACCCTGGGTTTTATCGCCGAGGCAAAACTCAACCTGTTGCCAATTCCCAAATGTGTCGCCCTAGTCAATTTGAAGTACGACCATTTTCAAGAGGCGCTACGCGACGCCAAAGACCTGATGCTGGCCGGTCCCATGTCTATCGAGACAGTGGACAGCAAAGTGTTGCAGCTGGCGATGGAAGATATCGTCTGGCACAGCGTCAGTGAATTTTTCCCAGCGGACGATCGCCCGGTCAAGGGCATTAATTTAGTCGAGTACGCCGCCGATAGCGAAGAGGAATTGGAGCAGGCACTAGCCCAATTTACCGCTCATATTGATGAAGCTATTGGCCAAGCAGGTAAAAGTTTCGGTTATTCCATTGCCCGAGGCCACGCCGAGGTCAATCGAATCTGGGCCATGCGCAAACGGGCCGTGGGCTTACTGGGAAATGCCCAGGGAGAAAAACGCCCAATTCCATTTGTCGAGGACACGGCAGTACCACCGGAAAACCTGGCGGATTTTATCGCTGAGTTCCGCACGGTATTGGATGAGGCCAATCTCGACTACGGTATGTTTGGCCATGTCGATGCGGGCGTGCTGCACGTGCGTCCGGCAATTGATATGAAAGACCCCCGGCAAGCCGCACAAATTCGTCCGATCACCGATCAGGTGGTCGCCCTCACACAGAAATATAAGGGCCTTTTGTGGGGGGAGCATGGGAAAGGTGTCAGGTCTGAATACGCACCGGAATTTTTTGGCGAGCTCTATCCTGAGCTGCAAAAAATCAAAGCCGCCTTCGATCCTCGCAACCAACTCAATCCGGGGAAAATAGCTACCCCCAGTGATGACAGCCAGCTGCTGAAAATCGATGAGGTATCCACCCGAGGTGAGCGGGACCGGCAAATTCCCGCCCAAGTCTGGGAGGGCTATGAGGAAGGTGTACACTGCAACGGCAATGGCGCCTGTTTTAACTGGAACCCCGACGATGCCATGTGCCCTTCCTACAAGGCCACTCGCGACCGTATTCACTCTCCCAAGGGGCGCGCCTCTTTAATGCGCGAATGGCTGCGATTGCTCAGTGAAAAAAATGTCGATGCGGTCTCCAGTGCCCAGCGCCTGCGGGAGCGCTCCTTTTTTGTCGGACTCCCCAAGCGCATTATCAATTCCCTGGCAAAAACCCGTGGCGAGTACGATTTCAATCACGAAGTTAACGAGGCGATGCAAGGCTGTCTGGCGTGTAAATCCTGTGTAGGGCAGTGCCCGATAAAAGTGGATGTGCCGGAGTTTCGCAGCAAATTCCTCGAACTCTACTACAGCCGCTATTTGCGTCCGCTAAAAGATTACGCCGTCGGTGGGCTGGAATTCCTGATGCCACACCTGGCCAAGCTACCTCAGTTATACAACTGGCCACTAAAACTCAAGCCAGTTTCCTTCCTGATGGAGCGCCTGTTCGGCATGGTGGACAGCCCACTGTTATCGGAAAAAACCTTGAAAGCGACTATGGCGGAGCTGGGTGTGCCTGTCGCCAGTGCCGCCTGCCTGGAGTCCTTGGGCCCGGCACAGCGCAGTCGCGCAGTGGTGATAGTGCAGGATGCTTTTACCAGTTATTTTGATGCCCAAGTGGTTGCCGACATTGTGCGCTTGCTAAAGCAGCTCGATTTTGTCCCCATGCTGGCGCCCTACCGCGCCAACGGTAAACCCCTGCATGTCCACGGTTTCCTGCGCCAGTTCCAGAGGGTCGCTGAATTAAACAGCCAGATGCTTAACGACCTCGCCGCCAGCGGTATTCCCCTTGTGGGCATCGACCCCTCAATGACCCTGACTTATCGCTCCGAGTATAAAAAGCTGATGGGCGATGAGGCACCCAAGGTCCACTTGTTACAGGAATGGCTGGCTTCCCAGCGGGAGCACCTGGAACAACAGCGCCACCGCATAGCGCCCGCCAACTTCCAGCTTCTGCCCCATTGCAGTGAACAAACCAATGCCACCGCCTCGGTGAAAGACTGGCAAAATGTTTTCACTGCCCTGGGCCTGGAACTCGCTACCGAGAGCCTCGGCTGCTGCGGTATGGCCGGTACCTATGGCCACGAAGCAGATCACAAAGAGACCTCACGAGTCATTTTCCAGCAATCCTGGGCGCCCCGATTGAACAGTGGCGAAAACCAGTTGGCCACCGGCTATTCCTGTCGTTGCCAGGCCAGTCGCTTTGCAGGCGTATCCTTGCGCCATCCGCTACAGGGGCTACTGGCACAACTGGATAAATAGGCATTTACTGACGTAAGAGGCCCATATCTCCGGGTCTCTTACCGTCCACCCAAAGTAGCCTGCGGGAAGTGCCTATGCACAAACATCTCTCAAACCTGCTCATGCTGTTTTATGCACTGCTTGGCATCGCCGTATTGCTAGCAGCAATATCCATAAGCTCAAACTCCGGGAAAAAACAATTAGGGCACCATCTATCCCAGGCCCAACACTCCCTGGCATTGGTTACTGAGGCTGAAACCTACGCCCGCACGGGCAACTACGCCGACGCACTGCCACTTTACGAAAAGGCCATCTCCTCACTATCTGACTATCCGGATCAACAACAGGCCCTGCGCTACCGCTACGGCATTGTGCTCAATGCATTTAGCGCCCAAGCGCGACCTGACCTCTACCCCCTTGCCCGCGCACAGTTCGAATCGGTCCTCAATTACCTGGATGAGGGCGCGGTGCTACCGCAGTCCACCGCGAGAGTGCGGTCAGCCATGGCACACACTTACCATCAGCAAGCAGCAACGGAGAAGGAGCACACTCAGCGAGCTCATCTTCTACGCTCGGCTTACCTTCTATATAAGAGTGCAATCCAAGGCCTGCGCGAACAGGCGGAATGGCAGAACCTTGCCATCACCTATTTCAACCTGGGGCAAGTCTGTGAATGGCAGGGAAACCTGGAGGAAGCCATCATCTGGTTGGAAAAAACGGTGAAGCTGGACATGCAGCACAAGCTGCCGGACCTCCAGGAAGACAGTGACTACTTATCCGCATTGCGCAGCCAGGTGGAACCGATACTGGAAAACCCCGAAACCGCGCTGTAAGTACTGGGGATTCCCTGCACTTTTTAATGTGACGCACCGGTTTTTCCGCTAAAACCTGCTGTTTTTTGTCATATCAGCAATATATGGAGAATAAGTCACAAATAATTTATAAGGAATTTTTTACTGTTCCAGTCATGCTAAGCAATGCCCTCCACCACTCCTAGCACGACTCTTTAGAATGACATCGCTGTCACGCAATTTTTCTCTTTTGAAACCATTTACCAAGGAGCTGGGTTCTACCCGGCCATTTCCTTCTGTACAAAATATATACATTGCAATTTTATTGCTCTTTATATCTGAAAATTAAGCCATTTTTTTATTTTCTGTAAATAACCCGCCAATTCATACGGCTTTTTCTCGCTTTGCAGGAAAAAGTTGATACCTCAGGAATCGCCGGTAATATAGCCAGCGTTGATTAAATATTGATCAACGATTTCCAAACAAACTTGGAAATTTCACAAGCAGCCCTTGGCTTGTGACCATTTATGACCTGGAGGTAATGGGACATGATGAAACAGACTCTGCGAAATACTGCCTTTTTTATTGCTGCCTTGCTCGCTATCGGTGTAAGCGTTAATGCCTCAGCAGCACTTAAGAAAACCATGATTGTTGACGCAACTGCTTACAACTCTGTACCCGGACAAACTGACAGTGATCCCTGGGTAGCAGCTTGGAACAACCGCCTGCGCCCCGGTGACAAAATTATCGCCGTATCCCGTGACCTGGAAAAACACGGTCTGACTAACGGCGCCAAAGTTAAAATTGAAGGTCTGCCTGGCACCTATACCGTGCGCGACCGTATGAACAAGCGTTTTACTAACCGAATCGATGTTTGGATGGAGAAAGACATTAAGAAAGCCCGCGCCTGGGGCAAGAAAAAACTGAAGATTGTTTTTGAACCCGTAAAGTAATTAGACCTAATTTCAACAGAGCTTGTGACCCCGCCCTCCAGCGGGGTTTTTTTATTGTTAAAAGAAATTATATCTAATCCAGAAAAAAGCAATCAGGGTTCCATCTCCATTAAAAACCCTTCTAGCTCTATACAATTTGAATTTCCGATATAAAACAGGCTCGGCTGCTGGTTCTCGGTATAGCGATGTTTTAATCCATCCTCGCCAATTAATATTAAGTATTCTGATTTTACCCAGCGCTCACCCTCCCTGTATTCCGTTAGCCATAAAAGCGATGGCTGCCCCTCGTGACAGAGCCCATAAAACATGCGGGTTTTTTCCACCAGTTTCTTGGTCATGTAATCTAGATAGCGGCCGGGATAGGTATAGCGATCAGCCTCAATACCAATTTTCTCTGGGTTTATCCCCATATTGGCGCGGCCAACTCTCTGTATATAAATTGCCAGGTTCTCGTCGCAATCGAGACAATGGCGCCCGGCAACGATGGCATAGCCACTCAATTCGGAGATAAGTCGGGCTTCTTTCAGGTCAGTGGTGAGCAGCTGTCGATTGGAAAGGCGGATGCTCTCTGCGGATACCAGTGGACTTAATACAGTCACCAGCAGAATAAGGTAGCGCAGGTTCATGGGGAGGGTAACCGCAGGTTAGGTAGTACCGCCGGAGACCTGGATTCCACCATTGTCTCGCGGCGGCACTGTGATTGGGTGTGCTGTTACACAGTCGCGATTCCCTTCTCACATTAACCATAGCAGTTTGAACAAATGTCAGCCGACTTTTGCCACAACTCCCGCTGGGAATTGCCAGTCAGCCGATTCATTCTGAAGAGGGCTTACCAGCTGCCATCAGCTTCCTGAACTGGCCCAACAAAGGTAGCGATCCCCTCCTCTTTAAGAGCATCGAGCGCTTCATCCAGCGCTTCCCGCTCAGTCTCAAACGCGTCTTCCCAAACGGTTGAGTTGTTGTGTTCATCGACGATTTCAAGCAGCCAGCCGCCCTCACCATCTTCATAAATATCGATCTGGACGGAAACCTCGCCCTCCCGATAGATCTGGCTCAACTCCGATTCTTTCGGTGCAAACTCTTCGCCCATGGGATTCGCCTCGCTGTGACCTTGAAATTTCGGCCAGAACTTTGACAACTTGCGGCCCGACGGTCAACTACAAATCCCTTTTCTTGCAGATGCGGACCGCCTGCTTACTGTACGACAAGCTCCTTTTTTTGCGATAAAATGCGCGGCGATTTTTTCTGCTCCGGATTTGCGATCCGGCCCGCAACTGAGGAAGTACCATGAACCAATTTGTTGTCTGTGCACTGTATAAGTTCGTTACCCTTGAGAACTTTGAAACGCTTCGCGCCCCACTGCTGGAGGTGATGCAAGAAAACAGTGTTCGCGGCACCCTGCTGTTGGCCCAAGAGGGCATCAATGGCACTGTAGCCGGCTCCCGCGAAGGTATCGACGCGGTATTAGCCCATTTGAAGTCAGACGAGCGCCTCGCCAACCTGGACTACAAAGAGTCCATCACCCAGGCAATGCCCTTCCTGCGCAGTAAAGTGAAGCTAAAGAAAGAAATTGTCACCATGGGTGTAGAGGGCATTGATCCACTGCGCACCGTCGGCACCTATGTCAAACCCAAAGACTGGAATGCCCTGATCAGCGACCCAGAGGTTGTTGTCGTCGATACCCGCAATGACTATGAATTCCAGGTCGGTACTTTCAAGAATTCCATCAACCCGGAAACTGAGACTTTCCGCGAGTTCCCGCAGTATGTAAAAGAGAATATGGACCCGGCCAAGCACAAGAAGGTCGCCATGTTCTGCACCGGCGGTATCCGCTGCGAGAAGTCCACAGCTTATATGAAAGAACAGGGCTTTGAAGAGGTATATCACCTCCACGGCGGTATTTTGAAATACCTGGAAGAAGTCCCAGCAGAAGAATCCCTGTGGGAAGGCGAGTGCTTTGTTTTCGATGAGCGGGTGACAGTCAACCACAACCTGGAACGCGGTAAATATGATCAATGCAATGCATGCCGCATGCCCATCACTGAGGAAGACCAGCAATCTCCCCTGTTCGAGCAGGGTGTAAGCTGCCCGCACTGCCACGACAAGGTGCCTGAAGCCGACCGAGCCCGTTTCCGCGAGCGCGAAAAGCAAATTCAGCTAGCCAAACAGCGCGGTGAAGTACACATTGGCCAGGACGCCCGCGCGCAAACCGTCTCCCGCCGCGAGCAAAAGAGAGAGGAGCGCCGCCGCCAGGCTGAAGCCCAACAGGCGCGCAACCAGCAGGACTAACTCCTCCCCTAGAGAGCAAGAGGCTGAGGTACGACCTTTATCTGGGCTAGCCAGGCCTCGGCCTCGGCCTCCACAACGAACTCCCTAGAACTGAGCCTGCACAGGCAGGAGCCATGGCTGGGCAGCGGACAGGTCCAGCGCCCTCGCGGATGTAACACCGCGATAAATGCCCGTCGCAGCACAGGGTTCTCAGCAATAAAGTGAATAAACTTCTGGTGCTCCTCCAGTGTGGTTTTGCTGCGCGCATAACGCAGGTCGAGTAGTACACGTAAGGGTTTTCGGTGGCGATACTTTTCCACCAGTAGTGCAATGGCTTCTATTTTGTCCTTATATCCCACCGGACCAAAAAAAAGCACACGCGCTATTCCACCCGCCGGCCGATAGCTAATATGAAAATTCATTGATAACAGCACCCGTGCGCTTGTCTTTTTTATTTTTATCGACTACAGCTTCCGCAATGCCTCTTTTTATTGTCTTACCTGTACTGAAAACGCGAAATAAGGCAGACTTTTTTCTCGTACACTCCTGATATTTACTTCTACCTCAACGGCAATCCAACATCCGTATAAAGGGTTTGACGTTTGTCGGCGAAAATACTGCACCTGTAAACCCGTTTTAATACCCTCAGCCCCAAATACATTTAATAAGCGACAAAAAACCTGCAAATACTGCCACCTAAAAATCATAAGCGGTCTATATCGCAAAAAAATATCGGCTTTATGATTTTTAAAACAATAAGTAACTAGTACGATCAAAATACCCCTGTTTTTTACCAGGTAATTCTGTGAAATATTTTGAAAATTCTAATTTACCCAGGGCGCGACAGAAGTGGGCTATCGCTAAAAGGAAATCTGTACCATAAAACAAGGAACAAACTAGTACGGCTTACTTCAATGAGGGACACCGGGCTGCATCAATATAGAAATATTGGAGCCCGGTAAAAACAGAAAAACAAAGAAAATTATTTCTTTGTGATCAATATCGCGAATGGGTTCAACTTATTTCGATTTCCGGCATATCGCTGTCATCACTGCTGTTTAACCAGATCTGGGCAGCAGCCTTGCGGGCAATTTCGCAATAAAAACCAGCAATTTCACTATCTGGATCGGAAATAACACTGGGCTGTCCGCTATCCACATCGGCGCGGATTTTCTGTGCCAGCGGAAGCTCTCCCAGTAAATGGGTATCGTACTCTGCAGCGATTCGCTCACCGCCACCGGTACCGAAAATTGGCTCGCTGTGACCACACTTGGAACAAGTATGCAGCGCCATATTTTCCACAATACCCAGCACAGGTACCGATACCTTGCGGAACATCTCCACGCCCTTAATGGCATCTTTTAGTGCCAGGTCTTGAGGGGTAGTTACAATTACCGCACCGGCCAATGTAGTTTTCTGTGCCAGCGTCAATTGAATATCCCCGGTACCCGGGGGCATATCCACAACCAGGTAATCAAGCCCATCCCGACTTTCCCCCCACAGGGTTTGACTGAGAATCTGGTTGAGCGCGCCGCTGGCCATAGGCCCGCGCCATACCGCTGGGGTCTCCTCGGTCATCAGGTACCCCAGAGACATTGTCTCTATTCCGTGAGCCTCTACCGGCACAAAGAATTTCTGTTCTTTCACATGCGGGCGCTGGTCTTCAGTTCCCAGCATGGTGGGCAGGCTCGGGCCGTAGATATCAGCATCCAACAAACCAACCCGGGCACCTTCCGCCGCCAGGGCCAGGGCCAGATTGACAGCAGTCGTGGACTTGCCAACCCCGCCTTTGCCCGACGCCACAGCAACAATGTTTTTTACCTTCGCCAGAGTTTCCGGCGCCCCGGAAGTCGGCGTAGCGGGAATATCGCTGAACAGCTCAAACTGCAACTTGGAGCCTTTGAGGGGCCCGGCTTTCAACAGCGGCTGACAGCTCTCCTCCACCCGCTGGTGCCAATCTGCCTCCTGGCTCGCACACGGATATCCCAGGGTAATCCCGGCGAAAACAGTTTCGTCCTCATACCCAACTTCAATTTCTGCGTCCAAATCATCCAGCGGCAAGCCACTGGCAGGATCATGCAACTGGCCGAGGCACTCCGCCAGTCGCTCCAGTTCAGCCTGAACTTCCTGTGACAGCTCGTCATGATCGTGATGATGATCGCTCACGGTATCTCCCTCTCAGCGCTTCTAGATTGGCTCGCATTGTGTCGGATGACGCGGCCTAACACCAGCCACAGCAGCCAAACAAGGATTCACATAAGCCAGCTTGATCCCTCCACGACATAGTGCAAATCTGCTATATTCCGCGGTCTTTTGACGATCTTCGGCCCACTCTCCGTGAGTCCTTGGCCGCAACCCCACAGCGATGGAAAAACCGATGTCCGATACGCGCAACATTCTCGTCACCAGCGCACTGCCCTATGCCAATGGCTCCCTACATCTGGGCCATGTGCTCGAATATATCCAAACCGATATTTGGGCCCGCTTCCAGCGTGCGCGCGGTAATAACTGCCTGTATATCTGTGCCGACGATGCTCACGGCACTGCAATTATGCTGAAGGCTGAACAACTGGGCCTGACCCCGGAACAGCATATCGCCAATATGCAGGCAGAACACGAGCGCGACTTCGACGACTTCCTAATTGGTGTGGACAACTACCACTCCACCCATTCAGAGGAAAACCGCGAGCTGTCGGCAATGATCTACCGCCGCCTCAGCGAAAACGGCCACATCGCGTCGCGCACTATTACCCAGGCTTTCGATCCAGAGAAACAGCTTTTCCTGGCGGATCGCTATATCAAGGGAACCTGCCCCCGCTGCAGCACGCCCGACCAGTATGGTGATAACTGTGAAGCCTGTGGCGCCACCTACAGCCCTACCGAACTGATCGATCCGGTATCAGCGATCTCCGGCGCCACTCCGATAGAAAAGGAGTCCGAGCACTTCTTCTTTACCCTGCCCGCATTCACCGAATACCTGCGCGAGTGGACCCGCTCGGGCACTCTCCAGGATGAAGTGGCCAACAAGCTGGCCGAATGGCTGGAAGAGGGCCTGCAAGAGTGGGATATTTCCCGCGACGCCCCTTACTTCGGTTTCGAAATTCCCGATGCGCCGGGCAAATATTTCTACGTGTGGCTCGACGCTCCCATTGGCTATATGGCCAGTCTCAAAAACTACTGCGACAGCAAAGGGCTAGACTGGCAGGAGTACTGGAAAAAAGACAGCGACGCCGAGGTCTACCACTTTATCGGCAAGGATATCGTCAACTTCCACGCACTCTTTTGGCCAGCCATGCTGGACTCAGCGGACTTCCGCACCCCCAACAAAGTTTGCGTACACGGCTTCCTTACCGTAAACGGCAAGAAGATGTCCAAGTCCCGCGGCACCTTTATCAATGCCCGCAACTACCTGGATCACTTGAGCCCTGAGTATTTGCGCTACTACTTCGCCGCCAAACTGACCGGTGGCGTCGATGACCTGGATCTGAACCTGGACGATTTTATCGCCAAGGTGAACTCTGATCTGGTGGGTAAAGTAGTCAATATCGCCTCTCGCACCGCCAAGTTTGTCAGCAAGTCCGGTGGCAAGCTGGCCGGCGAACTGGCCGACGAACAATTGTGGAACCAATTTGTAGAAGCGGCTCCACGAATTGCTGAGTATTACGAGCAGCGAGAATACGCCCGCGCCATGCGCGACATTATGGCTCTGGCCGACGCCGCCAATGCCTGGATCGCCGACAAGGCTCCCTGGTCCCTGGCCAAGCAGGAGGGCACCGAAGCTGAGGTTCTGGCTATTTGCTCCCAGGGTGTGAATATGTTCCGCGCCCTGATCACCTGGCTCGCCCCGGTATTGCCCAGCACTGCACAAAAAGCGGCGGAGTTCCTCAACAGTGAGCTGGATTGGAACAGCGCAACCAAACCGCTGACAGATCACGAAATCAAGAAGTTCAAACCGCTGCTGCAACGGGTTGAGAAAACCCAGGTAGATGCGGTTATGGATGCGGCTGCGGAATCCCTGGCCCAGCTACAAGCGGAAACCAAAGCTGCTACCGGCCCTCTAGCGGAGGACCCCATTGCTGAGGAAATCCAGTTTGATGACTTCGCCAAAGTAGACTTGAGGATCGCCCTGATCGCCAAAGCTGAGCATGTTGAAGGCGCCGGTAAACTGCTGCGCTTAACCCTGGATCTGGGCGGCGAAACCCGCCAGGTATTTGCCGGTATTAAAAGCGCCTACGCCCCTGAGGACCTGGAAGGTAAGCACACCGTTATGGTCGCCAACCTGGCGCCGCGTAAAATGCGCTTTGGTGTCAGTGAGGGTATGGTTCTGGCAGCAGGTCCCGGAGGTAAGGACCTGTGGATACTGGAGCCCCACGAGGGCGCCAAACCCGGTATGCGCGTAATGTAATTTTCCTGCGCTAACGCAGGGAAACTGCAATCAAGCCGGCACACACCAGCCCCACTCCCAGCAGCTGGGGCCTGTGTGCCGGCTCCTTGAGTAACCAGACCGCCAAGCCCACGCCCAGGGGAATACTCAACTGCCTTAGGGCAACTACATAACTCACATTTTCAGTCATTGTCATCGCCAGCAGTACCAGGCCGTAAGTCGCTCCCATCATGGCACCGGTCAGGGCCCCGACCTTCAAATCCCGAAAACTTTGGATCAATGGCGCAGTGCCACTCTGACCCAAGCACCCCAGAAGCAGCCATACACCACAGGCAAGAAACTGCATCCCCAAATAGCTGTAGGCCAGAACAAGCGCAGGGATAGTGCCTCCCGCAGCATCCCCCAGGTAAATCAGCGCCCCTTTATCTGCCAGTGAATAGCCCACAGTGCCAATGGCTGCGACCAGCGCCCAGGCGCAGTCCGCGCGCCAATAAGCTCTCCAGTGCCACTCGCGGAAATACACCAACGGTACCAGCAGGCAGCCAATTGTCACCAACAGCATTCCCACCCAGGCGAGTGGAGGTAGCGATTGCCCCAACAATACCGTTGCCAGTGCAACCAGCAATACCGGCAATGCTCGAGCAACGGGATAGACCAATCCCATATTGGCTCGCTGGTAGGCGAGGGATAAGCCCCCCATATAAATCATTTGAAAAAAACCACTACCGATAAGGAGGATCCAGAAACTTCGCGGGAGCGAATCAACCTGATATAGCAACCAAAAATTTAGCGGTAAAAGAAAAATTCCAACACTGAGAGTCGCGATACAGAAAAAAGCGGGAGTTGGTGTGCGAGACTTCCCCAGTAAATTCCAACCCGCGTGTAGAAATGCAGAAATTAAAACAAGACTGGCAGCGGTAAACGATATTCCCATAGAGGCCCTCTTCAATTGCGACAGAAAGGCCCCGACAAACCAACCGTAGCCACGAATATGCGCAGTTAAGGCCGCTGGCCAGCAAAGTTTTGCATTCCTTCTTCACTGCCGTAGCATGTCCACCACACTGCAAATCTATCGAGGAGATGTCATGCGCGGCGTATTTCTGGACACTTTGACAATGAAGCTTGAGGAGCTGGATACCTCGGCCCTAACAAATAGTCTAGACCAGTGGGACTTCTATGAAACGACTCCCGCCGAAAAAGTCGCGGAGCGAATCGCCGAGGCCGAGGTGGTAATAACCAATAAAGTCATAATAAGCCGCACATTATTGGAGCAAGCCAGCAAATTAAAAATGATTTGTGTTTGTGCAACCGGTACAAATAACATCGATCTCGCCGCCGCACAGGAATTAAATATTCCGGTGTACAACGTTAAAGGTTATGCGGGGGCTTCTGTACCACAGCACACTCTTGCCCTGATCCTGGCTCTTGCTTCCAAGTGGCACCGCTATCACAACGATGTTTTTGCCGGACGCTGGAGCCAATCTACAATTTTTTGCCTGCTCGATCACCCAGTGGTTGAACTCGCAGGAAAAACACTCGGTATCATTGGCTTTGGTGCCCTCGGGCAGAAGGTGGCAAAACTGGGGGAAGCCCTGGACATGCGGGTACTGGTGGCTGAATCATTTAGCGGCACACCCGCTGAAGGCAGGACGCCACTGCAACAATTGTGTGCAGAGTCCGATGTCATCAGTCTGCACTGCCCGCTCACAGAAGAAACCGATCAGCTGGTAGACGAGCAATTCATCGCCGCGATGAAACCCGGCGCACTCCTGGTCAATACGGCTCGGGGCGGGCTGGTAAATGAACAGGCACTGGCGGATGCTTTGCGCAGTGGACACCTTGGGGGGGCGGCACTGGATGTCCTCAGCCAGGAGCCCCCACCCGCCAGTCACCCACTATTGGACAGAGATATCCCCAATTTGATTATCACCCCCCACAACGCCTGGATCAGCCGTGAATCACGCCAGCGCCTACTCAACGGCGTCGTAGAGAATATTGAAACCTGGAAAAGTGAGAGTACCAGCCATCCATAAACAACTCGCTTTTATCTAACCCAAGCCATCTCAGGCATCTGCCGGTCCGAGGACTAAGCCCCTCTGTGAACCCAGGCCGGCTTTTGCCGTTTGAAACCACGACCGGGCCCGAACAGCTGCCAGCCATAGTCCAAGATCAGTAGCAGAGACAGGGACTTTTTTCTGCAAAAATCGAGTGAAAAAAACCCCTTTTTCAAGTGGGAATTACCACGCGGGACTATAGACTTCCTCGGCAATTAAACCCCGAGAGGAGAAACCTGATGGCAACCGCAAGATCTCCACATACGAACTCCAGTAGGGAGAAGCTGCAACAGGCCTATAATCTTGCTGGAGAGGCCGCTTCACAAGCTGCTGGCAGCTTGAAAGAGAGGGCCCGGACCTCTGTAGAGTCCCAGAGACAACGTGCCACCGATGTAATGGAAAAAGCGGAGTCCTCACTTCGGGAGCGCCCCATTCTCGCTGTTGGCTGTGCATTTGTTGTTGGCTGGGCAATTGCGAAGCTCTTTAAGTAACGCTGCTCTCTTTTTTTCGACTGGTAAGGACACCCCCTGATGGGCGATGAAAAAAAGTCCCAAGCGTCTGGCGAGAATGCCGATTCCGCTGCGCAGGAGCGCAGCCCGGATCAGTCTTCACCTTCTCCTTCAGGGAAAGACTCTGATGGAGAAGGTGAAAATAGCCTTGAAGCTACCCTCGCTCGCGCCGAGGCAACACTGACCCTACTGACTGCCTGGTTGGCTAATATTCAAAAGCTATTCCAGTTGGAGTTGGATAGAACAATTGCAGCCGGCAAGCGTATTGTTGCCCTGCAACTGATGTTACTGCCTCTAAGTGCGGCCCTCATCGTCAGTCTCTGTGGAGGCGTTGGGCTGATTGCCTACTATTTTTCCCAGTCTATTTATTTGGCATTTCTGGTATTTATTCTTATCCAGGTCGCTATTTTGGCGGGAGCTATCGTTTATCAAAAGAAGCTGGTGCCCCTACTGGGTTTTGAAGAGACCAAGCGACAAGTTAAAGAGGCTTTAAACGATGTCACTGAAGTCTTTAAATAAACAGATCGAACTATGTAGTCGAGACACGGAGCGACAACGGCTCAGTGTGTTGGCAATAGTAAATCGACAACAGCAGGACGTTCAGCAGCGTTTACAGGGAATTCCCCTGCCACTGGTTTTAGGTCTGGCTTTAATCGCCGGCTTCGCGGTGGAAAAATTATGGCAATTGCCCCGCACCTCACAGGTGGTTCAGTTTATGCTGTCTATGAGGGCTTTTTAGCCGGCGCTACTCTTTATATAAATATTAATTCAACGGCCACTTCTAAAAAGAGGGGCACCGGAAAATAACCATAGAAAATAGATACTGGCACATCCTTGTGCCAGCCTTACCCATTAATACCCTGTATTAATCAACATCCTTATCGGTCACTTTATCTTGGGTGTTATTGTCAAAGTCACCGGCGCTGTGGCGCTCATGTAGTTGTTCGCTGGGCTCACCCCAGATTCGATTGACCATTCGTCCGCGCTTTACCGCTGGCCGCTCTGCAATTTCCCCCACCCAACGATTGAGATTTTTATAACTCTGGGTATCGAGAAATTCCGCCGCACTATAAGCTTCATTGCGCACCAGAGCCCCATACCAGGGCCAGATCGCAATATCGGCGATGGTATAAGTCCTTCCCGCCACATACGGATGCTTTGCCAGCTGTTGGTCCAATACGTCCAACTGGCGCTTTACTTCCATAGCAAATCGGTTGATCGGGTATTCATATTTTTCCGGTGCATAGGCATAAAAGTGTCCAAAGCCTCCCCCCAGGTAAGGGGCTGAGCCCATCTGCCAGAAGAGCCAATTCAAAGCCTCGGTGCGCTGCTCGGGCGTATGGGGCAAGAGGACATTAAACTTTTCTGCCAGGTAGAGCAGTATGGAGCCACTTTCAAATACCCGGATTGGTGGCGTAGTGCTGTGATCCACTAAGACCGGAATCTTGGAATTTGGGTTTGCTTCAACAAAACCACTGCCAAACTGCTCTCCTTCAGTGATACGGACTAAATGGGCATCGTATTCTGCTCCCTCAAACCCGAGTTCCAATAACTCCTCTAACATCACCGTCGCTTTAACCCCGTTCGGCGTGGCCAAAGAATAGAGCTGCATCGGGTGCTGCCCCTGCGGTAGCGCTTTATCATGGGTCGCACCCGCTACCGGCCGATTAATACTGGCAAAAGCGCCCCCGCTTTCCTTATCCCACTGCCAAACCTTGGGGGGAGTGTAGGTTTCGTTCGACATTAAACTGCTCCAACTGAATTTAAGGTTGCTCTCAAGCAAAAACACGCATGCCGCGTCAATATACTGTATTGCCTCTACCCCACGCTTAACACCAAGTACCAAACTGGGTTACCCATCTTGTACCTATCGTTTCAAATTGACATAGGTACTGCAAATAATATCCACAAAGGCCTCCACCTTTACTCCAAGTGGAGTCCTTTTGATCCAGAGGTGGCCCTTTGTCGGCCCTTTTCCCCTGCCACCCTCCTCACGAGTTGAAGCCCCCAAGCGACTCAACCATAATAGCCGCCCTGCGCGGCATTCGACGGTGCTCACAAGGAAGGTGCTAGTCTCACCTTAACCCTGCCGACGCCATTGCCGCTGTTCGCGCCACTCCGCCCTAGGGCTTTAACCGGACCTGTTATGACCGAATTTGCCGTCATTCTGCTCAGCACCATCTTGGTCAATAATTATGTGTTAGTGCAGTTTCTCGGCCTGTGCCCGTTTATGGGAGTTTCCAATAAACTGGAGACCGCTGTGGGTATGGCCGGCGCTACCACCTTTGTACTTACTTTGGCCTCTATTTGTTCATACCTGGTCAACACCTATCTGTTGGCCCCCTTTGGTATTGAAGATCTTCGCACCATCTCATTTATTCTTGTGATTGCTGTTGTCGTACAGTTCACACAGATGTTTATCCAGAAGACCAGCCCCTTGATGTACAAGGTGTTAGGCGTTTTTCTACCGCTGATCACTACCAACTGTGCCGTGTTGGGTGTCGCCCTACAGAACACTATGAAAGCGCATACTTTTATACAATCCACTCTTTACGGATTTGGCGCAGCAGTGGGTTTCTCCCTGGTATTAATCTTGTTTTCCTCGATGCGCGAGCGCCTCTTTGCCGCCGATGTCCCGCTGCCATTTCGCGGCGCTGCAATCGGTATGGTCACTGCCGGACTGATGTCGCTGGCATTTATGGGCTTTAGCGGTCTGGTATAGGGTTTCGAAATGCTGGACTGGATTTCACAAATTTCTTCTCCCCTGCTGGTGCTCGGTGGCATGGCATTGATATTCGGTGCCCTGCTGGGTTTCGCCGCCGTTCGCTTCCGGGTGGAGGGTGACCCCCTCGTTGAGCAGGTCGATGCCCTGTTGCCACAAACTCAATGTGGCCAGTGTGGCTACCCCGGCTGTCGCCCCTATGCAGAAGCGATAGTTCACGGCGATACCATCAACAAGTGCCCCCCCGGCGGGCAGGCCACTATCAATGAGTTGGCCAATCTGCTGGATATAGAGCCCATGCCATTGGACGCCGAGCACGGCGTTGAAGATGTAAAAAAAGTGGCATTTATCCGCGAGGCGGAGTGCATCGGTTGCACCAAATGTATTCAGGCCTGCCCGGTAGATGCCATTGCCGGCGCCGCCAAATATATGCACACGGTGATCACCGATGAGTGCACGGGGTGTGACCTTTGTGTCGAACCCTGCCCCGTTGACTGTATCGATATGGTTCCCCTGGAAACCGCTTTACAGGATTGGCATCCACACAAGCCCAGCGATAGCTCGGTGCTGATTGCCAGCGATCGCCGCACTATTCAAGAACATACCGGGGGAGGCGCGGTTTGAACCCCGTAGATAGCAAGACCAAACAAAGAGAGGCCGTTCAGGAGAGACGCGCAGCCCGCGAGTCACAACTGATTGCCAGTGAAAAAGCGCGCGAGCTGCGCCCCAACGACTTCCCCGGCGGAGTGCACCCTCCCGAGAACAAACACCAGAGTACCGGTGAGCCTATAGGAGTGATCCCCCTCGCCGAGGACTTGATCGTACCACTGCTACAGCACTCCGGTACCACCGCCATACCGCTGGTGAACCTCGGTGATAAGGTATTAAAGGGGCAAAAGATTGCCGAAGCCGACGGTTTCATTAGCTGTCCAGTGCATGCTCCCAGCTCCGGCAGGGTTATGGCCATTGAACCCTATCCAGTACCCCACCCTTCGGGTCTGCTGGAGGACTGCATTGTCATTCGCACAGACGGCGATGATGCCTGGTGCGAACTCACCCCGTGCGAAGATTACCTTCAGGTTTCACCGATAGAGCTTCTGGACAAGATCCGCGACTGCGGTATTGCCGGCATGGGCGGTGCAGGGTTTCCAACCGCTGTGAAGCTAGACCCTCACGGCGGCGCCGAAATTGATACTTTGATTATCAATGGCACAGAGTGTGAACCCTATATTACTGCCGACGATATGCTAATGCGGGAGCGTGCCGACGAAATTATCGCCGGCGTAGAAATTCTTGCCCATATCCTCGACCAGCCCGAACGGGTATTGATTGGTATCGAAGACAATAAGCCCAAAGCTATCCGCGCGATGCGCAAAGCTGTCGAAGGCACTCGATTCGATATCGTGGTATTCCCCACAAAGTATCCGTCCGGCGGCGAAAAACAGCTGATACAAATCCTTACCGGCCGAGAAGTGCCCAACAAAGGGCTACCGGCTAACGTGGGGATTGTATGCCAGAATGTCGGCACTGCTCGCGCGGTATATCGCGCGATTCGGTTTGGCGAACCCCTGATCAGCCGAGTGACGACTGTTGTCGGCAAAGCGCTGGAGCAGCAGCGCAATATCGATGTACCTATCGGCACTCCCATAGAACATATCCTCAAATATCACGGTGTCCATCGGGGCCTGATGCAAAAGGTGATCATCGGCGGTCCGATGATGGGTTATACGATTGACGATCAACGCGCCCCAATCGTGAAAACCACCAACTGCCTGCTGGTACCGACCCGTGAGGAGCTACCGCCAGCACCGGTGGCCCAAGCTTGTATTCGCTGCGGTTTTTGCGCAGAGGCATGCCCGGCTTCGCTGCTACCGCAACAACTCTATTGGTATGCCCGCGCCGACGAACGGGAGAAGCTACAGGCCTACAATCTGTTTGACTGTATCGAGTGCGGTGCCTGCTCTTACGTCTGCCCCAGTACGATTCCCCTGGTTCAGTACTACCGCGCTGCCAAGGGTGCAATTCGCACTGCTGAAGCGGAAAAAGAAAAGTCCGATCGCGCACGCGATCGTTTCGAATTCCGCAAGTTGCGCCTTGAAAAAGCTGAAAAAGAGAAAGAAGCGAAACGCGAAGCCCGGCGCAAAGCCGCTGAACAAGCTCGCCAGCAAAGGGAACAAAACCCTGAATCTCCGACTGCCAAAGCTGAGAAGCAGGAAGCAGATGTTGTCGCCGCCGCCCTGGCTCGAGTTAAGTCCCGCCAGGAGGATCCTAAGCAGCTTTTGGCCCGCGCCCAGCGTACTTTTTCCAGTGCCGAGAGCCGGGTGGAACGCATGCGCAATAAACTGGAAGCTGCCGATGAGAGCCAGCGCGACCAATTGGCAGCGCAACTCAAAGCTGCTGAAGTGAAATTGCAGGAAGCACAACACAAGTTGACCCTTGCCGAACGACGCGCCGATAGGGATACCACCCGGGAGCCCAACCAGGAAGAAACCAATGCAGCTGTGCGAGCAATTACCAAAGCCCGTGCCTCCGCAGAGGCGCGGGCCCAGATGAGTGACGCCGACAGACTTGCTGCAGATATCGAAGCACTGCGCAAGCGCGTCGCCAAAGCTGAGACTCGCCTGCAAAAGGCTCGGGATGAAGATGATGCCAATCTGGGCGCATTCGAAAGTGCCCTGGAGAAGCTACAAAAGAAACTGGAAGACAAAATGCGCGAACAACAAGCAGCACAGGACGGAAAGCAATAATGTCTCTGATGCGCGCCACCTCCCCTCACGCCCGTTCCGGCAATGACACCACTAAAGTCATGCTACAAGTCGCCGCGGCCACTATACCCGGTGTGCTGGCGATGGTGATTTATTTCGGTATCGGAGTACTGATCAATATTGCCCTGTGCACAATCACAGCGCTTCTGTGTGAAGCAGCGGTAATGAGATTACGCGGCAGGCCGGCAGCATTCTATCTGCGGGATTGCAGTGCTTTTGTAACTGCACTGCTGCTCGGTATCGCGCTTCCAGCCTACTGTGCCTGGTGGCTGCCGATAGTGGGCACTGCGGTGGCTATTGTCCTGGCCAAGCATCTTTATGGCGGTATGGGGTACAACCCATTTAACCCCGCAATGGTGGGCTATGTTGTCCTGCTGATTAGTTTCCCGGTAGATATGACCCGCTGGGTGGGAGCTGCAGAGGTTATCGGCGGGACACCTAGCCTGGAGGAAGCTTTCTCTCTGGTAATCGGTAGCTACAATGTCGATGGTTTTACCCGCGCTACACCGCTGGAAATCGTGCGGTTAAACGAGTCAGTGCTTCTCTCCCAGCTCTATGAAATGGAGCCGGTCCTCAATAAAGGCACATTTGCTGGAGTCGGTTGGGAAACCGTCAGCTTCGGATTCCTGTTAGGTGGGCTGTTCTTATTATTTCGCGGCATTATTACCTGGCATGCTCCGGTTGCCATGCTCGCCACCCTCACTCTGATTTCCCTGTTTTTCTACGACAGCGGCAGTTCCTTGTCAGAGGGATCCCCCGTACTGCATTTATTTTCTGGGGCCACCATGTTTGGGGCCTTCTTTATTATTACCGACCCTGTCAGCGGTGCCACCAGTAACCGGGGCCGCCTGATTTTTGGGGCCGGTGTTGGGCTGCTCACTTATGTAATCCGGGCCTGGGGCACTTACCCCGATGCGGTGGCTTTTGCTGTATTGCTGATGAACTTTGCAACACCAACCATTGATAACTACACGCTTCCACGGACCTATGGCCACAAGGGCTCCCGCCGCGCTACCGACCTGGAGGAGAGCTGATGCTTAAACAGTCAATGGCCTCCAATGCCGCCGTTCTCACTCTTATCGCCCTGGTCACTGCAGGTACACTCGCAGTGACCCAGATTACGACTAAAGAGCCGATTGAGAGAGCTATCCGGGAAGCTTCGGCGAAAGCACTACTGGAAATTATCCCATTGGAACGCCACAGTAATGACATGTTGGTAGACACCTATCCAATTCCAAAACCTTACTGGAATCAGCTAGGCCTACAACAAGGTGGAGATATCAATCTCGCGCGGGAAGAAGACGGAAAAGTCTCCGCAGTCATTGTGCCCGCAGTCACACCGGATGGATATTCCGGCCCGATAAAAATACTCGTTGGTGTGAATCGCGATGGCACCATTGCTGGCGTCAGGGTGACAAGCCACACAGAAACTCCGGGGCTGGGCGATAAAGTCGAGCTGAAAAAAAGTAACTGGGTGCTCCAGTTTGACGGCCTGTCACTAAAAAATCCGCCCTCAGCCGATTGGAAAGTACAGAAGGATGGCGGTGTTTTTGATGAATTTACTGGCGCAACAATTACTCCTCGCGCTGTTGTCAATGAAGTACACCAAGTGCTTGAGTTTGTAGCCCAGCACCACGAACAAATATTTAATGCGCCAATGTCCAAGCGAGCAGTAGAGATTGAGAGCTCTGAAATCGACTCGGAACAAGTACCTGCGGCGGTTGAGGAGCAGAACTGATGGCAACTCCCGGCTACACAGAAATCGCCCAAAATGGGCTGTGGAAAAATAACCCCGCGCTGGTGCAATTGCTTGGCCTCTGTCCCCTGCTGGCGGTCACCGGTTCCGTAGTGAACGGCATCGGCCTCGGCTTGGCCACTACCGGAGTTCTCACCTGCTCAAACCTTGCGGTCTCCCTGATTCGACGACAAATTCCGGATACTGTCCGTTTACCAGCCTCCGTTATGATCATCGCCACCTTCGTTACCTGCGTTGAGCTATTGATGAAGGCTTATACCTACGAGCTTTACTTGGTACTAGGTATTTTTATCCCGCTAATCGTAACCAACTGCGCGATCCTGGGACGAGCAGATGCTTTTGCCAGTAAAAACCCCGTGCTTCCGTCCCTGGCAGATGGATTTATGATGGGTATAGGTTTCACTGCAGTACTCATCGCCATTGGCGCAGTCAGAGAAATTCTTGGCCAAGGCACGCTATTTTCAGATATGGATTTGTTATTTGGTTCAATGGCAAAAGATTGGGGTATTTCAATTTTTGGCAGTGACTATCCAGGCGTTCTTGTTGCCGTGCTTCCTCCCGGTGCGTTCCTTGTCGCCGGCTTATTGATCGCAGCAAAAAACGCCATTGATATCGGTATTGAGAGACATAAAAGCCAGAAAGTTAAGATCATTCCAGGCTCAAAGCGCGTACGTGTTACCGGAAAAATCTCTTAAGATAAGCAGCAGCTAACCAATTTAATTCTGCAATTGAATGGCTATTTATCCTGCCAATCGATTGCAGAACTTAATTTTTTCACCAAAAGCCAAAATGTGAACCCCCTCACTAATCTGTATCTTGCGGATTTTTCATCTTTCACTTTTTCAGTATGATGAGATACATCATCAAATCCCCACTTTTTTACATTAATTGCGCTGTACCAGTGCAATATTCGTGTAATCGAATGTAATAGCATTATTCCCTTTTTTTAATTTTGTTTGGCTAGAATGGCACGGCCGACCAGCTTCACCTTGCTATCGGCGCCAACGCAATAAGACAGGGATAATGCTATGACTGTAGACACTGGAAAGTCTGAATTGGTCTACCACGGCCGCCGGGCCCAACGCGCAGATAGCCGTCTGCGGCGCAAGGCGATTCTAGAGGCCACCCTGAGACTGATCGTTAAAGAAGGTATCCGCGGCATCAGGCACCGTGCAGTCGCCCGCGAAGCTAACGTTCCTCTCGCGGCTACTACTTATTATTTCAAAGACCTGAATGACCTGATCAGCGATTCATTTACTTATTTTGTTGAGCAGGGACTCGAGGCTACACGCCAACTGCATGAAGAGAGTTTTAGTGCGGCACGTAATTTATCCGCACAGGAGCGGGCGTCACATAGCAGTCGTAAACTGCTGATTCAACAATTGACCCGTTTTATTCTTACTCATGTCCGCACCCAGGCTGAAGACCGGGATCGCAGATTGGTTGAACTGGCATTCCGCAATGAAGCGCTTCGCAATGAGCAGCTGACCCGCGCGGTGCGGATGGCCAATCACGCCAGAGAGTCAATGATTAAGGAATTCTTCCAATTACTGGGTCTGGCGGATTCTGAAGCGGCTGCACAAATTGCTCACGGTACGATCCTGAACCTTGAGTATGAAATTTTGAGTGGTGCTATTGCTATCGACTCACCGCTGTTGGAACGCACCGTCACCTTGATGATCAACGGATTAATTCCAGCGGCAACAGTTGTTGCTGAAACTGCAGCATACGGCTGAATCTTTCTGAATTACTCGTCTCCAGGAAACGGGTATGGAGTTGTCCCCTCCATACCCAACTCCTCTCCATATAGCTCTTTCCAGATATCTTCCAATAAAGATTAAGTGCAGCTTCCCGGTAGGGAGCTTACCCACTGCTTTAGTAATTCAACGCCCTCTGTATGCACCATGCTTCTACCTAATTCAGGCATCATGGCCCCAGGCGCGGTAGACTCTACACGAAAATTCAAAATAGAATTTTCAGGCTCTCCCGGTACTATTGCGAATAAATGCCCTCCACTGCCTGTACCCGCAGCAATAGGCGGTTTACATAGCCCAAGTTTGCGCCAATCAGTTTCGCCATGATGCAACATAAGCCCTGAGGTGTCTGCCGGCCCAGTGGGATTGTGGCAGTGGCCACAATTGATATCCAAATAAGCCCTGGCGCGATCCTCCAGCGACACAGTCGCATCGTAAATATTGGCATTTCTCGGCAAACTTTTCAGATCAGGCAGCCCACGTAAATAGCCGGCCTTCTGCCAAAACAACAATTGATTCTCTACTCCGCTACCGTAGGGATAGTCTTTATTCAGATGTCGAGCTTTAGGGCCGAGAGGAGAAATGGCTTTGTCAGTAAACTTTTCTGCATGGCAACCAGCACATTGATTGGCGTCAGGTACTACATAGCTAAGGTTTTCCTGCTGCCCGCTCAGACGAACCAACTGAAAATTTTTCACATCTCCAGCAATCTCAAGAGTTGCCTCAGTCTGCTCTTTATTCCAGACATAGGGCAGCGCCTGCCAATTTTCCTGCCTGCGGATTAAAAGTCGTGTCTCAACGAGACGGACACGATTTAAATCAAGTGCCTGCCCAAAGCGCCCCTCAACATAATCCGCAGAGAAGTCATTGGTACGACGAACTACACCACTACTCTCCTGTGGATAGTAAAATGTCTTGCTTAAGATAGTTCCGACAGGGTAATTAAACTGTTCTTCTCCGTAGGTTGCAAAAGCCCCCTCAGGCAGCCAGACGGTTCTGAACTTATGAGCATAATCGGTAAATAACCCCGTATTTAAATCATAGGGTAATGCTCTTTCCGCAGGAAAGAGCACACCTTTCTCCAGCCTCAATAAATTCCATGTACTGAGTTTTTCGGGCACCTCTTCTACTGGGAATAAATGAACATCCTTTTTGTATGATTCACACCCTGCAAGGCCAATCAGTAATACAAGGCTCCAAATAGAGTAGATAAGCTTCTTACTTATTTGATTATTATTCTTCATTAGCTACCTCTATCACTGCCAAACGGTCTTCATTTGCCAGCTTTGAATCAAAGTCTAAAACTACTTTGGCAAGCTTTTCCAAATGACACTGATGAGGTGCTATATCCGTGGATATATTCTTATACTCATTTCCAAAATCTATATTGAGAATTCCTGCAGGTTCGTTATCAATACATAACTTTAATGCCTCAGGTATTTGACCATCCACCAGTTTACTTTGATCAACAACCCCATCCCAAAGAATATCCGGCAATGTACCTGATATTCCAAACATAGCTAACTTCAGAGCTTTTAACTTAAGATGATCTGGCGATGTACCACCGCCAGAAAAGTTATTGGCATAGATATAGATCCCCTCTGGGTATGGGTCAAAATCAGCCTGCGTAGACTTATCACTATAGTATCCAGCCGTAAAATAGCTGCTGATCAATATATTAGCAGTATCATTATCAGAAATATCATTTTCAAAAATCTCCACCCGATCATTCGAGTTAATAACCACCCCAGATCCTGCTGGCACGGCAGCAACCGGCGTGCCCTCATGACCAAAATTTCCAGTATTATTATTCTTTATCTGGTTATTGTAGATACGTGTACTGTGCCCTGGCTGCGGAAGATTAGGCATATTAAAAACAAGAATTCCCCCAGTATTATTCACAGCAATATTGTTGTAAACATCTGCACCGATCGTATTCTCTACCTCAATACCCGCCACATTAAATTCTGCACGGCTATTGCGAACAATAACATTCCGTGACTGACCGACATAAATCCCTGCATCTGAAGCACCAATAGCTACCACACCATCGATTAAAGTATTTTCAGTCTGTACAGGATAAATACCATAGGCACCATTCTGGGTAGACGGGCCATTGGTCCATTCAACACGAACATCCCTGATGATAATGTTTTTGCCTTCATTAATTTTCAGGGCATCGCCTATGGTATCCTCAATAGCCAACCCCTCAATAGTAAAGTTACTGGCATTAACTAATATCCCCTCAGCACCCTGAATTTGCCCCTCAAAGGAGAGGACAGATTTATCCATGCCAGCTCCACGTAGCGTTACCCCATCAATATTCAGGGATAAACTACGATTAATATGGAATTTACCCTCAGGAATAGTAATAACATCCCCGGTCTTTGCAGATATCAGTTTTTTTAATAATTGCTTTTGAAAATCAACCTTACTGGAACGGTCCTCAACTCTGGATTCAGGCCGTTCAGCACATCCAACGGGTACTATTAAAGCCAGAATTACTCCCATATACGCTAAAGTCTTCATAGCCACACCTTTTATATAAATTATTGTCAATTGAGCTACTCAAACCCTAAACTGGTACTCATGTACCAATTTAAAGGTGAAAACAGGACTAAATACACACTTTGATACTATCCAACCAACACCTCGCTATCAAGGCGCTATTATTAATACAGAAGACAACCCTAGAAATTCATTTAAGCGCCATACTCCCAAAAACAAAAACCACTTATTGAAATCAAGATGGCCAGAACTTCAATTAAAAAATGTCAGTTTCTGTATTTTCTTATTTACGTATTCTGCTCACTTGACGCTGCTGCCGAAATGATAGCGATACAGATCTCTGCTCCTAATGGATCAAACCTCTACACAGAACAACCTATCGATAAAAGTACAGATATCAAAGGAAGCGAGCCTATCTATATCAAAATATCATCGACTCAATATCAAGCAATAAAGTGCAAAGGCCCGTGGGGCGCTACAAAGTACAAAAAATGGATGACGGAGGGGCCTGGTTTCAAGCTCTACCAAAGTGATAAGCAGCTGCTCATTCAGGTTGTTGAACACCGGGTAATTAGCGCTGACATGGCCATTAACTCCATGAGCATACATTGCATGGACGCAGAACCTAAACAAGTTATTAAATCAATAGCGGAGATAGTGATCGAAAGATCAATAAATTCAGAAGAAATACTAGAGTTTGATAACGGGTATAAATTATCTTACCAGTACTCAATTACAAAAGGAAAGCCGTAAGTTTAGTCATTCAGGAAACTATTCATGCCGGCATAAACTTTTGCGCACTCCCCTTTCACCAAGTCTTCAAGAATCAAAAATGGATGAATCATATCGGAAAAGTGAACATTTTCAGATCTAACGCCCACCTCTTCCACTTTCCGGTAGTAAATATCCCCTGTATCCCGGTGCGGGCAAAACTCCACGGTAAAAACTAAGGTTTCAGGAAGAGCTGCCGTAAAATCCATAAAAAGAGGGGATGCCTTTTTTCTACACTGTTCCTCAGCAAAATATTGCCCCAAGTACCAAATTGATTTTCGTGCCTCTAAAAAATAGCCTACGGCATTCTCTTCATGGGACCGTAAATGCATGGTGTAATCGAGAACCGGATAAATTAAAACCTGCTTTTTAATTTTAACGCTGTAGTCAAATTGAGCCAGGTGAGACATTGTGGCGGCCAGAGCGCCACCTGCAGAGTCCCCAGCGACAGACAAACTCGGTTGATAATATAAGCCCAATCTATCCAGTGCCGCCCAAACCCCAATAACTGCGGCATAGCAATCTGTTACTGCGCTCGGATAGCGATTCTCAGGAGCCAACCGGTACTCAGGCGCAACAACAATATGTCGAGTCTCCCGGGCAATCTTTCTGCAAATCGGGTCAAATGAATAAACGTTTCCAGCTACATGACCACCGCCATGAAAATAGACAAGAACAGGTAGAACTTCATCGGGATAGGGGACAAAGACTCTTACTGGTACATCGTATCCAGAGGCATAGATAATGCCATCTCGTACCGAGGCAACATCTGGAATATCGGTCACATACTTATCTATAAACTTTGTGGTCGATTCCCGAACATTGATGGGGCTGAACTCAAAGCCCTTCGAGTAGAGCTCTTTCATAGAGCTGTTGAATTCTTCGAGAAACCCCGAAAGGCGGTCATTTACTTTACGCATTGTCGTTACAGCCAGGATAGAAGAGACTTCGCCGTACCCGTGAATATGAGCCCCTTCACCGGGTACGACGTCGATAGCTTGTATCCCCACCACAACAACAGCCCTAAATCGCCTGGCGAAAATGCCTGAAACGACATTTCATCTAGTGATAGCTACGAGCCCAAACTACTCAAGAGGAGTAAAAGACCGGTGCGGATACATAACTCCAGAATAGAACTGTAGCAACCATAACAATGACTGCCATGACGAGTGACACCGTAATAATTGCACTGGCAAAAAGAAAGCCACGCTCTTCAGAAACACCCATCACAATAGGAATTCCCAAATAAAGCAGATAGACGGCGTAAGCAACCGCCAGAGTTGCGAGCAGTATGTCCAGCCACAACACAGGGTAAACCCCTGCAATACCCACAATAAAAATAGGCGTGGCAGTGAAACCCGCTACAACAACGCCTTTAAGGGGGTGAGTTTCAGCTCCGTAAGTCTTGGCCATCCAATGGATGAAATAACCAATAGCAGTGACTGCCAAAACCATTGTGCAATAAAATACGGCGACCAATTCCAAAGCACTTTGTCCCGTAATTCTCACCGGGGCACCAGTGCCAATCGTCCAGCCAACTTGTGTCGTGCCAAAATACCACGCAGCTGCAGGAAGTAATGCCAGAACGATGACATAAGGAACCTGTCTACGCAGATTACGTTCAGAGAGACTGCCAATAAGCTGCCACTGTCTACGTGGTTGCAGCATAAGGCCAAGCATATGGGTCAACATCTCGTTATCCTCAACTGTGCAAGGAACTATAAGCGAGACCTATTAGCTCAAATTGATCTTGGAACTGCTGGTCAAAATGAGGTGTACCGCAATCAGGCCACTCTCAAGCTCCAATTTATTTCTTATTTAACCCCTTCACTTTTAGGTGTTAAGGTCGCACAAGTCAACAAACTCAATTAAATTGGCGGGAATGTTTACGCGAGCGTTTCGCTTGGAAACAAGTAAATAGAAAACACTGCTACAAAAAAACCCGCGAAGGATAAAGCAGGATTTATAGTGGGGAAAAGCTGGTTACTAGACCCAGGCAGCCTTGGAAACTGCCTGGGTACGAAGATTCAGTACTTAAACTACAGGCTCAACAGAATGCATCCACCCGTAAGCATCCTCAGAACGCCCCTCCTGAATATCCAGCAGTGCTTGTCGCAAACGCTCTGCAACAGGACCTGGGGCATCGGCTAGTTCGTACTCTCTATCACCATCGCCAATTACGCTGATAGGACTGATTATTGCAGCAGTACCGCAAGCAAAAGCTTCGCTACAGTCTCCAGAAGCTATCTGCTCTAACAGCTCATCAATCGGGATCGCCCGCTCAACAACCTTGTACCCCAATCCCTCCGCAAGCTGGATCAGAGAATATCGGGTGATGCCCTCGAGAATTGAGCCGTTCAACGCTGGGGTATATATAGTGCCATCAATGACCGCAAAAAAATTCATCCCTGACAGCTCATCGATACTCTGCCGATTAGAGGGGCTCAACCAAAGCGACTGATCATAACCTCGCTCTTTAAGGCGGCCGATACTAAGTAGAGAACTGGCATAATTTCCGCCAACTTTGGCATCCCCAGTTCCCCCTACTGCAGCTCGAGCATCTTCTCTCTCAACCCACAAACGCATATTGCCGGAATGGTAGGCTTCCGAAGGACTAGCTATTACATAAAATTCATAGGCATTACTGGCTGAAACCGTTAGGTCCGGCTGGGTTCCCATTAGGAAAGGACGCAGGTACAGGGACTCACCGCTGTTGCTCGGGAGCAGGCCAGCGCAGTAAGCAGTCACAACACGAACGCCATCCAGGAACAGGGACTCAGGAACCGGAGGCATACATAAGCGCTTAGCTGAATATGCCATTCGTGCAGCATTCATTTCGGGCCTGAACAGTGCAGCTCCCCCCTCGGAAGTTCGATAGGCCTTCATTCCTTCAAAGCATGACTGCGCGTAGTGAAGTACCTTAGCAGCAGGGTCGACGGTCAGAGGCGCATAGGGGATCAACTCTCCACTACTCCAGCAACCATCCTGCCAAATGGCGCGAAACATTACTGGGGCCATGGCGGTTCCAAAGCCCAGCTTCTCGGGTGCTTCATAGCCCCTAAGGCTTACCGCGATCTCTGGATCGATATAGATACTCACTGAGCTCTCCTCTGAATTCGAATCAGCTGATTATGGCGCTTGTTACGCTGCAATCCAAATAGATCAACCTCTGATACAGCAACAGCAGTAATCTAACCCCAAATTCAGCCTACTTGTTAGGACGATGATCCACCTATTTAGCTTCCGCCATCCTGATGTGGCACCAGCGCCAACCAAGCCACTCGCTACACTTCGCTGCCAAGTCGCGATATCAGACGTAATCAACAAATTTTTGGCATCTACTTACAGTCCCTCACCCCTAATTTGCACTCCCAACTGCTAAACCAAAAGGGTGGTCACAGGCATGCTGGCGCAATTGGCATTAAGTGGCTGAAGTACCCGCCGCAGCTTCCTTCTTGGCACATAGTGCTAGCTATACTGACTAATACGCGGCCAGGCAGGCATTTATAAGCATCCAGTCGCGCCGTCACTGTGAGCTTGAGGATACCCCCTCAATGCGCTCAGGGTCGAGAGAACCACATTCAGGAGAGAACTTCCGCCGTATTCGCTGTTGCAGTGGGCGAGCGGAAATAAGACCCGAAAACTGACAGGTGCAGGTTCCAACCTCAGCTGTTTGGTATTCGGTGAAGCCAAATATGAAACGGAAGTGGTTCAATCGTGACACAGATAGATACCAGCAATTCCTTTGCTATCGGCTTGATGTTTACAGCCACAGCACTGCTGTGTAATGGCGCCCTGGCCGACGATGGCGCACCTGTGGCAGTCCAAACTAATGCACCTCCAAAAGCCTTTATTGAAGCCGCCTCGAAACCACTCAAGAAAACCCCTCGACAGCTAAGGCCCTCCGAGGCTGTCGAAAATTATCGTGAACGTATAGAGGAGCTCGAAGCCCAATATGGTGCTTATGGCGCCGGTATTGATGAACAGCTTTTGGGGCTAGCCACCGCATTACAGAAAGCTGGCGATCATGAGCAGGCTGTCACTGAATTTCGTCGTGCAATGCTGATTAGCAGAGTCAATGAGGGGCTCTATTCCCTAAGTCAAATCCCTATGATCAAGCGCTTGATCGAGAGCCAAATAGCGCTCAACCAATGGGAAGAAGCCAATGACAATCAGCAATACCTTTACTGGCTCTATCAGAAGAATTACGGAGAGAAAGATCCTCGGATGTTGCCAGTAATCAACAACCTGAGCCGGTGGCATTTACAGGCATATGTGGAGGAAAAAGGAGACACTCTATTTGAGCACCTAATTAGTGCAACCAACCTTTACAGCTTGGCTGTTGATATCATTACGAAAAATTTTGGTTCTGCCGACTTGCGTCTTGTGGATGCCCTGCGCGGATTAAAAGCTACTAATTATTATCTCGCTACCTACAAGGGCGAGCCCAATTCACCGGTATTTGTAAACGCCAGTTTTGGTGGCAGTAGCTCTGACTCACACCAGAGGACCAAACTAGACCACTATCGGATGAAAAGTTTTAAAACCGGAAAAAAAGCCATTACTCGCATCGTAGATGTTTACCAGAGAAATCCCAAGTCGCCACCGGCTGCCTCTGCAAAAGCCAAAGTTGAATTAGGCGACTGGTATATGATGTTTAACAAGTGGCACTCTGCACGTCAAACCTATGGAGAAGCTTATAAAGCACTTTGGGATAATGGTGCTTCTAACGAAGAAATAGAAGATATTTTTGGAAAACCCGTAGCTCTACCCTCGCTTCCCGTACTGGAATCGGACAGCAAAACTCTAGCTAACTCACGAATTACGGTCTCCTATGATGTCACCGCTTTTGGCAAAGCAAGAAATATAAAAATATTGAGGGCTTACCCATCCGATAAAGTAAAAATTCGATCAAAAGTTAAAAATATTCTAAAACGCGCCAAGTTCAGACCACGCTTTGAAGATGGAGAGGCGGTGGAAACTCAAGGAATTGTACAGCGCTTTATATTTGACTGAGATACTTATCACCACTCACACAAGCTCGGCCTGGATCCTACGCAAATAGTCAAATAACAACTATTTTTAAAGTTCCACGTCGAGCATTTGCTAAAGCCGGAAAGACGTCCATCGTGTCTCGTCCGGCCACACCGGCAAACAGTCTAGGAGAGAAAGAGATGACACCTCAAGCTGCGGTAGAAAATTTTCACCGCCATAGCTGTTTGTCGAAAGTACTGACATCTATTACCTTGGCGGTCGTTTTGACCAGTGGATGTAAGAGTCAGCAAACTCAGTCGCAGCCACCGGCGATGCCATCCCCTCCATCCTCCAGCTCGTCTTCCAGTTCTACATCGCAGTCGAACAATAGCAGTAGCTCGCAAAGCTCAAGCCAGTCTACGGCGTCGAGCAATGGACAGCCTAGCAGCAGCTCCTCAAGTCAGCCCAGTGCGAATATGCCAACGGCAAGATCAGAGCAGAGCCAATCCACTAGTAGCGGCAGTAGTGGGTCAGAGTCGAGGGATCAGAGTTCACCAGGCGACCAAATGCCAAACCCAGATGGCTCAAATGATCCATCGTCACCAATATATTCCGACCCAGAACAAACCAGTCAAACTCAGGAAAAACCTTCTGACCCTTCATCCGGGGAAGACGGAACTCCGCCCGAGGAAATTGACTTTTCAGAGGAAGAGCAATCATCTTCATCTTCATCTTCATCTTCCAGTAGCAGCTCTGCAGCTGACGGCGCTACTGCAAGTAATTCAAACTCTGGGCAGCCTGGTGGTGGCTCACCACGCTCCGGTAGCGCTCCCAATGAAGCTCCCTCTTCATCGGCAGATCGCGTTGCCGAACTTGAGGGCCAATTTGAATCCACTATGGTCAGCTATGACGGCATGATTTTGCGGGAGCGTGACTTTGTAAGAAACAGACCGGGATCAGCCTCTACAGAAAATGAAGAGGAAGCGATGGATGAAGCTCCTCCGTCAGGAGAATCTCTGGAAGACTTAATTCAATCTGCAGAGGCTGAAATTCCACCAGCGCCCAATGTGGGCCCTACCTCAGGTAAGGGACCAAAAAATAATAACTCCAGTGGCCAAATTACTGGCCCCGGCCTACCTGCCTCAGGTCGTAAAGGTGATTTTGACCACACAGGTTCACAAACTGTTGTCCCTGCCGATATACCCAGTGGTACTGATGATGACGTCGTGGCCCGGCAAATTCGTGAAGCCGCTACACGCGAAACCGATCCCGAATTGCGCGAGAAACTATGGGAAGAGTATCGCAAGTATAAAAGTGCAACGCAGTAGCCTTGGAGAACACCGATATGTCGACCAACCAAAGCACCCGACCGGTAAAATATCAACTCTTCACAAGGGCCATAGCATTTTTACTGACCCTTGTTTTAATCAATGGATGTACCACTACAGAAGTTAGAACCACCGCATTTACTCCCCTGACGATTGAAGATAACAATGTTCCGGAAGAGAGGCTTCTGGATGTCGGCGTCATCCAATTCAATCCGGGGCTCGACGTAGCACAAGCTGATGAAGATGAGCTTGTTTTCCCCGAACTACGCCAAGCAGAATCCCGTTATATGGCTGTAACTCTTGCCGATTCATTACAGTCCAGCCTGGGGTGGGGAGCTGTAAGGGTTATTCCATCGAGCCGCACCAATATTGATGTGACCGTATCCGGGCGTATTTTGCAATCTGATGGAGAAAAGCTGACGGTGGAAATCACCGTATCCGATTCCCGGGGGCAGTTGTGGTTTACCAAGCAGTATTCAGAGAACGCATCCCACTATGCCTACGACCGAAAGCACCCTACTGAAGGAGATGCTTTTCAGGGAATCTATAACCGTATTGCTAACGATATGCTGAATTACCGACAAAAGCTTTCAAATCAGCAAATCGTAGAGCTGCGCACAATTTCTGAGATGCGGTTTGCACGGGATTTTTCTCCCCAGGCATTCAATCGCTATTTAACTCAAAGCGCTGAGGGTGTCTATTTTTTAAGTGCTTTACCCGCAGAGAATGACCCCATGTTACAGAGGGTAAGAAAAATACGGGAAAGAGATTATCTGTTTGTCGACACTCTGCAGGAGTACTACGGCACCTTCGCCAAAAGTATGGAAGTTCCCTATCAGGAGTGGCGAGCCCGCAGCTATGAAGAAGTAAGGGAGATGCGAGAGTTAAAGCGCAAAGCCCGCAATCACACAATTATGGGGGCAGCAGCCATTATTGGAGGTATCGCTGCTGCTGGCGCTGGCACTGGAAGCGCCCAGGCAGCTGGGCAGGTTGGAATCGGTGCCGGGGGCTATCTTGTTAAAAGTGCATTTGACCGAAAATCCGATGCCAAGATGCATTTGGAAGCTCTGCAAGAATTAGGAGACTCCATCGAGGCAGAGGTAGAACCGCAAATTGTTGAGCTGGAAGATCGCACTATTACCCTCACAGGTACTGTTGAAAATCAGTATCGGCAATGGCGGGAAATTCTCAAGGAAATCTATGAAGCCGAAACTGGCGCAGTCAGTAACAGCATTTAAATTACGTTAGAGGTACCCAAAAAGCACGCTAATCAATGTGATTAGTTATTACTGAATACCCAACATCTTCACTGGGTCATTGAATAACACGGCGGAATCACTATGCAGCACCGCGATAATTCCAAGGAAGATACAGTTCATATAGAGCCCGCAGAATTCACATTCGGCGGAGAGGAAAGCTCTAAATCCCCTAAGTCAACGACTGCCAACACTATTCATCAACGGGAGCAAAGGTCCTACTGGCCCGCCGTTCTTGGAGTAATAATGGTAAGCGCACTGGTCGGTGTATTTTGGGGGCTTCCTCAGGTTGTAAAACCACCAAAGCGTTCAGCCGATACAATTGTCTCCGCACAGCCTGGAAACAGCGCAGCTGTGGAGAGCAACCAAAAATCTCCCTATAGCGATGCAGAAATAATGCAGCAGCGCAGGGAGGTTCAAAAGGTTCTCCAGGAAATTCTTGAAATCAAAGAAGAGCTCAAAGATCGAAAGGTAGAAGTATGGGCTTTTGAAGAATTCTATTCTGCTGAAGACTTGGCTCTAAAAGCTGATGAAATTTATCGCAAACGCAATTTTATGGCAGCGCTCGAAAAATACCGGGAATCACTCCAGGCATTAGAGTACCTGAAAGATAGTATTCCCGAGCGCATTGAAACGCATATTAGTGAAGGTAATCGAGCTCTGAGTCAGGGGGATAAGGATTCCGCCAGCGATGCTTTCAAGATGGTATTAACCATATCCAATAACCATCCCAGAGGCCTTAAGGGTATTGAGCGAGCCGACAAACTCCCCCTCGCTTGGTGGCACTTAACTCAAGGAACAAAGGCATTTAAACAGGCAAAATTGGACTTAGCTCAGGAACAGCTCAAGAAATCTCTCGCGATCGACTCAGAAACATCCGATGCTCAGGATCTATTGGCAAAGGTTGAGGGTGCAATTACAGAAAGGGATTATCAAAGCGCGATGTCATCTGGCTACGGTGCAATTGCCGAAGAAAAATTTGAATCGGCAAAATCCTATTTTCATCGGGCAAAAAACTTAAAGCCAACAGCAAAAGCCCCCGATATCGGCTTAGCACAAGCACAAAATGAAGCTGACAGAGTACAGATAGAAAAACTCCTCCAACAAGCCCGCATGGAAGAAACCAAGGAAGAATGGCACAGAGCCCTAAAGAGCTATACAGACCTGGTCAAGAAGGACTCTAGCCTGGTGGACGCAATAACAGGCAAGGCTAGAGCTGCTGCCAGAGCAAAGCTGGATGACCAGTTAAAAGACTTAATTCAAGATCCATTAACCCTTGGCGAAGGTAAAAGGAACTATTTTGCCCGACAAGTACTAACAGACGCTCGCAAACTCAATGCTAAAACCCCAAGGCTACAAAGACAAATTGAAGATCTTGAAAATGCCCTGACACAAGCCCTGATCCCCTTACCGGTTAAATTCAAGTCGGATCGAACCACCAGTGTCACCATTTACCATGTAGGGAAATTAGGTAATTTTGACCAAAGGGAAATCGCGCTGAAACCTGGGCGCTATATCGCCATTGGTACCAGAGAAGGTTACCGAGACGTTCGCCAAGAGTTTGTTGTAAAACCAGGTAAGACCACAACGGAAGTTGTTATCCAATGTGCCGAAAGGATAAATGGTGCCAATAATAGTTAAATGAGAGAACCCAGACAGCAGCATAAACTCTAAAAATAAGATTTTCCGTAATGAGCTGCGATGACAACAGACACCTCGTTGAGCTGAGCGAAACGAGGTGTTCTGTGACAAACACCCTATAAATCCCCATGCAGATTACGCCAGCAAGCTAAGCTTTCTGCAGATAGAAAAATGTGTACCCACCTTTGGTCAGGCTGACTGAGCATAAAGCGATACGTGCCAAACCAATGCCATTGCGAAAAATCTATAAGTACCAGCAATAGGGAAACATAAATGACAGTGAAGGAAGCAGTACCTGTCCAGGATGAAAAGCCGCCAGTTCAGGAACAAAGCCTGATTGAGCCAGTTGGATTCACCCCGGTACAAATAAAATCTACCCGCGCGCGACTCTTTCTTTCTAAGCGAGCATTGATTGTCGCAGGTTGCCTTTTACTCGCTATTTTTGCACTCAGCTATCTGATTATGGCGCGGTCATTAATCTTTGATACCAACCCGGTTGATGCCCGCATCAAAGTCAGTGGGTTCGCCATCCCTCTGGGCGATGGACATTTGGTTTTACCTGGTAATTATCAATTCACGATCAGTGCTGACGGCTATTTACCCCAGAGCGGCGAAGTCGAAGTAAAACGTGACGGGCACAGTCGCCACTCCGTTTCCCTGGAAAAACTTCCAGGCCACCTACGGGTTAAAACAACGCCCCCTGTACCAGTAAAAATTCTTATTAATGGACGGGAAGTACCCAATAAAAATGGTCTTGTGGAAGCAATCAACGCAGGTCCTATGCGTGTGACTGTCCTATCAGACCGGTACTTGCCGTTCACCCGTGAAATCAATGTTGAGGGGCTAGACAATACCCACACACTGGAGGCCGCACTTCGACCGGCCTGGGCCAATATCACCGTCAGCAGCAACCCTCCCGGGGCCACAGTCACGGTTGAAGGAAAAGTTCTCGGCAGAACACCACTGACCACTGAATTAGTTCAGGGCGACAGAACCGTATCCATTTCACTGCCGGAACATAAAACTGTTGATATCCCTGTCGCTGTTACAGCCGGTGTCGATCAAACGCTAGCAACCGTCAGCCTGGGACCCGCTGATGGACTCTTACGCGTTGTTACCACCCCAGAGGGAGCGGGGGTGACAGTCAACGGAGAGTTTCGCGGTCATACTCCACTGGAACTGGAATTGGCCTCCGGCCACAGGCATAGACTTCGCTTCTTCAAGGATGGCTACGCCTCTATTGAGCACACAGTTGACCTCGGTGCTGGAACACAGCGGGACCTGAATATAAACCTAAATGCTGTGTACGGCAGGGTTCACGTCAGTAGCGTTCCTCCAGATGCGGAAGTTTACATTGATGGTCAATACGCCGGGAACAGTGGACAAACTTTCAACCTGCCAGCCCGCAGCCATAACATTGTCGTACGTAAACAGGGCTACCAGGAATTTGACACTCGTGTCATTCCCAGCACCAAACTGGAGCAAACCGTCAGAGCAGTACTGCTTACATCCGAACAAGCGCGCTGGAGAGAAACCCCATCAACTTTGCGTCACGCAGCTGGCGGCACCATGAAACTCATGCGCCCCAACGCCGTATTTACCATGGGATCATCCCGGCGAGAACAGGGGCGGCGGGCAAACGAGGTTATGCGTCAGGTATCTCTAAATCGGCCTTTCTATATTGGGACCACTGAAGTTACTAACCGGGAATATCGGCGTTTCAAGCGCCTGCATACCTCAAGCCATGTCAATGGTGTCAGTCTCGACAATGACAATCTGCCAGTTGTAAATGTCAGTTGGGTAGAGGCAGTGCTATTTTGCAATTGGCTCAGTGAAAGAGACGGCCTCACACCGGTCTATTTGACGGAAGCCGGGCGTGTGGTCGGCTTTGATGGCGCAGCCAACGGTTATCGTTTACCGACTGAAGCTGAATGGGCCTGGGTTGCACGATACGATCAAGGCACCATGAAGAAATTCCCTTGGGGAAATGAGTTACCGATAAAGAGCAATTCCGGAAACTACGCAGATACTACTGCCACAAAACTAGTTCCTGCAGTTCTTCGCACCTACAGTGATCGTTACGCAGCCACCTCACCGGTAGGTAGCTACAGTCCTAATGCTTTTGGTATTTATGACTTGGGTGGAAATGTCTCTGAATGGATTCACGATCTATACACGATAGGTACCGGGTTATCCCGACGTATCGAAGAAAACCCTGTCGGTCCAGAGGATGGGGACTTCCATGTAATCCGTGGTTCCAGTTGGCGTCATTCGGGGTTGACTGAGTTACGCCTCTCCTACCGTGATTACGGAGAATCCGCTCGTAATGATATTGGCTTTCGCCTTGCCCGCTGGGTGAATTAGGAGACTAACGTGAAATTTTTATTACTTACTTTACTGCTTCTATTTATCAACTTCGCGTACGCAGAAGATGAAAACAAGCCGGAAGAGAACCAACAAACAGCGGCAGTAATCCCCAAAAAAGAAGCACCAATAACTAGGAATAAAAGTAATTCAGATGACTATAAAGCCTCGGAAGAAATCTCCGAAGACTTATCAGTTTCCTTTCCCATAGATATATAGAAATAGCTTCTAGCGAGTATCGCCATGAAATTTAAATCATCAGATTTTGTCTTCCAGGTCTTTGCTCTTCTGGGGTCTATTATTTTGGTCCACGCGATTTATGTCGCCATTATTCGCCCTAATGCAGATGCGCTAATTGAGGAGCAACTGGCGAGAGAAGCCGCTGGGGAAACCTACGTTCAACAACGCTCTATCTACATTGTGATGCGCGACTATGAGCAAGAGGCCTGCTTTGTTCTGATGTTGTGGGCAATGGCCATTATGGGACTAAAGGCACAGAGAAGCATTCGCGAGCGAAAATTACTGGACAAAGCTCTACTTAATATCAGCGAGGGAACTCCTATTCTTCCCGAGGATACGCGTGATTTATCCCGCCCGATACAAGCCCTTCCTGAAGAGGAACGACGATATTTAGTTCCCAGGGCACTACTCACCGCCCTGCAGAGATTCGGTTCTACCAAGAATGTCGCCGCCGTTTCCAACTCTGTAAAAGAGGTTTGCGAAACTGAGGGAGACAGACTCGACTCTGAGCTGGCAATGGTTCGCTATATTACCTGGGCTATTCCATCTATCGGATTTATTGGCACGGTACGAGGTATCGGCGAAGCATTATCACAGGCGCATCGAGCTGTAGAGGGGGATATAGCTGGCGTGACGGTAAGTCTGGGGGTCGCGTTTAACTCTACCTTTATCGCCCTGGTAATTAGTATCGTCATTATGTTTTTCACTCACCAGCTACAACTCATGCAGGAGCGCCTGGTGTTGGATACACAAAGTTACTGTGACAACCGCTTACTGCGCTTTCTGAAAATCAGCTAGCGGTTTTACCTGAATAAGTCGTAGCGAGGAATAAACCCATGGGACAAGGCGTCCTGGAAATAAATGACTGCGGATTACGTGTATTTTCAAATACTAACGAAGTACTGGAAAGTCCTGGAATTGCAGTTATTGAACACAATAAAATTCATATTGGTACCTCAGCTCAAATGCGTGCCAGGAGCCACCCGACTCAGGTTAACAACCAGTTTTGGAGAAGACTGAGCCTCGAGTCGCTAAAGTCAGAAAATCAACGCTGCCGCCACCATGCCGACTTGGTCTACTGCCACCTTCAGGAAATCGCAGAGCACTGTGACCTTCCCGATGAAATTGTTCTCGCTGTTCCCGGCAATTTTACCCACGAACAACTGGCTTTACTTCTGGGGGTAATTAAAGTTAGCGATATCAATATCGTAGGAATTGTTGATGCAGCAACCGCGTGCCTGGGTAATTTGGCTCCTGCTGGAATCCAACTGCATATCGACCTACAACTCCACCAGACACTGGTAACAAAGATTGCTGTGGATAAGCAAGCCACGGTGAAAACAGTAGAAACTGTTGCCGACGCAGGACTACACAACTTCCAGGAATCCTGGGCTCGCGTATTTACCGATGCATTTATTATGCAGTGCCGATTTGATCCGCTACATTCAGCTGAATCAGAACAGCAACTCTATGATTTGATGCCCCAGTGGACTGATCGAGCGATGCGTCACGGAGAAGTTCTAGCTGAACTTGATGACCGAACAGCAAAGGTCAGCCTGCGGCAGCTTCAAGATGCAACAACCCCTCTCCTTTCTCGTATACGAGCAATGATTGAAAACCTGGAGGAAAGTCAAAGTGTGAGTTTTATCTCCCATCGCTGGGCTGATATCCCAGGGGGAATTCAATTGGCCCAACGTGTACATCTTCTCTCAAGAGACTCCATTGCACATGCCATCAATCATCGCTGGAAAGAATTGCGCAGTGATAGCAGTACATTGAAACTGATCAACTCTGTCACTGCCCTCCCCCCCAGCGAGGTCAAGGTGCATGTAGAGAAATCCTCAGAAACCGTAGCGACACATTTACTTTTTGGCCACAAGGCACTGGCCGCCCAGGAACCTCTATTCGTTTTCTGGCATGACGAGAAATTTCAAGTCACCCCAACACCACCGGAGCACCCTGCCGCAACAGTCACAAATCATGCCGGCAGACTTGCTTTGCGGGTGGATGCTGGAATTCAGCTCACACTCAATGGAAAAGAGATTGAGTCACCCGTTAATCTCAACGCCGGCGATACAATTGGAGTTGCAGATTATCAAGATGTGATAACTGCGATTAGCGTGGAGCGATATGGGGCGTAAAAAGCGTCGTTTTTCCACATTTAGCCTATCCTTTCTCGACATCATGTCCTGTGGTTTTGGGGCTGTAGCATTAATTTTTCTTATTATCAAGCACGGCTCCGATCACCAAGTTGAAGTGGAGACCGAAGACCTCACTGCCGAGGTAAACCTTCTGGAAGAGGAGGTGGAATTTGGACAGGAGCACTTAGTTCAAGCCAGAAATACTCTGGATGTCGTTAGTGATGAACTGGTTGAGGCTCAAGGGCTTGCCAGGCGCATTTTGGAGCAAATAAAGGAAACCAAAGGTAACATCGCTGAAATAGACAGTATCGATGAAGAAGAGGATATCAAGAGGCTACAAGATAAACTCAAAAAACTGGAGCAGGCGAAAAAGAACCTTGAGGAAGAAAATAAAAAGCTGGGAAATAATGTTCGCAAATTTGTCGGTGATGGAGACCGTCAATACCTCACCGGCCTGCGCCTAGGCGGTAATCGCATCCTGATACTATTGGATTCATCGGCGTCTATGCTCGGCGACGAGCTTATTAAAATAATACGCGCCCGTAACATGTCTTCACCGGTAAAACGCAAAACTGAAAAATGGCGCAGGGCCGTCAGCACAGTCTCCTGGCTTACTGCTCAGTTTCCCAGGGATAGCCAATACCAGATCTATACTTTTAATACCTCTTTTCGTGCCGCAATCGCCGGTACAGAAGATCGCTGGCTCAATGTGGATGACCGCGACCAGTTGGACCAGGCTATCAAGGGACTAGATGAAGTAGTGCCGGAAAATGGTACCAGTCTAGAGAGAGTATTTAACGCTATTAACGCTATGACGCCACTGCCCGACAACATTATTCTCATTACCGATGGGTTACCGACCCAAGGGATGAGTGCGCCCAGAAAACCCACTATTTCGGGTAGAGACAGGCGCAGTCTATTCAAGCGCGCGGTCAAAGTGCTCCCCAAGAATATCCCCATCAATGTCATTCTTGCCCCCATGGAGGGGGACCCATTTGCGGCTAGTGAATTTTGGAAGCTGGCGATGCAAAGCAAAGGCTCTTTCCTTGCACCTTCGAGGGACTGGCCATGATAGGAGCACAAAAAAAGCGTCGCCAGGAGGAGTTCAGCATTTCCTTCCTGGATGTTATCTGCTGCGGATTTGGCGCAATTGTTTTGCTGCTGATGATCGCCAAGACTGCAGAACCGATTGTATTAGAGGAAGCTGAAGTAGACCTCGAAGGGCAGGTATTGGAACTACAGCAACAGCTGGCAGAAATCCGTGGTGAGACCACAGTTATCAACCGGGATCTAAATTCAAAGCGAGAACAAATCGATATCGAGCGCAAGAGAATTGCCAACCTGCGCGGTGAGTTAGAAGCACTTCAAGCGGAATTTGCCAGTAAAACCGAAGGGCAAAGTGAGGATGGCAAACTCAAAGGTGAGCTGACCATTGCACTACAATCCATCACTGATGAAATGCGTCGCCTACTGGGCGAGAACTACCAGCGTAAAAACAATGTTATTGGCGGAATCCCTGTCGACAGCGAATACATTCTCTTCATTATCGACACCTCCGGCAGTATGTTTAATTACGGCTGGGACCGAATGATGGCGGAGATGGTCAATACTCTAGACCTTTATCCCAATGTTAAAGGTATCCAGGTCATGAATGATATGGGGGACTATATGTTCTTCAATTATCGAAACAAGTGGATACCTGATACCCCAGGGCGCCGCCAAGCGATATTAAAGCGGTTGAAGTCCTGGAATCCTTTTAGTAACTCCAGCCCTGTTGAAGGTATCCAGAAAGCCGTCCGCAGCTTTTATGATCCCAGTAAGAAAATCAGTATTTATGTGCTTGGCGATGAATTCACCGGAAAATCAATCCGCAGGGTTATGTTAGCTGTCGAACGGGTAAATGCTAAGCACGGTGAGGGAAAACGAAATATCAGAATCCATGCAGTAGGATTCCCCGTACAGTTCTCTCGCCCTCCACACCTACAAACCACAGGACTGCGCTTTGCGGCCCTTATGCGCGAACTCACCTATCGAAATGGCGGCACTTTCGTGGGGTTGAATGACTTTCGCTAGTTAAATGATTCAAGGAGGAACATATGAGGTATAGGTCGACTTCCTTTGGACACCTAAAGGTACTTATTCTTGTAAGTTTCTTCCTGGGTGCTTGCAGTCATACAGTACAGGTGGATGGCAATTACCCAGCCCCAATAGGCGATCAATTGCCAATAACAGTAGGCTTCTACCTCAGTGAGGACTTTAAAAGTTTCACTTATAAAGAAGACAGTGAAGATCGTGAAGAATGGAATATAAGCACAGGCAGAGCACAAAAAAATCTGTTTGAAACAGTATTGGGTTCCATGTTTACCGATACCGTATCTCTATCCAGTTATCCACAAGAAGTCCCCGCCAATGTCGAACTGGTGATAGTTCCAGAAGTGCGAGAGCTGCAGTTCACAATGCCCAGGGAGACAAGGGTCAATATTTTTGAGGTATGGATTAAATACAACATGACCGCATTTGACCCCAGTGGCGGACAGGTTGCCAACTGGGTAATAACCGCTTACGGAAAAACCCCTACCGCATTTTTACAATCCCAGGAACAGGCATTAACTCAGGCGATAAATATCGCCCTGCGCGATGCCGGAGCAAATCTCTATACCGGGTTTGGGAAAGTTCCTGAACTACAGGCCTTTCTCTCTGGGAAACGCCGATCGCTATCACTGAGAGAAATCAAGGTGAAAGCCAAAAAGGCTGAATAAGAGGAGTAAATCGTGTTCAAGCCAATTCTAGTTGCAGCGATAATCTTTATTAGCGGTTGTACCACTGTCGTAATTGATGAGTATCGACGCTCCGATGGTGAGCTTGCCGAAGGAGATTCCGTCGTCATCCTGGGCCGCCGTCACTCCAGTGAATATGAAACAGAGCCTGATTTAATTGCCTGTGTTGGTAGAGAACTACACAACCCTGAGTTAGGTGTAAACATTATTCCAGAGCAAGACTTTGTCGATCTTATGTACCCCTGGTTTGAACCCAGGACAGCACCTATGCATGTTCGCTCCCTAGATCGCCTGATGGAAAATGAAAGTGTGCGTGAGCGAATGGAAAACTATGGAGTGAAGTACATCGTCTGGATTGATGGTTCAACAGAGACCACAGCCAGTGCCGGCTCTATCAGCTGTACCATCAGTACCGGCGGTGCAGGGTGCTTTGGCTTTGGGACCTGGGATAAAGAATCTGACTACGAAGCGGCAGTATGGGATTTCAGGGACCGCGAACTATCTGGGAAACTTAGTGCAGATGCCAAAGGAACCTCCTATATGCCCGCGATCGTGGTTCCAATACCACTAATCGCCAGGGTCCAGAATAATGCCTGTAAAGGAATGGCGCTGCAGCTCCAACAATTCTTGATGCCAGCAGTAACACCCAGTTCATAAAAATTAAGACGCTACAGGAGGCCAGGGGTAATGAAATTTATCGAGCGTGCTTTTGCCAGCGCTATCCTAATACTCAGTGCAGGCTGTGCATTTAACCCTGCCACCAATAAGCCTGACCTGGTTCTAATGTCAGAGGACAAGGAGATCTCCATCGGTAAGGAGATGCATGAAAAGCTGATAGAGAGCACTCCGATCTATAAAGACCCAGTCCTAACCGCTTATGTCAATCATGTCGGGCAAAAAGTTGCCGCCGCCAGCGACAGACCGGATATCAAGTACCAATTTACGATCATCGACAGCCAGGATATCAACGCATTTGCCCTTCCCGGTGGGTATATCTACATCAACCGAGGCCTTCTAACTTACCTGCACTCAGAAGCTGAAATGGCCGCTGTACTAGCTCATGAGATTGGCCATATCACCGCCCGCCATGCGGTAAGGCAAAAAACAGCTGCGACCGGAGCCAGTGTTGTATCAGTATTGTCAGTTTTGGTTACCGGCAGTGGTGTAGTTGGGGATGTTGCAAACTTATATAGCACCGCTGCTGTGAAGGGCTACGGCCGCGAGATGGAACTGGAAGCGGATCGCTTCGGCGCCCAGTATATGTTCAACGCTGGTTATGACCCCCAGGCCATGATCAATGTTATTGGGCTATTAAAGGATCAGGAGACATTTGCCCGGCGCCGTGCCCGTATTGAGGGCAAGAAACCGCAAACTTACCATGGTGTTTTTGCATCTCACCCGAGAAATGACCTTCGCCTACAGGAAGTTGTAAACGCTGCGGGCCAGCTTCCCGAAGATAACAAAGAAACCAAAGTAGAATACTATCGGGAAAAAACAGATGGCCTTGTATATGGACAAAACACACAGCAGTCCACTAAAAATCGCTACAATCACAAGCGGCTGGGTTTCTCCCTTTTATTTCCCGATGGCTGGTTGGTAGAAAATCAACGTTCAGCCATTGTCGGCTCTGCACCTGATAAAAGTGCACAAATTACCATTACAGTGACCCAACGCGATGGCAACCAGCCCGCTGATATGGCTCTGCGCTCAGAGTTCGATCTACGACAACTGGAAAAAGGGGAGAAACTCAATCAATATCGACTTGAAGGTCATACCGGAAAAATTCCACCGCTTGAAAAAGAGGATGCAGATCCAGACAGAATTGCGGTAATTTTTTATGGTAGCAGACAATTTGTACTGCAGGGGAAAGTCACAAATGATGAAGACTCAGATCCAGAAGCTATTGATAAATATGACAATTTATTCCTGACCAGCATTAGAAGCTTCAGGCCGCTACGACAAACTGACATTGTAGAAGAGAAGGACATCAAACGCTTGCGCTACGTCCAGGCCAATGAAAAAACTACCTTTGCCTCCCTGGCAAAACATATGGAAATCGGCGAATATGCAGAGGAGCAATTACGCCTGTTAAATGGTTATTATCCCCGAGGAGAACCCAAGCCCGGAGAATGGATAAAGATCGTTCAATAATTTTATAAGAATCAGCCCCTAATCCTTTTTCTATCACCCTCCAAAATTTTGGAGGGTTAGTGTCTATCTGAAAATAAAAGATAATAATAAGGAGTAAGTGATGAACGGCATGATGATGCAATCCCAGCTCATCCTCACCGGTATTATGAAGCATGCTCTAAGCAACTCACCGGATAGTGAGATTGTTTCAGTTACCTTGGATAACCCCGATTTTCGTTATAGCTATCAACAAGCTTTTGAGCGAGTCTCGCAATTGGCAAATGCACTACAAAAGCTTGGAGCCAATGATGGAGATCGAATTGGTACTCTTGCCTGGAACGATCACCGACATTTTGAACTCTACTACGCAACTTCTTGCAGCGGGCTCGTTTGTCATACCATTAACCCCCGACTTTTCCCTGAGCAAATATCTTACATTATTGAGCATGCCGCAGATCGATGGCTGTTTATTGATCCGCTATTTATGCCCCTAATCGAATCCCTGGCAGAATATCTAGATTCGATTGAAGGCATCATTGTGCTAACTGATAAAGCACATATGCCCACCACAAGCCTGAGCAATGTTTACTGCTATGAAACATTGATTGCAGCAGAGCCCACTGAATTTCACTGGCCTGAATTAGAGGAAGAGAGTGCAGCAGCTCTCTGTTATACATCAGGCACAACAGGTAATCCCAAAGGGGTTCTTTATTCCCATCGCTCTCTGATGCTGCATACCTACGGCGTATTGATGCCAGATTTTTTTGCGATTAGAAGGGACGAAGCCATACTGCCTGTTGTCCCCATGTTTCACGTCAACGCCTGGTCAATACCCTATGCGGCACCGGCTGTTGGAGCAAAACTCGTGTTACCTGGCCCCAAAATGGGGTGTGGAAAAACACTCAGTCAATTAATTCAAAAGGAAGCCGTTACTATCGCTGCCGGCGTTCCAACTGTTTGGCTCGCCCTGCTCAAGTACCTGCGGGAAAGTGAAGAGACCCTACCCAGCTTGAATCGAGTAGTCGTGGGTGGATCGGCTTGCCCCTGGAGTATTATGGATGAATTCGAGCAAAAGCATGGGGTATATACCCATCACGCCTGGGGCATGACTGAAATGAGCCCACTGGGAACCTACAATGCCCGCATACCTGAGAACCTCTCTAAAGACGAAGCAAAGACCCTCAGGCTTAAGCAGGGCCGAGCGGGCTTTGGGGTCGAGATGCGTATTGTAGACCCAGAGGGAAATACCTTGGCACAAGACGGGCTGGCTTTTGGAGCCCTACAAGTGCGTGGTCCCTGGGTCTGTGAGCGCTACTATCAATCCAAAGAGTCAGCACTTACCGAAGACCGCTGGTTTGATACTGGTGACGTTGCCACGATCGATGCTGACGGCTACCTGACAATCACTGATCGTACTAAGGATGTTATAAAGTCCGGTGGCGAGTGGATTTCCTCTATTGAGCTGGAGAATTTTGCTATGACACAGGCGGGAGTAGCCGAAGCCGCTGTTATTGGGGTTGCCCATGAAAAGTGGGCTGAGCGACCTCTCCTGATCATTGTTCCCGCTGAAGGCAAAACACTAAAAACTAAGGAGATTCTGGCATCCTTTAAAGGGCATTTTGCCAACTGGTGGATTCCCGATGACTGTGTCATTGCCAAGGAAATCCCCCATACGGCTACAGGCAAAGTCAGCAAAAAAGACCTTCGAGAAATCTATGCCGACTATCTATGGTCTCACGAAGCCACTGTGTGAAGGGGATTAAGACGCTTTTGGCAGGCATCATCGCGGCATAGCAAAGCGTTGCACTGTAATAACGCAATTTTACCTGCCTCAAGTCTTGATTAAATTTTGACGGCGCTGAAATAGCGCCGTTTTAGAATGCTTAACTTCCTGTTAATACCTAAACCAGCGGTCCAAGACGATACACCAATTTATAATCAAGCCCTGTATAGAGTGCTACTCCTTACCCTCTATTTCACCGGTTCCTCTGTAGGCGACAATCTTTGCTTGCTGACTATTAACCCTTATCGATTCATGGTTTCCGGGCTGACTGGATATCGGTTTATCTTCTATTGACTTACCAAGGCGTACTAGCCATCCAGAATTGTCTAGAATTATCTTGAGTAGAAGTATCTGACTGTGGATATTCTGGAATATCTCAGTCCATATGAGAGGGAATAGGAAATTTACACTTCCTTGCGTTGGATGGCACTGGCTTACAATCTAGTCATTATCATACTCCTCACAGCAACGGCATTTACTCATTAACGAGGAAGTCACAATGAAGAAATTATTCAGTTTGGTAATCGCTGCAATAATTGCCATTTCTGCAAATACCCTAGTTTGGGCAGATAATGACCATGCCGCACAACTTGCGGAGCGTTTAGAGGCAACGAAAGCCAAGCTTAACCTCTCTGATGAGCAGGTAGGAAAAGTAAAGCCAATCCTGGAATCAGCCAATGAACAACGCCGCCAAGTGCTTGCAAAATACGGCGTTAACATAGAAAGTCCCTCTGGCGCGATCCAAAAGATGAGCTTTCGCGAGAAGCGCCAGTTAGGCAAAGAAATGGCCGCTATCAGAAAATCTACACTCAGTGAAATATCTACCGTACTGACGGATCAACAATTATCAGAGTTCAAAAAACTTCAAAAAGAAAATCGAGAAGCCTTCAAAGCTAAGCTTCAAGAGAGACAAAATTAGAATTACCTGGGTTCATAATGCCTATAAGATAGAGGAAACCGTGCTGAATAGCTCTACGCTCGCTCTGCGAAAGCCTCACCCAGCGAGGCTTTCGTATTCAGTTATATCCCTGTCATATTTCTCTGCTAGAAAGTGCCCCACAATTCATCACGGGCCTTTATCACATGTTAAAAAACATTCTATCAGTAGTGTTGATTGGCTTTTCTATAGCCGCAACACTAACCTGCGCGGACAACTTTGATCAGAGAAATAAACAAACTATTGTGGTAGCTCATAGAGGTGCCTCAGCCTACCTACCTGAACACACCCTCGAATCCAAAGCGCTGGCTTACGGTATGCGTCCAGACTATATCGAGCAAGATTTGGTACTCAGCAAAGATGATCACTTGATCGTAATGCACGATATTTATCTAGATAGCGTAACTAATGTCGCCAACGTTTTTCCCCAGCGCGCTCGCGATGATGGTCACTTTTACACTATCGATTTTACCCTGGCCGAACTTAAACAGCTTCAGGTATCAGAGCCCTTCATAGATAGTGAGGATGGACTTCAAGCAAAATACCCTGAGAGATTTCCAATATGGAAATCTAGCTTTAAGCTGTCCACCTTTGAGGAAGAACTGGAATTGATCCAGGGGCTTAACCGATCCCTGGGCTACGATATTGGCATCTACCCGGAGATTAAAAAACCCTACTTCCATCACTGGGAAGGAAAAGATATTGCCTCTATAGCTTTGCAATCACTCAAGAAATATGGCTATACCGATCGCGATCACAAAGTTTTCTTCCAGTGCTTTGACGCAGAAGAGCTCCAGCGAATTAAATTTGAACTAATGCCCTCCATGGGGATGGATCTATCATTAGTTCAATTGATCGCCGCCACCGACTGGGGGGAAAAATTGGTCGAAGTGAATGGAGAAATTGAAAAGTACAATTATGACTGGATGCTGCAACAGGAGGGCTTGCACAAAATCGCCACCTACGCAGATGGGATTGGCCCCTGGTATCCTATGTTAATGGAAGTGACGGATGGCCAACCAAGGGCTAACAGTGTTGTCCGCCGGGCACACCGCAGACAACTAGAGGTTCACCCCTACACCTTCCGCGCCGATACAGGCAAGGTTCCCGAAGAATTTGAAAGCTTCGAGGACTTCCTGCATTTCGCTGTATATCAACTGCGCATTGACGGTCTCTTTACCGACCACCCCGACAGAGCCGTTAATTATCTTTCCCGGGGACATAGGGATCGTTAAAAATGAAATCAAAAAAAAGGCCGCATAGCGCGGCCTTTTTTACTTAATCAAACTTGGAGAAGTCCGCTGGTCTCTTCTCCATAAAGGCCATAGCAGCCTCTTTAAACTCATCAGAGGCGAGGCGCTCCTTAAAGTAACGGCCTTCCTCTTGAATAAACTCTAACCCTTTCTCTTGAGTTGCTCTGCGCAAAAGCTGCTTAGTTAAACGCAGGGCGGCCGGAGCTTTCCTCGCTAACTCAGCTGCGGCTTCACGTGCTCGAACTATGGCCTGTTCTGGCGCCACTGCGGCATTACAGATACCAATCTCAACGGCTTCCTGAGCACTAAAACGCTTGCTCAACAGTAATAGTTCAGAAGCTTTAGCATGGCCGGCGATCCTGGGCAATAAGTAGCTGGAGCCATACTCTGGACACAGCCCCAGGTCCACAAACGGCATCTGGAACATGGCGTCGTCTCCAGCAAAAGACAGGTCGCAATGCAACAGCATGGTCGTACCAATACCTACTGCGGGGCCATTAACAGCTGCAACTACCGGCTTGGGGAAGTGGTAAAGAGCACTCATAAACTGGAAAACCGGAGACTCCTCCCCTTCGGCAGAGCCGCCCAGGAAATCTGTCAGGTCGTTACCACTGGTGAATATGCCCTCAGCACCGGTAATAATCGCGACGCGAACATCCGGGTTTGTAGCTGCGCTATTCAATAACCCTGCCATCGCGGTATACATGGCCATAGTCAGGGCATTTTTGCGCCCGGGTCGATTAATCGTAATCTCGAGGATGCGGTCCTTAAGCTGAGCCTGAATTTCAGCGCATTCGCTTTGCATATTGTTCTCCGGGGTAAGAAGTAGATTGGGCTACTTCAGTAGCCTAATTATGGAACCCCAACGGAAGCCACTTTTAATCCGCTGTAGGCCATCTATTTAGGAGATTCATATTAACCGCTACTCCCAGAGGTTCGAGTTCCTAATCAACCACTTTCGTTGACGGGATTAACCCGGTCACCAGTGACCGGGCCCTCTAGGTAACCAGCAACAGTAATCAAACTTTATTGGCTGAATCCCGGCGCAGAGGTTGGCACATGCAATGAACGCCACCGCCCCCCGGAGTGATCATAGAAATATCTGGGTCGATAACTTCCAAACCATGTGCGCGACACTTCTCCGCCAGCCCAGTATTGGTCTTAGGCAGCATCACTCGATCGTTCCCCAGGGCAACGACATTCACTCCAAGTTCCAATACCTGCGGGAAGGGAATATCGATAATCTCTATATTTCGGCTTTTAAACCACTGCACCAGCTCCGGCTCAACGGCATCAATGCAAATCGCTGCCAGCTTTTCCGCAAGCATGGCTACCATCACATCAATATGCAGGAAGAACGGATCGAACTGGTAGCCTTTAACTTCCCAGCCCTCTTTTTCCACCCAACTTTTCATCTGCTCAAACCCCTGCGGGCTGGTGCGTTCGCCGGAGTAGCCACACAGAATGACGCCGGGCTCTAACACCATAAAATCACCGCCCTCCAGAGAGCCTGCGGTGATAATGTCGTAAATAGGGATATCCAGCTCTGCATATTTCTTCACTATGGGCGCCCACTCACCACGGCGCCAAGGGCTGAACATCTGAGTCACGATAGGCCCCCAAGGGGTCATTACCGAAGAATCGCGACCGTAAATTTGGTAGGGCAATGTGCTGTCCGCTGGAATTAGGTGCGTTTTCACTCCCGCGTGGCGGTAGGCATCGAGCATTTCTCCATGCTGTGCCACTGCCACCTTGTGATCAAACTTCATCCCAAGACGCTCAGCACGTCGTGCACTCGCATTGCCAGTGCGCCAACTGAAGTTATCCACAGGCCCAATGAGAACATCCCGCAGCACACCGTATTCTGAATCCATCCCCCACTCACTCAGGGGGGCCGTACCGCCGTTATCCTGACGGTACTTCAAAGTAAAATTACCCATTCGCCTATATTCCAACTTGTTATCAATTATGCCGAAACAAAGACAGTGCATCGCCTGCAGATCGCAGAAGCACTACCTTAACTGCTACCTATACCAATTCCGCACTGTTTATCATTGCATGAAGCAACACATTACAACCTGCCTCCAGGTGATCTGGTTCAGCCGACTCCGCCTCATTGTGCGACAGCCCTCCTTTACAGGGCACAAAGATCATAGAGACAGGGGCAACTCGGGAGACGTATACAGAATCGTGCCCAGCACCTGAGACCATCTTGCGATTGCTATACCCCAAGGTCTGCACAGCACTGCTAACCGAATCAATGCAATGCGTATCAAAGGCGACTGGAGGTGAGTACCACTCTTCGCGGATATCTATTCTGGTACCCGTCTGTTCCTGCACTTTTTCAGCTGCTTTATACAAAGCTTCATGCAGGTGGTTTAGCCCTTCGGGCAAGGGGTGTCGTAGATCCAGTGCCAATACAACCTCTTCGGGAACAGTGTTGCGACTACCCGGCGCCGCCCTTAGATCCCCGCAAGTCATACGTGCATCTTCTGAATACTCTCGAACTTCGCGATACAGGCGCTCACATAAAAGAGACATTGCCTGGACTGGGTCGCGGCGATCCTCCATCGGGGTGGGGCCAGCATGACAAGGCATCCCGTAAAAAGTTACGTCATACCAACGAATGCCCTGCACGCCGGTAACAACACCAATAACTTGATCCTGCTTCTCAAGAATTGGACCCTGCTCGATATGCGCTTCAAATGAAGCCTTAATAACCCTCGGCTGAGCGGGCTCACTACCTAGATAACCGATCCGCTCCAACTCTTCACCGATGGTGATACCCGATTTGTCCGCGCGGCTGTGCCCATACTCCAAGCTAAATTCGCCAGCCCAAACCCCAGAGCCTACCATTGCAGGAGAGAAGCGTGCCCCCTCCTCATTAGTCCATACAACCACCTCTAGCGGGGCCTTGGTCCTGATGCCCTGATCTTCTACAGTGCGCAGAACTTCCAGGCCGGCAAGTACGCCATATACACCGTCAAATTTGCCACCCGTGGGTTGGGTATCCAAATGAGAACCAGTCACTACCGCAGGCAAGCTGTTATCTGCTCCCGGTCGACGGGCAAAAATGTTGCCCATCTGGTCCACTCTGACCTCACAGCCTATATCTCGGCACCAGCGCACGAAAAGGTCGCGCCCTGCACGGTCTTCATCTGTCAGTGCTTGTCGATTGCATCCACCCGCTGGGGTCGCACCTATCTCAGCAATTTCCATCAGGCTATTCCAAAGGCGAGAGCCATTGACACGTAGGTTTTGTGCAGGGTTTTCCATTCAAAGAGCTCCGGGCTTTATAATGGGTCTAATATTAATCACTTTGCCGTAATTTTTGTTTTGATCCACACCGGCTAAAGAGAGCATTATTTTGTAACTGGTCAAAACACACTCAGGAAGCAGCTGACTATGACAATAACTTATAGCTCTTACCTAAAAGTAGACGAGCTTTTGCAGTGCCAGAAACCTCTTTCCGATGGCCCCGAGCACGACGAACTACTTTTCATTACTATTCATCAAAGCTACGAGCTCTGGTTCAAGCAAATGTTGCATGAACTGGATTTCCTGGTGCGACTGTTCAATGCAGGGGATCGCAATCGCGCTTTGCATACGCTAAAGCGTGTCGACACGGTTTATCGTACATTGATTCAACAGGTCGATATCCTGGAAACCCTCACCCCACTGGAGTTTATGTCTTTCCGCGATCGGCTATCCACAGCCAGTGGTTTTCAGTCGTACCAATTTCGCGAGTTGGAATTTCTTTATGGAGCCAAGGACCCGAAAAAGCTGGAAAACTATACCCCTGGCTCAGAGCACTACCAGCGCTTGATGAAGCGTCTTGAGGCGCCGACCCTTTGGGATGCTTTCCTAAACTTTTTGGTTCACGAGGGGCATAAGGTACCTATTACTGAGCTTGAAAGGGATTTTAGCCAAGTTGCGGAGCCTTCTTCAGCCGTCCAGAAAATACTGATCGATATCTATCGAAATGATCCGCTGGTAAGTGAAATCTGTGAGGCTCTGGTAGACATCGATACTTCGTTACAACAGTGGCGTTACCGACATGTAAAGATGGTCGAGCGAACAATTGGCAGGAAAATGGGGACTGGTGGCTCAAGCGGGGTAGGCTATTTACAGGGAACCCTATTTAGACCGGTTTTCCCCGACCTCTGGGCAATTCGTTCAGAATTCTGATATCGAATTTTATTTGAGGGGCACTTAAGTACCCCAATTTATGACCAGTTCAAAATCATAATTCACAAACGAAAAAAGCCAGCAATATGCTGGCTTTTTAAGCGCAGGTAACTCACCGGGAAATTTATTCCTCGTAAGGTACCAGGGAGACCTGAATACCCAGGCTCACTTCCTTCGCGGCATCCGCAATCTGTACGTAAGTATCCGCACTGGACTTGTTGTGCGCACGCACGATCACCATTGCCTGCGGGTTCTCCGCATACATTTGAGCGATACGGGCTCGTACCGCACGGCTGTCAATACGGCTGCCATCCGCCGTGGTGATTTCATCATTTGCGCTGACCACCAACAGAATATTCTGCTTGGTAGGATCTGGGTCAGTCTGGGTAGTCTCATTCGGATCAGGCACATTCACGTCCAGCGCCTTTTCTTTAACAAATGAAGCAGTCACGATAAAGAAGATCAGCATGATAAACACAACGTCCAACATGGGCGTCAGATCGATATCCGCCTTTTCTTCTTCTACGGCCTTTCCGCGTCGTCTACTCATAAAACACCGTGCAATTTTCAAATATCAGGGGTGCCGGATTGACCGGTCTAATCTGGTGGGCAAGATTGCCGCGATTTCGCAAGCATTGCAAGTGCGAGCGATAACACAGATAAATAAACCTTAAAAATCAATCAGTTACAGAATCAAACCAATTAAAAAGATCAAATTTTAAGCAAAAATTCCGATTAACGTCCTGCTAGATAGCTGTGATAGTCAGGCACCTCATGCTCGAAGGATTGGTCCATCAAAGGTGACTGTATCACCATATCTGCACTACTCTGGTTACAAGCCACAGGGATATTCCATGCTGCGGCAATACGCAGTAGAGCCTTGACGTCCGGGTCATGGGGCATGGGTTCAAAGGGGTCCCAGAAGAAAATCAGCAAGTCCACCTGCCCCTCACTAATCCTCGCTCCGAGCTGCTGATCCCCTCCCAGGGGGCCGCTTAAGAGCTTTTCAACACTCAAACCCGTCGCATCCTCAATCTTTCCACCAGTAGTGCCCGTAGCCAATAACTGGTGTTGTTTGAGCAACTCGTGATGCCTGAGACACCACTGAATCATGGCATCTTTACGGTTGTCATGGGCTACCAGAGCCACTCGCTTTGTCGCCGGCAGTGCCTTAGCAATAAATTCCATTAGAACCTCAATATCAAGAGTCTCTTCTATAGTATCTCAAATAAGCATCTATAGATTTTATTTTCCCGTAGGTTTAGTCCCAGTTATCGCAACCTAACTTCCTTAAATAGACCTCCCAAATTACTACAAGACGATTCATTAGGTTCACAGAAATACTGTGGATTAATTCAGAGACCGCTTTATTCATTATTATCTAGAGTAAGATCCCCCTGAACGCCCCCCCTCGCTATAATGCAGCAGCAAGAAACCGGACCTTTATAAGGAGTAAGTATGAGCGTAGGAGCCTGGGAGCCACAGGTAAGTGGCCCACAGAATGAAACTAGTGAAGAATTCAACAGGGAGCAGTTGCTCAGACTTATCGAAATTGCAGAGTCAGATAAACCTTTTACAGAATCAGTAGGGGCGTTTGAAAAAGTACCCTCCACACTTATTCGCCTTCCCTTCCAACACTGGATCGAAGAGAGCGAACATTGGAACAGTGCCCAGCTGTGGCAACTGATTCGCTTCTTTACCTTGGCAGAAATGAATCTGCCAGGCTGGGACGCCGGCGCTGAGTCTGCAGTAATTCCCCTCGCCAAAGTACTCAAGCAACGCTCGACGCCATTAACAAAAGAACAACTGTTATGGATTCGCCAGAATTCCAACAATCGTTATTTGCCCTACGGGCCACTATAAAGCTACACGATTGACTCCATATCACCCCAGTGACAGAGATATTCTGTTACTGGGTCAGTCCTCTCCCCCTCTCCCATTGCAAAACTCATAAGGTTGCCTTTGGTAAGAGCAGCCACTCCAAAGCAGAAGCATTGCCCATAAAAATATCATTAAGATTGTTGATCAACGTACGGATAATCAGGACTGCATTCAAATAGCTTCTGGTATTACTTGCCTCTGAATAACTGCCCTCTACTCCTTTTATGACTAGCAGGGATGTCACGTGATAGCAAAACAAATGACTGGAGACCAAGCGCTCGCTTTCTCGGTAATTAAAAAGACCTCGACTGAAGAGCACAAACTAATACAGTTCCGTCCCATTATATACATGGTTATAACTAGATTTATCACTGGTTTACTTTCCGCCATGTAAAAGTAAACCTCGCAGCAGTAATGGCAGATCCCGGCAGCCAAGCCCCCAAATACCCCAACCGGTTGGTACTTATATACGGGGCACTAGATCCCGTACATGAGTGTGAGTTCTCCCCCAGTTTTTAATTCCTTACTAAATACCAGGGTACGGCAATAGGACTCAAGCTGTCTCTGACATCTTGACACTTGCCAACTTTCCGCAATTTGAATATCACACTTCAATACGCAAGGTTACACAACCAGCTATGGAAGTTGCCTGCTATTTGTCGCAGGCTAAAGCTCGCAGTTAAGTTTTGTTAATCCGGCTCTCTGTTAATTGATGAACAGAAACTATCTGCCACTATCAAAATCCAACTATAAAAGCCAAAACAACTAAACCAACAGGTTCATAAAGCTTACAAAATTACTCAACTATTTAACGCCACAGATACTGACTTGATACAAGGAATATTGAAGTTGAAGAATCACCAGTAATGAGTGCTTTCAAGTTCCCAAAAAGATCAAAAACACAGTTCAAACGGCCCCCATTTGAAAAATATGTAAAAAAAAGCCATTTTTTTTACATTAAATAGAAAAAAACCATCTAAAGGACTTGCAATTAGGTATACAAATAAGCTGCAATTAGCGCCGCTAGCTTGGGGGGACTCACTATCAATTGTTTTCTGCCGAAAACATGCATCTTGGACGGTGCCTAATTCCGTTAAAGATGGCTGAGAATAATTGATAGGAATGCCCCCACTTACTAAAACAATTCATTTTGCAGGGATATTTAAATGGCTACTAAAAAAGCTGCTCAAGTCGCTACCAGCGACGTCGCAAAAATGGAAGCGGAGCTACGCTCCCTTACCGCTAAACTGGAAACTGCCCGCCTTAAGCAGGAAAAAGACCTGACTGTCAAAGCCGAGAAATTGGCAAACAGTGCCAAGAAGGCTGCCGCTAAAGCAAAAACTACTCAAGATAAAGTAGCGACTGTTAGAGCTAAGAAAAAGACTGCTGCTCAACAGCAACAGCTGAAAAAAGCACGTGAAGCCGCCGCTGCAGCTAAAACTGCTGCAACTGAAGCCAAAACTGCCGCAACTGAAGCCAAAGATGCACTGGCTGAAATCAAAGCCGCCAACAAGCTGGCTTCTCAGGTAGCTAAGATCGTCGCTAAAGAAGAAGCTGCTGTAGCTAAGAAACTGGCTGCTGCTGAAAAGAAAAAAGCCGCTGCCGAAGCGAAGAAAACTGCTGCTGCCGCTAAAAAAGCCGCTGCTGCTGACAAGAAGAAAGCCACCGCAGCTAAGAAAAAGCCCGGTCGCCCAGCTAAAACTGAAGAAGCCAAGAAGAAGCCTGGTCGTCCCGCTAAGACCGAAGAAGCCAAGAAAAAGCCTGGCCGTCCCAAAAAAGACGCCACTGAAGCCAAAAAGAAGCCCGGTCGTCCAGCAAAAACTGAAGCCGCTAAGAAAAAGCCCGGCCGCCCCAAAAAAGCAGAGACCGCAGCCGCCGCAGCAACTGATGCTGCTCCTGTAAAACGCGGTCGTGGCCGCCCACCTAAGGCAGAATCCGCACAAAAGAAGCCCGGTCGCCCAGCAAAAGCGGAAGCCGCTAAGAAAAAGCCAGGGCGCCCCAAAAAAGCAGAAACCACAGCCGCAGCAGCAACTGAAGCTGCTCCTGTAAAGCGCGGTCGCGGTCGTCCGCCCAAGGCTAAGTAAGCCAGCGCTAAAGCAAACTGATTTATTCAGTTAGTTTAAACCCTGGCTTCGCCAGGGTTTAAACAGATCTTACTGCATCCACAAGCCCTTCACCTGATGGTCCTCCCCCAACTCAATAATACAATCTGCCCAGCCCGGCATATCCTCTAGTAAGCTCCGCGTCACTCTTTCGTAGTGTTGTACAAACTGAATAATTTGTTGATCTGTCATCCCCATTCCGGAGCGAACCCTGAGTTTATGTTCCTGTAACTTACGCCATTCAACAATACATTCCATACTCGGCGCTTTGAGCATCACCCATACATCGATAAGCGAAAAAAGATCTCGATAAGGATCTTCCAACTGTTGATTAACATAGTTTCGCCATTCGCCAGTACTATCTTCCCTGCACTCCAGTTCATTGAGCGCTCCTTCATGCTCTTCTGAAGGCTTGGCCCCTAGGCACCATCCTTCGAAGATAACAACATCAACTTGCCCCCTGAATATGGGCCACAAGTGCTTAGGGACCCGATCATCACGTCCTTTATCAAACCTAGGTAATGCGATAGCAGAATCACTACAGGCCGCACATAGGGCCTTGAGCGTGCTGATTCCCAAGCCGATATCATGGGTTCCCGGCACACCACGAGTTTCGAGTAAAGGGTGTACCTGTGTAGCCAGCTTGCGGCGCTGTTCCAGAGTTAAATAGATATCATCCAGAGACAAAACACAGCAGCGATAGCCCATCGCCTGGTAAATACATTGCCACACATCTGCCAGGGTCGACTTGCCGGTACCCTGCCCCCCGCTAACCCCAATTATTAATGGATTACTGCGCTTATGGCGAGTCAGTACCCAAACTCCGAGGGGAAGAAAAAGTTGTTCGAGTACCTGGAGGAAATCGCATGGTAATTGATGCTCACGCAACAGCTCCTTAAACGGCCCCGATAAACTCTCCTTAAGCTGTCCACTACGCTCTAAAACTTCATTCGGCCATTTATCCTTATTCATAAATTCCCCGCTATAAAAACGGGGGCCTAAGCCCCCGAATTTTGTGATCACTAATTATGATTACAGTACTTATATAACCGTCACTAACTTGCTACCGACTCAATAACCCCCTCTGGATTACCCCTCTTCTTGGAGCGGCCCGGTAGTACTAACATAATGGGTGTGACCAATAACGTCAGCAAAGTGGAAAAGGTAAGCCCGTAAACAATTGCACTGGCTAGCTTCACCCAAAAAGAGGCTATCACTCCGTCGACAACAATATTGCGTCCGACCATATCCACACTGACGCCTAGCGCCAGGGGCAACAACCCGAGGATAGTTGTTGCCGTTGTCAAAAAGACCGGTCTCAACCTCTGTGTCGATGCCTTTACTGCTGCTTCCGTTGGCGTGAGGCTCGGCTCATTCATACGCACGAAATTATAGGTATCTATCAGTACAATATTATTGTTCACCACGATTCCAGCCAGCGCCACAATACCCACCCCAGTCATAATCACACTGAAGGTGCTTTGTGTTATTAGCAGACCAAGCATCACCCCCAAAGTGGACATAATCACAGATGAAAGTACCAATAAAGACTGATAGAAACTGTTGAACTGTGTTACCAACAGGATAAACATTAAAAACAGAGCCAGGAGGAAGGCTATGCCGAGGAATTGAAAAGACTCATTCTGCTCCTCATCCGCCCCACGGAATAGCAGCTCAACCCGGTTATCCACCGGATTAGTCTGCAACCACTTCCTTATTTCCTTCACTTTGTCATCCGGCAGAATCCCCTCTTGCGCATCAGCCTTAATTTGCATGCGAGTAATTCCGTCGATTCGCTCAATCTTATCGACCTTGGGCATGGCTTCCGTATGTACGAAACTGCTAATCGGAACGGTACCCTGCACGGTATTAACTTTTAGCTGATCGAGCGCGGCTATGCCTCTGGCACTTCTGGGGTACCTGATACGTATATCTACTTCTTCATCCGTATCATCGGGTCGATATTCTGCAACCCGGACGCCATTGGTAACCAACTGCACCGCCCTGCCAACTTCAGTTAGATCGGCACCATATAGGGCAGCCTTCGCTCGATCGACTTTCACTTCCCACTCGATACCTGGTAGTGGCGCGGTGTTTACAATATCTCGCAACCCGCCAATTTCCTCCATTGCACGGTGCAGCCGCCAGGTTTCCAGCAGTAGCTGCTCATAGTTCTGACTGCGCAACTCCAGAACAATATCCTTGCCTACCGGCGGTCCTCCCTCCATTACATTTGCGGTTACTTTAATTCCAGCAAAATCTGAGGTGCGGGAACGGATATCAGCAAAAATGTCGCGGCTCCGCCGCTCGCGTTCCTCTGCGGGATAAAGCTCCACTAACATATTGGCGATTTGATCTGGGGAACGATCAGAATTTCCAGAAATTCCGCCAGAACCAATAGTAGTGTGAGCTATTCGGACCTCAGGCACACTAAGCACGGCTCTTTCCACTTGCACCACCAGGGCTTTTTTCTCCTCCATGGACAAATTGCCCTGGGCCCTAATTTCTACATTGCCATATTGCTCTTCTGTATCCGTGAAAAATTCAACACCCGCACCAAAATTGACAAAGCCAATAAAGATGGCAACCAGAATGGCAATAGTGGTTAAGAACCCTCCCAGGGGGCGCTGAAGAACCTTCTCAAGAATACGCGCATACCAGCCGGTAATTCCAGGCAGGGCTCGAGGTAAGCCATCCTCTAACTGGCTCAGGTAGTTACGAGTAGAGGCATCCATTGCGCTTTTGCCAAACAGTGAACCCAGCACAGGAGCAAAAAACAGGGCGTACAAGAGTGACCCCGCCAATACTGCAAACACTGTAACGGGCAGGTAACGCATGAAGTCTCCCACCACTCCAGGCCACAGCATGATCGGCAAAAATGCCGCAAGGGTAGTCGCCGTTGAGGCAACTACCGGCCAGAACATCCGGCTGACTGATGCAATATAGGACTCCCTTGCTGACAAGCCTTCAGCCATTTTCCGATCGGCAAACTCGGTAATCACAATGGAGCCATCAATTAACATACCGAGGGCCAGCAACATTCCGAACATCACCATAAAGTTAAACGAATAACCCAGATACCAGGTGATGATGGAACCAAACAGTAAAGAGAAGGGCACTCCCAGCCCCACCAGAATTCCCGAGCGAAAGCCGAGCGCGGCAACGACAATAATCATTACCAGTAGCATCGCGGTCAGGATGTTTCCCTGCATCTCACTGACCATATCCCGTGCGAAATCAGATTGGTCAAAAACAAACTCAACCGTAATTCCCTGTGGCAAAACATCAAATTCAGCCTGAACAACTTCCCGGACTCGATCTGCGACATCGACAGAACTGGCATCGTTGCGCTTTTCAACATTAATAGCGAGCCCCGGGCGACCATTGATACTGGTGTAGCTCACTGCATCCTTGAAGGTTCTGCGAATATCTGTAACAGCACCCAAGGTCACAACCCCATCGCGTGACTTCTTGAGCGGAATTTCATAAACATCCTGAGCGGTCTCAATCAACCCAGGGACTTTCACTGAAAAACGGCCCCGATTGGTTTCCAGCTCCCCTGCTGGAATTAACAGATTGTTCCCCAATACCGCGTTGATTAACTCCGCACTGGTGATCTGATAGTGCTCCAGTCGCACCGGATCAATCACTGCCTCAACGACCTCCTCCCTATTACCATGGAGATCTGCGCCGAGCACCTCAGGGATACTCTCTATCTTCCGCTTAAGCAATTCAGCTGAGCGCAGTAAAACCCGTTCATTCACTTGCTCGCCGGATAGGGTAACGACGATGGTGGGGAAAGGTTGAGCGGATACTTCCTCCACAGTGGGTTCGTCGGCATCCCGGGGCAGCTCAGCCCTGGCCCGCTCTACAGCATTGCGAATATCATCGACGGCATCATCTACACCAATGGCAGAATCAAATTCAATCACGATATATGCAAGGGATTCCCGGGCGACAGCAATCACCTCGACGACCCCTTCCACCGCACGAATTTCCTTCTCCAGAGGGCGGACCAGCAGGCGTACACCATCCTCTGGGGAAATTCCCTCGTGAGTGACCTGTACAATTACAAATGGGGGGTTCACCTCAGGGCTTGATTCAATTGTCATCGCTGCCCGAGCAACTATGCCAATTAAAACAATCAGCAGCATCAGGCATATTGTGCTGCGATTTCTCTGAACAGCGCTTTCCAACAGCTTCATCGCGAATCCCCCTCGGGAATCACTGAAGTTTCGGATACCGGAGTCACCTCAGCAGAATCTACCGGGGAAGCTTCCTTCGCTTGGTTCTCCCGGGAAAACTCTTCCCCAGTTTTCAGTATTTCTGCACGAACCAAATCTCCCGTAGTGACATATTCTTGTCCCACGGTAATCAGAGTGACTGTGTCGGGCAGTCCAGAAACCCAGACGCCGCCATCACCATCCCCAACCAATGAAACATTGATAAATTGCACTTGGTTTTTATCATTGAGAGTCCGCACCCCCAATTCACCGCTATCATCCAGCGTGAGTAGAGAGGCATTAATATGGTGGGCCGTAATTTCACCGGTCGGGAGGACCAGCTGACCACTCAAACCTCCAGGAAGTTGATTACCTGGATTATCTACTGCTACCTCCACTCGGTAAGCCCGAGTAATTTCCTGCGCCTGTTGACTGATATAACGGAGGTATCCGTCTACTAACAGCCCTCTTTGTAATTGGGCTCTGGCCGGCCCTCCCTCAACAAGGCTCCCCACTTGATCCTCTGAAACTTCGCCAACAATTAAGATGGGATCCAAGTCAAGAATGGTCGCGCATTCCTCTCCCCGGCGAATAAAATCTCCCAGCTCCACCGCTCGGCTATTCACTACTCCAGCAAATGGTGCACGAATTTGCAGTTTCTCTACCGTCACTTTGGCACGTGTGTACTCCGCCTTGGTTCGGGCAAGCTCAACTTGCTGCTGGGCCATTGCTGTATCCGACTGCAATCCTTTTTTCTTAAGTTTCTCAGCACCGGCAAAGTCTATTTCTGCTTTACGTTTTGCCGCTTCAGCTAATGCCAGTTGCTCAATACGATCTTCAGCCTCGATTTCACAAATGACATCCCCTTGTCTAACTGTCTGCCCTTCCGCAACTGGAAGTGCAGCAATAATGCCATCCAGTTCAGCGCGCAAACGTACATGCCGGTTAGCCTCAGTGCGCCCATTCACTAGTATCTGAGTGGCGTATGGGCTGGACTCAATGATTTGGGCTTGAATTCGCAATTCAGGCTCTGGCTTCTTGGCAGTTACCTCTTTAGATTCTGACTGCTCATCCTCTGCATCGGAGAATAACTGCCCACTCAGCAGCCATAAAATAGCGATCACCGAAACAATAATTGCCATCCGGTAATTGCGCCTTGACCAGATTGATGCCAATACATTCATAACTTACTAAACCTGTTGGGCAATGATGCGCCATCGCAAAAGGGGTCTTAAATCCAATCGAAGGGATCTGCGATAACAACTGAAGCGAAGCGATTTTTACACAATCACAGCGACATATAAAAAGCTCCGCTGTGTCCTACTCGAATTCTGTCAATAAATACGTGGTTAATGTCGGGCAAATGAAATATACGAGTGATCTACAAATTTAGACTGGAATCAGCAGATAGTCCCCCCTAAAGAAAGGTGTACACATGTGCCAATAAAAATAAGTACAAAGAGGAGGGAGAGCAGTCAGGAGCGAGGGAATAATTCTCCCGCCCTTGGTTTGAACGGGAAATCTCTACGACAGCATAGATTCCAGAAATCCAAGCATGTCGGATTCATCATCAACCAGCTCACCAGAACCAAACTCCGCATTCCAGTCGAGCAGAATTTGAGCCAAAGCTTTCGCCTGTTCCGCTAAGGCAATTAACTCTTCCCGGCTATTTTTTGGTCCTGTATAAAGTTTCAGCTTTCTATGGCTATTCGCCAACTGATGCCCCGGATACTTGGACCTATAGACCTCCAGTTTCCAACGCAATGAATGCACCATATTGCGATAGAAAACCAGTTTTGCTGGCAACTGTAAAAGTGATAAGTCTTCCAGGTCACCAAACAGTGTACAATCAACGCCCAGAACCTGAGTATCCTGGCTATTATTCGCGGCAAATACATCGGCACTACGGGGCTCCGCTAATAGCATCGACAAATCACCAAACAACTCTCCCGGGCGTATGACCGCCAAAGGACGCTCATTTCCCGATGCCTCCTCAGCTGAGGGACTATTCACCTTCACATGTAACTCGCCGCGTAACAAAAAGTAGACCCATTGATCCACATCCCCCGCACGCAGCAGCTGTTCACCCGACTGAAGACTGACCAACCGGGAGCGCTTTAGCAATACATCGTATTGCCACTCACTTGAGGCACGAATATCCCGAAATAGGTGAATGACATTGAGAAGACGATCCACAGCATCCCGTGGATACTCACTAAGAGGTTTAATTTCCATGCACAATTCAAATTTAGTGAAAACTATTCCATTTTCGAGCAAAGAGTGACCTCAGCCACTCTGCAAAGCGCCATTCTAAACGATATCGACCTATCACACCTGTTTATAGGTGTGATAATCGTTTCTTTACAGCCCCATTATCTTGGGCGAATGAGGACAGTCTGTCCCTATCAGGGTTGAACTCAGTTCCAGTTACAGTAGAGTTAAGCGCAGTGGGTAGCACATTGTACTCCCACAAGCTTTGGGCGCGCACTTTTTAATCTGACTTGTGTGCATTGGGGTTGGGGCCCCTGAATTCTTACATAGCGGAACATTTTGCTCTTGCTACTGAGACACCGTAGAACAATGAAATCGATAAAAATTGTCCTCTCTCTTTGGGTGGTTACATTTGCTCTGGCCGCAAAAGCAGCACCACTTTTAAATGGTCTAGCACTAGAAAAGCAGTTTAATAAAGATATTTATATCGCTGCAATTTACTCTGAAAGCCTGACCCGAGACTCCACTACATTACTCGATAACAACATTCCTCGGCGCTTGGAGGTTCGTGTTATCACCAAAAGTCTGCCGGCGCGGCGACTCCGCAATCAATGGATGGAAGCCATTGCCATTAACAACCGGGGCGATACGCTCAGCGGTCAGGCAGAAAACATGGTGACCTTTGCCAATCTGTTTAACGGGCGCTTTGCTCACGGTGATCAATTGAGTATCGAGTTCGCCGCCGATACCGGCTCGACAACAATCTCCCTTAACAGTATTCGCCTTGGAGAGATTGCCGACCCCGATTTCTTCAATACCTTGCTTCGAGCCTGGATTGGTCCTGTCCCCCCATCCACCGACTTCAAAGATGGATTGCTATCAGCAGGCCAAGTCTCGGGCAATCTGGTAACCACTTTCGAGGCCCTCGCCCCGACAAGTGAGCGAGTTGCAGAATTACAGCTCAAGAAAATAAGCCGGGAGGAAGCCGAAACCGCAGCAGTCGAGAAAGCTCCAGCTGAAACCTCAGTACCGAAACCTGCTATTCAAATAGCCGATCTGCCCCCTCCTACGCTAGCCCTTGCGGCAACTGCCCCTGCTGCTGCAGTGCCATCTGGTACAGGAAGTCCTGAAGGGGCAAATGAGCAGAATCCACAACTGGAGGAAGCTGCTCCCACACAGGCTGAGGATGAAGTTGAACTGATTACCCTATCCCCTGAAGGTGGCCCGGCATTAGCTGCCGATACAGAGGATATGATGGAAGATGAGGAAGAAGCTCCACTGACAGCTGATATGATCCTAGCACGTCAAATCTATCATTCCAGCTTACTGCGCCACACCTTCCGTTACATTCGCTACCCCAAAAGGGCCCAAGAACGAGGCCAGGAAGGTAGTGTTCGCTTAAATGTGACGATCGGCTCCCAGGGACAGTTGATAGATATCCAACCGATCCAGGAGTCCCGCTTCTCCAGTCTCAACCGAGAAGCCCAAGCTGCCGTTCGCCGAGCGGAGCCTTACCCTGGTGTACCTATGCAATTAGGTGCTGATAGCTACAATTTTTCAATTCCTATCACATTCCGCTTACCAGACTAGTAAGACACCTAAACTCCAAGCTCTGCTCAACAGGGCTTGGAGAGTTCAACTCACTTCAACACCCCCTATCCCCCGCTAGGCGCAGCCCCCTTGCCCAGGCTCCCCCCTGCTTTTAGTATGCTCTACGGACATTCAGCCAAAAGAGCAAAGATGAAAAAATTACTATTACCACTCGCTATCGCTGGTACCCTGATCGGAGTCCAGGTTCCCCTCTTCGCAGTCGCTCATGACCACACTAACAGTAAAGCTTCCATTGAACAGGTAAAGCTCTCCTCAGGTATTGACCTAAATGCCATGGATACCAGTGTGCGTCCCCAGGACGACTTCTTTGCTTATGTAAATGGCACTTGGCTGAAGAATACTGAGATCCCTGCGGACAAGTCCCGCTGGGGGGGATTCTCTATTCTGAGAGATCAAAGTACCGAGCAAGTCAAAGCTCTGATTATGGAAGCCAGCCAAGGAGCCAAGGACCCCGATGCCAAGCAAATCGGAGATCTCTACAACAGCTTTATGGATAAAAAGCTGATCGAGAAAAAAGGCCTTTCCGCTGTATCCGGCGAACTCGCCAAAGTCGATGCAATTAAAAACCGCAAGGATCTTACCGATTTCTTCGCCTATGCGGATACCGTCGGCTACGATGTACCATTTGGTGGAAGTATCTGGCAGGATCTGAAACAAGTAGAAAACTACATGACCTTTCTGTGGCAGGCAGGCCTTGGACTCCCTGATCGCGACTATTACTTCGAGGACACTGAGAAGAGTAAGAAACTCCGCGAAGCCTATGTAACCTACCTCACTGATCTTCAAGATCTCGCAGGACTTAAAGAAGCTGACGACTTTGCCAACAAGATCTTCAAACTTGAGGAAAGCTTGGCAAAACACCATCGCAGCCGCGTTGATAACCGAGACCCGGAAAAGTATTACAACAAGAAAACTGTTGCTGAACTTAAAGAGCTAATGCCCGTTGTAAATTGGGACAGCTACCTGGCCAAAGCTCAATTGAAGAAGGCGGATAGTTTTATTGTCGGCCAGCCTGAGTACCTGGAAGCGGCCAATGAGATTATTGCCAATACTGAACTGGCAACCTGGAAGCGCTATCTGAAAGTTAAAGTACTCAATGCAATGGCGCCCTACATGCATGACGAAATCGCACAACTGCGCTTTAACTTCTATGGCACCACTGTTCACGGTATCGAACAGATGGAACCCCGCTGGAAACGCGGCGTGCAATTCGTCAATGGTTCTGTAGGCGAGCTGGTCGGTAAGCGCTATGTAGAAAAACACTTCCCGCCCGAAGCTAAAGAGCGCATGATCGTACTGGTTGACAATCTCAAAGCCGCATATCGCGATTCTATCGAATCCCTCGATTGGATGGGTAAGGATACAAAAAAGCAGGCTCTATTTAAGCTTAACAATTTCACCACCAAAATTGGTTACCCGGATAAATGGCGTGATTATAGTGATTTAACTGTTAGCACCGACGACCTGGTTAGAAATGTACTCGCAGCCAAACTGTTTGAATCCTCTTATGAGCGTAATAAGTTAGGCAAACCTATCGACCGCGGCGAGTGGAGTATGAGCCCACAAACAGTCAACGCTTACTATAACCCAGCCATGAATGAAATTGTGTTTCCCGCAGCCATTCTACAACCACCATTCTTCAATATGAGTGCAGACGATGCAGTCAACTACGGCGGTATCGGCGGTGTGATCGGTCACGAGATTGGGCACGGGTTCGATGATAAAGGCAGTAAATTTGATGGGCGCGGCTATCTCAACAATTGGTGGACCGACTCCGATCGTGACAATTTTGAGCAGCTGACCAGCAAGCTCGTATCTCAGTACAACGCCTACGAGCCGCTTGAGGGTGAGCACATCAACGGCGAGCTGACCTTGGGCGAGAATATTGGCGATTTATCAGGCCTGGGAATTGCCTATAAAGCTTATAAAATGTCTTTAGATGGAGAAGAAGCACCTGTTATTGACGGCTTTACTGGCGATCAAAGGGTATTTATGGGCTGGGCTCAGGTGTGGCGCAGCAAGATGCGCGATAAAGCCCTCAGTGGCCGTTTGAAGGTAGATAGCCACTCCCCCGCTGAATATCGTGTGAAAGGCGTACTGCCAAATATCGATGCTTTCTACGAAGCATTCGATATTAAGGAAGGCGATGGTATGTACCTGCCTGAAGAGGAACGGGTAACTGTCTGGTAAATCGGTGCCCTCACCTGGCCGCCCATGCGGCCAGGTTTCCCCTCGAACAATTCTACCTCTCCCTCAACAACCCCTAATCTATCGTACCAATGTACCCACTATCACGGGGGATACCTCCCGTCGGCAGTATGACTTACCATTAGCTCACTTAAATAAGAAGAGAGTTGCCAATGGCTAACCAGTCTCAGTTTCATCTTCTCACTAGCCGCCGCTTTTTGCCGTTCTTCTGCACCCAATTCCTGGGCGCCTTCAATGACAATGTCTATAAAAATGCCCTAATTGTCATGATCGCCTTTCGCCTGGTGGAAAGTGAAGCGAACGCACTAATTAATCTGGCTGCTGGTTTGTTTATTCTTCCCTTTTTCTTATTTTCTGCCTCCGCCGGTCAGATCGCAGACAAATACGACAAGGGGAGGTTGATACGCTGGATTAAGCTAGGAGAGATCGGTATCGGTGCACTGGGCGTTTTCGCCCTTTTTAGCGGAAGCAACGCACTCTGTTTAACTGTGCTCTTTCTCCTGGGCATACAGTCCGCCTTTTTTGGCCCGGTGAAGTACGCGATTATCCCTCAACACTTGAAGCGTTCCGAACTGATAGGGGGCAATGCTCTGGTGGAAATGGGGACATTTGTGGCCATTTTGACGGGAACAATTGTTGGTAGCCTACTTGCGGGCCTCTCAGGCCAAGGTCAGCAGGGAATCCTTTACTTAGGCCTGGTAATTATGGGCGCAGCTACCCTGGGATATCTGGCCAGCCGCTCAATCCCCACAGCGCCAGCCCCCACACCCAATCTCAAAATAAACCCTAACCCCATTACTCAAACCCATAAAATACTCCGTGCCAGCGCGAATACGCCCTCAATTTTCTACTCCATTATTGGAATATCTTGGTTTTGGTTAATGGGGGCCGCGTATCTAACACAAATTCCCAGTTTTACCAAGAATGTCCTAGGTGGCAGTGAATCAGTGGTTACATTGCTGCTCTGCAGTTTTACCATTGGTATTGCCATTGGGTCTTTAATCTGCGAGCGCCTATCCAGTGGATTTATTGAACTTGGCTTAGTGCCTGTTGGCGCGGCTGGCCTAACCATAAGTGGCATTGCTCTGGGTATTGTCGGGGGGAACTTCACCGAACTCCACGAAGCCAGCTTTACCGCATTTCTAGGTACTGACGGTGCATTCTCTATTCTCAGTTGCCTGGTGCTACTGGGCATATTTGGTGGCCTCTACATAGTCCCTCTCTACACCATGATTCAGGACCGTTCTGATCCGGCAATTCGTGCACAAATTATCTCTGTAAACAATATATTGAACGCCCTCTTCATGGTGGTTTCGGCTCTGCTTGGAATTATGTTCCTCAATATATTGGGCGCGACCATTCCCCAGTTCTTTCTTGTTATTGCACTTATGAATGCAGCTGTCGCCATTTTTGTATTCGCCAAAGTGCCAGAATTTGCTATGCGCTTTTTGATCTGGGCCCTTTCCCACACCATGTATCGCGTAAAGCATGAGGGACTTGACCAGATACCTGCAGAAGGACCAGCCCTGATCGCTTGTAATCATGTGAGTTATGTCGACGCACTATTACTCGCCGGCGCTGTCCGCCGTCCTATCCGCTTTATTATGTACAAGCCCATCTATGAAATTCCAATCTTGCACTTTGTCTTCAAAACAGGACGGGCAATTCCAATTTGCTCCAAGCAGAAAGACCCTGAAGGGTATGAACAGGCTTTTCAATCCATTGAGGAAGGGCTAAAAGATGGAGATCTTCTCTGTATATTCCCCGAAGGTCAGTTGACTAAAGACGGAGAACTACAGCCATTTAAAGCCGGCATAGAAAAAATTCTGGAGAGAACCCCTGTCCCTGTAATTCCTATGGCCCTCCAAGGTCTCTGGGGTAGCTTTTTCAGCCATAAAGACGGTCATGCCTTCACTACATTGCCCAAGCGTTTTTGGTCGCGGGTGAGCGTCGTTGCTGGCAGGCCTGTCGAAGCAGCCGGTGCCAAGGCAGAGGCTCTATACCGCCAGGTGCTGGGCTTGCGCGGAGGGAAACGCTAGCCTCTCCTTTTTCTTGACCAACAAGGGTATGTGCCTACTTCACTGGTAGGCACATAAATTCTTCTCCTGCCCCACGACGCCAGCCCCCTCCTTAAATCATTCCGATCACCTATTCTGATAGCGAGAATATAAATACATAGCTGCTAAGGGCGGCACAGGAACGAAGGCCTAACCATGGCTCAAAGCAACCAGTTCAAGCTCCTCGCCAGTCGCCGCTTTATGCCACTGTTTCTCTCACTGTTAAGCAGCGTTTTTAATGACAACCTGTTTAAAAACTCCCTGTTAGTCATACTGGCATTTCATTTGGCCAAAGCAGAAGCCAATACACTGATTAATCTCGCCAGTAGCCTCTATGTCATACCGTATTTTCTATTTTCACTCGCCGCTGGACAATTAGCTGACAAATATGAAAAGGGTCGGGTCATAAGAATTATTAAAGCCGCCGAAATACTAATCGGTATCCTCGGAGCCATTGCACTACTCACTGATGACCGAGTTTTAAGTTTTATCGTACTAATACTTTTTGCCACCCACACAGCTTTCTTTAGCCCTGTCAGATATGCCATCTTACCTCAGCACCTAAAGCAATCAGAATTACTTGGAGGAAATGGTCTAGCCCAGGTTGCATCCTTTTCCGGAGTACTGGTTGGAACAATTGTCGGCACCCTCCTAGCCGGTGATGTGGGCCAGGGAAAACCAGGGCTTCTATATCTGAGCTTGGTGATGGTCACTGTCGCCGTACTAGGCTATCTCGCAAGTAGGGCAATCCCCCCCGCTCCTTCCCCAACCCCAAATTTAAAAATAGATTGGAACCCCATCAGCCAAACGCTGAGAATTATGCGGGAAGTAATCAAAGCACCCACAGTTTTTTACGCAATTATTGCAAACTCCTGGTTCTGGTTATTTAGCACAGCATTCCTAACCCAGGTTCCCAGTTTTGTAAGAAATGTGCTTGGCGCCAGTGAACCAATAATCACGATTCTACTCTGCTGCCTAACTGTTGGCGTTGCTATAGGCTCACTAATGTGTGAAAGCTTGTCTCGCGGCCGTATTGAACTGGGCTTGGTGGCAGCCGGCGGGCTGGGAATGACGGTGGCGGGACTTTGGTTGGGCATCCTATCGGGAAACTATCAGATGCTCTCCAACGCATCCCTTAGCCAATTTCTACAGAGTGATGGTGGACTGACCATCTTATTTATCACGACTTTCATTGGCGTTGCTGGCGGTATTTTTATCGTACCTCTATACACTATTATTCAGGAAAGAACAGCAGAACAAATTCGCGCGCAGGTTATCTCTGTAAATAATGTCCTTAATGCCGTATTTGTAGTCATCATATCTTTTTCTATTATTGGGCTACTCGGGCCTGTGGGAATGACTATTCCCCAGGTATTTACCCTACTGGCCGTACTAAATTTCGCTCTTTTAGTACTCCTGCTTTTTCGAATGCCGGAAATGTTATTCGACACCCTTTCTTGGCTTACCTATATCCTGCCCAGGCGCACGAAATATGAGGGGATTGAGCAAATCCCTAGCGAAGGTTCAGCACTTCTAATTGCCCGCTACTCGAACCTGCTAACCCCATTTATTGTTAGCGGGGCAACGCAACGCAAGGTTCGCTTTATCCCCAGCGACGCCATTACTAACAGCCCTAGGCTTCACGCACTTTTACGCAAAAGTGACTATTTCCCCAAAAACTACTATGAAATCGAAGCTTCAGAGCTCAAGAGAAAGCACAATGCGATTCATGAGGCAGAGGCAAACAGGGATCTTCTGTGCATCCTGATTGAAGAAAACAGCAGGAAAGAAATTACGGAGCTTGTCACTCTGCTCAAGGAAAATTTTCAAAGCGCATCATTGCCACTTATCCCTCTATCGATCCAAGGTTCGTTTAGCTATAAACGAAACCTAAAGACAACAGTACAGGTTGGCAGCCCAATACCGCTTGCAGAAATTTCTCCAGAACGGCTATCCGATAACCTGAAGGATGCCGAATAAAGAGAGGCAGGCTATTAAAAGTAGGGTACCCACAGAGTTGCGGGTACCCGAAGGCCATTTAGGCCGCTTTAGCGGAACTGGAATCTGAGCGGCTGCCTTTCAGTAGCAACCACAGAGCGACAACCAGTATTGCCCCCTGAACACCAACACCTTGCCAAGTCGGATAGATACCCAACCAGTCGAAGCTGAGATTTACCGGCAGCGGAGAAATCGCAATCCACGCCGCTTCTTGCAGTGCCGCGACTGCCTTGCCCGCAAGAACAAATGACAACGCCAACAGTAAATAGGTCGTCATGGAGAAGAACTTGCCTATAGGCAAGCGAGCAGAGAAGCGCACAAAGGCAATGCCCAACACAACCAGCAATATCGCACCGGCAGCGAGGCCACCCCATAGGGCGCTGTACTGACTGGAAGCTGTTTGCACCAATAGGGCCTGGTAGAACAGGATGGTTTCAAAAATTTCGCGGTACACAGCGACAAATGCGAGACCGGCGATGCCCCACAGGGCGCCAGCGCTAAGGCTACGGTTGATGCTGTTCTGGATATATTGCTGCCACTGATCCGCCTGGGTCTTACTGTGCATCCAGAAACCCACATAGAAGAGCACAACTGCGGCCAGAAGCGCTGCGACCCCCTCCATAACTTCCCGGCTGGCGCCACTGATGGAAACCAAACTCTGTGCGGCAACCCAAGTAACAACACCTGCGACCGCGGCGCTGATCCAACCGAAGTGAACAAATTTCAACGCATCGCTACGACCGGTTTTTACCAGAATCGTTGTCAGTGCAATCACTACCAGTAGCGCCTCGAGACCTTCGCGCAGAAGAATCACCAAGCTGGCAATAAATAGTGCACCCGCAGAGAGAGTTGTCTCCTGCATTAAAGATTCGGCGCGCCCGAGTTGCTCAAGAATTACCTGTACCTGAGCCCCGACTTGCTCGGGGTTACTATCGGCATTCAGTTGACTGCGCAGCCCCAGCAGCTCCCGCTCAGTGGCTTTACGCAGATCGGCATCGAGGGAATCCAGAGAACTCTCCGCCATCTCAAAACCGTCCAGGTAGGCACTAATAGCTAGGGTGCGGGCGTGATCGTAGTTACCTTCCTGGTAGGCCACCAGGGACTTTTCCAGTTGCGCACGGGCTATCTCAATCGGCTGGGTGCCGAGGCTCTCTTCACCAGCAAAGAAGGGTGTGGGGTCGGCACGCAGGGAGCCAACTGCCGCGCCGGACAGTTCCGGGCGATCACTCTGCAGCACATTGGGGCTGTACATCACTATATCCTGCAAGCTCGGCTCAGCGCCTTCGCCCTCCCCCACTTCACCTTGGAAAGCCAGGCCGCCAACATAAAATGCCAGGGACCAGCGCTGCTGCTCATTCAGGTTTTTGAAGGCGGTCATTGCAGTGCCATCGATACCGTTACTGATAGCATCGTAAAGGCCCAACAGGGAGCGATTTTCAGCGCGCTCCAACTCGTAGAAGTTTGTAGGCGCCGGCTCCAACTGTGCCGCTAAGGGGCCATCCCCTCTACCCTCAATACCATGGCAGGTAACACACTGCGCCTGGTAGATAGCGCGACTCTCATCCACATTCAGCAATGCAGTGGGTAAAGATAGCGCGGGGGCGATAGATAGTAGCCCCTGACGCAACTTGGCGGTATGCGCTTGCACTTCCTGCACATTGGCCTTGCGGAGAATCGCCGCTTGCAACGCATCCGCCTCGGTGCGGATCATCGCCGCTTCGGGCGACTCTTGCAGTTGTGCGCCGCGATCGATCAGTACCGAGGCGAACTCCTGCATCTCTGCAAACTCATCGTCACTAATGATCTCCCCGTCTGCCACCGCTTCCGGGTAATCCACACCGATGTACTCTGTCATCTGCATCAGCTGGCGCAATTCCTGCTCTGAAAGACCGGAGGCCTGGGCTTGGACGGGTAGAACCGTAATGGCCAGTAGCGCCACTAGCAGGCGGGCCAAGTGTAAGGTGAGGCGCATGGAGAATCCTTTACTGTTATTGCAAAAGGGTTTTATCAATCTGGCGCATAATATAATTGGTAATCATTCTCACAATAAAGCCTGCAAAAGGGCTACTCCCAAATAAAGCGGTTGCAAAAAAGATTGTGCACAACTAAATTTAGCAAAATACAAACCGTCGAGGCTCTCCCAATGACCGATCTCTACTCAATTCCTGTGCAAACCGCTGATGGGCAAAAGACCACTCTGGCCGATTACAAAGACAAGGTGGTGCTAGTTGTTAACACGGCCAGTAAATGTGGCTTCACCAAGCAATATGCGGGCCTTGAGGATTTATATAAAAAATACAAAGACCGTGGATTTACCGTCTTGGGCTTTCCCTGCAATCAATTTGGCAAGCAGGAACCCGGTAGCGATGAGGAAATTCAGGAGTTTTGTGAACTGAACTTTGGAGTCAGCTTCCCCGTCTACGCCAAGCTGGACGTCAATGGCGATGAAGCTCACCCGCTGTTTGTGGAGCTCAAGAAACGTGCGCCGGGCCTATTGGGAACCGAGGGCATTAAGTGGAATTTCACGAAGTTCTTGATCGGCAAGAATGGCGAGAATGTTAAACGCTACGCGCCGAAGGATGCACCAGCATCCCTGGAGACAGAAATCGAGCGCATGCTCTGATGGTTGTCTGTGATGACGATTCCGGCGAGCTGGCACTGAACCGCCAGCTATGTTTTGCCCTCTACGCCGCATCCCGAGCAATGACCCGCGCCTACCAGCCGATGCTAAAGGAATTGGGGATCACCTATCCGCAATATCTGGTTTTAATGGTTCTGTGGGAGTGGGCCAACACCAAGGCGCCATCGGAAGAAGAGCAGAGCGTCAGTGCACTGGGGCAGAGGCTGATGCTGGATTCCGGCACCTTGACCCCGCTGCTCAAGCGGATGGAGCAAAACGGCCTGGTCAAGCGTCGCCGCAGCAATCTGGATGAACGGATAACCCTGATCACTGTGACAAAGGAAGGCCTTGCCCTTAAACCAAGAGCCAGAGAGTGGGTGACAGCACAGCTGGACAACAGCCGTATCAGCCGCAGCGAGGTAGAGCAACTACACGGAGACTTGTGGCAGTTTCTGCATAAATTGACCGATACCGCCCCTTAAGAGCGGGCCCCATTGAAAGCTCCAGTGGGGCCGTCCACCAAAGCAAGGATAAAAACATCAAAAACCCGACATAAATGAAAGCAATATAACAAAATAGGAAAATTAAACGCCAATATTAGGATCAGCATTGACCTTCAACTTGATTACACTTCATAATGCCCTGAATCCGACCTAACGCGGAAACTGTTGTATATGAAGACTCCATTTATCACTCAGCGCCAGTCTTTTCTTGCCCTAGCTTTCTCGCTACGACTGCCCCTGCGCGGCATATAATTTTTCTCCCCCCCACCCCCAACAGAATTCCAAACTTTATTTGAGCGATGCATAGACAGCGGCAAGGCCCCCTGTTTAGCCTCAAAGCAAATAAGGAGAACAAACGAAAATGAGCACTAAAAAAGATAAGTTAGTCATTTTTGATACCACTCTGCGCGATGGTGAGCAGAGTCCTGGCGCCTCTATGACGAGAGAGGAAAAAATTCGTATCGCCCGCATGCTCGAGAGAATGCGTGTCGATGTCATTGAGGCTGGATTCGCGATTGCCAGTCCCGGAGACTTCGAGTCGGTCAAGGCCGTCGCTGAAGCCGTTACCGAATCACGGGTTTGCAGCCTTGCCCGAGCGGTCAATGCCGATATCGTGCGCGCTGGCGAAGCCCTGAAGAATGCCAACGCCTCCCGTATCCACACATTTATTGCCACTTCTCCAATCCATATGAAATACAAGCTGCAAATGGAACCGGAAGCGGTGTTGCAGCAGGCAGTGAAAGCGGTTCAAACAGCGCGCAACTTTACTGACGATGTGGAATTCTCCCTTGAGGATGGCAGCCGCTCCGAGCCGGAATTTATGTATCGCATCATCGAAGCGGTTATTGCGGCAGGAGCCGGCACTATCAATATTCCCGACACCGTTGGTTACGGAGAGCCGGAAGAATATGGGGCTATGTTCCGTCGCGTTATCGAAAACGTTCCCAACTCCGACAAAGCCATCTTTTCGACCCACTGTCACAACGACCTGGGCCTCGCCGTTGCCAACTCCCTGTCGGCCGTGATGAACGGTGTGCGCCAAGTGGAGTGCACCATCAATGGCTTGGGAGAGCGCGCCGGTAATGCCTCCCTGGAAGAAATCGTTATGGCAGTACAAACCCGCCAGGATCTCTACCCGGTAGAAACAGGGCTGGATACCAGCCACATCGTACCCACTTCGAGAATGGTGTCGTCGATTACCGGCTTCCCGGTACAGCCCAACAAGGCCATTGTCGGTGCTAATGCCTTTGCCCATGAATCCGGTATTCACCAGGATGGTGTTCTGAAACACCGCGAGACCTACGAAATCATGCGCGCTGAAGATGTAGGCTGGGGTCAAAACCGTCTGGTTCTCGGTAAACACTCCGGCCGGGCTGCTGTCCGCGCCCGCTACGAAGAGCTGGGGGTAGAATTCGCCGATACCGAAGAATTCCAGCAGGTATTTGCCCGCTTTAAAGACCTCGCCGACAAGAAACATGAGATCTTTGACGAAGATCTGCAGTCTCTGGTGAGCGGAGGCGAATCCCCAGTGGAACGGTTCCAACTGAGCGACCTAGATGTGCGCACCAAAATCGGTTCAGCCCCCCAGGCCTTTGTCAGCCTCACCATTGACGGAGAACTCCGGCAGACTGAAGCCAGCGGTGGCGGCCCCGTAGATGCCACCTTCAAAGCTATTGAACAGCTGGTAAACAGTGGCGCCGATTTAAAACTGTATTCTGTAAATGCGGTCACCCAGGGAACAGACTCCCAAGGGTCCGTTACAGTGCGCCTGGAAAAGGACGGCCGCCTGGTCAATGGCGTTGGCGCGGATACGGATATCCTGATTGCTTCAGCACAAGCCTACATGGATGCGTTAAACTTGCTCGCCAGCAGTGAGAGTAAGAAACAGGGCGTATAAGTGAACGAGCTTCAGCGAGCGGAATATTTATCAGTACTTGGGGTTCCAAGCTATGTGCCCCGATTCGTATTGCCGCTCGCACCCGATCCTCGCCAGGCCGAACTGCCTCCCGCCGAAGAGGCTCCTGGGACTCAGCAGCCTCCGGTTGCAAGTGGAATAGCTCAAAATCCACTGCCCCACTCAGCAGATCAGATAATTACCCAGCCGGTGCAGAGTCTGGAGCGCAACGCCCGTGTGCTAGATGAAATAAGCGCTCTCACCGACCAGACAAAACGCCCACAAGAGACGGTGGCAGTGACACCGGCTCCTGTTGCCCCCCCCCAGCACAATGTTAAACCTTTTGTTTTGAACTGCTGGCGTATTGGGGAAGAACTCCTGGCCGTGGACAGCCACGAGCCCGGTGCAGCTCTCCCCCTGGAAGCCCTGTTCAACAATATTCTCCGCGCCTTGCACTGGCACCAGCTCCCCCGGCAACAGGAACGCCTGCAATGGCCTTTAACAGAAAATCGCTTTGGTCCAGCCGAAGACGCCTCACAGGCTCGCGATACATTCTCCAGCTGGTTAGAGGCCTCTTATTCTCGCATGCCGGTTAAATCCATCTGGCTGATGGGTAGTGAGGCTCAAGATTTTTGCACTCCAATCCCTTTGGAAAGCCAGGTTGTCGAATGGCAGAGGGCCCGCTTAATTAGTACGCCCAGCCTCTCGCAACTATTGCGAGCCCCCGAACTTAAACGCCCCCTGTGGAATCTGTTGCGCACTAGTTATCCGACTGAAACCCGCGCAGAATGACCAATTTAAATTACACTGAGCTACAGTTGCGCTCCGCCGTTGCCGACGACTGTGCATCTCTGGCCCAGTTGGCAAAAAGTGCCCACAGTCATCCGTGGAGTGAAGCCCAATACCAGCAGAGTCTCAGCGCTGGCCACTACTGCTGGGTCCTGATCCAAGGCGATGACATTATCGCCTGTTGCGTGATCAGTAGTCTGTTTAACCAAGCAGAAATCCTGGATATTGCCGTATCCCCAGCGCGACGCCGACAGGGCCTCGCTGAGGCACTACTAAACAGCGTGAAAACGGAATTGCCCAGCGAAATTGAACGAGTTTTGCTCGAGGTGCGGGTATCCAATCTCGCTGCGCGCTCCCTCTATCGCAAACTGGGTTTCTCTGAAGACGGGATACGCAAAAATTATTACCCCGCGCAAAACGGCATGCGCGAGGACGCTGTACTCATGAGTCTCGCTCTGAATGACACTCAGTCGTAGAATGAGCCTCTCATTCGGAATTCCCGCCTTACCGACAAGGCCTTGAACGGCAGGCAACCACTCCTGCTCTGTAACACTATTCCCGACTTCCCAACCCCCTCGTTGGATTGACAAGAGTTATACATGTCTCTATCAAAAAGCAGCCCATCACTGCTGGAAGGCTCAGTTTCCAGTCACTTACAGAGACTGGCGCTACCCATGGTCTGGGGAATTCTCGCCGCCATGTCCTTTAATATCGCCGATACCTATTTTGTCTCCCAGCTGGGCGATGGCCCCCTGGCAGCGATGAGTTTTACCTTTCCGGTAGTGATGGCCATAAACAGCTTTGCTATCGGCCTCGGCGCAGGTACCTCTTCGGCTGTGGCCCGGGTTTACGGCGCAGGGGATATAAAGAACGTTCGCCGCCTGGTAACTGACGCATCTGTACTGGCACTGCTGATTGCTATTGTGATTACTGCAATCGGCCTGGCCACCATGCGCCCTCTATTTGAGCTGCTGGGCGCCGGCCCCGATATGCTTCCGCTTATTGCCGATTACATGATCCCCTGGTATCTGGGAACCATCTTTGTCATTGTCCCGACCGTCGCGCTCGCTGCTCTTCGCGCCATTGGTAACAGCGCGGTAACCGGCCGTATTATGGTGGCGGTAGCCCTACTGAACCTGATTCTCGACCCCATTTTGATTTTTGGGCTTTTCGGCTTTCCCCGGCTTGAGCTCCAGGGAGCAGCTATCGCTACGATTATCGTGCGCGCCCTGAGCTTTATTGCTGCACTTTACTTCATCATCAAAAAAGAACACCTAATGACAGCCCCACAATGGCGGCTGAGCGGCCTACTCGAATCCTGGCGCAAAGTGTTGGCTGTCGGGCTTCCCGCTGTGCTCACCAATGTCATTATTCCCGTATCCGGAGGTGTTGTCGTTGCACTCGTTGCCGTGCACGGCGAAGATGCCGTCGCAGGCCTGGGAGTCGCACTCCGAGTAGAACCCCTGGCACTCATTGTGTTTTACGCACTTTCCTCTGTGGTCGGCCCCTTTATGGGACAGAACGCCGGGGCGGAAAAGACCGACCGCCTTCGGGAAACCGTGAGTGTACTGGCAAGATTCTGCCTGGTATTTGGAGCGGGACTGGCTGTGCTTCTCTACTTTGTTGCAGAACCTATCGTAAGTCTGTTCAGTGATTCCACTGAAGTTCTCACCGTCGCTGTTGCCTACCTGACCCTGGTACCTCTCAGCTATGCCGGGTACGGCTTTGTGATGTCTGCCAATGCCGCATTCAATGGGCTCGGGAAACCGCTGCCTGCAACCGTCATTTCTTTCCTGCGGGTACTGGGCCTATACCTCCCCCTGGCCTGGATTGGAAACAGCCTGTGGGGCATGACCGGCCTGTTTGTCGCTACAGCAGCATCCAACCTGATTCTCGGCTTTGTTTCCTGGTGGTGGCTGCGCCGCGATACGCACCAGCGCACAGCAGAGACAACATCCAGCCCCGAGCTGTCAACAAACTAATCGATCTGTGGGCCGAATCACTCCTGACTCGGCCCATATCTATCCACCACCCCCAAAAACACAACACAAGGAAATCAGTGCCTTAACGGGCAGCGTACACATTACTTGCCATTTTTGCCGATAACTTAAAATTCCTCCAAACCCCGGCAGACAGCAGCATAGCCCGCCTTCTTCTCTTACTGCGAAACATGGATGGTGATTCGATGAGGCTTCAGGAGATTTCCCCCCTTCAAACCCGCACCCTATTAATCAGCGCACTGACAATACTTCTGGTCTGTGCACCTTTAACAGGGTGCGACAATGACGATTCAGATCCACCCCCATCAGATGACGATACTGGCGATGACAGCAGCCCCTGGGTGCTAAATACCGACGATGAGCGCGCGCCTTACATCTATGAGGGCAATAGCAATGAGCAGGTCCTGGTCAATGTGCAAAGCATCGAAACTGTCACTGTCGACGGCAGGGAATACACTCAAGTCACTGCATCCGGTATCCCGGATTATGAAATTGAAATCACCACCGCTATTTACAACGAGCTAATCAATCGCCCCAAGGCAAACACCGACTTTGTCTACGGCAGCCCCACAGTACAAATTGGCGATATCGTGAGTTTTGGCCAGGATATCGGCTTTAGCAGTAATCCAAATACCTGCTACGCCGAAGCGGGGTTTGGATTTTGGCCGCCGGGCCCGGTCTGCCCAGAAAATGTTTCCCACAACAGCTATTTTCCAACTGAGCCAGAGGTCTCGGAAGAAGACTGTGAGAGTGGACTCGGACCGCAGGGTTATTGGGTCAACGGAACCTCTATCTACCAATGGAGCGATGGACAGTCTGTGAATGGTACCTGGCACACTTTGGCACCGGTCGCTGAGATGTACGACGTTGATATCTGTGGTGGACACGCTGCTCGGGGAGACTATCACCATCACTTCTACAGCGATTGCCTGGCCGACTTGGTTGGAGACACTGGAGATAGCCACTCCCCCCTCTATGGGTTTACCGCTGATGGCTATCCCATTTATGGCCCTTGGGAGGCCGATGGCGTACTTGTAGTAAGTAGCTGGGTCACTAGAGACTATGACGATGCCGACTCTACCAGCGGCTGCGGGATTGCCGGTGAGCGCAGTTGTTTACTGGTAGATGAGTACGACTTATCACAGGGCACAAATTCACTTGCCCAATCCGGCCCCAGTACCAGCGATACATTTACGTCCCTATCAGGCAACCTTTTTCAAACCACCAGCGGTTTTTTTTACGAAGACTATTACTGGGACTCCAATTTAACCAATCTGGAGGGCGCTTATCTGGATCAATACAATGGGCACAGTGACAGCGAGCGTGGTTATCACTACCACCTAACGGTAGAGCTGAATGATGAAAGGCAGCTGACCCCATCATTCCCCTATACCTTTGGGCCCCGCTTTTACGGCAAACTCGATGACCAAACAATTGTGAATGTTTGCTCCGATGAAGTCGGCGGAGGTTTTCCCCCTGGCCCACCGCCCATGTAGCTAGGCCAGAAAGAAAGCAGCTATTTACTACATTTTGTTTCGGTCCGGAATAGATCAACAATTTCAGACCGAAACACACTCACCCGATAAATTTCCAAAAGCCAATAGAGAACCAATCAGTCAGCTAAAATCTTATTGAGAATTATATTCTCTCCAAGAAAATAAAAATAAAAACTTATAACCCTAAAAGAAACGATTAAATAACCAAGTTTTTGCCTTTTATCGCTAAAAAAAAATCCATACTTATGACTTTACGCACAAAGTAAAAAAAAGGTCCAAGAAATTTATCACAGCGCAAATCAGGTCAATATTTGTCCACATTTTCTCCACTTTTATACGCTAATTTCAGACTCACCCCCCTCCTAATTCACGGTGTGATATGAAATTAACGGAAATTTTTCCAAGGGATCGACAGTCCATTTTGCCCTATGCAATATCTTTGGTACTGCTTTCCGGTGCACTGCAGGCATGTGGTGGAGGCAGCAGCTCTTCATCTGACTCATCAGACACTACAGCGGAAGACAGTAGCAGTGATTCAGATTCCAGTAGCGATGACGACTCGTCAGATGATAGTGGCAGCTCAGACTCAAGCGCCGACAGCGGGGTTTGGATTTTAAATACTGATGATGAGCGCGCACCCTATACCTATGAAACTAACAGCAATGAACAAGTATTGGTAAATGTTCAAAGTGTTGAATCTGAAACTGTCGACGGTAAAGAATATACTGTTGTTTCTGCAACTGGCATTCCAAATTACACTATCGAAATTACACAAACCGTTCTCGATGCTCTACTGGAACGCCCAAAAGCATCTTCTGATTTTCTAACAGGCAGCCCCTACGTAAGCGTCGGAGATATTGTCAGTTTTGGTCAGGATATTGGTTACCAAAGTAATTCTTCTTGTGGCGCTGAAGCTGGCTATGGCTTTTGGCCGCCTGGGCCCGTTTGCCCTGAAAATGTTTCCCACGTTGGTTATTTTCCCGTTGACCCTGAACCCGCAACTGATAGTTGCGAAACCGGTTTAGGCGTACAAGGTTATTGGGTAAACGGAACCTCTATTTATCAATGGAGTGACGGGATGAGTGTTGATAATACATGGCATACACTCGCCCCCCTCGCTGAGGCCTACGATGTTGATATTTGCGGTGGCCATGCGGCAAACGGCGATTATCATCACCATTTTTACAGTGAATGTCTCGCAGAAATGGTCGGCGATATTGGTGACGACCACTCTCCAATTTATGGCTACACTGCCGATGGCTATGCAATTTACGGCCCCTGGGAAAGTGAAGGTGAATTGGCGGAAAGTAGTTGGGCTGTTCGCGATTACGACGATACCTCATCCGAAAGTGGCTGTGGTGTTGCCGGCGAACGCAGCTGTTTATTAGTCGATGAATACGATATTTCCCAAGGTGTAGAAACCACTTCTAATACTGGCCCAACCACCAGCGATTCATATACCTCGGCCTCTGGAAATGAATTTGAAACAACTGCTGGTTTTTTCTATGAAGATTATTATTGGGATGAAGAACTTACGGCCCAAGGTGGAGTCTATTTAGATCAGTACAATGGCCATTCGGATGATGAGCGAGGATACCATTATCACCTTACGGTCACTGTCGATAGCGATGGACAATTAATCCCCGCCTTTCCCTTCACTTTTGGACCGCGTTTTTACGGAAAATTGGACGACCAAACTGTTGTCAGCCGATGCTCAACAACCGTAGGGCGGTAACCAATAAAGATAAATTGAGGTAACCTTCTCGTGAAAATTAACGGGTACTTTCTTGCCGGCTCATTAGTCTGGCTATCTGCAGCCACTGTTGTGGCTCAACCTAATCCCAGTTCGGGACATAACAACGATCAACGTTCGGTTAGGGAAGTACCTGTTCGTAATAGCAACGGAAGAAACTGGCAAAATAATAATTCGGAAAACACTAGAAATAACAATGCAGATTCCTCCACCAACTCAAACGACGATGTAACAGAGGAAGAAAACTCAACAGATACTACAGTAGATGATTCATCAGAAACGTCTATCGATGAAACAGAAGATACATCTGGTAATAATGGGGACTCGTCTACGGACGTAAACGAAGACAATTCCGACTCCTCAGATAACTCCACCATTTCAGACGACGAGGAAAATTCAACAACAGGCGACTCAGACATTACTTGGATTGTCAATTCAACGGACGAACGTGCGCCCTATATTTACGAAAATAACAGTAATCAGCAGGTACTGGTTAACGTGCAAAGTGTTGAGCCTGTGACCGTTGCCGGAAAAGAATATACCCGTATATCAGCTACCGGTATCCCGGACTATCAAATTGAAATAACACAGGAAATATTAGACGCACTCATTAACCGCCCAAAAGCCTCTTCAGATTTTGTCAGTGGCTACCCCCAGGTGCAGGCAGGTGAGGTTGTTAGCTTTGGCCAGGACATCGGCTATCGCAGTAATTCCAGCTGCGGCTCTGAGGCAGGTTACGGTTTCTGGCCCCCCGGCCCCGTCTGCCCCGAAAACGTTTCCCATGTAGGCTATATTCCTGCTGAACCAGAAGCATCCACAGATAACTGTGAAACTGGGCTTGGCGTACAAGGCTACTGGGTAAATGGGACCTCTATTTACCAGTGGAGTGACGGGCAGTCTGTAAATAATACATGGCACACCCTGGCCCCCATGGCAGAAGTTTATGACGTGGATATCTGTGGTGGCCATGCGGCCAACGGCGATTACCACCATCACTTTTACAGTGACTGTCTAGCTGAAATTGCCGGAGATACCGCAGATGGCCACTCTCCAATTTACGGCTACACTGCCGATGGATACGCAATTTATGGCCCTTGGGAAGACACAGGTGTTCTAGCTAAAAGCAGCTGGGCAATCCGGGATTACGATGATCCTCGCTCTGATACCGGGTGCGGTGTTGCCGGGCAACGCAGCTGTCTGCTAATAGATGAATATGATATTGATCGCGGTGTTTCCAATACAAATAACACCGGCCCCACTACCAGCGGCAGCTACACTTCTCAATCCGGAAATGAATTTGAAACTCCTGCAGGTTTTTTCTACGAGGATTACTACTGGGATGAAAGCCTTACGGCGCAAGGTCGCGAATACTTGGATCAATTCAATGGACACACTGACAGCGAAAGAGGTTATCACTACCACCTGACAGTGACGCAAGACAGCAATGGCCAATTAGTTCCAGCTTTCCCATTTACCTTCGGCCCGCGCTTTGCCGGCAAACTGGATGACCAAACTATCGTCAATCGGTGCTCAACCACCGTTGGTCGCTAACTCATATTCAAACTTGGGAGTAAGAGTTAAATGAAAATGCACAGGTTCTTTATCGCTGGGTCTTTGGCCTGGATCGTTTCAGCCTCTATGACCGCGTATGCGGCACAGCCAAATCCTCACGCGGGCCACAATGGCGATCAGCATCCAGTGATAGAGATACCTCTGCATGTTGCCGCCCCCAGAATCGAACTGGACATGAGCCGCGACGATATGTCCGGCTATAACCTACATATTGACTACGATCGGTTTGAACTGGAATCTCCTCGCTTTGCCAATGATGATTCTGAGCAGTTTCTAGAGGGGCACGCCCACCTTTACATCAATGGGGAAAAAATCCAACGCCTTTATGGCTCAGATTTACATATTCCCGGAAAATTACTAAAGCCCGGTTTTAACCAAGTCACTGTAACTCTCAACGCACACGACCATAGCACCTGGAGCCGTGGTGGAAAGCGAATACTGGCAACCTTATTTGTGCAACTCGATAAGAAGGAACTAGTACTTCATCGTTTTTCAACATCACCTCTTGGGGGCAACAAACAAATTGCCAAACTTAGTCAACCTAAAAGCTAATTGAAGGCCGGAGGTCTTCTGAAGAAAACGCTCACACTAAAGTAGAAGAATATATTATGAATCGATATTCAACGATTAAACACCTATTAGGTATCCCACAATAAAATACCTATATTTTATTTAATTGGTGGAACATCGACTTTAAATCCAAGGCATAAATCAGAAAAAATCAGGAGTTAATAGCGGGTATAAATTCAAGCTGGCTGGCCATCCACATTTCGTTCACTTTTGTACGCTAAGTTCGAGGCGCAACCTCTCCTCAAGCCATGGTGTAATATGACAATAATGAAAATTCTAGACCGGACTGGCCAACCGGCATTCTCTTATGCACTAGCGTTAATAATATCTCTCGGAGCACTACAGGGATGCGATAGCAGTTCGTCCTCTGATGATGACAACTCCTCTGAAACCTCTTCTAATGACTCAGATTCCAGCACTGATACCGGTGTCTGGATCATGAATACCGACGACGAGCGCGCTCCCTACATTTACGAAAATGATAGCAATGAACAAGTTTTGGTAAATGTCCAGAGTGTTGAGACTGAAACTGTAGATGGTAAGGAATATACTGTTGTCTCAGCAACAGGGGTCCCCGACTATGAAATTGAAATTACCCAGAGCATTCTCGACGGACTACTTGAACGTCCATTTGCCTCCTCTGACTTCGAGACAGGCAGCCCCACAGTAAGTGTCGGGGATATTGTCAGTTTTGGGCAGGATATTGGCTACACAAACATAGGCACCTGCGACGTTGATGCTGGCTATGGATTTTGGCCCCCGGGGCTTGTTTGCCCAGAAAACGTCTCTCATGTTGGATATTTTCCTGCCGAGCCCGAACCCGCCACAGAAGACTGTGCAACCGGACTCGGAGTGCAGGGCTATTGGGTAAATGGCGTCTCTATTTATGACTGGGGAGATGGCCAATCTGTGGATGGTACTTGGCAAACCCTGGCACCAGTCGCGGAGATCTACGATGTTGATATTTGTGGTGGACATGCTGCAAATGGAGATTATCACCACCACTTTTACAGCGACTGCCTTGCCGACCTCGTCGGCGATATAGGCGATGACCACTCCCCAATTTACGGCTATACCGCTGATGGTTATGCAATCTACGGCCCTTGGGAAGGCGAGGGGGAACTCGCAGAAAGCAGCTGGGCAGTGCGCGACTATGACGACCCCACTTCAGAGAGTGGTTGTGGAGTTGCAGGTGAGAGAAGCTGCCTGTTGGTGGATGAGTATGACCTTTCTCAGGGGGTTGAAACAACATCCAATACCGGCCCTACGACAAGTGACTCTTATACATCTCTTTCCGGCAATGAATTCACAACAACCGCTGGCTTTTTCTATGAGGACTATTATTGGGATGAAGATCTGACCAATGAAGGTGGAGTTTATTTAGACCAGCATAACGGCCATACAGATGACGAGCGAGGATACCACTACCACCTGACAGTAACTGTCGATGATGACGGCGAGCTGGTTCCCGCTTTCCCCTACACTTTTGGGCCCCGCTTTTATGGCAAGTTAGATGACCAAACCATTATCAGTGAATGCTCAACACAGTAACTTGATGTGCTGACATTTAAAACTGAGTTGTTTGATTTGGGCAGCAGATATCTCCATGGAGCCGCAAAAAACGCTGCGGCTACCCTCTCTTCCCGAAGATCAATACCTGGCGGGGGAGATGTTTGGAGATAACGGCCCTTTAAACAGATAACACGAGCACCTTGGGGTATTCACAACGACAACTCACGACTAAATATTAAGTGCTGCCCCCAAACCTGGGATTGAGACTATTATGAAAATTCTACGAACCCTAATAGTGGGATCCATTATTTGGGGACTAGCTAACTCCGCCACAGCACAGCAAGATCCACATGCTGGCCATAAAGGCGATCAGCACCCTGTAGTTGAGATACCCCTACACAATGCCGCACCTCGTATCGAACTGGATATTCGCCGCGATAAAATGTCTGGTTATAACCTTCATATAAACTATGATCGGTTCGAGCTGGAGTCCCCTCGCTATGCCAATGACACCTCAGAGCAATTTCTAGAAGGCCATGCCCACCTTTATATCAATGGCAAGAAAATACAACGAGTATATGGTCCAGATTTACATCTACCTGACAAACTGTTTAAACCAGGGTTCAATCAAATCACCGTTACCCTTAATGCCCATGACCACAGCACATGGAGCCGCGGAGGAAAGAGGATTCTTGCAACCCTGTTTATCCAGCTCGACAAGCGTGAGCTTATATTACACCGCTTTTCCACATCACCCATAGGGCAAGACTCCGGTATTGACCTGCCCAGCCGGTGACAACCAACCGGTAAACACACGTAAGAGCTATTCTTATTCTTACATATTTCAGGGCATGGAGGCCCCAACAACAGCTTTGGATTACCAAGCCAATCTCAGCTCACCCCACCTACCCTTATCGGGAGGCAGGTTCATTGGGTGTCAAAAGATTGCTCTGGCATTTGCTGTAAGTGTAGGCTTACTCTCCTGGCTAGTATTTTCCGAATGCCGGCACAGTAAACTACACTCAAGCCCTCTATGAACTCAGGCTATTGGAGTCCCAAGCTATCGGCTATGTCGCTAAATATTCGCTATAAACTCAGTCTCGCTTTCTTATTAACTACTGCAATTACTGTTGGCGGAATGTTCGTATTCTTTCAATGGAGCTTTAATCATGGCTTCATGAACTATATCCAGTCCCAGGAATTGCGCGAAGTGGGCGATCTGGTGGATGAGTTACAGAGTATCTACGCCAGCGAGGGGAGCTGGCAATCCATGGATGGCAATGGCTTGCGCTGGCAACAGCTTCATATGCAAGTTATGCCCAGTTACTTTGGGGATATGTCACCCCCACCTCACCCACGCCGCCCACCTCCGAGCAGGAGAGGCCCTCACCGGCCACCGGAACCCCCACCTGAACACTCCGGGGGCAAATCACTAAGCGGTCGTCTAACCCTATTAAACAAAGAGAAAAGGCCCCTGATAGGCCGTTTTTCAGGGTCTGAGAATATGGCGATGCAGCCATTGGTCGTAAATGGGGAAACTGTTGGTTACCTAGCTATCAACCCACTACCTGTGCTCGATGACGACTTAGCAGTGGGATTTGTGAAAGAGCAATCACAAACCTTCGCTATTATTTCTATTGCCACTTTCATTCTGGCACTGGCAATAGCCCTACCCCTTGCCTGGCAGTTGGTCAGGCCTATTCGCAAGTTAACCGAAGCCACATCCCAACTGACATCGGGCAACTTCAAGATCCGCATTGACATAGAACAGAGGGATGAACTGGGCCAGTTAAGCGCTGACTTTAATCGCCTCGCTGCAACTTTGGAGGCCAATGAACATGCCCGAAACCGTTGGATGGCAGATATTTCACATGAACTGCGCACACCTCTTGCAGTATTAAAAGGGCAGATTGAGGCCATTCAGGATGGTATCAGATCAGCTTCACCAGAGAACATGCGTATACTACATAGCAAAATTCAACAATTGAGTCGCTTAATAGATGACCTCTATGAGTTATCGCTCTCTGACGCAGGCGCTTTGAGTTACTGCAAATCCGACATTTCCCTGGAAAAAACCCTACGAAGCATTATCGAAGACTTTGAAATTCCATTCGAACAGAAAGATATTTGTTTAAGTAGTAACCTCCAACTATCGGAAGACAAGCTTGTTTATGCAGACGAAGCACGCCTCAACCAGTTATTTAGCAATCTGTTAACCAATAGCCTGCGCTATACCGATAGTGGAGGACAACTTAAAATAGCAGCTCGCTGTGAAGCCCGAACAGCCATTATTACTTTGGCCGATTCTGCTCCCGGTGTTGCTAGTGCTGATATACCACACCTGTTTGAGCGTCTGTATAGGGCTGACAGTTCCCGAAGCCGTGAGACTGGCGGTGCGGGTTTGGGATTATCAATTTGCCAGAATATTGTTACAGCCCATGAGGGTAGCATTTCTGCAACTCCGTCCACGCTGGGCGGCCTTGAAATTAGTATTTTTTTACCCCTCAGCCAAAGGATTAAATGGTAGGAAGTTATGAGCGCCAAAATATTAATAGTTGAAGACGAAACCGAGCTTGCGCACTTACTACTGGAGTATCTTCATGCTGCCAACTATCAAGCCGAGATCATTTCCGATGGTAATCAGGTTATTCCCAAAATGGAATCCATGAAGCCAGATTTAATCCTTCTCGACCTGATGCTACCCGGGAGGCATGGGATGGAAATATGCGAAGAAATTCGCCAAAAAGGCAATGATGTTCCCATTATTATTATGACAGCGCAAATTGAAGAACCCGATCGTTTGCGTGGCCTTGAGTCTGGAGCCGACGACTACGTATGCAAACCCTACAGCCCCAGAGAGCTTGTGGCCCGAGTAAAAGCAGTATTGCGCCGTCGACCGTTAATGGAGCAAACCCAAACAAATGGCATTGACTTAGATAGAAATACCGGACAACTGCGAATTAGCGGCAAAGACGCCAACCTTACTGCGCTGGAATTCCATCTATTTGACCTGCTTTACAGTGAGCCCGGTCGAATTTTTTCCCGTGAACAAATCATGGATCGCATCTATTCCGATTACCGTGTAATCAGCGATCGAACTATTGATAGCCATATCAAAAAAGTACGCAAGAAAATATCGGTGCTTATGCCCGATAAAGAGTTAATACACTCTGTCTACGGTGCTGGATATAAGTTTGAGATAAATTAAAATTAAGACTACCTGGGGGCAAGCAGCCCCCAGGGTTTAACCTTACAAAGCTTCAGTTGCCAATTTTAGCCATTCGGCAGTTTTTTCAGTAACCAATGGGGTAATCACATCCCGCACCCTCTGGTGGTAGCGATTCAGCCATTCCCGCTCGGTCTCAGTAAGTAGTGCCACGTCAATCAAATTACGGTCGATCGGAGCTAACGTAAGTTCTTCAAATTCTAGAAAATCTGGATAATTTTCGCTCTTTTTCACAAACACCAAATTTTCAATACGGATGCCGTACTGCCCAGTGAGATAAAACCCCGGTTCATTGGAAACGATCATCCCCGGCTGAAGAGCAACACCTGTTACAGCTTTACCTATCCGCTGTGGACCCTCGTGAACACTTAAGAAACTGCCAACACCGTGACCGGTACCATGGGCATAATCCAGACCCACCTCCCACAGCGAGCGACGTGCAAGCGCATCAATTTGCTCTCCACAAGTCCCCCTGGGGAATCGCAAAGTCGCAATTGCAATATGTCCCTTTAAAACTTGGGTAAAATTTTCTTTTGCCGAAGGTGGGAACTCACCCAGAGCGACTGTTCGGGTAATGTCGGTGGTGCCATCTGGATATTGGCCTCCAGAATCGCACAGATATACCCCTTCTGGCTTCATAGCCAAACTGGATTCAGGGCTCACCCGATAGTGAACAATGGCCCCATTCGGACCATAGCCGGAAATTGTCTCAAAACTGTTGCCCTGAAAGCCTTCGCGAGCCTCTCTTTTACTTCGTAAAAGCTTTACTGCGGACAATTCGTCAAAATGGCCTGTGGCAACCTGTTCAGGTATTTCCGCCAGGAATTCACACACCGCAGCACCATCCCTTTCGTGTGCAGCCTGGCTGCCTGCCAGTTCAATCGCATTCTTACAGGCCTTGGCTTCAGTGACCGGGTCACCTTCCAGCATTAGTTCAATATCCAGTGCCCGCAATTGCTGTAAAGTCCAACTGTTGCTAATCAGGGGATCTATCCATATTTTATTGACGTGGCGGCGCTTAATATTTTCAAATAATTCCCCTTTGGCCACGACTAGACTTACATCTTTATCCAAGTGCTCAATCAACGCATCCCCTACAGCGCCCTCCCCCAAGTAAAGAGTGGCACTGCCATCCCGGTAAAGTACTGCATTAGCCAAGGCCACTGGTAAGTGTGGAATATCCTCTCCACGGATATTAAAAAGCCAAGCACAGCTTTCAGGGTTTGGTAGCCATAAAGCATCGGCTCGTTTTTCTACGAGACGTCGGACAATCCTCTGCCGTTTCTCTTTGGAATGCTCACCAGTAAAGATGAAGGGGTGTGGGCGCGCAGGCCCACAGGGAGATGCAGGGCGGTCATTCCAGATGGCATCAACGGGGCTCTGCTCCATCGGCTGCAGTTGGATATCCCTTTCGGCCAATCGCTTCTTGATCAAGGCCAATCCCGGCTCCGTGTGCAGTCGCGGGTCATACCCCAGAGACTGACCGGCATCCAGCTGACTACATAGCCACTCAATGATCGCGACTTGACTGAGGCTCATTAACTCAATGGGTTGATCACCAAGTTGTTGCTGCGCCTGCAAGGTATAGCGACCATCAACAAACAATGCCGCTTCTCGACTGCCTACCGCAGCCATTCCTGCGGAACCAGTGAAACCTGTCAGCCAGGGCAGTCGCTCATCTGCCGCAGGCACACTTTCATTTTGGTACTCATCAGCCCGGGGTACCAAGAAAGCATCGACACCCTGCCGCTGCAACTCTTCCCGCAATGCCTTTAAACGCTCCCGGCTCATAACCTCTCCCCTTCAATAACTGAGTTTGCCACTGCACCGCTAAAAGCACCTCGATGACTGTTGGCCACAACAGAGTACAGTGTTAATCCAAATGGATTTGAGCAAATTGTCCAGGTGTGCCAGTCCCGCTGGCAACTCAGCCCATTGACATGACCCCATTCGCCGAGCTGGTAAACTGACAAGTCTAATTTCGCAGTATACCGCACCCTCGGAGCAACGCCTGCGTGTATAATACGCCCCTATTTTTTTCGAATATCCAGTGATCGAATCTTAAAGTATGGGTCAAAGTTCTTCCCTGGCAGGCTTTGCCGGCCGCCGCACCTTCGCCATTATTTCCCACCCGGACGCCGGTAAAACAACCGTGACCGAAAAGCTTCTTTTGTTCGGGAATGCAATTCAGCAAGCGGGCTCCGTTAAGGGGAAAAAAGGTCCCCACGCACGCTCTGATTGGATGACGATGGAACAGGAACGCGGTATTTCTGTTACCTCTTCCGTTATGCAGTTCCCCTACAAAGAGAGGACTGTAAACCTACTGGATACACCGGGGCACGAAGACTTCTCTGAAGATACCTACCGGGTACTCACAGCCGTCGACTCCGCACTGATGGTGATTGACGGGGCCAAAGGTGTGGAAGACCGCACCATCAAGTTGATGAATGTGTGCCGCTTGCGAACCACACCGATTCTCTCATTTATCAACAAACTAGACCGGGATATTCGCGACCCGATCGAGGTAATGGATGAGATTGAAGAAGTTCTCAATATCCAGGCTGCCCCTATCAATTGGCCTCTAAGTTCAGGAAAAGGTTTCAAGGGGGTCTATAACCTATACACCGATACCATCCATGTATTCTCCCAAGGTCAGGGCCACAGAATTCCCGATGATATTCAAATTAAGGGTCTGGACTCCGCTGAGGCTGACGCACTACTTGGCGAGTACGCCGAGGATATTCGGGAAGAGATTGAATTGGTTCGTGGAGCCACTCATGAGTTTGACCTGGAAGCTTATCTTGCCGGTGAACTGACCCCGGTATTTTTCGGTACGGCCTTGGGTAATTTTGGCGTAAGGGAAATGCTCGATGGTTTCGTTGAATGGGCGCCCTCACCTCAATCTCGGGAAACCAAAGAGAGGAAAGTAGAGCCCAGCGAAGATAAATTCTCCGGCTTTGTTTTTAAAATCCAAGCGAATATGGACCCAAAACACCGCGATAGAATTGCCTTTATGCGTGTCTGCTCCGGCACCTACAATCGCGGTATGAAAATGAAGCATGTGCGCATTGGCAAGGATATAAAAATTGCCGATGCAGTGACATTTATGGCTGGCGACCGAACCCACGTAGAAGAGGCCATTGCCGGCGATATTATTGGTTTGCACAACCACGGTACTATCCAGATCGGCGATACTTTTACCGAAGGCGAAGCACTGAAATTTACCGGCATTCCCAATTTCGCCCCGGAGCTGTTCCGTCGCATACGTTTAAAAGACCCTCTAAAATTAAAGCAATTGCAGAAAGGACTTCAACAGCTTTCTGAAGAGGGGTCCACCCAGGTATTTTTCCCACTGGATAACAACGACATTATCGTGGGCGCAGTTGGTGTACTACAGTTCGAAGTAGTCGCCTACCGATTGAAAGACGAATACAAAGTTGAAGCCATCTACGAAAACGTCAACGTGAATACTGCGCGCTGGGTAGATAGTGAAAGTGCCAAAGAACTAGAGAATTTCAAGCGCAAGGCCAGTACCAACCTGGCACTCGATGGCAGCGGACACCTGACCTACCTGGCACCGACGCGTGTTAATTTACAATTGGCTGAAGAGCGCTATCCGGAAGTTCGCTTTTATGCCACGCGGGAACACTAAAGCAGCAAGGCTAAATACCTTTGCTAAAACCTTAGTGTGACAGCAGTAAAAAGAGGCAAATAATGAGTCAGTTTGTAGAAATACCAGCTGAAGTACCCAATGAAGTACCTCAGCTGGGCAATCGCATCACCAAAGCTATTGGCAAGTTGATAATCAAGATGCTCGGCTGGCGAATGGATGGGGAAATCCCTCCAGAAAGGAAAGTCATGGTGGCTTTGGCTCCCCACACATCCAATTGGGATTTTGTGGTTGCCATGCCATTTATTATGGCCTTGGGTATTAAAATTTCCTGGCTCATGAAGAAGGAAGCTTTTTTCTTCCCGTTTAAACGGCTATTTATGTGGCTTGGAGGTGTTCCTACCGATAGGCGCGCCGCAGGTAATATCGCTCTACAAGTTGCATCGAGTTACCGGGAAAATGAAAAAATGTGGGTGGGGATTACTCCCGAGGGAACTCGCAAAAAAGTAGGGCGCTGGAAGAGCGGTTTTTTAAGGATTTCCTATACTGCCCAAGTGCCTATTTTGCTTGTTGCCTGGGACTTCCCCAATAAGCGTATTTGCATTGACTCTCTGTACCAGCCCAGCGGCAATCTGGAACAGGACATGGCAGAGATCCAAAAGCGCTTTAGCAGGTATCAGGGGTACTACCACGATGATGAAAGTACTCTTGAAAAGGGGTAACCAGTCCACTCGTGATACAGTTAAGTAGTGAGCTTTCTACTTATACCTACCTGATACTGACAGTAATCGCCTTTACCGCAGGCTTTGTCAGTGCGATCGCCGGGGGAGGGGGAATAATCACCCTCCCCGCTTTACTCTGGGCCGGCATTCCCCCTCTCGATGCTCTCGGTACCAATAAGTTTCAAAGCGTCTTTGGCACCCTATCATCCACCATTAACTTCTTGCAAAAAGGCCAGTTGAATTTACGCCCCCTCTGGCCAGGACTACTTGCTGCAATTATCGGTTCCTGCCTAGGCACCTTAACAGTCGCTTCACTTGGGGAGGCTGGCCTCAATACCTTACTTCCCATCCTGCTCATTGCTATTGCCCTCTACTTTATTCTATCCCCCCGCATTTCCGACATTGATTCAAAACCCAGAATCAGTAACGTTACTTTTAATCTAGTTGTCGGCGGTGGGCTCGGTTTTTACGGGGGCTTCTTTGGCCCCGGGATGGGGTCTATCTGTGCAGCCGCCTTCGCAGCGCTACTCGGCTACAATATGCGTGCGGCTACGGCATCAACAAAACCTATTGTGCTCGCTACCAATGTGACCTCTATGCTAATTTTTATCGCTGGAGGCCATATTTTTCTCTTGCTCGCTATCGCTATGTCTTTTGCCCAGGTTGTAGGAGCTCGTCTCGGCTCCAACCTCGTGATTGCAAGAGGTGCCAGTATTATCAAACCGGTAATCATTGTTGCCACCATTGCTGTGGCAATAAAACTATTAGTGGAGGATTGATATCGTGACCTGGCTGGCAACGCTTATTCTTTCTTTCATTGCCTTTGTTATTGTGGTTTGGGTTCTTATGCACCTGCGCAGACCCAGATTTCGAATGGACCGGGGCAGTTTTGTTAAGGGCCTTGAAGATGTAATCACCGGGCAAGCCAGCGATACTGAATGGCGAGCACTCCTCGCCTGCCCAATGCGACACGACCCAAAGCTTGAAGAGGTGCGACAACGTTGCCTCAGTATTGAAGATAGCGAATATACTGGCGAACCGCCCTACTTATTTACAGAAAAAGGCCTGCATAAGTTACGTGAAATTCGCAAGCAACTGATCGCGGCCTCATCAAATAACGAGCCAAAAGCTTAAGACCGAAGAGTATTAACAAAGGATAGACCGATGTTGAAACCACTGCTTTCCCTTACCGGGGGACTGATCACTACCATGGCACTGGGAATAGCCCAGGCAGCCCCTCTATCACAGGAAGATGTATCTGTGGCGGAAGTATTACGTGACCGGGCACTGGAAAGCTCCGACGCCTACAGTATTGTAGAGTCTTTGACCGTCGAGGTTGGACCACGACGGACAGGCACTGAGGGCGATGAAAGAGCCGTTGCCTGGGCACAAGACAAAATGAAGGCATTTGGCTTTGATCGCGTCTATACCGAGCAAATTGAGGTACCCCGCTGGATTCGTGGCCATGCTCACGCCGAAGTCATATCCCCTTTCCCCCAGCCACTAGTTGTCTCCTCCCTCGGCTATGGCGCCGCCACTCCTGAGGGAGGGTTAACAGCGGAAATTATTGAGTTTCCCGATGCGCAGGCCCTGTTGAAGGCCCCGGCCAGCCAAGTGAAAGGTAAAATCGCTTTTATCAATAAGCGTATGGAGAGAGCGCGCACGGGGGATGGCTACGGCCCTGCAGCGCAAGGTCGCAAGCTGGGAATGCGTGCTGCCGCTGAAAAAGGAGCTGTTGCCATGCTGTTGCGCTCCGTAGGAACCGACTCAGACCGATTTGCCCACACCGGTATGATGTCGGTTGATGATGTGGAAAACCCAGTTCCTGCACTCGCACTTTCCGCTCCTGATGCAAACCTGCTCGAGGCTATGCTCCAACGCGGCAAGCCAGTCCAGGTAAAACTTGAAGTTGAAACTGAGCGACTGAGTGACGGCCCTTCTTTTAATGTCATTGGTGAAATTACTGGCCGTGAGAAACCTGAAGAAGTCATGATTATCGGTGCACACCTGGATTCCTGGGATGAAGGCACCGGGGCCTTGGACGACGGAGCTGGGGTTGCCATTGTTATGGAAACTGCACGTCTCATTGCTGAGCTGCCACAGCGCCCCCGTCGTACATTACGAGTCGTGCTGTTTGGTGCAGAGGAAATTGGTCTGGTAGGTGCTAAGCAATATGTTGAGGCGCACGTAAAAGAGCTGGACAATATTATTGCCGTTTCCGAGTCAGACTTTGGAGCAGGGAAAATCTGGCGTTTCGATACCCGCCTCCCTGAGAGCAAATTTGATATTGCAGATCAAATGATGCGACTCCTCGCACCGCTGGGTATTGAGCGCGGAAATAATGAATCTTACGGTGGCCCAGATAGCAGTGTGTTTGTTGCGCGCGGTGTACCAGCCTTTGGTCTATACCAGGACGGTACCGACTACTTCGATTATCACCACACACCCAACGATACCCTGGATAAAGTCGACCCTGAGAATCTTCGCCAGAATGTAGCGGCCTGGGTTGTAATGTCTTTCCTGACCACCGAGATGGAAGGAGACCTGGGACGAGTACCTACTGCCTCTGAATAAATAAGAGATACAGACGACATTTTTAAAGCCCCACTTTGTGGGGCTTTTTTTATCCCCAAACTTTTCTTCTCTCACATACTGGCGTACCAATCAGCCGCAGTAATCCACAGATTTATCGCTCATAACACTGTTAATAACTGATGTCCGTTTTATGGCGTCTTTGTTACCAACAGAAACCATGGATAGAGCTGTGTATAACTCCGGGATATCCCCTGCCAGCCCCGTGGTTGCTTGGCTCTATTGAAGGCGGGTAAAAAAGCAGCACTTTTTGCGCGGATTTCCACAGCCAGGTGTTACTAACAGAAAGTCTGGATAGAGTTGTGCATAACTTTAATAAACGGGCTACAGGCCCCGTGGTTACAGGGGATTACTGCAGAGACTAAAAAATCACCGATGTTTTTACCGGCTAAATTTAATTTTTGGCGGGAGTGGTATGGGTACTTTTCTGGTTTTTACGCGAGTTATTTTTGTTGGATTATTTTTTGAGTGAACGCAAAGGCGTTTGCTACGGAGGTCGGTAAAGACCTATTTTTATAGGCTTTTTAGGAGAGCGTCTGTTTAAGCTGCTCAGGTAGTTTTAGGTTTTTCTTTTTTTTAATTACTGACTGATTTTTTAAATAGAAAGTTGAGCATTAAAGTTTTTCAGAATTACTTTTATTTTTTCTATTTAATTTTTGCCAAGTACTTTCTGCTCTCTCTCTTTCTTCCCTTTCTTAGTTTTTTTATTTTTGTTTTTTAAAATATTTTTCAGCCATAAAAAAAGGGCCACCCTGTTGGGTGGCCCTTTTCGGATTAGAAGCCTGACGATGACCTACTCTCACATGGGGAAGCCCCACACTACCATCGGCGATGTTGCGTTTCACTTCTGAGTTCGGCAAGGGATCAGGTGGTTCCACAACTCTATGGTCGTCAGGCAAACTGGCTTGGGTTGGCGTTGGTCTTATAAGCAATGTGCTTGGCCTGCCGTGTTATCGCTGTTTGCCTCGGTCATGATGGTGACCGGCGATAACCCCAAATAAGTCGGTAAAACAATCTGTAGTAATACACCGCAAGCGATCGTATGTCTCTAACTCACAATCCGCTAGCTTGGCTAGTCGTTAGTAACCATCTCTGTTGTATGGTCAAGCCGCACGGGCAATTAGTACTGGTTAGCTCAACGCCTCACAACGCTTCCACACCCAGCCTATCAACGTGGTAGTCTTCCACGGCCCTTCAGGAGGCTCAAGGCCTCAGGGAGATCTTATCTTGAAGGAGGCTTCCCGCTTAGATGCTTTCAGCGGTTATCCCGTCCGAACATAGCTACCCGGCAATGCCACTGGCGTGACAACCGGAACACCAGAGGTTCGTTCACTCCGGTCCTCTCGTACTAGGAGCAACTCTTCTCAAATCTCCAACGCCCACGGCAGATAGGGACCGAACTGTCTCACGACGTTCTAAACCCAGCTCGCGTACCACTTTAAATGGCGAACAGCCATACCCTTGGGACCGGCTTCAGCCCCAGGATGTGATGAGCCGACATCGAGGTGCCAAACACCGCCGTCGATGTGAACTCTTGGGCGGTATCAGCCTGTTATCCCCGGAGTACCTTTTATCCGTTGAGCGATGGCCCTTCCATACAGAACCACCGGATCACTATGACCTACTTTCGTACCTGCTCGACATGTCTGTCTCGCAGTCAAGCGCACTTATACCATTATGCTCATTGCATGATTTCCGACCATGCTGAGTGCACCTTCGTACTCCTCCGTTACTCTTTGGGAGGAGACCGCCCCAGTCAAACTACCCACCATACACTGTCCTCGATCCGGATAACGGACCAGAGTTAGAACCTCAAACATACCAGGGTGGTATTTCAAGGACGGCTCCACAACAACTAGCGTCATTGCTTCAAAGCCTCCCACCTATCCTACACAAATAGGCTCAAAGTTCAGTGCAAAGCTGTAGTAAAGGTTCACGGGGTCTTTCCGTCTAGCCGCGGGTACACTGCATCTTAACAGCGATTTCAATTTCACTGAGTCTCTGGTGGAGACAGCGTGGCCATCGTTACGCCATTCGTGCAGGTCGGAACTTACCCGACAAGGAATTTCGCTACCTTAGGACCGTTATAGTTACGGCCGCCGTTTACCGGGGCTTCGATCAAGAGCTTCGCCGAAGCTAACCCCATCAATTAACCTTCCGGCACCGGGCAGGCGTCACACCCTATACGTCCTCTTACGAGTTTGCAGAGTGCTATGTTTTTAATAAACAGTCGCAGCCACCTGGTCACTTCGACCGGCCTCAGCTTAGGGAGCAAGTCCCATCACCAAAACCGGCGTACCTTCTCCCGAAGTTACGGTACCATTTTGCCTAGTTCCTTCACCAGAGTTCTCTCAAGCGCCTTGGTATTCTCTACCTGACCACCTGTGTCGGTTTAGAGTACGATTCACTATTACCTGAAGCTTAGAAGTTTTTCCTGGAAGCAGGGCATCAACCACTTCACCCACTAAGTGGGCTTCGTCATCAGTTCTCAGCCTTAGGGACCCGGATTTGCCTAAGTCCCCAGCCTACAACCTTAAACATGGACAACCAATCGCCATGCCGGCCTAGCCTTCTCCGTCACTCCGTCGCAGTAATAGCGAGTACAGGAATATTAACCTGTTTCCCATCGACTACGGCTTTCGCCCTCGCCTTAGGGGTCGACTAACCCTGTCCCGATTAGCGTTGGACAGGAACCCTTGGTCTTCCGGCGGGGAGGTTTTTCACCTCCCTTATCGTTACTCATGTCAGCATTCGCACTTGTGATACCTCCAGCAGACCTCCCGATCCACCTTCAACGGCTTACACAACGCTCCTCTACCATGCTCCTAAGAGCATCCGCAGCTTCGGTTATCAGTTTGAGCCCCGGTATATCTTCCGCGCAGGCCGACTCGACTAGTGAGCTATTACGCTTTCTTTAAAGGATGGCTGCTTCTAAGCCAACCTCCTAGCTGTCTGGGCCTTCCCACATCGTTTCCCACTTAACTGATATTTGGGACCTTAGCTGGCGGTCTGGGTTGTTTCCCTTTCCACGACGGACGTTAGCACCCGCCGTGTGTCTCCCGCGATTGCACTCCTCGGTATTCGGAGTTTGCATGGGGTTGGTAAGTCGGGATGACCCCCTAGCCCAAACAGTGCTCTACCCCCGAGGGTGAGACGCGAGGCGCTACCTAAATAGCTTTCGAGGAGAACCAGCTATCTCCCGGCTTGATTAGCCTTTCACTCCGATCCA
>NZ_CP174326.1:785000-895000 GCF_052467815.1 Microbulbifer maximicatervae (SeqCode)
CACACAGAACAGCCTGCTCACCGAAGAGATCTGTTTCAGTCTCTTCGCGGAAATTGGTTTCAATAATACCTGAGCGGCCACCACCATTAGCTGAGGCATAAGACAGCGCCAAGTCTTTTGCTTTACCTGTCGCATCCTGATAAACCGCAATCAAGGTAGGGACACCGCCTCCCTCAAGGTAGGTCGATCGAACGGTATGGCCGGGCCCCTTGGGAGCAACCATAATGACATCGACATCCGCTGGTGGCTCAATCAATTCAAAATGCACATTAAAACCATGCGCGAAAGCCAGTGCTGCACCAGACTTTAAATTTGGAGCAACTTGCTCTTTGTAAATATTCGCCTGGTATTCATCCGGAGCGAGAATCATAACCACGTCGGCATCTTTCACCGCATCGACAACTTCAGCTACCTTCAAGCCCGCGCCTTCAGCCTTTTTCCAGGAAGCAGACCCCTCGCGCAACCCAACAACAACATTCGCTACACCAGAGTCTTTCAGGTTATTGGCATGGGCATGGCCTTGAGATCCATAACCAATAATGGCTACTGTTTTTCCCTGAATTAAAGAAAGGTCACAATCTTTGTCGTAATAAACTTGCATCGCTCAATTCCTGCTTTTTTGCTCTATACACTTAATACTTTTTCACCGCGGGCAATCCCGGAAACTCCGGATCGCACCACTTCCATAATTGTGTGCTCCCCCAGCGCCTGGAGGAACGCATCGAGTTTTTCGCCAGTTCCTGCCACCTGTACCGTGTACATACTGCTGGTGACATCGACGATCTGCCCACGAAAAATATCGACACTGCGCTTCACCTCATCGCGCTGGGCACCATTGGCTCGCACTTTCACCAATAGCAGCTCCCGCTCGATATGAGAGCCTTCAGTGAGGTCCACCAATTTCACAACATCAATAAGCTTGTTTAGGTTCTTGGTAATTTGCTCAATCTTGTGATCGTCACCAATCGTCACCAGAGTGAGACGCGATAAAGTCGCATCCTCAGTAGGCGCCACGGTGAGGCTTTCAATGTTGTAGCCACGCTGGGAAAACAAGCCAACAACACGGGACAATGCCCCAGGCTCATTCTCCATCAGAACCGAAATTATTCTACGCATCGCCCTACCCTTTAAGTTCTCTCAGTTTTGCTCAGCCACATGTCACGCATGGAGCCATTTGGTAGCACTTGCATGGGATAGACATGCTCAGATGGGTCGACGTACACGTCGATAAATACAGTGCGATCCTTAATTGCAAAAGCTTCTTGCAACTTGTTGTGTAGGTCTTCACGACGCTCCACTTTCACCCCGACGTGACCGTATGCCTCGGCGAGTTTCACAAAGTCAGGCAGCGATTCCTCGTAAACACTATTGGAAAGCCTTCCTTCATATTGCATCTCCTGCCACTGCTTCACCATCCCGAGAGCCTGATTGTTAAGGCAGAGGATTTTTACTGGCAAATGATATTGGGTAGCCGTAGAAAGCTCCTGAATACACATCTGGATACTTCCCTCGCCAGTTACGCACACAACCTCTTTATCCGGGTGAGCTATTTTCACCCCCAAGGCTGCCGGTAAGCCGAAACCCATAGTCCCCAACCCACCGGAGTTAATCCAGCGGCGCGGCTTATCAAAAAGGTAATACTGCGCAGCAAACATCTGGTGTTGCCCTACATCGGATGTCACAAAAGCATCACCCTCTGTGATGTCATACACCGCCTTGATCACATCCTGCGGCATTATCAGGGCACCATTAGTCTGATAACGAGGAGCCGTGTAGAGCCCGTGACGCTCACGCCAGTCATCGATTTGGCGCCACCAGTCAACTATCGCGGAGTGATCCGGCTGCTCATCATTGGCTTTCAGCGCTTCGAGCATCTCTCGAAGGACAGCCTGAACCGTGCCCACAATCGGGATATCGGCAACAATCGTTTTAGAGATCGAAGCCGGATCGACGTCGATATGAATAACTTTGGCACCCGGGCAAAATTTGCCTGGAGTATTAGTTACCCGGTCATCAAAACGAGCTCCTACAGCCAGGATAACGTCCGCGTGATGCATGGCGGTATTTGCCTCGAAAGTGCCGTGCATACCAAGCATTCCCAAGAAACGCCTGTCACTACCGGGAAACGCCCCGAGTCCCATCAAGGTATTAGTCACCGGGTAGTTCAACTTTCTAGCCAGCTCGGTGAGAAGCTCAGCGCCACCACCCTGCACCACTCCCCCGCCGGCATAAATCACCGGACGGCGAGCTGACAGCAGCATGGCAATCGCTTTGCGAATCTGGCCGCTATGCCCCTTACCGGCCGGGGTATAGGAACGCATCCGCAATTTTTCAGGGTAGTGGTAGGGGAATCTCTCCGCCGGGTTAGTTACATCCTTTGGAACATCAATCACTACGGGGCCGGGGCGGCCCGTATTGGCAATAAAGAATGCCTTTTTGACGATTGTAGGGATATCTTCAGCATTTTTAACCAAAAAACTGTGCTTCACGATCGGCCGCGAGCAGCCGACCATATCTGTTTCCTGGAACGCATCCTCACCGATCTTATCTCTCGGTACCTGGCCGGATATCACCACCATAGGAATAGAATCCATATAGGCCGTTGCGATGCCAGTAATCGCGTTCGTGGCACCAGGACCAGATGTCACGAGTACCACACCCGCCTTACCAGTAGACCGCGCGTAGCCGTCGGCAGCATGGGTAGCGCCCTGCTCGTGGCGCACGAGAACATGCTTTATCGACTTCTGCCGAAAAATAGCATCATAGATATGTAACGCTGAGCCGCCCGGGTATCCAAAAATCAGATCCACCCCTTCATCCTGCAGCGCGCGAACCAACATATCGCCGCCGGAAAGTAATTCCACTTGAGTCTCCTCAATTTTCCTGTTTTTTAGGATAGCCATCACCGAAAACGTATAAAACGCCTACTGACAAGAATGCCAGACAGCAATTATAGGGGAAAATGGTGACAAATATCAGCCTGTTGCGTGTTTTGCTGCCGATTTTTAGGATGAACTGATCGCGCATAAACACCCAACCCCAAGCAAAGCTATATAGGTTCACTTCAGGGTTAGCAGGCCTCCAGGGGTGAGGAGGGCCACTCAGTGGCATTTCGATGGAGGATGTTCCATCAGGATTAGACTCAAAACCACGGGTGTGCGGTGAAATCTAGTCACTGAGTAAACCCCCGATTTTGCCAATTGAGCCCTAGCTGTCAATAGGTGTCTGCGAAAGTGTTAAGACAGTTACGGGAAAACCCGCCAGTACCGGTACAATAAAGGGACGGAAGGAACACCAACACAAGGGGTAAGCACCATGCGTATCTTACTGGCGCTATTGATTGCAGTAACAGCTATAACCGCTCAAGCCGATGGCATCTATAAATGGGTAGATGAGAATGGCGTTGTCCATTTTGGTGAACAACCTCCAGAAAATACTCAAGTGGACGTAATCAAAAAGCCCAGGTCAGAGCGGTATAAAAAGTGGGAAGCTGAACAGAAGGCCGCCAGTCCCCGAGAACCAGCTGAACTATCAAAGAGAACCGTAGCCAAGCAACCTGAAAAGCAGCCCGACGTACGTCAGCAAGAGCAGGAAAAAGTAACGCAAATGCAAGCCGCTCTTCGCGCTAGGCGCTGTGAGTCAGCTCGAAAATCTCTGAACTCCTTGACTGCGAATTCTCGCGTTCGCGAAGTCGATCAAAATGGAAATTACAGAAGATTGGGTGAAGATGAACGGCAGCAACGTATAGCTACCGCTCAACAACGTATCCGGGATAACTGTTAAAACCTTCCATATTCTCCCTACATTTCCTGGTAGGGCCTATCAGTAAATTGATCCAGGCTATAGCGTTCAGTGTAATAGCCTGGCTCAAAAGCACTATCCCTTGCCATAGGTACCGTCACCCTGGCAATACTCAATTGTTTCACCAGGTAGGGGCCGTCCTGCCCGGCATCGCGAATCAAGAGCCCATAAAACTCTAGGGGAATCCAGTGCCGCCCCGCCGTTAACTCAAGAGCATTTTGCGTTGTGCCTATCGGGGATTGCTCATCGTTATAAAGGGAGCCCTGAAAATAGTAGCGCCCCTCTCTGCTGATATCGACTTCCGCCTCAATTAATAAATTGCCATCGGCAGTAACAGAATCCCGCAGCGATCCTGTATAGCTTCCCGTATCCTCAGAAAGGGTGAATGCTGCCGCATCGCGGAGACCATCAATATCCGTATCCACAATGACCTTAAAAATACCCGCTTCCAGCACCTGGCTATTAAAGGAGCCCGCCTCCATCAATACCTCGTAGATTAAGTCTCCATCCGAATCACTAAAAGCCAAGGTACCCACGACTTGTTGGTCTTCGTAAACCAACAACGCAGTCAAGTCAGCACTGACTCGATCTCCATCACTATCGGTCTGATAGGCAAAAACCCGAATAGTATCCCCACGCAAATAAAACTTTTCATCTGTCCATATAGTCAGAGAATCCCCTTCCTCACTGTGAGTGGTTCTTTCATCCACCGCAAATGTCTGAGTAATCGGGTCCTGTTCAGGAGTTTTAATTGCTCGGTTTTCTGGCGGATAGCGATGAAAGCGGGCTAGATCCGAGAGAAGGGATTCGTGTAACTCAGTCTTGTTGGACAGGGAGTGAATTCCCTTCCATAGTTTTACAGACTGATCCTCTTCCTCTTTCTCCAGTCCCGCCGGCTCAACGTTATCTGGCTTACGACTTCGGATAGATCGCTCTTCAGCTTTCGCTTTGGCTATAACAGCGGGCGCTGCCTCTTCACCACCAGACAGGGCCCAGTAACCCACCAATCCAGTAACTACGGCCAGTACACCCCAGCCTGCCAGCCGGGCCTTTGAGCGATCTTTGTTTGATGTGGACATCAATACCTCCGAAGCCTTTTATTTTTTTAGTTAATTCGTGCAGGCTGAGATTCTACCCGCGCTGTTCTTTCCTGAACCACAGTCCAGTCCATCGGGAATAGAATCATAATCGGGGGATAGAATGCCACCGTTACGCTGCGCATCATGATCTGTATAGATACTGGCCAAATTGTAAGATCGAGCAGTGCCTTTACTCTCGTTGTCACAAGAGAAAATTGCACTGCCGTAAGCTACGCCAAACAGGGTTTCATATTCCTTTAGATTTGACCATAGATTACGCTTGGCTGACCCTGAACAGTTCATTTGTGAAGCTAAATTGATATAGCCGTCATCCTCACCATTCAGCAGCATGGAGGTAGCACTTTCCACCCCCGGGAAGGCTGCGTAGCCTCCAATGGTATACACTGGTGCACCGAGGTTAGTCCCTACATAATTTCTTACCGTGTAAACATCATTGGTTTGCATATAGCGAACCGCTGAACACTCACGCCCCAAAAATAGAGCATTGACCAGATCGTCATACCAGCTTCCATTACATATCCGATCAACACCTTCTGTACCGGTAATAGCACCTCCTGTGGTGAAAATTGCAGCAACACCGCTGATAGCCGTATCAAAAGCAACGCTCACTGCGTAGCTATCATCAAGCCCAGCTACTCGAACCTCTTCTTCGACTGTTTTACAAGATTTACTGCCATACCAAGTGGTAGAACATTCTTTAACTTCTTGAATTTCTGTATTGGTATCGAATTGGTTGTAGGCGCGATTGTAATATGGGGATCCTTCAACAGCGTTACCCGCGATATACATCATTTGAGCAGCACCCTGGCTGTGGGAAATAATCCAGAAAGTGTCCTCTGCCGAGCACTGGTTTTCGTGCTCAAACCGATCCCCCTGACCAGAGCGGATCTCTATAATTTGACGAGCAATCTCCCCCGCAGTCTCATCATGCCAATAGGGAAATTCACCTTCATCAGTTGAGTTATAACCGACAACGCCGTAATTGCCGCCATCAACTAACAATTGTTCAATAAAATCACTGCTAGAATATTCGTCGAAAACCGCCTCACTCCAATAGTCCAGTGCTGGCTGCACTAAACTCCCATCATTACTTTCACCTGTAGTGTGTCCTTCGACTCCGTGTCCATGAACCAGGATATAACAGTTTTCCGCTACCGCTGATGAAGCTCCAATTATCGCCGAGAAAAAAATAGACAGGCTTGTACCCAGCCTTTTAGACAGTGCCATTGTTATTTTCCTTTATTGTTTTAGTAAGTGGTAACTCTCGTGACTGAAGAGTTTTAAAAAATCTGAATAACGCAATGTACAGCAGACGACTAAAACTTATCCTTTACGCTCTATTTGGGAATAGGATTAAAGGCGCCAGAGGGGGGTCGAATCCGCCACGCGAAGCGACCAATTCGTCATATTCCTCAATTTATACTCGTGCTTTGAGGCGCCTTTGCTATGATGCCGGCAACGCCACCCGGACGGCAGTAAGTCATGAGAGACCAAAATAAAAATATGTCCGGCCATGCCGGCGTGCCCAAGATATTTGCGCCTTACTTTGTGGTTGCCGCCGCCAGGCTCGGCATTCCCACAGAGGCGCTAATTGAACGATTGCCATTCTCATTTAGCTGGAATCCAGGAGAGAGTGAATGGCTTAATTACAGTGAATTCAATGCTCTAATTGAAAGCATACTGGCGCTATCCCCTGTTACTTCACCAGGTCTCAGCTTTAGTCGCTTCCCAATTATGCTTTGGCTTGAAGAAACTATTATCGAAGCTCAGCCCTCCTTGAGACGGCCGAGGGAGATCTTTCGCCCTGCAGAAATTGTACTCTCACAAACCCTAGCCCCCCTCCTGCGGTTCCAGACTTACCAGGAAGCCGATGCGGAAGTACTCACACTCAACTGGCAGCAGGAACTCTTTAGCGCTCCGGTCAATCATTTTATTGCTGAAATGCTGATGAGTCGTGGAGTAGATCTCTTGCGCACTCTTAACCCGAGGTTTCCCGAGGTCCGGGGATTAAAGTTACGCAGTGAAAAGCCAGAGGATGACTCTATCCACAAGAGGATTTTCCAGTGCCCAATTGAATTTTCCGCTGATGAAAATGCGATTATCCTGGGCTCCCAGATACTGGACTTCCCTATACCCAGTTACCATAAAATCATTCGCAGCCAGAGCCGAAATATTTTAAAGGCAGTTTTGCACAATACTTTGACCAGCTATAACCTGGCAGCCAGTTTGCGAGCCTGGCTCGAGAAGCACTTGCTCAGTGAAGAAATCACTATCAAACAAGCCGCAGCCCACTTCCGCACCAGTGGCCGCACTTTACAGCGCAGATTGAGAGAACAGGGAGTAACATTCCAGCAGCTTAAAGACAGTGTTACGCTATCTCTGACCAAGAAACTCCTTCTCTCAACCAGTGATTCCGTAGAAAGCATTGCGGTACAACTTCATTTTGCCGAACGCGCAGTATTTACCCGCTTCTTTAAAAAACATGAGGGAGTCACCCCTTCCGAGTTCCGTCGCAGTAATGTCGGCAGAGATATTTTCGAAGCGTAAATAAGTGTAAAGAGACTCAGGAGGCCGCTACAGCCTCCGCCTCAAAATTCCGCCCAAGATACATATACATCGCCGGCACGACAAATAAAGTAAATAACGTTCCAATTGTCATACCGGTCGCCACTACCAAGCCCATTGCAAACCTTGCTCCTCCACCTGGCCCCGACGCTATTAACAATGGAACCATCGCCAAAACCAGAGATGCAGTAGTCATTAAAATCGGTCGCAAACGGATTGAAGTGGCCTGCTCAATCGCTGATCGCTTATCAAGCCCTGAGAGCTGTAACTTATTGGCAAACTCCACTATCAGAATGCCGTGTTTGGAAATAACCCCAATCAGGGTAACCAGGCCCACTTGTGTGTAAATATTGAGGGTCGTCAATCCTAGACTGACGAAAATCATCGCTCCGCAAACACTCATCGGTACGGTGACCAACATAATCAAGGGATCGCGCCAGGATTCAAATTGAGCAGCTAACACCAAATAAATCACTATCAAGGCAAAGAAAAAGGTAACCACCAAATCTGATCCTTCAGTTTTGAATTGCCTGGACTGCCCCGAGTAATCTACAGAATACTCGACTGGTAAGATTTCTTTAGCCGCATTATCCAACACCATCAATGCTTCACCCAACGTAATCCCAGGGCGTGGCACACCCGAAATAGTGACGGCATTTAATTGTTGAAATCTCTTTAGTTGCTGTGGTTCAACGGTTTCCGTGAGCCTTATCAAAGTACTCACAGGAACCAACTTGTCGTTTACCGCCCGAATATAATATTGCTCCAACTGATCAGGGGTTAGGCGGTCAACTCTCTCGACTTGAGGGATAACTTTATAACTGCGGTTATCCAGGGAAAAACGGTTAACATAAGCCCCGGATAACATCGCTCCTAAGTCACGACTCAAGTCCACCATTTCCACACCCATACTGGCCGCTTTATCACGATCAATTTCTATTACAATTTTTGGTTTATCAATTTTCAGATCAGAATCTAGAAAAATAAACTTTCGACTCTCAAGGGCTCGGGTCATAATATCGCTTGCCACCGATGCCAGATTCTCCATGGGCTCTGTAGAACCGATAACAAATTCAACCGGAAGCTGCCCTCCCGCAGTTGGCAGACTTGGTGGTACCACAACGGCTATTTTTAGCCCGGCTATTTGCTGCACATCACTGCTAATCAACTCCTGCATCTTTTCCGTATCACGGTCTCTCCCTTCCCAGGGAGCCAAAACAAACCCGGCTACCGCATTATTAACACCACTACTGAAGGTGCCCGCCCCATTAAGCAGAAAAAGATTTTCAACCTCAGTAAATCTCTCAGCAATGACATTAAGTTCACCACTGTACTGTTCAACATAATCTAAAGTTGCGTAAGCATCGGCAGTAGAAATTGTAAGAACAAGCCCCCTATCCTCTGTAGGTTCAAGCTCTTGAGGGGACGTCACAAATAAGAAGTAACAACTTATCAATACAATTAAGCCGAAAACCAAAATAACTCGGCGCTCATCAAGAGAAGAATGGAGCGATTTTTCAAATCTCGTCTGAAGTCGATTAAATTGGCGTTCCAGCCAAATTTCAAACCGGGTACCTCCACCATCGCGAGGCTTTAATATTTTCGAGGCCATCATGGGAGATAAAGTAAGAGCGACCACTCCAGACAGTAATACGGCGCCAGCTAGGGAAAATGCAAACTCTATGAATAGGGTCCCGGTTAAACCACCAAGAAAACCAATAGGAATATATACTGCAATTAGCGTTGTAGTCATAGCCACTACAGGCCATGCCAACTCTCGAGCCCCTACGATCGCAGCCTCTTTTGGAGGCAAGCCCTCTTCTATATGTCGATGGACATTTTCCAGAACAATAATGGCATCATCAACAACAATTCCGATTGCCAGAACCATGCTTAGTAATGTGAGCAAGTTGATGGAAAATCCCATTAAAAACATTAAAAAGAATGCACCAACAAGAGAAAGCGGTAGTGCAATTGCTGGAATTAATACGCTGCGAACTGACCCCAGAAACAAATAAATCACCAAAATTACTATAAATACTGCTTCAACAATTGTTTTGACGACCTCTTCAATGGAGTCCTGAATATATTCAGTACTGTCGTAAGGAATTTCACCTAGCATACCCTCTGGCAACTGTGGAAAAATTTTCTGCTCCAACTCCTCGCGTACTTTTTTAATAACTTCAAGGGAGTTCGCATCGGGTGCCACCTCAATAGCAATAAAAGTGGCAGACTGCCCGTTAAAAGTTACAGAGCTGTCATAGGACTCAGCTCCTAACTCTATCTCCGCTACTTCACCTAGACGAACCAGCTTATCCCCATCGGATCTAACCACTAGCTTGCGGAAATCCAACTGACGTGCAATATCTGTGTCCGCACGTATTTCCAGTGCCACACGGGTTCCCTTTGTCGAACCAACTGCCGACAGAATATTATTATCCCTGAGCGCATCAGAAATATCTGCAGGTGTGACTTCCAATGCCGCCATCTCTGTCGGCTTTAACCAGACTCTCATTGCAAAAGTACTGTCACCCAAAAGGCGAGCTCGCTGCACACCAGCTATAGTCGCCAATTTAGGTTGAACAACGCGTGTCAAATAATCCGTAATTTGATTATTAGCGAGAATATTTGAGGAAAAAGAAAGGTACATTGCAGCAGTGGTTTCTCCCTGCTGCATTTCCACGCTGGAATCCTCTGATTCATCAGGCAATTCACTGCGCAGCTTATTTACCTTGGCAACGACCTGAGTTAACACTTCATTTGGATCGTAATCAAAACGTACATAAACGTTTATCGTCGAGAGACCTTGCACGCTGGTGGAAACCATGTAATCGATACCATCTGCAGTAGCAATCTCCTGCTCAAGCGGCGTAGTAATAAACCCCTGCACTAGATCTGAGTCGGCACCAACATAAACGGTGGTTACTGTAATAACTGCATTTTCAAGTTCCGGGTACTGCCTGACATTTAATTCCGTTAGCGACCTTAAACCCAATAGAAAAATAAATAGGCTGACTACGCAGGCCAACACTGGCTTTCGAATGAAAATCTCTGTGAAATTCACAACCTATAAATTCCAGGTTTAACTATTTTCCGGTGTGGGGTCTGCGCTTTCTGGGGGTTGATTCTGATTATTGATAACCGCTTTCTCTCCATTGCGAAGTTTAAGTAATCCGCTGCTAGCCACTATGTCACCCACCAAAAGTCCTTGTGTAATTTCAACTAGATCCCCACGTTCCTCACCAGTTTTCACAAATCGTTTAACTGCGACCATATGCTCACCATCTTTATCGGGCTCCAACACAAAAACCGCCACCCCATAGGGAGCAAAAGCCAATGCGGTTCTGGGAATAACGAGCACTTTTCGCTGTGCACTTATCTTTACGGATACTTGGGCAAACATTCCAGGACGTAAATCGTGTTGGGGATTTTCCAGAGTAGCTTGAATCAGAAAATTTCTACTCGCACTATCCACTTGGGGGTCAACAGCAGTAATTCTTCCTTCGTAGGTATTTTTAGGGAAAGCATCTGTTGTCAACTGAATAGCAAGCCCAGCCTTAACCAAGGCATATTTTTGTTCAGGGAGCGAAAAATCAACAAAAATAGGATCAAGTTGCTGTAGAGAAACAACAGACTCCCCCGGACTTACATTCTGCCCAAGATCGATTTGTCGAATTCCCAGTACTCCACTAAACGGCGCCACGATAACTCGCTGATCCACCCTGGCCCGTTGCACTTCTATATTGGCAACCACCTGGTCCAAAGTACTGCGAGCGCTATCCAAATCTGCTTCGGTTGTTACACCTCGCCCCAGCAGAGTCTTGATCCGCACGTAATTGCGACGGGCCAAGCGAAGCTCTGCATCCAACACCTGCAACTGCGCCTTTTCCGGTTCTGCAAAAATTTCCGCCAGTAAATCGCCCTTCCTAACATGCTGGCCCGACTTGAAGTGAATAGCGCTGATAACCCCCTGAGCTTCGGTAGTAACCTCTACGCCATTAACAGCTCGAACAGTGCCTATTCCTTTCAGGTCTTCCTTCCAATATTGAAACTGGGCGGTTGCTGAAGTCACTGTGGCCGCAGGCAGGGCTAAGTTGTCTATAAACTGATTCACCATATGCCTGCCAATAAATTTATAAGCAAAAATTCCGCCGAAGAGCAAAAGGCATCCCAGCAGCATTAGCAACATACGCTTACTGATATCAGGCCCCCGTAAGGTGTCGTCAATAAAAACTATAAACTGATACTTGCAAGGGAAACTATGCGCTACGGAGGGATGCCCCTCTACGTAAATATCCGAGCAAACGGATTAGCGCACCTGTGAGTATAGATATGGAGAGAGTGAGGAATCGGTGGGAGTTAAGGGGTGCACTATATGGCACCCCCAAGTGCTTTTTTATCGGAATACGGCTTTATCGCCTTCAACATCCGCGTGGATCGTTGCTCCAGGGGAAAACTTACCGGCGAGAACATCTTGCGCCAGCGGGTTTTCCAGCCATACCTGAATAGCACGCTTTAATGGCCGTGCACCATAAACGGGGTCGAACCCAACTTCTGCTAATTTATCCAGCAGGCTTTCAGATACCTCTAATTTCAGGTCTCTCTCTGTCAGTCGGCGGCAAAGTTGTTGCAACTGAATTTCGGCAATAGAGCGTACTTCTGCCTTATCCAGTGGATGGAAAACAACCACTTCGTCAATACGATTTATGAACTCCGGCCTGAAATGGTTCCCCACCACTTCCATCACCGCACTTTTCATCTGTCGATAACGAATTTCAGCGTCCAGGTCATCACCATTTTCCGCAGTGGCGTATTTTTGAATTAAATCTGAGCCAAGGTTTGAAGTCATTACGACAACGGTATTACGAAAGTCCACCGTGCGCCCCTGGCCGTCGGTCAGGCGGCCATCATCAAGAACCTGTAAAAGAATATTGAATACATCGGGATGCGCTTTCTCTACTTCGTCTAATAGCACAACAGAATAGGGCTTTCTTCGCACCGCTTCAGTCAGGTATCCCCCTTCTTCATAACCGACATATCCGGGAGGTGCGCCAATCAGTCGGGCCACAGAGTGCTTCTCCATAAATTCCGACATATCGATACGCACCATGGCGTCTTCTGTGTCAAACAAGAACTGAGCCAATGCCTTGCATAATTCCGTCTTACCCACACCGGTTGGGCCGAGGAACAAGAATGAGCCATTGGGTCGGTTGGGATCAGCTAGCCCCGCCCTTGAGCGGCGTACGGCATTAGCAACCGCTTCCACCGCTTCCCCCTGTCCGATGACCCGCTTGTGCAACTCATCTTCCATTCGCAGTAGCTTTTCACGCTCACCTTCGAGCATCTTAGATACAGGAATACCCGTCCAGCGGGATACCACTTCAGCCACCTCTTCATCGGTAACCCGATTGCGCAGCAGGCGGGGTTCTTCAGAAGCTTCAGCGGTAGCGGCACTTTTAAGCTGTTGTTCAAGTTGTGGAATTACACCGTACTGTAATTCAGACATTCTATTGAGATCACCTGCACGCCGTGCAGACTCCATATCGAGCTTGGCCTGCTCGAGCTTTTCCTTGAGGTCGTGGCTGCCGGCAAGCTGTGCCTTCTCCGCCTTCCAAACCTCTTCAAGGTCGGAGTATTCCCGCTCCAGTTGTAGAATCTCTTCTTCCAGTTTCGACAGGCGTTTTTTAGTCGCCTCGTCATCCGTATCCTTTTTAACCGCCTCACGTTCAATCTTTAATTGAATCAAACGGCGCTCCAATTTATCCATGGATTCCGGTTTGGAGTCGATCTCCATGCGTATCCGGCTGGCGGCCTCATCAATAAGATCAATCGCTTTATCTGGTAATTGACGATCAGTGATGTAACGCTGCGATAATTTTGTCGCCGCAATAATTGCAGAGTCGGTAATATCAACACCGTGGTGTACTTCGTAGCGTTCTTTTAATCCGCGCAGAATCGCAACCGTATCCTCTTCCGTTGGTTCATCAACCAGCACTTTTTGGAAACGCCGCTCAAGTGCTGCATCTTTTTCAATATATTGCCGATACTCATCCAGAGTGGTTGCACCGACACAATGTAATTCCCCGCGGGCCAAAGCGGGCTTCAGCATATTTCCCGCATCCATGGCCCCCTCAGCTTTACCGGCACCCACCATCGTGTGGATCTCATCGATAAAGAGAATAATGCGACCTTCCTGTTTGGATAATTCGTTGAGTACCGCTTTTAATCGCTCTTCAAATTCTCCACGAAATTTTGCGCCCGCTAACAATGCCCCCAAATCCAGGGAAAGAAGTCGTTTGTCCTTTAACCCTTCCGGCACTTCACCATTGACGATACGTTGAGCGAGCCCTTCAACAATGGCAGTTTTACCAACACCCGGCTCACCAATTAGTACAGGGTTATTCTTGGTACGCCGCTGTAAGACTTGAATCGTCCGCCGTATTTCATCATCTCGGCCGATCACCGGGTCAAGCTTGCCGGCCAGAGCCCTCTCGGTCAGGTCGAGAGTATATTTATCCAGCGCCTGGCGCGCTTCTTCCGCATTGGGGTCATCCACTTTTTCGTCGCCACGCACTTTTTGAATTGCCGCCTCTAATTGTTTAATGTCGCCGTTGGCATTTAAGATTTTGGAAATCTCTCCCGCCGCAGAGTCGAAAGCCGCCAGTAATACAGTTTCACTGGAAATAAAACTGTCACCATTTTGTTGGGCTCGCTTGTCCGTGAGATTCATTAAGCGCATTAATTCCTGGGACATCCCCACATCACCCGTGGGGGAAGTCACCCGCGGCAAGCTATCCAACCGCTTAGCAAGATCATTGCGCAACCCGTTTAGGTTAAATCCTGCCTGTGACAGGAATGCGGGTACGCTTCCGTTGTTCTGGTTAAGCAGTGCCAGAATCAAGTGCTCGGGATAAATCTGGTTGTGGTCGCGCCCTACCGCCAGGGATTGCGCATCAGCAAATGCCGCCTGTAGCGGGTTTGTCATTCGGTCAATTCGCATGAACGAAACCTCTTTTACTCGATTTTTTCAAAAGCGCTGCAATAGTGGCACTAATTTGCCTTTTACATTCGCTATGGTACTGACAAGTAAAATAGGGGCGCAGGAAGGGTTTTCAATGATTTAAATCAATAGCGGCATTTATTCTATGCAAAGTGGTTTTGCGGCAAATCTATCTCTTATAATTTTTACAGCTCAGTCAACACCCAGCCTTGTAATTGCCCAAGCTGCCCCAATATTATCGATTGGCTTACACAGAAAAAATAAGCCATCTAGAACTTCAATTCAGTCTTTATCCTGCCATATCAAAGTTGCCATACGACCGGTTTCAGACTCTCTGCGGTAGGAAAAAAACTTCTCAGGTTCTGACATTGTGCAGAGCCCCCCACCGTACACCTCGCCAATCCCCAGCTCTGCCAACTCCGCACGAGCCAGGGCGTAAATATCTGTTAAAAAGTGCAGTGGTTTCTTAGTGTGTGGGCGGAAACAGCTAGCGATTTTTTCTGTGTGCCGACTGCTAATTGCATTTTCAAAGAATGCCTCGAGGACATCGATTCCGGTTTCAAAGGCCTCCGGGCCAATCGCTGGGCCCAACCAAGCCATCAACTCCTCAGGATCACACTTCATCGCGCGTACAGTGTTGCGCAATATACCACCGGCCAATCCGCGCCACCCGGCATGGGCTGCTGCTACACGGGTACCACTCTTATCGCTTAGCAAAACAGGCAAACAGTCTGCGGTTAACACGGCACAGACAACACCTCTTTTCATGCTAAAGCAGGCATCTGCGGTTCGAACTAAGGCGTCATCACTTGCCTCGACTACCTTGTCGCTATGGATCTGCTCCAGCCACTGCGGTTCTGAGGGCAACTCAAGCTCCCCTCTCAACTGTTGGCGATTGGCAGTAACAGCTGACTCCTTGTCCCCCACGTGAGCAGCAAGGTTAAAGGAGGAGAAATGGCCACAACTTTGGCCCCCAGTGCGTAGCGTCGTCACCGCCCTCACCCCTGCGGGTGCGGGCCAGTCGGGTATCAGGTAGTGGTTACTTGGCATTGAGATATCTTGCTTTGCGAAATTGTCCTTTCGAGAACCGGCGATAGGTGCCCAGGCGAATTTATAACCGGTACTTCAAGGCTCATCAGCGCGCAACTGATCGAGCAGTGCTTGCATGTCAGCAGGCATTGGCGCACACCAATGCATGTCCTGTCCACTGGTGGGATGTACTAGCGCTAATTCAGCCGCATGCAGAGCCTGCCGAGGGAAGCTCTGGAGAGCTTCAACAAGGTCTGCCGAGGCCTCTGGAGGCAACTTTGGGCGGCCTCCGTAGAGTGGATCGCCCACGAGCGGGTGCCTGATATGGGCCATGTGTACCCGAATCTGATGAGTACGACCGGTTTCCAGCTTGCAGCGTAAGAGCGTGTAAGCGCTGTAACGCTCCTGTACACGATAATGAGTGATCGCCTCTTTGCCGCCAAAGTCCAAAACAGCCATCTTGAGACGATTTTGACGATGCCGACCGATGGGCGCATCAACACGACCCGCAGTGGTGATATATCCTTGGACCAAGGCATCATACTGTCGACTCACCGTTCTCTGCTTTAATTGATCCACGAGGTGAGTCTGAGCGGCCAAAGTCTTAGCCACAACCATTAGACCACTGGTGTCCTTATCCAGCCGGTGCACAATACCCGCTCGGGGTATCAGCTCCTGTGCTGGATTATGGTAAAGCAGACCATTGAGCAAAGTGCCATCGGGGTTACCAGCAGCGGGGTGGACTACGAGGCCCGCAGGCTTGTTGACCACCATCAGGCAGTCATCTTCGTACATAATGTCCAGGTTGAGGTCCTGGGCTGTCCAGCTACCCTGGGGTTCCAGCTCTGCACGAAGCTGGATAAGCTCACCGCCAAAGAGCTTGTCCTTGGCCTTAGCTGGGGAGCCGTTCAGGGTAAGCTGGCCGCCTTTGATCCACGATTGAAGGCGCGCGCGCGAAAAATCGGGAATTAATTCGGCTGCAGCCTGGTCTAAGCGTCGACCAGCCATATTGGCAGGGACTTGAATATCTAGTTTTAGGTGTTCAATCATTAATCAATTGCAAATACTTTGGGCAGCTCCGCGACTGTGGTTAAATGTCCGACGCGCCAGGTTAATACTGGTGGGTAGTTTAATAAGGTAGAGTGTAAGAATGATAGAGCGAGGGGCTATGCAGACCTGGAAAATGCTGTGGCTGGCCTTGGTGTCCGCAATATTGGTTGCCTGCGCCAACACAGATGATTCGGAAGTGGGCTTGCCCACCGGTGCTCGCACAGAGCAAGCATACTACGAGATGGCCCAGCGACAGCTGCGAACCAGCCAGTGGGATCTTGCCATCAGAAACCTACGTGCCCTGGAAGATAACTTCCCATTCGGCAACTACGCGGAACAGGCTCAGCTCGAGCTGATCTATGCCTACTACCGCAACTATGAGAACGACGCAGCCATTGCCGCTGCAGACCGCTTTATCCGCCTGCACCCCCAGCATCGCAATGTCGACTATGCCTATTACATGAAGGGGCTATCCTCATTTACCGAGGGCACGGGTCTGTTCGAGCGCTTTATGCCGACTGACTTAACCAGCCGCGATCCAGGCTCGGCGCGGGAGTCATTCGCTTATTTCTCCCAGTTAATGGCTCGCTACCCTGAAAGCCGCTACGCTCCAGACGCGCAAAAGCGCATGATCCACTTGCGTAACCTGCTGGCCCGCTATGAAGTTCACGTGGCCAACTACTACTTTAAGCGCGGCGCCTACCTCGCAGCAGCCAATCGCGGCCGCTACATTGTGGAAAACTTCCAGCAGACACCCGCAATTCCTGATGCCCTGGCCGTTATGGTTCAAGGTTACCATTTGATGGAGATGCAAGATCTTGAGGCTAATGCCCTGGATGTGCTGCGCAATAACTATCCAAAGCACCCCGCTTTTAACGAAGACGGCACCTTCAACTACGACTTTTACAAAGGCCCGAGCGGCCGCAGTCTAGTGCACAGGGTCACCCTGGGCCTGTTTGAAAAATCTGATCCGAGGGGCTTTGACAGCCGGGAGCTCTATAACCCCGAATACAACCGGGACGAAACTCCTCTGCCTCCAGAGCTTCTGTAACTTATCACTTTAAAATAGAAACGGCGCCATTCGGCGCCGTTTCTATTTTCAGGATAGCTAGTCACCCAGCTTCCAGCCATTGGTTATGGGATAACGGCGATCCCTTCCAAATCCGCGCTCAGAAATACGCACCCCGATGGCTGCCTGGCGCCTCTTGTACTCATTGCGCCCCACTAACCTGACCACACGCTCTACATCCTCTCTCTGGAAGCCACGCTGAATGATTTCCTCAGCGCTGTGGTCTTGATCGACATAGAGATTGAGAATTTGATCCAGGGTCTCATAAGGCGGAAGGCTGTCAGAATCCACCTGGTCCGGGGCCAGCTCAGCACTGGGCGGGCGAGTAATGACCGTTTCAGGAATCACTTCAGAAATTGTGTTGCGGTAACGGGCCAGCTCGAATACCAATACTTTGGGAACATCCTTCAGTGCATTGAACCCGCCTACCATATCCCCGTATAAGGTTGCATAACCAACGGCCATCTCACTCTTGTTACCAGTGGTCAGGACCATTGCGCCCTTTTTATTGGAGATGGCCATCAAAAGCACGCCACGAGAGCGGGCCTGCAGGTTCTCCTCAGTGGTATCCCTCTCACTGCCAGCAAATTCTTCAGCAAGAGCCCCCATAAACGAATCAAAGATGGGCTCGATACTAATTTCCCGATAGTGAACCCCCATTCTTTCCGCCTGATCGGCCGCATCGCCTTTACTCAGATCCGAGGTATAGCGAAACGGCATCATTACTGCCTCAACACGCTCTTTGCCCAGCGCATCGACCGCAACTGCCAATGTCAGAGCAGAGTCGATTCCACCCGACAACCCCAGCACAACGCCATTGAAACCATTCTTATTAACGTAGTCGCGCACCCCGAGTACCAGAGCTTGGTACACAGAAGCCAAATCGCCTTGAGGAGAAGCAATTTCCCCTGGGAGTACCGTCAAGTTCTCTCCCTGCAAAGATATGAAAGCTGGCAGCAACTGCTCTCCAAACTCCTCAGCCCTGGCACATACTTCTCCCTCGGCGTCAACAACAATTGAGCCGCCGTCAAAAACCAGCTCGTCCTGACCACCGCACCAGTTCACATAGGCAATGGGGACCCCGGCATTCTTTGCCTGCCTAGAGACCAATTCCAGCCTCTGTTGAGCCTTGCCCCGATGGAAAGGTGATGCATTGATGTTGAGAATCAACTTGGCTCCAGCATCGACTGACTGCTTGATGGGCTCTGGAAACCAAATATCCTCACAAACACTTAGCCCTACCGGAACTCCTTTGATATCTACTACACAAGGGGTTTTACCCGGTTTGAAGTAACGCTTTTCATCAAATACCTGATAGTTAGGCAGCTTCTGTTTGGCATATTCTGCGATTAACTCTCCCTCAACTATGACTCCCGCCATATTGAACATAACGCCATCAAATAACTTGGGGTAACCCACAACAATGGCACAAGGCAGATCTGCAGCTTTAAGCTGATCCAATGCCGTATCAATACGAATCTGCATACTGGGTCGCAACAACAAGTCTTCAGGAGAGTAGCCGCACAGGGTCAGCTCTGGAAAAAGCACCAAATCAGCACCCAGCTCCTGGTGCGCTCGGCGCGCAGCTTCTATCACCTGCTTGGTATTCCCGGGAATATCTCCAACCAGGGAATTGATTTGTGCCAGCACTAACTGCAAAGTAGACATCGTTGAACCTCGGACAAGACAGGCCGCTATTGTAACCCTATCGGGGTAACAACAGCAGCGGCTCACCACTACAAGAATACCGGTCATCTACATTGAGCAGCTCCCAAACATCCCCCTTACAGCATCACGAACTCCTGCGGATTAGCGCAATCTACCGGGTTGCAATAGCCTTGGTTTTACTTGGGGTTTTTTTCTCAGATATTGGCGGGGGCTCGCTAGGTAAGCACTCACAAACGCTGTTCATATACACTACTGCAGCGTACGCCTCTCTGAATATAGGTTGGCTGCTCTTTTTACGCCAGAAAGCCTATCAAACTAATAGCGGCCAGGTCGGTATTATTTTGGGTTGCGACATCCTGGTTTTCTTATTATTGATTGAAGCCAGCGGCGGCCTGAACTCTGGCCTGGGTTACCTGCTGTTAATCAGCTGCTCTATCGGCGCCATTCTGCTAGATCGGCGTCTGAGTGCATTTTTTGCAGCAATGGCCAGCCTGGGGGTAATTACTCTCCAACTTTATCATCTATTATCTGGCTCTGGCTCTAGCCAAGAAATAGTTTCTGCTGGAGGACTTGGCTTACTGATGTTTGTAACAGTAAGCGCAATTCAGTATTTGTCAGAGCGTATACGAAAAGCCAACCTTCGCGCAGACCAGCAGAGCCGGCAAGCTGCACACCTCCATAGACTGGCACAACAAATTATTGAAAGAATGAGCACGGGTGTACTCGTTATGGGTGCATCCAGTAAGCCTGAGTTAATCAACAGGGCCGCCATCCGACTATTGGGAACGCAATTAACTTCTGAAGCCCCCCTTAACTCTGAGCTTCACCGTCAAATTCAAGCCTGGCGTCACCAAAATGGAAATACTAGCGTTCTTATTCAAGCGGATAATAACGAAGAGCTGCAACTAAACTTTGCTCAGTTGCGCCATAAAAGTGGCAATAGCACACTAATTTTTGTTGAGGACAACAGAAAGCTCACGGAAGCAGCACAAAAGCTGAAGCTTGCATCATTAGGACACTTAACTGCATCTATTGCTCATGAAGTGCGCAACCCACTCTCTGCAATCAATCATGCTGCACAACTCTTGTCTGAATCTAATCAGCTCAAAGATGAGGATAGACACTTAATTGATATTATTTGTCGGCAGAGCAGCCGAGTAAATCAAATTATCGAAAATGTTATGCAATTATCCAGGCGGCGCGCAAATTCACGGGAAGAGCATAACCTGCGTGACTGGCTCCAACAGTTTTTCATTGACTTCGACACAGGTAGTTCCCCAAAAAGTAAAATTGAATTGGTCTTTTCTGAGAAATTTATTCCGGCTAATTTTGACTCTGCTCAATTATCTCAGGTTGTTACCAACCTCACAGACAATGCCCTGCGCCACTCAGAAATAGAAACCGGACAGCGCTATGCAACCATCCATGCCTACTACAATAATGAAAAGGGGCATTCCATATTGGATATTAAGGATAATGGCAGTGGTATCCCTCCTGAGCTGAAAAATCAGGTATTTGAGCCATTTTTTACTACTGATAAGGCAGGAAGTGGCCTCGGATTATATATTGCTCGAGAATTGTGCGAGGCCAACAGAGTCAGTTTGTTTCATTGCCAAAGTGATGACAATAAAAGCTGTTTCCGTCTGGAGTTTGCGCATTCTATGGGTGTGACCTGATCTAAGTCAGGACATTTCTCTGTAACTAAATCATTATTTACTAGAAATTTCTGACATAATCATGCTTCATGCCTTTTGGCATAAAGTGAACAAAACTAGAAAAGAAAGAATAACGATGCGCCCACTGGCACTAGTTGTCGATGATGAACCGGATATTTGTAATCTACTTAGTCTCACCCTTCAAAGGATGGACGTTGATTGCCACACTGCTGCTACTCTCTCAGAGGCTAAAAGCGCTCTCGACCGAAATACCTATAACTTTTGTCTAACTGATTTACGTCTACCTGATGGAGATGGACTACAGCTAGTTGAATATATTCAAGGATGCACAGAAATTGAGCTACCTATCGCTGTTATAACAGCTCACGGGAATATGGATACTGCAATCAAAGCACTCAAACTGGGGGCTTTTGATTTTGTGAGTAAACCGGTAGATCTTGATCGATTACGTAATTTGGCACAGCTCGCTCTGCGTTTGGATAGCAACCAGGCACCACAGCAAAGCAATCCCCAGAAGGGTCTCATACTTGGCGAAGCAGATAATATTCATAAACTTCGCCAACAAATCAGTAAGGTCGCGCGTAGTGACGCGCCTGTCTATATTAGTGGTGAGTCAGGTGCGGGTAAAGAGCTTGCTGCCCGCTCTATTCACTTACAAAGTGCCAGAGCTGAACAGCCCTTTATTGCTATTAACTGTGGCGCAATACCCTCTGAACTAATGGAAAGTGAGTTCTTTGGGCACCAAAAGGGAAGTTTTACCGGTGCGCACAAAGATCATAAAGGCCTTCTGCAAAGCGCGGAGGGCGGTACCCTTTTTCTAGATGAAGTAGCAGACCTTCCTCTGGAAATGCAAGTAAAGCTTCTCAGAGCAATTCAAGAAAAATCCATACGACCAATTGGCTCTAACAAAGAAATATCAATAGATACACGTATTCTAAGTGCGACCCACAAGGACTTAAGCGAAGAAGTAATAGGCGGACGTTTCCGAAACGATCTTTATTATCGTATAAATGTTATCGAGATCACTGTCCCCCCTCTTCGTGACAGGGCCGAAGATATCCCTCTCCTAACTGACGTCATTATGCAACGTATAGCCTCTAGCGCAGGGCTTACCCCTCCAGCCTTATCACATGAAGCTATAATTGCTTTGCAAAATTATTCCTTCCCAGGAAATGTCAGACAACTTGAGAACATTCTTGAGAGAGCTTTCACTTTATCTGATCAAAACATAATTCGAGAGGAAGACCTCTTACTTGAATGTAATAATAGGCAAGAAAACTCTTTAGATAAAAAGCAAAGTGTTGCTCTACCTCAGACAGAAAAAGCCGCCAGCACAGAAAACTTCAACGCAAACAAGAGCAATTCACTAGACGAATTCCTACAAAGAATAGAAAAAGAAGTTATTGAAGAAACCTTAGTTAAAACACGATGGAATCGCACTGCTGCAGCCCAAAAGCTTGGCATCAGCTTTCGTTCTCTTAGGTATAGATTAAAAAAACTTGGACTTGAAAATTAGATTCATCGCGGTTAGGACCATCGTACCGTAATTTAATGTAGTTGGAATATGTAATCCAGGTAGTATTCTAGTGCAAATTCAAATCGAAGGAGTTTGCACAATGAAACGCCTTGCTGGATTTACCCTCATAGAATTAATCATTTGCATAATGACTATTGCTGTATTAACAGCTTTAGCCCTACCCTCTTTTAACGACTTTTTTAAACGCTATAAAAATAAAGTTAAACAGAGAGAGCTTTTTGAGCTACTTATACTTATGCGTAACAGAGCACTGAATGAGAAGCGCAATTTCACACTTTGCCCAAAGAAAAGATTAGCTGATGAGTGCTCCAGTGACTGGTCAGATGGAGCTTTATTATTTGCCGACGAAAACGGTAATGGCAAACTGGATCCAGAAGATCAAATCATCAGATATTTAGGTCAAGCTGAAAAGGGAGCTTCTCTTAGCTGGAATGCATTTAATAATAAGGGATTCCTGATTTATAAGCCAACAGGAACCACTCCTTCTCAAAGTGGAAACTTCTCTTTCTGCCCCGAGAGTGGCGAGGCAGAGTATGGATGGATTATCATTCTTAATGTTATTGGAAGACCCTATTATGCAAAAGATAAAGATGGGAATAACATTGTAGAAAATGGTAGTGGAGATGAATTAACCTGTCAGTAAAAGGTTTTAGTTACAAACAGAACTCCAACACAAATCATCCGGATCAGCGAAGGCTCCGTCATCCCCTCTATCCCAAGCGCGAACACCACTAGAGCGGAGCTCAATTACCCCATCACCAGCTTGAGCATTTTTGGGTGTGGCCCGAATGGTGTAGGAAGAATCATCGGCGCTCTCAATGGTCAAATCATACGTTTTATTACTACTATCGAGAGGAGCTTCTGTAGAAAAAATAGAAGGAGATCCAGTATCTGCTCCCCCATCTGCAGCTCCAGTATAAGAACCGTTCTGCGTAAAATGCTGCTCCATTGCTTGCGCCATACTCATTAATACTCCTTGAGCGTCAGCGCGCTGAGAAGTAACTATATGATTTTGGTATGCGGGCCAAGCCAGTCCAGCAATAATACCAATAATTGCTACCACCACCATTAACTCAATTAAAGTAAATCCACTATAATTTTTCATTTTCATATATTTTCATACCTGGAATGGCCCGGCAAAGCCGGGCGCTATATGTTAACCACATGCCATTAATTTGGTGTAATTTCCTCCCATGAGAGACGACCGGCTCTATCTCCATCACCAAAATCCACCTCTCGCTCATGCACCTCACCATCACTGGTACCGGTATACTGCTTAGTACCCAAGAAGCCTGATTCATTTGGACTACTTTCGGAGAGCATTTCACCTACATAACCATAATCATCTTCATCAATTACACCGTCATTATTTGCATCGAAAACAGAATCCTCCGGAGCCAAGCCAGTCCAAACATCCACCGACATCAACCAACCATAGCCCCCGGCAGCGCAAACTTGTCCTGTAGGGATCAGGGTATTAAAAAATAAAACATAGTTCTGTAGTTCTGGTCGAGTAATAACACGCTCACCTCCATCCTGACTTGCTGTACTACCCTCTTGCAAAGGCATATACCAACCCGATTTATCACTCCAGGTAAACTCTGATCCCGATACAGTCCTCAGAGTTGTAGCACTTCCATCATCCAAGGTAAGAACCTCAGATGTCAGCGTGCGTTCTTCCAAGTTATCTGTATCTAAATTAAATACGTCATTATCAGATACAACGTAAAATCCACCTGGGTCAGTATCACTAGTATCTGAGTCTACTAAGTATTGACCTGTACCGAATGCTACTAATAAATTAGGGGAAGCGCCGGAAGAGTTATCTGTATTTCTTGCAACGAGAGGAGCACCAGTAATTGCTTCCCCTGAAACTGAAAAAAGTGGCGATGGAGAAGTAGTTGACGAAGCAACATCCCAACTTCCTGTCGCTGAGACATCAAATGCCCACATATTTCCTTTTAAGTCTCCAGCATAAATACGGTCTATAGTACCATCCAGGTCGGAGTCGACAATCGCTGGTGTTGACATCCCATTTTTATCATCGGTGTCGGCGGTCCCTGTTGAAATATAGACATGGGAATTACCACTACCATCCTCACCATCCAGATATACGATAAACAGGCCAGCATCACCCGTTGAACTATTATATCCATTTCCAAATATCGCAGCCCATTCACCATTTGACATACGACCAACCTGAGGTCGACTAAAGCTATAACCTAGGTTGCTATTGTCTGAATCTGTAAATTCCCACAAAACGATATTGGCAGCATTCGCCTCGGTAAAATCTGAGGGGTTAGTGATGTTCAGTGCATAATACCCTTTACCGCCGCCACCTAAGCCGCCCACAAGGACTGTTTCCCAGCTTCCATCAATATATGCGTCGGAAGTTGTAGGAGTCCCATCAACATAATATTTATGGGTATAGTACTGAGAACTTAATGCATGTAAGCCTTCATCCGCACTAGTGCTTAATAAGGCAGCAGGGGAATACGCAATTAATTCTTTACCTGCGTCAGTTCCACTTACATTCGCATTAAAACCATGTAAAAAGCCATCATTCGCCCCCACATAAACAACTGGTGTACGGCTACTGTTAGAACTAACAAAGCTATCATAGGTGGAAGCTTCACTGAATTCAGCTTCGTCCCAAGAAGAACTGGGTGCACCCACATATACCGGAGTCGAACTTACAATATCACCAAGGCGGCTTTCTCGAACGCGGAAATCACCTGTCCCAGTTCCTTCGTCAGTTTGATCCCCCCTAAGATAGTCAATACGATCTGAGGCACCACCATCATCGACCCCCGCGTTGGATTGGATATCAAGATTTAGATCGTCAGCATGATCTGTTCCCGAAGTACCCAGCCCAGACGCAGTGAAAGCTACTCCAACACCACCACTGTAGGAGAGCATCACTCTATTACCGGTGCTAATAGAAGCTAGTTCCGTGCTAGCCTGCCATGAGGAAGTAGAAGCAATATTTCCTTCATCATCGAGTGCCCAAACCTCTAGATCTCCCGACCAGGCGCTGCTATCAAAACTTGCAGAAAATATTGCTGAATTAGCTTCCAGTGAAGAAGTATTAAACGATACTGAACTTGAGCTACCAACAATAGACTGCACATTATTAATAATAGTATTAAAAGTGGTTTGGAGTTGATCAGCATTACTTGCCGTATACACACCACCGCCGCCTAATTCTCCAGCATTTTTCATCAGGTCAGTATCTGATAAACCATCTTCAGCAAAACCAATGATGTAACTGGTAATATTATTAACGACCTCTTCACCATCTGTTTTTGTTAAATCCGGGCGCAAGTCAATATCGTACAGGGCCTTAACAACATCATCCATTTCATCATCGGTGCAACCTCCGGTATTTGAGGAACAACTACCGTCATCGTAGCCCTGCAAATGACTGCTTATACTATCATCCCGAGTTGGTTCCCCATCTGTTAGGGCCACCATAAAGCTATTTTGACAGTAGTATTGGATAGCACCTCCATCAACTGTATCATCCGGTTCACTAACACCATTCCAATCCAAAATAGTGCTAGTACTGCCTCCTGAAGTCTCTCCCGCGAAAATTTCCTCCCCAGCTACCTCTTCTTCACTACCATCTGCATCGGTATAGGTAAGGTTATTTTCTTCATAGCCAGTAATAAAATACCGACCTACACCAGCAAAGCTCTCTGCGAGCGGGGTATTTCCACTTGCATCAATATCTTCAATAATATCGAGGATGCTGTCACGATTATCATCCGTGAGACTCTCCAGCCCGAAGAGTAATCTAGCTCCATTCCTACTGTTAAATTGCATCAAACCAACGCGCACATCATCCAGCCCAGTTACCAACTCTTGGGCAGCACTGATCATGATATCGGTTCGGCGTATATCTACTTTGGAACGAGCCGCATCACCATCATCATCCGTGAACTCATCCGCCTCGTAGCCACCACTGCTATTTTCCTTGGAAAAAAACCAGTTCAGGAAATGCCCAGTAACACTCTCCCTATAATTACTCGAATCTTCACCTGTAGAATAATAACTGCTGCCAGAGTCGTCTGCAGCATAGAGCCAAGCCGTATAATCCTCATCTTCATCAAAACAGTTATTACTGCTATTCCAAGTAAACCAGCTAGTATCATCATTGTTATCAGTATCAACTAATTTGATAGTTACACTACCGTCTGAGCTGTCGACCCGATATTCCACCTCATCATAAGTGCCCGTATAACTACAGGTGCCGCCACCACCATGGCCATGACCACCGCCACCGCAAGAATCTGTATAGGTATATTGCATAGACATTGGGCTGCTGCAGCTAGACCCTGCTGCATCAGAAGTATCATATCCATCCGCAGGCAAAACCATTGCTTCCATTGATCCTGAAGAGTCCAATACAAACATCAAATTAGGTTCTGCAGAGCCGCGAGAATAAAGAGGAACGTCGGACAATTCTCCCGGAGCAGAGAAAGTCTCGTTACTAACACAAACCAGAAGCAGCGCAGCGGTGATTGGTTTTAGTGGAAAGCGGACTATATTTAACGGTGAAAAATTCATTTTTTTACTCTTTTATATTTCTTTACCATAGAGAGTGATAATGATTCTCTCAGTACCACCAATCCCTACTCCACGAGAAACAATTTTAAATACCTGAACATCTGTGCTGTCACTCTGAGTGGAACCCGCACTAAGATCTACATTTGTGACATCGGTATCATCTTCGGTAAGCCCTGCCAACTCGATATACATACGGCCAGTTAGCGGCGTACCATCAGCCCCTTCCATTGATACCGTTTGCTCTACTGAATTGGTATCACTCCAAGTAGCGTCATCAAATAAATCTTCCGGCCCATCACCTGCAGTACGCCGCCACCCCGTTGTTCCAAAGTCATTTAGGTCTGTCAATGTCTCAATATAATCTTCACCTTGGCGTGCAACAGACTCTGCCACCTCGAGAGCTACTTTGGCATCACGGGAAGCAAAGGTCATACGCTCACTCATCAAAACCCCCCTAGCTCCTGAAATACCAATCAGAGTTAGTATCAATAAAATTATCAGGCTAACCATTAACACAGCGCCATTTTGCGACCTGATTACCCTCATTACATATCACCTCGATTGCGTACTTTTACCGTTGCAACGTATAGCTTTCTAATTCGCCCATCCGTATATTCAGTTTCACTACCATCAAGTCGGCTAATAGTTTGACTATTAACACTTGCATCGCTATCACTAGCTACCAATAACTCCAATTTAATAGCAATAACTTCTGACATTTCATCAGCATCCGAACTAGCACTTTGCCAGGTATCAACTATTCCACTATCCGTTGTATCTCGACCATATGAAACCTGCATATCTTCTATACCGGGTACTAATTCTTCTACGGAATCATTCTCATCGCTAACAAATAAAGAATTGGTCCCAGCCGTATTTTCAGCAATAAAGTAGGTTTTTTGATATGGCAAAAAGATAGCTGAGTCAGCTCCATAGGTTTCCTGAAGAGTATCACTCAGGTTTTGAACCCAATCGCTGTCGATATTACCGTCTTCATGCTCCAAAGTTCGGTCGCCATCACCGATATCCCCATCAATATCCGTTATGGTAAATATGTCACCGTTAATACAGGTTGAAACTAAGACAATATCCCCAGCTTCTACAGGGCAATTGGAACTTACAATCAAATCGCTACCACTTGGGTCTAGCATACGCCCAGAGCCACCGCAGGCATTGACAACTCCCCCAAGAATTAATACATCACTACCATCCAGCACATTCGTTGAGCCAATTGTTTGACTACTTGCATTATCAATCCCTTGAATTCCGCCAGAACCAATCGAGGTTAAGAAAGCATCAGTAGTATCTAGCCTATTCTCAATACTGTCTTGATCTGGTGTACAACCCCAATAGTCAGCAAGGCGTATTTCCTTACTCAAAAGATCTATTGCGAATCGACCGCTCTCCTGCACTCGTGAGAATCCATCCTGCATACGATAAGTATCGTTATTACTTTGAAATATCTGTAAAACACCAAGTAAAAGCAGGGAGCCTAATAAAATTCCTATCATTAACTCAATTAATGATAGCCCTCTTTGATTACTAAAAGCTCGCATTATTAAAGCTCCACTATCATCTCAAATGTGGCATCATCCAAACCACCATCTAATTCCCCGTAATTTTCTCCTGTGTGCTGCTCACTCCAAGAAATGGTTACTGTCACTTCACCCGAATCATGAGCAATTGTTCCTGTGGCTGCAGGTAAATTTGAGGACAGGATCAGTTCCCATTCATACAAATCCAACTCAGCTAATTCACTTACTGAACATGCACTGCTACAGTCTGGGGTCGAGCTGCTACCACTATCACCCGAACTGCCATCACCCGAACTGCCATCATCACCGGAGTCACCATCTCCAGAATCTGAACCACCAACAGAACCATTATATTCTCCATCGATAGTCCCAGTAGGATTCGCTCTCATACGCTCGATAATTTCCTGTGCCGCTAGCGCAGCCATATACCGATGATGAGCCCCATTACCATTTTTCAAACTCATCACTTGCGTTGCGGCCAGCCCTAATAGCCCGACTGCCAGAACCAATACCGATACAAGCACTTCGATTAAGGTTGCCCCTTTTTGCTTGAGCATTTAACTTTTTCTCCTCTAACACACCCCTACTATGGGCAGTTTATACCTGTATTCAATCGTAAAGCCCCAGAGACAAGAAGTTGCAGCTGACGGCCATAATCACCTGCTCGGTTATCACATAAGTCTAATGTCAAAGTGGTTCCGAGACTGATTTCGCCATGAGCATTAAAGCTAAATTCCAAGTCTGTCACAGCAGCTCCTGCAACATCAGCAACTATACTAATATCCTCATGTTCGACTCTTAATATTCTTAATTCTTCACCATCCGCATAAGCATCATTTCCATCATCATCCACCCAAATAATTACGCCATTTTCTATATCATCATTGATAGACGTGATCTCTACACCGCCCCCTCGACGCACAGCTTCTGATCGTGCGTATTGAAGAGTTCCATTCAAGTCATTAGTCATGGCTACCAGGCGGTTGTGCTCAATTAACGCATTAAAGGAAGGAAGTCCGATAGCCACGACTATCCCTAAAACAGTAACAGTGGCCATTAACTCTATTAGGGTTACCCCTTTGATACATTTAAAATTTTTCATTAATCCATGCCTTAAAGAACCCAAAAATACTGAGCGATATTTCTACATCATAAGAAGAGTAAATCTATTGCTCTCTGAAGTATGCAATCAGACGGTATAAAATTCACACAAAAAAAACGATCTGTTTCACCGTTCACAAACAATGTGAACGCAAAGTGAAAACTCAGTTCTCGGGCTCGCTCTATCTGTGTATATATACCAGTTTATGGAAAGTAGGTAAGCGATGGGGTCGAGGGTTTTGCAGCTTGCCGACAAACGGCTTGGAGGGGGCGATAAGTGGGCCAGTCAGCTAGCCAAAAGGAAATAGAGCTGCTGATTAACGCAGCTCTTTAGGCAGGGAGAAACGTATATTCTCAGCCCTTCCATCCATTTCTTCAGGAAGGCTTGCACCAAGTTGTTGCAGTCGATTAATCACTCCTTGTACCAGGACTTCCGGTGCTGACGCTCCCGCTGTGATCCCTATGGCCGTCTTATCCTGAAGCCAATCCGCATCGATATCATCTGCACCATCGATCAATTTGGCAGCAGCACCACAGCGTTCAGCGAGTTCACGCAGGCGATTAGAGTTAGAACTATTCGGGCTACCAACAACAAGGACCAGGTCACTTTCCAGAGCCAGCTGCTTTACAGCATCCTGGCGATTCTGGGTCGCGTAACAGATATCATCTTTTCGCGGCCCACGGATTTCAGGGAAACGCACTCTCAGGGCATCAATTACTCGAGCGGTATCATCCATGGATAGTGTTGTCTGGGTAACATAGGCGAGATTACTCTCGTCTTTAACAGTTAACTTCGCAACATCCTCTTCGTCTTCAACCAGGTAAATGGCACCGCCAGCAGAGTTGTCATACTGCCCCATTGTGCCCTCCACTTCCGGGTGCCCAGCGTGGCCGATAAGTATGCACTCAGCACCGTCGGTGCTGAACTTACTCACTTCAATATGCACCTTGGTAACCAGCGGGCAAGTAGCATCGAATACACGCAGGCCGCGCTCTCCAGCTTCGCGCTGCACAGCTTTTGAAACACCGTGAGCACTGAAGATAACGATAACATCATCGGGCACTTCATCGAGTTCATCGACAAAGACCGCACCGCGCTCTTTCAGACTTTCCACCACAAATTTATTGTGCACCACTTCATGGCGGACATAGATCGGCGCACCAAATACATCCAGGGCGCGATTCACAATATCAATTGCCCGATCAACACCGGCACAAAAGCCCCGGGGGTTAGCCATTCGGATTTGCATATCTACTTCAGCACCCTACTTGCTACAAAGGGGGAGCCCCGACCCTATTGGATCGAGTCCACCGCAATAATTTTCACATGGAAATTTAAGGTTTGACCGGCCAATGGATGGTTAAAGTCGACGGTAACATCGTCCTCACCAATCTCACTGATTACTCCGGGGAGTTCGCCGCTGCCATTGTCAAAAGAGACTACCAACCCGCGCTCCAGCTCCATATCTGGAGAAAAGGTATCCCGGCGCACCTTTTGCAGGTTTTCCGGGTTGCGCTGACCAAATCCTATCTCCGGCGGTATCTCGATCTCGGCTTCATCCCCCGCTTTTAAACCAAAAAGGGCTTTTTCAAAGCCCGGCAGCAAACTGCCATCGCCAACACTGAAAGAGGCTGGGTCACCTTTGAAGGTTGAATCCACCTCAGTGCCATCATCCAATTTCAGGCTAAAGTGCAGTGTCACCCGGCAGTGTTCACCGATAACGGCATTACTCATAGTTCGTTAGACTTCCACGTTATTTTTTGCTTTGCCACTTTCTTTTTCTGCAAAAAAAAGTAGCTCAATAACCAGCATTGCAGCGCCGATACTAATTCCCATATCCGCAACATTGAATACCGGGAAGTGCCAGTTTCCGTAATAGACCGAAATAAAATCCCTTACGTAACCCAGCAGCACTCGATCCCAAAGGTTGCCCAAGGCCCCCCCCAGAATTAGTGCCAGGGCACAGGGTTCCCAGCGCTTTGTTGCCGGCAAGCGCCATAGCCAAACACTGACAACAACGCTAAATACAAAGGCAATAATTCCGAAAAACCATCGCTGCCACCCCCCAGCATCAGACAGGAAGCTAAAGGCAGCACCGTAGTTTTCCGCATAAGTAAATTGCAGCAAGCCGGGAATAATTTGCATTGATGGGCCGTGCATAAACATATCCACGGCCCAGACTTTGCTGGCGATATCGAGGACAACCACCACCAGCGCCAGCCAGTACCAGCGCCATGGATGCCCCCAAACAGGGTTGGAACTAGGCATAGTGCCTCACTTCTCCTTCACCAGAAACGTTTTCCACGCAGCGCTCACAAATGTCTGGATACTCTGCTGATACACCCACATCGGCACGGTAATGCCAACAGCGCGCACACTTGGGGTGATCCACTTTGCTTACGCTGACTTTCAATCCTTCCAGCTCTGTGGACTCTGCACCGGCAGCATCGCTGAGTGGCTGTACAGAAGTGGAGGAGCAAATCAAAACAAAGCGCAACTCGTCTTCGAGCTCCAAGAGCTTTTCGCGCAGGTCATCCTCGGCGAACAGAGTCACCGCCGCTTGCAGGGAGCCGCCAATAGCACCAGCTCCACGCTGCTCTTCAAGCACCTTGTTTACCGCAGTTTTTACTTCGGCGATGGCGGCCCAATAGTCCGCACCTTTAACCGAGTCTGCTGGCAGCTTCGGCAGCGAATACCACTCTTCAATAAAGATGCTGTCCGCTTTGGCTCCGGGAATAAACTGCCATAGTTCTTCTGCGGTAAAGCTCAGGATAGGCGCAATCCAGCGAACAAATGCCTGAACAATATGATAGAGGGCGGTTTGCGCAGAGCGGCGTGCAGTACTGTCCTCTTTGGTGGTGTACTGACGATCTTTGATGATATCCAAATAGAAGCCACCCATTTCCACGACGCAGAAGTTATGTAACTTCTGATAGATCTGGTGGAACTGGTAGTTATCGTAAGCCGCAATAATTTCATCCTGTAGACGCGCAGCCTTATCCAGCGCCCAGCGATCCAGCGCCAGAAGCTCACTCTCCGGCAACAAATCTTTTTCCGGGTCAAACCCAGCCAGGTTGGACAGGAAGAAACGAGCCGTATTGCGCAAGCGACGGTAAGAGTCCGCTGTGCGTTTCAGGATCTCATCGGAAACCGCCATTTCACCACTGAAGTCTGTGGCGGAAACCCAAAGGCGCAATACATCTGCACCCAACTTGTTGATTACATCCAGTGGTGCAACGGTATTGCCGATGGACTTGGACATTTTCCGTCCCTGTGCATCTACCGTGAAACCGTGGGTCAACACTTGCTTATAAGGGGCACAATCGTTGATAGCGATGGAGGTCTTCAGTGAAGACTGGAACCAGCCTCGGTGCTGATCAGAGCCCTCAAGGTACAGATCTGCCGGGAAACGCAGGCCGTTGCGGCGCTCCAGTACGGCGTAATGAGTCACACCTGAATCGAACCAGACATCCAGGGTATCGGTAACCTTTTGATATTGGTCTGCCTCACCTCCCAGAAGCTCCTGTGGGTCCAGGTCAAACCAAACGTCCATACCCTCGGCGTCGACCTTTTCAGCCACTTTGTCCATCAAAGCGGGAGTGTCCGGGTGGATTTCATGGGTCTCTTTGTGAACAAACAAAGCGATGGGCACGCCCCAGGTGCGCTGGCGGGAAATACACCAATCCGGGCTGCCGTCGAGCATGGCATCGATACGAGCCTTGCCCCAACCGGGGATCCACTGAACTTCATCCGCTGCCTTCTGTGCATTCTCCAGAAGATCATTCTGCTGCATGCTCACAAACCACTGCGGAGTTGCGCGGTAAATAAGCGGCGTCTTGGTGCGCCAGCAATGAGGGTAGCTGTGCTCCATCTTACCCTGGTGCAGAAGTACTCCGCGCTCCTGTAACAGGGCCACGATTTTGTCGTCCACCTTGTAGACGTGTTCACCGGCAAACAGCGGTACCATATCGCGGTATACGCCATTGTCATCGATATAGTTCAGGGTATCGATGCCGTAGCGCTTGCCCACCTGGAAGTCATCGGGACCATGGTCCGGCGCCGTGTGTACACAACCGGTACCCGCATCGGTGGTGACGTGATCGCCGAGGATCATCGGCAACTGCTTGTCGTAGAAGGGGTGGTTGAGCTTCAAGTGCTCCAGGGCGGCACCGCGAATTCGGCCGACCACTTCGCCCTCGAGCCCCGCCTTTTCTAATACTGCATCCTTGAGTGCCTCGGCAACGAGCAAGCGGCGCCCAGCCGTTTGCACCACAACGTATTCCAGCTCAGCATTGACAGAAACCGCTTGGCTGGAAGGAAGCGTCCAGGGGGTTGTGGTCCAGATAACAACAGATAGGGGGCCTTCACCCGCGTGTCCACCTGCCGCATCGGCGATAGCCAGGGATGTCTCTTCCGTCGCTGGATAGCAAACGTAAATGGAGTAGGAGGTTTTATCCTGATACTCCACTTCCGCTTCTGCCAGAGCTGATCCGCCCACAACGCTCCAGTACACGGGCTTGAAACCCCGTGCCAAATGGCCATTTTTGACCACTCGTCCAAGCGCGCGGATGATATCGCCTTCAAATTGGAAATCCATGGTGCGGTAGGGGTTGTCCCACTCACCGAACACCCCCAGGCGAATAAAGTCTTTCTTCTGTCCGTCCACCTGCTTGGCTGCGTACTCGCGACACTTCTGGCGGAAGGTTTTGTGATCCACCTTTGCGCCCGCCTTGCCAATCTTTTTCTCGACGCGGTGCTCAATCGGCAGGCCGTGGCAGTCCCAGCCAGGCACATAGGGAGCGTCAAAACCGCTCAGGGTTTTCGACTTGATAATAATATCTTTGAGAATCTTGTTGACCGAGTGACCGATGTGAATATCCCCGTTGGCGTAGGGAGGACCGTCGTGCAGGATAAACTGCTCGCGCCCCGCCCGCGCTTCGCGGATTTTTTCGTAGAGCTTGGTTTCCTGCCACTTCTTTAAAATAGCCGGCTCGCGCTGGGGCAGATTGCCGCGCATAGGAAAGTCGGTCTCAGGCAGGTTTAAGGTCACTTTATAATCAGTCATTGGATGTCTACTTCAGCTCTAGTAGAGAAAAATTCATCGTCTATACACCGGTTAGTGCCCCTTGGGGTTTTGCACAAACCAGTCTTTAGCATCGTCAATATCCTGAGCGATGCGGGCTTTGAGGATTTCCAGGGAGGCAAACTTCTCTTCATTGCGAAGTTTGTGGCAAAACTCTACCGCTAGTTCTTTCCCGTAGAGGTTGCCATCAAAATCAAACAAGTTGACTTCCAGTAGTGGCCGGGCGCCCTCTCCCTCAACTGTTGGGCGAAACCCCACATTGGCAACACCGTCAATTTCCGGCCGCCCAGCTGCGAGTTCACTTCCATTCGCGGCTTTGGTGCGAACGGTGTAAACGCCAACCAGCGGGGAGCGGTAGCGGTGCAAACGCACATTGGCTGTGGGAGCACCCAGTTGCCGGCCCAAGGCGCGGCCGGGGGCAACCCGTCCGGTAATACTGTAAGGGCGTCCGAGTAAGGCCTCGGCCAACTCAAACTCGCCCCGCTGCAAGGCTTCGCGAATGCGGGTGCTGCTCACCCGGGCTCCGCGAATCTCAAGCGTAGCCGTGTCTTCCACCGTGAATCCATTTTCGGCCCCGGCGCCCTGGAGGAATTGATAATCGCCACTGCGATCACAGCCGAAGCGGAAATCGTCTCCCACCACCAAATGGCGGATTCCAAGGCCGTCCACCAGAATACGGCGCACAAAGGCATCGGCACTCAGGTTGCGCAGTTTCTCGTTAAACTGCAGGCACAGCACCCGGTCCGCACCAGCATCAAATAGCGCCAATACCTTCTCTTTAAAGCGCATCAGACGCGCAGGCGCGCTTTCCCCAGAGAAGAACTCATGTGGCTGGGGCTCAAAGATAATCGCCACCGAGGGCAGATCATGTTCCTGCGCGCGCTGCTTGAGCTGCGCAATAATCGCCTGGTGACCGAGGTGTACACCATCGAACGAGCCGATTGTCGCCACGCTTCCCCGGTGGCGGGGGCGCAGGTTGTGCAACCCGCGAATTAGTTCGCGCTCCTGGGCCAAAGCGATTTTCCCATCCTCATAAAATCGAGCCGCACAGTATAGCGGATTCCCACTGGGCGGCCAGAGGCCATATTTATCCAAATATGCCCACTTAATAAACTAACTTTTGGCGCGGAAGTGGCGGGGGCGCAATCCTGAAACCAGTAAAACTGACAGATAGGTCGCTCCCCCAGCAGCTACGATTAGCCCCATACGCCAGGCGCGGTCATACCAGGCCCATTCACTCCACTGTGACCATAGGTGCAGGGCCCCGAGCAAAATCGCAACCATCGCCAAATTCGCCAGAAGCAACCTTACCAGGTAAGTGCCCCACCCAGCCTCAGGTTTATAGACATCATCTCGACGCAAGCCTTTATAGAGGAGCCAGGCGTTAATAGCGGCCTGACAAGCCGTAGCCAGTGCCAGGCCCATATGGCCGAGTTTGAAGTAGTAGTTAAGCGGTATCACAAACAGCAGGCTCAACACCATTTTGGCCGAGATAGCAATTAAGCCAAAGCGCACTGGGGTATAGGTATCCTGGCGGGCAAAATAGCCCGGCGCCAGCACTTTAATCAGCATAAACGCCAACAGCCCCATGGCATAAGCGCGCAGGGACCAGGCGGCCATTTGCATATCCCGCGGCTGCATCTGCCCATACTGAAAAAGGGTTGTCAGGAGCGGCTCAGCCAGTACCACCAAGGCTACAGAAGCGGGCAGGGAAATTAGCGTGACACTGCGCAAAGCCCAGTCGAGAGTATGACGGAACCGGCGAGGGTCTCCGTCAGTGTGCTGACGCGACAAGCTCGGCAGAATTACCGTGGCCACTGCAACCCCAAACACCCCCAAGGGCAGCTCGGTGAGGCGGTCGGAAAAATAGAGCCAGGAAACACTGCCGCTGGGCAGGAATGAAGCCAGCAGAGTGTCCATCACCAGGCTGATCTGGGTCACTGACACACCAAAAATCGCCGGCGCCATCAGGCGTAAAATTTTACGCACTCCTTTGTGCTGCCAATCCCACTTAGGGCTAGGCAGTAAACCTTCACGAGCGAGAAAAGGCAGTTGAAACAGCAGCTGCACCACCCCCGCAACAAAAACACCCCAAGCCAGCGCCATAATTTGCGGATCAAACCAGCTGGTAGCAACAGTCGCCGCAGCAATCAAAACCAGGTTGAGCATCACCGGGGTTAGCGCCGGAATCGCAAAACGATCGAAAGTATTGAGTATTGCCCCGGTAAATCCCGCCAGGGAAATCAGCATTAAATAGGGAAAGGTGATCTGCAACATATCGGTAGCGAGATCGAACTTCTCACGCTCACTGCCGTCCCACCACCAACCAAAAGCAAAAATACCCGTAACTAGTGGAGCGCAGAGAACACCAAACAGAGTAACCAACAAAAGTACGCCGCCAAGTGCACCCGCAACCCGGTCATTTAACTCTCGCGCAGCCGCCTTACCGCCCTTTTGGCGGTATTCGGCCAGTACCGGCACAAAGGCCTGGGCAAATGCCCCTTCGGCAAATAGACGGCGAAAAAAGTTGGGAATCTTGAATGCGACAAAAAAGGCATCGGCAGCATCGCCCGCACCGGCAAAGCGGGCCAGCGCCACGTCGCGAACCAGCCCGGCCACTCGCGACAGCATAGTGGCAGCACCGACAACGGAACTGCCCCGCAGCAATCTGGAAGCACCAGATTTTTCGACTGCCTGTTCCTGAGCTGGGGATGACTGCGACAAAACTCGGACTCCTGGCGAAAGTTGAAACTTGTTGGCCGGCAAGTCTACCCCAAAACCTGGGGATATATGGGCTCCTCTACAGAGCTGAGGCCCTGCGACTGCGGGACCGCGAGCCTATACTAAGAGCGAACTAGTCGCGCCACCCATGGAGCTGGTGGTGCGGGGAGAGAAGGGATGACCATTAGTGCTTTGATTATTGCCCTGGTTCTGGCAATTGTGCGGTACATAGCAGCTGTTGATGGCCCCAGCCCCGTCTGTCCATCTACCCCCTGCTATAACTGCGGTCGCCCAGCCCCTTCCAGCTTCTGAGCTGGGTTTCGGAGCGATCGCCATATTTCGCCACAATTGAGCCGCAGTTGGTCATAGCTGCGCCACGCCAGTGCCTCCTTGGAGCTTTTTAATAACACTCAAACGGGCCACAACAGAACAGGCCCACACGAGTAAGAAAAGCAGCTAAGGAGCAGAACAATGAAAAAAGTAGTGATGGCCGTCGCCCTGGGTTCTCTGATTGCCACCGGAGCCCACGCTAAGGAACAAAACGAATCCAATTTGACTCCGGCCAAGCAGGCCTCAGTCTTTACCGGCTCTGCAATTGCCGGTGCAGCATTGGGTGGGCCCGTTGGCTTTATCGCCGGAGCACTCGGCGGAGCCTGGCTCGGAGAGCAGATCAAGCAAGCAGACGAGGCAGATATGCTGGCAACACAACTGACAGAGAGCCGTGCAGAGCTCAGCAACCTGGCACAGCAATTGGATGCGGCTCAACTGTCCGCGAACGACGCCAGCCAACTGGCCCTGGATTCACTGCAATTCCAAATGCTGTTTACCACTGGGGAGGACGAGCTTCAGGAGGGCCAAATGCACCAGCTGAGTGCCATGGCTGACTTCCTAAAGCGCCACCCCCACCTGCAAATTCACCTGGAGGGACACGCAGATCCTCGCGGCAGCGACGGCTACAACAATGTACTGTCCGATCAACGCGCCCTGAGTGTGGAAGAGGCTTTGGTATCGCTGGGAGTTGATGCCTCAAGAATCAGCCGCAGCGCACTCGGCTCCACCTACTCCCAGGCAACCCGAGGTGATGTAGACGCCTACGCTATGGAGCGCCGCGTCGACATCCGCTTCTCCCTGCCGGAGTCCATGGCGGGAAACTTCTGAGTTAAAGGGGCACGGCGGACAACAAATCCGCATATCCCTTCGCCTTCAAACCGCATTGCATAAGCGTGAGTGGATCGCGAATCCACTCACGCAACTCCAAGCTGATAGAAACCCTGTTGTATTTGCGGGCGCCTTGCGCCCGCCTTTTTGCCTAACCCCTGCAACTTCGTGCATGATTCTCCGCCAGAAAGGAATTAAGTCGGGATTTGTCATGAGTGCAACCATCGCCATTGTCGAAGATGAACGCGCTATCGCAGAAAACTACCGCGATGCTCTGCGCCGCCACGGTTACCGGGTCGATTTATACAGCGCCAGAATTGAGGCCATGGATGCTTTTCGCCAGCGACTGCCAGACCTGGCCGTGATCGATGTTGGCCTGGGCAGCGAGGTGGAGGGCGGTTTTGAGCTCTGCCGGGAATTGCGCGCTATGGCGCCGAGCCTGCCAATATTATTTCTCACCGCCAGGGACTCAGAGCTGGATATTATTTCCGGACTGCGCCTGGGGGCTGATGATTACCTCACCAAGGATATCTCCCTACCCCATATGCAGGCGCGAATTAACGCCCTACTGCGCCGCGTTAGCGTGCTGCGAGATCAAAACGATGAAGGCGAGAGCTTAACTCAGGGAAAGCTATGGCTGGATATTTCCAGGCTCCATTGCCACTGGGATGAGCAACCCGTGGACTTAACCGTGACCGAATTCTGGATTGTCCACGCCCTGGCAAAAAGGCCCGGCCACGTTAAATCCCGCAGCCAACTAATGGAAGCAGCCCGCGTAGTGCTGGATGACAACACCATCACCTCTCACGTCAAAAGAATCAGGCGCAAATTCCAGGCGCTGGACACCGAGTTTAATGCCATAGGAACCGCCTACGGCATGGGGTATCGCTGGCAGCTGTAAACCGCCATCGGGCGAACAATTTCAAAAATTTAAGTATGAACCTACGCCGCCAACTCTTGCTCGTCAGCCTTGTCGCACTCACCCTGCCCTGGGCCGGCTGCCAGTACCTCCGCCAGGTGGACGCCGCCCTAGCACAAGGCCAGATCCAGGCAATTGAAGCAACTGCGGCGGCAATTGCCGCGCGCTTGGCCAGTGCCCCCCAGCTTATCGCCCCGGACCCTCAGCGCCTATCGCGCCCACCAGGCGCTCAGCTCTACCTGAATCCCCTATCTCAAGCTCCGAGAGTCGACGGCTATGGCGATGAGTGGCGAGCGCAGCAACTTGAGCCCAGAACCCTTGAGGACGGACAGCTATCCCCTATGGCCCAGGTGACGCTGGGGCAACTGGATAAGCAAATCTACCTGCTTCTCACTGTTTCAGACTCAACCCCCGCCTACCGGGACCCCCGCACAGGCCTAATCGCTGGAGGCGACACTGTAGAGCTATTTACCGCTGACCGGCACTACATCCTGCCCGTCGCCAGCCAGGGGGCCGCCAGCGCCTTGTGGCACAACCCGAGAGAGGGCCGCTATGAGCGCGAGCTGCGTTTCAGGGGCCGATGGACTACTTCTGGTGCCGGTTACCAATTGGAGCTGGCTCTGCCACAAACCCTAACCGGTGGAGCCCTCGCTATCCGCATTCACGACAGGGCAAACAGCAGTGGCTCCTCACCGACTCGCAGCGCCAGCACACTTCCGGCAGATGGTCACCCAGGACGCCTGGTGAGCCCTCTGCCAGACCTTCAGAAAGAGCTCGACCACTTTGCGCGCCCTGGACTACGCCTCGCAGTAGTGGACAGCGAGGGGTTTCTTCTTGCCAGCAACGGACAACTACACCTTACAGATTCCGAGAGCGATTCGTGGCTGACAGACTGGGCTTATCGCAAATTGCTTTCCAAGGGGGATTTGCCACAGCTGCCGGAAAATAGCTTGCCTCTTCCGACGCCTGACAGCCGTGGCACCCAGGAGCAATGGTTTTCAGGGCAGCTGCAATCCCGAATTGGTGCGGTGAGTGTGCCCGTTATCACCCGGGTCGACGAAGTGGTTGAACGGCCACTTCTGGGGCAGGTCCTCGTCCTGCAATCTGGCGAAGCGATGCAATCAGTCACCGAGGGAGCAGCCCACCGGTTGTGGTTGATCAGCTGCGCCGCGGCCGCAACTGCCCTGCTCTTCCTTTTGGGCTACGCCAGCTGGCTTTCCTGGCGCGTGCGCAAGCTACACCAGGCCGCCCGCAACGCAGTAGATTCCAGCGGCAAACTGCGCGGCAACTTTCCCCATTCAAAGGCTGGCGATGAACTGGGAGACCTAAACCGGGCCTTCGCCAGCCTGCTCGCAGAGCTGGACCAATATCACCAGTACCTGCGCACTCTCGCCAGCAAGTTGTCACACGAGCTACGCACACCGCTGGCAGTGGTTCGCTCATCCCTGGATAACCTCTCCGCCGGAGAACTCGACGACCACAGCCGCCGCTATGCAGGGCGGGCTATGGATGGCAGTGCAAGGCTGTCGGGGATTCTCAACAGTCTCTCCGCAGCCAGCAATCTTGAAACCAGCATCCACCAAGCGGAGCGGGAGCCTTTCGACCTGGCAGACCTGCTTGAAGTCATGACACAGTGCTATGGCGATGCTCACAGCGAACACCGATTTACTCTAAACAAACCCACTGGGGAGCTAGCCTGCCACGGCGCACCGGAGTTATTGGCTCAACTGCTGGACAAGCTGGTGGATAACGCATGTAGCTTCGCTCCCGAAGGCAGTGAAATTTGCCTGTCAGTGGCAACAAACAGAGATACCTACTTGATCACAGTGGGCAATGACGGCCCACTGCTCCCGGAAGGTTACGCTCACAAGCTGTTCGACTCTCTCGTTTCTGTGCGCAACCAGGGCGATAATGCCGGCCACCTGGGGCTAGGACTGCATATCGCCAAACTGATCGCAGACTTCCACGGTGGCTCCTTAAAAGCCCGAAACCGCAGCGACGGCAGCGGTGTAGAGTTCAGCCTGGAGTTGCCGACCGGGTAACCGCCGTTGCGGATTGACAACATATCTGCACCGAGACGCCCGCTATGGTTGACAAACAACCAACTGTGGGGATAATGTCGCGTCCCGATCGGGCCCCAGGGCCTGTTAGTTACAGATTTATAGATTCCAGACAGGAGCAACCGGTGGCCAACTCACCTCAAGCGAAGAAACGCGCGCGCCAGAACGACAAGCGCCGCATGCACAACGCCAGTCTGCGCTCCATGGTGCGCACCTACATCAAGAAGGTAGTTGCGGCCATCGATGCCGGCGATGCGGAAAAAGCAAAAACTGCGTACGCAGAAGCAGTTCCCGTTATTGACCGTATGGCAGACAAAGGCATTATTCACAAGAATAAAGCCGCTCGTCATAAGAGCCGTCTGAACGCTCAGATCAAAGCTCTGGCCGCCTAATCCCCTAGGCAGCAGACACAAAAAAGCCCCGCATCGCGGGGCTTTTTTGTATTCGAAACTTGCCAATTCAGAGCAGGATCAGGTTATCGCGATGAATTAATTCATCGTCATCCCGATACCCTAAAAGGTCGGCAAACTTCTCCGATGACTGCCCCAGAATCCGACCACTCTCACTACTGTCATAATTGACCAGGCCCCGCGCTATCTCGCGACCTTCAGCATTCCTGCAAGACACCAGATCTCCGCGCCTGAAATGCCCCTCAACAGCGGTAACCCCCACCGGCAACAAACTGCTACCACTCCCAGTCATAGCTGCCTCGGCACCGGCATCCACTAACAGGGTTCCGCGCACCTGTAACTGTCCAGCGAGCCAGCGCTTACGCGCCGCCAGGGGATCTGCCTCTGGCAGCAACAGAGTACCCAGCTGCTCGCCGGCACAGACTTTATCTATCACCGCCTCCAAGGCCCCGCCAGCGATCACTGTGCGAGCTCCTGAGCGCGCTGCCAACTGCGCTGCGCGCACCTTGGTGGTCATACCACCACGACCCAGACCGCTGCGGGAATCCCCCGCCATCTCGAGCAGCCTGGGATCAAGCGCAGATGCCTCACTAATTAATTCTGCTTCGGGGTTATCGCGGGGATCTTCAGTAAACAGCCCATCCGCATCGGTCAAAATCAGCAGCGCATCTGCCTCAACCAGATTTGCAACCAGGGCCGCCAGGGTATCGTTATCGCCGAAACGTATTTCGTCAGTCACTACCGTGTCATTTTCATTCACGATAGGCACAGCCCCCAGTGACAGGAGCGTGCGCAAGGTGCTGCGAGCATTCAGGTAGCGAGTGCGATTGGAAAGGTCATCGTGATCCAACAGGATCTGAGCGCTGCGAATATCAAAACGGCTAAAAGCCTGCTCATAGACCTGCACAAGGTGGCTCTGCCCCACAGCAGCGGCCGCCTGTAACTGGTGGATAGACTCGGGCCGGCGACACCAGCCCAACCGGTCAATTCCGGCCGCAACAGCACCGGATGAAACCAGAACAACTTCGATCCCTCGACGGCGCAAATCAGCCATCTGCGCAACCCAAGCAGAAATGGCAGCGGTATTCACACCTCGACCATTATCTGTCAGAAGGGCGCTACCAATTTTTACCACCCACCGCTGGGCCTTGGTCAACGCCTGCCGGGACACTGTTGCGGAGTCCATGTTTCCCCCTCAGGACAAGATAACTATTGAGCGAGCCAAACTAACTCAGCTCGCTCCATGCCATTTAAGAGCGATACTCGACATCCACATCGTGGTCGTCGTCATCATCCCAATCCTCATCGTCATCCACCTGCCCCTTGGCCGCTTTGCGCTTGGCGCGATGACTCTCTCTCAACTCTTCGATACGCTCGCGAGCTTCGCGCTGCATTTGACGCTGCGCTTCCAGCTCCGCCACAGCCAAGTCGGGATCTCGCTCTTCGATTTCCTGGCGCTCTTCCAGGTAGTCCATCAAGCGACCACCGAGGGCATCAGTACCCTCCTTGCGAATAGCTGCCACACGAAACACAGGTCCTTCCCAACCCAGGGCATCCACTACCGCCTGGCAGCGCTCTTCCAGCTCAGCAGCGGGAACCAAGTCCGTCTTATTCAATACCAACCAGCGTTCGCGCCCGGCCAGGGTAGGGCTAAAGGTGGACAGCTCGTGCTCAATGGCTCGGGCATTCTCTACCGGATCAGAGCCATCGAAGGGAGCCAGGTCAACCAGGTGCAACAAAACTCGACAGCGAGTTAAGTGCTTGAGGAAGCGAATCCCCAGGCCCGCCCCTTCGGCTGCACCTTCAATCAGGCCGGGAATATCTGCAATCACAAAGCTGCGATGCTTCTGAACCTGCACCACCCCCAAATTTGGTACCAGGGTAGTAAAGGGGTAGTTGGCCACTTTCGGTTTGGCTGCAGAGACGGCGCGAATAAACGTGGATTTGCCCGCATTGGGCAGCCCTAACATGCCCACATCTGCCAGAACCTTCAGCTCGAGCTTGAGACTGCGCATCTCACCCTCAGTGCCGTGTGTGGTCTGACGCGGCGCACGGTTAGTACTGGACTTGAATCGGGTATTACCCAGGCCGTGGAAGCCACCCTGGGCCACCAGCTGACGCTCACCGGCTTCGGTCATATCGCCGATAGTCTCGCCGGTATCCGCATCAATGATCGTGGTGCCCACCGGCACCTTAAGGACCAGGTCCTCACCCTTGGCGCCAGTGCAGTTGCGCCCTCGACCCGGCTGACCACTTTCAGCGGCGTAGCGGGGCTGGTAGCGATAATCCACCAGGGTGTTCAGGGAATCATCAGCTTCCAGGTACACGGAGCCGCCATCGCCGCCGTCACCGCCATCCGGGCCACCCTTCTCAACAAATTTTTCCCGGCGAAAGCTCAGGCAGCCATTGCCGCCCTTACCTGCCTGCACAGAGATGGGCGCCTCATCGACAAACTTCATAATCACTCCACCGCCACAGCGGTTGTCTCATCCGGTGCGCAGATGCGCGCACTATCATCATACCAGCCGACAAGCCGCCTCCTGTGGGCAACTGCCACCCTAACTTCCCGTCGCGGTCTTTTTGCGACTTTTCCAACAAAAAAGCCCCGCAATAGCGGGGCTTTTTATGAAGCTTGGGCTAATGACCGCTTAAGCAGTTTCGATAGAAACGAACTTGCGGTTGTTGGGGCCCTTAACTTCAAACTTCACAACGCCGTCCGCAGTGGCGAACAGGGTGTGGTCTTTGCCCATACCAACGTTAACACCGGCGTGGAACTTGGTGCCACGCTGACGAACGATGATGTTGCCTGCTGCTACAGACTGGCCGCCAAAGCGCTTCACGCCCAGGCGTTTACTCTCGGAATCGCGACCATTTCGCGTACTACCGCCAGCTTTCTTATGTGCCATGAGTCGTTACTCCTCTCTTATGCCTTGATGCCAGTGATTTTAACTTCGGTGTACCACTGACGGTGGCCCTGGCGCTTCATGGAGTGCTTACGACGACGGAACTTGATGATTTTCACCTTCTCGCCGCGGCCGTGGCTTACCACTTCAGCAGTTACTTTAGCGCCATCTACAATAGGAGCGCCAATGCTGATCTTGTCGCCATCGACAACCATGAACACTTTATCAAAATCAATGGATTCGCCAGTTGCTACTTCCAGCTTCTCCAGGCGAAGTACTTCGCCTTCTTCTACACGGTGTTGCTTGCCACCGCTCTCAAAAACAGCGTACATATTTCTATGCTCCGATAAGGACGACACGAAGCAGCGGGAGGACCAATAAGTCACTGCTCCGCATTTCGGGAGCTTGCGCCGTGTGTTTAACATCTATTCGCCAAAAGGCCCGTAGACGACCCAATAGCCGCAAAGAGCCCCCAATTGGCGGGGCGCAGATTCTAATCAATTCGCCGGGTTGATACAATAGCGCCCCTTCGCCTTCCGGCCCCCGGGAGGCCTCTGTCTAGTCGTATAAGGAACTCTCACATGCTGCCTTTTCACCGGGTCGCCGCCGAAGACTTTGCTGCGGTTAACCAGCACATTCTCGATCAACTGCACTCGGACGTTCCCCTGGTGGAAAATATAGGTCACTACCTGGTCGAAGCCGGGGGCAAGCGCCTGCGCCCACTACTGGTACTACTTTGTGCCAAAGCTTGCGGCTATCAGGGTGAGGACCATATCGATCTCGCCACAATTATCGAGTTTATTCACACTGCTACCTTACTGCACGACGATGTTGTAGATACCTCTGACATGCGCCGCGGCCGCCTTACCGCCAATGCCAAGTGGGGCAATGCGCCCAGCGTACTCGTGGGAGATTTCCTCTATTCCCGCGCCTTCCAAATGATGGTTGCTCTGGAAGACATGAGCATCATGGCAATACTCTCAGAGACCACCAACACCATCGCAGAGGGTGAAGTGCAGCAGCTGGTCAACGCCGGCGATCCCGCAGTAAGCGAAGAGAATTACTTCACCGTTATCCACAAAAAGACCGGCGCACTGTTTGAAGCCGCCTGTGAAACTGCGGCCGTATTAGCCAACTGCTCAAGTGAAGAACAAACTGCACTAAAACTCTACGGCCGACACCTGGGACTCGCCTTCCAGCTGGTTGATGACGCTCTCGATTATCGCGGTAATTCGGAAGAACTGGGTAAAAATGTTGGGGATGACCTGGCGGAGGGCAAGCCGACCCTGCCCTTGATCTACACCATGGCCAACGGCAGCAAGGACCAGGCACTGCTGGTAAAAACTGCAATTGAACAGCGCAGTGCGGAAAAGCTCAGTGAAATAGTAGAGGCCATTGAAGCCTGCGGTGCTCTGGACTACACCATGGATCGTGCCCGGGCCGCTGTAGAAGACGCCAAAAAGCAATTGGCCTTTATGCCCAAGAGCGAACAAAAAACCGCCCTGCAGCAATTGGCGAGTTTTGCTATCGAAAGAAACGTCTGAAAATAAACGCTGCCTGGGCTATCTCACCAACTCGGGCAGCGCTGTTATTTTTAGCACGATAAAAGGCAGCACAACTCCTACCTCCTCGAACTGCCAACAATCCTGACCAGGATCCAAGCTTTATTCGCATCTATTTTCCATTCTCCCCCCGATATTAGGTACGATTGTTCTTCTTGTTATTTTAAACGCCAGCACCAACTTTACAGGGCATCAAAATAACAAACAGAAATGTAATTGGTATAGAGAGACCAGGATATGAAAAGCTCTACTGCACTTTATCAGCTAAGAAATTACCCAGAATTATTCTTAGAAAATAACCTAGTGAGAATTACCGGTACAAAAGATACCGGTGTCATGGATTTTCAATTCGGGACCTATACCATGGGCATGGGCGCATCCGGTGTCGACAGTCCCAATGAATTATTTGCTTTCCACCGCCAAGGGGTCTTTATCGACGACCCTCAAACAGTCAAGGTTCACCATATCCGTATGATTGACTGGGATGAAGAGCTTGGCTTAGATCGCCTTGAGCCCTACCAAATGCGCAGCGGTGCCGACATTATGATTACCGGGCAGCTCAGTGACTGTTGTTTCTGCATTGGCGGTCGCAATGCGAATATGCCAGCCGTTGCTCATATTCGCCCCAGAAAAAAACAGGGACTTAATGGCAAGGCTACGCACAATGCGATTATCAATCGGGGAAAGTTCAGGTTTTTGGGTAACGTTACAAAATCCCTGGGGCGCTCAACCTTAAAACCCCACCATCACACCTACTCAGACTACGCCTCTGTAATAGGCGTGCGGGTTAAGAACCAGTGGCAAATCTACGCTCAACACTTAAAAACTCCCAAAGGCCCCATCCAAGCTGTCACCCGACTCTTATAATTTCTCCCATAAAACTAGATAAATAACTTTTAGTACCCCCAAACCAAAAAGCCCCGCAGTTGCGGGGCTTTTTAATATTAAAAAACGAGTATTAACCGATAAGCTTAAGCAGCTCCTCTGTTTTCTCCCTCATTAACACCTCATCTCCCCGGGATTCAACATTCAGGCGAACAACCGGCTCAGTATTTGACATACGCAAATTAAAACGCCACTCAGGGTAAGCGATACTCAAGCCATCCACATGCTCGACGCTGTCAGCTGCAGGTCCATACTTTTCTTCTGCCGCCTTTAATAGTGCTGCAGCATCCTGAACCTTGGAATTGATTTCTCCCGAACAAGGGAAAGCAGCCATGCGTTCACCAACAAGCTGTGACAGCGATTTACCACTGCGACTTACCAACTCAGCGACCAATAACCATGGGATCATGCCGCTATCGCAGTAGGCAAAATCGCGGAAGTAATGGTGCGCGCTCATTTCACCACCATAAATGGCGTCTTCCTTGCGCATACGCTCCTTGATAAAGGCATGGCCGGTTTTACTCTGCACCGGCTCTCCTCCAGCAGTGCGGACAATATCCTCGGTATTCCAGAGCAAGCGTGGATCATGAACAACTTTGGCACCGCTGTTTTTTGCCAGGAAAGCTTCTGCCAGCAAGCCAACAACATAGTAACCTTCAATAAAATCACCACTTTCATCGAAGAAGAAGCAGCGATCAAAATCACCATCCCAGGCTATACCAAAATCAGCGCTGCTTGCCCGCACTGCCTCGGCAGTAGAATTGCGGTTTTCTGGCAAAATTGGGTTGGGAATACCGTTGGGAAAGTTGCCGTTGGGTTCATGGTGAACTCGCACAAACTCAAATGGCAAGTGTGGAGCCAGCGCATCAACAACCGCCCCCGCACCACCATTACCTGCATTAACCACCAATTTTAATGGTTTCAATGCAGTATTATCGATATACCCCAATAAGTGCTGCACAAAATCAGCGCGGTGTTCAAAGCGCTGCAAAGTGCCTCTTTGCTCAACCGGGGCAAAGTTGTTTTCTTCTGCCAAACGCTTGATATCCAGTAGACCGGTATCACCACTGATTGGACTACTGCCTGCACGTACAAACTTCATGCCGTTGTAGTCCATAGGATTGTGACTGGCAGTAACACAAATACCGCCGTCAAAATCCCCGTGGAAATTGGCAAAGTAGACCTCTTCTGTACCGCACTCGCCGATATGGAAAACATCGGCACCGGCATCTCGCAATCCATTCACTAGCGCATCAGTCAGCTCGCCACTGGTAAGCCGTATATCATGTCCAACAACTACTCGACGAGCACTCAGAAACTGAGCAAAAGCACGCCCCACTCGATAAGCAACATCGGTGTTAAGTTCATCGGGAACACGGCCGCGAAGGTCATAAGCCTTAAAGCAAGTCAGCTCACTCACTTGCTTTTCTCCTCAGCAGCCTGCTCTGGCAAATACACATTTTCATAAACGTGATTGGTAGCGTCTATAAAGCCCTCAACCGAACCACAATCGTAGCGGCGGCCCTTAAAAGCATAAGCTAATACACAGCCCTGCTGTGCTTGCGCCATCAGCGCATCGGTAATTTGAACCTCACCATTTTTGCCTGGAGGGGTATCACGGATCAGATCAAAGATATCCGGTGTCAGGATATAACGACCAATAATCGCCATATTACTGGGGGCATCTTCCGCTGCAGGCTTCTCCACCATATCGGTGACCTGGTACAAACCAGGTTTAATCTCATTACCACCGATCACACCGAATTTATGGATCTGGTCCTTCGGCACCTCTTCCACAGCAACAATACTGCAGCGGAACTGCTTATACAGCTGGACCATTTGCCCCAAAACTCCCATGTCTTCATTCAGGCACAGGTCATCCGCTAGCACAACTGCAAACGGTTCGTCACCAACTAGGCGATGCCCTTGTAAAATGGCATCACCCAAACCTCTCATTTCCCCCTGACGGGTATAAGAAAAGCTCGCCCTATCGATCACTTTACGGACTGAATCCAAATAACGTTCTTTACCGGTACCAGCAATCTGGTGCTCCAGCTCAAAGTTGGTATCAAAGTGATCCTCAATGGCACGCTTGCCTCGACCTGTAACAAACCCAATCTCGGTCAGCCCTGCCTCTATAGCCTCCTCAACACCGTACTGGACCAGAGGCTTATTCACCAGCGGTAACATTTCTTTCGGCATAGCCTTAGTGGCAGGAAGAAAACGAGTACCGTAACCGGCAACAGGAAATAGGCATTTCTTGAGCATTCTGCTCCCCCAATCAATTAAAAACAGCGCACCCCGCGCAGGGCAGGCAACGTATCATAGCGTCGTGACGCGAGCACTTACATACGATAACGTTAGACTTGGCCCAAAATGTGAATTCCCCGAGGATAAAGCCCAAAACTATACGAATATGTTAGGGAATTAATATGCTTAAAAAGCAGTATTTGTGAAAACAATTCTCGCGCCAGTCACAAAAAGCGCCTTGACCGACTGGACAAGCGACACACAGCCCTTAGAATGCCCGCTCTTGCAAAAGTGTCCAATCTCAATTGCATAACCACCCACTAACGGGGAAATGATGAGTAATTTTGTACAAAAAAGTGAGTATACCAGAGAGGAGCTTCTGGCTTGCTCCCGCGGCGAGATGTTCGGCCCAGGCAATGCCCAGTTGCCAGCTCCCAATATGTTGATGCTCGACCGCATCACTCATATATCTAAAGAAGGGGGCGCATTCGGAAAAGGAGAGCTGATCGCTGAACTCGACATTCACCCCGACCTATGGTTTTTCGACTGTCACTTTCCCGGCGATCCCGTAATGCCTGGGTGCCTGGGACTGGATGCCATGTGGCAGCTACTGGGCTATTTCCTGGCCTGGAAAGGCAACCCCGGCCGCGGTCGTGCTCTGGGCTGTGGGGAAGTTAAATTTACAGGCCAAATCCTCCCCACCAGCAAGAAGGTAACTTACCATATCCAAATGAGTCGGATTGTTGAGCGCAGGCTCGTTATGGGTATTGGCGACGGCAGTGTCTCTGTGGATGGAAGGGAAATTTACACCGCAAAGGATCTTCGCGTAGGCTTATTTACCCGTACGGACAACTTTTAAACTCGTTTAAGACTAATACCGGTGGAAGCCACAACCCTCTACCGAGAAGCTATGCTGGAGATCACTATGCGTCGGGTCGTCATTACCGGAATGGGTATCACCTCCTGTATCGGTACCAACACAAAAGAAGTCACCGAGTCACTAAAAACTGGCCGAAGCGGCATCCGCTTTCAAGAAGAGTACAAGGAGCTCGGTCTGCGCAGCCATGTAGCTGGGTCTGTGGACATCGATTTCAAAGAACATATCGATCGCAAGCAACTACGCTTTATGGGCGACTCAGCTGCCTACGCCTACATTGCAATGCGCGAAGCCATTGATATGTCTGGCCTTGAAGAGGCCCAGGTGTCCAACCCACGCACTGGTCTCGTCATGGGGTCGGGGGGCACATCCACCCAGCAGATTATTGATGCCGCTCATACTCTGAAGGAGAAAGGCGTACGTCGTGTTGGCGCCTACCGCGTCCCCCAGGTAATGGGCAGCACCGTATCCGCATGTCTAGCGACTCCCTTCAAAATCAAAGGGGTGAACTACAGCATTTCCTCAGCCTGCGCTACCAGTGCCCACTGTATTGGCCATGGTGCCGAGTTAATCCAGATGGGCAAACAGGATGTCATCTTCGCCGGTGGTGGTGAAGAGCTTGCTTGGAGCCTCACCCACCTGTTTGATGCTATGGGCGCTCTTTCCAGCAAGTACAACGATAACCCAACTCACGCTTCTCGCCCCTACGATGCCGATCGCGATGGTTTTGTGATCGCTGGCGGTGGTGGCTGCCTCGTTCTAGAAGAAATGGAACACGCGCTGGCGCGCGGTGCGACTATCTATGCGGAGCTGACCGGTTACGGCGCCACTTCCGACGGTTACGATATGGTTGCCCCAAGCGGTGAAGGCGCCGCCCGCTGCATGCAGCAGGCTCTGGCCGGTATGGATGGCAAAGGTCTGCAGGGTAGCGTAGATTATATCAACACTCACGGCACCTCTACTCCCGTGGGCGATATCGCCGAATTGAAAGCCATGCGTGAAGTATTTGGGGATAAGGTTCCAGCATTTGCCTCTACCAAATCACTTACGGGCCACTCCCTGGGAGCTGCAGGGGTTCAGGAAGCTATCTACAGCCTACTGATGATGCAGAATGACTTTATTGCGGCATCAGCTAACGTAGAGAATCTCGACCCTGCGGCTGAGGGCATGGACCTAGTCAGCGAGCTCCGAGAGACAGAAGTCAGACGAGCTATGTCCAATAGCTTTGGTTTTGGCGGAACCAATGCCTGCCTGATTTTCGATAAAACCTAATCGAAATAAAAAGGGCGCCTCAAGGCGCCCTTTTTATATTCCTTCTGCATAATAGGAACCAAATCACTCTGGTTCCACATGCAAGCGCTCCAGCCACAGTTCAACTTGACGCGTCAGCCCCTGCCGCCAGCTGCGTTGCTGAATACCAAAAACATCTCGCAATTTGCCACATGAAAGCTCTATGCTGCGATCTCCCTTTTCAGTCTCACCTCCAAGTGAAGCTAGCTCGGCTAAACGTTCTTCATCGTAAAATGCCTGAGCACGCTCAACAACTTCCAACGCGAACTCCATCGCAGTACAGCTATCAGAACTGCCGTAATGGTAGACGCCTCCGGCTTTGGCACCACTAGCAAGCTGTTGGGCAACTGCCACTGCTACACGCGCCATATCCACTACCGTCACCGGGTTGCCGTTATTCCTTCCATCCAGAACCAAAGACTCCCCAGATGCAAAGCTACGTAAAATACGCCCTAACAAGGCATCCTGACCACTATCCACCATCCAGCCAAAACGCAAAATCGTCAGGTTTTGCAGCCCATTAAAGGCATCTTCGCAGGCCAGCCATTCGCGTCCACTTGAGGACTGTGGTTCTGCGGGCTCATCTTCGTCATAGCGGCGGCGCTCACCGCCAGAAAAAACTTGGTAGGATGAGAGGTGAATAATATGTTCACAGGGTGCAGCACAAAGCCGCTTGCTCACCAGCAGTGACTCCGGCATGCCTCGATTGTCGGCACAGGCGGAGGCATTAATCACAATTGAGCCTGGTCTCAATTGATCGATTTCCCCGGGGGTCAACTGCTGTATGCGAAAGCCTGCGCGCTGCAGTCTTTTTTGCAGCGCACCATCAATCTCATTACCAGCTGTGATAATGGCGACGGTATCCGGCATATAACCTGTATTCAATTCAGACACTGGTAAATCCAGTTCTTAGAACGGGATATCGTCATCAAAGCTATTATCGAAACCACCGGCAGGACCTTGGTTCGGCTGTTGCTGGGGCTGCTGGTTAGCTGGTGCCATCGGTGAGGGGGCGGTACGCCCCTGCCCGTATGCCTCCTGGCCGCCCTGCTGCTGGTAGCCACCCTGGAAACCGCCGCCCTGTTGGTCAAAACCGCTGGAACCACCCATCGGCTGGCCGCCACCCATTTGGCCACCTGCGGCTGCGCCCATTCCAGCGCCACCCATACCCTGACCAAAGCCGCCCTGCTCACCGCGACCGTCCAGCATCTGCATTTCGCTGGCAACGATTTCAGTGGTGTAGCGGTCCTGGCCGGAATTCTTATCCTGCCACTTACGGGTGCGTAGAGAGCCCTCTACATAAACTTTGGCCCCCTTGCGCAGGTACTCACCGGCGATCTCAGCCAGGCGGTTAAAAAATACTACGCGATGCCACTCAGTGCGCTCCTGCTGCTGGCCAGTCTGCTTGTCTTTCCAGCTCTCACTGGTAGCCAGGCTGATGTTGGTAACAGCACCGCCACTCGGCATATATTTGGTTTCCGGGTCATTCCCCAGATTACCGATCAGAATTACTTTATTAATACCCCTGGCCATGGCCCTCTCCTCTCGTCAACCCGGGCTCCACCCGGGGCAATAAACTATTTAAACAATCAATTAATCTATCAAGTGTTATGAAATACCGTCAGTGCTGCATTGCACCATCGGTAAATGTTGTATTTTTATCCAGTAGGATACAATAGCGGCTCAGTGTTAGTAAGCGCTACCTTCACGCTCTCTCGCGCAAACCCCACCACAGCAACATCCATAGCAGCAGCACCGCCAAACCCAGAGCAGCAACTGCGGAAGCGCCCCCCAGACCGAACAGCAGGCCACCCAGGCTACCGCCGACAAAGGTGCCAAAGAACTGTAAAGTCGCGTAGAGCCCCGTGGCTGCGCCCCTCGCTTCCGCCGGAGCCTTCCTGGTTAGCTGCGCTGGCAACAGGGCTTCAAGCAGGTTGAAACCGGTGAAGAACACTGCCAGTAAGACTACCAGCACCCAGGTGCTTGCAGACAACAAGGCCGCACTGCCACCGATCAAAGCTAAACAAGCAAAATTAAGCGCGAACGGCACCCGATCACTTTTCTCTGCCGCCCTCATCATTGGCAACATCACCAGGAAGGTGCCGAGCATTAGCGGCCCATACAGTTTCCAGTGTTCGCTCGCCGGCCAATCCAATCTATCGACTAGCACCAATGGCAAGGCGACAAACAATGCCGTGAGCAACAAGTGGGAGAAAAAGGCCCCAGAAACCAAGCGCCAAACAAGACCGCTTTTAACTACCGTACGAAAACCACTGCCATAAACGGCCGGCCGCCTAGCCGCCTCTGGAGTCGGCACCAAGCGCCAAACCAATAATCCACCCAGCAGTGCTAATCCAGCAGTGACCGAGAAAATTGCCGGCAAGCCGCCCACACCGGCCAGCGCCGGCCCCAGGATCACCGCCAGCATAAATGCGACGCCAATAGACGCTCCGATAATCGCCATCGCAATACCGCGCTTTTCATCGCGGGTTAAGTCGGCGACCAGTGCCATCACAGCCGCGGCAATGGCACCACAACCCTGCAGTACCCGCCCCACAATAAGGCCGTAAACCGAATCCGTCAGTGCAGCGATGACACTGCCCAGAGCAAACAGTGCAAGGCCGGTATAAATAACCGGCTTGCGCCCCCAGCGATCGGATAGGAGCCCCAGAGGAATTTGGAGTATCGCCTGACTCAGGCCATAGGCACCCATTGCCAACCCCAGCAGCATGGGCGTGCTATCGCGATAGCCCTCGCCGTACACAGTGAGAACCGGCAAGACCATAAACAGGCCCAGCATACGAAAGACATACAGGGAAGCCAGCCCACCCAGGGCGCGGCGCTCAATGGAATTCATGCAAATCCCGGAACAGCATCAAATAGGGCGCGCATTGTACAGTGAGCCGCCTCCCGGCTGTAGGGGAAACAGCACAACTTTTATCCACAACTAGTTACGACCGTACTCATCATCGAGGCGGACAATGTCATCCTCTCCGAGATAACTGCCGGATTGCACCTCAATCAGCTCCAAGGGAATCGTACCGGGGTTCTCCAAACGGTGGACCACCCCCAGGGGGATATAAGTCGATTGGTTCTCGGTGATCAGGACCTCTTCTTCACCCCGGGTAACCTTCGCAGTTCCCTGCACCACAACCCAGTGTTCAGCGCGGTGGTGATGCATCTGCAGGGATAGCTGCTGGCCCGGCTTCACCACAATACGCTTCACTTGAAAGCGTGGACCCGCATCAATCGAGTCGTAGTAGCCCCAGGGCCTATATACCTTGCGGTGCCTTTGGGCCTCACTGCGGCCAGTGCTCTTGAGGTTACTGACCAGTTTTTTGACTTCCTGGACCCGTTGCCGGTCAGCGATCAGAAGCGCATCGTCAGTATCGACAACAACCAGGTCGGATACACCGAGAAGGCTGACCAAGCGGCTCTCACCACGCACCAGGCAGCGCTGGGAGTCTTCTAGCAACACATCACCCTGAAGCAAATTGTCATTGGCATCGCGTTTTGCTAACTCCCATAGCCCCTGCCAGGAGCCCACATCGCTCCAACCCGCATCCATAGGTACAACTGCCGCGGATTCCGTCGGCTCCATTACTGCATAATCCACAGACTCATCTGCGCAGGCTGCAAAAGCCTCTCTATCCACCCGGGTAAAATCCAGATCCCTCGCGGCACTCTTATAGGCACTGCGGCAGGCTGTGAGAATATCTGCACGGTACCGCTCCAACTCCTCCAGATAGCGGGAGGCGCGGAACAGGAACATGCCACTGTTCCAGGAGTAATCCCCGGAGGCCAGGTAAGCTTCAGCGGTTTCAGTGTCCGGCTTTTCGACGAACTCCGCCACTTTCCAAGCAGTTTCCGCCAATTTATCCCCGCGCCGAATGTAGCCGTAGCCGGTCTCCGCCCGGGTCGGCACAATACCAAAGGTGACCAGATGCCCCTGCTCAGCCAGGGCTCGGGCCGACTCTACAGACTCCTGAAAATTTGCCTCGTCGGAAACGGCGTGGTCTGCCGGTAATACCAGCAGTAAAGGGTCAGCTCCTGACTCCAGTGCTGCCAGGGCAGCCAGGGCAATAGCCGGTGCAGTATTGCGCGCGCAGGGCTCCAGTAAAATGGACTGGGCTCCGTGGCCGATTTCCTGCAATTGCTCGGCGGCGGCAAAACGATGCTCTTCGTTGCATACCAGGATCGGCGCCTGTAATGGCTCAATGCCCTCCAGGCGCCTTACGGTTGCCTGTAACATCGTTTCACCACCGATAAGGGGTAGGAACTGTTTAGGGTAGGCCTCGCGAGAGAGTGGCCACAGGCGCGAGCCAGTGCCACCACAGAGAATCACAGGAATCATCGAATGCTATCTGCCTGAATGTCGGGTATTGCGAAAGACAATTTTCGCACATCAGGTGGCGAGTTTATACTTGACTGTTTTTCCGGCACCGCAGTTGTGATCGCCCCGCGCGGAGCAAGTCCGAGGCCCGGCCCAGTATTAGCAGCATATAGGTAGAGCGTGGACACGATTTATGTAAGGGGTGCTCGCACCCACAACCTGAAGAATATCGATCTGGACATTCCCCGCGATAAACTGATCGTTATCACCGGCCTGTCCGGTTCCGGCAAATCTTCCCTGGCCTTTGACACCCTCTACGCAGAGGGGCAGCGCCGCTACGTGGAATCACTATCCACCTACGCCCGTCAATTCCTGTCGATGATGGAAAAGCCGGATGTGGATACCGTCGAGGGGCTATCACCGGCTATTTCAATCGAGCAGAAGTCCACCTCACACAACCCCCGCTCCACTGTGGGCACCATCACAGAGATCTATGACTATCTGCGGCTGCTATTTGCCCGGGTTGGAGAACCCCGCTGCCCCGAGCACGACGAACCCCTGCAAGCCCAGACGATCAGCCAGATGGTGGATCAGGTACTGGCTTTACCGAAAGGCAGCAAGATTATGTTGCTGGCGCCGGTAGTTCGCGATCGAAAGGGTGAGCACCAGCACGTATTTGAACAATTGCGCCGGGACGGATTTGTGCGGGCACGGATCGACGGAGTTATCTGTGACCTGGACGACACCCCCAAGCTGGATAAGCGCCGCAAGCACACCATTGAGGTGGTGGTAGACCGCTTTAAGGTGCGTGAGGACCTGCAACTGCGTTTGGCGGAGTCCTTCGAAACTGCCCTGAATCTCACCGACGGTATCGCCTCCATCAGTTTTATGGATGGAGACCAGGAAGATCGCCTCTTCTCTGCCCGCCACGCCTGCCCCGTCTGTGATTACTCACTGGATGAGCTGGAACCGCGCCTGTTCTCCTTCAACAACCCCGCCGGTGCCTGCCCCAGCTGTGACGGCCTGGGCGTCAAACAGTTCTTCGATGAAGACAAGGTAATTATCGATTCGGAAAGCAGTATTTCCGAGGGCGCCATTCGCGGTTGGGACAGACGCAACATTTACTATTACCACATGCTCGACTCCCTCGCCGAGCACTACGGTTTCGATCTGGATAAGCCCTGGAAAAAATTACGCAAAGCCCACCGCAAGGTTATCCTGCAGGGCAGTGGCGACGAAGAGATAGACTTCAGCTACGTCAATGATCGCGGCGATGTCACCGTGCGCCAGCACACCTTCGAGGGCATTATCCCCAACTTCCAACGCCGCTATCGGGATACCGAGTCCCAATCGGTACGGGAGGAGTTAGCCAAGTATCTGAGTACACAAAAGTGCCCAGAGTGCCACGGTACCCGCCTGCGCCGCGAGGCCCGTCATGTCTTTGTGGATAACCGCACCCTGGCGCAAATTACTGAGCTGCCTGTAGGCGATGCGTTCGAGTATTTCGACCACGAGTTGGCTTTTAAAGGCGCCCAGAAAGAGATTGCCGATAAGATTCTCAAAGAGCTTCGCGATCGATTCCGCTTCCTCGTCGATGTCGGCCTGAATTACCTGACCCTAAACCGCAGTGCAGAAACCCTCTCCGGCGGCGAAGCACAGCGCATTCGCCTCGCCAGCCAGATCGGCGCCGGCCTCGTGGGCGTAATGTATATTCTCGACGAGCCCTCTATCGGCCTACACCAGCGGGACAACGAGCGCCTGCTCAACACCCTTACCCACCTGCGCGATATCGGCAACACGGTTATTGTGGTGGAGCACGATGAGGATGCCATTCGCAGTGCCGACTTTATCGTCGATATTGGCCCCGGTGCCGGTGTCCATGGTGGAGAAGTCGTGGCAGCGGGTACCGCCGATAAAATTTCCAAATGCAAGAAATCCCTAACCGGTCAGTACCTCTCCGGCAAAAAGAAAATTGCCGTACCGGAAGAACGCTACGTACCCGACTCGGACTATTTGTTGCGCCTCGAAGGGGCCAGTGGAAATAATTTACAGGACGTCGATCTGGAGATCCCAGTAGGATTATTTACCTGTGTAACCGGTGTATCCGGCTCTGGTAAGTCCACCCTGATTAATACAACACTCTATCCTCTTGCCGCCACTGCACTTAACAAAGCAACAACTCTTAAGGCCTCTCCCTATAAAGAAGTACACGGTCTGGAGCACTTCGACAAATGCGTGGATATTGATCAGAGTCCTATCGGGCGCACTCCTCGCTCAAACCCGGCAACTTATACCGGTATTTTTACCCCAATTCGCGACTTGTTTGCTGGCACCCAGGAAGCCCGCTCACGGGGCTATAAACCTGGACGCTTCAGCTTTAACGTCAAGGGTGGGCGCTGTGAAGCCTGCCAGGGCGACGGGGTGATTAAGGTAGAAATGCACTTTTTGCCGGATGTCTATGTACCCTGTGATACCTGTCACGGCAAGCGCTACAACCGCGAGACCCTGGAGGTACACTACAAGGGCAAGAATATCCACGAAGTATTGGAAATGACCGTGGAAGATGCACGGGAATTCTTTGACCCTGTGCCCGCAATCGCGAAGAAGTTGCAAACCCTAATGGATGTCGGCCTCTCATATATCAAGCTGGGCCAGGCTGCCACCACTCTCTCAGGCGGTGAAGCCCAGCGGGTAAAACTCTCCCGCGAGCTATCCAAACGAGACACTGGGCAAACCCTGTACATCCTCGACGAACCGACTACCGGCCTGCACTTTGCCGATATCCAATTACTGCTGGATGTTCTGCATCGCCTGCGCGATCACGGCAATACCATCGTAGTGATCGAACACAATCTGGACGTGATCAAAACTGCAGACTGGATTGTAGACCTAGGCCCGGAGGGTGGCTCTGGTGGCGGACAAATTATTGCCACAGGGACACCTGAGGATGTTGCGGAAATGGACATTTCCCATACCGGACGTTTTCTAAAAACCATGCTGAACTGATTGAACAAGAAAGGATGCTGAACTATCAATCGGCATCCTTTCTTATCAACTCACTTGAAAATAACTATTAGATAGGTGCGACAAGATATGAAGTTATTCAATCGCGACCGCTTAAATTTAGTGATCGCGGTAAGTGCAATTATGATTTCTCTGGCATCCTTCTACGCCACCTACTTGCAAGCCAGAGCTGCCAATCAACAAGTCAAAATAATGACAATGCCGGTTATTCAGTTCAGCCATGAGAACTATGACGAGGAAAGTAATCGGAACCTAATTACCTTTAACTTCCACAATGCCGGGTCCGGACCTGCCATCCTAAAGTCCGTTAGCTTCAAATATAAAAATACAGATTACTCAAGTACCCATGCTTTTTTACAAGCCTGCTGTCAGAAAGAGTATGAAATGATGATGGGTAAATATAATAGGAACCTTAAAAATCATCACCCTCCCCTTGATGAGGGGTTTCAAATCTCATCAGAGATCAACGAAGTTATCATTCCCGCACAATCGGAGTATCCTTTCTACTCTTTAAGTCGTGGTGCTACGACTTCTGAACTGTGGAAAAAAGTTGATAAAGAGAGGTGGAACCTTTCTATTTCCGCCTGCTTCTGTTCTCCACTGGGAAATTGCTATGAATCAAATTCAAAAAAAATCTCTATGGAAGTAAACCAGTGCCCTGACAATTAACTGCCTTGCCAGGCAGGTTCTAAGCGCTTAAGTCATTTCAAAATTAAAACAGGCAGGATGCCACAGTGAACATTGATATCAACTGCGATCTGGGTGAAGGCGCTGATTTACACAGCTGTGACAAGGATGCCCAAATCATGCCGTTTATTTCCCGCTGCAATATAGCTTGCGGCGGCCATGCTGGCACGCCCGAGATCATGGGTAGATCAATCGAAAATGCCCTAAAAAACAACTTAAAAATTGGCGCGCACCCCAGCTATCCTGATTGGGAAAATTTTGGCCGAAAATCTCTAGTTATCCCTCAAAATAAATTACTTGACTCTCTTTGTACACAGGTAGGCCAACTAGAAAATATCGCACGCAGCCTAGGAGCAACTTTAGACCATATTAAACTACACGGCGCTCTCTACAATGATATAGAGTCAAACAGGGAGCTCGCTAAAAGCATTATTACCCTACTCGACAAAGAATATCCTTCACTGAAAATTATTGGGTTAGCCAACGCTGCCATGCAGTTCGCTGCTGCCAAACAAAATAAAACATTTATTCGCGAAGGATTTATGGACAGGCAGTACCTCAGCAATAACCAACTAGCTCCACGCTCAATGGCGGGCGCTGTTATTGCTGAGACAGAACAGTGCTTAGAGCAGGCTATCTGCTTGGCAAAGGGCTTAGAATTTAACGATTATCATGGTGAAAAATTACAATTCTCTGTGGATACCATCTGCCTCCACGGCGATAATCCCCAAGCGCCCATTATCGCCAGACAACTTAATCAACATCTCAATGCAAACGGCGTGAGTATAGCTCGGTGACACACCCTGCCCCCCATATACCACTAGCTATTACCATTAACGGAGATTGTGCAGTAGATATCCGCTTTTCCGGCAAACCATGCAAAGCTCTTAGCCGGACAATTATCGGTTTGAGAGCGGCTCTATTAAATGAAGTGCATCCAGGTATCATTGATATCATTCCTGCATACCAGTGCTTAACTGTTATTTTCAATCCTTCCCTATGGGATCACAAAACCTTATACCAATTACTCACTAAAACTACCGAGGACTTTCTAAACAACCCTGCCCCCTTCACCAGTAGACCACGTATAGTGCGTATTCCCGTATGCTACGAAGAAGGCTTTTCTCCAGACCTTGAGGCATTATCAGAACATACCAAATTATCGTCACAGGAAATCATCAAACGACATACCGCACAACGTTACTTAGTGCATATGTTGGGCTTTACTCCAGGCTTCTTATACCTTGGCGGACTTGACCCAAAGCTATATTGCCCCAGAAAAGAAACTCCCCGAACCAGAATTCCCGCAGGCGCTGTCGGGATAGGTGGAGAACAAACAGGCATCTACCCACAAGCTACACCGGGGGGATGGCAAATTATTGGCCAGACACCCCTTAGTCTTTTTCAACCTGCGGAACCCTCCCCATTTATCGCTGCACCTTTAGATGAAATTGAGTTTTATGCAATAGATTCTCAGCAATTTCATATACTCTCGCAGAGTACTAAAAGTAGTTCACCCTAAAAAGGAGGGTCTATGGGTATTCACTTTCTTCGAGCAGGGCTACAGACAAGTATTCAGGACCTGGGTCGTCCAGGCATGATGCACTGTGGAATTCCATGGGGAGGTGCTGCCGACCCACTATCGATGAAAATAGCCAACCTGTTATTAGGAAACCCGTTAGGGCACCCAACCTTTGAGATCACCCTGCTCGGTCCTAGAATCGAATTCCACTGCAATCTCACTATCGCTATAGCCGGAGGCCAATTCAGAGGTTCCTTAAATAACGAGTCAATTGATAATTTCCGCACCTATAGGGTTAAGCCTGGTGATATTTTGGATATAGCTCAAGCTATTTCCGGTGCAAGAACCTACCTTGCGATTTCTGCCAAGATAGACGCACCCAATATCTTAGGTAGCTCTGCAACTCACGTTATAAGTAAATTTGGTGCAAATAGTGGCAAACCGATCACATCTAACGAAGTCATCCACTTTAAAGAAGTCCACACCGCAAAAGAATCTGTACTAAATAAAAGGTTTCACCTTCACTACTCACATAATTCAAAGCTACGGCTAGTGGCTGGGCCAGAGAGCAATTTATTTTCCAAGAAATTTATTGAACACTTTTACGGCTCAACCCATCTGGTTTCTACCCAAAGCAATCGTATGGGCATTCGTCTATCCACTAAAAAAAATTCTACAATTCATAAAATTACAAACGGAAAGACACAACTATCATCAGCAGGACTCTATCCCGGCAGCATTCAAGTACCACCCGATGCCAATCCTATTATTTCCTTTATTGAGGGACAGACTATTGGCGGGTACCCCCGAATAGGCCATATTATAAAATCGGAACTTCATCGCCTGGGTCAGCTAGCCCCAAAAAACAAAATCACATTTCAAGAAATAAGCATTGAAGAATCGCGTGAAATTTTCAAAAAGAAACAAGACCTAATTAAAAAACTCCAACAGAGCCTGAATCTTAATCACAGGGAGGCACTATCCCTTTAATACAAGCATAAACATTATCAGATACAGAACTATTTAATGCTCAAAAATAACAGCATAAAGTAGAGAATAAAAATTACGCCAAAATAGACAAAATAATTTTATTAACAATTTAAATGGAATATTTTTGGACAAAAAAAAGAAAAAACATTACAGAAATTCTGTGACCGGCAAGTTTCCCCTCATATCTTTCTAGACCAAAACATCATTATTAACTAACCTCATTGGGTTTTACCCAAACAGCGATTTGGACTAGCGTGCAAGTTGATTATCTATAGGGAGCAAATAAATCTCCAAACAATTATTTCAGGATCAACAAAGCACATTCCAAAGAGAAAACACACAATACCTTAAGGGGATTAATAATGATAAAAATTCTCCGCGGTTTTATTTCAATACTCTTAGCGAGTTCTCTACTTATCACAGCGCATGCAAATGCAGAACCGGGTGATTACAACTTCTGGACTACCCTAAAGCATTTGTTTGATCCACCCAATGCCGATGCGCCAGTCACCTCGCAGCAAGCTGAGGGGATGTATCCACTAACTATGGATGATCCCAGTTTTAATGATGATTTTGATCCTGGCGACTACAACACCTGGCAAAAAATTGATGTACCTACCAGTACAGGTGCCATGTGTGGGAATGGATCACCCTATAAGTTCTTTGTTCACCGTGTTCCAGATACCAGTAACACCATTTTCTATTTCGAGGGTGGTGGGGCATGCTGGGACTATGAAAGCTGCTCAGGACAAGCTGGTATTCGCGGGGCTCGCAACCCCAATGGCATTCCCGATGATTACCTAAGCAATGTGCACTTGTTAGATTTTACAAATTTCGAGAATCTTACTACCGCTGGCGTATCCCCTTTGATTTATACACATCATCCCTACGACCAGTATAAAACTGGCGAGTGGAATATGGTTTACGTGCCATACTGCACTGGGGATATCTACGTAGGCGATAAAACTGAAATATACGAGGACACTACTGGCGAGAACCCCGACCTTATCTGGCACCACAATGGATTACGCAACGTTCAGGCAGTTACTTCCTGGGTGAAAAATAATTTGCAAAAACCGAAGCAGATGCTCGCTGCGGGTTGTAGTGCAGGCAGTATTGGTGCCCTGTTTAATTATTCAAAATTGCGCGAGGATATGAATGTCGATTATGGCTATCTCCTCGATGATTCAGGCCCTCTCTATCAGGCACCTTTAGACGGGAGTGACAGCACCCAATATCCCTCATTACCGCTACATAAAGAAGTGCTGCGCTCTTGGACTACCTATACCGCCGATAGCGATGAAAGCTCGGAAAACCCCATCACTATGTTAAAAGCCATAACACCGGGATTCGAAGCCAATCAGCTAGCCTCACTTTATGCTGCGCTTTCCAATAAATTCCCCTCAGATCGATTGGGTATTACGCACTTTCTTGCTGACGGGAATTTTTCATCCTACTCCTACGAGAGATTTTATGAGGATATTTATAATGATCCCGATGCAGACTCCCGTTTAAATAAATTGCGACAGCGCTGGCAGAAAGATACCCATGAAAATTTGATTCCACTGCTGGATCAAACTAGTAACTGGGGCTATTACTTCCCGATGTTCCGCAACTTGAACGAGAGCCACTGCACAACCATTATCGATTTAAACTATGGTGAGATTGCCGAGCACGGGCTTGAATTAAAAGATTTCCTCGACAACATCGTCAATCATAACGGTGGAGGAATGATTCGGGCATACGAAACCGATGAGGTTTCAGATTATGAGGACAATAGTAACTGGTTCTATGATCTGATCGGCTTGTTTATGTAATTAAAATGCCCCCAGCGCTGCCGGTAACTAGCTGGCAGCGCTGAATGATAGAAAGCCTAACTGCCATATACCGCCTCACGGGCGTCCTGAAGGCGTTTACGTAAGTATTCATGTCTACTCATACCATCGGGAAAGGACGTCATCTGCTGAACTTCCTCAACGATCGAGCGCTCAAGATCCTTATAGGTGGAAAAGCCCGGAACCTCGACATGAGGGTCGTAATCCCTGATCACCGTTTGCGCTTTATCCCGATAAATATTAAATAGCTCTTCAGCTCTTTGGGTGAACTCTGCCTGGTTAAGGCTATTTTTTTCCAGCCAGGCCAACTTCATTGAAAGCGCTTCATAGCCTGTAATACGCGATTCCCGCTCTATTTTTTCAATTGCATCCCAGGCCTCTTCACCAGAGAGATTGCCCAGGTCTGCAAAGTAGTCCTTGAGCGCCTGCTTAACATTCTCACGGTCCAGATAAGCCTGAACCCGAGGATGATTTAATAACTCTTCGACTTCCCCATGTTCCAGCTGGGACCAGGGTATGCTGTCAGAAATATTCTTTACTAATTCACTATCATCTTTTAGCGGCTCTATCATCTGGCGCACCTTGGCCACACTTGAGCGCACATCAATATCGTAGTGATCAACCCCTACAACGGCGAGCGTTACTGCTCCGGCAAGCAAAATCAGCTTTTTCATAATTAGTTACCGAGCAAATTAGAAATTATGTATTTGTCTGTCGGTAACTATCTAAGCAGAGAATTGGGAGAGCATGAAAGAAAATAACGCCCTCACCAATGAATAGAGTGCCAATATCTTACAGACTGATTAGCTAGCCAACCCAGTTAACAGCTTGCTCATCGTCTTTTTTTCCTACACAGGGCTCATCCTTGGTCTTCGGCGCCACATAGCCTACCTGTTGCTCCCGCGGAAGGTTTGCGGACTCCCAATTGGAAACCGCTTCTGCGCAGAGGCTGCGTTGCTCAGGGGATAGCGCAACACCATTGGGCCATTTTCCAAGTTCAATGGCTCGCTTTAAGCTGCCCACAATCTCGGGATTCAAACTCTTTAACAGTTGCTCAAAAGACATACAAAAATCTCCTTATGGCAAAAAAAAGGCCGGTCAAAGACCGGCCTTCCGTAGCGCTATGGCTAATAACGCTTAAGCTTCAGCAGCTTCGTCTTCTACTTGAGGACGGTCTACCAGCTCAACGTATGCCATCGGCGCCTTATCACCAGCGCGGAAACCGCACTTCATGATACGGATGTAACCACCAGGACGGGCTTCGTAACGAGGACCCAGCTCGTCGAACAACTTGCGCACAGCATCCTTATCACGGATACGAGCGAAAGCCAGACGGCGGTTAGCAACACTGTCTTTCTTAGCCAGAGTGATCAGCGGCTCGGCAACGCGGCGCAGTTCTTTGGCTTTGGCCAGTGTGGTTTTGATCAGTTCGTGCTCCACCAGAGAGGCGCTCATGTTCTTGAACATGGCCTTGCGGTGAGCGCTCGTGCGGCTGAATTTACGGCCACTATAGCGATGACGCATGACTCAATTCCTTACGACCTAAGTTGCTGTCACAGCAGGTCGTTCTGGAGCGGTGTCGCGCTAAGCTGTAGCACCGCTCGGGTTCTTTCTACTAATCACGACACCGTCGCGACTACCAAATGCTTACAGGGGGCTTAACTTGCTGTCGCCTTTCAGGCTGGCCGGCGGCCAGTTTTCCAGGCGCATACCCAGGGACAAACCACGGGAAGCCAGTACGTCCTTGATTTCAGTCAGAGACTTCTTACCAAGATTCGGCGTCTTCAGCAGTTCTACTTCAGTGCGCTGAATCAGATCACCGATGTAGTAAATGTTCTCTGCCTTCAGACAGTTCGCCGAACGTACAGTCAACTCCAGGTCGTCTACCGGGCGCAGTAGTACCGGATCAACTTCAGGCTCTTCAGCCTTCGGCTGTGCATCCTTCTCGCCTTCCAGGTCCACAAATACTGCGAGCTGTTGCTGCAGAATAGTGGCGGCGCGACGAATAGCCTCTTCCGGGTCCAGGGTACCGTTGGTCTCCAGATCCAGAACCAGCTTATCCAGGTCAGTGCGCTGCTCTACACGCGCGCTTTCCACGCTGTAGGAAACACGACGCACTGGGCTGTATGAAGCATCCAGCTGCAGACGGCCAATTGCACGGCTTTCCTCTTCCTCGCCACGACGAGCATCGGCGGGCTGGTAGCCACGGCCGCGCGCTACAGTGAGACGCAGGTTGAGCTCGATATCACCAGTAATGTTGGCGATCACGTGCTCAGGATTAACGATCTCGATGTCGTGATCTACCTGGATATCTCCGGCAGTCACCGCACCTGGGCCCTTTTTGCTCAGGCTCAATACCGCCTGATCCTTACCGTGCATAACAACGGCGATTTCTTTCAGGTTGAGCAGGATTTCAATTACATCTTCCTGCACACCTTCGATCGCGCTGTACTCGTGCTCGACACCTTCGATTTCCACCTCGGTGACGGCGCAGCCCGGCATGGAGGACAGCAGGATGCGACGCAGCGCATTGCCAAGAGTGTGGCCAAAGCCACGCTCCAGGGGCTCCAAAATCACTTTGGCGTGATTCGGATTGTACTCGGTGACGTCAATACGACGCGGTGTCAAAAACTCGTTGACAGCAGTCTGCATAGCCATACCTGTTTACAGTTGCATTCCTTAAAGTGGACTTATTGTTACTTGGAGTACAGTTCCACGATAAGGTTTTCGTTGATCTCTGCCGGCAGATCGACACGATCCGGAGTGCGCTTGAAAGTGCCTTCCAGTTTGCTCGCGTTTACGTCTACCCACTCGACATCGCCACGCTGGGCAGCGAGGGAAACGGAATTCTGGATACGCAGCTGCTTCTTGGCTTTCTCACGTACAGCGATAACGTCGCCTTCTTTAACCTGGAAAGAAGGGATGTTAACGGTAGTGCCGTTTACAAGAATCGCTTTGTGGGAAACCAGCTGACGCGCTTCAGAGCGAGTTGAGCCGAAGCCCATGCGGTAAACCACGTTGTCCAGACGCTGCTCGAGAAGTTGCAGCAGGTTTTCACCTGTAGCGCCCTTCAGACGTGCTGCTTCCTTATAGTAGTTACGGAACTGCTTTTCCAGTACGCCGTAGATACGACGAACTTTTTGCTTTTCACGCAGCTGAATACCGTAGTCGGACAGACGACCGCGACCAGCGCCATGCTGACCGGGTTTGGATTCTGCGCGACACTTGGAGTCGTGCGGACGAACACCACTCTTCAGCTGCAGGTCAGTCCCTTCACGACGGGACAGTTTACATTTTGGTCCAATATAACGTGCCATTTTGTCAGCCCCCTCTTACACGCGACGCTTTTTAGGTGGACGACATCCGTTATGCGGGATAGGCGTCACGTCGGTGATGTTGGTGATCTTGTAGCCGCAGTTGTTCAGTGCGCGAACGGCAGATTCGCGACCGGGGCCAGGGCCCTTAACTTCTACGTCGAGGTTTTTCAGGCCGTATTCCTGAGCTGCAGTACCTGCGCGCTCAGCGGCAACCTGGGCTGCAAACGGGGTGCTCTTACGCGAGCCACGGAAGCCAGATCCACCTGCAGTGGCCCAGCTGAGGGTATTACCCTGGCGATCAGTGATCGTCACGATCGTGTTGTTGAACGATGCGTGGATGTGGGCAATACCGTCGACAACGGTCTTTTTGACCTTCTTGCGAACAGTAGTTTTTGGCTTAGCCATACCAGTATCCTAAATCCTGTATCAAATCCCCTCGGCGATTAGCCGAACGGGGCATCTTGAACCGCGATTTCGCGCCTTAGTTAAGGCTTACTTGCGAATCGGCTTGCGCGGACCCTTACGGGTGCGAGCATTGGTCTTGGTGCGCTGACCACGCAGCGGCAAGCTGCGACGGTGACGCAGACCGCGATAACAACCCAGGTCCATCAAACGCTTGATGTTCATGGATATTTCACGGCGCAGGTCGCCTTCCACGGTCAGTTTTGCAACTTCACCACGGATGGTTTCGATCTGCTCTTCAGACAGTTCGCGGATTTTGGTGGATTCAGCGATACCAACCGCTGCCAAAATAGACTGAGCCGTAGTGCGACCAACCCCATAAATGTGGGTCAGGGAGATTACGGCGTGCTTGTGGTCTGGTACATTGACACCAGCAATACGTGCCATAGAGGCGTACTCCACGTATTGGAGCCACTGCTTTATATTAAGTATGTGACTCTACTTTGATTTCGGCGCTGACAGCGACTAAAAAACCGGCGGCGCCACCAAAAAGGCGCGCAAGAATAGCTTTTCAGACACTAATTTGCAATAGCCAACGTCCGCATCGGTCCCCCGAAGCGGATGAAGACGACAGTCAACGCCCCCAGTTGGAAGCTTGCTGTTGCTAACTTCCCACCCCAAAAAACTTCCCGGGGTGTTGCCATTCGATACGGGGCTGTATCGAGTAGCGAATTTTTCCAGCTTTTACAGAGGCGCCCTATGGGCGCTCTCCGCAAGGGGCTGGCCCCTTCTTAGCCTTGACGCTGCTTGTGACGTGGCTCAGCGCTGCAGATTACCCGCAGAACACCCTTGCGACGCACGATTTTGCAGTTACGGCAGATCTTTTTTACAGAAGCGCGTACTTTCATGACCTTACCTCAATTCAATCAAACTGCGAGCAGGCGACGCCCTAGCGACGACCGTAGCTTTGCAGGTTAGATTTTTTCATCAAACCCTCGTACTGGTGCGACAGCAGATGCGATTGTACCTGTGCCATAAAGTCCATCACTACGACTACAACGATCAGCAGTGAGGTACCCCCCAGATAGAAGGGAACGTTAAACCCAACCACCAGGAACTGCGGCAGCAGGGATACCAGTGCGATGTATACAGCACCCACCAGAGTGAGGCGAGTCAGCACGCTATCGATATAGCGGGCCGTCTGCTCTCCAGGGCGAATACCTGGCACATAAGCACCGGACTTTTTCAGGTTATCCGCAACTTCATTCGGGTTGAACATCAACGCCGTGTAGAAGAAACAGAAGAAACCAATCAACAGTGCGAACAGAATAATGTTCAGCGGTTGCCCTGGTCCAAGCTGCAACGCCATCCACTGCAGGATCTCTGCACCGAGACCTTCCCCGCCCTGACCAAACCACTGTGCCAGTGTGGCCGGGAACAACAGGATACTGCTGGCAAAGATTACCGGAATTACACCGGCCATGTTTACCTTCAGCGGCAAGTGGCTCGCCTGTGCAGCTGGAGCTGCAGAGTAACGTCCCGCTTGGCGCCTGGCATGGTTGATCGTAATGCGGCGCTGGCCGCGTTCCATAACAACCACAAAGAACACTACAGCAAGAGCGATGACGCCAATCATCAACAGCATGAGTATGTGCAGCTCACCCTGTCTCGCCTGTTCAAATGCCTGGCCGATGGCACCGGGTAAACCGGCGACGATACCGGCAAAAATCAGCATGGAAATGCCGTTGCCAACACCGCGCTCAGTGATCTGCTCACCGAGCCACATCATAAATACAGCACCAGTCACCAGTGACGTTACCGCCACAAAGTAAAAACCAAACGCGGGCTCAGATGAGTAAGCCAGGTTCTGCCCTGCCAGGCCGAAAGTCATACCGATCCCCTGAATCAGGGCCAGTATTACCGTCAGATAGCGGGTGTACTGGTTGATCTTACGTCTTCCGGCCTCCCCTTCCTTCTTCAACGCTTCCAGAGAGGGAGTCACCGCGCTCATCAACTGCATGATGATGGACGCGGAGATGTAGGGCATGATGCCCAGCGCCAGAATACTCATCCTTTCCAGGGCGCCGCCTGAAAACATGTTAAACAGGCCAAGGATGGTTCCCTGGTTCTGGTTAAACAGGTTTGACAGCTTTTCCGGATCAATGCCGGGCACCGGAATATGTGTCCCCAGTCGATAAACAAGAATCGCTAGAAACAGAAAACGAAGGCGAGCCCAAAGCTCGCCCAATCCCTTGCTGTTGCCCAGGGGATTTCCACCGGATCCTGGTCGTGCCATTGGCGCCTCGATTAGTCTTCTATTTTACCGCCAGCAGCTTCAATCGCTGCCTTTGCACCTTTGGTAACTCCCAGACCCTTAACGGTAACAGCTTTGGTCAGCTCACCTGAGAGGAACACTTTGGCGCGTTTAATATGGCTGCCGATAATATCGGCATTCTTAAGCGCTGCCAAATCGATTACGTCATTTTCTACCTTCGCCAGCTCAGCCAGACGTACTTCTGCGGTAAAGCGAGAAACACGAGCGGTGAAACCGTACTTAGGAAGACGCTTCTGCAAAGGCATCTGACCGCCTTCGAAGCCCGGACGAACACTGCCGCCGGAACGCGCTTTCTGACCTTTGTGGCCGCGGCCACCGGTCTTACCAATTCCGCTACCAATACCGCGACCAACGCGCTTGGCGCTGTGCTTGTGGCCTGGTGCTGGAGACAAGTCGTTCAAACGCATGTTATTCCCCCTCAACCTTAACCAGGTAGTTTACTTTGTTGATCATACCGCGCACGGAGGGAGTATCCTCCACTTCCACTGTGTGGCCGATGCGGCGCAGGCCCAGACCCGCAACGCACGCCTGATGACTTTTCAGGCGTCCGTTGATGCTTTTGGTCTGGGTCACTTTTATGGTCTTCTTAGCCATGGTCTTAACCCACCAATAACCTTAAATCCGAGCTGTAATTAGCCCAGAATCTCTTCGACAGATTTACCGCGCTTGGCAGCTACATCTTCCGGGCTCTGCATTTGCTCCAGAGCTTTGAAAGTTGCACGTACTACGTTCACCGGGTTGGTGGAGCCGTAACACTTAGCCAATACGTTGTGTACACCAGCCATTTCCAGAACGGAGCGCATAGCACCGCCGGCAATTACACCGGTACCCTGGGAAGCGGGCTGCATGTAAATCTTGGAACCGCCGTGGCGACCATTGGTAGCATACTGGATGGTGTCACCATTCAGGTCTACCTGGATCATGTTGCGGCGTGCAGATTCCATCGCCTTTTGAATCGCTACAGGCACTTCACGTGCCTTGCCACGACCAAAGCCAACACGGCCATTGCCATCACCAACTACGGTCAGTGCGGTAAAGGCGAAGATACGACCACCTTTAACAGTCTTGGCAACGCGGTTGACCTGGACCAGCTTCTCCTGCAGGCCTTCGTCGTTGCTTTTGTCTTTCTCTCTAGCCATAACTCAACCCTTAGAATTTCAGACCGGCTTCGCGGGCAGCGTCAGCCAGAGCCTTAACACGGCCATGGTATCTGAAGCCGCTACGATCGAAGGCAACTTGTTCAACGCCAGCGGCTTTCGCACGCTCAGCGATCAGTTTGCCAACTGCGGCAGCAGCGTCAGCGTTGCCAGTTTTACCAGAGCGCAGGTCCTTGTCCAGGGTAGAGGCGGAAGCCAATACCGCGCTGCCTTCGGCAGACAGGATCTGTGCGTAAATGTGGCGCGGGGTGCGGTTCACGGTGAGGCGAACGGCGCCCAGCTCACGGATCTTGGCGCGGGCACGACGTGCACGACGCAAGCGAGATGCTTTCTTAACGTTCATATCTATGCCCTACTTACTTCTTCTTGGCCTCTTTGCGATACACGCGCTCGTCGGCATAACGGACACCCTTACCTTTGTAGGGCTCCGGCGGACGGAACGAGCGGATCTCAGCGGCCACTTGGCCCAGCAGCTGTTTATTGCTGCTCTTCAGTACGATTTCAGTCTGGGATGGAGTTTCCGCAGTCACGCCTTCCGGCAACTGATAATCGATCGGATGGGAGAAGCCCAGGGTCAGGTTAACCGCTTTACCGGCTGCTTTCGCACGATAACCAACACCCAGCAACTGCAGCTTCTTCTCGAAGCCCTTGCTTACGCCTATCACCATGTTATTGACCAAAGCACGGGTGGTACCCGCCAAGGCTCTGGCCTGCTTGGAGTTATTGCGCGCGGCAAAAGTCAGCTGGCTTTCAGCCTCGCTCACTTCTACATCACCGTGAATAACCATATCCAGGTTACCGCTACCGCCTTTAACAGCGATATTTTGACCTTTCAGGTCTACGGTTACACCTGCGGGGATAACTACCGGACTATTTGCTACTCGAGACATTGCAACCCCCGCTTAGAATACGGTGCAAAGCACTTCGCCACCGATACCAGCCTGACGTGCAGCGCGGTCAGTCATCACACCATTAGAGGTGGAAACGATCGCTACACCCAGGCCACCACGTACGGTAGGCAGAGCTTTTTTACCAGTGTAAGCGCGCAGGCCCGGACGGGAAACGCGATTGAGCTCGGCAATAACCGGCTTGCCCTGGAAGTATTTCAGAGCAATGGTCAGTTCCGGCTTAGCGCCTTCGCTTACGTTTAAATCAGTAACGTAACCTTCGTCTTTCAGGACTTTGGCCACTGCTACTTTCAGTTTGGATGATGGCAGGGTGACTTCCGCCTTTCCGCGCGCCAGGGCATTGCGGATGCGAGTCAGCATATCTGCCAACGGATCTTGCATACTCATCTTATGAGACTCCTCAAATCTGCCTTAAACCAGCTGGTAATTACCAGCTGGACTTCACGAGGCCAGGAACATCACCACGCATCGCAGCTTCACGAAGCTTGTTACGGCACAGGCCGAACTTGCGGTATACAGCGTGGGGGCGACCAGTAATACGACAGCGGCGTTGCTGACGTACCGGGCTTGCATCGCGCGGCATTTTCTGCAGCTTGAGTTGAGCCTCCCACTGCTCCTCTTCGGAAGCAGTGGAACTGGCGATGATCGCCTTCAGCTCTTGACGCTTCTCGGCGTACTTAGCTGCGGTTCGAGCGCGCTTGTTTTCGCGCGCAATCATGGATTTCTTCGCCATGGAATCCTCTTAACCCTTGAAAGGGAAGTTGAACGCTTTCAGCAGCGCACGACCTTGATCGTCGTTTGCAGCTGTAGTGGTAATACAAATATCCAGACCGCGGAGCTTGTCTACTTTGTCGTAGTCAATTTCCGGGAAGATGATTTGCTCAGTCACGCCCATAGAGAAGTTACCGCGGCCGTCGAACTGCTTCGGGCTAATGCCACGGAAGTCGCGGATACGCGGAATCGCGATGTCAACCAAACGCTCCAGGAACTCATACATGCGCTCACCGCGCAGAGTTACCTTGCAGCCGATCGGCCAACCGTCACGAATCTTAAAGCCCGCAATAGACTTGCGCGCTTTAGTAACGATGGGCTTTTGACCAGTAATTGCTGTCATATCGTTGACAGCGTGCTCCAGCACCTTCTTATCACCAATCGCTTCACCAACACCCATGTTGATGGTGATCTTGGTGATGCGCGGCACTGCCATCACATTCTCGAGACCAAGCTCTTCTTTTAGCTTGGCCACGAGGTCCTTAGTGTAGAGCTCTTTAAGCTTTGCCATGATCTACCAACCTGCTTTTGCGTCAAGAGCCTTAGATGGCTTCGCCGCTGGATTTGAAGACGCGAATCTTAGTGCCGTCTTCCAGTACTTTAAAGCCCACCCGGTCAGCCTTCTGGGTGTTAGGGTTGAAGATGGCTACGTTGGAAGCTTGGATAGCAGCTTCTTTTTCAACGATGCCACCTGCAATACCCATCTGTGGGTTTGGCTTTTGGTGCTTTTTGATCATCTGTATGCCGGAGACAATCAGACGACCGTCGTTCAGTACTTTACGTACTGAACCACGTTTGCCCTTGTCACGACCGGCGATAACGATCACTTCGTCGTCACGCTTGATCTTGCGCATAACTCTTCTCCGCTCGAGGCCTAGATAACTTCGGGAGCGAGGGAGATGATCTTCATGAACTTCTCACCGCGCAATTCGCGAGTTACCGGACCAAAAATACGGGTGCCAACCGGCGCCAGTTGCTGGTTCAGCAGCACCGCTGCGTTATCGTCAAATTTAATCAGGGAACCGTCCGCGCGACGCACACCTTTTTTGGTGCGAACCACAACGGCGTTCATTACCTGACCTTTCTTCACTTTACCGCGGGGGATGGCTTCCTTAACGGTTACCTTGATAATGTCGCCCACGCCGGCATAACGACGATGGGAGCCGCCCAGCACCTTGATGCACATGACGCGGCGAGCCCCACTGTTGTCAGCTACTTCTAAGTAGGATTCCGCTTGAATCATTGTCTCTCTCCGAAACCTTTCAATTCGGCAGTCAATGCGCTAGGGGTTATACCTTCGCCGCACGCTCTACAATTTTCTGCAAAGCCCAAGATTTGCTCTTGGACAGAGGACGAGATTCCTCGATGGTTACAACATCACCGATGCTGCAATCATTGTTCTCATCATGTGCCTTGAGCTTTGTGGACTTGTTTACAATTTTGCCGTAGATCGGGTGCTTAACACGGCGCTCGATCAAAACGGTGATGGTTTTATCCATCTTGTCACTCACAACCTTGCCGGTCAGAGTACGCTTCAGTTTTGCTTCAGCCATGATTAATTACCTGCCTTCTCGGTCAACACAGTCTTTATGCGAGCAATGTCGCGACGAGTCTGCTTCAGCAGATGAGTCTGAGCCAGTTGACCGGTGGATTTTTGCATACGAAGCTTAAATTGAGCTTCGAGCTGGTTCAGCAGTTCCTGGTTCAGCTCTTCAACTGACTTTTCGCGTAGATCTGCAGTCTTCATTACATCACCGAACGCTTAACGAAAGTTGTTTTTACAGGCAGCTTGGCCGCAGCTAGTGCGAAAGCCTCACGAGCCAGCTCCTCGGACACACCCTCCATCTCATAGAGGACCTTGCCCGGCTGGATCTGAGCTACCCAGTATTCAACGCCACCTTTACCTTTACCCATTCGAACTTCGAGGGGCTTATTGGTAATTGGCTTGTCTGGAAACACACGAATCCAGATTTTACCGCCACGTTTAATGTGACGAGTCATTGCGCGACGAGCCGCTTCGATCTGGCGCGCAGTAATGCGACCACGACCGGTAGCCTTAAGGCCAAACTCGCCAAAGCTCACTTTAGAGCCGCGCTGAGCAAGACCGCGGTTGCGACCCTTCTGTACCTTGCGGAATTTTGTACGCTTTGGTTGCAGCATTTGCGTACCCCTTATTTAGCAGCTTTTTTGCGGCTCTTTACCGGCTTCTCATCGGGCACTTCGTCACCGATTACCTCGCCTTTAAAGATCCACACCTTGATACCGATGATGCCGTAAGTAGTCTTCGCTTCAACATTGGCGTAGTCGATGTTGGCGCGCAGGGTGTGCAGGGGCACACGGCCTTCGCGATACCATTCGGTACGCGCGATTTCTGCACCGCCAAGACGGCCACTTACTTGAATCTTGATACCTTCGGCACCCTGACGCATAGCGTTCTGTACGGCACGCTTCATAGCGCGACGGAACATAACACGGCGTTCCAGCTGCTGGGCAACGTTCTGGCCAACCAGAGCCGCGTCCATATCAGGCTTGCGCACTTCTTCGATGTCGATGTGCACAGGTACGCCCATCTGCGCGCTTACTTCTTTGCGCAGACGTTCTACGTCTTCACCTTTTTTACCAATCACGATGCCCGGACGTGCAGTGTGAATTTTCACACGTGCAGTGTTTGCCGGACGTTCGATCTCGATACGGCTCACAGAAGCGTGGGCCAGTTTTTTGCGAATGTATTCGCGAACTTTCAGATCCGTGTACAGCTTGTCTGCGTACTCGTCGCTGCCGGCATACCAAACAGAGGTATGCTTTTTAACGATACCCAGACGAATGCCGGTAGGATGTACTTTTTGTCCCATGGTTTTCTCGCCTGCTCTCTTATTTCTCGGCCACTTTCACAGTGATGTGACAAGTACGCTTAAGAATGCGATCAGCACGACCTTTAGCACGCGGCTTAATGCGCTTCATGGTCATACCTTCGTCCACAAAAATTGTGGAAACCTTCAGCTCGTCAACGTCAGCACCTTCGTTGTGCTCAGCGTTGGCAATGGCCGACTCCAGTACTTTCTTAATGATCGCCGCACCCTTTTTAGTACTGAAAGCCAGTATATCCAGGGCCTCTTCAACGCCTTTGCCGCGAACCTGATCAGCTACCAGTCGCGCCTTTTGCGCCGATAGACGTGCGCCGCGTAATTTTGCTGCTACTTCCATCTTTATAACCTCGGCTTAGCGCTTCTTCGCTTTCTTGTCCGCAGCATGACCGCGGTAAGTGCGGGTAGCAGCGAACTCGCCCAGTTTATGGCCAACCATTTCTTCGTTAACCAAAACGGGCACGTGTTGACGACCGTTGTGCACGGCAATCGTCAGTCCAACCATTTCCGGCATAATCATGGAACGGCGGGACCAGGTTTTAATCGGCCGACGATCGTTTGCTGCAATCGCTGCCTCCACCTTCTTGATCAAATGCAGATCAATAAAGGGACCTTTCTTTAATGAGCGTGGCACTGTCGATTCCTCTCTAGCTGCTCAGACATCGCGCGGCTTACTTGCCGCGACGACGTACTATCATCTTATCGGTGCGCTTGTTCTTGCGCGTTTTCTTACCCTTGGTCGGAACGCCCCACGGAGTAACCGGATGACGACCACCAGAGGTACGGCCTTCACCACCACCGTGCGGGTGATCTACCGGGTTCATCGCCACACCGCGAACGGTAGGACGAACACCACGCCAGCGTGCAGCACCAGCTTTACCCAGCTTGCGCAGGCTGTGCTCGGAGTTGCTCACTTCACCCAGGGTTGCGCGGCACTCAGCGAGAACCTTGCGCATTTCGCCGGAACGCAGACGAATGGTCGCATACTGACCTTCACGAGCTACCAGCTGCACAGAGGCACCAGCAGAACGGGCCAGCTGAGCGCCTTTGCCTGGCTTCAGCTCGATCGCGTGGATTACAGAACCTACCGGAACGTTGCGCAGAGGCAGAGTGTTACCCACAACAATCGGTGCGGCATCGCCGGACTGAATGGTGGCACCTGCTTTCAGGCCTTTCGGTGCGATAATGTAACGACGCTCACCGTCGGCGTAACACACCAGAGCGATGTGTGCGCTGCGGTTGGGATCGTACTCCAGACGCTCAACTTTAGCCGGAATACCGTCTTTGTTGCGCTTGAAGTCGATTACACGGTAGTGCTGCTTGTGGCCACCACCGATGTGACGGGTAGTGATACGACCATTGTTGTTACGGCCACCACTTTTGCTCTTGCTCTCCAACAGAGGAGCGTAAGGAGCACCCTTGTGCAGGTCGGTGTTAACAACCTTAACCAGGTGACGACGGCCGGCGGAGGTCGGTTTTGTTTTTACAATTGCCATTGTAACGGTCCCCTTTACTCAGCAGCTTCAAAATTGATGTCGCTGCCCTCAGCCAGGCGAACGTAGGCTTTTTTCCAATCGCTGCGCTGGCCCATGCCATTGCGAGTGCGCTTGGTTTTGCCTTTTACGTTCACGGTGCGAACCTGCTCAACGGAAACGTTAAACAGCTTCTCAACCGCAGCCTTGATCTCAGCTTTTTCGGCGTCGGTGGTAACCTTGAAAACTACCTGATTGGCGCTATCCGCCAGTCCAGCAGCTTTTTCGGAAATTACCGGGCCCAGCAGTACTTTGTAGAGTCGCTCTTGGTTCATCCCAGCACCTCTTCAATTTTCTTGAGCGCAGAAACGGTAACCACGACCTTATCAAAGCGAATCAGGCTTACTGGATCGATCGCCTGTACATCGCGGACGTCGATCTTGTGCAAGTTGCGTGCGGCCAGGTAGAGGTTTTCGCTAACCTCTTCAGTCACGATCAGCGCATCGGACAGATCAAACTGAGCCAGTTTGCTTACCAGCTGCTTGGTCTTGGGTGCGTCCACATCAAAGGACTCAACCACTACCAGGCGCTCCTGACGAGCCAGCTCAGACAGAATGCAACGCAGTGCAGCGCGGTACATTTTTTTGTTCAGCTTAACGCTGTGATCGCGCGGATCAGCGGCGAAGGTTACGCCACCGGAACGCCACAGCGGGCTGCGGATAGTACCGGCACGTGCGCGGCCAGTACCTTTTTGGCGCCATGGCTTCTTACCACCACCAGAAACATCGGAACGATTTTTCTGCGCCTTGGTACCCTGGCGAGCGCCGGCCATGTAGGCCACAACTGCCTGGTGTACCAGATCTTGGTTGAACTCACGTCCGAAAGTCACTTCAGAGACAGCTACTGTGCCTTTAGCGCCTTCGGGAGTAGCGATATTCAGTTCCATATCTATTTCCCCTCAGACTTAGGCTTTAACTGCCGGACGAACGATAACGTTGCCACCGGGTGCACCGGGTACAGCGCCTTTAACCAACAGCAGGTTGCGTTCGGCATCGACACGAACCACTTCCAGGTTTTGCACGGTTACGCGCTCAGCACCCATGTGTCCGGCCATCTTCTTGCCTTTCCATACGCGGCCAGGAGTCTGACATTGACCGATAGAACCGGGTGCGCGGTGAGACAGGGAGTTACCGTGGGTTGCGTCCTGGGTGCGGAAATTCCAACGCTTAACGCCGCCCTGGAAGCCTTTACCTTTGGAAGTGCCGGTTACGTCGATCATCTGGCCAGCTTCGAAGCTGGAAACAGTAATTTCAGAACCGATTTCGAAAGTCTCTTCAGAACCGTCAGTGCGCAGTTCGAAAAGATTTGTGCCAGCCTCTACATTGGCTTTGGCGAAGTGGCCCGCTGCGGGCTTGGAGACACGGGAAGCTTTGCGGCTGCCTACTGCTACTTGAACAGCGCTGTAACCGTCAGTTTCCTGAGTTTTCACTTGGGTGACGCGATTCGGAGCAACCTCAACAACGGTTACCGGAATGGATACGCCATCTTCAGTGAAGATGCGAGTCATGCCGCTCTTGCGGCCGACAATACCTATAGTCATCTTTTTTAACCTCTCAGTGCACGGGGCTTTAACCCACTGCGGCCGCCCAATTTCAGAGCGTTACACTACCCGGACCGTTTTCGCCCGGGATTCGGTAGTTAGTAAAAGTGTTAGCCGAGACTAATTTGGACCTCAACACCGGCCGCCAGATCGAGCTTCATCAGCGCGTCGACGGTTTTCTCGGTAGGCTCAACGATGTCCAGCAAACGCTTGTGAGTACGGATCTCATACTGATCGCGAGCGTCTTTATTAACGTGCGGGGAAATCAGTACGGTGTACTTCTCTTTGCGAGTCGGCAGCGGGATAGGACCGCGAACTTGTGCGCCAGTGCGCTTAGCCGTCTCTACGATCTCCTGAGTGGACGCGTCGATCAGCTTGTGATCGAAGGCCTTCAGGCGAATACGGATACGTTGACCCTGCATGGAATCAAACTCCAATTATTAACTAAAGAACGTCCTCTTACGCAGCCCCGAGGGCGGGCGAAAAGGAGCGCGAATTCTACGGGGAGCGCAGCAGGCTGTCAACTGTACAGGCTGATCAAATTTCAATCTGTTGAAACTACAATTGAGTACCCCAAGCGGAACGAGGTATCCACAATGACTATCGCCGCAACACTGAGTCAATATTTAAATGACCAATCGGTCGATTATCACCTGATTCAGCACCCACACACTCGCACCAGCCGGGAAAGCGCCCGCGCAGCTCACGTGCGAGAGGATCAGGTGGCAAAAGCGATTTTGCTTCAGGATATAGAGGGTTACGTAATGGCTGTGATCCCAGCCAGCAGCAGCCTCGATATGCGCTCTCTTCACAATGAGACGGGGCGAAACTCACTGCAAATGGTCTCGGAAACCGAGCTCGGCGCCATATTCCCAGACTGTGAACTGGGCGCCCTGCCCGCCCTAGGCCAGGCTTACGGAATTACCACCCTGCTAGACACCAGTCTTGGACACCGTGAAACCATTTACTTTGAGGCCGGTGACCACGAAGAACTGGTTGAGATGAGCGGCCCTCAATTCACCAAGCTGTTTGCGGGCAGCAGAAGCTGTGATTTAAGCCGGGATTGGCCATAAGCTCGCTAGATTAAAAGCAAATATTAGCGGCCGCAGATATGCCGGAAAGGATTCAATATTGAGCTGTTAACAGAGAGGGGTGATGCTCGTAGCACCAAACAACACCAGCTGGTGCAAGTAGGCAATTATCGGGCACAAAAAAGCCGCAGCGCGTCCGCTGCGGCTTTTTATTTAGATCAGGAGTAACTATTACTCGATGATCTTGGCAACAACGCCCGCACCTACGGTACGACCACCTTCGCGGATAGCGAAGCGCAGGCCGTCTTCCATGGCGATCGGAGCGATCAGGGTAACAACCATTTGAATGTTGTCGCCCGGCATTACCATTTCAGTACCTTCCGGCAGCTCTACCGCACCAGTTACGTCGGTAGTACGGAAGTAGAACTGAGGACGGTAGCCTTTGAAGAACGGGGTGTGACGACCACCTTCGTCCTTGGACAGTACATACACTTCCGCTTCGAACTTGGTGTGCGGAGTGATGGAGCCCGGCTTAGCCAGTACCTGACCACGCTCTACTTCGTCACGCTTGGTGCCGCGCAGCAGTGCGCCGATGTTCTCACCAGCACGACCTTCGTCGAGCAGCTTGCGGAACATTTCAACACCAGTACAGGTAGTAGTGGTGGTTTCTTTGATACCAACGATTTCGATCTCGTCGCCAGTGTTGATCACACCGCGCTCTACACGACCAGTTACAACAGTACCACGGCCAGAGATAGAGAATACGTCTTCGATCGGCATCAGGAACGGCTGATCTACAGCGCGCTCTGGCTCAGGGATGTACTCATCCAGAGTCTCTACCAGCTTCTTAACAGCGGTAGTACCCATTTCGTTGTCGTCTTCGCCGTTCAGGGCCATCAGAGCGGAGCCAACGATGATCGGAGTGTCGTCACCTGGGAACTCGTACTGATCCAGAAGTTCGCGAACTTCCATTTCTACCAGCTCGAGCAGCTCTTCGTCGTCTACCATGTCCGCTTTGTTCAGGAATACAACGATGTAAGGTACACCTACCTGACGGGAAAGCAGGATGTGCTCACGAGTCTGCGGCATGGGGCCGTCAGCTGCGGAACATACCAGAATAGCGCCGTCCATCTGAGCAGCACCGGTGATCATGTTCTTAACGTAGTCGGCGTGTCCCGGGCAATCTACGTGAGCGTAGTGGCGAGTCGGGGACTCGTACTCAACGTGAGAAGTAGCGATGGTGATACCGCGCTCACGCTCTTCCGGTGCATTGTCGATACCGTCGAAAGCAACAGCGTCACCGCCCCAAACTTCCGCACATACGCGGGTCAGAGCAGCAGTCAGGGTGGTTTTACCGTGGTCAACGTGACCGATGGTGCCCACGTTCACGTGGGGCTTGGAACGTTCAAACTTTTCTTTTGCCATCTTTAGATGTCCTCTAGCTAAAAGTTTGCCAAAGGGGCCCCAGCTGTTGGCCCAGCCCCCTTTAAGCAGAAGTTAATTAGGCCTTAGTCTTGGCGATGATCTCATCGGCAACATTTTTCGGCGCTTCGGCGTACTTCAGGAATTCCATGGTGTAGGTAGCACGGCCCTGAGTAGCAGAACGCAGGTCAGTTGCGTAACCGAACATTTCTGCCAGAGGTACTTCCGCATTGACAACCTTACCGGAGGGGTTGTCTTCCATACCCTGGATGAGGCCACGGCGACGGTTGAGGTCACCAACCACATCACCCATGTTCTCTTCCGGAGTTACCACTTCCACCTTCATCATCGGCTCGAGCAGCACCGCACCGCCCTGACTGGACAGCTTCTTGGTCGCCATAGAACCGGCGATCTTAAACGCCATTTCATTGGAGTCCACATCGTGGAAGGAACCGTCGTACAGAGTCGCCTTCAGGCCCAGCAGCGGGTAGCCAGCCAGAACACCGTTCTTCATCTGCTCTTCGATACCTTTCTGTACCGCAGGAATGTATTCCTTCGGTACCGCACCGCCCACGATTTCGTTAACGAATTCCAGACCTTCCTGAGACTCGTCTTCGGCGGGCTCAAACTTCACCCATACGTGACCGTACTGACCGCGACCACCGGACTGACGAACGAACTTACCTTCGATCTCAGAGGTGTTGCGGATAGTTTCACGGTAGGCAACCTGAGGCTTACCGATGTTCGCTTCAACGTTGAACTCACGCTTCATGCGGTCAACGATGATATCCAGGTGCAATTCACCCATACCGGAGATAATGGTCTGACCGGTTTCCTCGTCAGTCTTCACGCGGAAGGACGGATCTTCCTGGGCCAGCTTGCCGAGGGCAATACCCATTTTTTCCTGGTCCGGCTTGGACTTGGGCTCAACCGCAACAGAAATTACCGGCTCGGGGAACTCCATACGCTCCAGAACAATCTTGTTGTCTTCGGCACACAGGGTGTCACCAGTGGTTACGTCTTTCAGACCAATCGCAGCAGCGATGTCACCAGCCAGTACTTCTTTAATTTCCTGACGATCGTTGGAGTGCATTTGCACCATACGACCGACACGCTCTTTCTTCATTTTTACGGAGTTGTATACCGCAGTACCGCTCTCCAGCTTACCGGAGTAAACACGGAAGAAAGTCAGGGTACCAACGAAGGGGTCGGTAGCAATTTTGAACGCCAGTGCAGCGAACGGCGCATTGTCGTCAGCTTCGCGGCTCTCAACAGTTTCGCCATCTTCCAGAGTACCTTCGATCGCCTTAACTTCAGTCGGCGCCGGCAGGTATTCGATAACTGCGTCCAGTACAGCCTGTACACCCTTGTTCTTGAACGCAGAACCGCCCAGAACCGGTACAATTTCGTTGGCCAGGGTACGCTGACGGATAGCTGCCTTGATTTCTTCTTCGGACAGCTCACCTTCTTCCAGGTATTTTTCCATCAACTCTTCGCTGGCTTCAGCGGCCGCTTCTACCAGGTACTCGCGCATTTCGTCGCACTCGTCCTGCAGCTCAGCGGGGATGTCAGCGTAGTCGAAAGTCATGCCCTGGTCGGCTTCATTCCACAGAATGGCCTTCATCTTCACCAGGTCAACAACACCCTTGAACTCGTCCTCAGAGCCGATGGTCATCTGCAGAGGTACAGCATTCGCGTTCAAGCGGTCTTTCAGCTGGCTCACAACGTTGCGGTAGTTCGCACCGGCGCGGTCCATTTTGTTTACGAATACCATGCGCGGTACTTCGTATTTGTTCGCCTGGCGCCATACGGTTTCAGTCTGAGGCTGAACACCAGAGGAGCCACACAGTACAACAACAGCACCGTCTAGTACGCGCAGGGAGCGCTCAACTTCAATAGTGAAGTCAACGTGTCCTGGGGTATCGATGATGTTTACGCGGTGCTGGTCGAACTGCTGCTGCATGCCAGACCAGAAACAGGTAGTTGCAGCAGAAGTAATGGTGATACCACGCTCCTGCTCCTGCTCCATCCAGTCCATGGTGGCAGCACCTTCGTGTACTTCACCAATTTTGTGGGATAGACCAGTGTAGAAAAGTACGCGCTCGGTAGTAGTGGTTTTACCGGCGTCTACGTGGGCACAGATACCGATGTTACGGTAACGTGCGATGGGCGTTTTACGTGCCACAGTTGTATCCTCGATATAACGGCAAAAGGCAGCCTGGAATTTTCCGTGCTGCCTTTCGGTATTAATTTCCGATGTTGGTATTCATCAGACTTAGAAGCGGTAGTGAGAGAATGCCTTGTTGGCTTCTGCCATGCGGTGTACATCTTCACGCTTCTTGACCGCGCCACCCTTGTTTTGGGCTGCATCGATCATTTCGTTGGCCAGACGCTGAGCCATAGATTTCTCACCGCGCTTACGGGAGAACTCCACCAACCAACGCATTGCCAGAGCCGTACGACGCGAGGGGCGCACTTCTACAGGCACCTGATACGTCGCACCACCAACACGGCGGGACTTTACTTCCACCATAGGCGCGATATTTTCCAAAGATTCCTCGAATACTTCGATCGGATCTTTGTTCAATTTTTCAGAAATAGTCTCAAGTGCACCGTATACGATACGCTCTGCAACTGACTTCTTGCCGCTGATCATGACGTGGTTCATGAACTTGGCCAGGGTGACGTTCCCGAACTTGGGGTCCGGTAGCACTTCGCGCTTGGCGACTACTCGTCTTCTCGGCATGGGTATTGCCTCTCTTCAGGGTTATTCTGAGACGCCGCCGTAAAACATTACAATCCGGCGAGCTCAGCCTTACTCCGGTTGGAAACCGAAACGCAAATCGTTAAAGGTGATTAACCTTTAGGACGCTTGGCGCCGTACTTAGAACGGCCCTGCTTGCGATCGTTTACGCCGGCACAGTCAAGTGCACCGCGTACAGTGTGGTAGCGCACACCCGGCAGGTCTTTTACACGACCGCCGCGAATCAGTACCACGCTGTGCTCTTGCAGGTTGTGGCCTTCACCACCGATGTACGAAGTTACTTCGTAACCGCTGGTCAGACGCACACGGCAAACCTTACGCAGTGCAGAGTTCGGCTTCTTCGGTGTAGTGGTGTACACACGAGTGCAAACTCCGCGACGCTGCGGGCTAGCCTGCAGAGCAGGAACGTCGCTTTTTTCAACTTTGCGTTTTCTCGGCTTACGAACCAACTGGTTGATCGTTGCCATTAAAAATCACTCCAAAAATAAAATGCCCCCACCTCTAACAGTGAGGGCCTATCGTCTGTGTGTATCGTCCGATCCTGGGATCAAACGGAACACCCCACATAAGCGGGGGCCGCATTCTATAAGCGACAACCCGCCTAGTCAATCGGCGACGGAAGTAAGTGCTTACATCACAGACAGTCGCCAATATCAGATCGGGCACCTAAGTGCCCCAACCTACCCCACTCCACCAACAGATAGAGTGGGATACGCCTTATTCGCCTGAGGACTTCAGTGCCTCAGTCAGAGCTGCTTCAACCTCAGCTGCGGAAGGTCCTTCACCGAAGGCCTCTTCCAACTGCAGGCTGCGCTTGCGCTTGCGCTCGCTGTGGTAAGCCAGACCGGTACCAGCCGGGATCAAGCGACCCACAACCACGTTCTCTTTCAAGCCGCGCAGGTTGTCTTCCTTACCAGTTACCGCCGCTTCGGTCAGAACGCGAGTGGTTTCCTGGAACGAAGCCGCTGACAGGAAGGACTCAGTTGCCAGGGACGCTTTGGTAATACCCAGCAGCAGGCGTTCGAACTGAGCGGGCTGCTTGTTCTCGGCACGCAGCTGTTCGTTCTCTTCGATCACGCGCTGGTATTCAACCTGGTCGCCCTTAATCAAGCTGGAATCACCCATCTCGGTGACTTCAACTTTACGCAGCATCTGACGCACGATGGTTTCGATGTGCTTATCGTTAATGCCTACACCCTGGAGGCGGTAAACCTCCTGGATCTCGTTGGTGATGTAGCGAGCCAGCTCTTCAACACCTTTCAGGCGCAAAATATCGTGCGGGTTGGACGGGCCATCGGAGATAACCTCACCCTTCTCTACGGTTTCACCTTCGAACACGGTCAGCTGGCGATGCTTTGGAATCAGAACCTCGTAGTGGTCCTTACCATTGGCCAGCGGCTTGCCGTCACGCGGAGTAATCTGCAGACGAACCTTGCCTTTGGTCTCTTTACCGAAGGAAACGGTACCGGAAATTTCCGCCAGAATGGACGGCTCTTTCGGCTTACGCGCTTCAAACAGGTCGGCAACGCGGGGCAGACCACCGGTGATATCCTTGGTACCGCCGGATTCCTGCGGAATACGTGCAATTACGTCACCCACGTTCACCTGCTTACCTTCAGCCAGGCTGAGGATTGCACGCGGCGGCAAGGCGTAGTGCGCAGGCGCATTACTGTTAGCCAGAGTCAGCTCTTCGCCGTTCTCATCCAGCAGGGTTACCGCTGGGCGCAGATCTTTACCCGCTGCCGGGCGCTCGGCCGGATCGATAATCTCGATAGAAGACAGGCCAGTGATATCGTCGGTCTGCTTGCGGATGGAGAGCCCTTCTTCCATACCGGACAGTTTCACCCAACCGGCAACCTCGGTGATGATCGGGTGGGTGTGCGGGTCCCACTTGGCCACGATCTGGCCACCGTCTACCTCGGCACCTTCATAGACGCTGATCACAGCACCGTAAGGCAGCTTGTAGCGCTCGCGCTCGCGACCGGCGCTGTCGGCAATCGCCAGCTCACCGGAACGGGACACGGCTACCAGAGTGCCGACTTCGGTTTTAACCGTCTTAACATTGTGCAGACGTACGGTACCGCCCTGCTTCACCTGGATGCTGTCCGCAGCGGAGGCACGGCTTGCAGCACCACCGATGTGGAAGGTACGCATGGTCAGCTGGGTGCCCGGCTCACCGATGGACTGTGCGGCAACAACGCCCACAGACTCACCCGGGTTGGCGCGGTGGCCACGGGCCAGGTCGCGGCCGTAACACTGGGCACAGATACCGTGTGCAGTCTCACAGGTGATCGGGGAGCGAACCAGAACCTCATCGATGCCCATGGCTTCGATGCGCTCTACCCACTTCTCGTCGATCATAGTGCCGGCAGAAACGGCGATTTCATCACTGCCCGGTTTCAGTACATCGCGGGCCACTACACGGCCGAGGATACGGTCACCGAGAGATTCGATAACGTCACCGCCCTCGATTACCGGCGCCATGGTCAGACCATCGTCGGTGCCACAATCCAGCTCGGTAATTACCACGTCCTGGGCCACGTCAACCAAACGACGGGTCAGGTAACCGGAGTTAGCGGTTTTCAGTGCGGTATCCGCAAGACCTTTACGAGCACCGTGGGTCGAGATGAAGTACTGCTGTACAGTCAGACCTTCACGGAAGTTTGCCGTAATGGCGTTCTCGATAATGGAGCCATCCGGACGGGCCATCAGACCACGCATACCCGCGAGCTGACGGATCTGAGCTTCAGAACCACGAGCACCGGAGTCTGCGTACATGTATACGGAGTTGAAGGAGTCCTGCTTGGTCTCGTTGCCCTCGCGGTCGATCACCTTCTCTTTCTTGATACCGGCCATCATCGCCTGGGTTACCTTGTCGTTGGTGCGGGACCAAACGTCGATAACCTTATTGTACTTCTCACCCTGGGTTACCAGGCCGGAAGCAAACTGGCTTTCAATCTCTTTCACTTCCGCTTCAGCGGCATCGATCAGCTCAGCTTTCTCAGCCGGAATCTCAAAGTCGTTCACACCAATGGAGGAACCGGACTTGGTAGAGAAGTCGAAACCGGTGTACATCAGCTGGTCGGCAAAAATAACCGTCGCCTTCAGGCCTACCTTGCGGTAGCACTCGTTCAGGGCGCGGGAGATCGCCTTTTTCTTCATCGGCTGGTTGACGTGCGCAAACGGCAGGCCTTCCGGCACGATATTCCACAGCAGCGCGCGGCCTACAGTGGTGTCCTGAATGGAGATAGTCTCGTGCTTCTCACCGTCTTCGCCGACGATATTTTCGCGGATACGCACCTTGATCTTCGCTTGCAGACCAACCTGCTTGGCGTAGAAAGCACGGCTCACTTCTTTGATATCGGAGAAGAACATGCCTTCGCCTTTATCGTTAACGCGCTCACGGGTCATCCAGTACAGACCCAGTACCACGTCCTGGGACGGTACGATGATCGGCTCACCGTTGGCAGGCGACAGGATGTTGTTGGTGGACATCATCAGCGCGCGGGATTCCAGCTGCGCTTCGATCGTCAGCGGTACGTGTACCGCCATCTGGTCACCGTCGAAGTCGGCGTTATAGGCCGCACAAACCAGCGGGTGCAGCTGGATTGCCTTACCTTCAATCAGTACCGGTTCAAACGCCTGGATACCCAGACGGTGAAGGGTCGGTGCACGGTTAAGCAGTACCGGGTGCTCGCGGATCACTTCGTCGAGGATATCCCAAACGACAGCTTCCTCGCGTTCAACCATCTTCTTGGCAGCTTTGATCGTAGTGGCCAGGCCACGGGATTCCAGCTTGCCAAAGATAAACGGCTTAAACAGTTCCAGTGCCATCTTCTTGGGCAGACCACACTGATGCAGACGCAGGGTCGGACCTACCACGATCACGGAACGACCGGAGTAGTCAACACGCTTACCCAGCAGGTTCTGACGGAAACGACCCTGCTTACCTTTAATCATGTCAGCCAGGGACTTCAGCGGGCGCTTGTTGGAGCCGGTGATGGCGCGACCACGACGGCCGTTATCCAGCAGTGCGTCAACAGATTCCTGCAGCATGCGCTTTTCGTTGCGCACGATAATGTCCGGCGCGTTCAGCTCAAGTAGACGCTTCAGACGGTTGTTACGGTTGATCACACGACGGTAGAGGTCGTTCAGATCGGAGGTCGCGAAACGACCGCCATCCAGCGGTACCAGCGGGCGCAGATCCGGCGGCAGAACCGGCAGAGCCTTCATCACCATCCACTCCGGGTTATTACCGGACTTGTAGAAGGCTTCCAGCAGCTTCAGGCGCTTGGACAGTTTCTTGATCTTGGTTTCGGAGTTGGTCGCCGGGATCTCTTCGCGCAGGCGCTGGATTTCTGCGGGCAGCTCGATGTCCGCCATCAGCTCCTGGATCGCCTCGGCACCCATTTTCGCTTCAAACTCGTCGGCGAACTCTTCCATCGCCTCAAAGTACTGCTCGTCATTCAGCAGCTGGCCGCGCTCCAGGGTAGTCATACCCGGCTCGGTAACCACGTAAGATTCGAAGTACAGCACGCGCTCGATATCGCGCAGGGTCATGTCCAGCAGCAGGCCGATACGGGACGGCAGGGATTTCAGGAACCAGATGTGTGCAACCGGGCTGGCCAGCTCGATGTGACCCATGCGCTCACGGCGAACCTTGGCCTTGGTCACTTCAACGCCACACTTCTCACAGATAATGCCGCGGTGCTTCATGCGCTTGTACTTACCGCACAGGCACTCGTAGTCTTTTACCGGGCCAAAGATCTTGGCACAGAACAAGCCTTCACGCTCGGGCTTGAAGGTACGGTAGTTGATGGTCTCCGGCTTTTTCACTTCGCCGTAGGACCAGGAGCGAATCATGTCCGGTGATGCCAGACCGATACGAATCGCATCAAACTCTTCCAGCTGCTCCTGGGACTTCACCAGATTTAATAAATCTTTCAAGGCCTTTCCTCCACTAGGGGGTAGTCAACCCGGCACTCGCACTAGCCGCCGGGCTAGCCAGCTGCCCCACTGCTTCGAGGGGCGCTGGCACTTGTCTCATTTCACCTGCCAACAGGCTTCGGTACGGGTTCGGATTTACTCGTGCTCAAGCTCGAAGTTCATACCGAGAGAGCGGATTTCCTTAACCAGTACGTTGAAGGATTCCGGCATGCCCGGCTCCATACGGTGGTCGGAGTCCACGATGTTCTTGTACATCTTGGTACGGCCTTCCACGTCATCGGATTTAACCGTGAGCATTTCCTGCAGGGTGTATGCAGCGCCGTAAGCTTCCAGCGCCCACACTTCCATCTCCCCGAAGCGCTGACCACCGAACTGGGCTTTACCACCCAGCGGCTGCTGGGTTACCAGGCTGTAGGAACCGGTAGAACGCGCGTGCATCTTGTCGTCTACCAAGTGGTTCAGCTTCAGCATGTACATGTAGCCCACAGTTACCGGACGCTCGAAAGCATCGCCGGTGCGGCCGTCGTGCAGGGTGATCTGACCGGAGTCCGGGATATCGGCAAGACGCAGCAGCTGCTTGATCTCACTTTCATCGGCACCGTCAAATACCGGGGTCGCCATAGGTACACCGCGACGCAGGTTTTGCGCCATGGTCATGACTTCCTCATCGGAGAACTCGTCGAGTTCTTCCTTGCGTCCGCCAGTGGAGTTGTAGACCTCTTCCAGGAATCCGCGCACCTTGGCGATTTCCTGCTGCTCCTTGATCATCTTGTCGACTTTAACGCCGAGGCCTTTAGCGGCCATGCCCAAGTGCATTTCCAGAACCTGACCAACGTTCATCCGCGAGGGAACGCCCAGCGGGTTCAGGACGATATCTACCGGCTCACCGTTTTGGTCATAAGGCATGTCCTCAACGGGCTTGATTACGGAGATAACACCTTTGTTACCGTGACGACCGGCCATCTTGTCGCCCGGCTGGATGCGGCGTTTGATCGCCAGGTAAACCTTGACGATTTTCAGCACGCCCGGAGCCAGGTCATCGCCGGACTCCAGTTTCTTCTTCTTGTCTTCGAAGGCTTCATCGAGCAGCTTGCGACGCTCTTTCAGCTGAGCTTCCGCTTTTTCCAGCTGATCGTTCAGGCTGTCGTCTTCCATACGCAGCTTGAACCAGTCTTCGCGCGGCAGAGCGGCGAGGACTTCAGCGGTCATCTCATCGCCCTTCTTAACACTCTTACCACCGGCGGCCTTTTGGCCCAGCAGAGCCTGTTGCAGACGCTCGAAGGTCGCACCTTCAACGATGCGGTATTCTTCGTTAAGATCCTTGCGAACCTCGTCCAGCTGTGACTTCTCGATATCGAGGGAGCGCTGGTCTTTCTGCAGGCCGTCGCGGGTAAATACCTGAACGTCGATCACCGTACCGCGGGTGCCACTGGGCGCGCGCAGGGAGGTGTCTTTAACGTCGGAGGCTTTTTCACCGAAGATCGCGCGCAGCAGCTTCTCTTCCGGAGTCAGCTGGGCTTCACCTTTCGGAGTAACCTTACCCACCAGGATATCGCCAGCGCCTACTTCTGCGCCGATGTATACGATGCCGGACTCGTCCAGCTTATTCAGGGCAGATTCGCCAACATTGGGGATATCCGCAGTAATTTCCTCACTGCCCAGCTTGGTATCGCGGGCAATACAGGTCAGCTCCTGAATGTGGATGGTGGTAAAGCGGTCTTCCTGTACAACGCGCTCACTGATGAGGATGGAGTCCTCAAAGTTGTAACCATTCCAGGGCATAAATGCGATGCGCATATTCTGGCCCAGAGCCAGCTCACCCAGGTCTACAGAGGGACCATCGGCGAGGATATCGCCACGGACTACACGATCGCCGGTATTAACGATCGGGCGCTGGTTGATACAGGTATTCTGGTTGGAGCGGATGTATTTGGTCAGGTTGTAGATATCCACACCTGCATCACCGGCTTCCACCTCAGCATCGGCCACGCGAACAACCACACGGCTTGAGTCAACGCGCTCAATAATGCCGCCGCGCTTAGCGACCACACACACGCCGGAGTCGCGCGCTACAGTGCGCTCCATACCGGTGCCCACCAGCGGCTTTTCAGCGCGCAGGGTCGGTACCGCCTGACGTTGCATGTTCGATCCCATCAATGCACGGTTGGCGTCATCGTGCTCGAGGAATGGAATCATCGCCGCAGCTACGGAAACCACCTGCTTGGCGGAAACATCCATATACTGGATTTCGCCCGGTGCTTTCAGGGTAAATTCGCCCTGGTGACGCACGCTGATCAGGTCATCAACAAAGTTACCGTTGTCGTCTACTTCCGCAGACGCCTGGGCAATAATGAAGTTGGCTTCATTGATCGCGGACAGGTACGCAATTTCATCAGTTACCTTGCCATCGACCACTTTGCGGTAGGCGCTCTCGAGGAAACCGTAATGGTTAGCGCGGGCGTAAGTGGCCAGGGAGTTAATCAGACCGATGTTCGGTCCTTCCGGCGTCTCAATCGGACATACGCGGCCGTAGTGAGTCGGGTGCACATCGCGCACCTCAAAGCCAGCGCGCTCACGGGTCAAACCACCCGGGCCGAGGGCGGAAACACGACGCTTGTGAGTCACTTCCGACAGCGGGTTGTTCTGGTCCATAAACTGGGACAGCTGCGAGGAACCGAAGAATTCCTTCACGGCAGCGGCAACCGGCTTGGCATTGATCAGGTCCTGAGGCATCAGGCCCTCGGACTCCGCCATGGACAGGCGCTCTTTAACAGCGCGCTCTACACGTACCAGGCCAACGCGGAACTGGTTTTCAGCCATTTCGCCTACGGAACGCACGCGACGGTTACCCAGGTGATCGATATCGTCGACCATGCCCTGACCGTTGCGGATATCGATCAGAGTCTTCAGAACTTCGACGATATCTTCTTTGCTCAGAGTGCCGGGGCCAGTCTCGTCTTCGCGACCCAGGCGGCGGTTGAACTTCATGCGGCCAACAGCGGACAGGTCGTAACGCTCGTCGGTAAAGAACAAGTTCTCGAACAGCGCTTCTGCGGACTCTTTGGTGGGCGGTTCGCCCGGGCGCATCATACGGTAGATCTCTACCAGCGCTTCCAACACAGTGCGAGAAGGCTCTGCACGCAGGGTGTCGGAGATAAACGGACCGCGATCCAGGTCGTTGGTGTACAGGGTTTGGAAACTCTTAACGTTCAGTACACGCAGCTTGGCGATTACTTCATCAGTAATCTCGGTGTTACAGTCGATCGCGATCTCACCGGTGGACTCATCGATGATGTCGTTCGCCAGTACACGGCCAAACAGGTACTCGAGCGGTGCTTCCAGCTTTTCTACGCCGGCCTTTTCCAACTGACGGATATGACGCGGGGTAATACGGCGACCCTCTTCGACAATCACCTTGCCCTGGCCGTCTTTGATGTCAAAAGAAGCAACATCACCGCGCAGGCGGGATGGAATCAGCTCCAGGCTGACACGGTCTTCCAACAGCTCAAAGGTGCTGGTCTCGAAGAACATTTCCAGCATTTCCTGGGAGGTGTAACCCAGGGCGCGCAGCAGAATAGTCGCTGGCAATTTACGGCGACGATCGATACGCACGAATACCAGGTCTTTCGGATCGAACTCGAAGTCCAGCCATGAGCCACGGTAGGGGATGACACGCGCGGCGTACAACAGCTTACCGGAAGAGTGAGTCTTGCCTTTGTCGTGATCGAAGAATACACCCGGGGAACGGTGCAGCTGGGATACGATAACGCGCTCGGTACCATTGATTACGAAGGTACCGTTGTCGGTCATGAGCGGAATCTCGCCCATGTAAACTTCCTGCTCTTTAATGTCCTTAATGGACTTATTCGCAGATTCTTTATCGTAAATAATCAGACGCACACGCACGCGCAGCGGACATGCATAGGTTACGCCGCGCAGGGTACATTCCTTAACGTCAAAAGCGGGCTTACCCAGCGTATAACTTACGTACTCCAGGGCGGCATTGCCGGAATAGCTGACAATCGGAAATACAGATTTAAACGCCGCTTGCAGGCCAACGTCCATACGGTCGTCGGGGCGCTTGTCGGCCTGTGTAAAGTTGCGATAAGAATCGAGCTGTATCGCAAGCAGAAAGGGCACATCCATGACCTTAGGCAGTTTGCCAAAATCCTTGCGGATACGTTTTTTCTCAGTATATGAGTAAGCCATTCAAATTCCCCAGCTTGATCAGTGACAAGACTTCGTGGGACTCCAGTCCAGAGCCCCTCCGGGCGAGAAGCCTCTGGTCAATGCAACTTGCCTGCACTGGCCAGAAACCTCTCCGCTTGCTTTTGGGTAGCGCTACTGCGCTATGGTTAAATGAGGTTTGCCACGGTTTTTAAATCCCGCCGGCACCGGTAAAAACCTCAGTACCGCAAACGGCAAAAAGGCCGGCGGACAAAAGTCCACCAGCCTTACCGCTACCCGCCGCTTTACGCGACAGCTAGCGGGAGACGCAAGAACCGAATTACTTCAGTTCTACAACTGCGCCAGCTTCTTCCAGCTCTTTCTTAGCTGCTTCAGCTTCGTCTTTGCTTACGCCTTCTTTCAGCGGGCTCGGAGCGCCGTCTACCAGACCTTTAGCTTCTTTCAAGCCCAGGCCAGTGATGCCGCGAACAACTTTGATCACGTTCACTTTCTTGTCGCCTGGGGAGGTCAGGATTACGTCGAAAGAGTCTTTCTCTTCAGCGGCAGCTTCGCCACCAGCTGGGCCAGCTACAACTGCTGCAGCAGCAGTTACGCCGAATTTCTCTTCCATTGCTTCGATCAGCTCAACAACATCCTTAACGGACATTTCGGCAACAGCATTGATGATATCTTCTTTAGTCAGAGACATGATTCAGTACCTGAATTGGTTTGAGCAGTAGCTGCTCGTATTTCGTTTTGAAACTGCGATTCGCTCTAGCGAAAAAATTACGCAGCTTCCTGCTCTTTTTGGTCGCGAACGGCCGCAATAGTGCGAACCAGCTTGCCAGCAGATGCTTCTTTCAACACGCTCATCAGCTTGGCGATCGCCTCGTCGTAAGTCGGCAGGCTTGCCAACAATGCGACGTCGGTGATCGCGCCTTCGAAGGCAGCACCTTTCAGTTCCAGCTTGTCATTGCCTTTAGCGAACTGGCTCAGGATGCGCGCGCCGGCACCTGGGTGTTCGTTAGAGAATGCAATGATGCTAGGACCTACGAATTTGTCAGTCAGACATTCGTATTCGGTACCTGCCAGAGCGCGACGCGCCAGAGTATTGCGGACGACTTTCAACCAAACGCCGTTCTCGCGAGCCTCTTTGCGCAGAGTGGTCATGTCATTCACGGTTACGCCGCGGGAATCCGCAACAACCGCAGACAGAGCACTTTCAGCAGCTTGCTGGACATCTGCGACAATCGCTTTCTTGTCTTCGAGTCCAATAGCCATAGTGTCACTCCTGGATTTGAAAAAAACCGGACTTAAACGTCCGATCCGTTCCGGTGCATAAAGCTCAAATCCAGTAAAAATACTGGTTTGGGCGACACCGTCTGCGTAGGCTCGAACCTCGCAATGGCCAACCTGGCCGAAGTTCGGATTAAGCCAGGCACGTTAAACCTAAACGCACCTGACACCTACGGTCTTTGACGGCCCACCTTCTGCCGAAGCATTCAGGTGGACCCCAAAGTTCGATTTACTGAGAGGTGATCACACCCCGCAGTGATATTTAGATATTCAGGGAAGACTGATCGATAACCAGACCCGGGCCCATAGTGGTGCTCAGGGTGATTTTCTTCAGATATACACCTTTTGCAGAAGCCGGCTTGGCTTTCTTCAGGTCGGCAACCAGAGCTTCCAGGTTCTCTTTCAGAGAGTTCGCATCGAAAGCCACTTTACCGATACCACCGTGGATAATGCCGCCTTTGTCAGCGCGGAAACGCACCTGACCAGCTTTGGCATTTTTAACCGCAGTAGCAACGTCTGGAGTTACAGTGCCAGTCTTCGGGTTCGGCATCAGGCCGCGCGGGCCGAGGATTTGACCCAGTTGACCTACAACGCGCATCGCATCGGGGGAAGCGATTACTACGTCGAAGTCCATCTTGCCTGCTTTAACGTCGGCAGCCAGCTCGTCCATACCGATCAAGTCAGCGCCCGCTTCTTTAGCGGCGTCAGCGTTAGCACCCTGGGTGAAAACAGCTACGCGAACTTCTTTACCAGTACCGTGCGGCAGAGTAGTTGCACCGCGAACAGCCTGGTCGGATTTACGTGGGTCGATGCCCAGGTTTACAGAAGCGTCTACAGTTTCTGCAAACTTAACGTTGGACAGCTCTTTCAGCAGGGCTACGGCTTCTTCGATACCGTAAGCCTTACCAGCTTCAACCTTCTCAGCGATTACGCGCTGACGCTTGCTCAATTTAGCCACTTAGAGACCCTCCACTTCGATACCGGCGCTGCGAGCGGAACCGGCGATAGTGCGCACGGCCGCGTCCAAGTCGGATGCAGTCAGGTCTGCTTTCTTCATTTCTACGATCTCTTCCAGCTGAGCGCGGGTTACTTTACCCACTTTCTCAGTGTTCGGACGACCGGAACCGCTCTTGATCTTGGCAGCCTTGCGCAGCAGTACAGCGGCGGGCGGCGACTTCATGATGAAGGTGAAGGAGCGGTCGTTGTATACAGAGATTACAACTGGAACTGGCAGACCTGGCTCGAGGCTCTGGGTCTGGGCGTTGAACGCCTTACAGAATTCCATGATGTTCACACCGTGCTGACCCAGTGCGGGACCAACGGGCGGACTCGGGTTGGCCTGACCGGCCTTAACTTGCAGCTTGATATAAGCTTCTACTTTCTTAGCCATTACAGCTCTCCTCTAGTTGGGTATTAACGCCCGCCACTCAGCCATAAGGTTTAAGGGCAAGCTCCCCGAACCCCGAAATGAAAACTCATTTTTCGGGGACGCGAAAACCCCCTTCCACCTCGCGGCGAAAGGGGGCAAAAAATTTATACTGGAATCAGGTCTTCTCTACCTGACTGAACTCCAGTTCAACCGGGGTGGAACGTCCGAAGATCAACACAGCCACTCGCAAGCGACTCTTCTCGTAGTTAACCTCTTCAACCACACCGTTGAAATCATTAAACGGACCGTCGATAACTCGAACCATTTCACCGGGCTCAAACAGAGTCTTGGGCTTGGGCTTATCGGCGGAATCGTCGATGCGATTCAGGATAGCCTGCGCTTCGCGGTCAGTGATCGGGGCTGGCTTATCCGCCTTACCGCCGATAAAACCCAGTACTCGGGGAGTTTCTTTCACCAAGTGCCAGGTATCGTCATTCAATTCCATTTCTACCAGGACATAGCCCGGGAAAAACTTGCGCTCACTCTTACGCTTTTGCCCTGCGCGCATCTCAACCACTTCTTCCGTGGGAACCAGGACTTCACCAAACAGGTGGTCCATTTCGTTCAGCTCAATGCGCTCTTTCAGGGAGCTGGCGACACGCTTCTCATAGCCCGAGTAAGCCTGGACCACATACCAATTCTTTGACATGTATCAACCTTTAGCCGATAAATTTGGAAGCCGCCCAACCCAGAGCCGAATCAAGCGCCCACAAGATAAGCGCCATAATCAACACGAAAACAACCACAATCGCTGTGGTCTGGGTTGCTTCTTGGCGGGTCGGCCAAACCACACGCCTGACTTCAGTTTGCGCTTCGCGCAACAGTTGCCACAACGCATTGCCTTTGGCGGTATTTACAGCCACAACCAGAGCTACCAGACAGATGGCAGTTACTGCCAACACTCGGTAAAACAAAGGGAATTCGGCGTAATATGAATTGCCTGCAACAGCACCGCCCACCAGCAGCACTATTAACAACCACTTCAGACCGTCAAGACGAAAGGTTTTCGCTTCTGTTTTAGCATTCATATAAGAAGCCCTTAGCGCACTATAGATAATCTTTTAGCGCTCATAAACACAAAAGCCCCACTGACAAGTAGGGTTTTGCGACACCCCTAAGCTTATCTAAGCGGAGTGATTAAAAATGGCAGGCCAGGAGGGACTCGAACCCCCAACACCCGGTTTTGGAGACCGGTGCTCTACCAATTGAACTACTGGCCTGTACAGTGTGAGCACTTTCGCACTCAAAGATGAGAGAGCTACAGGAACTCTCCCACCTGGTGCACCACATAGAATATTGTGATGCAGAAATCAAAGATTACTCAATGATCTTAGCAACAACGCCCGCACCTACGGTACGACCACCTTCGCGGATAGCGAAGCGCAGACCGTCTTCCATGGCGATCGGAGCGATCAGGGTAACAACCATTTGAATGTTGTCGCCCGGCATTACCATTTCAGTACCTTCCGGCAGCTCTACCGCACCAGTTACGTCGGTAGTACGGAAGTAGAACTGAGGACGGTAGCCTTTGAAGAACGGGGTGTGACGACCACCTTCGTCCTTGGACAGTACATACACTTCCGCTTCGAACTTGGTGTGCGGAGTGATGGAGCCCGGCTTAGCCAGTACCTGACCACGCTCTACTTCGTCACGCTTGGTGCCGCGCAGCAGTGCGCCGATGTTCTCACCAGCACGACCTTCGTCAAGCAGCTTGCGGAACATTTCAACACCAGTACAGGTAGTAGTAGTGGTTTCTTTGATACCAACGATTTCGATCTCGTCGCCAGTGTTGATCACACCGCGCTCTACACGACCAGTTACAACAGTACCACGGCCAGAGATAGAGAATACGTCTTCGATCGGCATCAGGAACGGCTGATCTACAGCGCGCTCTGGCTCAGGGATGTACTCGTCCAGAGTCTCTACCAGCTTCTTAACAGCGGTAGTACCCATTTCGTTGTCGTCTTCGCCGTTCAGGGCCATCAGAGCGGAACCAACGATGATCGGAGTGTCGTCACCTGGGAACTCGTACTGGTCCAGAAGTTCGCGAACTTCCATTTCTACCAGCTCGAGCAGCTCTTCGTCGTCTACCATGTCCGCTTTGTTCAGGAATACAACGATGTAAGGTACACCTACCTGACGGGAAAGCAGGATGTGCTCACGAGTCTGCGGCATGGGGCCGTCAGCTGCGGAACATACCAGAATAGCGCCGTCCATCTGAGCAGCACCGGTGATCATGTTCTTAACGTAGTCGGCGTGTCCCGGGCAATCTACGTGAGCGTAGTGGCGAGTCGGGGACTCGTACTCAACGTGAGAAGTAGCGATGGTGATACCGCGCTCACGCTCTTCCGGTGCATTGTCGATACCGTCGAAAGCAACAGCGTCACCGCCCCAAACTTCCGCACATACGCGGGTCAGAGCAGCAGTCAGGGTGGTTTTACCGTGGTCAACGTGACCGATGGTGCCCACGTTCACGTGGGGCTTGGAACGTTCAAACTTTTCTTTTGCCATTGCAGCCTCCTATATATAGGCGAGCCGATAACGGCACCACCCACGTCCAGAACATGCACATCCGACCCGGAAAATCCGACCCCGGACACAAACAACCGCAAGAGCTTTCACTCTTGCGGTCATATAAAATGGAGCTCATGGGCGGATTTGAACCGCCGACCTCACCCTTACCAAGGGTGTGCTCTACCCCTGAGCTACATGAGCTAAAATCTTGCCGATAACGGCATCTTAAAATGTTGCACCCTGGAGAGCATTCCAACCAACCCCAAAACTTGGAGCGGGCAGCGGGGATCGAACCCGCATCATCAGCTTGGAAGGCTGAGGTTCTACCATTGAACTATGCCCGCTTTCGGGACCTCCATGCGAAACCCTTCGATTTCGCGCAACACCCTAAGGTGTAATATGGTGCAGGGGGGTGGATTCGAACCACCGAAGCTTTCGCGTCAGATTTACAGTCTGATCCCTTTGGCCACTCGGGAACCCCTGCTCAAAGCGGTGTGCATTGTCTACACATCTCACTGCACTGTCAACAATTTTTCTTTAAATTTCACATACTTAGCAGCGAAACCTAATTTTGACAGCAACGGGATGAAAATGGAGCTGGCGAGAGGAGTCGAACCCCCGACCGGCTGATTACAAGTCAGCTGCTCTACCAACTGAGCTACGCCAGCCCTATCCCGTTCATTGCCGAAGTTGTTAAGTCACCCTCGTCAATGGAGGCGGGATTCTATGGGAACTTATCTCGACACGCAACACCCTTTTTGCAGATAAATCATATTTTTTATGTCGCCTATTCCAACTTGTTGAAAAAAACAGCGATTCGAGACGCCACCTGATGATTTTCTGATAAATCTGCTTTTTTGTTAGCCAAGTACTTCAGAACAAAGATTTGGGCGCCGATCCAGATCCGGGTATTCACTTTGCAGTTGTCGCCAAAATTCTTCTGCAAGACTTTCTGTGCTGCCAGGGGGCATAACTATCCACCGCTCCATATAGGTTTGCGGCTCCTCCTTGAACTGCGCGGTAACCCCCCTCTCCTTCAAAACGGCGGTATGGGACTCAGCTCGGGCTCGCTCACTGAAAATCCCAAATGAAATGCCATTTTCCAATGCGCCTTTGGGAATGACATAGCTGTCGATCCCCTGAGACTGTAGTTCACGCAAGCGGTTGTAGGCCTCCCGCCTCGAACTCAGTGGCGGCAGATATACCCAGTAGCGCATCTGCCCCTGCATTTCTATATCACGCAGCTCGGCTTTAACCTGAAGGGAGCGGATTCGCTGCAAGAGATCCTCGCCCTGGTACTCCTCCGCGAAAGGTCCCAACAGTGTACAAAGCTGCTCAACCTCAAAGGACTCCTTACTCAATGCGCCGGTCTTCGCTGGAGCAGGTAGCTCTTCAGGGGATATTTCGCTAACGAGGGCAATTTTCTTTCCCTCCGACTCGTGAGGGATCGGGCTCTTGCCGCTACTTAACTGCGGAGACGGCGCTACCAACATATACCAGGCAAAAAGCACAGCGTTCAGGGCGACTAAAGAAAGGGCTATCCAGCGCATAACAGAGTAAATTTTTATGGATTACTAAGGGCCAACCCATCCATCACCAGATCGGGAACCAGGCGATGTTCGTGCTGGTAAACTGCGGAGAGCAACTGCGCATCCCCGCCGGTTAACCACAATAAAGGGGGGGAACCGGAGTGGACCTGCAATTCTTCCATTGCTCGATCAACCGCACCCAACACCATCAGCAAGAGGCCACGGTTTATCGCCTCATTGGTATTGCGTCCCGCGCCCAATGTTTTTGTCAGGGCCAGTGCCTCACGACTCTTTGCTGCATGGGTATCGACACTGAGAACGCGATTCATCAATCCGAAACCGGGAACGATATATCCCCCAATGTGGCGCCCGCTATTGTCCAGCAAATCTAAGGTGACCGCACTGCCGCAATCCACAATTAATGATGCTCGGGGAGATTGCTGGTAGGCCGCCAACATTGCCAGCCACCGATCCACCCCCAGGGCGGAGTGGTCTTCATACCCACAGATAACGCCGGCACATTGGGGCGCTACTGCCGAGAATTCAGCCTCCAGTGTGAACAGGTCTCGGGCCACCTGACTCAAGAATTCAGCAACAACGGGACCGGCAACATTCACTACCCGAAAACGGTAGGGGGTTAAGTCTGCCCAACCCTCAGGCAAAATCTGCTGGCGCAACTGCCCAGTTTCGATATCACCACGGGCAATTACCTCGCCTTCGACCAGGTAGCGCCACTTACCCCGTGTATTGCCGACATCCAGCTCTAGAATCACACCTGCCCCCGCAACGAGATTTCCCCCCCATGAAATGACTTTTGCCCTTTATCAGTGTCGAGTAACAAGGCTCCTTTTTCATCGACACCGGCCGCAACACCTTCCCAGCTCAAATTACCTGACCGCAATTGAACCGGCTGCCCGGCAAACTGGTCTAGGGTTGACCACGATTCCCGGTAAGCGGCGAAGCCCCCTTCCGGGTAAGTTTCCAACATCGGTAACAGCTCGCTGAGAATCGCCGCAGTTAATTCACTGCGGCCAATACCCGGACGGACTTGCTGGAGATCTGCCCATGGTTGATCAATCTCCTCAGCTGTCTTTGCATTGAGACCATTATTCAACCCGATACCGATAACCACGGAACAGCGGTCGGTTAAATCCCCTTTTAGCTCAAGTAATACACCGGCCAATTTACGGCCCTGGCACCACACATCATTTGGCCACTTCAGGCGCACACCCGGTACAGAAAAGCGCTCGAGCGCTTTTGCCACAGCAACACCGACGGCGAGACTCAACCCCTCCAGGCTTTGTACACCGCCATTAAACTCCCAGCCCACTGAGAGGCTGATACTTGTGGCATATGGGCTGACCCAATTGCGACCACGGCGACCCCGACCGGCACTTTGCCGCTCGGCGAGAATCGCTACAGCATGCCCCTTACCTTCTTCAAAACGCTCCAATATCAGCGAGTTCGTTGAACTCAACTCATCAAAAACCCGCAACTCGCGCAGTAGCGCTCGGACTGAACCATCCAGCTGAGCGGTAACAGTCTGCGCAGATAGCAAGTCGAGACCTCCCGGCAAGCGATAACCTCGCCCCTTAGCAGACTCAAGCGTCAGACCGTAGCTCTCAAGCTTTTGTAGTTGTTTCCAAACAGCGGCTCGGCTGACACCAAGCGCATTCCCGAGGGATTCTCCCGAGTGTATTTCCCCATCCGCCAGCAGCTCCAGCACCGGGCGAAGCTGTTCTAATGGTGTTTTTGCGGCGACGTCCTGCAATTTGTTCAACCTTTTACATAATGGCGGCCATAGCGATGCCCGAGGCTCGTCAGGACTTCATAACCGATAGTCCCGGCATACCCAGCGACCTCATCCACCGTAAGCTGGTCATTGAGAATCTCGATTGACTGAAGGGAGCCCCGCTCCTCTTCACTGAGCCCCGAAATATCGAAAGTGGTAGAGTCCATTGATATACGCCCGACAATTGGTAGAGGGCGGCCGTGCCCCCATCCGCGCCCCCGCCCCCCTTGGGCTCGTATAATGCCATCGGCATATCCACCCCGAGCTACCGCAAGCCAACTATCTCCGGGAACTTCCTGGGTCGCACCATACCCCACAGATCGGGACTGACTGACATAGCGCTTTTGGACAATTGGCAAGCCCAAAGTCACCGTTGGACGCATCGGGTTTTCAGCCTCAGGGACAGGGTTAAGGCCATATAGTGCGGAGCCCGGTCGGGCAATATCAAAGTGATAATCCTCACCCAAAAAGATGCCGGATGAGTTCGCAAGGCTGAGCTGTATATCCGGGCACAGTTCCCGCATGCGATCGCCCGCGGTCTTAAACTCGTTCAACTGAAGCTTATTATGCGGATGCTGGGGCTGATCTGCACAGGCAAGGTGACTGAAGAACATCCGAACATCGGCGGACTCCAAGAGAGGGCGGTCCTTGAGCAGCAATTCGAACTCATCCGGGGTCAATCCCAGCCGAGTCATGCCGGTATCAATTTTTACGGCGCAAGGGGCCTCCAACTGAGCTTTCTCGCAGATTTCAACCCAGCTCTTCAATTGATCCAGAGTAAACAATGTGGGGATCAAACCCGCGCGAGCGCACTCTAGTTCAGCGCCGGGCCTGACACCGGTAAAAATGACTATATTCACATCGTTGCCGAGGTCACTGCGCAAGCGCTCCCCCTCGACTTGGGTGGCCACAAAGAAATCGCGGCATCCCTGAGCGTATAGCGCTGGTGCAACATGAGCCATTCCCAAGCCGTAAGCATCCGCTTTAACCACAGCACCGCACCGGGTGCCGGCTTTCAAGCGATTAGCCAGATCCTGATAGTTATCTGCTATAGACCTCAGGTTGATACTTAATAACCCTTCACGAAAGTCACTCATACCGGTACAACTCTCTAAATCAGTAAGCTAGGTAGCTCCGAGCAGACTCTCTCGCTGCAGCGCTCGGGCACCGCCTAATATACACCCAACAACCAATAAAAGGCTGACTAGTGAGCCAGCAATCATCAGTGATATGGAGACCGTATCCCCAACCAGTAGAGCCTTAAACCACTGCTGTTGCGCGACCAGCGGGACCAACTGCCAGGCAGGCTCCTCTAGCTCTATGGATGACATATCCAATATTAACAACATAGTGACAGGTAAAATCTGCAATATACTCAATTGAGTTTGGGCATCTTTGAATGACTGGGAACGCAACGCTAACAATATTTGCAGTACGGCAACCAATAGAGCCAGTGGGAGCAGGGCTAGCGCCATAGCAACCGTGCCACTCAGCGTAGTTGCATGTTGTATCCCCATTTCAGCCAAGGGCAAAAATGGAAAAACAGCCATTAGCGAAACTAACGCAAGAATTGAAGATAACCAACTGATACTGGCTACAGCGAGCACCTTGGCCAGGACCACCTGCCAGGCCGCCAGAGGTTGCTGCAATAATACTTCAAAACTCATTCTCTCCCTCTCACCGGCAGAGGCATCAATGGACGAGGACAAGCAACCTATAAACAGCGTCATTATCAAGAGTGTCGGTATTGAACCAACAATCCAGGCACTGCGGGTAGACGGGGTACTGACATCCCTGACCTGGACTTGCCAGGGTGCCATTGTTTTTAGTGGGACTCCCCTAGCGACCATTCTTTGTTGAACAATGAGCTGTTGTAGCTCACCCAGCTTTTGTTGAACATGACTCGCGCCTTGCCCGCTGAAACGATCGGAGCTATCAACATACAAATAAATCTTGGGGCTGCGGAAATTGCGATAATCGGTAGAAAAACCTTCGTCAATTTTCACAACTGCATCGTAACCTTCATCAAGTAAAGCTATCGGGCTCCCTTCTGACAGGCTATCCAGTTCCACCCGCCCTTTGCTCAGCTGCTGCTCCAATACTGGTAAATCCTGACCGCCTAACAACGCTAGCTGAAAAGTCCTCTCCCCTTGGGACTTAAACATAAACAGAGTCATCGATGCGATCATTCCGGGAAATGAAATGGCAAACAGCACAGACAAATACAGTGCTCGCCGGTCACGCCAAACCTCTAATGACTCCTTCTTCAGAAGAGCAGACATGGCGGGAGTAAATAATAGGTTTAAAAATTTCATGCCATCACCTCCCCTTTAACCCCGTAAGCCAGAGTGACGAAACTATCTTCCAGGTTTTTACAGCCTGTGCGTTCTACAAGCTCATCTGGGGTACCACTATCGACAATAGCACCGTTAGCCATCACCAATACTCTATCTGACAACTCAGTGACTTCAGCCATAATATGACTGGAAAATAAAATGGCTACGCCCTCAGAGCGTAACCGCAGAAGTGTTTTCCGCAGCAGTCTCGCTGCAAGGACATCTAGCCCACGAGTCGGTTCATCGAGTATCAAATGCGTAGGCCGGTGGACTAGCGCCCGCGCCAGCGACACTTTCATTCTCTCCCCCTGGGAAAAGCCTTTTGTCCGACGTTGCCACAAATCTTCTAATTCCAGCTCTTCTCGAACAGAATTCAATGCGCGCTTAAGCTCTGTCCCAAATAATCCTTGCGCACTGGCAAAAAATGATAAGTACTCCGCTACAGTAAGTCGTTCATACAAGCCTTCACGATCGCCGACAACGCCCAATTTCCGCCTTATTTCTAATGGCTTTTCGGCCACATTAAGCCCACTAACAAATACTGTACCTTCATCCGGTTTTACCAACCCCGTTATAATTCTCAGGCAAGTAGTTTTACCGGCTCCATTAGCTCCCAGCAAAGCGGTTATTTGGCCATCAGGTATATTGAAGTGCAGGTCTTTGAGTACTTTCTTTCCAGAGAATTGCTTGTGAATAGATTTAACAGCAATCATTTGTTATCCCCTTGGCTCGATAGCAACTCACTGGATACCGCTTTATCAATTTCAGGTCCAAAAGCACCCGCCATAAAAGGTGGTCTCTGAATATCCGCAATACAATCACTATCTAAAGAAGCAAGTGGAGATTTTAGAAAATCATCTATTAGCTTTGGTATACAACCTCGCATACTATTGATATGCCCACCACCTGGAACCACTACCTGTTTTAATTCTGAAAGATACCCCAAGCTTTGTTCTGCATAATAATGTGGGGTAATAGGATCAGCCTCCCCGGAAATAATTAACACAGGATGATTTCTTTCTTCCGGGACTTCGTAAGTGATAGGAGATACGGGCCACACCTTGCAACCCTCAGCAAAAATCTCAAAAAAAGCATCACCTAAAAAGCTATCGCGAATATCTGCAGCCAGCTCTTCCTCTGTAGTGCGATTTAATTCTTCAGCGCAAGCAACTGATAAGGTGAGCCCCAAAGACATACTTCCATCATCAGATAAAAGTCCAACCAACCCCGATAGCGGTAAATAATTACCCTCCTCAGCCTGGCTAATAGCATATGGTAACTGCGCTGCCGTTTCAGGTGCGTAGAGCGCGGTCCTTATCAGGTTTTGTATGAAGCTACGAGGAACTCTTGTTTCCATTGTGCGACCAGAGTGAGGGTCCGGGAAATTCGCTGCCCTTCCATCCCAGTCCCTAAGCAAGCTATCCAGGTCAGATCTCCAATCGCCAAATTCGGAGCACACCGGATCCTGACTGCAGTCTTTCTCCAGTTTTAGCAGCGCCTTTTCAGCAGCTTGCGCAGTAAGAAAAACTTTTGAATCAATCGGGGCTACAGCATCCAGGATCAGGACACTTAAACTTTCGGGATACCATTGCTGGTAAAGAAGCGCGGTGCGAGTTCCCCAAGAACCTCCCCACAAAGCAATTTTTTTATGCCTCAACTGGAGGCGCACTTCCTCCAGATCATCAACCGCTTGACGGCTATGCAGGGCTTTCGCAAAGGAAGAGTTTTCAAGGTAGCAAGTTGAGAATTGATCGGTGACCGCCTCCAGATCCATATGGACTTCTCCGTCGATCCCACAGTCAAGTGCTGCCGAGTAACCCGAACCGCGTCTATCGACAAGAACGATCGCCCTACTCTGATTAACTTTATATAAGGCATTTAGAATCGGGGTCAGATAACTGGCTGCCTGGCCGGGGCCGCCGGCCAGTAAATAAAGTGGCTCCAGCCCAATGTCATTAACTGCTGGGGCTATCATTACCGCTAGGTCTACTGCAGCTTCTCCTTCACCAACCGGTATCTTTGTACAGCGCAGAGCATGGCTCCAGCCATCCAGGTAGCAGGACTCGAAGTTATTCTCTTTTCTCTCTTCTGCAACTGCTGGAGATAGCCCTATAAACAAGCTGATCGCGAAGATCGACCTCTGTATCCAAACCACTGCCAACCCCCTATCCACCGAATTTATCTCAACCAGTGTATCGAACTGCTCCTAAGGTGTCGTCATCCAACAAAGGTCAGATATTTGCATTTGCATTAGCGCCCACCCCTGCACAGTGGTATGGTTTCTTATTTACTTGCCCATGATTGCACACATGAGCTTTTCAGACCGAGAAAAACACCTAATCCGAGCCGCCTTTGCCTGGGGCCAAATCACACAACAGGAAGGCTATACACTTTCTGATCTTGAAATTGAAAAATCGGTTCTCTTCCGACGATTGCTTGGTGGCCGGCCGCCATTGGCATTTCCGCCACCATTGCGTCACGGATTTCCCTGGTATGACGTTATTGAAGGGCGTAGCGAACACTTAGTGAGCGCATCCGAAGCCTCACCTGAATGCAGCATCATTGCACCGGGCTGTAAGCTCGGGGATACCTGCATCCTTATTGACGGCGCCTTTTGGCGCGTAGTCGAAACTGTTCGCGAGCACGAAGAATATATCGTTGAATGGGGCCAATACCCAATGCAATGGCGCTTGAAAAAGCATTGGGAAGTAAACTATGAAATGACACAACAGCTTCATAGTTTTCGTAAAGATAACCCCAATGCCGAAGTGAGCTTTGACAACTATTTAAGCCAAAGGGAGTACCGGGAATTTCGCATAGACAATGATCAGACGGTATGGCTCTGTGAATGGCAATTAAGCCGCACTAGCCTCTCTGGTTGGGTTTGGGTTGGGACAATACTACCTGTTCCCGATTATCAGCTCGTTCCAGTATTCGACGATGATCACGGCCCGGTTATTCTCGGCGAGGATGGTAATTCCAATGGGCAGGCCTGGCTGCGTATTGAAGATGCCAAAGATGAATACCGCTTCGTTAAACTATTGGGAACCTACGACTACCAATCGCTAATTACTGCGAGCACCACTGAGCTGAAGACCTTTTTACAAGATCTACAGCAAGAAGAGTCAGCAGACATTGAAGTATTGGATTGGCACCAGAACAATGCCGCACGACGCTTTGCTCTCCCTGCCGAGCTGGTTCCACTGGAAGACCTCAGTTTGAATGATATGAACTTTGATCTCGTTCCAGATAACGCATTTGCCTACTAGCCCACCCAAGCCCCACCTAGTGGGGCTTTTTTTATCCCCAAATTTTTCTTCCCTCGCATACTGGCGTACCAATCAGCCGCAGTAATCCACAGATTTATCGCTCATAACACTGTTAATAACTGATGTCCGTTTTATGGCGTCTTTGTTACCAACAGAAACCATGGATAGAGCTGTGTATAACTCCGGGATATCCCCTGCCAGCCCCGTGGTTGCTTGGCTCTATTGAAGGCGGGTAAAAAAGCAGCACTTTTTGCGCGGATTTCCACAGCCAGGTGTTACTAACAGAAAGTCTGGATAGAGTTGTGCATAACTTTAATAAACGGGCTACAGGCCCCGTGGTTACAGGGGATTACTGCAGAGACTAAAAAATCACCGATGTTTTTACCGGCTAAATTTAATTTTTGGCGGGAGTGGTATGGGTACTTTTCTGGTTTTTACGCGAGTTATTTTTGTTGGATTATTTTTTGAGTGAACGCAAAGGCGTTTGCTACGGAGGTCGGTAAAGACCTATTTTTATAGGCTTTTTAGGAGAGCGTCTGTTTAAGCTGCTCAGGTAGTTTTAGGTTTTTCTTTTTTTTAATTACTGACTGATTTTTTAAATAGAAAGTTGAGCATTAAAGTTTTTCAGAATTACTTTTATTTTTTCTATTTAATTTTTGCCAAGTACTTTCTGCTCTCTCTCTTTCTTCCCTTTCTTAGTTTTTTTATTTTTGTTTTTTAAAATATTTTTCAGCCATAAAAAAAGGGCCACCCTGTTGGGTGGCCCTTTTCGGATTAGAAGCCTGACGATGACCTACTCTCACATGGGGAAGCCCCACACTACCATCGGCGATGTTGCGTTTCACTTCTGAGTTCGGCAAGGGATCAGGTGGTTCCACAACTCTATGGTCGTCAGGCAAACTGGCTTGGGTTGGCGTTGGTCTTATAAGCAATGTGCTTGGCCTGCCGTGTTATCGCTGTTTGCCTCGGTCATGATGGTGACCGGCGATAACCCCAAATAAGTCGGTAAAACAATCTGTAGTAATACACCGCAAGCGATCGTATGTCTCTAACTCACAATCCGCTAGCTTGGCTAGTCGTTAGTAACCATCTCTGTTGTATGGTCAAGCCGCACGGGCAATTAGTACTGGTTAGCTCAACGCCTCACAACGCTTCCACACCCAGCCTATCAACGTGGTAGTCTTCCACGGCCCTTCAGGAGGCTCAAGGCCTCAGGGAGATCTTATCTTGAAGGAGGCTTCCCGCTTAGATGCTTTCAGCGGTTATCCCGTCCGAACATAGCTACCCGGCAATGCCACTGGCGTGACAACCGGAACACCAGAGGTTCGTTCACTCCGGTCCTCTCGTACTAGGAGCAACTCTTCTCAAATCTCCAACGCCCACGGCAGATAGGGACCGAACTGTCTCACGACGTTCTAAACCCAGCTCGCGTACCACTTTAAATGGCGAACAGCCATACCCTTGGGACCGGCTTCAGCCCCAGGATGTGATGAGCCGACATCGAGGTGCCAAACACCGCCGTCGATGTGAACTCTTGGGCGGTATCAGCCTGTTATCCCCGGAGTACCTTTTATCCGTTGAGCGATGGCCCTTCCATACAGAACCACCGGATCACTATGACCTACTTTCGTACCTGCTCGACATGTCTGTCTCGCAGTCAAGCGCACTTATACCATTATGCTCATTGCATGATTTCCGACCATGCTGAGTGCACCTTCGTACTCCTCCGTTACTCTTTGGGAGGAGACCGCCCCAGTCAAACTACCCACCATACACTGTCCTCGATCCGGATAACGGACCAGAGTTAGAACCTCAAACATACCAGGGTGGTATTTCAAGGACGGCTCCACAACAACTAGCGTCATTGCTTCAAAGCCTCCCACCTATCCTACACAAATAGGCTCAAAGTTCAGTGCAAAGCTGTAGTAAAGGTTCACGGGGTCTTTCCGTCTAGCCGCGGGTACACTGCATCTTAACAGCGATTTCAATTTCACTGAGTCTCTGGTGGAGACAGCGTGGCCATCGTTACGCCATTCGTGCAGGTCGGAACTTACCCGACAAGGAATTTCGCTACCTTAGGACCGTTATAGTTACGGCCGCCGTTTACCGGGGCTTCGATCAAGAGCTTCGCCGAAGCTAACCCCATCAATTAACCTTCCGGCACCGGGCAGGCGTCACACCCTATACGTCCTCTTACGAGTTTGCAGAGTGCTATGTTTTTAATAAACAGTCGCAGCCACCTGGTCACTTCGACCGGCCTCAGCTTAGGGAGCAAGTCCCATCACCAAAACCGGCGTACCTTCTCCCGAAGTTACGGTACCATTTTGCCTAGTTCCTTCACCAGAGTTCTCTCAAGCGCCTTGGTATTCTCTACCTGACCACCTGTGTCGGTTTAGAGTACGATTCACTATTACCTGAAGCTTAGAAGTTTTTCCTGGAAGCAGGGCATCAACCACTTCACCCACTAA
>NZ_CP174326.1:900000-1682500 GCF_052467815.1 Microbulbifer maximicatervae (SeqCode)
CCCTGCCGCCTGAAACCTCTTCAAGGTCAGCAACGGTACTAGACTGCCTATATGAAGGGAGTCTGCAGTGGGATCAAAACCGCAATACAGGGTTCGACTCTCCGACAAATGCTGCGTCAGTTCGCCGTCACCAGTCGCTTGATTAATTAATCCGCGACGGTCCAAGTCTTCAAGCAGTGTCATGTCGACCCCAGCCATGCTTTCCCCTCATATATAGGCTTGAAATTAGCGCCACCAAGCGGCGGCAAAATGCGCTGCAACATTACCGAAGTTTGCGGCAAATACAAGCGTGCAGCAGCCCAGTATCCGCACTAAAAACAAAATTCATGAGGAACCAAACCGTGCAAAGACGTGTCAATTATCTCGTGAACCAAGGCGGCTTTTTTGCTATAAAGCCCCTCCAATGCCTGTTTTTTAGACACTCAGTTTTTCAAGCGCAAATAACAACGACCGCCAGTACCATCCGCTAACGCCATGCAAAACCATCGTAAATCGAGTACAGACCTCCGTATTGGCGGCTTACCCAAGCATTTTCCCCGCGTTCATGCGCTGACCGCTGGCATCGCAGCCTTTGTCCTTATGCTGGCCGTTCTGATTCCTTCACCGGAGATTTCCTCTAAGCGCACATCCCTACCCGTCAAACTTTCAGAGGTCCCAAGCGGCGACAGCTCTGAAGCCAAACCTGCACTCACTTATACGCCGGCGGAGACCCCACTGCTTAACGTCAGTGTTGAGGCGGTCAAGTCGTTAAGCCTTGAAGTTCGTAATGGGGATACGCTGTCAGACCTATTTCAACGTGCAAAGATCAGCGCCAAAGAGATGTACCAGCTTCTGGGTAGCGGCAAAGAGGCAAAACAGCTGGCACGTCTAACTCCGGGTGAAGAGCTGACCTTTCAAACAAATAATGATGGCCAGCTGCAGTCCCTGAAATTACAGCGGGACCGACTCAATCAAATTGAGTTTACTCGCACAAATGCAGATAAGTTTGAACACGCACTGATAACTCGCGAGCCCGACAGCCACCCGGCTTACCGACAGGCCCAGATCGATAGCTCCCTATTCCTGGCCGGTAGCGATGCTGGGCTGAGTGACAGCCTGATAATGGAGATGGCGGATGTATTCAGCTCCGATATCGACTTTGCCCTAGATATTCGCAAGGGCGACAATTTTAGTGTGATGTTCGAAGAGTTGTTCCTGGATGGGGAGAAAATTGGCAACGGTCCTATCCTTGCGGTCAGTTTTACCAACCAGGGAAGAACTTTTAGCGCTGTACGCTATGTGGATAACAGTGGTGATGCCAATTACTACACGCCTGAAGGCAAAAGTATGCGCAAGGCATTTATCCGCACACCGCTGGACATAGTCCGCATCAGCTCTCACTTCAACCCGAGCCGCCTGCACCCAGTATTCAAGTCACGCCGACCTCATAATGGCACCGACTATGCCGCTCCAAGAGGCACCCCCGTTTACTCTACTGGCGATGGTCGGGTTATCGCGTCCGGCTATAGCAAACCCAACGGCAACTACGTATTTATCCAGCACGGCGAACGGTATGTAACCCGTTATCTCCACCTGACCAAGCGCAAAGTCAAAAAGGGCCAGCGCGTTAAGCAGCGCCAGGTTATTGGCACTGTGGGGTCTACCGGTTATGCCACCGGCCCGCACTTGCACTACGAATTCCTGGTGGATGGCAGACATCGCAACCCCGCCACCATTGTGCGCAAATTGCCCAAGGCAAAGTCGGTACCGACTTCCGAGATGATCCGTTTTAAAAACCAGACCCAGCCACTTCTGGCGAAACTAGAGAACTTCCAGGGGCCGGCTCTGGCTCAACTGGATGAAGAAAGCCCCTAACAAGCGCCAACGAATATGCCCGATCTGTTTATCGGCCTGATGTCCGGCACCAGCGTTGACTCCATTGACGCGGTGCTGGTCGATTTTGGCGATGAAGAAAAAATTAACACCCGTATCCTGGCTGCGCTAGCCCACCCGATTCACAGCGGCCTGCGCGAAGCTATCCTCAGCCTCTGCGCCCCCGGCCCTTCAGAGTTGGATCGCGCCGGACAGTTAGACCGGCAACTGGGACAGGTTTTTGCCGAGGCCACCAATACCCTGCTAGCCCGAGCCGGTGTTGAGGGTCAGTCTGTTACCGCCATTGGCAGTCACGGCCAAACCGTACGCCATCGCCCCCCAGGCACAGTGACTTCTCCCTTCACTTTGCAACTCGGTGACCCCAACACCATCTCAGCACTGACGGGCATCTGCACCGTTGCGGATTTCCGTCGCCGGGATATCGCTCTCGGTGGTCAAGGAGCGCCTTTAATGCCGGCGTTTCACCAGGCCGCCTTCAAAACTGATGGAAGCCGTGCGGTGGTCAATATCGGGGGGATGGCCAATATCACTGAGCTGACGGCAGATGGCCAGGTTTACGGCTATGACACAGGTCCAGGTAATGCATTGCTCGACTACTGGGTGAACCTACACAAAAACCAGCCCTACGATAGAAATGGAGACTGGGCCGCGAGCGGTCGCGCCAATGCTGAACTTCTCAACCGCCTGCTTTCAGATCCCTATTTCTCCGCCGAACCACCCAAGAGCACTGGCCGTGAAACTTTTAACCCCAGCTGGCTCGAACAGGCCTGCGCCGGTTTGGAAGTGGCGCCGGTAGATGTGCAGGCGACCTTGTCTGAAGTGACCGCAGCCAGTATCGCCGATGCCGTGCATAATTTTGCCGAAGGCGGCGAGCTGCTCACTTGCGGGGGCGGGGCAAAAAATAAGGACTTGGTTGCGCGATTACAGCGCCGCTTGCCCACCTGGTCTATTACTGACACAGGCAGTTACGGTATTGACGCAGACTGGCTTGAAGCCGTTGGATTTGCTTGGTTGGCCCGCCAGACATTGAGAGGGCTGCCCGGTAATTGCCCGGGAGTGACTGGCGCGCAGAAAGAGGCGGTGCTAGGGGCTATTTACCCGCCCTGATCAATAGGGCGGGTTAGGATTTCTCAAATAGAGAAAGAGGATCCGCAGCCACAGGTAGCGGACGCATTGGGATTTTGTACTACGAAGCGCGACCCCGAAAGGCCTTCTTCGTAATCAACATTGGCGCCAACCAGGTAGGGGTAGCTCATCGCATCCACCAAGACCTGAATGCCATCCTTTTCTATGATGGCATCATCTTCGGCAACCAATTCATCAAAGGTAAAACCGTATTGGAAACCGGAACAGCCGCCTCCGGTCACGAACACCCTGAGTTTCAACTCCGGGTTGCCCTCCTCTTCCAACAGGCTTTTTACCTTGGCCACAGCCTTGTCTGTGACCACGAGTGGCGCGGGAGAAAAGGATACAGCTTCTGACATAAGTCTCTCTCAACTCATCGGGACATTCACCGCTCGTATAAAAGTTATAACGAGTGCAGCCCCGGGGGCGTCATCTTGCTTAAACCCAGCAATTCAGTCAAGTATTAACCGGCAGGTGGGCCGGTACTACAAAGTACCAGCGCCAGCCAATACTACCCGGACTTAAGAGGCTTCAATGACAGTTTCATCTTCGGAATAGCCGAGCATATGGGGCTCACCCGCGCTACTCAAGTCGGCACTGGATACCAGAGCACCGTTTACCTGGGCACCTTTCAGCATCTCGATCAGCTTATAGTGTACATTGCCTTCTACCATTGCCTTGGAAGCCAGTTCCAGGTGGCGCGCAGCAAACACATCCCCTTTCACATTGCCATTGATCACTACCTGAGGCACACGAATTTCACCCTCAATGATGCCGCCATCCACAATTTGCAGGCGCGCATCACTATCACTGTGAGCGGTAACATTGCCACGCACCTTACCTTCGATGACCAGGTTGCCACGGAAGTGGATATCACCGCTGATCTCAGTCTGACGAGCGATCAAAGTCGTGTGGTTACTACCGGTATTGGCCATAGTTATCTGTTTCTCTTTTTTTCTTAACATAATCCCCAAAACCTCGTGCCTTTGGCACCTATGCTAACTTTCCTGTACTAACCAACCGTAGCGCTGCTCAATATTAAAGCCCTTGCGCCCAGAAGATTTAAGTGACAACTCCACACCTTCGGGCACAAACCCCTCCGGCAAGCGCAGCTCTCCCTCGATATTCTGAAAATATTTAAAACGCAGCTGAATCGACTCACTATTCACCTGCTCCGACAGTTCCTTCAGAGGGTAACTCTTCGGTTCCCCATCCTGACGGCCCACTACGGTAAATGTGGCCGTGCCTTTTACAACATCCCGACGCGCTGCGGACTGTTTGATCTGTAACTTGTACTGGTAACTTTTTGGATCGCCGGTCTGCGAGAGGATAAAGCGTCCAATGGACACCCCCTCACCCCCATCTTCAGGGGCCATGACGCCGCGATAGAAAGAAATTTCCTGCTTTAGCTCTGCGATCTGGCTCTCTTTCTGCACCAGTTCCGCACGCACCGACTCACTCGCCTGCTCACCGATAGTCAGCGACTGCTCTGCAGTGGCAACCCTCATTCGCAGGGATTCATTCTCACTCTGAAGCGCGGTAACACGATCGAGTACTTGAGTATGCTCCAGTGTCTTGCGATCGAGGCTCTGGCGCAGCTGATACTGCCCGGCGAAATAGGACCCGGCCGAGGTCACTAATACCAAAAAAACGACCCCCACTACGGCAATGACACCAGAGAAGGGTTTATGAGGCACCACTTTCATGCGGTACTGCTTGCTGCCTTTAACTTTGAGCACCATGAAATCTGCTAAGTCTTATCCGGGATTTATCGATTGTCGGGAAACACCCGATTCTAAGGCAGCAGTGCCGGGCTATCCAGGCCCAACGTCTCAGTTAAGCCAAACATAATATTCATATTCTGGATTGCCTGGGCGGACGCGCCTTTGGCCAGGTTATCAATGGCCGATAATACCAGTACCGTATCCCGCTCCTGGGGTTGCAATACCGAGATGCGGCACATATTGGTCCCTCTAACCGTACGAGTCTGAGGGTGGCTGCCCGCCGGCATCACATCTACAAAAGGCTCATTTTTATAGCGGTTTTCAAAGATCTGTTGAAGCTCATCGGCATCAACCTTCCCCACTGACCGGGCAAATAAAGTAGCGTGGATACCGCGAATCATGGGAAGTAAATGCGGTACAAAAGTCACCTGCGCGGGAGAGGATTCAGTGGCCTGCACTCGACGAAGCCCCTGTTCAATCTCGGGTAAATGACGGTGCCCGGCGGCAGAATATGCGCGGAAGTTGTCGCTATTCTCAGCCATAATCAAGTCGGTCTTACCCTGTCGCCCCGCACCACTGATACCACTGGCCGCACTGGCGATCAGCTCACCAGGTTCTACCAGGCCCTTTTCCAAAAGCGGTATCCATCCCAATTGAATCGCGGTGGGATAACAGCCCGGGCAGGCTATCAACTGCGCATTGGCAATCTGTTCCCGATTAACTTCTGGCAAACCATAAACAGCGCTTTGAGCTAATTCCGGAGCGGCGTGGGCCTGACCGTACCACTGCTCCCAGGTAGGTATATCTTTCAAACGGAAATCGGCGGACAAATCGATCACTCGAACTCCGCGTTCAATAAGTGCCGGTACCTGGGCCTGGGCAACGCCATGAGGTGTAGCGAAGAATACAACGTCACAATCCGCCAGCTGTTCGAGATCGGGGCTACAGAAAGACAGCTGCGAGTGCCCTCTCAGGCTAGGGAAAAGCTCGGCAACCGGGGTACCATTCAACGAACGGGAGGTGATTGCGGTAACTTCCGCTTGTGGATGTGTTGAGAGAAGCCGAAGTAATTCCACCCCTGTATAGCCGGTGCCCCCGACAATCGCTACTTTTATCACCTTGCTAAAATCTCCGGTATATCCGCCAACTGAGACGATAATCGTAAAACCAGACAGGCACTCTACCACAAGCCCCAGCATTTTAAGGATGTGCGGTGTCACAGCCCCCAAGGAACTCGCTAAAAAAGTCGTTTTCGCGTTATTTAGTTAGGCCTGGCAGCCTCGAAAATATACGCTTACAGCTTTCCTCCAAAGACGCGCTGGCGCCTTTACTGGGGATGGCCCTGATCACCGGCATCCTGGCCGGAGGGGTAACTGTACTTTTTCGGCTGGCGATGGAGTGGCCGACCACGCTGTTTTTATCAATCCCACAAAATTACGAATCCCTTCCCCCTTTCTGGCGCTTCGCATTGCCAGTCATCGGCTCTCTGGTAGTGGGATGTATCTATTTATTTCTAAATCCCAGACGCCGCCAGGTGGGAGTGGTCCATGTCCTGGACCGGCTCTACAATCACCAGGGGCAAATGCCAATGCAAAATGCCCTGCTACAGTTTTTTGCCGGCGCAATAATTTTAATTAGCGGCCACTCGGTGGGGCGGGAAGGCCCAGCTGTACACTTGGGGGCCGCCAGTGGCAGCTGGTTAGCTAGGGCGCTGAAGCTCCCCAATAATTCCGGTCGCAACCTACTGGGGTGTGGTGTAGCCGCAGCAATTGCGGCCTCCTTTAATACCCCGCTGGCGGGCGTAGTATTCGCGATGGAAGTCGTGATGCTGGAATATACTGTGGCAGGTTTTTTACCGATAATTCTCGCGGCTGTTGCCGGTAGCGCCATCACCCAGCTGACTTTCGGTAGCCAACCGGACTTTAATGTACCCGCGATTCAACTCAATTCCCTTGCCGAGCTGCCGCTACTTTTTGTGTGCGCACTGGTTATTGGGGTTCTCGCCGGATTATTTATCCGCTCCCAGCGTATTTTAATTCCCCAGCAGCGTTACTCCCCACTTCTTCGATTTCTCTTGGTTGGCCTTGTTACTGGCACCTTGGGTATCTGGGTACCGGAAATCCTGGGCGGTGGATATGACACTTTGCAGATGGCAATGCTGGGAGAGTTGGGGGTAGCGACACTCATTGCTATTGTCGCCGCGAAATTAGTTGCAACCGCTTTGGGGGCAGGGCTCGGAATTCCCGGTGGGGTAATAGGCCCCAGCCTGATTATCGGTGCCTGTATCGGTGGTATTGCCGGTGGCCTGGCTAACTTGTGGCTGGGTGAGCACACCGCGAGTCCAGGCTTTTATGCCATGGTGGGTATGGCGGCAATGATGGCTGCCATGCTCAATGCGCCTCTAGCTGCGCTACTCGCTATCTTGGAACTTACCTATAACCCACATATTTTATTCCCTGGAATGATGATGATCGTGGTGGCCACATTAGTAAGCCGCCAACTCTTTTCCACTATCGGTCTCTATCACGAAACGCTGCGAGCCCTGAATAAAGCGGGAATGCCAAGTTGGCGACAGCAAATGCTGAGCAGTGTCGGAGTTGCCAGCGAAATGAATCAGAGCTTTGTTGTGACTCCTAGGGAAATTACCCGCGCTGCAGCAACAGAATTAATTAATCAACACCCCGAGTGGATTCTTATCGATTTACCCAAGGAGCCGGCACCGCAACTACTGCGTGCAGCAGACTTGGCAACTTTTCTTCGCGGTGGTGCGAAAGAGGCGGCCGAGAGCGAAAAACAAGTTTCCTCCGCATCAGATAAATTACTAGACCCGGGAGAAATGATCGATTTATTGAGACTACCCGGCGAACGCAAACAGCTGGCGTCCCTAAGCTGGCGAGCGACAATGCTGGAGGCCTCGCAAAAGCTGGAGAGAAGTGGCGCGGATGGCCTATATGTCTGCCGTCATAAAAGCGGTTCGCTGGACAATCGCACGGCGGGCATTATTCTGCCGCTACAAATTAACAACTTTTACCGGAAGTAATTTTTCTTCCCGTTTCTTTTAAGGGGACTTTCAATGCTGTGGATCAAGGCTTTTCACATTATTGCGATGGTGTGCTGGTTTGCCGCACTTTTTTATCTGCCACGACTGTTTGTCTACCATGTCGATGCCACTGATGCCGTTAGTCGCGACCGCTTCTGTATTATGGAACGCCGCCTTTATCGCGGTATTGCCATTCCTTCCATGCTGGCCACCGTTGCCTTGGGCATTTGGCTCTACAGTTTGAACCCGGCCTACTACACCTCCGCCGGCTGGATGCACGCAAAACTGACTTTTGTTGTTCTCCTCCTGGGCTATCACCATATCTGTGGCGCCTATGTTCGCAAGTTTGCCCGGGGAACCGTTACCCGCAGCCGCCGCTACTTCCTAATATTTAATGAGTTCCCAGCAGTTGCACTTGTCGCCATCGTCATTTTGGTTGTCGTAAAGCCATTTTAATTTGGCGCGTATTCATTCCTTGTCAAAGGCGCTCAGCAACTAGAATTAGGCGCACAGCTAATGGCCGTCATGTAGAGCACTTATGGATACACCTCAGCCCGTTATTCTGACCGTTACTCACCACGACCCCAGCGGCAGCGCCGGAATTGCCGCAGATACTGAGACAGCGGTCAGTCTCGGCTGCCATGCGGCCTCGGCAGTTACCGCCATCAGCGTGTGTAACACCGGTGAATTGCTGGGTGTCGCCCCAGTCGACGACAGCCTGCTAATTGAACAAACCCGGGCCGTTTTGGAAGACATGCCGATCGCCGCGATCAAGGTCGGCTATCTGGGCTCCGTAGAGAATGTGCGCGCGCTTCACAGCGTACTCCACGACTACCCCGATATTCCCGTCGTTATCGACCCCGATGCCACACTGGCCGACAAAGAGAGCGTTCTCGCCCCGCCTCTGTGGGAGGCTATGGTATCGCTGTTGTTGCCCAAGGCGACCATGGTGTGCCCCAACCGCAGGGAAGCTCGCGCCATGGCTGTGGAGGCCGATGTCCTCGACGCCATGGCCCAGGAAATCCTCGAATCCGGCTGTCGCTACCTGTTGCTGACTGGCGTGCCCCACGAGCAACAATTACAGAACCGGCTCTACGATGAGCGCGGCCTCATGCGAGAGTTCAAGTGGGAGCGCTTGCAGCCAGCGGCCTATGGCGTCTGCGGCACCCTCGCTACTGCCATTGCCTGCCATATCGCCCACGGGCTGACCATTATCGAAGCCGTTACCCGCAGTCAGCAATACGCTTGGAGTGCGATCAAAGACAGCCGGCGCCTGGGCATGGGAAGGCCGATTCCCAACCGGCTGTTCTGGTGCGAACGCTAAACCTGGAGCTGCTGACACAAATTTCGCCCCTGCCCCGATCAATCTCACCGTCCCCATGACGGTGAGATCTTCTGTCTACACAGTCTGTGACCGGTCGTCGCCAATCTACACATTGTCCTCAGGCGCCACCCCCGCGATAATGCTCCCCAGGCCCTTTATGCAGAACCTGAATATAAGTTTATGAGTAAATCCGAGCAGCTCTTCGCAGAAGCACAGCAGTACATTCCCGGCGGCGTTAACTCTCCGGTACGGGCTTTTCGCGCAGTCGGCGGTACCCCGGTGTTTATCCGCCGTGCCGAGGGCGCCTACCTCTACGATGCAGACGAGAAACGCTACATCGACTACGTACAGTCCTGGGGCCCCATGGTGCTGGGCCACGCACACCCGGAAGTCATTGAAGCCGTGGTGGAACAGGCCCAATCGGGACTGAGCTTCGGTGCACCAACCGAACTGGAAACCGAACTGGCCGAAGAACTCTGCCGCCTGTGGCCGAATATGGACCTGGTGCGCTTCGTCAATTCCGGTACCGAAGCCACCATGAGCGCGATTCGCCTGGCCCGTGGATTTACCGGCCGCGACAAGATTGTGAAGTTCGAGGGCTGCTACCACGGCCACTCCGACTCCCTGCTGGTTAAGGCCGGCTCCGGGGCCCTGACCATGGGTGTACCCTCTTCTCCCGGCGTTCCCGCCGCCCTGGCAGATCACACCATCACCTTGAGCTACAACGATGCTGATAGTGTGCGCAGCTGCTTCGAAGAGCTGGGCGATCAAATCGCCTGTATCATCGTCGAGCCTGTTGCCGGCAATATGAACTGCATTCCGCCGGTACCCGGCTTCCTGGAAACCCTGCGCGAAGTTTGCGACCAACACGGTGCCCTATTGATTCTCGATGAGGTTATGACCGGCTTCCGGGTGAGCTTGACCGGGGCCCAGGGCCTCTACGGTATCGAAGCGGATATCACCACCCTCGGCAAAGTCATCGGCGGCGGTATGCCCGTTGGCGCCTTTGGCGGTAAACGCGAGATCATGGAACAAATCGCACCCCTGGGTCCGGTTTACCAGGCGGGCACCCTGTCCGGTAACCCTGTAGCTATGGTCGCGGGCTTGGAAACCCTGCGTTTGGTGGAAGAACCCGCCTTCTACGAGCCTTTAATTGCCAAAACCGACCGTTTGGTAGAGGGCATCCTGGCGGCTGGTAAAGCCGCAGGTATCCCAATTACCGCCAATAAGGCCGGCACCATGTTCGGATTCTTCTTCACCGAAGAACCTAAAGTAACTAACTATCAACAGGTAATGGCCTGCGATAACGAGCGCTTTAACCGTTTCTTCCACGGCATGCTGGAAGAAGGTGTCTACCTGGCACCGGCCTCCTATGAGGCAGGGTTTATGTCCGCAGCTCATACCGATGAGGATATTGAGGCCACAATCACTGCCGCTGAACGCGTCTTCGCCCGCCTCGGCTAATTGCCCACCTCTCTCCAGCACCCGCAGCCTGCGGGTGCTGCTTCTATGCCCGTTTAACTTTACCCCCCTCCAATAAAGCCTCAGTCGCTTCACCGCAAAGTTATTGCGCTCAAAAAAACTAACAGCTAAAAATGTATACAAAATATAAAAGGTATACATTTTGAAAAACTCACCGTTTTCAGATACCAGTTTGTCCGCCATCAGCGCAGGCTTTGTCGCCGTGCTGGTGGGAGTAGCCAGTTCCGCCGCCATAGTCTTTGAAGCCGCGCGTGCAGCTGGCGCAAGTGAAGCGATGATCGCCTCCTGGATTGGCGCCCTGGGCCTGGGGATGGGCATTACCTGTATTGCCTTCTCTTGGTATTACCGCGCCCCGGTAATCACTGCCTGGTCGACTCCAGGTGCTGCACTCTTGGCCACCAGTTTAAGTGGCATACCCATTGCTGAGGCGATTGGTGCTTTTGCGTTTAGCGCCCTGTTAACACTCCTCGTGGGCTTGTCCGGAGCCTTTGAACGGGTAGCGCGAATGGTGCCGGCACCGATTGCCAGCGCTATGCTCGCAGGCATACTTCTGCAATTTGGTCTCTCAGTATTTACTTCTCTGCAGGCACAACCGCTATTGGTCGGCATCATGTTACTGACCTATCTAGTCGGGCGCCGTTGGGCGCCTCGCTATGCCATTATTTTGGTACTAGCGGCTGGGGTGGCGACTTGCTGGAAGTTGCAACTCATTGCATCGGCCCAGATCAGCTGGCAAGCGGCACACCCTGTTTGGGTCACGCCAGAATTCCGCCTCTCCACTTTAATTGGCATTGGCCTTCCTCTTTTTATCGTCACTATGACCTCTCAGAACCTGCCCGGAGCGGCAACCCTGGCCGCCAGTGGCTACAGTAGAGTGCCTATATCTCCTGTTATTAGCGGCACCGGCCTCACCTCTTTATTGCTGACACCGTTTGGTGGCTTTGCATTTAATCTGGCAGCTATTACCGCTGCTATTTGCACCGGCCCGGAAGCCCATCCCAACCCCGACAAACGCTATACCGCCGGCATTGCCGCCGGTATTTTTTATCTGCTGGTGGGCCTCTGCGGCGCTAGCGTTGTGGCATTATTCAGCGCCTTTCCCCAGGCACTGATTGCCGGCCTCGCCGGCTTGGCACTGATTGGTGTCATTGGTAGCAGCCTGGCTGGCGCAACAGCCGAAGCCGACAGTCGCGAAGCCGGAATTATTACTTTTCTGATCAGTGCTTCCGGTATCAGCCTCTTTGGCATTAGCTCTGCCTTTTGGGGGCTGCTGGGGGGGCTGGTGTGTTACTGGTTTTTCAAGCGCAGGAATTAATAAACATCGATGGGCCTCTACGAAAAAATTAAGTCGGACTTGCAGCAAGGGCGATTCGCCGCCGGCCAGGTGCTAAAGCAAGCCGATCTGGCAGAGCTTTACGCCGTGAGCCGTATTCCGGTTAGGGACGCTCTACAAAGATTGAAAAATGAGGGCTGGTTAACCGGGCACGGGAAACGCGGCATCGCAGTGCCGCAGTTTGACCCTATTGAAGTGGAAGACCTCTACCTGATGCGCATGCGCCTGGAACCGCTGCTGCAATCCCTGGCACTGGAAAACCTTAATGGAGAGATCCTGGGGCGGGCCAGAGATATTCTGGAATCCATGCAAGCCAAACCTGAACTCTCCGCCGAGCAGATCGGAAAAATGAATTGGGAGTTCCATGCCTGTATTTACCGGGCAGCTGCAAGACCCACGCTATTTAGTACCGTCGAGCAACTGCACCGGCAATGTGAGCGTTATATCGGTTACCAATCCCACGGTCTGAATTACCAGGACACCAGTCAGGACGAGCACTTTGCAATACTCAATGCACTCCAAGAGGGAAACGGGGACCAAGCCGCCGCACTGCTGGCAAAACATATAGAAGCTGCCGGCAAACTATTGGTAAGGCACTTACATCAGCCCCATTTTTAAACCGCTTTCCCTCAGCAATCGAAAATCACCCACTGCGGCAATTTGATATGATGGCTGCCAATTGCGGCTGCGGGGTTTCTGCGGCCCTATGGATAGCCGGAGTAATTTCCCGATGAGCCAAAGTTTCGGCCGTGGTGCCTACCCCAACACTCGCCTGCGTCGCCTGCGTGCAAAGGATTTTTCCCGTCGACTGGTGCGGGAAACCCAGTTGAGCAGTGACGACTTGATCCTGCCACTGTTTGTTATTGAGGGGCGTAACGAAACCCAAAAAGTCGCCTCAATGCCGGGTGTTGAACGCCTGAGCGTGGACCTGTTGGCCAAGAAAGCGAAGACAGTTCAAGAGCTGGGAATCCCCGCAATAGCCCTGTTTCCGGTAGTCGACCCGTCGGCAAAGTCCGATTGCGCCAGTGCCGCCCACGACGCCGATGGCTTGGCACAAAGGGCTGTTCGCGAGCTGAAAAATGCGGTACCGGAATTGGGAGTTATCACCGATGTAGCCCTGGACCCCTTTACCAGCCACGGCCAGGACGGGCTGATGGACCACAGCGGTTATATCGTCAACGACGAAACCGTTGAGGTATTGGTACAGCAGGCCCTGTCACACGCTGCAGCCGGTGCCGATATGGTGGCCCCCTCGGATATGATGGATGGCCGTATCGGAGCCATTCGCGATGCTCTCGAAGGCGCGGGCCACAGCAATACCCTGATTATGTCCTACGCCGCTAAATATGCCTCCGCTTACTACGGCCCCTTCCGCGATGCAGTGGGCTCTGCCGGGAACTTGAAAGGTGGCAATAAAGCAAGCTACCAAATGGACCCCGCCAATACCGATGAGGCATTGCACGAGTGCGCCCTGGATCTGCAAGAGGGCGCAGATATGGTGATGGTGAAACCCGGTATGCCCTACCTGGATATAGTGCGTCGGGTAAAAGAAGAATTGCGGGTTCCCACTTTCGCCTATCAGGTGAGCGGGGAGTATGCGATGCACTGCGCCGCCTTTGAAAATGGCTGGTTGAAGCGAGAGGCGGTTATTCTGGAGTCCTTACTGGCCTTTAAGCGCGCCGGTGCCGACGGCATCCTCACCTATTTCGCCGAAGAAGCCGCACAGTTGCTGCAAGACTGATAGCCGGCGATAAAGCGCGCGATTCAATCGCGCGCTACCTTCCCTAGGGCCACTGATCTTCCAGATCAGGCCCCACCGGCTGGGCTTCCTCTACCGGTACGCTGTGAGCCCTCCCGCCAAAAGTATTATCTCTTGGCAGCTCCAGGGGCTCCTCTTCATAATCGGAGCCATACTCGGGATCTACACCAAACTCTTCCGCATCGTCACCTCGAAGTTGTTCCTGCAATTGTTGGCGGCGCTGATCGCGCATCTGCTGCTCACTGGTATCCACCCCCCAACCGGGACTCATCTCCTCTCTGGGAGCCGCTTCGTCGCGACCATTGCCAAATAGATTGCGGAACCAGCGCCAGCGGTTCTGCCCCCGACATTCCGGCGCCGGTTGCAGCTGGCTCTCGTAGGAGAAAGGAATCTCATAACCACCGCGACAGTAATCCGGGTCCATAAACTGCCCCCGGGAGTTCACTGACTTAAGCTCCACTCCTCGGGGCATCTCTGCCGGTCCATGTTGATGGGGCAGCTTGCGCATAATCTCCGTCCAGATCGGCAGTGCGCCGGTGGAGCCAGTTAGGCGCGTGCGCTCATTGTCGTCGCGCCCGAGCCAGACTACAGCGGTTACTTCCGGCGAGAAGCCCGCAAACCAACTATCGCGGTTATTGTTAGTGGTTCCGGTTTTCCCGGCAAAGGCGATGCTACTTGGCAAGCGCTTGGCAGAGCGGCGTCCGGTACCCTCACGCATGGCCTGCTCCAGCCCCCAGCGCAACAGGTAAGCTGGAACGGGGTCGACACCGCGATTAGCCTTGCGGCGGAAGTGCTGTACACGGCCGCCCTGGGCATCGGAAACCGCCAGCAGTGTGCGCGGCTGTACCGTCTCACCATTGTTCGCGATGGTCTGGTACATACCGGCAACTTCGAACGGGGTCATCTCCACAGCACCAAGCAACATCGCCGGCACTCGGGGGAGCCTGGATTCAACACCCAGGCGGCGAATCGTCTGGCGCACATTCTGCAGGCCGAGATCCAATCCCAAATGGGCCGTCGCCAGGTTATAGGACTTGGCCAGAGCGATATATAGCGGTATCTGTCCGTGAGCGCGCTTATCGAAGTTCTGCGGCATCCATACATCGCCATCCGCCTCTTCAATTCTCACCGGGGCATCATCGATCAGGGTGGCCAGGTTGTACTCTTCCGGTCGCTCTAGAGCAGTGAGAAACACAGCCGGCTTAATCAGGGAGCCCACCTGGCGGCGGGCTTCCAGCGCCCGGTTGAAGCCTGGGTAGTCCGGGTTCCGATCTCCCACCATGGCGAGCACATTGCCGTTGCGATTATCCAACAATACTGTCGCGGCCTGGAGTGAATTGGCTTTGATCCCTCGGTCTTTCTCCAGCTGGCTAACGCCCTGACTGATGGACTCCTCCGCCAACTTCTGCACCGAAGGGGCCAAGGTGGTGTAAACCCGTAAACCCGAAGTGCGCAATTCCTCGTAGGAGTAGTAGGGACGCAATTCAATCAACAGCCGCTCAGTAAAGGCCGGGTAAGGATTCTGCGCACCGACACCACCCTTGACCACCCCCAGAGGCTTGGCGGAATACTTCTGGAACTCCTCCTGGGTAATCAGCCCCTGCTCCAGCATCAATTCCAGCACGGTATTGCGCCTTTGCAGTGCTCTCTCGGGATTGCGCCAGGGGTTGTAGTAAGACGCACCTTTCGCCAGCCCCACCAACAGCGCTACCTGATGGGGTTCCAAGGTGTCCAGGGGCTGCTGGAAATAGAATTCAGAGGCCAACCCAAAGCCATAAATACCTCTGGCACCCTGCTGACCCAACCACACTTCGTTGATGTATTCCTGCAGGATATAGCGCTTGTCGTAGTGCACCTCCATCAGGATGGCCATCAGGGCCTCGTTGAATTTACGCCTCAGGCTGGGCTTATGGTCAAAAAAGATATTTTTGACCAACTGCTGGGTAATTGTGGAGCCACCCTGTACCAATCGTCCGGCTTTTGCGTTGGCCACCATGGCCCGGGCAATACCGCGAGGGGAAACACCAAAGTGATTGAGAAAGTCCTGGTCCTCAACAGCAATCAGGGTATTGGCTACCAAGGGAGGAATATCATCGAAACGCACTGGATTGCGGTCGTCACCTCCCCCTAGTAGAGAGCCGATATTAGCTGCGTCCAGGCGAAACTCTGCCAGGCTTCGGCCATTGTCATCACGCAGGCCGCTGATTTGATCATTGCGCAGACGGAAGGAGACCACCGCAGCAGGCTGGCGGCCATTGGCATGGATAAAGTCCCGGCGCCAGACCTTGTAATTCATTCCGTCCTGAACCCAGGAACCAGGCTCACTCAGAGTGCCCTGCTTGCGGTAATTCAAGGCAGCAAATTCGGACTCCAACTCATCCGGATGCATTGCCATACCCTCGCGCAGCACCAGCGGACGAGCGTAGACTCGGGCGGGGAGTTGGTATTGACGGCTATCCAGTCGCTCGCGCAGCTGCACATCCAGGTAAGCCATATACGCTGCCAGCGCCAGGGAGCCCACCAGGGCTAAAAGCACTAGCAGCTTGAGCCAGCGATATCGTCGTTTGGGCTTTGACGCTCTGACGCGCCGGCGTTTCGTTGATGCCATATGAGGATTCAGTCCCGCTGCCAACTCAGTACATCAAGCGACTCATGAGACCTAACCAGCCCCAATCGAAGAGTCGAAGGCAGGGTACCAGCAGGTGGCAGCTCCGCTGGTATCTTGCTGCCAGTGCCTTTCAGCACTGGCGGGCCCACTCAATTAGCGGGCTAAAATCCAGGCTTGGCAGTATCTATCACCTGGCGGTTTACGTGAAGGTGCTATTTACACCTGTGCGAGGATTGACCGCAGCAACCGCCTATAAGTTCACCAAGATGTAACAAGCGCCTATGTGAGGGTTTGCTGTCGCCAGCCCTCCCCAATGCCTTGCACTTGGCAAAATCACGTCCATAATGCGGCGGAAATGTAGACAATAAGCCCGAATAGGAATGATATGCAGCAATACGATCTCTACGGCATAGGTGCCGCCCTACTCGATACAGAAATCGAAGTGTCGGACCAGGATTTGAGCAGCCTTGGCGTGGAAAAGGGAATCATGACCCTGGTAGATGACGCCCGTCAGCAACAGCTGGTAGACGACCTTCAAAACCATATGGTCACTGCCAAATTGGCCTGCGGCGGCTCCGGTGCCAATACGGTCATTGCTGCCAGCTATTTCGGTCTCCGCACCTTCTATTCGTGCAAAGTTGCCGCTGACGAGAATGGTGATTTCTACAGAAACAACCTTAACAGCGCCGGGGTCGACTACCCCGAAACACTGAAGCAAGCTGATGAGGGCACTACCGGCAAATGCCTGGTGCTTATCACCCCGGATGCCGAACGCAGTATGAACACCTATCTGGGAATGAGTGAACAGCTCTCAGTCGCTGAGCTGGATAGCGATGCACTGTCCGCCTCCAAGTGGGCCTATATCGAAGGCTACCTAGTTTCCTCTGAAACGGGCCGTGCCGCAGCGATCAAGCTTCGCGAAGAAGCCGAAGCCCACGGAGTTAAAACCGCTCTCAGCCTGTCTGACCCGGCTATGGTTCAGTTCTTCGGCGAAGGGCTGCGGGAAATGATTGGCGGCGGTGTGGATATGCTGTTCTGCAACCGGGATGAGGCTCTGGGCTTTACCGGTACCGACTCTGTGGAGGGCGCCGTTGAAGCGCTGCGCGATTACTGCCGCAGTTTCGCGATTACCCTGGGCGCCGATGGCGCACTGCTATGGGACGGCAACGACGTTCACCGCATAGAGAGTCCCGAAGTCCGCGCCATCGATACCAACGGCGCAGGCGATATGTTTGCCGGTGCTTTCCTCTACGGTATCAACCGCGAAATGAGTTTTACCGAAGCCGGCGAACTCGCTTGCCGCGCTGCCGCCCAGGTGGTGAGCCAATACGGCCCGCGACTAGAAGCCGAGCAGCACTCCGAATTACTCGCACCGGTTGTTTAATAGCAATTGCCTAATAGCAGTTATCTATAGGCACATGATTTCCAGGGGCCCCTAAGGCTTGGGCCCTCTGGAATGGTGGAGCATCCCCGGGTAGCTATCCAGCTCCGGCAGCCCCGTCGCTGCGGAAATACCGAACCCCTGGGCATAGTCCACTCCCATCTGGCTCAACTTTTCCATTAACTCCGGGCTCTCTACATACTCGGCGATAGTGCTGATACCCATTCTCTTCGCCAAGTGATCAATAGTGCTCACCATTGCGCTATCAATTTCATCCTCGAGCATATTCCGCACAAAGCTTCCGTCGATTTTAAGAAAATCTACCGGTAGCTGACGCAGATAAGCCAGGGAGGAAACACCGCGACCAAAGTCATCCAGGGCAAAGCTGCAACCGGCGGCTCTCAGCTTGTGGATAAATATCAGGGCTCGTTCAAGATTATTGATGGCGCTAGTTTCTGTAATTTCAAATTGAACCCGTGAAGGCGTTACACCGGCATCGGACAGAGACTGCAGCACAAAATCAGCAAAGGTCTCATCCCCCAGGCTGATACCGGAAATATTGACCGCATAATTAATTCCGACCATCCCCAGGCGCTGCTCCTGGGCCATATAGTCAAAGACCCGGCGAATTACCCAGCGGTCCACTTCCTCGATCAAGCCGTAGCGCTCTGCGGCTGGCAAAAACAGCCCCGGTGAAATCACTCCACCATCACGGCCGCGCATCCGCACCAGGATTTCATAGTGGTGGACATTGCGGTCCCCCTTTAGTGAAACCACTGGCTGTCGGTACAACATCAGGCGATCTTCCCGCAAAGCCGCGTGAATTTCCGCAACCCAGGTGGTCTCGCGACGCTTCTCCAATACCTTGCGGGAGTCACCAAACAGCTTAACGCGATTTCTGCCCTGCTCCCGGGCACTGCAACAGGCATCATTGGCCGACGCCAGTAACTGACTGGCACTGGGGGTAAAGTGATCGACACCAACAACACCAATCGACACCGCGACCCGGTTGTCATTCCCCTCCCAGAAAAAACTGAAGTTCTGCACAGAGTCGCGCAGCCGAGCCACCACACGACCACCCTCTTCCAGGGTGCAGTCGCGCAATAGTATCGCAAACTCATCACTACCGACTCGGGCAAACAGATCGTCGCTGGAGAGGCAGCGCTTGATTAACTCCACCAACTGAACCAACAACTGGTCCCCGGCAACAAAGCCCAGTGTGTCGTTAATAACTTTGAATTGATAAACATCCAGGTAGAGCAATACATGGTGCTGGCGTTTATCGATACAGAGGCTGAGTTGACTTTGCAGCTCACTCTCAAAGAATTGTCGGTTGGGCAGTCGGGTTAAGGCGTCGTGGCTGCTCTGCCACATAAGGCGGGTGGAAACCCGGCGCGCGGCAGAGGTATCCCGCAGCACCAAAACATAATTTTTTAGCACCCCCATATCCCAAAGAGCCATTACCTGCACGGTCACTTCAAGCGGGACATGCTCTTCCCCTGGGCGCTCAATACAGGCATTAAACTCTCTGGTTCTGGGTACTTCACCCAGGTCACTGGATGCCGGCAGTATCGGCTCTATCGCATCGCCCCGGCTATTGCACAGGCGCAAACCTTCGCTGAGTGGCTGGCCGGGCAGCAGTCCAACCAGGTCCCCAGTCATTTCGTTGACCAGGGGGTTGGTGTAAACCACCGTACCCGCAGCATCGGTGACAATGACACCATCGGCAACTTCACCGAGAGCCGCCTCCGCCGCCTGTAAACTGATCTGCTCACAGGGGCGCAGCCCCTCTTCCAACTGGGCGAGGGGGCCGAGGTAACTTGCGGCCTCTGGATTAAACAGCGTCACGGGAAAACTCACTCAAAACACAACAGAGCAAAGCGCAAACCTTTCCCAGTAGCGGGGAGGTGCCTTGCGACAGGCCATAACCGAAAAAGGTTACCGACATCATCGCCCACGATCGCCGATTTTATTCAATTATCCAGCCTCCCAGCCGAGTTTTTTCTACAAATGTATAAATTGCACATTCACAGATTGCTGCGCAAGAAATTTTTTAATTTCTCGTCTTCAAATACTCGTTGTAGAGTTGTGCTGAGCAGTCCATTCACACGGCTTTGGACTTCTTCACGGCTGGGCTTAACCAGGTTCCGATCTTTGCCGGAAGCGCTGTAAGTGCCGAAATAAGTGCGAGGACCAATTTTCACTTCCAGGTGAATTTCAGCAGAGGTGTCAATCTCGGTGGTATAAACCGTATTTGGACTGTTGTAGGTGAGTTTTACCAATTTTGCGATCACCTGAACTTCCGGCGCGCTATCGGTAATTCGGAATGACCAATTTGAAAAACCCTCACGCAATCCCGCCGCAATAGCCTCACCAGCGTCATTGCCAATACTTACCTGAGCAGTATCCGCATAAACACCACCCAATGATCCCAAGCCGCCAGAGGGCAGTTCATTAACTCCCATCACACTCATACTAAAGCCTTCGCCTATCGCTTCAGGAGCAACCTGAACCTGAGGCTGCAGCCAAATTTGCAGCGGGCTGTGAGCACAAGCGCTGAGTAGCAGCGCACCGGCAAAAACCAATAACTTCTTCATGTTTAATTCCCCCTCACTTCAAAAAAACTGCCAATTCAGCCATGGTGATGGTGGTGGTGCTCCCCCTCATCACTCATCCGAACTATTGGCACAAGAATATCTACACTGCTGCCATCGGCAAAAAGCAGTCGCAACGGCAACTCTTCCCCCGCCTGCAAGCGCAGACCTTTAATCATTAAGTGAACTCCACCGGGAGCCATATCTACACTTGCCCCGGCGGCAATCGTCAGCTGATCCAGCGGGCGCATCCGGTTTATTCCATTCTCCGATATTGTGGTATGCAGGTCTGCCGAAGCCTGTTCAACACCCGGCAACTCCACACCCGTGAGTACCTGACTCGAATCACCAGTGTTGTGCAGCGACACAAAGGCAGCGCTCATCGAAGGTCCCGGAGGAGTTTCCCGGGCATACCCCTCCGCCGTAATTCCTATGGAATAGGCGCCTTTAGACACAAGGAGTGCGGTGATTAAAAAGGCAAATGCCAATACTTTTTTCATGGTGCCCCTCCGCTGGGCTTAATCAGAATCAGTTTCGCCGGATTCCCGACTTTGATATCTCCACGCACCCGATACCCGGGTACAGCCTCGCGCAGTTGCTGATAAACCCAACGGCCCTCAGCATCAGTGCGCGCTACGATAATGACGCGCAGCTGCTCGCTGCGAATCCTGCCCGCTACTCGCTGCAACTGTTCCACCAACCCGGCAGACCTTGTTGCGAGTTCACCGGCTGGCAGACCTATCACCTCCCCTTGCGGTAAATCGAGCTGCGCTCTCCCCCGCTCGCGGACCAACTGTGTACGCACTTCAGCCACCAGCGGATTGGCCGGGGCCAACATCTCGGCCCGTTTCAACAGGGTATTCACCGCCCCAAAATCCCTGCGACGCAGGGCGTCCCGCGCCCGCTCAACATAGGTGACCACAATGGTTTGAATACCGGTTTCTGCCTTGCTGTTATCCGGTTGCAGTTGCAATACACGCAGGTAATAGTCGTAGGCACTGGCACCGGCAGGCTGGGTTAGATGCCCTTTGCGTAGCGCCTGTTCCGCACGACTCAAAAAAAAGGAAATATTGTTGCGCCGAACCTGGTCTTGGGATGGCGTCTTTTTAGGGGCGGGAGGAGGGACAACCGTTTTAGGTGCGGGCTTATTGGATGAGCAGGCCCCCAGGCAAAATGCCAGTAGCAGTAAAACCCCAAGGCTGTGAAGGCGTTCAAATGACGGCAAAACAATCCCCTATTGTTGTTTTTTTGTACCACTGGCGTCGCTATACTGCTGCGGCGACTGAACCCCCGTCTGGTGCAGCAGTCTGAACTATGCGCCCGACTATAATGAATTTTTTCATCTATGGCTGTGATGACCAAAAGTTTCCGAAAAAATTTCCTCGTTCTGCTGACAATCCTGCTGGCCATAACCAGCATTGGAGCTGCAGCGCAGAATTCCGATAACCCTTTTGCCTCGCTGAGCAGCGCCCAGGAAAACTCTTTCCTGCCGGTCGATGAAGCTTATCAGCAGGATCTGCTCTTTGATGCCAACGGCCTCAGTGCACTCTTCCAGATTGCCCCAGAGTACTACCTCTATCGCGAAAAACTGGCGCTGTACAGAGTCGATAATGGTGAAAAAACTCCCATCCCCCTGAACCTGCCAACCGGTGAAGTCATTTGGGACGACTATTTCGAGAAAGAGACTGAGGTCTACCGAGGCCAGCTCGAATTTGCCCTGGATATCCCTGAAACCAGCGGTTCCACCCAACTGGAGCTCCACTATCAAGGCTGCGCAGATGCTGGCCTTTGCTATCCACCTCAGACCCGATACTACAGTGTGGATTTTGCCAGTCAGGATATAGAACCGCAGGACAGCGCCTTAATTACAGGCGCGCCCACTCCGCCAGCGAGTGCTGGCGGTGCCGCAGGCAGTAGCAATGTCACCTTATCACTGGCGCTGCTTCTCGCATTTGCCGGTGGCCTGATCCTGAACCTGATGCCCTGTGTCTTCCCAGTACTGTCGATTAAATTACTGGCAGTGAGCCAGGCGGCACAAAATGCAAGCCAAAGGCACCACCACGGCTGGGCTTATACACTGGGCGTAGTTTTGAGCTTTGTGGCTATCGCCGCTGTGATGCTCGCCCTTCGCGCCGGCGGAGAAGCTGTCGGCTGGGGCTTCCAGCTTCAATCCCCCTGGTTGGTGGCAGCACTCGCCTACCTGTTTTTTATCATGGGGTTGAGTCTGTCCGGAATGACCGAGCTCGGCAGTAACCTGATGGGTATTGGCGGCAACCTGAATAAACGTCAGGGATTGTCGGGCTCTGTGGCATCCGGCGCGCTGGCAACCCTGGTGGCCAGCCCCTGTACTGCACCGCTGATGGGCTCCGCACTGGGGTTTGCTGTTACGCAGCCCGCGCTAATTGCGCTAAGTGTTTTTGCCGCCCTTGGCGCCGGTATGGCGGCCCCCTTCCTGTTGTTGACCTATATCCCCGCTCTGGCGGAAAAGCTGCCCAAACCCGGCCCCTGGATGGATCGCCTAAAGCAGTTGTTGGCATTCCCGATGTATCTCACTGCGGTATGGCTACTGTGGGTTCTGGGCCGACAAGCCGGGGGGGATGGAGTTGCCCTGGTACTGGCTGGTGCTGTAGCCATTGCATTTTCCCTGTGGCTTTGGCCGCGTCCGCAATGGCACTGGCTGCGCGGTTCCCTGGCCCTGGCCTCCCTGGCCTTGGCGGTTTTTCTACTTCCGCAACTGAAAACCATCAATCAGTCTGAACAATTGTCCAGCAGCGATTACTGGGAGCCCTATTCGGCAGAGAGACTGGAGACTGCACGCAGTGAGGGGCGTGCAGTTCTGGCCAATATGACAGCGGCCTGGTGCATCACCTGCCTGATGAATGAGAAAGCTGTGCTGTCGAGCACCGAGGTCAGTGATGCTTTGGAGCGCCTCAACGTGGTCGCGCTGAAAGGAGATTGGACCAACCAGGATCCGCGAATCAGCGAATTATTGGCCAAATACGGGCGTACCAGTGTGCCGCTGTATCTCCTCTATCCCGCCGATGGGGGCGACGCAAAAATACTGCCGCAAATACTTTCTCAAGATGATTTACTACAGGAATTGGAGAACGCTGTGGACTCCCCTTTGAGCACTGGGGTGACTCAGTAAAGTTTTTGACGCCTTTGTAGCCAATAACCCAAGGTAAACAGGCCACAGCCCGGATATTTTGAACTAATTTTTTGCCCAATATCGCCGAACTGCTGCTAACTTCGATAAACTCCGAGTCTGGCATGGACAGGGAGTCACTTTTGCGGCAGACTCGGTTAATGAGTTCGGGCAGCTAGGCCGAAATTTCGAGTTTGCCCGCAAGATAGCCAATTTTAACCCACTTTATATGGGTTTTCGGCAACTTTCTTCAGGGCGAATTATGGCTAAACTTCTTCTCCTTCACGGCCCCAACCTAAATCTTTTAGGCAGTCGCGAACCGCACATCTACGGGTCTACCACCCTGGCGGATATCAATAAAGCCGCCGAGCGCCAGTGCGACGCCGCCGGCCACGAACTGGAAGTCCTGCAGAGCAATAGTGAATCAGCCCTGCTCGAACGAATCCACTTGGCGGCGACCAGTGGGGTCGACTTTATCGTGATCAATCCCGCTGCGTTCACCCATACCAGTGTCGCCTTGCGCGATGCCCTGGCAGCCGTTGCCATCCCGTTTATTGAGCTTCACCTGTCCAATCCCCACGCCAGGGAAGCTTTCCGACACCATTCCTATCTTTCAGATCTGGCCTGCGGCGTAATCTGTGGCTTTGGCGCCAACAGCTACACCCTGGCTCTACAGGCAGCCATCCATCAACTGGATGCCACACCTGCACAACAATGAATCAAACTGCGAGTAAATAACTATGGATATCCGCAAAATTAAAAAATTGATTGAGCTGCTCGAAGAATCGGATATCGGCGAGCTGGAAATCAAAGAAGGCGAAGAGTCCGTGCGCATCAGTCGCGGCGTCAGCAGCGCAGCCCAACCCGTTGCACCGATTTACAGCGCGCCTCCCGCACCGGTTGCCGCCCCCGCTGCTCCGGCGCCCAGCGCTCCTGCTGCCCCAGCTGAAAAAGAGTCCAAGCCGGCTATCAGCGGACACGCGGTAAAATCCCCGATGGTAGGCACCTATTACGCTGCACCCAGCCCTGGCGCCGAGGCCTTCGTGAAAGTGGGTCAGCAGGTCAAAGTTGGCGATGTTGTATGCATCGTCGAAGCGATGAAAATGATGAACCAGATCGAAGCCGACAAGGCCGGTACTATTGAGTCGATCCTGCTGGAAGACGGCCAACCGGTTGAGTTTGACCAGCCCCTCGTGACCATCGTCTGAGTGGGGTAAGTCACAATGTTCGACAAAATCCTAATCGCCAACCGCGGCGAAATCGCATTGCGGATTTTGCGCGCCTGTAAAGAGATGGGCATCGCCACTGTGGCGGTGCACTCTTTGGTAGACCGCAATCTCAAGCATGTACGCCTGGCCGACGAATCTGTATGTATCGGCCCCAACCCATCCCCGCAGAGCTACCTAAATGTGCCGGCCCTGATCTCCGCCATGGAAATCACCGACGCAGTAGCCGTGCACCCCGGCTATGGCTTTCTCGCAGAGAACGCCGACTTCGCCGAACAGGTGCAAAAGAGCGGCTTTACCTTTATTGGCCCGGATCCCGATGTGATCCGCCTGATGGGTGACAAGGTGTCTGCAATTGCCGCCATGAAAAAGGCTGGTGTTCCCACCGTTCCAGGCTCTGACGGCCCGCTGCCCGATAATAGCGAGCGCTGCATGGAGATTGGCCGCAGCATCGGTTATCCGGTCATTATCAAAGCTGCCGCCGGTGGCGGTGGTCGCGGCATGCGCGTGGTAGAAAAGGAAGAGGAGCTGGTGAACGCGATTGCCGTGACCAAGTCCGAAGCCCAAGCGGCCTTCGGTGACGGCACCGTCTACATGGAAAAATTCCTGCAGAATCCCCGCCATGTTGAGATCCAGGTAATGGCCGACGGACAGGGCAACGCCGTCCATCTGGGCGATCGCGACTGCTCCCTGCAGCGCCGCCATCAAAAAGTTTTGGAAGAAGCCCCTGCTCCGGGTATTCCCGATGAGGTGCGCGAGCAGGTACATGAGTCCTGTGTACAAGCCTGTATCGATATCGGCTATCGCGGCGCGGGCACTTTTGAATTCCTGTATGAAAATGAGCGCTTCTACTTTATCGAAATGAACACCCGCATCCAGGTGGAGCACCCCGTTACCGAAATGGTAACCGGCGTCGACTTGATCAAAGAGCAGATTCGGGTTTGTGCCGGTGAGAAGCTATCCCTGAAGCAGGAAGATATCGTAATCAACGGTCACGCCTTTGAGTGCCGTATCAATGCCGAAGACCCGCAGACCTTCTTCCCCAGCCCCGGCAAGGTAAACAACTTCCATATGCCTGGCGGCCTGGGTGTGCGGGTCGACTCCCATCTCTACTCCGGATACTCGGTACCCCCCAACTACGATTCCATGATCGCCAAGCTGATCACCCATGCGGAAGATCGTGAAACCGCGTTGGCGCGTATGCGTGTGGCCCTGTCGGAACTGGTAGTGGACGGTATCAAAACCAATATTCCCCTACAGGAAGAGTTGGTACGAGATGAAAACTTTGCCAAGGGTGGGGTCAATATCCACTACCTGGAGAAGAAGTTAGGTCTTTAAGCGCTCGCCAGCCGGGGCAAAGTTAGCGAGAATTGCGGCAAACATAACGACACTGAACCTTGCCAAGGATGGCGTGGCAACCGTCGTTATCTGAGTGCGGCCCGGCCGCAACAATGCCGCAAACATCGCTACAACAATTCCGGAATAATTATGCCCTGGCTACAACTCCGCGTGGACACCGACCGTGATCACGCGGAAAAAATCGAAGACGCACTGCTTTTTGCCGGTGCCGTATCTGTCACCCTGCAAGACAACGCTGACCAACCGATCCTTGAGCCCGGGCTCGGAGAAGTGCCCCTATGGGAGCAAACACGGGTTACCGGGTTGTTCGATGCGGAAGTCGACACCTCAGTTACCGAGGCAAAAGCAGCTTCCTTCCTATGCGAAATACTGCCCAATGCCCGCTGGGAGCAACTTGAGGACAAGGATTGGGAGCGGGAGTGGATGACCCACTACAAACCCATCCAGTGCGGCCCCAATTTGTGGATCTGCCCCAGCTGGTGTGAGCCACCACAGCCGGACGCCGTGAACCTGCTGCTCGATCCGGGCCTTGCCTTCGGCACTGGCACGCACCCAACTACTTTCCTATGTCTGCAATGGTTGGCGCAGCAGGAGCTCGCAGGTAAGAGTGCCATCGACTTCGGTTGCGGCTCGGGTATTCTGGGGATTAGCGCACTTCTACTGGGAGCAGAGCGAGTTCTCGGCACCGATATCGATCCCCAGGCATTGCTCGCCAGCCGCGACAATGCCCAGCGCAACGGCATAGACCCCGAGCGCTTCCCGGTCTACCTGCCAGAACAAATGCCGAGCGAAGCCGCCGATGTTATGTTGGCCAATATCCTCGCCGGTCCCCTGGTAAAACTCGCCCCTCAACTGATACAGCTCACTCAATTGGGCGGAAAAATCTGTCTGTCCGGCATCCTCAGTTCCCAGGCAGAGCAGGTGAAAAATGCTTACAGTGAATGGATTGAGTTCGATCCTGACGGCGAACACGAGGGATGGGTCAGACTGACTGGCAAGCGGGTGCGCTAAATGCGCTCCCCAGCACTACGCGGGACCCCTTTGGGCTGATAAACTTGGCTGCTAAATAAACTGCGCTCTAGTCGAATGTCTCAACTGGTAACCCGCTGCCCTCATTGCAGCACATCATTTCATATTAATGACCAGCAACTGCGCGCTGCCCGCGGCGCCGTTCGCTGTGGGTCTTGCCTGCAGGTGTTTCGCGCAGACGAAAATATCGTTTTCTCAGAAAGTGATAGCGAGAGCCGCAATGATTTGGAGGCTTTGCTGGAAGACGATGACTTCCTGATCCACGACGATATCGAGCTCGACGAGGACGAACCCGCCACCCCGCCATCTCCACCAGCTGTGGATCAAACTACCAATCAGGAGAGTGCAACCAATGAGATTGCACCTGACAGCGCGCCCAAATCTGAACCAAAAGAATATAGTGCAGCAGCGCAGGAATTAATTGGTGACGCCTTTGGCGACCATGAGTGGCAGGAGCTGGAAGCATCTCACACCGAAGAGGAAGCGGAACCCGAAGAGGACCTGGATAAAATCCTCAAGCCGGACTGGGAAGAACTTCCTGATTTTGATTCTGACCCTTCGCCCGAGTACAACGGCCAACCTGAAGTACCGGAGTTTGAAACTTCTAGCTCCCTCGCTGAAGAGCCGTCCTGGGACAACAATGAGCCTGCAGTATCAACCGAGTCTGTAGATACACCTCCCCCCACTGAGGAAAGCCGCCAGGAGCCTTACTTCGGTGGCGAATCTACCACTGCTGAAGAGCCCCAGCGGGAGCAATTAATCTCAGCTATCCAGCCCGCGCCTGTGGAGATGTCGTGGGGAGTACCCAAAAAGAAACGCACAGCCTCTCCCTGGCTGTGGCGTGCATTGATTCCCCTATCGATCCTCGGCATAGTGATTCAGGTTGCATACTTCCAGTTCGATAGCCTCAGCCGCAAACAGCCCTGGCGCGACTTCTATGCTGCCGCCTGCCCACTATTCGGCTGCACCTTACCCCAACTAAAAGATACCCGGGCGATCCAGGCCACAAACTTAATGGTGCGCACCCACCCGCAGCTGCAGGGCGCCCTGGTAGTGGATGCAGTGCTGCTAAATACTGCCCCCTACGCGCAACCCTTCCCCAACTTATTGTTGAACTTCAGCGACCTGAAGGACAAGGCTGTGGCCAGTCGTCGGTTTACCCCGAACGAGTACCTACAGGGGGAGTTGGCCGGACGCAAACTAATGCCCCAGGACAGCCCCATTCATATCGCTATTGAGGTGGTTGACCCCGGTGCAGAAGCGGTAAACTACGAGCTGAACATCACTCACTGAACACACACAAGCTCCCCGGCTAAGTTTTTAGCAAAGGGGATTTGGCGCCATAAACAACCAAACCTGCGCATTCGACAGGCTAAATGAACAGTGATCGATCAAATTGCCCGCTTTTTCGCTTTGCCATTAACGGGCCAGCCGCTATCATAGGCGGCTGTTTTGCCGGGGCACAGATTGCCCTTCCTACAGCCCAAATGGAGCTACCGTGTCTACTGCCATTGGCCCCTATATTATCGACAACCCGGTAATTCTGGCGCCCATGGCCGGTGTCACCGACCGCCCCTTCCGCCAGCTGTGCCGAGAACTCGGCGCCGGATTGGTGGTTTCGGAGATGGTGACCTCGGACACTCGCCTGTGGAACAGCCGCAAGTCCCGCTTGCGCCTGGATCACGGTGGCGAAGCGGCGCCCATATCGGTGCAGATCGCCGGCGGTGATCCTGAGATGATGGCGGAAGCCGCTCGGGAGAATGCTCGTCGCGGCGCGCAAATCATCGATATTAATATGGGTTGCCCGGCAAAAAAGGTGTGTAAGAAAGCAGCGGGCTCCGCCCTGCTGCGGGATGAAAAGCTGGTAGCGGATATTCTTCAAGCCGTGGTCCAGTCTGTTTCCGTCCCGGTGACGCTAAAGATCCGCACCGGCTGGTGCCCGGATTCCCGCAATGGCGTCACTGTAGCCAAAATGGCCGAGGATTCCGGGATCGCTGCACTGGCGGTTCACGGTCGCACTCGCGCCTGTGGCTACCACGGACAGGCTGAATTCGATACCATTGCCGAAATTGTATCCAGGGTAAAAATCCCGGTTTTTGCCAATGGCGACATCTGCAGTGCTGAGAGAGCCCGAGAGGTGCTCGATTACACTGGCGCATCGGCGGTCATGATTGGCCGTGCAGCACAGGGACGACCATGGATTTTTCGGGAAATAGCCCACTATCTCGCCACTGGCGAGCGGCTACCCGAACCGACATTGGATGAAGTCAGGAATATTTTGCTCGCCCATTTGGGCGAACTACACCGATTCTACGGTGAAGTGATGGGGGTCCGTATCGCTCGCAAACATGTGGGCTGGTACTTGAAGACGCTCGCGGATAGCGAGTCCTTCCGCAAGACCTTTTTCCAAATAGAGAGTGCAGAAGTACAACATGCCAGCGTTCACGAGTGGTTTGAACGCCGAATAACGAGAGGGGCACAAGCGGCATGAACAACGAAGTATTAATTCCGGATACTGGCAATGAAGAAGTATCCTCCAGGGGACAGACTCAACTGGCACAGCCACAGCAGCAGTCCCTGCGCGATGCCGTCGAGCACGCAATGGAGAATTACTTCCGCCACCTGGATGGCCAGATGGTAACCGATGTCTACGACATGGTGCTGTCGGAGATCGAAGCGCCCATGCTCGAAGTGGTGATGAAATACACCCGCCACAACCAGACCCGCGCCGCGCAATTACTGGGTCTCAACCGTGGCACCCTGCGCAAGAAGCTGAAGCGCTACGGCCTGCTGTAAGCTTCCCACCAAGCGAAATTTTGAAGGGGGATGAGGTAACTCATCCCCCTTCGCTATTTTCCCGGCAGCGTTTTTGTTGCCACAGTGGACAACCGCTAAAACCCTTTAAACATCCTTTTCGAAAACCAGTTGGATCAAGTGCAATGACAGACAAGGTTTCCATCCGCCGCGCTCTAATTAGTGTCTCTGACAAGAGTGGCATTGTAGAGTTCGCTCAACAGCTCTCCGCAATGGGGGTTGAGATTCTTTCCACCGGCGGAACCCACCGCCAGCTCAAGGAAGCGGGTATTCCCGTGGTAGAAGTTTCCGACTACACCGGTTTCCCTGAAATGATGGACGGCCGTGTCAAAACTCTGCACCCGAAAGTACACGGTGGCATTCTGGGGCGCCGTGGTACCGATGATGCCATCATGGGCGAGCACGGTATCACCCCGATCGATATGGTGGTGGTTAACCTCTACCCCTTCGCTCAAACCGTTGCCAAGCCCGACTGTTCCCTCGAAGACGCTATCGAGAACATCGATATCGGCGGCCCTACCATGGTTCGCGCTGCCGCCAAGAACCACAAAGATGTCACTATCGTGGTCAATGCCAGCGATTACGGCAATATCATCGAGGAGATGAAAGCTAACGATGGTGCCCTGAGCCACACCAGCCGCTTTGATCTGGCGGTAAAAGCCTTCGAACACACTGCGGGCTACGACGGCGCTATTGCCAATTACCTGGGCGCCATTAAAGGCGAAGAAAAGCAGCTGTTCCCGCGCACCTACAACAGCCAATTTATCAAGAAACTGGACCTGCGCTACGGTGAGAACCCGCACCAGAAATCCGCTTTCTATACCGAAGCCAACCCAGCTGAGGCCAGTATTTCCACTGCCACCCAGCTGCAGGGCAAAGAGCTGTCCTACAACAATATCGCCGATACCGATGCCGCGCTGGAGTGCGTTAAGTCCTTCGAGCAACCCGCTTGCGTGATCGTTAAACACGCCAATCCCTGTGGTGTGGCAATTGCTAAAGATATTCATAAGGCCTACGACCTGGCTTTCGCTACCGACAGCGAATCCGCCTTTGGCGGTATCATCGCCTTCAACCGGGAACTCGATGGCGCCACTGCCCGCGCTATCGTCGAGCGACAGTTTGTTGAAGTCATCATCGCACCGTCAGTCTCCGAAGAGGCCAAGCAGGCCGTTGCCGAGAAGAAGAACCTGCGCCTGCTGGTATGCGGCCAGTGGAGCAGCGAGCGCACCCCGGCGCTGGACTACAAGCGCGTTAATGGCGGCCTGCTGGTTCAGGACCGCGACGACGGCCTGATCACCGCTGCCGACCTGAAAGTGGTCTCCAAGCGCCAGCCCACTGAAGAGGAAATCCGCGATCTGCTGTTTACCTGGAAAGTAGCCAAGTTCGTAAAATCCAATGCCATCGTATACGGCAAAGAGGGTCGCACTGTGGGTGTGGGCGCAGGCCAGATGAGCCGCGTAAACTCCGCGCGTATCGCCGCGATCAAGGCCGAGCACGCCGGCCTCGCCGTTGCAGGATCCGTTATGGCTTCCGATGCCTTCTTCCCCTTCCGCGACGGCATCGATAATGCTGCCGCTGTGGGAATCCAGGCGGTCATCCAGCCCGGCGGCTCCATGCGCGATGAAGAAGTGATCGCCGCAGCGGACGAGCACAATATGGCCATGGTATTTACCGGTATGCGCCACTTCCGCCACTAAGATTGTACGCCCGCAAATGCTTACTGCTACGGGCTATGATCAACGGGCTGGGAAGTATCGATACTTCCCAGCCCGCACAAATCATTTGAATCCAGGGGCGAGACTCAGGCCTCAGAATCAATTCCACGTTAAACTAGCACACCTATAACCTGTGCAATGGACCGGATCGGTCGACTTAGGGGGATTTAAGAATGAACGTATTGGTTATCGGATCAGGTGGCCGCGAGCACGCTCTGGCGTGGAAAGCAGCGCAAAACCCAAATGTCGGCACCGTCTATGTTGCCCCGGGCAACGCCGGCACTGCCCGCGAACCCAAGCTGGAAAATATCGCGATCGGTGTGGATAACTTCGCCGCCCTGGCAGATTTCGCCGAAGAAAACGGCGTAGAACTAACTATTGTCGGCCCGGAAGCGCCGCTGGTAGACGGCGTTGTCGATTTCTTTAATGCCCGTGGCCTCGCCATTTTTGGCCCCAGCAAAGGCGCCTCGCAACTGGAGGGCTCCAAAGCCTTTACCAAGGACTTTCTCGAGCGCCACAAAATCCCCACCGCTGCCTACCGCAATTTCACCGAAGTGGAGCCGGCGGTTGCCTACATTCGCGAGCGCGGCGCGCCCATCGTGGTTAAAGCCGACGGCTTGGCTGCGGGCAAGGGTGTAATCGTTGCCGAAACCGAAGAGCAGGCTGAGCTCGCTGTACGCGATATGCTGTCTGGAAACGCCTTTGGTGAAGCCGGCTGCCGCGTGGTTATCGAGGAGTTCCTCCAGGGTGAGGAAGCGAGCTTTATCGTGATGGTGGATGGTGAAAATATCCTGCCGATGGCCACCAGCCAGGATCACAAGCGCGTTGGCGATGGCGATACCGGCCCTAATACGGGCGGTATGGGTGCCTACTCCCCTGCACCGGTGGTGACTGACACCATTTACCAGCGCATTATGCAAGAGGTAATCGAACCCACCGTTAAAGGCCTGGCCTCTGAGGGTACGCCCTACACCGGTTTCCTCTACGCCGGCCTGATGATCGACAGCGACGGTACTCCGAAGGTTATCGAGTACAACTGCCGCTTTGGCGATCCGGAAACCCAGCCAATTATGATTCGTCTGAAGTCGGACCTGGTCGACCTGTGCATGGCTGCTCTGGACAAGAAGCTGGACACTGTCACTGCTGAGTGGGACCCCCGCCCGGCCCTGGGTGTGGTACTTGCCGCGCACGGCTATCCCGGCAGCTACCGCAAGGGCGACGCCATCAGCGGCCTGGACAAAGCAGACGGTGACAATGCCAAGGTCTTCCACGCCGGTACCGCACTGGATGGTGAGCGCGTAGTCACCAATGGTGGCCGGGTGTTGTGCGCCACAGCATTAGGGGATACCGTCGCTGAAGCTCAGGAAAATGCCTATGAATCAGCTCGGGCTATCTACTGGGACGGTGTGTTCTTCCGGAAAGATATCGGCTACCGCGCTGTCGAAAGAGAAAAGGTTTCTGCAGAGCAGCAGGACTAACAGCTGGCATCGGCGGCCGCTCATCAGCGGTCGCCTTCCACAGGGAGCAGAAGACTATGAGTAAACGCAGCCTCAGCGGACTCGACCGCCTGTTAATTCAAGCGGATCGGGCTCTGCGCACCCTGAGTCCCGGCGAACCCTGCCACGGCCGGGCATCCCCGGCCAAGGGTGAAGCCGAGACAGACCTCACCGACAGCGAACGCAAACACGCCGCTGGCCTTATGCGGGTCAACCATAGCGGTGAAGTCTGCGCCCAGGCGCTCTACCAGGGCCAGGCCCTGACCGCCAAGCTGCCCGAGGTGCGGGGGGAAATGGAGCGCGCTGCCGATGAGGAGATCGACCATCTGGCCTGGTGTGAACAGCGCTTGAAGGAATTGGACAGCCGCCCCAGCCTACTCAACCCACTGTGGTACGGCATGTCCTTTGGGCTCGGCGCCGCCGCCGGGAAAATCAGCGACCGAATCAGCCTCGGTTTTGTGGCCGCTACGGAAGACCAGGTGTGTAAACATCTTGAGAGCCACCTCGAAAAGCTTCCCGCCGACGACAAGAGAAGCCGTGCGGTAGTGGAACAGATGTTAATTGACGAAGACGAGCACGCCCACGCTGCACTGGCCGCCGGTGGTGCCCGCTTCCCCGCTCCGGTAAAAGGAGTGATGTCTCTGGTATCTAAAGTGATGACCTCGGCCAGTTATAAAATCTGACCGTTACTCTTCACTCACTAAAACGACTTGGATTTTAGGGAGGTTACGCCCAGTATCCTCCTTCCCTTCCCGGCTAATTTTCCTTCAAGCTTCTTCAACGCTGTAGCTGTGCACAATCTCGACACCCGCATTGCGCAACATGATGGAGCCTGAGCAGTATTTCTCTGCGGAGAGTTCCACTGCACGGGCAACATGGGATTCCTTCAATCCGCGACCGCGCACTACAAACTTCATTTCAATTCGCTCAAACGGCGATGGGGTTGTATCTGGGCGCACACCTTCCAGTTCACAATGACAGGAAATAATGTCTTGTCTCGCCTTCTGTAAAATACTCACCACATCGTAAGCCGCGCAGCCACCGACGCCCAGCAAAATCATTTCCATCGGGCGCACACCATTATTTGTGCGGCCGCCTTCCATCACTACCGAATTACCACTGCCGGCTTCACCGACGAAGGTTAAATCATTTACCCAGGTTACTTTCCCCTGCATCACTCCACTCCCATTAAAACTTCAGCGGCGAAGCTTAGCATATTGGCGAAGTCTATCCCGGCACCTGTATGTTTCCGGTATAGTGTCTGGTACGCCTCCGCGCGAAAGCCGAATGACGCATGATCAAATGCTTTTTCTATGAACGCATCGTGGTTTATGAAGTCCAAGCGACCCAGTGCCATAGTGTCACAGGTCACACTGCGGAACTTTGCCGCGGTCAGCCCCTGTTGGGGATTTTGTTTTCGCGCGATAATTCAATAGTGCTCAGCTGCTAAAGCCGGGATAGAGCACAAGACAAAAAATGAGGAATAAATCCGTGACGGTTGCTATCGAAGACCCCATGACTATCGGCAATATTGAAGACTTTCTGGCCCACTGCCACCGGCGTCGCTACCCGGCCAAGAGCACAATCATCTATGCTGGCGACCGCTGTGAATCCCTTTATTTCATTATGCGCGGTTCCGTTACAGTTCTGATTGAGGACGATGAAGGCCGCGAGATGATCGTTGCCTACCTCAACGACGGAGACTTTTTCGGTGAGATGGGCCTGTTCGATCAGGACACCCGCAGTGCCTGGGTCCGCACCAAAACCGAGTGTGAGGTGGCAGAAATCTCCTACACCAAGTTCCAAGAACTCACTCGCCAGCACCCAGAGTTTCTTTTCGCCCTGGCCACCCAAATGGCAGGCCGCCTGCGCAACACCACGCGCAAAGTTGGCGATCTTGCCTTCCTGGATGTTACCGGACGTGTCGCTCGCACCCTGCTCGACCTCTGCAATGAGCCGGATGCAATGACTCACCCCGAGGGCATGCAAATAAAAATCACCCGCCAGGAAATTGGCCGTATCGTCGGCTGCTCCCGGGAAATGGTGGGCCGCGTATTAAAAACCCTGGAAGAACAGGGCCTGGTTTCCGTTAAAGGTAAAACCATGGTGGTGTACGGTACCCGCTAGTAACCGAATAAATACACCGCATAAAAAAAGGGCGATTTTTACATCGCCCTTTTTTATTTCTACTACTGGAGTAAGCGGTCAGTTAAACATTTCCATCAGTTTCCTGCCCGGCTCCTCCTCCCGCATAAAGGCCTCTCCCACCAGGAAAGCATTGACGTTATGACCGCGCATCGCCGCAACATCATCTGTGGTATGAATACCACTTTCCGTGACCACAAGACGGTCTTCGGGGATCAAGTCCAGTAACTTAAAGGTATTTTCCAGCTGCACATCGAAAGTGTGCAGATTGCGATTATTGATGCCGATTAAGCGGTTAGGCAATGCCAGGGCCCTCTCCAACTCCTTGTGGTTATGCACTTCCACCAAGACATCCAAACCCAACTCCAAAGCGAGCCCGTTGAGATCCGCCATCTGTGGATCTTCCAGGCAGGCTGCAATCAGCAAAATACAGTCGGCCCCAATCGCGCGAGCTTCATAGATTTGGTAGGGATCAACGGTAAAGTCCTTGCGCAGCACCGGTAGGCGTACGGCATCGCGGGCCTGCTGCAAGTAATTATCTGCACCCTGAAAAAAGTCCACATCGGTTAGCACTGACAGACAAGCCGCGCCACCTTTTTCATAGCTAGTAGCAATTTCTGCAGGAAGGAAATCCTCGCGAATCACACCTTTACTGGGAGAGGCTTTTTTAATTTCGGCGATTACTGCAGCCTCACCAGTGGAAATCTTGCGATCCACTGCATCAACAAAACCTCTCGCCGGCTCCTGATCCCGGGCGCGAAGTCGAACTTCGTCGGTGGAGCACTCTGCCTTGCGCTCAGCAACCTCTTGCCACTTGCGCTCGACAATTGTTTTTAAAATGGTCGGTGTACTCACGATTGAATTTCCTCTGGGCGAAACGCACTGGTAAACGCGGCAAGATCGTTAATTTTCTCTCCGGCGAGACCGCTGTCGATAGCATCTTGTGCCATAGCGACACCTTGCTCTGCAGAGTGCGCAACGCCGCTGACATAAATTGCCAGGCCTGCGTTAAGCGCAATAATATCCGCGGCTTTTTGCCCCGCCTCAGTATTGCGCTTACCCAGCGCATCGCGAATCAGGGCCAGGGAGTCCTCGGAACCAGAAACACTAAGATCAGAGAGGTCACGGCGCTGCAAGCCAAAGTCTTCAGGCTTGAGGGTATATTCCTGCAAGGCACCATCCTTTAATTCCACAGCAAAGGTATCCGCAGCAATACTGGCTTCATCGAGCCCGTCTTCACTATGTAAAACCATCACATGCTCTGAACCGAGCTTTTGCAAAACTTCAGCCAACAGGCGGCAGTAGCGCTTGTCATACACACCGATTACTTTGCGCTTTACTCCCGCCGGATTTGTCATCGGCCCGAGTAAATTGAAGATGGTACGCAGTCCCAGCGCCTTGCGCGATGGGCCAACGTGGCGCATCGCATTGTGAAAGCTGGGCGCAAACATAAAGCCAATACCGATAGTCTCTACGCAACGCGCCATCTGCGAGGGACTCAATTCCAAAAATACGCCGGCGTGCTCAAGCAGGTCCGCAGAACCACTACTGGACGACACCGAGCGATTGCCATGCTTGGCTACCTTAGCTCCGGCGGCAGCTGCCACAAAGCTGCTCGCACTGGACACGTTAAACAGATTGGCGCCATCACCGCCGGTGCCGACAATATCAACCGTGTTTTCCAGATCGAGCTCAACCTTTACCGCCAGCTCACGCATGGTTTCCACAGCGCCGACAATTTCATCGACTGTCTCCCCGCGAATGCGCAGTGCGATAAGGAGTGCGCCTATCTGTGACTCCAGCGCTTCGCCACACATAATCTGGCTCACGGTTTCGCGCATTTCTTCACGAGTAAGGTGTTCGCCATCCACCAGTTTGGCAATGGCCTGTTGAATATTCATTTTTCCCCCTTTGCCCCGCTCTGCTTATTGATTCTGGCGGGGCCTGCCCGCCGCGCACTTGTTCTCCGGTCCTCAAGACTCGATAAAGTTTCTCAACATATCGTGACCGTGCATGGTGAGAATCGACTCAGGATGAAATTGCACCCCTTCTACCGCTAATTCCCGGTGCTTCACGCCCATGATCTCGTCAATTTCACCATCCTCTGTCTCAGTCCAGGCGGTGATCTCCAGGCATTCCGGTAAACTGCTTTTCTCCACTACCAGTGAGTGATAGCGAGTCGCCTCAAATGGGTTGGACAAACCGTGGAACACCCCCAAGTTGTTGTGCACTATAGGGGATGTTTTGCCGTGCATAACCTGCCGGGCACGAACTACCCTGCCACCGAAGACCTGTCCAATACTCTGGTGCCCCAGACAAATACCCAAAATAGGGATACTGCCGGCAAAGCGGCGAATGGTATCGAGAGAAATACCCGCCTCATTGGGGGTACAGGGACCCGGCGAAATCACAATTTTCTCTGGCGCCATTGCCTCGATTTCTTCCAGGGTAATTTCGTCGTTGCGTTTTACCACCACTTTTGCACCCAGCTCTTCCAGGTACTGCACTACATTCCAGGTAAAGGAGTCGTAGTTATCGATCATTAAAATCATTGTGCGGCCCCCTTAGCCTCTGGTTGATAAGTGGATTCTTCCATTCTTTTTTGCAGGCGTGCGAGAGAGGCCTGAGTCAATTTTGGGGAAATATTAACTTCGCTCATCTTGCTCGACCTTTACAGAGTCACCACTTTTGGCCAGCGCCATACCGGCGGCACGGAAAAGCGCACGGGCCTTATTCATCGTTTCATTCCACTCTGATTGCGGGTCGGAATCCGCTACCAACCCGGCCCCCGCCTGTACATACAGTTGGCCATTCTTGATAACCGCTGTACGAATGGCGATAGCGGTATCCATGTTGCCATTCCACGCCAAATAACCCACTGCACCACCATAGATGCCGCGTTTCTCGGGCTCCAGCTCATCAATAATTTCCATTGCTCGAATCTTCGGCGCGCCCGACAAAGTACCGGCAGGCAGTGCCGCACGCAGTGCATCCATTGCAGTGAGGCCCGGCTTTAACTGGCCGACAACATTGGAGGTAATATGCATCACGTGGGAATAACGCTCGACAAACATTTGGTCAGTGACTCTGACGCTACCAGTATCAGCCACTCGGCCTATATCGTTGCGCCCCAGATCTATAAGCATCAGGTGCTCAGCGAGCTCTTTCGGATCTGCCAATAACTCCTTCTCCAGGGCCAAATCTTCCTCTTCAGAGGCTCCCCGGTGACGGGTTCCTGCCAGGGGGCGTACAGTCATCTCCCCCTCCTCCAGGTGTACCAAAATTTCTGGACTGGAGCCCACCACATGGTGGTCACCGAGGTCGAGAAAATACATGTACGGCGACGGATTCAAACTGCGCAGGGCACGGTAAAAGTTTAGTGGCGGCGCCTCAAAAGGCGCAGACAGGCGCTGGGAGGGCACCACCTGCATCACATCGCCAGCAAGCACATACTCCTTAACCCGGTCTACAGCGCGCTTGAAGTTCTCTTCACCGAAGTGGGAGTGGAATTCACTCTCATCAATGCCGCGACCATGCAAATCGAGGGGTACCGTATCTGGTAGCGGTTGTGCCAACTGGTTTACCAGTTGATCCAAGCGCTGCTGAGATTTTTCATAGGCAGCCTCTTCATTGGCATCAGCATGGACAATCAAAATTACCGCACCGGCGAGATTATCAAAAACCACCAGTTCATCGCTGACCATCAAAAGAATATCCGGATTACCCAAGGTATCCGGCGGCGCACTGGCCGCAAGGCGTGGTTCGATATAGCGCACGCAATCGTAGCCAAAATAGCCCACTAGACCACCGTTGAAACGTGGTAGATCCTCTAACTCAGGCACCTTATAGCGCTGCTGAAACTGCTCAACAAACGCCAGGGGGTCTGAAGCGCTGTGGCTCTCTACAACCTCTCCATCAGTTTCCACGGTGATATCTGTGCCCTTAACCCTGAGCAGGGTTCGCGCCGGCAAGCCAATAATGGAATAGCGTCCCCACTTTTCTCCGCCCTGAACCGATTCCAGCAAGTAGCTGTAGCGGCCTCCGGCCAGTTTCAAATAGGTGGACAGTGGCGTTTCAATATCTGCCAGCACACGCCTTACCAGGGGGATACGGTTATAACCCTCAGACGCAAGTTGAGCGTATTCAGTAGGGGTCATGGAGACTCCGATCAGTTTTTCATTTTTTATGATTGGCGCCAGAGTATAAGCAGCGCCCACGGGAAAGGTGCCACAATCGCCAAACTCGATTGGGCTTCAGCAGGTCAGTGGCGCCATCGCCAGCTGTTTGTCAGGGAGAAAGAGTGGTTCACGGAAATTCCCTCAGTGCAGGCGCACAAGTTAACAAATCCCGTCTATGGCGGGCAAGAGATTGCCCGCCAGTTTTGCAAATTAAGCCAAACTCTTGCGCATAGCCGCAATCACTTCAGCGTAGTCCGGGGTATTAAAGATGGCGGAGCCAGCGACAAAAGTATCCGCTCCAGCCGCCGCAATTTCAGCAATATTGTCGCGGTTTACCCCGCCATCGATCTCGAGGCGGATATCAAACCCAGACTCATCAATCAACTTGCGGGCTTCTTTTAGCTTGGTCAGGGTATTGGGGATAAACTTCTGCCCGCCAAACCCAGGGTTTACCGACATCAGCAGGATCATATCCAGCTTATCCATCACATACTTGGCGGCATCGAGACCACTGGCGGGATTGAATACCAAACCGGCCTTACAGCCAAGACTGCGGATCAATTGCAGGGATCGGTCCGGGTGGCGAGAGGCTTCTGGGTGAAACGTGATATAGGTGGCACCGGCATCGGCAAACATGCGAATCATTTCATCGACCGGCTCCACCATCAGGTGAACATCAATCGGAGCTTCAACACCGTGTTTTCGCAGGGCCTGGCATACCATAGGGCCAATCGTAAGATTTGGCACATAGTGATTGTCCATCACATCAAAATGCACCCAGTCCGCTCCAGCTGCCAACACATTGTCCACCTCTTCACCCAAGCGGGCGAAATCTGCGGAGAGAATAGAGGGGGCAATCTTGTAATCTGACATCAGAATATCCTTCGGTAACTCAACTTTCGCCAGAGAGTCGGCGATCTAAATTTTCCAGGCGCTCGGGAGTTCCCACATCGCACCAGTCTCCCTCGTAGAGTTCAGCTTGTAACCTGCCCTCATTAAAGGTGAACACTTCTCCAAGCCCAAAACACTCGCGGCGCTTCGGGTATTCAGTAAGGGTTTCAGCTCGCAGCCAACTAATACCGGCAAAGGTATAGCGGGGCTTAGCTGTACCCGACAACAAACCACCCTCCATGCCGAAATCCCCATCGGGGTTATGGGGAGGATTGGGGACCATCAAAAGGCGTCCGGGGCAAGACTCCGGCAGCGCTCTCTCAATCCACTGCGACAAGTCATAGTCACACCAAACATCACCATTAACCACCAGAAAAGATGAATCGCCGATCAATGGCAGAGCCTTGAGAATCCCCCCAGCAGTTTCCAGTGGTTCCTCCTCATGCTCGACAGAGTAGTTAATTTCGACCCCCCAGCGGGAACCAGAACCGAGCTGCTGGCGAATTTTGGGCCCTAAGTAACCCAGGTTAATCACGATCTTTTGCACACCAATAGCGGCCAAGCGCTCAATTGCATATTCAATCAGGGGCTTTCCGGCAACCGGCAACAAGGGCTTGGGTGTTTGGTCCGTCAGCGGGCGCATACGACGCCCAAAGCCTGCTGCCAATACCATGGCAGTCAAAGGGGAATTCTTTTTGGGTTTGCTCATTAAATTTATCTGTACAGTTTCCGTGCAGCCTACTTCGGCAAATCACCTGCACTGCGGTAGTCGCAGTACCAGGGCAGAGACTCTATCTGCGGCAGCAAAATGCCACCGAACCAGTCAGCAAAAGGCTTCAGCTCAGGGTAGCGCCCGGCGGTTTCCAAAACATAGCGAATCACTAGTGGCAGGTGCTGCAAATAGCCCTGTTTTCCATCCCTCAGACTGAGGCGCGGGAACAGGCCCAGTACTTTGATGTGACGCTGTAATCCCATCCAGTCGAACCATCTCAGGTAGAGCTGCGGGTCCACCGGCTGCATAACGCCCGCAGCTTCAGCGGTCGCGGCATAAGCCAGCACCCATCGCTCTACCCGCTCGCGGGGCCAGCGGATATAGCAATCCCTAAGCAAAGACACCAGATCGTAGGTAGCAGGCCCCCACACCGCATCCTGAAAATCGACAATCCCGGGCCGCTCTCCGTCGCGAATCATCAGATTGCGGCTGTGATAGTCCCGATGAACAATAGTGTGGGGCTGCTCTTCAGCACTGTTGAGCAATAACTCAAAGGTTTGCTCCAGTAGCTTCTCTTCTTGCTGATCGAGTTGATGTCCGAGTAATTCTCGCACCAGCCACTCGGGCATAACCCGCATTTCCTTCAAAAGCAGTTCACGGCTATAAGCTGGGAACAGTTGTTCCTCAAAAGGGATCTGTTGAAGGCATAAAAGTTCACTCATTACCTCTGCATAGAGTCCTTCAACACTCTCGTCATCGAGCACACTATAGAGCTGGGTATCCCCGAGGTCCTCCAGTAACAAATAACCTTCCGCAGTATCTGCTGCTACCACCATCGGTGTGTGAATACCATTGCGACGCAAGTAATCGGCCAGAGCCACAAATCGAGCGGGATTGGTCAACTCGGGAGGCGTGTCCACGGCTATCAGTGGCGGCTCGGTTCGAGTACGAAAATAGCGACGAAACCCGGCATCTCCAGCCAGGCTCGACAAATCAGCCGGAGTACCCATATCCAGGGCCACACCAACCCACTCACTCAATGCGCTGCATCGGGGATCGGAGTCGATCTCGCACCCTTGCTCAACTTCACCGCTCGATCTTAAACTCATTTCATGACTTCCAACTGTTTCTAGCTGCATTTTAACCCTGAGCCTCCCTGCGTCCAGAGACGCCACTGTTAATTCTCGGAAGTCCTACTTTGCCTTACACAAAAGCAGAACACGAGTCCCAGGTAATTTGTGTTTCAGGGTCGAATTTCCACCTGTAGCATTACGGCTCCAGTACGGCTATTAACCACTTCTACATTCAAGTAGAATCGGGCGATGATTTTGCGCGCCCCGGCTCGAAAGCTGTCGCACGTATCTATCGATAAAGAAACACTAAAAGATAGCTGGAACATATCGTTTGATGCTTGAAGTCTCCCGGTGGCGTCGCCTCGCTCTGGCGATTGCTAATAACTCCCAAGCCCGCTCTGTCGTTCTCGGCCTGATCGCTGCGCAGCCGTTGTGGGCGCAAGCCAATCAAGGGGAACCAACCCCCGATCCCGATTACAACCCCTATTTGTACCTGGACTGGTTACCCCGCTCTGAGCTAACCCCAGAAGAGCAAGCCAACCTGCCAGCTGTGTGCTCTGGTGCCTTCGTGGCCCCTCCGCGAAACTATCCCGGCTCTGACCTCCCCCCTGGAGAAGCCCCCCTTAGGGCTACTGCGGAGAAGTCACGATGGCTGGAGGACGGTTCCGCTGAGCTGAGCGGAAATGTACATATCACTCAGGGTTACCGACAGTTGTTTGCCGACCAGGTCAAACTGGACCGCCCTGAAAATATTGCCACTTTAAACGGCGCTATTGAACTTCGGGAGCCCGGTTTGCTGATCCGTGGTTCCTCCGCTGAAGTCCATACCGAAAGCGAAGCTGCCTCCGTTGAAGATGCCACCTATGTGGTACACGATGCTTTTATCCACGGTGGGGCCGAGCTGGTAGCACGTCAAACCAGTGGCGAGTTAACCCTGACCGAAGGCACATATACCCGCTGTGAGCCCGGACGTGAGTTCTGGCAGCTCACAGGCCGTGAGATCAATATCGATGAAGTAGAGAGTCAGGGTACTGCGCGGGATGTGCGCTTGAAGATTCTAGACGTGCCTGTTTTATACCTGCCGTATTTCCGCTTCCCGGTGGGCGACGCGCGCATGTCCGGCTTTCTGTTTCCCACACTCAGTAACAGCGACAAGAATGGCTGGGATCTCGCCATCCCCTACTACTGGAACATCGCCCCCCAAATGGACGCCACCATCTCCCCGCGCTATATCCAGCATCGCGGTGCCGGGTTGGAGGTCGAATTCAGACACTTGGCAGAAATGTTCAGTACTGAAATACGTCTGGCCGACTTGCCCGATGACGATGGCGGCAACAATGATCTTGCCCAGGACCTGATTGATGAAGGCTTTCCTGAGGATCTGGTTCTCCCTTATAAAGGTGAGGACCGTTGGCTCATCAGTTTAGAGCAGCAAGGGGGGTACAGCGGCAGTATTTGGCGGACCGATATCGATTATACCAAGGTCAGTGACCCCGACTATTTCCGCGATTTGAGCACAGCTAATCTCGATATCAATGCAGAAACCAGAGTTAGTCAAAAGGTTCAAGGCTTACTGCGAAGCGAACATTGGAAAGCAACCTTACGTACTCAGGATTATCAAGTACTAGAAAACGACGCCTTTGATACATTTGCCCAATATCCCCGCTTTGATGTCGATGGCGATTATCGCTGGGATGACTGGCTACTCACTATGCAAAATGAAGTCACCAGTTGGGATCACAGCGATACGCAGACGATTCGATACATCGAAGATACCGATGATCCCGACAGTGTCGTCACTGAGACAAGAAACTTTATTACTGCAGATAGACTGCGCCTCGACTATGAATTCTTCTGGGATAAAGAATGGCTCTGGGGATATTTTAAGCCGGGAGTGGCCGGGCGCTACCTCGCATATAGTGTGAGTGACCAATTCCTACCCGAAGATGCCGACGATACTCCAGACGCGGCTGCCGCCCAGTTTATTCTGGATACAGGGCTCTACTTTGAACGGGATAGTCACATTTTCAATCGCGATTTTATTCAGACTCTAGAGCCCCGGTTATTCACCCTGATCAGCAGCAATGCCGATCAAAGTGATTTTTTTGATATCAGTGATGGCGCCGATGATATCAACGCTAGCAGTAACAACCTGTTATACGATACATCGCTATACACCTTCAGTTATGACCAGTTATTCCGCGATAGCCGTTTTACCGGTAACGACCGAATCGACGATGCAGACAGACTTGCCCTTGGCCTGACAACCAAGTATATCGACCCCATAAGTGGTCGAGATCTGTTTTCAGCGAGTATCGGGCAGATTTATTATTCCAGTGACACCCAAATTGGCCGCACCTCTTACATTGAGGATACCCCACGGTCAGAACTAGCTGCGCGAATCGAAAGTCGCCCTTTCCAGTCTTTGCGCCTGGGCACTGAACTGGTCTATGAGGATAGTGAGCACAACATCAATCGTGGCAACTTCAGCCTGCGTTATTTTGACGACGAATTCCGCATCTTTAACTTAAGCTACTACTACGAGCGCCCAGACTCCACAGATGATGAGGACGAAGATGAGGATGAAACAGTAAGTCAGCTGAACGCCTCAACGGCCCTCCCACTTAGTACCCATACCTCACTCATGGCAAGTGCCAGCTATGATCTTACTTTGAATCGGGAACTGGAATACTTGGCAGGTATCGAATATGACGACTGCTGCTACCGTACCCGACTAGTGTGGCGTCGCACGCTGGACAATGATCTCGCAGGGGTTGTATCAGCTGAAGACCTAGAGTACGACGAGGGCATCTACCTCGAAGTCGAACTCAAAGGATTAGCGGGTTTTGGTTCAACCGTGACAGAAATGCTGACCCAGGGGATTGCCAACTTTGATCAGAGAGAAGAGCTGAAACAGTGATGAGAATAATTAAGAAGTTCATACCGAAATTGGGCCTGACGCCCTTACTGGCTGTAGGCGCCCTGATTGCCACTACAGCCACTGCGCAAGTCAGGAACCTTGACCGGGTAGTCGCTGTTGTTGATGACGATGTTGTGATGGCCAGTGAACTGACCCAGCGCATGAATACCATCACCAGCCAGATTCAAGCGCAACAGGTGCAGGCTCCGCCTGTAGACATATTGCGCCGGCAGGTACTTGAACAGCTGATTATCGAGCGTTTGCAGCTGCAGATGGCCTCTCGTGCTGGCGTCACTGTCTCCGAATCCGAACTAGACCAGGCTATAGCCCGGGTTCAGCAAAATGCGGGAGTCAGCCCTGAAGTGTTCCGTCAGCGTCTACTCGCAGATGGTATGAGCATGAAAAGCTTCCGCCAGCAAATCCGCCAGGAACTGATGATTCGCCGTGTTGAACAAGGCAGCGTTAACCGTCGTATCCAGATTACAGATCAGGATATTGATAACTTCCTACGCTCCAAGGAAGGGGAGTTTTGGAAGTCCCCCCAGTTTGAGCTAGGGCATATCCTAATTCCCGTAAGTTCCAGCGCTCCCACCAGTGAAGTTACCCAGGCCCGGGAAAAGGCTGAGGATCTAGCTAAGCAAGCCAGAGATGGCACCGACTTCCGCCGCCTGGCAATTGCGAACTCTGCTGGTCAAAATGCTCTTTCCGGTGGCGACCTGGGCTGGCGCAAGACTGTCGAGCTCCCCACTCTGTTTGCCGATGCTCTCACAGACCTAAAAGCCGGCGATGTGACCGAACCTTTCCGTAGTGATGCAGGCTTCCATCTGCTAAAAATTCATGCTCAGAAAGGTGCCAGCGAGCAGCTGGTAGAGCAGACAAAAGTTCGCCATATCCTACTTAAGCCATCGGCTATTCTCACCGACGACCAAGCTTACAATAAGCTGATTGAACTACGTGAAGAAGCTATGGCCAGTGATAACTTTAGTGAATTGGCACGCGAAAATTCAGAAGATATTGGCTCGATGCTATCCGGCGGCGACCTTGGCTGGTCTATGCCCGGGCAGTTCGTACCTGAGTTTACCCAGGCTATGGACGCAACGGAGATTGGTAATATCAGTCTACCCTTCCGCAGCCAGTTTGGCTGGCACATCCTGCAGGTTGAAGATCGCCGTAAACAGGACATGACCGATCAATATATCCGCAATCAGGCCGCTAACTTGCTGCGCAATCGTCGCTACGAAGAGGAGTTGCAAAACTGGCGCCGTGAAATTCGCGACCAGGCATACGTTGAAATCAAGCTGCCAGACTCTGAGACAACTGAGGATTCAGTGGATCAACAGTAAACCGCTTAATCAGCGGGAAAAGCCGGGCCCTGTGCCCGGTTTTTTTTTGTAGCTACAGGAAAGTTATACAAATGATTCCTAAAATTGCCTTCACCCCTGGAGAGCCCGCAGGTATCGGCCCTGAACTCGCCGTGAAAATTGCGCAAGGGGGTTCTTCAGCACAGATTGTCGCAATAGCTGATCCTCAGCTGCTAACAGATACTGCTGAGGCTCTGGGGTTACCAATCAAGCTCCTTCCTCTGTCCGATAAAGCAAATGACGGGACACCACCCGGCAGCCTCTATATTTTGCCGATCACAATGGCCGAGCCAGCCAAGCCAGGACAGCTTAATACAGCTAATGCGCACTATGTTTTGGAAACTCTTTCAGTTGCAGCAGAGGGCTGCCTATCAGGCGAGTTTGATGCCCTGGTAACAGGGCCAGTACACAAAGGTGTCATTAACGAGGCGGGAACATCGTTTAGCGGCCATACCGAGTTTTTTGCTGAAAAAGCCAAGGTTGAACGTGTGGTAATGATGTTAGCCGCAGACGACCTTCGTGTTGCTCTTGTGACAACCCACCTCCCCCTCAAGGATGTGAGTAGTGCGATCAGTCGTCCACTTATTGAGCAGGTTATTACCATCCTCGACAAAAGTTTGCGGGAACATTTTTGTATTCCCAGTCCTCGCATCAGTGTATGCGGCCTCAATCCACATGCTGGAGAAGGCGGGCATCTGGGGCGGGAAGAAATAGAGATCATCGAACCCACGCTCGAGCGCTTACGCAGCCAGGGTATATCCCTGAAGGGCCCACTGCCAGCAGATACCCTTTTTACCCCTCCCCATTTATCAGAATGTGACGCCGTTTTAGCTATGTATCACGACCAGGGGCTTCCAGTGTTAAAATTCAAGGGTTTTGGCCACGCAGTTAATATCACTTTGGGGCTACCCTTTATCCGCACCTCGGTAGATCACGGTACAGCTCTCAATATTGCGGGCACGGGCTCCGCAGAGTGCGGCAGCCTCCAGGCGGCACTAACCCAGGCTATCGCGCTGGCCAAGTTACGCAGTTCCTAACCAACACTAAAATTTGCCTGGAGAAAAGTGTCAACCACACCCTCACTGAAGTGTGTGCAGTAAATGGCCCCGAAGGGCATATCAACTGAAATATTCACTAACATTCCAAGGCTTAACCGCAAAATTAATCCAGGTTACAGATATATCAATGGATAACTTCTTTCAACACAAAGCCCGTAAACGCTTTGGACAAAACTTTCTCGTCGATGAAAATATTATCGAGCGTATTGTTCGTTCGGTAGGCCCCAAGGAATCCGACACCCTGATTGAAATCGGCCCGGGCCAGGGTGCAATCACTGAATTACTATTAAAACGCTGTCCATCCCTTACCGCTGTAGAGCTAGATCGGGACCTGATTCCGATGCTGGAATTTAAATTCAGGGAATACCCCGAGTTCAGCATTATTGAGCAGGACGCATTGAAATTTGACTTTGGCACCTTTGCCGGTAATAAGCAGCTGCGCATCGTCGGTAACCTGCCGTATAACATATCCACACCGCTACTGTTCCACCTGCTCAGCTTTCGCGGACAAGTCCAGGATATGCATTTTATGCTACAGAAAGAAGTAGTAGACCGGCTCAGCGCAACGCCATCCACCAAATCTTATGGACGACTTAGCGTGATGGTTCAATACTACTGTCGCGTACAGGGCCTGTTCCCTGTCCCCCCGCAGTCCTTCCGGCCCGCCCCCAAAGTCGATTCTGCCATCGTGAGGTTGGTTCCCCACAACACCCTGCCATTTACTGCAAAAGATGAAGGACTATTAGAGAGAATCGTCAATATTGCCTTCCAACAACGCCGCAAGACTCTGCGCAATGCCCTTAAACCCCTTTTTCCAGATCTCAACCCCGAGCAACTACCCGTAGATGCCGGCCGCCGACCTGAAACCTTAAGTGTCGAGGACTTTGTTAAACTGGCCGACTACTGTACAAACTTGCAGCAGCAATAATTATTTTTCATATTTTTGGGGGAAACCTTGGCAACTTACGCCATCGGAGATATTCAAGGATGCTTTGCAGCTTTTCAAAGCCTTCTCAAGAAAATCAATTTTAGTGCTGACCGTGACAAACTCTGGCTTGCCGGAGATTTGGTTCACCGGGGTGAAGACAGCCTGAGCACTCTTCGTTTTCTCTATGAGCACCGCCAACAGGTGACAGCAGTATTAGGCAATCATGATCTGCATTTACTGGCGATTGCTCACGGCGCTAAGTCCTTATCTGAAAAAGAACATGACCTTGCCAAGGTTTTAAACGCAAAGGACGCTGATAATTTACTGGAATGGCTACAAAGCCTTCCCCTTCTAGTACACAAGAAGGGTTACACCATGGTGCACGCTGGCATCCCTCCCATTTGGAGTGTTACGAAAGCCCTAAAACTCGCCACTGAAGTCCATAAAGCCCTCGCCGACGAAGCTATGGCAAAAGCATATTTTTATGGTATGTATGGCAATGAACCACATTGTTGGGATGACCACTTGATCGGCATTGAGCGCCTGCGCTCCATTACCAATTATTTTACAAGAATGCGTTTTTGTAAGGCGGATGGCACTCTGGACCTGATCAATAAAAAGGGGGTCCAGGCCTCTCACGGTGAATACCAGCCCTGGTTTAGCTTTCCCGATCGAAAAACCAGAAATGACAAAATTATTTTTGGGCATTGGGCTGCCCTGGAAGGCCGCGCAGATACTGAGAATATCTATGCCCTAGACACAGGTTGCGTTTGGGGAGGGTACCTGACTGCAATGCGATTAAGTGATGAAGAATTTTTTTGTACCGATTGTAGTTTTTAGTAGCCCTAAAAGCCCCCACAAAATAAACAGGAAAAGACTCCTGTTGTAACATTAACTGATTGTTGCCACTTAACCAGCTCAGCAACAATCAGCTCTTAACTTAATAGGCGCAACTACATATTACAGCGGACTTATATTACCTGTGAGAGCTTTTCTAAAGTTGCTTCAGGATTAGCTAATTTACGACTAACCAACTGCCTTATAACCTCAACCAACTCTCGGGAAGTTTCGTTCTCTACTATCTTAAAGAAACTTTTAATCCCTTTTTCTCCCCCGCTTTCAATTTCTTCTCGATAATTTCTCCATAATGAATAAATACTTGCAGAGCCATTACTTTTCTCCTGCAAGGACTGATCAATTGCCCGATGTATAAGTAGGCCACAACTATAATATAGATCAAACCTTCCATGGTTAGCTGCTTCTACCAACGAAAATTTTTTCAAACCGTTCGAACAACTCGCCCTAAATTTATCAACTTTGGCATAAACATACTTTTCAAAATTAGGGTATAAATCTAGCAGAGCCGAGGCTGCCAGCCAGCCCGCATTCCCCTCATGTAACCAGGAGTCTCGAACATCCTCTGACAAGACTTTATCTTTACCTTCCTGATGAAAATGAGCCACTTCATGGGCAAAAAACCAAATAATGTCACTAACAAAATTAGGTTCCGACAATTTTTCATCAAAGTCATTCCAATTCCAGTGCATGAATATCTGGTTGGGTAAGGTCCCCCCCTGATAATCATTACCATCAACTTGGGCGTATGAGGCGTATAAGACTGGTTTTTCTCCAGAATTTTTTCCAAGCTTTCTCTCAAAGTAGGCGATCAGCTTTGGAATGTCTGAATTTAATGACAACCTAATTCCATCTGGTAGACCATCATCAATGACAGCGATAAAGCTACGCTCTTCTACAGGTTTTTGGGTTCCGACATAGACATTCATTCCGCTATCCCGGTCAATCCAACTAGTTGCCCCAGTATATACCTGTCCTCCGACAACCATATATTCGCCTGGGGGAATCTTCATCGAAACTTTCCAGCTAGTGATCTCATCGCTACATTTTTCAATACAGGCAAACAGGCGCCCCGTATATATCAGATTCCCACCATTTGAATAAGGAGAGAACGGTGCATAATCTTTTTTAAGATGTTTATATGTAGGCGTTAACAAAATTTCAGCTCGCTCGAATGAAGCTCTATCCTTTCTGACCAGATACTCGTCACCATCAATAGAAACCATTTCAAAATCTAACGAAAGTGGCTTCCAGCGCTCGATACGAGAAGCATCTGGATTCCTAACAAAACCAATACGGCTTGTCGATCTATCCATTTGATAAACAAGTTTCCAGAGATTTCCTTCCGATTTCTCAATTAAGATATCCACCCCAGAATTTTCTTCAGCTAAAACTGAAACTCCTAGCATTATCAACAATATAAACTGGAAATATTTCAACTCTAACCCCTTTCTGATTGAAGAAAAGAAAATACGGGATACGGAAAACCATTGAGACTTAAACTTAGAATCAGCCAACAAATATTTTTATTAAAATCTAAATAAGTAAGCGGGACACAAGCTCATTAATATAAATAAAGACTTAAGCTCCGAGTAAACACCTAACTCATGAGTACTATAGTTACATTTTTCCAAAGAACTTACGGGAATCTCATTGCCTACAGTAATTCAGGAGGATTAAGTAAGCAATGAGCTGTAAACCTTAAATGAGAAATTCCTATTAACTGAAACTAATAAAGGATTACTGGTTTCCCCTAGCGTATTTATCTATTCAGCGCTATATCCTTTCGGGTTCTTATGCTGCCAGCGCCAAGTATCTTCCACCATACGAACTAAATCGTACTCGGCTTTCCAGCCCAGCTCTTTCTCAGCCAGTTCCGGATCTGCATAACACTCTGCAATATCGCCCGCTCTCCGCGGAGCGATATTGTAGGGAATTTCCTTGCCGCTAACACTTTCGAAAGCGCGTACAACTTGCAAAACAGAGCTGCCCTGCCCTGTACCCAGGTTATGGGTATAGCAACCCTCAGAAACCTCTTCTTTACAAAGCAAATTCAATGCAGCCAGATGCCCTCGAGCCAGATCCACTACATGAATATAATCCCGAACGCCCGTACCATCGACGGTATCATAATCACCACCAAAAACCTGCAATTGCTCCAGCCTACCTACAGCTACTTGGGAAACATAAGGTAGCAAGTTGTTGGGGATGCCACTGGGATCTTCACCAATAGTCCCGCTTTCATGAGCTCCAATCGGGTTGAAATAACGCAACAAGCTCACTTTCCACTGGCTGTTTGGCGCGGCGCAAAGGTCCCGCAACATGTTTTCCACGATCAACTTACTCGACCCATAGGGATTGGTTGCCCCAGTAGGGAAGTCTTCTTTAATTGGTACTGCTTCAGGATCACCATAGACCGTCGCAGAGGAACTAAAGATCAGGCGGTGAACCCCATACTCCTCCATTACCTCACATAAAGTCAGGGTCCCAGCCACATTATTCTGGTAATAGCGCAGAGGCTGAGCAACAGACTCACCAACTGCTTTCAGTCCGGCAAAGTGAATTACAGCGTCAATCTCATGATCAGAGAATACTTTTCGCAACCCCTCCTTATCATTAATATCGAGATGGTGAAAAGGGATAGCTTTGCCACCAATTAACTCAACCCGTCTCAGGGCCTCCTCACTACTATTCGATAGATTATCCACAACCACAGGCTCAATACCGGCAGCAAGTAACTCGATACAAGTATGACTGCCAATATAACCAGCACCACCAGTCACCAAAATCGCCATTTACATTCCTCAATTTTTCTCTAATACCCAATATGGGTCGTAGTAAAACGTAAAACAGCCGCTCAATTCAACCTATATAAGGGACATTCCACTGTCTGAGTGAAAGGGAAAGCTATGCTGGAAAAGCTGGAAGGCATTCATCGCTAGCTCCGGCAAAAAACAAGGTTCACAACGGCAATAACGATAGTGCTTCACGCCAAGCGTATCCCAAACAAGGTCTGGACTTTCAGCTCATGCACCACTCGACCCAATTGGAAAGGTCGCATAGAAATAGCAGCCAAGATCGTACGACATCCTAACGAAAGCAGGAAGCTGAGCTCATTCCGGTAGGCTACAGGGAGGTAGACACCATGACAATTTTCAATCACTACTTGGAAAGATACGAATCTATCCAGGACGAGGAACTCAGTATTCAGGAATACCTGGAACTGTGCAAGACGGACCGCAGCGCCTACGCGTCGCCAGCCGAAAGAATGTTGATGGCCATCGGTGAGGCCGAACTGGTAGACACCTCACGGGACCCCCGCCTATCACGTATTTTCTGTAACAAGGTTATTAAACGTTACAAAGCCTTCAGTGAATTCTACGGAATGGAAGAAGCCATCGAGCAAATTGTTTCTTTCTTCAGGCATGCTGCACAAGGGTTGGAGGAAAAGAAACAAATCCTGTACCTATTGGGTCCTGTTGGTGGCGGGAAATCATCCCTTGCAGAGCGGCTGAAAGCTTTAATGGAGCAGGTCCCAATCTACGCGATCAAAGGCTCGCCAGTCTTTGAATCTCCATTAAGTCTTTTCTCACCCACTGAAGATGGCCGTATTCTTGAAGAGGACTACGGCATTGCGCGTCGATACGTAAACACCATTATGTCTCCCTGGTCGGTCAAACGGCTACATGAGTTTAAAGGAGACATTAGTAAGTTCCGTGTGGTCAAAATTCGTCCCTCTATCCTCGATCAAGTTGCCATATCGAAGACAGAACCCGGTGATGAAAATAACCAGGATATTTCTTCCCTAGTCGGTAAGATTGACATCCGCAAGCTTGAGGATTTCCCTCAGAATGACCCCGATGCCTACAGTTTTTCCGGAAGTCTATGTAGGGCCAACCAAGGACTGATGGAATTTGTCGAGATGTTCAAGGCGCCTATCAAGGTGCTTCACCCCCTACTAACTGCAACACAAGAAGGAAATTACAATAGTACAGAGGGACTGGGATCAATTCCATTCAACGGTACAATCCTTGCCCATTCTAATGAATCAGAATGGCAATCATTTCGTAATAATCGCAATAATGAAGCTTTCCTAGACCGTATTTATATCGTTAAGGTTCCCTACTGTGTGCGGGTACAAGAAGAAATCCGCATCTACCAGAAATTACTGGAAAACAGCTCCTTATCAAAAGCACCCTGTGCTCCAGACACCCTTAGGATGCTGGCACAGTTCTCTGTTTTATCGAGAATTAAAAACCCTGAAAATTCCAGCCTTTACTCAAAGATGCGTATCTATGATGGCGAAAACCTAAAAGATACAGATCCCAAAGCAAAAACCATCCAGGAATACAGGGATAATGCTGGAGTGGATGAGGGTATGAACGGACTATCCACCCGCTTCTCCTTCAAGATCCTCTCAAAAGTTTTCAATTTCGATGCCACTGAAGTCGCAGCAAATCCTGTCCATCTCCTCTATGTTCTAGAGCAGCAAATAGAACAGGAGCAATTTCCTCCAGAAGTTCAAGAAAACTATCTTGGGTTTATCAAGGAATATTTGGCTCCTAGATATGTTGAATTCATCGGCAAGGAAATTCAGACCGCTTATCTGGAATCCTATGCTGAATACGGTCAAAACCTGTTTGATCGATACGTCACTTACGCCGACTTTTGGATACAGGATCAGGAATACCGTGACCCAGAAACAGGAGAAATTCTCGATCGTGGAGCCCTGAATGAAGAGTTAGAGAAAACAGAAAAACCCGCCGGAATTTCTAACCCGAAAGACTTCCGCAATGAAATAGTTAATTTTGTACTTCGCGCAAGGGCTAACAATCAAGGAAAAAATCCCGACTGGAGATCCTACGAAAAATTACGTGCGGTTATTGAGAAGAAAATGTTCTCGAACACGGAGGACCTTCTACCGGTCATTTCCTTTAACACCAAGGCCTCGGCAGATGATAAGCGCAAACACGCAGATTTCGTTGCACGTATGGTCGAACGTGGCTACACCGAGAAACAGGTACGATTGTTATCTGAATGGTATCTACGCGTAAGAAAATCGCAGTAGCAACTTTAACCCAACTTTAAATTGCCAGAGAAATACGAGGAAGCCAAACGCAAATACAGATTAGATCATCAACTTATAGGGAGCCTTTGAACGATTCCGCATTTTCCCTGCTGGACTTTCATAGGCTCGTTATAGTGAAGATACCAGTGCTTAAGTTAGGCTAATCCAGTAGGGAAATTTCTGAATAAATTTGGGTGATAGTTGCCAGTGTATTTTATTCGGAGTAAAGGCAGAAATATGAGCTATATCATCGACCGCCGCTTGAATGGAAAGAAAAAAAGCACAGTTAACCGGCAACGATTCTTAAGGCGCTATAAGGCTCACATTAAGAAAGCTGTCGGTGATGCTATGAATAGCCGCTCCATAATGGATATGGATAAAGGCGAGCGCATCAGTATTCCAACCCGGGATATCAGTGAGCCCCTTTTTTCCCACGGTAGCGGTGGGCATGTAGAACGGGTTCTACCTGGAAACAAACAATTTACTGCTGGAGATCGCATTCCTCGTCAAGGACAGAGAGGTGGTGATGGTAGTGGCGGTGGTGCCAGCGATAGTGGAGAAGGGGTTGACGATTTCGTCTTCCAGATATCGCAAGAAGAGTTTCTGGACTTTATGTTTGAAGGACTGCAACTGCCCAACATGATAAAGCAACGCCTCGCGGGTAACGAATCCTTTCAAATAGTACGTGCCGGAATTAGTAATGAAGGAACTCCGGGCCGCCTTAATGTGATTCGCTCACTCAGGGCTGCCCATGCAAGACGTATCGCCTTGACCAGTAATAAGCGAAGAAACCTGCGCAACTTAGAGGAAGACCTATCCCAAGAAGAAAACAAAGATACTGCTCTGCGAGACCAGCGCAAAATTGAGGCTCTTAAAAACCAAATCGCCGAACTTCGCAGCCGTATCAATCGAGTCCCTTTCCTCGATGATTTCGATCTGAAATATAACCTGTTGATTCGACAACCAAAACCTCGATCTAGGGCAGTGATGTTTTGCCTGATGGATGTATCCGGCTCGATGAACCAAGCCACAAAGGATATGGCCAAACGCTTCTTCTTACTTTTATATTTGTTCCTACAGCGCAGTTATGAATATACGGAAGTCGTATTTATTCGACACCACACTAGCGCCAAAGAAGTTGATGAAGAGGAGTTTTTCTATTCACGGGAAACAGGCGGCACCATTGTCTCAAGCGCGCTCAAATTAATGCGACGTATTATGAGAGATCGCTACCCCGCCAGCGAATGGAATATCTATGGAGCCCAGGCCTCAGATGGTGATAACTGGAACGACGACTCCAGTACCTGCCACCGAATCCTTATCGACGATATTATGCCCCATGTGCAGTATTACTCTTATGTGGAAATTACTCCCAGAGATCACCAGGCCCTGTGGGAAGAATATGAAAGTGTCCGTACTTTATTCCCCGATCACTTTGCTATGGAGCAGATTGTCGATGTACAGGATATTTATCCGGTGTTCCGGCAACTGTTCCGCCAAAAGGTGACTGCCTGATGCTCGACAAATTTGCCAGTGGCGCTGAGGTATCTGAATCTGAGTCGCCTCAGCCCATATCAACCAGCTCAGAATGGACTTTTGAATTAATCCAGGAATATGATCGCGCCATCGGCGCACTGGCAGAAGAGTTTGGGTTAGATACCTACCCAAATCAGATTGAAGTTATCTGTTCTGAGCAGATGATGGATGCCTACTCCTCGGTAGGAATGCCTGTGGGTTATCACCACTGGTCTTTTGGCAAGCAATTTATCAGCGTGGAAAATAATTACCAGCGCGGATTGATGGGGCTGGCTTATGAAATAGTCATTAATTCTAATCCCTGCATCGCTTACCTCATGGAAGAAAATACCATGACAATGCAGGCTTTGGTGATTGCTCACGCCTCCTATGGGCACAACTCTTTCTTTAAAGGGAATTATCTGTTTCGCTCCTGGACAGATGCCAGCAGTATTATTGACTATCTGATCTTTGCCAAAAACTATATTTCCCGCTGTGAAGAGCGCTATGGGCTTGATGAAGTCGAGGCCATTCTCGACTCCTGTCATGCCCTAATGAACTACGGTGTAGATCGCTATAAACGCCCTTACCCAATCTCGGCTATTGAGGAAGAACGCCAACAGCAAGAGCGAGAAGAGTACCGCCAGAGGCAGCTCAATGATTTATGGAGGACCATCCCAAAACTCGGTGACGGTATAGAGGAGACAAAGGAGAAACGTTTCCCCGAAGAGCCTCAGGAGAATATCCTGTACTTTGTTGAGAAAAATGCCCCTCTACTGGAAAACTGGCAACGGGAGCTGGTGCGTATTGTACGTAAGCTGGCCCAATACTTTTATCCACAGCGGCAAACCCAAGTAATGAATGAGGGCTGGGCTACCTTCTGGCACTACACTCTCTTAACCGAGCTGTACAAGCGCGGGCGGGTGACTGAAGGCTTTATGATGGAGTTTCTACAAAGCCACACCAATGTTATCTACCAACCCTCTTTTGACAGCCCTCACTACAGCGGTATCAATCCCTATACCCTAGGCTTCAGTATTTTTACTGACTTACGGCGTATCTGTGAAAGTCCCACTGAAGAGGATCGCCGCTGGTTCCCAGACATTGCTGGAAGCAATTGGCGTGAAACCCTCCAGTTCGCTATGCGCGACTTCAAGGATGAAAGTTTTATTTTGCAATTCCTGTCTCCCAAGGTTATGCGAGACATGAAACTATTTTGTATCAGCGACAACGATAAAGAGAACGATATTATTGTTAGCGCAATTCACGATGAGAGCGGTTATCGCCAGTTAAGAGAGAACCTTGCCGGCCAGTACAACCTGGGCAATCGGGAACCAAATATCCAGGTATATTCAGTAGATACCCGTGGTGACCGTTCACTGACCCTACATCACACACAGCACCGCCGTCGCCCCCTCGGTAAAGATACAGCAGAGGTATTAAGGCATCTTCACCGGCTTTGGGGCTTCGATGTTCACCTGAACAGTTTGAACGGGGATCAAATCACAGCCAGTTGCCACTGCCCGGAGCAGGGCCGAGATCGTCCAGATGGAGAAGAGGAATCTATGTTGATACCGAAACCTATTTAGGTTTCAGCACGGGGACTGTTGAAATACCAGCCCCGTACAGAAGTGGGGAATTAATGCCTGATAGCTGGATTGCTACTTAAGCATCAGCTTCCAACAAAAGTTTGGCCTTTGCAGAAAGTTCACCATGCTCAGAACGGTGAGTCAAAAGGGCATCAGCGCCAGCATCCAGCCAACGAGCTTTTTCCCCATCATCATCAGAGGGCACAACCAGAATACTCAGGTTCGAGTATTCACTGCGGGATCTGAGGTAGTCCAGCACCTGAAACCCACTCTCCCCCAGCAGTCCAGTATCAACCACCAACAATGCCGGCTTGGCACTCGCCATCAGGATACCGGCAGAAAAGCTATCACCGGCCACTTCAACCTCACACCCCATTTGTTGAAGCGCCTGGCGTCCACCTGAAGTCAGCTCAGGATCGGTCGTTAATAAAAGTACTTTGCGACTGGGAACTGCCAAATCGTTCGGAACTGGCATTGAGTTATCCCGTAGAAACCCCACGAAGTCCTCAACACAGATACGGTGATCACCACGCCCCGGAAGCTTGTATGCCTTGAGTTGCCCACGCTCAATCCAGCGAATCACCGTTCGGAAGTTAACACCGCAGTACCTGGCTGCTTCCCCGGTGGTTAGCACATGTAATTCGCTCATCTTTATTCTCCCCAACAACTGCGATTAAAAGAAGAACAGTTCTATTTCACAAAAGCATCCTCTGCCCCACAGAGTTACACGTGAAATTATCCTGCCCAGCTGAACCGCCCCTATAAATTATGCTGTTTAATGCTGCAAACCCAGCCCGAAATTCGGTCCATGTAGTTTATTAACGAACAGCAGAACAACCCCCTCAAAAAATACTAATAGATATAGTTGACAGGTATGACAGGTTTCTTAGAATGGCACTAGATTCGTGACTCGGGACTTGTCACGGGATCCCTCCCACTGGTGTGGCCCTCAAGTCAGAGACCCCGCAGTTGGCAGAGAAATGTTTGCTAAGCGAATACCCTAAGACCCTGGGCCCCCTTGTTTTTTCGGGGCCTTTTTTTTATCTTGCCGAAGCTTCTTACACTCCTACCGCTCATCCTCCGTCCAGCAGACAAACCTGGAACAACGCCGGAACAAATGGACTTATGGCAGTACAATCACCTATCAGATCACTGGACCCTCCAGCTCTGGAGCAAATGTTTTGAAGATCTACCTTGTTGGCGGCGCAGTGCGCGACAGACTTTTGAATCGTCCAGTCACCGAGCGCGACTGGGTAGTAGTTGGAGCAAGTGCAGATAGAATGCAGGACCTCGGATACAGCCCAGTAGGCAAAGATTTTCCAGTATTCCTACACCCTGAGACCGGAGAAGAATACGCTCTCGCTCGAACTGAAAGAAAGAGCGGCCACGGCTATGGCGGTTTTACCGTTAACGCCGATGCCAATATCACTCTGGAAGAGGATCTCCTGCGGCGAGACCTCACTATTAATGCCATTGCAGAAGACATCGACGGCAAGCTAATAGACCCCTACGGCGGGCAGAAAGATCTGGAGGCACGGCTTTTGCGCCATGTTTCTCCTGCGTTTGCCGAAGACCCCTTAAGAGTACTGCGAGTAGCCCGCTTTGCCGCCCGCTACCATCACCTTGGCTTTAGCGTTGCCCCTGAGACCATGATACTCATGCGCCAGATGGTAGAAGCGGGTGAAGTGGAATATCTGGTGGCCGAGAGGGTCTGGAAAGAGGTAAGCCGGGCACTTACCGAGCCAGACCCCGATATTTTTATTCGGGTACTGCGAGACTGCGGCGCCCTATCAGTACTTTTACCAGAGTTAGAGAATTTGTTTGGTGTTCCTCAGCCGCCCAAACACCATCCCGAAGTGGACACTGGAGAACACGTACTACTAGCCCTGCGCGCCTCACCGGCAGAGCTCCCATTGCGTTTTGCAGTACTGCTACACGACCTGGGCAAAGGACTGACTCCCGAGGAGATTCTCCCCAGCCACCACGGCCACGAGGCCGCAGGCGTACCTCTTGTAAAGGCCGTCTGTGAGCGCTGGCGTACCCCAAAAGACCTGACAGCACTAGCTGTCGGGGTCTGCGAATATCACCTGCATTGCCACAGAGCCTTCGAATTGCGCCCACAGACCATTATGAAGATGATCCGCAGTCTGGATGCCTTGCGACGTCCCGAGCGATTTGAAAACTTTCTTCGCGCCTGTGAGGCTGATGCCCGAGGTCGTGAAGGACTGGAGAATCGAGATTATCCACAGGTGGACTTTTTGCGCGCCGCTCGAAATGGGGCAGCGGCATTAACTGCTGAGGAGTTGATTAAACAGGGCTACCAGGGTGCGAAACTCGGGCAAGCACTGGACCGGGAGCGTATCAAGGCAATCGCCAAAGTAAAGGATGACTACATTGCGTAATGTGCTAATTACCGGTGCCGCTGCACGCCTGGGTCGTGCTATTGCTGAAGAACTACATAGAGATCACAGAGTTGTTATTCACTATCGCAACTCGGCTGATGCTGCCAAGGCCCTGGCAAACGAGCTGAACCAACGTCGTCCCAACTCTGCCATAGCGTTGCACAGTGAGTTGAATAGCGCCGAAGCCTGTTCCAATCTGGCCCAACGTGCACAAGAGGCCTGGGGCGGTATTGATGTTCTGGTCAACAATGCCTCAGCATTTCACCCCACATCTGTGGGAAATGCGACCGAGGAGGACTGGGATCGGCTGGTAGGCAGCAACCTCAAAGCCCCCTTCTTTCTCACTCAGGCCCTGAAAGAAACACTCAGCCAACAGCTGGGTTGCGTTGTTAATATGGCGGATATTCACGCCGAGCGCCCAATGCCCAAGCATACTATCTACTGCGCCGCCAAGGCTGGGCTGGTAATGCTGACAAAAAGCCTCGCTCTGGAGCTGTCTCCCCAGGTCCGGGTCAATGCAGTCGCCCCCGGTGCCATTCTTTGGCCAGAGCAAGAGGCAACTAACGAAGCCAAGAAAGCACAAATCACCCAGCGCATTCCTTTGGCCCGAACCGGTGACCCCAGTGATATCGCCAAGACCGTGCGCTTCCTTGCCTGTGATGCCCCCTATATCAACGGTCAGGTTATTGCCGTTGACGGCGGCCGCAACCTCAATATCTAGAGCAGTCCAACCAATATCTAAAACAGTCCAACAACGGGGCTTCACTTCAATTTCACCGGCACTCTGTCAGAATGTTTTGTAACTTCCTCTGCCACAAGAGATTTGCCGGTGCGCTCACTGAAGATATTGTTGATTGAAGATAACCCCACTATCGCCCGCCAGCTTGCCGAATTCCTACATGCTGAGGGCTGGCAGATAGATTATGCCCACCGGGGTCGCCAGGGCTTACAGCTGGCCCTGGAACAAATCTTCGACCTGATTATTCTCGACCTGGGCCTGCCGGATATGGACGGCTTAGAGGTCTGCGAAAAGATCAAGGCACAAGCGCCAGTTAACATGCCAATTCTGATGTTAACTGCCCGAGATGCTCTCGCAGATAAAGAACGCGGATTTGGTATCGGTGCCGATGACTATTTATGTAAGCCCTTCGAACCAAGGGAACTAATACTGAGATGCCGCGCCCTGGCCCGCAGACACCAGCTGCATACCAGTGAAGAAATTAAGGTCGGTGATTTACAGATAAACCAGCGCCAGCAAACGGCCTACCGGGATAAACAACCTCTGCCCCTGACAACTATCGGTTTTCGCATTCTCACTATGCTCGCCCAGGCGTCGCCAGCACCAGTAAGCCGCTCGGCAATAATCCACCATATTTGGGGTGATGAACCCCCAGAAACAGACGCCTTAAAATCCCACATTTATAGTCTTCGCCAAACACTGGATAAGCCTTTCCAGGCCCCTATGTTGAAAACCATCACCAATCTCGGTTATCAGTTGGAAACTCCCAATGCGCGAAACCAGTAATTTACAGAGGAAGGTCTTCGCTATTTTTGGCAGTTTTACCCTGCTACTTTGCTTGGTGTTTTTTGCCATTTGTATGATGGTGGCCTATGTAGTTGAAGACCATTTACTCGATAACTTATTGGCCGGAGAAGTCCGCTACCTCGAACAGCAGGCAAGACTGACTAATACGACCCCAGAGCCACGCCTACCCTATTTAACGCTATACACTGAAAACAAAATAATACCGGCCGAACTGCGCACTGCCTTACCAAGCTATGCGGAAAAGGCTGAGTGGTTTAGTGATACTGAACATCACTTCCATTTACGCAGAGTACATTTTCCGGACAACCATTCCGCCGTTCTCGTAGCTGAAGTCAGTGAATTGCTCACTGTTACCCGACAATCTTCAAAGCTTCTCTGGCTCTTTGCCAGCGCCTGTATCTTGACCCTACTCTTAGCCCTCTATTGTGCTTTTCGTATTTCCCGTAAAACCATCGCTCCTGTAGTAACCCTTGCTAAAGCAGTTCAGCAGCAGAGAAACTGCGATTCTCAAATTTCCCTGCCCTATAACAATGAACAAGATGAAATCGGTTATCTTGCAAGTACGTTGCAAGATACACTTAACCAGCTCAAGCTAACATTGCGCAGGGAAACTGAGTTTACCCGGGATACGAGCCATGAGTTGCGCACCGGGCTAACCATTCTGAAAAGCACACTGGCTCTCAGTCAAAATCGGGAGATGACTTTAGCTGAGAAAAATGAGCTATTAGAAACTGTTACCGGTATGGAAAAAACCGTTAAGACACTATTAGCCCTCGCCCGCTCTGAGTCTCTACAGTCGGAAGATATCCCATTGTGCGCTTTACTAGAGGAACGTCTTTTAGCTCAACACCAGTTAATTGTACAAAAGCATTTTAATGTTGATTTAAAGTTAGGGCACAAAGTCAGAGTCCTGGCCAATCGACACCTGGTAAGTCTGCTCTTCGACAACTTGATCAGCAATGCATTACAGCACGCTACCAGCCCTGAATTGGTTATTACCTATAAGGGGGACACACTCTTTTTTGAGAACGCCACAGACAACCAATTAGATCTAGAAACCTCCCTCTTACCCGGCCAAAAGAGGGAAGGCAGTGACGGCATTGGTCAAGGCCTTTTCCTGGCCAAGAGAATCTGTGAAGCCTTAAATTGGACCATCTCTATCCAGTGTAAAAAAAATATTTATCAGTGCGCTCTATCTTTTACACAGTAGCGTTCTAAGATTCAAATTTTTACCGTATGCGCTCGAGATGCACAGTGAATCAGCATCCATACCTTATACGATCTCGAGCGCAGCTTTTTCCTTCTTCCTAAATAGCAATTGCAATCTCACCTGAATTTCACCTTCCATCCCTTATTCTCCTACGAACTCACTAGAAGATTTTCCGTCTGCTACTGCAATTTTGGAGATTAATATGTTGAAGAAAATTGTTATTTCCCTGGCACTGACTTTGTCCGTCTTTTTTGGTTTTATTATTTGGATTAAGGGCCTAATTCCACCCCAAGAGCAGGACTTTTCCACTACGACAGTAAGTGACCTGCCGTATTTACAACAATTACCCAGAGAAAGCCGAGGAAAAATCTTAGCTGTTGTCACCAGTACTGAAACGATGGGAGATAGTGACAAGGCCACGGGTTATGAATTAACTGAACTGGCACGCCCCTATTACATCTTTTCAGCCAACGGATTTATTGTCGATATTGCCAGTCCCAAAGGCGGCAAACCGCCAGCGGTAATCGATAAAGATGATCTGGGGCCTTTCGACTATGCCTTTCTCAATGACCCGGAGGCACAACAAAAGGTCAACAACAGTATTCCTATCGATCGGGTATCCGCAGAGGATTATCAGGCAGTATTTTTTGTCGGCGGTAAAGGTACCATGTTCGATTTCCCCGACAATCCCTATATCCAGTCCCTGGTGCGGGAAATCTATAGCAGCGGCAAAATTATCGGAGCGGTATGCCACGGGCCAGCAGCCCTTGCCAATGTCACCCTGGATAATGGCAAGCCCTTAATCGCCGATCGGCAGATCAGTGCTTTTACTAACGAAGAGGAGCTTTTTCTTATCCCTGACGCCGAGCAACAATTTCCATTCCTGCTTGAGGATCGCTTACGTGAGCAAGGCGCGTTTTTTCAGGCTGGGCCCACTTACCTGGAACAAGTCAGCGTGGATGGCCAGCTTATTACCGGGCAAAACCCCTGGTCCACCTGGCTGGCGGCTGAGAGTATAGTAAGCGCGATGGGATACACCCCTGTTCCACGCCAAATCACTCCGGCGGAGCAGACCGTCAAATTACTACTCACTTATGAGCAGCGCGGCTTTACCGAGGCCACAGAGAAATTACAAAAGCTTCAGGAGAAAGGGAAAATAGACCAGCGTCTACTAGCCATGCACGGCGTTGTCTCTGTTATGCGTTGGGAGCCGGGCAGGGCTCTGGACATAATCAGACTGCTGTCCAAGAGCCAGGATTGATAGAGCCCCTCAAAAAGCCAGCTAGCCAGCCTGCTCTAGGGGCTGGCCATTTTCATCCACAAATAATACATCGCGAATACTGAGTTTTTGTCCCTGGGCATTCTGAACAGCCACTTCGGAGATAGGCTCACCACTGTTTTTATCGACCAGATGCATCCCATCTTTATTGCCGTTCCAGCGCAGATTCCACTGGCGCAGGGCGATTACCACCGTAAACAGGTCCCGACCTTTTTCCGTTAAGCGGTACTCGTAGCGAGTGCCGTGTTCACCCGCATCAAAGCGTAACAACACCTCGTTATCCACCAAACGTGATAACCGATCCACAAGGATATTTTTGGCAATTCCCAGGTTTCTTTGGAAATCCACAAAACGGCGGGTACCCAGCATCGCCTGCTTAATTATCAGCAGGGACCACCAGTCTCCCACCTCATTCAGGGCGCAAGCCAGGGAGCAATCAAGATCATCAAAGCGTTTACGTGACATATAGGGAGCCTCTAAATAACTCCGTGATACCTCTGGCATGCAGAGCGGTTCACAATCAAGGCGCGGCTTCGCAGGAATGTCTAGACCTTTCAAGAAGTCGCAACGCGGAGTGTGAATCGCTCTGCAAGCCCCGAAGGGCGGGCCTTGAAGGCCACAGCTGCTGCGTTGCAGCTCTTGCAAAGGACTGAGCCATTCGCGGCGAGCTGCGCCTAACATCTGCAGCCTTCATGGCCCGCAGAGGCATTACGAAGTTATTCAGAGGCTCCCTAGCCAGTATACCGGCAAAAGAGTTGCAATACGAAACCAGATATTGAACTCAACTTTAAAATAAGGTCTTATAACGCAACCGTTTTAATTGTGACCTAGTGGGACCAGTGAGTCCCAGTGTTGAATCGAGACATTCAGGAGAGAAATATGAGTGGTTCCCTGGACAACCTACTGCGTCCTTTCGAGCATAAATCCCTAAAGCTGCGCAACCGGGTCGCAATGGCCCCCATGACCCGCACTATGTCACCGGGCTATTCAGCCAATGACCAAGTGGCCGGCTATTACCGCCGCCGAGCTGAAGGTGAAGTGGGACTAATTATTACCGAAGGCACCTTCGTTAATCATAAAGCCGCAAACGGCTACGAGAATGTTCCGGCAATCTACGGTGAGGCCGCTCTCGCCGGCTGGAAAAAAGTGGTAGACGAAGTACACGCTGCCGGTGGCCAGATTATCCCGCAGTTATGGCACGTAGGCTCTGTGCGCAAAGAGGGCATAGGCCCGGATAAATCAGTGCCCGGCTATTCCCCCTCAGGCTTGTTCAAACCCGGCAAACCCAATGGCCAGGCGATGAGCAAAAAGGACATCCAGGAAGTTGTACAAGCTTTTGCAGACGCAGCCAAAGCAGCCAAGGAAATTGGGTTTGACGGTGTAGAGATTCACGGCGCCCACGGCTACCTGATCGACCAGTTTTTCTGGGAAGGTACCAACCAACGCGATGACGAGTACGGTGGCTCCATCGAAAATCGCACCCGCTTTGCAGTGGAAATTATCAAAGCGGTACGTGAAGCCGTAGGCGAAGATTTCGCCATAGTGTTGCGCTACTCCCAATGGAAGCAGCAGGATTACGAAGCCAAGTTGGCGCAAAACCCGGAAGAACTGAAACGCTTCCTAACACCGCTAGTTGAAGCCGGCGTTGATATTTTCCACGCCTCTACAAGACGCTTCTGGGTGCCAGAATTTGAGGGTTCTGATCTCAACCTGGCAGGCTGGACCAAGGAATTGACGGGAAAACCGGTAATTTCTGTCGGCAGTGTCGGCCTTGACGATGATTTTATCGGCGGCAATAACCAGGGCATGGGCGGTACTGCCAATCCTACCGATTTAGGCGAACTGACCCGCCGTATGGACAACCAGGAGTTTGACCTGATTGCCGTTGGCCGCGCGCTATTACAAGACCCACACTGGTTTGCCAAGGTGCGTGAAGATCGCGCGGAGGAAATCACTCCGTTCACTAAAGAAGCGCTAATGAGCCTAAGTTAATTACTCCTAATAAAAAAGCAGCCTCAAAGGGCTGCTTTTTTATCTACTTTTTTTAGAAATTTATCGGAATCACGGCCAAATAAATTCCACCGGCCACAATTTTTGTGAAGCCTGGTCGTACTCATCCCACAGCTGACGGTAAGTTTTCTGCTCGACCGGGTGCAATTCTTCTGGAGCAATCTCTGCCAGAGGCTGTAAAACAAAGGCATTTTTTACAATCTCACCTCTAGGCAATTTTACCCCATCGACAGTTCCGGTCAGGTGATCATAGGTGAGAATATCAATATCCAGAGTGCGCGCGCTGAACTTGGGCCCGGAACGCAGGCGGCCGTTGGCATCTTCAATACCGCGCAGACACAGGGCCAGCTGTCCTACCGGCAAGTCAGTTTGCAGCCCCACCACCAGGTTGTAAAAGTTATCGCCCTGGAAACCCACCGCTTCACTTTCGAAGACCCGGGACACCTGTAATTCGCCAAACCGCCCGGTCAAGGCATCCAGCGCTGCGCGGATATATTGCGCACGATTGATATTACTACCGAGGCTGAGATACACCTGAGCCACGTTTACACTCCCGCAGACATCGCTGCTGCACCTTTTGCCGGCCTCTCGCCGCGCTCAATAATGACACCCACATCCCTGGACCCTCTGACCGCACCCGGCTTGGACAACCGCAGTCGCAGCCAGCTTACAGAAAACTCTTCCCTGACAATTGCCGCAGCCTGCTCTGCCATGGTCTCCACCAACAGAAACTCACTGCTTTCAATAAAAGCGATCAAGCGCTTGGCCACCGCTTTATAGTTAAGTGTGTACTCGATATTGTCTGTGCGCGCCGCCTCACTGATATCGAAAGCCATCTCCAAATCGAGACTAACCGTCTGGCGAACTTCCCGCTCCCAATCGTAAATACCAATAATGGTATTCACCTTTAAATCCCGTATATAAACAATATCCATTTATCGGCTCTTTTCTTTTTAATGCCAGGCTATCCCTGGGATTTTTAAAGTTCGGTCTTGGGCAACTCTGTCATGGGCCAGCGCGGACGCACATCTACCGCAAGGCTCGTCTGCTCCCCTGCTTTTAAACGCAAACTACCGGCGTAGGCGATCATGGCGCCGTTATCAGTGCAGAATTCATGGCGCGGATAGTAGACGCTGGCCTTATCCTTTCGCAGGCTCGTTTCCAAACGCTCACGCAATAATTTATTTGCAGAAACTCCACCGGCAATCACCAGGGTTTTATAGCCGGAAGCCTTAATAGCGCGACGACATTTAATCACCAGGGTATCCACTACCGCCTCCTGGAAAGCCGCAGCAATATCTGCGCAAGTTTGCTCGTCCGGTAAACCATCCTCGAGGGCGTACTTTCGCACTGTTGTCAAAGTGAAGGTTTTAAGGCCTGAAAAACTGAAATCCAACCCCGGTCGATCCGTCATAGGCCGCGGGAAAGTAAAGCGCTTGGGGTCTCCTTTCTCCGCCAGGGCAGCCAAACGCGGACCACCGGGATAATCCAGGTCGAGCATTTTGGCGGCCTTATCAAAGGCTTCGCCGGCGGCGTCATCCAGGGATTCACCCATCAGTTCGTAATCGCCGAGCCCCCGCACCTCCACCAGCTGGGTGTGTCCGCCTGAAACCAGCAGGGCCACGAAAGGAAAGGCGGGCGGATTATCCTCCAGCATTGGGGCCAGCAGGTGGCCCTCCATATGGTGCACCGCCACCGCCGGGATATCCCAACCATAGGCCAGTGCACGGGCCGCGCAGGCCCCGACCATCAGCGCTCCCACCAGACCGGGGCCTGCGGTATAGGCGATACCATTGAGTTCTGAAGGGCTGGTATCGGCCTTCTTCATTACCTGTCGAATCAGCGGCAAGAGTTTGCGCACATGATCGCGGCTCGCCAGCTCGGGGACTACTCCGCCATAATCGGCATGCAGGTCCACTTGACTGAACAGGGCATGGCTGAGCAAACCGGACTCAGAATCGTAAATAGCGACGCCAGTTTCATCGCAGGAAGTTTCTATACCAAGGACGCGCACTTGATCTCATTCTCGTGACTACTTCGAGGGGTGGTTATCATACTGGAAAATGGGGTTGCGATCCCGTATAGGAGTGTTTAGAATTTGCGCCCTCGCTGTGAACCGGCCACCGGATGCAACTGCGAGAGCATTGCCGGAATGGCCGAGAGAAACGAATTTTAACAGGTATCCTAATGCCCTCTGTACGAATCAAAGACAACGAACCTTTCGATATCGCCCTGCGCCGTTTCAAGCGCTCCTGTGAAAAAGCAGGCGTACTGTCTGAAGTACGTCGTCGCGAGTTCTACGAGAAGCCCACCGCTGTTCGTAAGCGCAAAGCTGCTGCCGCTGTAAAGCGTCACGCTAAAAAGCTTCAGCGCGAAAACCGCAAGTTCCAGCGTCTCTACTAAGAGCCGCAGGCTGCATAAGCCTGTCGCAGCGAGGCGGCCGGACGGGCTTAGCCCGTAGCGGAGCTATAAAGAACGGCGTGCGAGCCATACTCGCGCGCCGTTTTTCGTTTGGGCTAACGCATTTCCCCCGCCCTGCAGACAAGCTATCCTAAGCCCCTGATCCAAAATTCATTGCCAACAATCCCGGAACACTCACTATGAGCACTCTCAAGGAAACCCTGACCCAAGCCACTAAAGACGCAATGAAAGCGCGAGACAAAGAGCGCCTGGCCACCCTCCGCCTGATCAACGCCGAGATCAAACGCGTTGAAGTCGACGAGCGCATCGACCTGGATGACGCCCGTATCCTCGCCCTGCTGGACAAAATGACCAAGCAGCGCCGCGACTCCATTACCCAGTACGAGAAAGCTGGCCGGGCTGAACTGGCAGCAGTAGAGCAGGCTGAAATTGAAGTTATCCAGGAATTCCTGCCGAAGCAGCTGAGCGAAGCCGAGATTACCGATATCGTTGCCTCCGCCGTCAAAGACACCGGTGCCAACAGCATGGCGGATATGGGCAAAGTCATCGCCCAGGTTAAACCCCAGGTGCAGGGCCGTGCAGATATGGGCGCGGTGAGCAAACTGGTGAAGGCCCAACTGGCCTAAGCTGAGCGAATCCCCATGGCCGGCAAGATACCCCAGCACTTTATTGACGATCTGCTCGCAAGGGCAGATATCGTCGAGCTGGTGGACAGCCGGGTCAAGCTGCGTAAAACCGGCAAAAACTACTCTGCCTGCTGCCCCTTCCACGACGAGAAAACCCCATCGTTTACCGTGAGTGCGGACAAGCAGTTTTATTACTGCTTCGGCTGCGGTGCCAATGGCAATGCCATCGGCTTCCTCATGGAGTACGACCGCCTGCCCTTCCCAGAAGCGGTGGAAAAACTCGCGGCCACCCGTGGACTGGAAGTTCCCAGGGAACAACTGGCACCGGGGCAAGAAAAGCGCCAGCGGGAGAGTCAATCTCTCTACCAGCTCACAGAGAAAGCCGCCGACTACTACCGTGAACAACTGCGCAACCACCCCGCCGCAGGCAATGCGGTGGCCTACTTGCGCAATCGCGGCCTCTCCGGTGAGATTGCCCGGGACTTTGGTATCGGCCTTGCGCCCCCAGGCTGGGACAACCTGCTCAATGCATTAGCCGATACCCCCGAGAAAGCGGATCAACTGGAACTGGCAGGCCTGGCCATTCGCCGCCAGGACAGTGATGGCAACACCAAGCCCAACGCGCGCCACCACTACGACCGCTTCCGCAGCCGTATTATTTTCCCGATCCGCGACCAGCGCGGGCGCGCCATCGCCTTTGGCGGGCGGGTACTGGGCGACGACAAACCCAAGTACCTGAACTCTCCGGAAACCCCAATTTTCCACAAGAGCCGCGAACTCTACGGCCTGTGGGAAGCGCTCCAGGCCAACCGCAATTTAGAGCGCCTGATTGTGGTTGAAGGCTATATGGATGTGGTGGCCCTGGCCCAGTTCGATATCCGCTGCGCCGTCGCCACCCTGGGCACCGCTTGTGGCGAAGACCACATTCAACTCGCCTTCCGCCACACCACGGAACTGCTGTTTTGCTTCGACGGCGACCGCGCAGGCCGCGCTGCCGCCCGCCGCGCTCTGGAGTCGGCCCTGCCGCAGATGCAGGACGGGCGCAGCCTGCGCTTCCTGCTGCTGCCGGAAGGCGAGGACCCGGACACCCTGGTACGCCAACTGGGCGGTGAACGTTTCCAGCAGTTAATTAAGGAGCAGTCCCTACCGCTGGAAGATTTTCTCTTCGACCTACTGAGCGAAGATATCAACCTGCAGACCATGGACGGCCGCGCGCGCCTGTCCAAGCTCGCCGCTCCCCTGCTGGACCTGCTGCCCGATGGCGTCTACCGCCAGCTGATGTTCCAACAACTGGCCTCGCGCACCGGGCTCGATAAGGAAACCCTGCAAGAGGTTATCCGCACAGAAAAAGCTCGCACGCCGCAGCAGCCCCACCCGCAACCTACAGCTGCACCGGGAGAGCCAAACCAAGCACCCTCCCCTCACGAAGAGCTGGAGCACCGCACACCGCCGGAACCTTGGCAGCGCGACAGCAACTTCAGCGAAAGTGCAGCACCGAGTTACAACAGTCCGCGCCGCCAGAGCCAATATCTCCTGCCACCGGAGCGCATGCTGATCGCCCTGCTATTGCACCACCCGGAGCTGGCAGCACAAATCGAAAATCCACAGCAATTCCCCATCGAGGGCAATGCAGACCTGGCATTGTTTATCCAGCTGGTAGAGCTGTACAAAAGCCGCCCCCAATTAAATTTCTATCAGTTGATCGGCCACTGGCGTGCACACCACAGCGCAGAATCTTGCGATACCCTGGCCAAGCTCGCTATTTCTCCACTGGTATCGGTCGCGCGACAACTCGCCCAGGATGACAGCAACCTGGAATACGATCCGCACACGGAATTTAACGACTGCCTGCGGCGCCTGAAGCAGACTGCGGACAAACAGCGCAACCGCGATTTACTCGATCAACTCAGGAACAGCTCCCAGTTGAGCCCCGAAGAACAACTGGCTCTATTAGCCAATTGGCGAAAAAAGCAGAATTAATAAGCGCCAGCCCCTTGAAAACTGCGGGCTCAGCACTATATTCACTCACCCCCGCCGGGCGGGATCGGGAACCCCAGCACCCTAAACATCGCACCTACGCCGTTACTTGACAGCTAGAGTGGTTATTGCTAGTGCAAATACGCTATAATCCCGCGTCTTTGTCCCGTATTTTCATTCCCAGAATTCAGGGTTGTGCATGACCGACAAAACCCAGCAACAGTCCCGCATTAAGGAACTGATCGCCCGCGGTAAAGAGCAGGGCTATCTGACCTATGCCGAGGTAAATGACCACCTACCGGAAGATATTTCCGATCCCGATCAGGTGGAAGACATTATTGGCATGATCAACGACATGGGCATCAAGGTGTTTGAAACCGCACCGGATGCCGAAGAGTTGTTGATGGCTGAAGGCGACAGCTCCGCTGATGAAATCGCCGCAGCCGAAGCTGCCGCTGCCCTGGCAGCCGTAGAGTCCGACGTAGGCCGAACCACCGATCCAGTACGCATGTATATGCGCGAAATGGGCACCGTAGAGCTGCTCACGCGCGAAGGCGAGATCGCCATTGCCAAGCGTATCGAAGAGGGCCTGCGCGAACTGATGGCCGCCCTGGCCTACTGGCCGGGTGCAGTGCAGCAGATCATCGATGAGTACGCTCTGATCGAGAAAGAAGAGCGCCGCATCCCCGATATTATCTCCGGTTGGCTCGACCCCGCCGACGAGGTTCCGCCCGGAGCCCAGGCCGGCCAAGCCGCCGCCGCTGCCAGCGCGCCGGAGTCATCAGATTCCGATGATGATGACGACGACGACAGCGATGACGACAGCAGCGACGAGGAAGAGGAAGCTACCGGCGGTATCGACCCCGAAGAGCTCGCCGAGCGCATGAACGCGCTGATCGCCGCACAGAAAGCTGCCGACGAAGCCATCGCCGCCCACGGCCGCGACTCCAAAGAAGCTGGCCAGGCGCTCGAAGCCGTTGGCGATGTATTCCGCTTCTTTAAACTGGCTCCCCGCCAGTTCGAACCACTCTATGGTGAAGTTCGTTACGTACTCGACAGCGTACGCGAGCAAGAACGCGTGGTTATGGCCATGTGTATCAAACGCGCCCGCATGCCGCGCAAGACCTTTATCAAGGAATTCCCCGGCAACGAAACCAATGATGATTGGATCCCCGCGATCATCAAGAAAAAGCGCGATTACTCCGATGCCCTGCGCCACGTCGTAGACGAAGTTGTTCGTGCCCAGCGCAAACTGGCTCAGTTCCAGGAACGCGCTAAGTTAGAAGTCGGCCAGATCAAAGAGATCAACCGCCGTATGTCCATTGGCGAGGCCCGCTCCCGCCGCGCCAAGAAAGAGATGGTCGAGGCCAACCTGCGGCTGGTTATCTCTATTGCCAAGAAGTACACCAACCGAGGCCTGCAGTTCCTGGACCTGATCCAGGAGGGCAACATCGGCTTGATGAAGGCTGTGGACAAGTTCGAATACCGCCGTGGTTACAAGTTCTCCACATACGCCACCTGGTGGATTCGCCAGGCCATTACCCGCTCTATTGCGGACCAGGCCCGCACCATCCGTATCCCGGTGCATATGATTGAGACCATCAACAAGCTCAACCGTATCAGCCGCCAGATGCTGCAGGAAATGGGTCGCGAACCCACTCCGGAAGAGCTGGGCGAGCGCATGGAAATGCCGGAAGACAAGGTGCGTAAAGTCCTCAAAATCGCCAAAGAGCCGATCTCCATGGAGACGCCTATCGGCGACGACGAAGACTCCCATCTGGGTGACTTTATCGAGGACCAAAATCAATCCTCGCCGGTGGATACCGCCACTCAAACTGGCCTGCACGACGCTACCCGCTCCGTACTCTCCGGCCTCACCGCCCGTGAAGCCAAGGTACTGCGTATGCGTTTCGGTATTGATATGAATACCGACCACACTCTGGAAGAGGTGGGCAAACAGTTTGACGTAACCCGCGAGCGTATCCGTCAGATCGAAGCGAAAGCATTGCGCAAACTGCGACACCCCTCCAGGTCGGAGCATTTACGCAGCTTCCTCGACGAGTAAGCGCTAGACTAAAGCCCGGTTCAACCGGGCTTTTTTTTGTGACATAAAGATGACCTCCCCGCGCAGGCTTAGTGAAAGCAGGAGATAAGCATGCAAAAAGAAATGGCGAATAAGCAGGAAAAATCTGAAGAGCTTGCCAACAAGCCCGGCAAGAAAGGGTTTGCGCGCCTCCTGGCTGCCACTAGCTACTCCAGTCAGGGGCTCGTCGCTGCATGGCGCAATGAGGAAGCTTTTCGCCAGGAAGTGATTGCCGCCTGCCTAATGGTGCCTCTCGCACTCTGGGCCGGGGAGACACCTACTGAACGCGCCATATTGATTGCAGCCGTGATGTTTGTCCTCCCAATCGAACTTATCAACAGCGCTATTGAGGCGACCGTGGACCGCATCGGTCCCGAGAAACACCCGCTGGCCAAGATTGCCAAAGACACAGGCTCCGCCGCCGTGGCCGTCGCCCTCTTCGCTGCATTCCTGGTTTGGTGCTGTATTCTTATCCCCAAACTGCCGATTTAAATACTTTAGTATGGGATTTTGACCTCCATTTCACATAAACAAGACAGCTGTACCAATTACAGCTTCTAGTTAAGACTATCGAACCAGTTAAGGTGTTTGGCAGCTTTCATAAGGTGGAGGTCTACCCCATAAAGATTCAGTTGTTGGCGAAAGCTTGAGCAACAGGGAAAGAAGATTTCTTGAATTTGCCCATATCAGCCTTGAGCGCTAACAAAGGCATTGATTTGCAAGGGAAAATCTTGTATTTTTCCCAACCGCTTGCAACGATCCTCGCAAGCAATGTGTGGGCCCTTAGCTCAGTTGGTTAGAGCATCCGACTCATAATCGGCAGGTCCTGGGTTCGAGTCCCGGAGGGCCCACCACCTTCTTATGTTCACAATACGTTGTGATTTTTGCTTAAGACCTAGTGAAAAAATCAAACCACTGGGTACCAATCCCATTTCGCATCAAAAATACGTGATTTATCGTTGCTCGAGCAACTTTACTCGTTAAAAAATATATATTTAAAGTTTTGCCGATAAGCTGCGAAAGATCAGCTTCTTTTCTGGTGTAGTAACATCCACTCCTAATTTTGGAAATGAGTGCTCACTTTTTGCATCCCAAAGTTACAGTGAGGTCTTAATATATTTATCTCAAATGAAACTGACTTTTGAACTCATAAACCAAATTTAAAGGAGGCAATAAGCTTAAAATTTTATGCACGTCTTAAGGAGTATAAGTCCGCCATGTTTCACTCTAGTACTTCATTAAATTGTGACAGATTATTTTGCATTGTAGTCAGAAGCTCTCTGCAATGCCCAATCTCCGGAGAAAATGCTTCTTCCAAACTTGTAATTTTCTGGCATAACCAACTGTTCAGCGTCGGCCATTCTTCTTTATTGTGGCCATTTGCTGAAATTTCTGTAAATACCCTGGAGCCGATATAACTATCCAGACGGTCCCACACCAAAGTATCACCAAAGCGCGACTCAATTTTATTCTTTTTAGAAAACAAAGAATCAAACAAATATTTATTTTCATCACGCTCTGAACGTCCTATGACAAATTCAGCCCGGATAGAGTCTTGATTCAATACAACTTGATAAGTCACCTTAGTCAAACCAGATCGCCCTCGGAGACTGTTCTGAGTCATGGCATTTGCATTATCAAATAACCTACAGTCACTTTCACGCATAATTTCAATGAACTGCTTCCAGAACTCTCGCCGTGTATGGTGGCGCTGAGCTAGCTCACGAGCATTGGTCTGCTCTTCCTGCTTCTTTTCTGCCAGACCGATCACATATTCCTCGACCTCTTTCATTGGTAATATCTGCTCTAGACTCAGGAATAATTGATCTCCTTTCGCGTAAGGCACAGCCTTAATACACTGAAGACGCAGGTTATGACGCATCAACCAGTGTGCGGTAGAAGTTACTTCACGACGAAAATGCGCAGCAACAAGAATGATGCGCTGCTCAGCATCAGGGTTCAAAATCAGCTCATCGAAATCCCTATCAGCAAAGAATTCCACTAATCGTTCCCGCGCACTTTGATTCTGCTCGCAACCTCTTTTATCAAGAAAACGCTGATAGATTTCTATGATCTGACTTTTTGTTAGGCTGGCGCAGTAGGACGCGTACTTTAGTGCTTGCCATACTACATCACGTCCAGAATCATCGAGTTTATTTTCAATAATTACTAAATGACCATGTTTATCCAGGGCAAGCAGGTCTAAGCGTTCACGAGTCTCATTAAAACCATCAAATTCTTTTTGAATAATAAGCAATTCCTCACCCAGTACTTCAGGATTGGCTGCTAACCACTCTTGCAGATGTTCGCGTTCACGGAAGCCTAAATCAGAAAACTTTTTCAACTTAAGTGGCTCGAGTCGATTAGTATTCCTGTCAATTTGATACATTGATAGACCTCGGTTTTGGATACTTAAGAAATATAAATGTGCTTATTACGCCTGGTAGCTGGTTACCTACGTATATGCCACTACAATTAACCCCAGTCTATCTAAGACTTATGAATCGCGGAAGTGATTGACATAGATAATTGCCATCGCAGCTTAATGACCTCATTCATAGACATCAATTTAGGTCTGTTAAACTCGATGATTAACTTCCATACACTTGGGTATAGGGAACTATCACTCAACGCATAGGGAAGAAATAATGAAAGTAATAGCGCTAAAAACACCAGGCGGACTAGAAAATATTTCGGTTAGCGACATCGCTGACCCGGGAGCACCCGGCCCAGGCCAAATCCGTGTTGCAATTAAAGCCTCCTCCCTCAACTTCCACGATCTTTTGGTTGCCAACGGCGGTATTCCCACAGAAGACGGCCGTATTCTGATGTCTGATGGCGGCGGTATCGTGGATGCAGTTGGTGAGGATGTTACCGATTTTCAGGTCGGCGATTCTGTTGTGTCGTGCTTTTTCCCACAGTGGCCAGCAGGTACGCCTATGGCTTCCGTGGGTAACTTTGCCAATACGCCTGGTGACGGTATCGATGGGATGGCCGCTGAGTTTGTTGTGCGCGATCAGAGCGCCTTTACCCTTGCCCCAAAAGGCTGGAGCCACGCTCAGGCGGCAACCATTACTACCGCAGGCCTTACTGCTTGGCGGGCATTGGTAGTAGACGGCAAGGTAAAACCTGGCGACACAATATTGACACTAGGCACTGGTGGAGTATCTATTACGGTAATTCAGATTGCCAAAATACTGGGGGCCAAAGTTATTGTAACTTCTTCTTCCGACGAGAAACTGGAGCGCGCTAAAAAATTAGGCGCCAATCATGGCGTCAACTATCGCACCCATACACAGTGGTCAAAGAAGGTTATGGAGCTGACGGAAGGCAAAGGTGCGGACCATATTATTGAGCTCGGTGGCCCCGGTACACTAGAGCAATCGATCCATTCAGTCAGAGTTGGCGGCCATATTTCATTGATTGGTGTTTTAACGGGCCGCTCGGGAGAAGTGCCCACAGCACTGTTGATGGCCAAGCAGGCCCGGTTACAGGGCTTGATCGTTGGAAGCCGTAGGGATCAACAGGAATATGTCACTGCATTGGAATCCAACCAGATACAGCCAGTGATTGATAAGACTTACCCTATGGAGGAACTGGCTGCGGCATTTGAGTACCAGGCCAGCGGGTCGCACTTTGGCAAGATCTGCGTCGAGTGGTAATGAAATAGCTCTCAATCTCGCCGCACTCTTAAAGCTAAGACACTTGTGAGAGCGCGGCTTAACGATTCCTACTGAAATATGAGGGGGAAACTCCAAATTGGCCATAAAAAGCCCGGCGAAAGCTATCATAGCTTGCAAACCCTACCTGCCGAGCCACCTCAACAAGGCTTGCTGATTCACAGGTGATTAAATCCCGCGCCCGGTTTAAACGGAGTTGGTTTAGATAATGTCCGGGGGTACTATTAAGATGTTGCTTGAACAAGCGAGTTAACTGGCGATCGCTGACGGAAATACGCTCCGCCATATCGGAAACACTGATTGATTTCTGGTAATTCTCCGACAGCCACTCCAATAGAGGATTGAGCCTCATACTGTCGCTGGATTGCACTTTAAGCAGATCAGAGTACTGGGACTGCCCTCCCCTGCGTTGCAGATAAACCACCAAGTCTTTAGCCACACTGGCCGCAATAGTATTGCCATAATCCTGGCGAATCACTTCCAGGGCCAAGTCGACTCCAGATAGAATTCCCGCTGAAGACCACAGTTTTCCGCTTTCAATAAACAGGGGGTCCTGCTCAACCTGATAATTGACTGCTTGCTCGGCAAGCTGCCGGCAATGCCGCCAGTGAGTGGTAATACGGTGCTTTTGTTCCGGAAATATATCTGTTAGTAAGAATGCACCTGTACAGATACTCAAGACACGCTCTGCTTTGTGTGCGATTGCACGCAGCGCATTTACCTGCTTAGGACTTAAGCGCAGCTGCCGCATCCCAGTACCGCCAGTAATGACCAGGTAATCAATTTCCCTATCCTGGTAAATATCAAAATCCACTGATAGGGCTTGGCCGTACGCGGTTTTAACTGATGCATTGGTTAAACCTATCAAACGACTTGTATAGGCCTCACTAACGAAACTATTAGTCTCCATAAAGGCATCCAAGGGGCCAAAAAGGTCTAATGCCTGGAATCCATCAGCAACAAAAAAACCTATCTTTTTGGTCATAGCATCTCCTCCACACAGGGAATTGTACTCTAATGGGTACGTCTGCTATGACACATTTACGACATAAAACGACACTGGTACTTCACCTGAACTAGTTCAACATAGAACTACCTCCATGAAACTGAACCACCCAACCTCATAAGGCTGGCAAAAGATTAGCTAGTCAGTCCAAATTCCAAAGCAATTAAAACTCTACCATTCAGCTGCTCAATATTTGTAAGGCTCTTATTATTCAAACTGTTCGTACCAAGTTGGTCAGCTCTTATCCTAAATAGGAAGTTTTACTCAATAACAAATAAGCATTATAAAAATACTCAAGATGCAACTGAACCAACCATGACGCCGGTCAAGTAATAAAAATTAATTTAGAGTTAACCTTCAGTTTTATTCACCAAACAAACTGCAGTTGTATTGTGCATCCACACCAAGTTTCCACTCTATAAAAAAAATTATTACTCCAAAAGTACCACTACCTAAAGCACAAGAAATACAGTAAGGATGTATTAAATGGCGTTACAAAAGTCCCCCGGACAAAAAAGAAAATCAATGGTACGTACAGTATGTATTTTAGTTTTCCTTATTCTGACTTACTTTCTGTCAAACTATTACTCTCGTGCCAACAATGAATCATTAAGTTGGGTCGAAAATCACCAAACTCTAGATGCTGAAGTAGTAGCGTTAAGAGAGGAGGAAGAAGAGTACCGGGGCCGAAAAGGTAAAAAGCGCTATCGTACAAATTACTATATTGACTACCAGTTTAACTATGAAGATGAGGACTTTGAATCCTCCGCAGAGGTTTCAAAAGGAATTTATAATCAATATGAACAAGGTCAACCTATCGAAGTATGGTTTCCAGAGGGCGACATCTACGGGCATGTATTAGCGCAAAATGCTCAAAGAGATGTCGAAAATAACACACCTGTAGGAAACCTGATTCAAGCAGCACCTATCACTATAGGTATCTGCCTCGTCTTATATTGGATTTTAAGCTTCTTGTTTGTAAGGGAGTCAAAAAAAGCACTACCCGAGGGCTTTTATACTGAGACGTCCTGGCTTGATATTGATGATAACTACCTCGTCGCCTTAGAAGGAGATGAACTCGTCTATTTTGATATCCCGAAAAAACAGGCTTTAACTGCTCAATCCGCCTATCAATCGGGGAAATCCCCTGAAGAAATATATCATTTGTGTAAACCTGACACCGCAGCACGAATCCCTCTCAATGAAATAAGTTCACTTAGCAGTGACCACAATTCAGATGTAATAACGATCAAGCACGGGGATAAGACCCATTCTGTTGAGTTCTTAAACCAAACAGTAAAAGCGCACGCATTAGAGCGTATCGAGAAACAGCTACCTGAGACAATGGATTATCAGCATATTCAGCGGTCTCGTTTGCAAGCCACTCTACCGTTACTTGTGATAGCAATACTGTTAATAGGCCTTATCTACTGGCTTGACTCATTTATTTTCCGTGCGATAGTTGGTTTTATTGGGCTAACCTCTGTGGCCCCTAACCTTTTGTCCAAATTAATTAGTCCGACAGAGACACGCCTCTGGGAGAAAGTCGAAGAAACCTCTGTAGAGCACGCATAGTGCAGAAGATGGCCAGCTTCGGCTGGCCGCTTTAATAGAGCTATCTGTTGCTCATAATCAAGCTCAGCTATACTGTCCCCAGAATAAACATAACGTCAGTCTGAAGACCCATTGGGATAGCAGAGATTATGAACTTCTCTTCATTAGCTTTTGCCATGCTCACCACAGCTACTACTCCAAATAGTTGTACAGATGGTATCGCTTTACTCCGTGGAATAACAGCCATTGCCGCTGAATACCCTTGGCTGAGTGCAGATAAAAAAGATTATATAGTCCGAGACTATCCACGAATGTATCTCGTGCTACCTAAAATACCAGGGGAGCAAACAGTCGGTAATGAAAAGCCTAATGCTGCGGTGGATAAAGAAAGCTGCCAGGTTATTAATGTGTTTCTTTCGAGCTGATCTTATTTAGTATCTCAAAGCTCCCTACGGCTTAGTTCCGGGAGCTCTCCCCTATCTACTACTACCCTTGCTCGGCATAAGTCAGTGTATTGTTATTTTCGTTACACTCATCGACGAGATTGGTAAAATCAGCAGTTACCTCTAAAACCGCATCCGGATCAAAAACCCAATAGCCCAAAGTAAATACAATACTTACAGTACCACCTGCTGGAATTGCAGGCGTCGCCTGTACATCGTTGGCTAGTGTATCAAGATCTAATAGGCGAGCCTGGCTGATTGGTGCTGCAACAGCACCTATATTAGCGATATCGACCACGATAATGGATTGCCCGGTTCCAGGATTCCAGATCGGATCATAGATTTGGCTCACTATCAGGTCAGGTTTATTACATACACACAGACACATATAGTGATCATCTTCTTTGACACCATAAGGGGTTCCGACATAGCAAACCGGCTTATCGTCAAACTGATTACCGTAGAGCCAGTGAGATGATGGGTCATTGACAGGTTTCTCGATTATTTCAGGGTCGCGAGTTACCTTACAAACACTGGTAGATTCAAAATCATCTATCAAGTCAGTAGCAACCTCTGACTCAGGCACCCCTCCAACCCAAATTGCGCAAGTCCGACGACATGTCAGTGGACCCTGCCCCTGCCAATAATTTGGAAACCAACCCGCTTCATAGTTTTGCATACTTAAATCTTGAATTGGATCTGCATAACTGGCAACCGTGAAGAAATAAGTAGTAACTACAATGAATATACGCAAAATAAATTTAGACATAACTCCCTCCTTTGAATTAAAAATACATATTGAATTTACCCAATATAGTGCACCTGCACATTTAAAACAGAATTTATGGGCAGGGCGATTGTAAGCAGACTTTACAGCAGATCTATTAAGATTGATAAAATTATGGCGGGCATTTTACTAGCGTGTAAAAAATTCAATAACAAATCAAATAATACCAATCTATAAATTTCTAAAAACAATTAGAGCTACTAAAACAACCTTCCAAAGGTTATTAACGTCAGAAGGTTAAAAGTAGCTAAAATAATTCACAAGTGGAATAACCAACCACCTATAATTCTCCCAGGCTATAAAATACAGCCATCATCCTACCGAACAGAGTCAGAAGCAGGTAAAGCTAGAATCCCTGGAGATAGCAATAAGGCCTGCAGAGCTCTCCATATACGTGAATCGCAGGCCACAAGGGCACCCAACTATCGCTACAGTTCAGCCAAGCTCCAAACTATGGTGAGTGCTACGCTAATAGATAACAAACATAAGTAGGCCATACCAACAAATGAATATTTACAAAGCGTCATGAACCAACCCTGCTGATATATTCGCTTCTGCATCCAAAATAAATATATCAGCACCCAAATAGACAGTGACACCAAAGCATTCTCATAAAGAGAAGACATTATTGAGTGACTGATTAACTTCCTGCTTATCATGTATAAGATATTGGCAATCAGGATACTTAAAAATATAAATGCATGACTGTGCAAAGCTACAATAAAATGCTCCATATAGAGCCTGCGCTTAAAAATATATAGCACCCACAACATTAAAGCGAATATAGGCAGCATTATTATTAGTGCATAGGGGAGTACTTTAAGAAAGGCCTTCTTTAAACGGTTTGGATCCTCAGTTACCTGCTTGATATTTTGATTAGCACTTTGAACCTTACCATCAATCCAATCTTGAAAAGACTTCGGCAGCCCCTCAATATCCACCCTAATAAATCTGCTCTTTTTATCATCGGCAATGGTATTTCCTTCAGGTTGAATTTCAGGTGCCAAACCCTCTCTGGAGGCTATTTGCGCATCGCGATAACCTCTTTCAACCTCATTCTCAATAGCCTCTTTAAGCCCCTTTTCAGTTTCCTCTTTGGCTTTAATCAAACTGGCATCAATGTCATTAAGTTCAGCTAGTAAACCTTTCCGCTGAATCTCTTCAGCTCGTACTAATTCAGTCTCATGTGAAGAGGGGGCGATTCCCAATATCTCTGACCGGGAGCTTTCATGAGGTATATCAACGCCAGCAAGGGTAATATCCCAGTCTCCACTCAAACGAGTTACAAAAAGACTGGTGATACAGAGAAAAATAAATAGCCGTACAGGGCTTACATATCGAACACGACGACCAGAAAAATACTCTGTTGTTAAAAATCCTGGTCGGAAGAATAGCGCAGGTATGGTTTTCCATGTTCTGGAGTCAAACGTCAATAAGGTATCTAAGAAATCACCGATTACAGATGAAAAATGCCGCACCATACCTTTAACGGGCTGACCACAAGCATAACAATGGGGACCTAACAACTGTGTACAGCAGTTTGCGCACTTATTATCTTCATTACAAACACTTGCTATTGATGTCGTACTACTCAAGACCTACTTCCTTCGACATTCCCTTTAACTACTTACCACCAGTAATCAGAAAGTCCCATTTTCTGAACTGAATTACGGATATAAAAATTTACAATACAATATTCTGAATATAGATGGTGCTGCGAGCGAACTCTTTAGCTTGAATAACTTAACATCTAAACAGCACAGTTTCACCAACACCAACCATTAAACGCTTATGCGTTTAATGGTTGGAATCCTATTAGGATATATCCTTATAACTCTGCCAAACTCCAAAATACAGTAAGAGCCGCACCAACAGATAATAAAACTAGATAGGCTAAACCCAAAAAAGAATACTTAAATAGGGTCATGATCCAACCCTGCTGATATACACGCTTTTGCATCCAAAAAAGATATATAGGAACCCAAAGAACTAATAGTGCCATCGAGCTGTTAAGAGATGAGGATATAAATGCGTATCCTTCCAGTTGGCTACTAATACTATAAAACAGGTTGCCAATCAGAATACTCAGGCAGATAAAAGCCTGGCTGTGTAACGCTACAATCAGGTGCTCCATATAAAGTCTGCGTTTAAAGACGTAAAGCACCCACAGCATCATGGCAAATATTGGCAGTATGACTATAAGAGTTGACGGAAGAGCTCCCAAGAATGCCTTTTTGAAACGATTTGGATCATCGGTCACCCTTTCTACATTTTTATGGGCACTCTCTACTTTGCGATTAATCCAATCTTCTACTGGATTAGGAAGCCACCCAATTTGCAAGAATTCTCTATCTAGCTCACTAATAGTCTCATTCAATCCTAAGGCCAGTTCCTCTTTAGAAAAATTCTCGGATCCATTCTGACCTCCATCAATCTCGCTTAAGCTTTCATTGAGCTCATGCAATTCACCGGTAAGGTTCGTATGACCGCTAATGAGATCTTTTTCAACATCTTCCAAGATAGCGATAGCATAACTATTATCAGCGTGCTTTTTTTTGCCTTCTCGAATATTTTCAATAGCATCGTTATAACCTTGGCTCGCTTTTTCAACATCTACTGACTCAGCCTTTACATTTCCGAAATTAATAGCCCAATCACTATTTATCTGGGTTACAAAGAAACTGGTGATACATAGAAAGATAAACAAGCGCACAGGGCTGACATAACGCACCCGTCGACCGGAGAAATACTCAGCGGTAAGAAACCCCGGCCTAAAAAACAGAGAGGGTATTGTTTTCCATGTGCGGGAATCAAAAGCAAGCAGGGTATCAAAAAAATCTCCAATTACTGAAGAGAAATGACGAACCATGCCTTTAACCGGCTGACCACAGGCATAGCAATGGGGCCCCAATAGCTCTGCATGACAATTGGCACAATGGTTTGGATTATAATCCGAATTATTTGTAGAGGTTGCAGTGCTCATTACCGCTCACCGAATCACTGATTATCTTATTCACCTGGCAAAAGCTTCCAGGCCCAAGTATCTGCTAACGAACCAGAACCGAAATACCTCAATTAGCAGAACTCTACTAATATCCCGATTATCAGCTGGAGTACAATTTTTTTAATGACTTATAGGTATTAAGGGAGAGGTAAAAGAAACGCGCCGACTATTAGGCGCGTTTCGAAGGGAAATTGGCATAAATTGCCGGTTGCTAATTATCCAAAAGGAAGCGTGCAATTGTACGCAGGCCGTGCCCTTTAGCACCTGGCGCCCACTGATCATTGCCACTGGGCTGGTAAGAGCCGGAAAGGTCCATATGCACCCAATTGCGCCCTTCATCCCGTACAAAGCGCGCCAGGAAGGAGGCTGCCGTAGATGCACCGGGACTTCCCTCAATACCAACATTGGCGATATCAGCAAAGTTGGATGGGGTTTGCTCAAGGTGGAAACGCTCTAAAGGAAGTCTCCACGCCTTTTCATTTTCCTCAGAAGCTGCAGACAATACCTTTTGAGCTGCTTCATCTTCAAAACTAAAGACAGAGTTGAAATCCCGACCTACAGCCATCTTTGCTGCACCGGTCAGAGTAGCGGCATCCAATAACCAGCGAGGATCTTCTTCCGAAGCTGCAATTAAACCATCGGCCAGCACCAGGCGCCCTTCAGCATCGGTATTCAGTATTTCTACACTCACTCCGTTTTTATATTTAATAATATCGCCCAATTTAAAGGCATGACCGGAGATCAGATTTTCTGCGCAGCAGAGATAGAGTTTGACCCGCTTGTTGAGACCTCTGGCTATTGCAAGAGCCAAGCCTCCAGTTACCATGGCCGCGCCACCCATATCGGATTTCATTGTGGCCATGTTGTTGGAAGGCTTAATGCTGTAGCCGCCGGAGTCAAAAGTAATTCCTTTACCCACCAAACACATATCAACCGGCGCCTGGTCATCACCCGTCGGGTTGAAGTCCACTTGTAACATCACCGGCTCACGTACACTACCACGCCCAACGTTATGGATACCGACAAACCCTTCACGCAGCAGGTCATCCCCGGCAACTATACGGTAAGTTACCGCACTGGGAGCCAGCTTTTGCAGCATTTCTGCAGCGCTCTCCGCCAATACACGCGGAGACACATCATCAGGAGTACCATTAGTAATTTCACGAACCCAACGACTGGCATTTTCACGGGCGGCGAGTTCTTTTAACTCGGCGCTGTCATCAGTCCCCCAGTCAATTTTGTTGGATTTACGCGGGTTAAAAAAACCTGCCCAGAATGCCCAGCGGCTTTCAATGCTCCAGCTTTCTCCTTTGAGGACAACATCGTTGACCCCCATACCATCGAGCTTTCGGGCAGCTCGCTGCGCTGCAACCAACACAGCGCCTTTCGCAGCGCTAATATGAATATTGGCAGCGCTACCATCAAAGCTCAGCAGTGCTGATTCTCCCCAGGGTTCCGGCGCAAAGCCCTCAACCAAATGAATATGCATAGCCTTTGTCATACAACACCTATTTTGAAACTTGTGTACCAATTTTATCGGTATTTCTCCTGCATTCTAACAGGACATTAAAAATACTTGATGATTGCACCGCCACCGAGTCGACAGATAAACTGTGAACCAAGACAAAATAACTATTAAGTAGAGAAATTCGTTAGGGAAGAATAAATGGCTGATTCCTGCCACTATCACACTAGCAAGACTGCATCCTGGCAGTGCCAGCCCTGCAACCGTCAGTTCTGTGGCGAGTGTATTCCGGGTTCGAGTACCAATTACCATGGGCAGGGTCCCGAATGCCCGCTCTGCCGCGATAGCCTGGAATATATTGGAGCCAGTAACAACGCCAAGCCTTTTTGGCAAATGGGGCTATTTTACTTTCTCTATGCTTTTAAGCCTGGCCCTCTAACAATCATGGCTGTTGCAGCAGCGGGCAGTATGGCAATAACGTCAATGGGTCTTCTGGCTCTTGTCGCTTTGGTAGCCATTGTAGCTGTTGTATCCCGCTACAATCTCTTGGTCATCGAAAGACTCGCAGGAGGCCAACTGGAAGCCCCTCCACTGGCAGATGCACTTGATGGCAATGGTGCAATGTTATTTCTGAAAGTCATTGGAATGACATTGATCGCCGGTTTCGTTGGCTACAAGCTTGTACAATTTACTGGAAGCCTCAATGTCATAATGATTTATGCAGCCGCCCTGTCATTTTTAGCGCCGGCTGCAATGATTGCCTTAGCGCTTACCCATAGTTTGAGGTCCGCAATCAACCCTCTCAAATTATTGGAATTTACCCTAATCATTGGCTGGCCCTATTGGTTGCTGTTAATTATTACCAATATCATTTCTTTCGCACCCAATATACTAATGGCCGTGGTCAGCGATAAACTGCCGGCTTGGGCAATTTTCCCGACCACAGCAGCCATTGTCTCTTACTTTTCCATCGTCTCAAGTGCTGTGATGGGGTATATCTGCTTAACTCGACAGCAAAAACTGGGAATAGCCTCAATACAAGAAGATGATGAAAATTACTTAGAGGAAAATGAATTCCTGTGTAAGCGCGCTCGGGCTGAAGCGCAAATATTTTTACGCGAAGGGGACTTCAAGGGCGCTCGCCAGGCTTTGGTTGAAGGGTTGCGCCGCTTCCCTAACGACGAAACTCTTAATGAGCGCTACTACCGCCTTTTACTTGCTACTGACGATAAAAAAGCCCTTCAGGAGCTGGGGCCACATCTATTAGAAAAATTTGTACAGATAAATCGCCCACATAAGGCAGCTGAACTGTATTTGGCCACAGAGCCCAGCCCGCCTGTGGCTAAGCCCGAGATACGCCATGCACTTGCCAAAGTGCTATACCAACAGCATAAGTACCAATTGGCAGCACAGCTGCTCAATAATTTACATAAAGAGGCCTATCCACAACTCGATGCTGCCTATCTGTTATTGGCACAAGTATATATGGATGGATTGGGTAGAGAAGACTTGGCAAAAAAACTACTGCACTTTGTCCGACAGAAATTTCCAGAGAGTGCTTTGCGTTCTGAAATCGATACCCTGTGGAAAGTACTTAACAGCACTGCCGAAATTCACTAAATAGCAAAATATGGGCAGCCATCTATGGTGGCTACCCTAAACCTAGCCCGATATTCACTACCAATGCTTTAGCGCCCGATTCCATAGATACAAACCTCGCGCAAAAACGTTGTAACCTTTATTCAAAAACCACCTAATGCCGGGTAGCTTCGACACCCTGGCCTTCCATTGCTCCTTGGGAGAGTTCTCCCAAATTGTAATAAAAGCTTCATAGCCTACTTTCAGATTTCCATCCGCATCCAATACATGCAACCGCTCACGGACAAACTCTAAATCTGTATTCAGTTCCTTCGCTTTATCTTCATCAATATGAACATCCTCCCAATCCACTTGGCAGGAGACGGACTTTTTCTTTTGTGCTGAAATTCCTGCGTTACAGACTGGACAAGCAGAATTATAAAAAACCCGAATCTTTTCAGGCATAAGCTAAAAATCCATTCTTTTTCTACCAGCGAAAACTACTTAGGGTGGTCAATATTATCGCGGTTCACCAACTCCCAGGGTAAACCATTATTTCGGTAGATCCGCTGATTTTTTTTCTGGGTAGTCGGCAACATCATGTTGTAGTCGCTGGCCTACAACTATGCAACGCAAGGTCACTTCTCCCACATTGCGCATCACATGAGCTGGGCCACCAGCGGGGTAGCCAATAAAATCCCCTGCAGAAACCTGGTGGTGATCGTCACCAATACGCACATCGGCCCTACCCTCCAGGACATAAACACATTCGTCTTCAAAATAGTGACAATGGAATTCTGTGGATTCATAACCTGGCTCGATTTCGATCATATGGAAACCAAAGCCGGATATGCCGATAAGATCACCCAGGGACTTGTTTTTACGCACCGCATTGGCATTGAGGAAATGTACCTTGCGCTCCCCCTCCATCCCTGCAATTTCGGTCCCGGTCAAAATATAGCGACTCACTCTGCCCCCAATACATTACTTAATTATTTATAAGACATACCGAATTATGTTCTTCAACTTGAGGCAGCCATATCTTGGGTCATCTCTTTCACCTCGCGCGCGCGGCCTTCCTCACCCAGGCGACGATAGTAATTGACCAGAACCATTCCCAGCTTGGGAATCAAGGGGTGATTCACTCGCTGCTGTTTCAAGTGGCGCAGTAATTCCTCTAGCCATGGCCAGTCCTTTTCTTCCGCTGCACGCCGTGCCATCAGTAAGTTTGCCTTTCCGGTGAGCGCCTTTGGACTTTTTGTTGCCGCCAAGTAGCGGCGATAGCCACTTGCCAGGGTATGGCCATCGATCTCCAGATTTCCTGCCTGGGCAAATAAAGCGAGATTGGCCCGGTGGTAACCTTCACTCTCTGGCGCCGCTGAGGTCAGTTCTATATAGCGCTCAATCAGTGTTAAAGCCTGTGGATATTGCCGCACCGCTGAGGCTGCCGCTTCAGTGGCTTCCAGGATTTTTCCCTCTTCCAAAAAACGATCAATCCGCGCCAGGGCTACCCTTTGGGGGGACGGGGCCTCCTCTTCCTCCGGCATAGGTTCCACCATCGGGCGCCAGTACAACACCGCCAAAGTCAGGGCAAAACCCGCAAGTAAACCACCAGTATGAGCCCAGTAGGCAATGCTGGCACCTCCATACAAATAACCGAAAATCTCCTTACCCAACCACAGCGGTAACACCAGCAGCGCCGGTGCACTGAATTCGCCAAACATAAAACCAATGGTGTAAAAGAAACGTAGCCGGCGCACACCGTAAACCGCGACGAACATGCCCATAATTGCCGAGACCGCACCGGAGGCACCCACCATCGGTACATGGCTGCCGGATTCCACCAGCACATGCAGACCTGCTGCCGCCAATCCTCCCACCAGGTAGAGCCCTATAAACCACGCCCCACCCAGGGCTAGTTCAACAGACAAGCCAAACAACAGCAGAAACACCATATTGCCGATAAGGTGATCCCAGCTTCCGTGTAGAAACATATGGCCAAAGGCCCCAGCAATACTCGGGTCTGCCGGTATCAGCCCTAGTGCGTTGCTACTGACCCTATCCCGCAGTTGGGCAAACTCCTGCCTCTGTCGTAACCACTCGGTCTCACCCTCTGCTTCGAGCTTCGGCAACAGCCAGTGGTGGAATTCAGGGTTACCGAGGGATTCCCGGTAAAAAAACTCTTCCCCTTCCACACCCATCTGCGCTCTCCACTCTGGGTGCATTTCATTGACATACACAAGAAAGCGTTGCTCTTCGAGGTCCGGTAAGTCACTCTCAAAATAGTAATCTTCAGCTTCCTGCCAGCGAGCTTCATCCCCCCCTTGATAGAAAACAAACATCAGCAAGTTAAGGGCAATCAACGCAAAACACATTAATGGCGGCCGGCGCCAGTCGGGTTTGTTTTGGATGGGGATGATCAGCACGGGCTTCCCTTATTGTGATTTCATCAGCGCCCTGTGAGAAAACGCAGTAACACCGGTAAATGAACTTGCACCGACACAAAGGCCAGTGGGCTGAAAATACTATGAAATCCCGGAGGTGTCATGCCAGCCGGACCTCACTTACTTCCTGGCGGTACGGCCAATGATCGCCGGAACATCCCAACTGCGCAGATGCAGATCTCTCTGAGGGAAAGGTACCTCTATACCCTTATCGCGAAATTCCCGCAACAACTCCAAGTTGTACAGGGCATAGGAGTCTCCCAGGGAAGTCACCATATTGCTGTTGACCCACACCACCAACTTGAAGTCGAGGGCATTATCCCCGAACCCCATCAGCCACACCTCGGTTTTTCGCTTCCAGTCGGTATGGGTGATATTGACTCGAGCGGCAGCTTCCAGGGCAGCTTCCCGCACCAAGTCTGGGTCCGAGGCATAAGACACACCAAAGGGTACGTGAATACGGCGCACTGGGTCATCCAGTGTGTGGTTAATAACCCGGCCCGCAACAAACTCAGTGTTGGGCACCAAGATATCCACATTGTCCCGCGTGGTAATACGGGTTGAGCGCACGCTGATATCGCGGATGCGGCCAAAAACGCCCGACTCCAGCTCCACCAGATCACCCACTTTGAGAGGGCGCTCAAACAGCAAAATCAAACCGGAGATAAAATTCGAGAAGATCGCCTGAAGCCCAAAGCCAATACCTACCGACAGGGCTCCAGCAACCAGGGCCAACTTGGAGGTATCCAGGCCCAACATGCTGAGCACCACAATCAGGGCCGCAGAAATAAAGATGTAGTGCAACACCCGCCCAAGATTGTACATGGAGGATTCACTGGCATGCTCCCTGCGCACAAGCCGGCGCAGGAAGGCCTGGGTGAGTCCAGACAATAGCCAGGCCCCCACCAAGACCACAATCATCTTGGCGATCAACCGCAGGGTTATCGGGTTCTGGGCAACAGTAAATAGCTGATAATCCGCCAACTTACGCCAGCGGTTATAAGCTTGTCTTGCGCCCAGTGCGACTCGTTCGCGCACTGTTGCCCACCAACCCTGGCGCTCCTTGTAAACCTCCAGCTGGGCCTTTTCATAGCGCTGAATATCCTGCTCGAGGTCATTGGCGCGGGCCAGGCCACTGCCAATACGCTCAAAGTAAGACCACCAGCGACTCAGGTCTTCGTTCTCTTCATCCTCGCGCCAGGCCACCACCTGACGCTGGCGCACCGCCAGCTCCCGCGACGCACTTTCAATCACAGAGTTGGCATTTTCCAATAAATCCCGACTGATAATCAGGGGGCGCTCTTCGCCCTCTTCATTCAGGACCTCATTGATGGATTGCAGCAACTCACTTTTGCGTTTTTCCAGCTGCTCCTCCAACAAGTCCACTTCAAGCTGCATCAGGGTGAGGTCTTTCTGCATATTGATGGTGGGGTCAGTGGAGGGTTCTGTAGTGCTTTGAATACTGGTGCGGGTCGCAGAAATACGTTCGATTTTCTTTTCGTTCGCGGCAATATCCTTATCTATTTCCTCTGCATCTTTACTGGAGTAGACGAGGGTATCCAGAAGTCTCCGCAATTTAATTTCTGCGCTGTTAATCTTTTCCCGCCAGGTTCCCAGGAAAGTATTAACGGTACTCAGCTGCTCAATAATATTTAGGTGATTTATTTGAGCTAAAAGTAGAGCCTGCGCCGCCTCATCCTCCTCTCGTCCACTGGAATCGCGCAGTACAATCACTTGTTTACGCAGTAAAGATAGAGACTGGGACTGGGTTGATTTAAGTTGGCGAGCCTCCAGTTCTACGCCTTTCAACCTACGTCGGCCACGGCTGATGGCAGAATCGGCCTTGGCCCAATTCAATACCGTTGGGTTCTCTGGAAAATCCACATCCGGCATTAAAGGGACTTTCAGGTACTCCTCTCGTTTTTTCCAGGTAATTGCGATCCCTTGTAAACTTTGGCTAATCTTTTCTGCGCCTTCCTGTAAGGCCTCATCCTCCGGCAAATCCTTTTCCCACTCCTCCCAGCTCTTTGTGACCAAGCTAAGCCATTCTCGTCGCTCTTCGGGAGAAGCACTGGTCCATCCAGTCCACCAATCTGCAGAGGGGTCAGCAAAATCTGGAACCTCCGGCTTAAACTCCTTGGGTTTACTACCGGGAAGCTGGGCGACACTGGAAACAGAGAGACAGGCGACACTAAAGAAAAGGAGAAATGAAAGGGCGAGGTGAAGAAAAGAAAATTCTTTGCCGGCACTACAACGAGGGATGAAAAGGCTGGCACCCGGCATAAAATACTTCTATCCGTGAAAAAATCCGGCACTAATAAAATAGGCGCCTACTGGGCCATATTGTTCAGTGTAGCCCAGGGACTTCCCTGCCCCATGCATTTACCTGAAGCGGCGACTTTGACGCAAACATTTCCTGTATACTTTGCGATATTCACGCATAGCCCGCCTTGCTGTTTTTCCAGGCTCCCCCGTACTGCGCAACAAATTTGCCGCCCGGGCTTCACAGTAAATACCCCAATCCTTACGATCGACTCGTTTACTCTCTGAGCGGTGCCGCAAATGGCGGGGCGGATACGCTCGGGGGTATATTTTCTTTTTCGGAGCTAGGGGATTGCGATTAACATGCTGCCAATTGGGAGGGGGCGTGACCACCACATATTGATTGTCCCTGGGGTCTAATAAGAAAAAGGTACCATTACCCGCAAGCATATAATGCTTGTTACCCAAGGTAATGGGGGTTCCAAAAGGTACTCGGGAGACCCGAGCTCCCAAAGGCGGCTCAATCCGGGTATAGGCGTCGGGGCCTTTGCGGTAGAAATAACCATTTTTATAAAAAACTGTCTGGTTATTCACTTCGATAGGCTCAGCTCCGGGAGGCAGGTGGTCCGATCGAACCTGAGACTCCGAAACAGAACAGAAGAATACAAGAAATAGGGTAAGCAGGGATCGCATGGCTAATATCATCACCAAATTGCAATCCGCTAAGGGTATTGTGCGAGTTTGGCAATCCCAAGCTTATCAACTTAACCTATCAACACAGCGATATGTGACTTCACGAAATTTTGGTCGGGTTGGAAATTAACCGCTCCCCGCCTGTAATGGCTCTTTATCTCGCACCACTTCCGACAGCACTTTAACTTCCTGTCCAGGCTGCAAGCGCTCAGCACCACGCACTATCACACGATCGCCCTTGGTGAGATCACCGCTTACCGACACCCATTCACCATCGCCACTACCGATACGCACAGATAATCGCTCTGCCTTATCCCCCTCACCCACTCGATATACGAAGGTATCGCCATTTCTTAAAACCAAGGCATCCCTTGGCACAGACATGGTGGCCTGCGCCTGCGCAATGGGCACAGAGACCTGTACCGGCATACCGACAATCCAGTCCCACTGCTCCGGCGCACTCTGTGGCAAAGTTACCATCAGCTTAACTCGCCGGGAGCGATCGCTGGCCACAGGCACAAATTGACGTACCCGTCCGCTAAATAATTGATCATCCACCCGAGCCTCTCCCGGCAGAGAGACAGAATCACTGCGCAGCGCCACTGTGTCACCGATGCGAATCAGCGGCAGGGCCGTCAGGGGAATATCCGCCTCCACTTCCATCTGTGACATATCCAGGGCTCGCAGTAATTCCGAACCGGTGCGCACATATTCTCCCGCCTGTAATTCGCGGCTCACCACTAGAGTGTCAAAGGGCGCGTCAATGGCTGTTTTAGATAATTCATAGGCCCGTCGGTCGCGCTCAATTTGAGCCGCAATCAGGTCCTGAGCCATTGCCTCACGCTCAGCCTGCTGCTCTTCCAATGCGGCTCGGGAGGTACTATTGGTTTCCGCCAACTTACTCAGTCGATTTAACTGAGCATCCATATAAGTCAACCGCGCACGCAATTGTGCGATACGACTGTCACTGTTGCGCAGCTGTAATCGCCAATGAGTACTGTCCAACTCGGCCAGGCGCTCACCCTTTTTAATAAAGCTGCCGGGTTCAGCGACAAATTCCAACACACCATCCAGTTCAGAAGAAACTAGGATATCCCGTCGGCTCACCACCTCACCTGCAGACCACTGGCTCGGAGCAATTTCCCGAACTTGGGCCCGATCCACCAATACCGCAATAGGGTCGCCCTGCGCCCATACGCCATTGGCACCCAGAGATAAAACGATTCCTGCGAGCAATTTCTTCATTGTGAACTCCTCAGGGCAAACCTTTCGCGCATAGCCGTAAATTTGGGTAGTGGCAGGCTGCCGGTTTGCAGTAATGCCGGCAATAAAACCAGGGTAAAGAGCGTGCTCACTGCCATGCCGCCCACAATCACTGCGGCCAGGCCGCGGTAGATAACACTGCCCTCACCGGGAGCAACCAACAGTGGCAACATGCCAAATACACTGGTCAGGGTACTCATAAAAATAGGGCGCAAACGCAGGCGCAAGGCCTGCTCTACAGCGTCGACCCGAGTGCTACCCGCCATTTCTGCCGCTCGCGTCTGGTGTACCAGCAAAATAGCATTATTCACCACCAGGCCTAGCAGTATCACAAAGCCAATCATGGTGAGCAGATCCAGTGGTTGGAAATCGATCAAGTTTAAAATTTGTAGCGCCAACACGCCGCCCACTGTCGCTAAGGGCACGGTGAGTAATACCAGAGAGGCATCCCGCAAGGAGCGGAACAGTGCACTCATCAGCAGGAATAAAATTAGCAGCGCTAACAGGAAATTCTTGGAAAGCGAGGCCAACGCCTTATCCAGGTCACTGGCATTCCCTCCCACCAAAATACTCCCATCAGCGGGCAGAGCTTCACGAATTTTTGGCAAGACATCCGCCTCCAGCTGTGCACGCACTTCTTCGAGGGACACATCTTCCGGCGGGACTATATTGAGTGTAATAGTGCGCCGACCATCGACCCGGCGCAAACTGCCCGGCCCCACAGTCCGCTCCACACTGGCCAGTTGACTGAGCGGCACCACTTCCCCACGGGGCGTTACCAGCGGCGTATTTTGCAATTGCTCCGGGGTACTCCAGGGCTGCGCTTTAAAAATAATATCCAGGCGCTTTTCACCGTCAAAATACTCGCCGACATAGAGACCATTGCCCAGCGTTCGAACCAGTCCGCCCATATCCTGGCGATTCCAGCCCTGCTCCAACATTGCGCGATCATTGGGGCGCACTGTCAATTCAGGTTCTGATAAAGATAAGCCCGGGTTGGTCTGCACCGGCGTTCCCGGCATCACCTCTTCAACAACCTCTACCCCAAGGGCAGCCGCACGCATCAATGCTTCGGCATCACGGGATTGCAGATGTAAAGCAATGTTGCGGTCACCACCGAATTGGCCAAACAGATTACCCCGCGCAGCAAATCCCTGGAAATCAGGAATATCCACCAGGATTTCTTCCCGCAGGATTCTCTCCATCTCCTTGGCTTGATCCATATCCTTGACCCGCACTCCCATAGTGCCGCCATTGGGCCAGGTGATCACGTAGTAGTTCTTCAGGGCTGGTTCGCGCTCACCACTCATGTAGGGTGCCATGCGCTTATCCAACTCGTTGACGATTTCTGTTTCTAAAGTTTTGGTATTAGTGGATGCGGGGAAATTCATCCACACATCGACTGCATCCCTTTTTACCGGCGGTAAATAATCCAGGTTTGGTAAGAATAAATAAGTCGCAACCATGGGCATTAATAAAAGCCCCCCGATCACCTGCCAACGGCGAGTCCTGGTACTCGTCAAAGCCATTACCCGCGCAGTTATTTTTTCCCACACTCGGGAGAGACGGTCTTCAGTAGAGATAGAGGGTAGCCACAGACGCGCAGCCAGGGGAACCACAGCCACCGCAACCAACAGGGAAAACACCACAGCCACGGCAATAGTCAGGGCCAGGTCACCGAAGACCTGCCCTTCGACACTGTTAAGGAAAAATACCGGTAGGAATATCGCAACGGTTGTCGCAGTACTGGCCAACAGTGCACCCCACACCTGGCCCGCACCCTGCTCCGCAGCCTCCTCTGCCCCCCGACCTTTTTCTCTCAGGCGCACAATATTTTCCAACACTACGATCGCAGCATCGAGCACCATACCGGTAGCAAAGGCCAGTCCCGCCAGAGAAATTACATTCACGCTGCGGCCTGCGGCCGACAGCACCACAAAGGTCGAAAGTAATGAAATTGGAATCGCTGCGGCAACGATCAAAGTCGCACGCATGCGTCGCATAAACCACCAGAGCACTCCGACAGCTAATACGATACCCAAAATCATATTACCGCCGAGCAAGTTTAAAGCCCGATAAACAAATACCGATGCATCAAATGATTGCACCAGCACAAGCTGCTCAGCTTTTAATTTAGTTTCATTCAGCTCAGCGACTTTTTGCTTAACCCGCTCCAAAGTAGCCAGCATATTGGCATTGTTGGTACGGTTAATACGGAGAGAAACTGCCGGATTGCCATTTTGCGTGGTGACACCGCGGGATTCAGAAGGCCCCACCTTGACCTCGGCAATATCGCCCAAGCGCACCGGCTGTCCATTGCGCCACTCCAACACCAATTCAGATAAGTCTTTGGGCTCATACTCGCCGACAAAGCGCAGGGTATAGCGACGCCGCCCCACGTCGGTAAATCCGCCGGATACATCCCTGGCAGACGCCAGCTGCCGACTCACTGTAGGCAGCTCTACTCCCAGTTCAGCTGCTTTCCAGGGATCAAAAATAATCTGTAACTCTTCCTGTGCCGCACTCCCAGACTGGGCCTGGACACTGGCAACTCCGGGCACCGACTCCAACTCCGGGCGCAGTACATCTTCAATCAGGCCGGCGTAGTCATCCAGGTTATTCTGGTTATCAGGTAATTTTTGTAGAAAGAAATAGGTCAGTGCTGTGGCATCGCCACCCCAGCCACCCAGCATTACTCGCGGTGGCTCCGCATCCCTAGGCAGTGGCGGCAGGCTGCTCATACGGCTGATAACGTCAATTAGCACCTTATTCATATCGGTGCCCATGGCAAATTCCAGATTTGCCCAGGCGCCGCCGCGACCGGCGTTGACTTGTATCATTTCCAGACCGGTGAGGCCCTGTAATACGGATTCGATCGGCTCGACAATTTCCGCCTCCACCTCTTTCGGTGCGGCCGCTCTCCAGCCTGCCTGGATAGCGATACGAGGATTGTCGATATCGGGGAAAAGTTGAACCGGCAGCTGGCTGGCGAGGAAAGCTCCAAGCAGAACAGCCATAACCACTGCGACCCCCGCAGCAGCGGGATTTTTTAAAGCGGCGCGTGTTAATGCCATTACTTCAGCCCCAGTTTTTTATTGGGACTGAAGGCTAGCGGAATATGAATTCCTTACAAGGCAATTGCGACTAGTTGCCAGGAAAATTCGATCAGGCCATGAAGAGCCCGTTTATTCGCCGGAAAGAAAAAACAAATTCACAAAATGAAATCCATGTCTTTAGAGGCAGCGCTATAGCTGAAAAACCCAGCTGCTTTGCTGCCTCAACCGAGAGCCATAAAAAATTTATGAATCAGAGGAAGTGCTGGACTTTATTTTTATAGCTGCGGCTCATTTTTAAACACTCGCCGCTATCTAATACCAGATGGTATTCGCCATTAATATGGGCACGAATCTCCCTTACCCGACTTAAATTGACGATGGTTGACCTGTGTATACGCTGGAAAAGTTTCGGGTCCAACTGCTGCTCCAGCTCTTTCATGGTAATACGCATCACATGGGTCTCACCCCGAGCGTGCACACACATATAATCACCGGCAGCATCGATCCAGTCGATTTCACTGGAGGGCACCAAAGTTATTTTGCCCGCATCTTTCACTGCAATTTTGTCCGGATAGGCACTGCCGGCAAATTGCCCGCTAACCAGCTTCTGCTCCAGCACCTCAGGGGATTCCTTGGTCAGATCGGCAACAGCTTCGAGTAATTGCTCTCGTTGGTTAGCGATATCAGCGTTGGCTCTCTGCTCCCTGACTCGGGTAAGAGCCAACTCCAAGCGCTCTTCTTCGATGGGTTTTAATACGTAATCCACCGCATTGATTTCAAAAGCCTCTACCGCATACTGGTCGTAGGCCGTGACAAAAACGACATGAGGTAGAGAGTCCACCGGAATCAGCTGGACCAGTTGCAAACCGTTTACGCCGGGCATCTGGATATCCACAAATGCTACATCGGGCTTCAGCTCCAGTATTTTGTCTAACGCATCGCGACCATTGCCGCTCTCTGCAACCACCTCGATATTGGCCATCTGTTCCAGGCGCAGCCGCAAGCCGCGACGAGCCAGGGGTTCATCATCGACAACGATCGCCCTCAGGGTCTCTACTCCACTCATCTCTTTATTCCTGTTCAAAGGGAATACGAATATTTACCGACAAGCCCCCTTCTGGGCGGTTGCGGAAACGCACTCTCTGGTCATCGCCATAAAGGGCCTTAAGGCGCTCACAGGTATTGCGAATGCCCACTCCGTAGCCTTTGCCAATCAGGCGCAGCTCCTCTTCCGACATGCCGGGGCCGTTATCGCTGACTTCCAATAATAATTCGCCGGCGAAAACCCGTGACTTGATGCCAATCTCACCGCCCCACTCCAGCTGTGAAATCCCGTATTTGATCGCGTTTTCAACCAGCGGCTGCAACAGCAGGCTCGGCACCAAGGCCTGGGGGGACTCCCCCTGTAAATCCAGATTCACCCCTAAGCGATCGGCGAAGCGCACCTTTTCAATGTCCAGATACAACATCAGCGCCTCAACTTCCTTCGCCAGGGTGACCTTCTGCATAGGGTCATTATCCAGAGAGTGGCGCAAGAATTGGGACAGGCGCGTCACCATATTGTTGGCCGTACGCCCGTCATTATCGAGGATCAAAGTAGAAATTGCGTTGAGCGTATTAAACAGGAAGTGCGGATTTAACTGGTAGCGCAGCATTTTCAATTGAGCCTGGTGCGCCATTGATTCAGCCCGCAGCGCCTTCTCCTGCTGGGCCTGAGAGGAGCGGTAATATTTGATGCCGTAATAGAGCGCCGCCCAAGTCATCAGAATCAGAAATGAATAGGTGAACCAGTAGATAGCCAGGAGTGCCGGGTGCTCATCACCATCGTGACCATAAAGCCACAGGGAGCCGGCGAATTTTATTGCTGCCCAAATCACCGCCGCCATGACCACCAGCAGTAAAGAGCCTAGCAATCGCATTGCTGGAGGCTTGCTCCACAGGCGGTGAAAACCCAAGCGCATGCTCTCGCTGAGAACAACCCCCGCTGTAGTGGCAACTATGATGTAGCCAGAGTGAATCCAGTGATCATTCACCCAGAAAAAACTGCCTACAAAGGTCAACAGCGTATAGCCCCCCCAACCAGAAAGCTGCAAGGCCCAGTACTGTGAGCGACGACTGGCCAGCTTCTGTGAGAGCCACTGAAGTGTTTTGCTTCCCATAATCTCCCGCTTATTGGGTAAAAATCTATGCGCCGATTTGACACTAATCGGCAGCTTCATACTAAATGGCGTCGAAAGCCGGCGAAACACCAACCGGCGCAGCAAAGAGACAAACTGCCGCATGACCTACTGGTTATTTAAATCTGAACCCGATGAATACAGCCTCCAGGACCTCGCTGCCGAATCCGGCGGTTGCGGTCGCTGGGATGGTATCCGCAATTACCAGGCACGCAATTTTTTGCGCGATAAGGTGAAGGAAGGAGATGGCGTGCTGTTTTATCACAGTGCCTGTAAGGTGCCGGCAGTTGTGGGCACCGCTGAAGTGGTTCGCTCTGCCTACCCCGATCCGGCCCAGTTCGACCCGGAAAGCAAGTACTTTGACCCCAAGGCCAGCGAGGATAAACCGCGCTGGTACTGCGTGGATATTCGCTGGCGAAGTGAGTTCCAACGGCCGGTGCCCCTCGCAGAAATCAAGGGCATCCCCCAATTGGCTGAGATGGTGCTGGTAAAACAGGGGCGCCTGTCTATCCAGCCAGTTTCCGGTGACGAGTGGCAGCTACTCCAGCAATTGGGAAGCTCCACGCCGCGCTAAACGATACCTTTTGTCTGGGCGATATACAGGCTCAGCAACGATAGCAGGGTCAATAACGCTAACAAGCCGAGTAACAGTATCCAGGGGCGGAAAGGCTTGCGCTCGACACTGTTGATGCCGGACTGCAGGTATTTATCGACCTTGGCCTGGTCTTCATCGGAGAGTTTCTTTTCAGACGGATCTAACATGGGCACTTTCGCTCGTTATTTTTGTGCCCTGAGTTTAGGAGAAAGCTATCTACAGCTCCACAAAAAAGCCCCGCGATGCGGGGCTTTTTAACACTTTCTTTGGGAGCTGTTAGAACAACTCTTCCTCCAAGTCCATCAAGCTAGCGCTACCTGCATTGACACTGCCGGCCAATGCCTGGGTGCGTGGCAACAGGCGAGCGAAGTAGAAGCGCGCTGTCTTTATCTGGCCGTTGTAGAAGCTATCCGCTTCCGCTTTCGGCAGCGCCGCAGACACAATTTTCGCCCACATAAAGGCGTAAGCGACGTAGCCGAACAGGTGCAGGTACTCTACAGAGGCAGCACCCGGTGCGTGGGGGTCTTGCTGAGTGGCGGCAACCATATTCTCAGTTGCTTCACGCAGGCGTTGCATCTCTGCGATGAGCGGCTGGATAAACTCTGCCATTTCCTCGCGATCAATCTGGGCATCGATAAAGCCCTGTACATCTGCAGCAAACAATTCGAATAGAGCACCGCCAGTGGCTACAGTTTTGCGGCCCACCAGATCCAGAGCCTGGATACCATTGGTTCCTTCATAGATCTGGGTAATACGCACATCGCGCACCAGCTGTTCCTGGCCCCATTCGCGGATATAACCGTGGCCACCAAAGACCTGCTGACCGAGGATGGTGCAATCCAATCCCATATCAGTAGTAAAGGCTTTGGCTACCGGGGTCAGCAAGGCAACCATATTCTCCGCGTTCTTTTTCTCTTCACCCTCGCCGAACTTGGAAATATCCAACCACTTGGCCACGTAAGTGGACAGAGCGCGGCCGCCGTTCACCAAGGCTTTTTGGGTGAGCAGCATACGGCGCACATCCGGGTGCACAATGATGGGATCTGCGGCTTTCTCCGGCTGCTTGGCGCCCGCTGGAGAGCGGCTTTGGATACGGTCGCGAGCGTATTCAACAGCATTTTGATAGGAGCGATCTGAAGCGCCGAGGCCCTGGATACCGACACCCAGACGCTCGTAGTTCATCATGGTAAACATGGCCGCGAGTCCTTTGTTCTCCTCGCCGACCAGCCAGCCCTGGGCGCCGTCGAAGTTCATCGCACAGGTAGCGGAGGCCTTAATGCCCATTTTGTGCTCGATCGAGCCACAGTTCACATCGTTGTGTTCGCCGATGCTGTTGTCTTCGTTCACCTTGTATTTAGGCACCAAGAACAGCGAGATGCCTCTCGGCCCCTTGGGTGCGTCTGGCAATTTTGCCAATACCAGGTGAATTATGTTTTCGGACAGATCCTGGTCACCGCCGGTGATAAAGATCTTGCTGCCGCTAATGCTAAAGCTGCCATCGCCACGGGGCTCGGCCTTGGTGCGGATAATACCCAGGTCTGTACCAGCGTGAGGCTCGGTAAGGCCCATGGCACCAGCCCAGGTACCTTCATACATCTTGGGCAGGTATTTTTCTTTCAGCGCATCACTGGCGTGGGCATCAATTGCCAGGCAGGCGCCGTTAGTCAGAACCGGGTAGAGTGCAAAAGAGATATTTGAAGCATTGATCATCTCCTCAACCTGAGCGCCCAGCATTTTCGGCATACCCATGCCGCCGTATTCCGGGTTGCCCAGCAGTCCACCCCAACCGCCTTCACAGAAGGTGGCATAGGCTTCTTTAAAGCCTTTCGGCGTGGTCACCACACCGTCATTCCACTGGCAACCCTCTTCGTCGCCAGTGCGATTGATCGGATCCAGGGTGTTGGCAGCCAGCTTGGCCATCTCTTCGAGAATCGCATCTGCGGTCTCACGATCTACCGCCCCAGCCAACCCGGGCAATTCCGCCCAGAGTTTTTCCGCAGCAAATACCTCGTGAAGTAGGAAGTTCATCTCCCTTAGTGGCGCCTTATAGTCGGCCATGCTCCCGGTCCTCATTCAAGTGTTTCAAACGCTCGTTTGAATCTAGGGCCGAAGCGCCCTAATGTCAACAGTCTCGGGCCCTTGCGAGCCCGACAACTGCAGCGATCAGTGAGGTAGAAGCGGTGTTATATCCAGATATTGGGCACCATTGCGATAGTCCGCAGCGGTGTCGAATGGAAGCGTACCTAGCAGGGGGGCGGGCAATAGGGCCTTCAATGTCTGCAGATTCTCATCGGCTCGAGCCATCCCATCACGGGCGAAATTAGCTACCCAACCCGCCAGCGGCAGACCGTCGCGACGGATCGCTTCAGCGGTGAGCAGTGCGTGGTTGATACAACCGAGCTGCATACCCACCACCAGTATCACCGGTAAATTCAGCTCCCGAGGCAATTGTGACAGAAAGCTTCTTGGGCCCAACGGGGTGCGCCAGCCACCAGCACCTTCAATCAAAACCAGGTCGGCCCCTGCAGACATCACTCCCCGACAGACGCCAGCCATCCGCGCAACATTTAACTGCTTACCCACCTCTGCGGCCGCTATATGCGGAGCAATAGCGGGCTCCAGGGCAAAGGGGTTTACTTGCTGGTAAGGCAGCTTCAGAGTCATCGCTTCCTGGAGCAAAAGGGCATCTTCATTGCGCAGGCCATCATCCGTGTGCTCACATCCAGATGCCACAGGCTTCACTGCCGCCGTTTGCAAGCCTGCCTCCGCCGCTGCCGATAGCAGTGCGGCGCTCACATATGTCTTGCCGACCTCGGTGTCAGTACCGGCGATAAAATAGGTTTTTGCCAAGGCCTAACCCCCTCCTCCAATAAAAGTTAACTTTTTTCATGACGTGACTTTTCACGCCACCTAGATGGTGATAAATTAACCCGGTAGCGCAAATTTTGAACAAATCAAGCCGTACATCGATAAGAAGGCACGGGGTTGCGCTCACACAATAACCCCCTTTTAAAAGGGACAGACAGCAGGGATGCGGTGTCATTGCGAAATAACCGACAACTACCCGAACTGCTTAAAGACCATGCGATACCTGACCTTTGCCCTGCTCCTGCTGGTGCCAATCTTTGCTTCAGCGAAAGTTGATCCCGTTGACCACGTCGTAGTTTATAAGTCCAAGAAACTCATGCAGCTGATACGGGACGGCCGTGTCGTGAAAAGCTATACCGTGTCTTTTGGCGATAACCCCAGGGGACACAAGGTTCGCCAGGGGGACGAGCGCACCCCTGAAGGCCGCTACACACTGGACTGGAAGAATCCCAACAGCCGCTTTTATCGTTCAATCCACGTGTCCTATCCCAACAAGCAGGACCGTGCACGGGCAGCCAAAATGGGGGTCAGTCCCGGCGGTGACATTATGATCCACGGTATCAAGCCCCAGTGGTCCTACATGGAAAGGCACCTGCGCCGCACCAACTGGACCGATGGTTGTATCGCGGTGGCCTCCAACCGTGAAATGGACGAAATCTGGGCTCTGGTGAAGACGCCAATCCCTATCGACATCTACCCCTGATCTCTTCAATCTTGCACCCGGCTCCCTGCGTTGCGATAGGCGCAGGTCAGCCGGATTTTTTTGCCCTGCAAGCGGTGAGATTCATATAGATCACCTCGTAAGTTACCGGCAATCCTCGCTCTTCCCGCTTATTTTCATAGGCTACGGACAAGCGCTGCAGTTTGCGGCGACCTGTCATACCTTTATCCGCCGCCCGGTTAATATTGTGTGCACCCACTCCCTTAAGCTCCCGCATCAACTGCCGGAGGCTATCAAAGTGCAGCAGGCGCAACTCATCCGTAACCAATCCGCTGAGACCACTGTGCAGCGCCGCTTCACGCCATTGCTCGGCGGGCAGAAACTGATTGACATGTACCCCCCCATCCACTTGAGCCCAACTCTGTTTCAATTCCACCAGGGTTTTAGGGCCAAGGGTGGCAACCAGGCACCGTCCTTCAGGGGCCAGTATTCGCTGCAACTCAGCAAATAATTGTGGCAGGCGGTAGCACCATTGCAGCGCCATACTTGAAAACACCAAATCAATACTACCCGCCGCGAGGGGTAACTGTTCGGCATCGGCCGCAACGTAACCATCAGCTTCGGGTCTTTGCGTCCGGGCAAATTTCAGCATCCCCTCCGCCAGATCCAAGGCAATAATTTGCGCCTGAGGAAAATGCCGCCGCAACAGTTCAGTACCGAATCCGGTGCCACTGCCCAAATCGAGGATCGTACGGGGTGCCCAGCTGTCATCGGCTTGGGCCAACAGTTGCCGGCAGACTGCCCGCTGCAGATGGGCGCAATCATCGTAGCCTTGTGCTGCCCGGGTAAAAGAGCGAGCTACCGCAGCCTTATCAAACGGCTCAGCCGGGGGATTCCCAATAGACTCGAGAAGCTCGAATAGATATTCAGCGACGATGTCAGCCTTGGTGCAATGGGGTAAATGGCCCGTCTCGGGTATGACTTTGACGGTGCCCCCACACGCTTCAATGGACCGAGCAGCTTCAATGGGAACCAGGGCATCCCTGCTGCCAAACAGATGCTGTGCCGGCACGGACAGATTTTCCAGGTATTGGCGGTTATCCAACTCTGCCAGACAGCACAATGCTCCCTGCCAGGCATCAGTATTTATTTGAGGTTTTTGTGCCTTAAGGTCTTTAAGCAAAGAGCGCATGGCGCTATCACCCCGTGCCTGCAGCGAGCAAAATCGCTCCCAGGTACTCTCCGGAGATGATGTAAAAGCATCGAAAAATGCCTTGAAAGTGCTCTCGGCCATGCCCGGCCAGCCATCTCGTTCCACAAAGCGGGCATTGGCAGCTATGGTCACTAACCCCAGAACTTTGTCCTGCTTCGCTATAGAAGCCAGGCGAACGGCAAGCATACCGCCGAGGGAGTGTCCAACCAGGATACAGCGAGGGGGAAGTTGCTGGTAAAGCTTCTGCAGCAAAGCTTCTAGTGGAGGCCAGTCTTCAGCACCTTGTGTAGCAAATCCAGGTAACTCAATACAGTGGAGTTGCACTTCTGTACGACGCGCCAGGGATTCTATAAGCGGCTGCCAAAGGTCTGCACTCCCGCCCCACCCGTGCAGGAAAACCAAGTGTTCAACCCGTGTCACTTATCCAGTACCCCTGCGTCCTGCAAAATCTGCTGCAGCGCGCCTAGTAGCTCATCAATATCCTCGGCCCGGTGAGCCGCGCTCAGGGTAATGCGCAAGCGTGCAGTGCCCAGCGGCACTGTAGGCGGGCGAATGGCACCCACCAGGAACCCGCGCTCCTGCAATTCTCTGGCAACCGCCATCACAGTGTTTTCACAGCCCAACACCAGCGGCTGTATCGCACTGGCTGACGCCTGAAGAGGTAGACCGAGCTGTAGTGCCCTGCGGCGGAAATAAGCGATATTTACCCGCAACCGCCCTTGCAACTGAGGCTCATCGCGAATCAGTTCGATTGCAGCCAAGGCACCGGCAGCCACTGCTGGCGTCATTCCGGTGGTATAGATATAGGGCCGCGCAAACTGGGTGAGGAAATCTATCAGTGCCCGGGAGCCCGCAATAAAGGCACCGGCATTGCCAACCGCTTTACCCAAGGTACCCATCACAACCGGGGCTTGTTCCTGGGACAGCCCCGTCAGGGCACAGCTGCCCGCCAGTGGGTATGCTTCACTACCCATTACGCCAAAGCCGTGGGCCTCATCAACCATTAACCAGGCGTTGTATTGCTTACACAGAGTGGCAATCTCAGCCAGAGGGGCCAAATCACCATCCATGCTGTAAACGCCATCCACCGCTACTAAAGTAGCGCCACCCCGGCTAGTAGCGCGCTGCAATTGGCGTTCAAGGCCAGCGAGATCGTTATGGGCAAAGCGCAGACTGTTGGCGCCACTCAAGCGAGCACCGTCAATCAGTGAGGCGTGATTAAGCCTGTCCGAAACAATATTGTCGGCTCGCCCCAACAGGGCACAAATAGTGCCGATATTCGCCATGTAGCCACTCGAGAATATCAGCGCCGCTTCTCGCCCACTTACTTCGGCGATGCACTGCTGCAAGCGGTGATGAATATCCAGGTGACCATTAACCAGGTGAGAGGCTGTGGCGCCTGCACCACACTCTGCTCCCGCCTTCTGTGCTGCGATGACTTCCTCGCGGCTGGCAAGCCCCAAGTAGTCATTACTGCTAAATACCAGTAGCTCCTGCCCATCGACCCGGGCTCGCGGTCCGGGTGCGCGATCGAGGGTTTTTAGTTCCCGGTACAGATTCTGCTGGCGGCGCTCGGCGAGGCGCTGTTGCAGGACTTCATTCAGGGTCATTTGGCCGCATCGTAGAAGAAAGCATCATTTTGCTGTTCGGTGATCTGCGCGTTCAATTCCGCTTCCACCTCAGCCTCATTGGCGTACTGCTGATACTCTTCTGGCTTAATTCCCAGGCGACTGAACAACTGCATATCTTCATTAGCTTCCGGATTCGCGGTCGTCAGCAGTTTTTCACCGTAGAAAATAGAGTTGGCGCCGGCAAGGAAAGCCATTGCCTGCATCTCATCACTCATCTGCTCGCGACCGGCGGACAGGCGCACATGGGATTTCGGCATCATGATACGGGCCACAGCAATGCAGCGAATAAATTCGAAGGGATCCAGGTCCTTTTGTTCTTCCAGCGGGGTACCTGCGACTTTTACCAGCATATTGATGGGCACTGATTCGGGGTGCTCCGGCAGGTTCGCCAATTGCATCAATAACCCGGCGCGATCTTTATCGCCTTCACCCATTCCCACAATGCCACCAGCACAGACCTTCATTCCCGCCGAGCGCACTCGCCCCAAGGTTTCCAGGCGATCCTGGTAAGTGCGAGTGGTAATAATCTCACCGTAATATTCCGGCGAAGTATCCAAATTGTGGTTGTAGTAATCGAGGCCTGCATCCGCCAATTCCTGGGCCTGATCATCATTTAGCATGCCCAGGGTCATACAGGTTTCCATACCCAACGCCTTTACTTCTCGTACCATCTGGGTCACGTAAGGCATGTCTTTTTTCTTGGGGGAGCGCCAGGCGGCCCCCATGCAGAAGCGGGTAGCACCGCCGGCCTTAGCCGCCCTTGCCTCCTGCAACACCTTTTCAACCTTCATCAGTTTTTCCCGATCCAGCCCGGTGTCATAGCGGGCACTTTGGGGACAGTAGGCACAATCCTCAGGGCAAGCACCGGTCTTGATAGAGCAAAGGGTACTGACCTGTACCCGATTGGCATCAAAATAAGCTCTGTGCACTTGCTGCGCGGTAAACATCAAGTCGCTAAACGGCATGGCGAAGAGGTCCAGTACCTGCTGGCGGGTCCAGTCGTGGCGGATCTCTGCGGCGGGCATTTGCTGGGCGGCAGTCACAGGGCGTACTCTCTCTGTTGCTTATTAAAATCGGATACTCACAGCCTGTTAGCAGGCCCTAGCGGCATCGATCAGCGAGCTCTAATCCAGCGTCTGCCGTTCAATCCACCAGACTGGCCAGTTTAGCCACGGCCAAACCGCTGTCAACTCGGAAAAGACGACATGGTTTACAAGCTTTTCAGTAGAAAACTTGCCCAAAGTCTGGCCCGCTGCCTGCTGTGCGGCGGAGCATCGGGAAAGGTTGGAATCTGTTCTGCCTGCACTCAGGAGCTACCGGCGCTAGGCCGCGGCTGCCGCTACTGCGCCCTACCCTTGGCGGCGGCAAAAGATAATATTTGCGCGGCCTGTTTACAGAGGCCACCCGCCTTAAAGAAGATCAGTGCTGCCTGGCAATACGCTTACCCAATCAACCACTTAATCCAACATTTCAAATACCACCGGGACCTGGCCGCCGGACACAGCCTTATACAGCTAGCTGCCCGCCAATTGGGGCCTCCAGAGGATATGCCTGACATACTTACCCCGGTTCCTCTGCACTGGCGTCGCTATTGGCAACGCGGTTACAACCAGGCTCAACTTATTGCCAGTGGGCTGGGGCAATACTGGTGCCTGCCAGTAGATCTGCAACTACTGCGCAAAACAACATCCACCAAAACCCAGTCTCAACTCAGCCGCAACCAACGGCTGAAAAACCTGTCTGACAGCTTTACCGTGCGCGGAGAAATATCGGGTGCCCATATCGGCCTGGTAGACGATGTTGTGACCACGGGAGCGACCCTCGAAGCCATCACTCTCCAGCTACTCACAGCCGGGGCAAAACAGGTCAGCGCCTTCGTTTTGGCCAGAACGCCATGACTGTTCGGCGCGACTACAAATAGACCCATAGTCACCCCAACGTCACAATAGCTTACCTTGCCGTTCTGGCGCCTCAGTCCCCCACCTGCCAGCACTGCTAAGGTTCTAACAGCGACTAAATTGCCCGCATTTCTGTTGTCGCGGGCCAGGAATTCAGCGATGAGTGAATACAAGTTGCCACGGGGCATTGTCATCAGCGGCACAGGCCTGTGGACCCCACCGGAATCTATTAGCAATGAAGAGTTGGTAGATGCCTATAACACCCATGCCGAGCAGTACAATCTTGAGCATGCTCAAGAGATTGAGGCCGGTGAGCGCGCAGCAAAACCTTTCTCTTCTGCAGAATTTATCGAGAAGGCCTCAGGCATCAAGAGCCGCTATGTGGTGACCCGCGATGGCATCCTTGATCCGAAGCGTATGCGCCCCCTTATTCCCGAGCGCGCGGATGACGAGCTGAGTGTACAAGCCGAAATGGGCTTAAAGGCCGCCAGGCTAGCCCTGGAGAAAGCCGGTAAGCAGGCGTCTGACATTGATTTGGTCATTGTCGGTGCCTCCTATATGCAGCGCGCCTACCCCGCTATTGCTATTGAAATCCAAGGTGCACTGGATATCGATGGCTTTGCCTTTGATATGGAAGTGGCCTGCTCCTCAGCCACCTTCTCACTTCAGCGTGCGGTGGATGCGATCTGCTCTGGCTCAGCCAAAACTGTACTGGTTATCAATGCCGAGCTGGCCTCACCACAAGTGGATTACACCGACCGAGACAGCCACTTTATCTTTGGCGATGTAGCCGTAGCCAGCATTATCGAGCGCAGAGAAACCTGTACAGTCGAAAGTGCCTGGGAAATTCTCGGCACCAAAGCGAAAACCGTTTTCTCCAACAATATCCGTTCGAACTTTGGCTACACCGCTCGCGCCGCCGATGTGGACCCATTTGGTCCCGGTAAGTTGTTCCGCCAGAATGGCCGAAAGGTATTTAAAGAAGTTTGCCCCATGGCGGCCTCTCATATTGAAGTCCACCTGCAAGAGACGGACACCGATCCTCACAGCGTGCGCCGCTACTGGCTCCATCAGGCCAATATCAATATGAACAACCTGATCGCCAAGAAGCTAATGGGTGACAATGCAAGCGTTGAACGCGCGCCCATCGTTCTGGACCGCTATGCCAACACGGCAAGTGCCGGTTCAGTTATCGCGTTTAATTTACACAGCGATGACTTGCAGGTCGGAGACCGGGGAATTATCTGCTCCTTTGGTGCAGGCTATTCCATTGGCAGCTTGGTATTGGAAAAAATCTCCATTTAATTTTGAAATCTTTTCGGAGTTCGGGAATAAATACTGAACTCCGAAACAACCACTAAAAAGACCGGTGGTTCTCACTACCACAGACATCAGGATTTTATTAACCGGCGACCTGGCCTTCACAAATATCCATTAAAACTATGCGCGATCCAGCCGCAGCGCATAGCAACCATAAGCAGCGAAGCGCAGCAGAGCGAAATCAATCTCATCCTGCATGAAATATTCACTCACTTCTGTTTTTATTTGTTCGGGACCCACCAATTTCGCAGACACGATATGCTCTTCAGCGCTATAGGCGCGAAGCACTAGTGGCACATCACTCTTGAAATAATCTTCCGCATTATTATTTAGCGGGGGGAAGCTGTTCTGTGCTCTGAAGTTTTGTTCCGGCTGTGGCTGCGCCAGTACAAATACAGGCCCGTACTCCCGATAAGGACCGGCAAAAGAGAAAGGGCAGTAGCTGGCCAGGAGGATTTTCTCCCCGGGCCGTGCGCGCCGCCGCACATCACGACATGGCTCACCGCCCTGGGCGCTCAGCTGCCGTACCGGCTGCCCTAGATCATCTAGACCTGCTTGACGAACCTTTTCTAAAAAGTCTTCGCGGATAGGTGTTACGGTAAAAGTCATGGCTAAAGTCGCCCCACTTGCTAAAAGAGCGAGGTTACTGAACACCAAACAGCATCGCTGGCCAGATTCGGGCGCGTCATTCCAAGCGAGTAGCGGTTATTTTTTTACGGACTCTTCAAGCTCACTCAGCAGACCTTCCGCCCAACTGATCCAGGTCTTTTCCGCCTCAATACCCAAAAGCAGGGTTTGATGTGCCAACCAGTAGCGCTCCTGGAGCGCTGTATCACTCTTTAATACCCGCTCATTTTGCTCCTGGTAACTTTCCAGAGAGCTGCGATGTTGGCGCAGTTGGCCCTCCAGAGCATCTCGCATTTCATCCTTGCTCAGGTTGTGACCGGCGAACATGCGCACCAGAAAAGGCTCGCGAATCTTCTGCGGCGCACTGGGCTGAATGACCCAGTCACGCAGCTCGGCGCGGCCTAGATCCGTGAGGCTATAGACCTTCTTGTCCGGCTTGCCTTCTTGGGCCTGCTCCTCACAGTCCAGCAGGCCCTCCTCATGTAACTTGTGCAGCTCGCGATACATCTGCTGATGGCTGGCACTCCAGAAGTGGGAGACGCTGCGCTCAAAGCGCCGCTTAAGGTCATATCCACTGCCGGGCTCAATATCCAGCAAGGTGAGAACGGCAAAGCGCAGAGACATGAAAACTCCAACTCATCTTATGCAAAGAGTTGCATATTAACCGGAGCCAGCCATTTATGACCAGCTGCCGGGTTTTCATAACAAGATAATTAGATTAATAAAACATTAAAAAATAGGACAAATGTATCGACAGAAACTAACAGTCGAGATGTAAGGCTAGCTTTTATGCAAATTGGAGATATAATCGCCGGCTTGTCGCCAAAGTCGTTTAGGCGGCCACTGTCTACGAGGTTGTTTGCCCAATGTCCGCGCCCGCACTATCCCCATCCAGTCCAGATGCCCCAGATGAAAAGGCTTCTGGTGCGCGCCGGTGGGACTTTATGCTGGACATCTTCGCCATGAATAGCTTCTCTTGGGCTGTAGCGATCCCCATCGAGCTGGTTCTGGCGGGTATGAGTTGGAGCGAACACCTGAAAGTTCGCCTGATGGCCCTGGTATTCAATACCCTTATTGCCCGCCCATTCAGTATGTACCGCAACTGGATTGTGAACCGTTTCGGTGGTGGCGGTTTTATCAATGCCTACCTGGTAGACACCTTTGTATTTCTCAGCTTCCAGTTCCCACTTTATTTAGCCAATATGCGCCTCGGTGGCGTCAGCTGGGACGAAATAGCCACCGCCAGTATTACTTTTATACTAATCGCGGGGGCACTTGGACGACCCTATGGAATTTATCTCGACTGGGTGCGTCGAGTGTGGATTAATACGCTGGTGCCCCTGTGGAGCAAACGCGCAGCCTAGGGTTACCGAGACTCGATTAAGCATTACGAGAGAGGAACATGATTGTGTTGACCGATAACGCCATTGAAAACAGTTCCATGACCGTTGGCGTGGTCGCTGGCACTCCCACTGATACCCGCTTCGGATTGGATTTCCTCGCAGCACGCCAGCTTCGCGGAGTGGGTCTGTCCCTATCCTCGTCTCCCCAAGCTCAAACCCAATTACAGGCACTGGAGCGCGACGCCCTCACTCAGCAGCTGATCGAAGCTATAGAACAGCTTTATCAGGCTGGCGCCGAAGCGGCGATGATCTATTGCAACTCACTTTCCGGTGCAGTGGATATGTCGGCGGTGAAAGCTGCCTCCCCCATTGAGGTGGTATCCCCTCTCGAGGTGTATGCTGAACTTACCCAGCGCTACCGCAACTTTGGACTGCTCGCCGCCAACTGCCAGAGCTGCGCCAATATCGAGCGGGAAATACTCGAGCGCAATACAACCGCCAAAGTCATCGGTATTGGCAACTTGCAAATTGTGGAAGATATCGAGGACGGCCTCGCCGCAGAAATGATTGTTCGCCAACACGCTCTTGATGACTTGGTCGCGGCGCTGGTGAAAAGCGGCGTACAGATCCTGATTTTGGGCTGCACCCATTTCGATTATTTTTATCCGGAATTACTGGCTCACTGTGATGGTATTCGCCTATTCCTACCCTCTGAGCGTATGCTGCAATTACTGCAGGAACGTATTCCCCAGGCTGCCTGAATGCTAGATTCCGGCAGCAGTCCTGGCGCGATTTTCTCCAGGAGAGTTGCCGGACTACGCCCCCATCTAATAATTTGCCGCTAGATCCCTCTATGTAATCCGATGCAATCTGAGGATTACCTCTCCGCCAAATGCCACCCCGATCGAGCCCAGGGCAGAGTATCCGGGGCCGCCAAGCAACTCCTATATTGGTACAATCACTAAGGCGCCAACATTTACCACTTGGCAGAGAAAAAATTTCTCTTGTACCAAAAGCAGCCTTATTGCAGTATCAAAAATCTCCAATGTATCTGGATACCCATTACAGTAAGTCGTATTAAAACCCTTTTGGACTGCAGGATTTAGTCCAATTTAAATAACGTTGGTTACAAGGATGATAGAAACCACTTTATCTGGGGAAGCTCCCTCGTGTCACGTATTTTCGCGTGCCATCTATTTCGGTCTATTGGTATCGGGCTCAGTATTTTTATCAAGTACTGCACAAGCCGATGTTATCACCTCACTAAAAAGTCAGGTCCCGCTATTTTGGCTAGGAATTCCCACAGTACTTCTTTTACTAATTTGTGCAGTTGCAATAAATAGACATGTGAAATTTCGCCAGTTAGATCGCGACAGCAAAACCCAACTTAAAAATTTGAGTAAGGAAAATAGTAACCTTTTTCAACAAATGCACAGCCGAAATAGCGAATTTACCGCATTGGAAAAGCGGCTGTCCGATGCTCGCACTGAACTGGAACAATTGCGCCAAGAGAAATCAGACCTCCTGACCATAACCCGCCACCACTTACAGCACCCCTTGGATACGCTCCTGGGCACGTTAAATTTATTGGCTCGCAGTGAAGATAATAATACTCGCGCTCTGGTAGAGATCGGGAAAAGACAATTAAACAGTGCCCTAAAGTCCCTTGATAATTTACATCAATGCGGCGATGTCGAAACGGTGGAATTAAAACTACCCACTGAGAACCACCGCGTTCCCGGTAAGCAATTATCGGTTTTACTCATTGAGAACAATAAGCATGACACCCTTCAACCCACCTTGGAAACCATGGGGCATGAAGTGCAAAGGGAGTGCAATGGAATCGATGGAAGCAGCGCTGCGCTGCAAAAAGCATTCGATCTCATTTTAACTGATACTCACCTCCCACTAATGGATGGCGTTGAAGCAGTACGGGAAATCCGCCGAGAGAGAGGTGCAGAATTACCTATTTTTGCTCTATTACAAAATGCGAGCTCCGGCGACAAGGAGCGCTATCAAGCTAGAGGATTTACCGGCGTATTGACCCACCCCATCGGCGATCGACAATTAATGCAGTTATTGAGCTGGGCCGTTCGCCGGAGCCAGGGGGTCGCTGTTCCTCAAGGAGCGAAACCTACACGCCTTCTGAATACCAATACCCTATTCCGCTTGCGGGATACTCTGGATCACCATACGTTTGCTGAATTACTCAGTGAACGCACAGCCACCTTGCCCAAAAATATTACATCACTGACCAGTGCTATCACTGGTCGTCACTGGCTAGATGCTGAGCAGCAAGCACAAAAATTGGCTCGATCTTCTATTGAAGTCGGCCTCGAAACAATAGCAGCTCGCCTACGGACCCTGGCCGCAAACCTCTCTATCGATAGTGAGAGAGAGTACTGTCGCCAACAGCGCACAGAGCTACTTCAGTTGATGCGGGAATCCGTGCGCCAGCTAAAGTCCTGGCGCGAACGCAATGTACACACCGAATGGGCGCTGAAGTGACTAACCGAGCTGTGGCCCAATCGTGAGCCACAGTTCTACCTCAGAGCACTGGCACGATGGCAAGGGCAACTGCAACCCATCGCACAAATAAGCCATCCCAGCGCAGCTAAGTTGAAAAGCGCTATTTGCACCACACTATATTGAGGTGAATAGCGAAGAGAAAAAAATTATGTCAGAGCAGTATCCCGAACGCAGCCAGGAAGCCCGTGAACAAAGCGGGCGTGACCTGGCCATTATGGTTTACCTGATCCAGGCGATCAGCTTATTTACTGCAGTACCATTTTTTATCGGGGTATTAATCAACTACTTTAAGCGCAGCGATGTTCGCGGCACCCTGGCCGAATCCCATTTCCGCTGGCAGATTCGCACCTTCTGGTTCTGGCTGCTGTGGACCATTGTTGGCTCATTAACCATCTGGGTACTGGGGCTAGGCTACCTAATCCTTGCGATTAACTGGATATGGGTAATTTATCGGGTTATTCGCGGCTGGCTGACACTGGTCGACCGGCGCCCAGCTTATTAATGGCAAATATTTCATTTTATGGGCCCAGTATCTTGGGCCCATTTACTTCTCAGTAAGAAATGAACCCAAGGTTTCCTTACTGAAATTAGCGACTTTCACACCTTGAAAAAGACAAAAGCAGATTGACTAGCCATAAGGCTGTATCGACCTTTCCTCATTTACTTTCTCAAGCCCTTATTCGCCAAAAGTTGCAGCTGCAACATTGTATGCTCCAGCACAAAGTGTGCGAATATGCCTATCCGATTGACTTTCACCGCGTTGTTAACAGGGAGAAATAGATTCGTGAACCAGGACCAGAATGCCCCTTTGCGGGAAGATGTACGCCTGCTGGGTGACGAGCTCGGCGCAGTATTGCGAAACCAAGTTGGCGAGCCACTATTTGATACCGTTGAGAATATTCGTCAGGCGGCCGTTGAAAGCCGCAGCAAAGGGGCTATGCAGGCCGATCACTTGCGAGAGCTACTCGACCCCCTGGATGATGCGACCCTATTGGAAGTTGCCCGGGCATTCAGCCAGTTTCTAAACCTGGCCAATATTGCCGAACAGCGCCATCGCGAGAGACTGCACCGCCAGCACCAGCGCTTTCCCGGAGATCCCGATACAGACCGCGGCCTGCGACAGGTACTGGCAGAGTTAAGCAAAGCGGGGAAGTCTCCCGAGGAAATCCACGGGACACTAAAAGAGTTATCCGTAGAACTGGTCCTAACCGCTCATCCCACCGAAGTGACACGCCGTACCCTAATTCGCAAATACGATCGAGTTGCAGACCTACTCAACACACTGGACAGACCCGACCTGACCCCAGAAGAATCCCAGGATTTACGTCGCCACCTACAAGAGCAGATCCTTTCCGCCTGGAGCACCGACGAGATCCGCCGCTCCAGGCCCACCCCAGTGGATGAAGCCAGGTGGGGCTTTGCCACCATCGAACAATCCCTGTGGCAGGCGGTTCCCAGAAGTATGCGGGAAATAGACAGTGAATTAGCCCTGGCCAAGCTGCCCCCTCTGCCGGTGGATTGGGTTCCCATCCACTTTGCCTCCTGGATGGGGGGAGATCGGGACGGCAACCCCAATGTCACCGCCAGCGTCACCCGGGAAGTCCTGCACCTGGCCCGCTGGATGGCCGCCGACCTCTATCTGCGCGATGTGGAAAACCTGCTCGCAGATTTATCCATGCATCGCGCCAGCGAAGAACTGTTAAAGCGCACTGGCCCCAGCCACGAGCCCTACCGCTTGGTGCTGCGCCAGGTTCGCGACCGTCTTAAAATAACCCGGGAAAAAATGGAGGCCCGCATTGGTCGACGCGCAGAGCCTTCCGGCCTCGCGTTTACCAGCAGCGAGCAGCTGGCCGACGAGCTGCGACTGATCGACCGCTCCCTGCGCGCTGTGGGCCTCTCAGCCATCGCCGATGGCCAACTCAAAGATACCCTGAGGCGACTCAACTGCTTCGGCATCACTCTATTGCGTTTGGATATACGACAGGAGTCCACCCGCCACGCTGACACCCTGGATGCCATTACCCGCTATCTGGGTATGGGCAATTACAGCAGTTGGAGCGAAGAGGAGAAGCAGGAGTTCCTGGTGTCTGAGCTGGACAGCCGCCGCCCACTGGTGGACGAGAGCTTTTACCGCAGTGATTTCTGCGACGAAGAGGTAAGCGAAGTCTTACAGACCTGCAAGGTCATTGCCGAACAGGGTCCCGAGGGATTAGGTGCCTACGTTATCTCAATGGCGACCACACCTTCCGATGTTCTCGCTGTAATGCTGCTGCAAAAAATTGCCGGGGTGCAGGTGCCAATGCGAGTGGTTCCCCTGTTTGAAACCCTCGACGATCTCGATGGTGCAGCTACCACTATGAGTACCCTGCTGAATATCCCCCTCTACAAGCAGCGTGTGCTCGATGGCCAGGAAGTGATGATCGGCTACTCGGACTCCGCCAAGGACGCCGGCTTCCTGGGCGCCGCCTGGGCCCAGTACCGCACACAGGAAGCTCTCACCGGAATATTCCGCAACCACGGTATCCCCCTAACTCTGTTTCACGGCCGGGGCGGCTCCATATCCCGAGGCGGCTCGCCTACTCGTATGGCCCTGCTGTCGCAGCCACCGGGATCAATAGCTGGGCGTATTCGCGTTACCGAGCAGGGAGAAATGATTCGCTTCAAATATGGCCGCCCCTCTGTGGCCGCCTACAACCTGGAGCAGTATGTCGCTGCAACCCTGGAGGCGACACTGATGCCCCCGGCAGAGCCGCGTTCGGAGTGGCGCGCGGAGATGGACCGGCTCACGGAAGTCTCCGTCGGCAACTATCGGGAAGTCGTGCAGGATGACCCAGCCCTGGTGGCTTACTTGCGCACTGTCACCCCGGAAACCGAGCTGAGCCGCCTGGCCCTGGGCAGTCGCCCGGCAAGGCGTAAACCCGGTGGCGGTGTCGAATCACTGCGGGCGATCCCGTGGGTGTTTGCCTGGACCCAGATACGACTGATGTTACCGGCCTGGCTGGGCACTGGCGCCGCCTTGGAGAATGCCCTCAAGCACGCAGATGAAACTGATATCTTGCGGGATATGAGCCGCCAATGGCCCTTTTTCCAAGGCGTTGTGGATATGCTAGAAATGGTACTGGCCAAGGCCGATCCCCGCGTTGCCTCCTGGTACGAAGAACGACTCACCCAGGATGCAGACCTAATCCAACTGGGTGTCAGTTTGAGAGAGCGACTGGCTCACACCGTAGAGGCCCTAAAACAGCTTACCGGGCGGGAGAGCTTGTTGGATAACAATCCCGTGATGCGCTGGTCCATCCGCGTGCGCGACCCCTACACTGACCCTTTGCACCTATTGCAGGCCGAGCTGATGGCACGTTTGCGCGAACGGGAAAGTGATGCGGTACTGGAAAGTGCGCTGATGGTCACTATCGCAGGGATTGCAGCGGGCATGCGCAATACGGGTTAAAAGACCACGGTAGCTGTGATGATACTGGGATTTGAGGCCTGCTTTTTTCACAACAGCAGGCCCCCAAGCAATCAGAATCTGCCGGTAAGTGCCATCACGAACAGGTCTGCCGGCAACTGCTCTCCATTCACCTCCAACTGGCCTCGGTTGACCTTGAGATACATTTGCAGCTCACCCTTGTCTTCGATCAGCAGGCCATAATCTCGCAGAAGCATTGCCTGCCCTACCAGGGGGGACTGCAAAAGCGCCTGCTCTGCAGCGCTAACGGTCATACTACCTACCAGCGGTTTGAGCCACTGATCGATCTCACTGGCACCTCGGCGGGAGGATTTGCGCATACCCCGCCAATCGATATCAGCATCTACTAACACAGGGCCATTGCGAGATTGAATCGCCAGCTGTTGCTCCAGGCGCAGCGGGCGACTCATTTCACGGGCCCAATTCCGTTCAGGGGCCGGCAACAATACACGCAGGTAGTGCCCCAGATCCGCAGTCTTAATTCTCGGCAAGGTCATCTGCTGGCGCACAGAGGTAATCGGTGTTGCCGAATCCACCGTGGGAAGCTTCAGGTCACTGATAATTTTCAGGGTCTGTGCCGCCAATTCTTCCAAGGTCAGGTCCAGGGTAACATCGCGCAATTGAACCGGCCCGGAATCTGATTCTGCCCTCAGCAACGACAATCGCAGCTCCGCATTACCGCCCTCGCCGGGCATATATTCAAACTCGCCTTCAAGGGGCTCGGTAAACAGTACTTCGATACCTTCATGAATATGGCGCAAGCTTCCCAGCTCCACGACACCGTTCAGCACAGCACCGCTGTAATCCGTAGATACGGCAATCTCCCCACCGTCAAACTCCAGCTCCCCGAGTGGGCCGGTATTTTTGAAAGGGTCTAAGCGCAGGGTATTCAGCACCCGGTTGTCGGCGGTAACCAGGGTTTCCAGAACTACCGGACTCGCCTGTAAAGCGCCATAAATGGACTCCAATTGAGCGCGCAATTCAGGCTGTAGTTGATCCAGCTCTAGCCGGGTCTCGGTATAAACCACACCCAGGCGCGGCCCCTTAGAGGTAAGCAACACCGGCCCATGATGGATCTCTGTATTGAGCTGGGTAGTGCCATCCGGCAATGCCACCTCAGTATTGGTTTCAGCACCAAACCATCCGCGTTCGTAACCCGTGGAATTCCCCCCCTGCAAGCGGCCCAACTGCTGCTTCCAAATTTCCTCTACTTTGGGGCCGATAAAACCCGGCGCAGCCAGGGCAGATATCACCATTAGGGCAAGCACAATAAATAGAAGTGAACGCAGTAGTTTCATAAAAAATCATCTAGCGAAGGGGTTTGCGCCGATGGTATCAGATTATGAGGCTATTAGTGCGACAAGAGCCTCGTTACTTGATACGAGTGCTGAACATTCATCAACCACGGCATAAGGACCTATGACCCATTTCTAAAGAGCAGAATCTCGGCTTGTAAATTAGTAAATCTAAAATTTCAAAAACTCTGATCAAGCCTAAGAAGAGGGATTTGTAAGCGGCCATAAATTGAAATTGACCATTATGCTGGATATCAGCTCACAAGTCTCTTGATCTCCTGTGGCACGCCTGAGTAATTTTATGGCTCGATGACAGTTTTAAACAACAATATAATTTTTTAGACCACCCTTTAACTTTCCTTTAATCAGAGCCGTTTTAAGGGTAGGTAACAATCTATTTTTCTTGTATTTCAATCTAACCCAGTTTCTTATCTCCACGATTTAGCTCTCTTACAAGTACCTCCGCAAAATAAAGGTCCTGATTACTATAAGAAAACCGCTATCTAGGAAATTTTTTTGATTTCTACCTATTCATGTAAAAAATAATTATTGAATTCATAACCGTTATCTCGATCGGATCTTAAAAGATACCTTTACAACAACCGAAACTTCCATTACCGCACGTTGGGACACTCCCCCAGTTTGAGTAGACTTGTGGCCAAACTAGGAGAAGGAGAAGACGTTATGCGATATCTTGTTTCAATGGTGCTCTTGTGTTCTCTCGCAGGTTTCAGTTATGCAGATGACCGCATGACGCGCCTCCCATCCAACGCTGAACCCGTGCAGATTCTCGGCAAGACTTATTACCAAAGTGGTAATACTTTCTATGCCTTTAATGAGCAGGGCCGTTATTTCTACAGAGTACAGCCCCCCACCTCTATTCGTAGTTATGAGAATCCCCGGGATATGTATATCCGCGGCTCACAACCCCGCCCCCAAACTTGGGGTCTGACTAGAGACCAGGTAGAAGGCTGTATGAATGCCGCTGCAGATATGGCAAATGCTAACCCTGCGGTAGGTGGTAAGATTTATATTCGCGAATATAACCGCTGTATCAGTAACTTGCGCTAGCCATTGTGGCTATATTTACTGCTACAAGGGGCCTTCGGGCCCCTTTTTTCAATCGTTATTTTTTTACAGTTACTAAACTAGCAAGTCTTTCAACACACTAAAGCTATCAATCCTCTAATTTTAGAGCTGTGAAATATGCAAGCCGCTATTATCAGGTGTTATGGCAGCCCCATCGAAATTGCAGAGATGCCTAAACCTTCACCGGATAAAAATAGTATTTTAGTAAAGGTACAATCGGCCAGTATCAACCCCCTCGATAACTGGGCAATATCAGGGGCTTTACAAAATGTAATGCCTGTAAAAATGCCGCATATTGTCGGGTACGATGTTACTGGGAAAGTAGTAGAAATTGGCAGCGCTGTCAGAAATTTTAAAATTGGCGATCTGATATTTGCACGCCCCGATACAAATCAAGCGGGTACGATTGCCGAATACACTTCAATCAAAGCAATGGACGCAGCTATCCGCCCCAGCAATCTTTCCAACAATGAGTGTGCCGCATTCCCTCTCGTGGGTTTAACAGCCTGGCAATCTCTCGTTGAAGTGGGAAAGTTACAGAAAGAACAAAAAGTCCTTATTCATGCCGGCTCTGGCGGAGTCGGTACTATCGCTATTCAAATTGCCAAATATATAGGCGCCTTCGTAGCCACAACCACCAGTGATGCCAACTTTACATTAGTCAAACGGCTCGGTGCTGACACTGTTATCAATTATAAAACCGAAAAATTTGAGGAATTACTCGAGGATTATGACCTTGTACTCGACTCTTTAGGCGGAGAAGTATTAGAAAGGTCTGCCAAAGTTCTTAACAAACATGGTCTATTAGTATCAGTCTCCGTCAAAGCTAAAGGGTCATATACCTTAATTGAAAAGATGAGGCAGCGTCTCCAACTAGTCTATTCATGGCCAAGTGGCACTACTCTCGCAGAACTTGCTTCATTACTTGAGAAAGGATTTTTGAAACCGGTTATTGATAGAGTATACCCCATACATGAAACTCAAGCCGCACTCGACTACCTAAATAAGGGAAGAGCCAAAGGTAAAATAGTTATTGATGTGTTGCAGGGTAAATAAACGATAGTATAGGATTTCAACCTAGACTCAAAAAAACTGGAGCCCTAGTGAAACGGATATTTCTATTTTTGGGTACCCTGATTTCTGCCGCCAGTTATGCACAAAATATAACTTTGGCCGAAGCTGCTCTGGAGCGAACCTATCATAAGGTACGCTACGATCCTGCTTATGTGTCTATCCCCTATCCAAATGGAGATGTGCCGGCTGATACCGGTGTTTGTACCGACGTAGTGATTCGATCATATAGGAAGCTGGGGATCGATTTACAAAGAGAAGTTCACGAGGATATATCGGGTCATTTTCAAGCCTACCCGTCTAAACGCATTTGGGGACTTTCAAGGCCAGATAAAAATATTGATCATCGGCGAGTACCCAATCTACAGGCTTTTTTTACTCGCAAAGGGCAATCGCTCTCAATAAGTGACAATGCAGAGGATTATCTACCAGGAGACATCGTTACCTGGATGCTTCCCGGTAATTTACCACATATCGGTATTGTGACTGCGAAACGCTCTCAAAAAACCAACCGGTACTTGGTCGCACACAATATCGGGGCTGGACCCGTGCTCGAAGATATGCTGTTTTCCTTTAAAATTACCGGGCATTACCGATACAACGCCGGCCAGGCAACCGAAAAGATTGAGTAGCGAAAAAACTACGCTATTGCCAAGTGATTACAGCCTTTCTTTGACCGGAATATGGAGAAACATTTCCGCTATCGGGCTGGTAACCTGATATCTGGGTGGGTACAGCTCAAAGTCTGGCCTCTCAATATAGTCGTAATTGGACTTTGGCAACCAGCTTCCCCAAATATACTTCAATGTCTGTTCCAGGGTGGTAATAGATCCGCGGTGAACAAATTTTGCATATAGCTGCTCCGGTAGTTCCCGCGCCACCATTCCCTCGGGTACCTGAGTCAGGTCGGCAACCGGCGCACAGCAGACATACTTAAACTGAATTTCATCACCCGCTTCCTCATAACATTCATAGATACCAAAAGATTCATCGCTGATACGATTGGGGATTTTATCCCTGTAGGGCCGAAATGCAGACCAGAGCTTTGGCAAGCTGAGATTTTCATGGTCGTATTCCTGCGCTACCCCCACCAATTGCATCGCTGGCCGCGAAATAATTTGTGGCTCCATGGACAACTCATTTTGCAAGAAGTGCAGCATATGAGGGCTAAATTGATCCTTATACAACAACCGAAAAGGATCCTGCTGCTTTCGATACTGTGCCGGGGTTACGTTAAATAAAGCTTTAAACGCGCGAGTAAACGCTTCTTGGGAGTCAAATTGGCACTCCATGGCAAGCTCAAGAATACCAATATCTTCACTCAACAACCTCTTTGCGGCGACGGTCAATCGGCGCTTACGCAAATACTCTTTCGGTGAGTCCCCCACTAATGCCTTAAAAATACGGCTGAAGTGGTAGGTGGAGTAATGAGAGGCAGCAGCAATTTCGTGAACAGAAATTTTGTCATATAGATGCTGCTCTACGAAGTTAATACTTTTAAAAAATCGCTGCATGAGAGGCTCCTTTACTGCCAGTCTACGTTGGGACGGTGAAATTTTCGAACAATACCTTCCCGGTTTAGTATGCCTTTAAATTAAATTCGCTCACTAGTGATAAAAAAGCGTAAATGGGCAAATGCTTTGTCCCTCAAAGGAATAATCGCCTGATAGGCTGGATCATTAAAGAATGCATAGATCGCCTCCCGATCCGGAAAAGATACCACAACAAATGCCCTTGGTGACCGACCCCCGTCCAGGGCCTCTTCCACATCATAAGAAGCAATAGGCACCCCCCCATACTGTTGCATTAATTGCGGTGCCAGACCTATATACTGCTGAAGAGCCTGCAATTCCTGTAAGTTTGGTGAAGACTCTATATGTAAAAATACTGGTAACAAAGTAATAACCTCTTAAGTGTAAATAAATTTTAGTTGCTTAACTAAGAGCTTCTAATGACTAACTTTGAGAGGCTACTCGCCTATGCCAAAAAACCAGAAGTGGAACTGTCGCAAGCTCAATAATCGTAGGGGGTAAGACCTGATCATCCACCAATCCAAATTCCAGAATATTGCTTAAGCGGCCCAGACCGCCAATAAAGAGGGATAAAGCCACGAAGTAAAACAATGCTTTATGTTTTTCGATATTGCTCAGGAAATACAGTAGAACCAACCCCTGGGCAAAGAAAACACCAAAGGCAAATCGATATTGATTATCCCCAAATCCTCTCAAGGGGCTATCCGGGCCAAAAATCATAGCACCACCACTCAGAGCAGCACTGCCATTCAGCCCTCCAAATGCACTGATACCCCCGGGCACAAAACAGATCACCGCCAGCGCTACCACTAACAATTGGAAAATTTTTCTTTCTATAGAACTCGCCTGATTCATAGTGTCACCTTAGTTTGCCGTATTTGGAGTGATGACCTAATCATATTGGCCAGTAAGGCCCTATTTTTGATATTTCTTGCGGTCTTGGTATCCCACTAAGACAGCAAGAAATGTCAAAAGACGAGGCGCTTAACCGCTTATCTTTCTCTCCAACAGCCGGGTATATCCATATCCGGGCACCAGTTCCCAATATCCACAGAGACAGAAAGATGATTAAGAGTGTTTTGATTACCGGAGCGAATGCAGGCTTAGGCAGGGAATGCGCCAAGCAACTGGCGGAATACCAGCAGATTAACAAGATCTATCTCGGCTGCCGCAATCTCCACAAAGCCAAGGAAGCCCAGGCCGATCTGGTGTCGGTAACAGGCAGGAATATCTTCGAAGTATTGCTGATCGATGTCGCGGATCAACAATCTGTGAAAGAGGCAGTTAAGAACCTGGACTCCCCAGTTGATGCGCTGGTTATGAATGCTGGCGGTACCGGGGGGAAAGAGTTTTACAACAAGACCCCCGAAGGAGTCACACAAATTTTCGCCGTCAACCTGCTTGGGCATGCTCTACTGACTAACGAGTTACTGAAAGCCAATAAATTAACCCAGACTGCTATCTATGCCGGCTCCGAGGCCGCTCGCGGCGTAAAAGAGATGGGTATGAAGCGACCAGACCTGAAAAGCGCCTCTGTGGAGGAATTTATGCAGATCTGTGAAGGAAAGTTCTATGCCAGTACCAAAGACGCTACGGTACCCTATGGTCCGATAAAGTATATGGGCGCCCTATGGATGTCTTCCATGGCGCGGGAATGCCCCCATATCCGCTTCGTAACCATGAGTCCCGGGGCTACGGTAGGCACAGAGGGCTTCAATACACTGTCGTTATTCAAGCAATATATGATGAAGGGCATGATGCAGATTATGCTGCTACTTGGCAAAGTCCACAAAGTAGAAATAGGCGCCAAGCGCTATATCGATGCCCTACTGGATACAAGATCCTTCCGCACAGGTATTTTTTACGGCAGTGAACGCGGATTGACTGGACCTCTTGGTGAACAGCGGAAGCTTTTCCCGGACCTGGACAATCCTACCTATCAAGACAATGCCAAAACGGCGATCAATCGCTTTATCTAATGAAGGGTCGCATCAGGGAAGGGCCCTGTACACTCTTCCCTGCCCCCTAGTTAACGCCACCGAAACCGCTTGTTTACCTATACTTGACTGTTAAATACTTACTGCTAAAAACAGCCAATGTTTCGGGTAATCTTTTCCCTGCTGTTGTTAATTCCCCTTGCCCTGACTGCTGCTGAAGATGTAGCTAAAGCAACTCCCCTGCGGCTGCTGGATCCAGCAACTGTGGATAAGTTCGTCAATGAACTGCCAATACCAGTAGAAATCCGCCCTCAGGGCTCAGCCCCGATTAAACTACCCGCCCGCCCCACTGAAGTTTGGATGGGGCTACAGGATAAGGATGGCAAACGCATAATGACTAAGGCCTGGGGTTTTGAATATGCAGGTCGCATCCACTCTCCTGGCCCTACTATTCGCGCCCGAGAAGGCCAACTGGTATTTGTACACTGGGCCAATGAGCTACCGGGTCCGCATCTATTTCCTGTGGATCGATCCGTTCACCTCGCCGACGTAAAAGATCCAAAAGCTGTACCTATGGTTATCCACCTTCACGGCGGGCATACAGAGTGGAAAAGTGACGGCAACCCCCTCGCTTGGTACACCCGCAATTATCGTGAGACGGGACCATTATTTGAGAAAAGGATTTACGAATACGACAACTCCCAGGATGCCGCCACTATCTGGTATCACGATCACACCCTGGGCATGACGCGCCTTAATGTTTACGCAGGTCTATTCGGTTTTTACCTGGTTGGCGATGACAATGAAGACCGCCTGATACAGGAGAAGCTGCTCCCTGCAGAAGAGCGCACTTTTGTAGCCGCTATTACAGACAGCTTGTTTAGCTCCGATGGGCAGCTGTATTTTCCTGGCTGGAGGGACCAGCCTCCATCACCGGTTTCCCATGAGGTGGTTAAGGCCAATTGGCCCAATCCGTCCCATCTCGACGAATTTTTTGGCAATTTTATTCTGGTAAACGGTATGACCTGGCCCAAAGTCAGTGTCACTCCACACGTCTATCGATTGCGATTACTCAACGCATCTGATACTCGCACACTGATACTCAGGATCGACGAAAATACACCCTTTGTACAAGTCGGCGGTGACGGCGGATTTCTCGATTACCCTGTAAAATTGAACGAGTTGATATTGGCACCCGCAGAGCGAGCAGATGTTTTAGTAGATTTCAGCGGTTATGAAGGACGTGAACTAACACTGCGAAACTTTGGACCGGATGTCCCTTTTAAAGGCTTTGTAGAGGCCAATGACCCAAAGAGTTCGATTCCACTTGTCTACAACCCGGAAGGTAAACGCGTATTAAGCGATGGACGCGGCGGCATCACACCAGCTACCGATCCAAATACTACAGGCCAGATCCTACAATTTCATATTGCTTCAACACCGATCCCCCCCCCTTCTAATAAACAGAAATCAGAGATTAAAAATACCACTGGAGATTTAAAACTCAGCCTAAATACTCCCTTGCGCACCCCACTTAATAGGCTTAACCAAGCCAGTCGCACACGACAACTTGCCACCTATCGGTTGGATGATCCCTATGGCCGCAATCTGCTCATGTTAGGTCCAGTAAAGGAGGGCTCCCTATTTTTTGAAGACCCTACTACAGAAATAATCCAACACAACGCCGTTGAGATCTGGGAAATATACAACCCTACAGTATCGGCTCATCCAATCCATATTCATCTGGTGGAATTCCAGGTACTGGATCGCCAGCCTTTTAAAGGAAAACTTATCCCCAAACCACAGAGATTTATGCACACAGGTGAAGTATTTCAGGGAGCACGACTGGAGATAGAATCTCTACAGGGAAAACCTCTTCCGCCACAGCCAGAAGAAAGCGGCCCCAAAGATACTGTCATCGCGCTTCCCGGCCAAGTGACCCGTGTAATTGCGCGCTTTGACCGCGAAGGCCTCTATGTATGGCATTGCCATCTGCTCTCCCATGAGGATTACGATATGATGCGGCCATTTAGGGTAATGGAATCAGAGCCAGTAAATAGCAACTAATCTACCAACCTTAATTCAATGCCTTAGACCAGCAAAAAAGCAAATAAATCAAAAAGTGTCTGACCGCCAGTTAGATCCGAATACGGCTTTAACTATTAAATTATAAATATAACACCAACAATAATCTTAACTTCCTCAACGACATCTACATCTTCCATCACTTAAAAGCCAATTAAAACAACAGAACTTTAAAAATAAAATATCGATGAAACGCACCATCAATGGAAATTATAATTCATCAGCCGCACTTGAGAAATCAGCCCTGCAAAGATGTTTACAGAAAACAATGAAAAAAATAAAAATATCAATTATTTGCTAAACAATAAGATATCTCCACCAATAGTGCCACGAAAACCGAACCTTAAGATATTAAAACATCTAGAGCAGTTCAGCATTGAGGGCAATAAAAGACACAACCTCCCTCAAAATCTGGACATACGTTCCACCAAGAAAAATCTCAAAAAGGAGAAAACTATATGCAAAAACATAAAATTATTTTATACTAAAATATAAACCATCAAATCAAAATATAATCATTCTGATTAAAACTAATCAAGAGATCCAGATGAAAAAATTTTTGACTGCAACTATATTACTTGCATTCTCCGCAAATGTTTTCTCTGCTGCTTGGACAGCAAAAATAACAAAGATCCAGGCCGAAGGCATTGGAGAGAACTATAATGTTTTATATCTTGATACCGATATAACTAACTCTATGTGTGAGAACACAAATGCACAAGATAGAATTACCATAGTAAATGAAGCCCAGCATAGCACTGCTCTTGCTGCGTTGATGGCAGGGAAAATTGTACAAGTTATGGAAAGTGGTACAAATTGTAATGAAGCTGGACTAGCCAACATAAATTATATAATGATTTACTCTGATAAATAAGCCGCTGCCGATGACCATTCTATTATTAGAAATAACGTTACTTGCACAAGCAACATCACAGAATAGAAAAACCACTTAATAGTTTCCATCCTATTTACAGAGAACCAAAAAATATTAGTTTTTATGAAAATGAAAAATTTATTCTCCGGACTACTACTCGCGCTACTATCCAGCACCAGTTTTGCATCAAGTACCATTGAGCCTAATAAAACTATCGAAGGCATTACTACCTATAAATATTATGCAGTAATTAAATTCTCACCAGATGCTAGCGGCGACGAATTAGGGGAAGACTGCTCATCTGGGTCAAGTAACCATGTAGTCATAGAGTTCGATCACAATGATGGAACAGACAATAATGACACTAAAGAGCAATTTTCATCACTTATGGCTGCATATTTTGCTAAATCTAATACCGTAGGTTTTGGAGTAGAGGGTTGCAGAGAGGGTAACGGAAATAACCACCCTCTGATTTATCGGGTAGATATCTGATCTTCAAGTTTGTAGTTTCAGGGCGGTGCTCTAACCGCCCCAGAAATTCCTCAGCAGGGCATCAAAGCCTTAGCCACACGGGAGTTGGTCTCCCTTCCCAGCTGTTCAGAAATAAAGTTCCCAGCCTCTGCCAGCAACTGTAAATCCACGCCGGTTTCAATACCCATGCCATTGAGCATATAAAGTACATCCTCACTGGCAACATTACCGGAAGCGCCACGGGCATAGGGGCAGCCGCCCAGGCCGGCTACGGCGGAATCTACTACTGCGACCCCCATTTGTAAGGCCGCGTAGATATTGGCCAAGGCCTGGCCGTAGGTATCGTGGAAGTGCACCGCAAGTTTTTCCACAGGTACACGGGCCATCACCTGCTCCAGCATACGCTTGGCGGATTCCGGGGTGCCGACACCGATGGTGTCGCCGAGGGAAATTTCGTAGCAACCCATTTCCAGTAGAGCGGCACTAACTTCTGCCACTTTGGCCGGATCAATATCACCTTCATAGGGGCAACCAAGTACGCAGGATACGTATCCGCGCACGGGTATACCGTCTTGCTTCGCTTTTTCCACCAGTGGACGGAAGCGCTCAAGACTCTCAGCAATACTGCAATTAATATTTTTCTGGGTGAAGGCTTCTGAGGCCGCGCCGAATACGGCGACCTCATCTGCTTTGGCTTCCACTGCGCGCTCATAACCTTTTAAGTTTGGCGTGAGCGCGCTGTAGATAACACCGTCTTTGCGCTGGATACCCGCCAGCACTTCCTCGCTGGCGGCCATTTGCGGTACCCACTTGGGGCTGACAAAACTGCCGGCTTCAATAACCGACAGCCCACTGGCACTGAGCTTGTCCACCAGAGCGATACGGGTCTCCACAGAGATAGGCTGCTTCTCATTTTGCAGCCCATCGCGGGGGCCCACTTCGACGATTTTGACCTGTTTGGGCAAAGTCATTATTGCTCCTCCCCGGCAAAATCCACCAGCAGACTACCGCCATCCACTAATTCACCTTCGGCACAGAAGAACTGCTGCACGGTGCCGGCGGCTGGAGCCCGCAGGGTGTGTTCCATTTTCATGGCTTCCATTACCAGTAGCGGCTGGTCTTTTTCCACCGTAGAGCCGGGCTCAACCAGCAGAGAAATTATGGTGCCGTTCATGGGGGCATCGAGGCCGTGGGCCTGGTCATTGCTCTCACCGATATCTGGTGGCAACAGCTTGAATTCCACCTGAGTGCCATCGATAAATACAGCACCGCCATCGCGGGTATCCACGGCGGAGAAACTCATGCGGCGGCCATCCACCAACATCAAGTCGCGTCCCGGCAGCAGGCGAATCTCACCGTTGTTCTGTTCCTCAGGCAAGGCATCGCAAGTCCAGCGCAGGCTATCGCCCTCCGCAACAAAGCGAATTTGAGCGTGCTGGCCACGGTAGTCCACCGTCTGGGTGCGACTGCCAGCCAGAGCATTGCGCCAGTTATCGCCATTGTGCCAAGGGGAAAAAGGATCTCGCTGCGGTGCTCTGTTGCGCAGATCGCGCTCTTCACGCTGCTGTAAATAGCCGGCAATAGCAGCGCATTTCAGCAGCGTCAGTGTCTGCTCCTGGTGCAGTACTTCCGCCTCGTAGTCCTCGATAAAGTGCGTCGAAATACAACCGCTGGCAAATGCCTGGTGATTGATCACTCGGCGCAGGAATTCGATATTGTGGCGCACACCGGCAATCTGATAATCACGCAGTGCGCGATCCAATTTGGCCAGGGCTTCTTTGCGGGTGCGGCCGTGGCAGATCAATTTGGCGATCATCGGGTCGTAATGCACACTGATTTCATCGCCGGTCTGCACACCGGTATCCACCCGCACACCCTCACCTTCCGCCGGGGGCTGGTGGCGCACCAGCACGCCGGTTGCCGGCAGAAAATCATTGTCCGGGTCTTCGGCGTAGATCCGCACTTCCATGGCGTGGCCGTTGATCTGCAGCTCATCCTGGCTCATGGGCAGGGTATCGCCAGCGGCAACTGACAGCTGCCAGGCCACCAGATCCTGGTCGGTGATCATTTCCGTAACAGGGTGCTCTACCTGCAGGCGGGTATTCATTTCCATAAAGTAGAAGGCACCGCTGGCATCTAGCAGGAATTCCACTGTGCCGGCACCCACGTAACCAATCGCGTGGGCCGCGCGCAAGGCCGCTTCACCCATGCGGGCGCGCAGCTCCGGAGTCATGCCCGGTGCGGGAGCTTCTTCCACTACTTTTTGGTGGCGGCGCTGCACCGAGCAATCCCGTTCAAACAGGTAGACGCCATTGCCCTGCTGATCACAGAACACCTGGATTTCCACATGGCGGGGACTCACCACATAGCGCTCTAGCAACATAATGTCGTCGCCAAAGGCATTCATGGCCTCACGCTTGGCAGCGGCCAGAGCTTCGTGGAATTCATCGGCACTGTCGACACGGCGCATGCCCTTACCACCGCCGCCGGCAGCAGCTTTCAGCAATACCGGATATCCGATGCGATTGGCATGGCCTTCCAACAGCTCTTCATTTTGATTGGTGCCATGGTAACCGGGCACCAGGGGCACATTGGCCTCTTCCATAATACGCTTGGCTGCGGACTTGGAGCCCATCGCCTCGATCGCGCCGGTGGGTGGGCCGACAAAAATAATGCCGTTGCTATCGCAGGCGCGGCAAAACTCCGCGTTTTCCGACAGGAAGCCATAACCCGGATGGATGGCATCGGCACCAGTCTGCTTGGCAGCACCCAATACTTTGTCGATATCCAGATACGAATCCCTGGCCGGGGCCGGACCCAGGTGCACCGCTTCGTCCGCCATCTGCACATGCAGAGCGTCGGCATCCGCATCGGAATAAACGGCGACAGTGGCCACCCCCAGGCGGCGCACGGTCTTGATAATACGGCAGGCAATTTCGCCGCGATTAGCTATCAACAGTTTGCGAATCATAAAATTACCCTTCGCTACCATTCATCCAACTGGGCGCGCGCTTTTCCAAAAACGCACTCAACCCTTCCTGCCCTTCCGGCGATACACGCACGGCAGCGATCAGTGCGCTGGTCTGCCCTTGCAACTCATTATTAATAACCCGGTTGGACATGGACATGGCCAGCTGTTTGGCCATTGCAACTGCCTTGGGGCCATTGTCGGCAATGGCATTCACTAATTTCTGCACATGCAGATCCAGGTCACCCTCTGCGCAGACTTCGGATACCAAACCGATCTGTTCCGCGCGTTCGGCGGAGAAACGCTCCGCTGTGACAAAATAACGACGCGCGTGGCGAGTGCCGATCGCATTGATGACATAGGGACTGATGGTGGCGGGCAGCAACCCGATTTTGACTTCGGACAAACAGAAGCTGGCGCGCTCAGAGGCCACGGCCATATCGCAGCAGCTCACCAAGCCCACGGCGCCGCCAAAAGCGGCGCCCTGTACTCGCGCAATGGTGGGTGCAGGGAAGGTATCGAGCTTGTACAGCATGGCAGCGAGCGCGGCAGCATCGCGACGGTTTTCCTCTTCTGAATAAGTCGCCATGCGCTTCATCCAGTTGAGGTCGGCTCCGGCAGAAAAGCTCTTGCCATTGGAGGCCAGTACCAACACACGTACAGCGGGGTTTTGCGCCAGGGTGTCAAAGGTGGTGGCCAGCTCGTGGATCAGTTCATCATCAAAAGCGTTGTGGATTTCCGGCCGGTTCAGGGTGACCGTGGCCACGCCCTCGCTATCCACTTCGCACAGCAATTTATCGCTCATTGTAATTCCTCGATTGGGGCGTCTATCAAAAGCGGCACCGGAACATTTCATTGGCGCCGCAACCACGGTTCCTTACATGCGGAACACGCCGAACTGGGTCTCTTCCGGTTCCTTGTGGCTGGCCGCCGCCAGGCACAGACCGAGCACGCGGCGGGTATCCGCCGGATCGATAACGCCGTCATCCCACAAGCGCGCGGAGGCGTAATAGGGATGCCCCTGGTGCTCGTAGTTATCCACAATCGGCTGTTTAAACTGGTGCTCTTCCTCTTCGCTCCAGGATTCACCCCGGGCAGCCATCTGGTCGCGCTTCACCTGGGCCAATACGCCGGCGGCTTGTTCACCCCCCATAACCGAGATGCGCGCATTGGGCCACATAAACAGGAAGTTGGGATCGTAGGCGCGGCCACACATACCGTAGTTACCTGCACCGAAAGAGCCGCCGATAAGGATGGTAATTTTGGGCACCTTGGCGGTAGCGACAGCGGTCACCATCTTGGCGCCGTGTTTGGCGATGCCGCCCGCCTCGTACTGTTTACCCACCATAAAGCCGGTGATATTTTGCAGAAACACCAGCGGGATCTTGCGCTGCGCGCACAACTCAATAAAGTGCGCGCCCTTCTGCGCACTCTCCGCAAACAGGATGCCGTTGTTGGCAACAATTCCCACCGGGTAGCCCTGGATACGGGCGAAACCGGTTACCAGGGTGGTGCCGTACAACGCTTTAAATTCATCGAACTCAGATCCGTCCACAACCCTCGCGATAATCTCGCGCACATCAAACGGCTGGCGCGAGTCTTTGGGCACCACGCCGTAAATGTCTTCCGGTGGATAAATCGGCTCCACCGGCTTTTGGATATCCAGGCCGGGATTTTTGATACGGTTCAGGCGCGCTACAGAGCGGCGCGCCAACTGCAACGCATGTACGTCGTTATTGGCGTAGTGATCGGAAACCCCGGAAGTGCGGCAGTGCACCTCGGCACCGCCGAGTTCTTCGGCAGAAACTTCTTCACCGGTGGCCGCTTTCACCAGGGGCGGACCCGCCAGGAAGATGGTGGCCTGCTCTTTCACCATAATGGATTCGTCTGCCATGGCCGGCACATAGGCACCACCGGCAGTGCAGCTACCCATAACCACTGCGATCTGCGGAATATTCTGTGCAGAGAGATTGGCTTGGTTAAAGAAGATGCGACCGAAGTGCTCTCGGTCTGGGAAGACGTCGTCCTGGCGCGGCAAATTGGCACCACCGGAATCCACCAGGTAAATGCACGGCAGATTATTCTGTTCAGCAATCGTCTGCGCACGTAGGTGTTTTTTTACTGTAAGCGGGTAGTAAGTACCGCCTTTTACAGTGGCATCGTTAGCCACTATCACGCAGGGCTGACCGGAAACGGTGCCGATGCCGGTAATAATGCCCGCAGCCGGAACATCTTCACCGTAAACCTCGTGAGCGGCCAGCTGGGAAAATTCCATAAAAGGGCTACCCGGATCGAGCAGCGCATCGATACGGTCCCGTGGCAATAATTTCCCCCGCGCCAGGTGTTTTTCCCTCGCGCGCTCGCCGCCGCCCTGGGCGATGGCTTCCACTTTCTCGCGCAGGTCTGCCACCAGCGCCTGCATCTGCTCGCGGTTTTCGCCAAAGGCGGCATCGCGCGTGTTTATTTTGCTCTGCAACTGATTCATAAAGTCCGATTCACTTTCCCGGAGAAAAGACCTCCACAGGGCGCAGCTTATTGCCGCAGTGCCCGGCTGGAGACAGCTGCCGCCGGCAGGCGCCGGCGGCGAGAAGAAATGCCCAGCCTTAGCGGGTCTCTTTAAACAGCTCGCGACCAATCAGCATACGGCGCACTTCAGAAGTGCCCGCGCCGATTTCGTAGAGCTTGGCATCGCGCAGCAGACGACCAGTGGCGTACTCGTTGATGTAGCCATTGCCGCCCAAAGTCTGGATAGCTTGCAGGGCCATCTGTGTTGCGCGCTCCGCAGTAAACAGGATTACAGCGGCGGCGTCCTTGCGCGAGTCCTCACCGCGATCACAAGCCCGGGCCACAGCGTACAGGTAAGAGCGGCTGGCATTCAGGTCAGCGTACATATCGGCGATCTTGCCCTGCATCAGCTGGAATTCACCGATGGCCTTGCCGAACTGCTTGCGCTCGTGAATATAGGGAACCACTACATCCAGGCAAGCCTGCATAATACCGACAGGGCCTCCGGAGAGAATGGTGCGCTCGTAGTCGAGACCGCTCATCAATACGCGCACACCGCCGTTCAGTTCACCGAGGATATTTTCTTCCGGCACTTCACAGTCTTCGAACACCAGCTCACAGGTGTTGGAACCGCGCATGCCCAGCTTGTCGAGCTTTTGCGCTTGGGAGAAACCGGCAAAGCCGCGCTCAACGATAAACGCAGTAATACCACCGGAGCTGATACCCGGTTCGGTGCGCGCGTAGATCACATAGGTATCGGCATCGGGGCCGTTGGTGATCCACATTTTATTGCCGTTCAAAATAAAGCGATCGCCGCGCTTCTCCGCGCGCAGTTGCAGACTTACCACGTCGGAACCGGAGTTGGGTTCACTCATGGCCAAGGCGCCTACATGTTCACCGGAACAGAGCTTGGGCAGGTACTTGAGCTTCTGCGCATGGGTACCATTTTTGCGAATCTGGTTTACACACAGGTTGGAGTGGGCACCGTAGGACAAGCCCACAGAAGCGGAGGCGCGGGAAATTTCTTCCATGGCCACAGCGTGCGCCAGGTAACCCATATTGGAACCGCCGAACTCCTCTTCCACGGTCATACCCAGCAGGCCCAGCTCACCAAACTTTTTCCACATGTCTGCGGGGAACAGGTTGTCTTCATCAATCTGTGCCGCGCGCGGGGCCAGCTCCGCCTGGCAGAACTTGTACACCATGTCACGGAGCATATCGATGTCTTCACCGAGACCGAAATTCAGGGTTGGGTAGGAGGTGTTCATAACGGCTCCACTGATATTTAAAATGTCTTTAATTCAAATGACCGCCTTGGCGGCTGTTCAATACCACATAAGGCAACCGCGCCACTCTTGGCGCAGTGCCGAAATCTGTTCAGGAAGCGCTGTTGTCATCGCTTTGCGCCAGGGACTCACGGGCCCTGGATTCAGCTTCATCCAACTCTTCCATCAGGCTTTCGATATCCCGCAATTGCTGTTGTAACTGCAAACGCTTTTGCGCGATGCGCTCCAGTAGACGGTGCAACTGCTCCACATTGCCGTGGGCAGGATCGTACATATCGATAATTTCGCGGCTCTCATCCAGGGAGAATCCCAACCGCTTTCCGCGCAGGATCAGCTTTAGGCGCACACGCTCCTCGGGACTATAGATTCGAGTCTGGCCACGACGCTCGGGACTGAGTAGGCCCTTATCCTCATAGAAGCGGATGGCGCGGGTAGTGATATCGAATTCCCGCGCCAGCTCGGAAATGCTGTAGCTAAGGGGCTCCATTTGGCTTGCTTCTGCTTTCATAACGACGTCCTCAAGATGCCATCAAGCCTAGCAAGAGTTTACGTTAACGTAAACGTAAAGCACGCGCCAAAAAAGAACCCTGAGGCACTTCCAGTCACTTAGCCCACAGGGGTCCTGTGAGGAGTAGCCTCAGCGCCAAGCAGTTGTTGTAGCTGATTGTTGAGAAGTTTTTGATAGGAAGGGGTTAGGCCGGTCACCTCCAATGCCCAACCGGCACCGTGGTGCTCAATTCGCCCCACCAGGGAACTGTCCTCAAGAAGTTCCGGGTGCAAAAACAAGCCACGGGACTGGTTGAGTAACTGATCGGCACAGAAATCCGGACTCTGTGGCTGGGATGGGACTACCGCCAAAGCCAGCTTCAAACCGGTAGCACGGCTGACGCTCTGCATCTCCCGCAACAATAAACCACAGCAGACTGCGCGGAAGGCCGCATCGGTGCCAGAGAAATCCAGGCCGATCTGTGGCCCGGCGCAACTCAGGGGGGTGGCACCGTATATGCGCTGCAGCAAACGCATGCGTCCATCTAGCTCCCGCTGCAAACCCTCCAGGGCGCTGCGACTTAACTGATTGCCCAACTGCGCCCAGTTGAGGGGGCGAAGATAAAGCCCAACACTGGGCTCGGTAACTTCAGCAACAGCTTGAGCAGACTCAGTAACTTGTGCGGGCAATTTGCGCTCCCGGGACAAGCTACCGGTAAGCAGGGCCGCAGCTGCACTAAATGGCAGGGCAAAAACGAGTGTCAGCAACAAGCTGGCCCAGGGAAAGGTAACGGAATTACCGGGCTCAAACGCTACGGTAATATTGCCGGCAATACTATCGTGCAGGACCACTGGCTCGGTGATCGTCTCCCCCTCTTTCAGGTCCCCCACTTCGGCCAGGGAATTCGATTCCACATCCTCAATTAAAATGCCGGAAACCATTGGAAGCTCCAGCAGTTGGCGAGCGATCAGCTGTAAGCTGATACGATCCCCGGCCACAATACTCTCCAGGCTCTGCCCCGCGAGAATAGTCGCAGCCGCCTTTGCAGTAATTCTGTCTCGCTCTATCTGACCATCGCGCTGCTGACCATAAAAATGCCCCAGTGCCGCTGCACAGAATATTGCCAGTGTCACCCAGATAACCAGTGCCAATAGGCGCTGACGGGCGCGTTTGGACAACTGTGCTAATTGAGCCGGTATTTTGCGAAGATTAGATACAATGGAAACTGACATAAACGGCGGCAGACATCTTGCGTATTGTTTTTTTACTATTGCCCCAGCTGTTTTGGAGCAGCGAGCATTTTAACGGTAGGCACCAAAATTGTGCATACCCAATTAATTCCTGAGCGATTGGTAAAGCAGGCGGCGAAATAGTTCAACTCAACTCGCACAATTCGAAAAGAAATTTTACTCCCCATTCGAACTGAGCCCATTAAAATCCCTGCTGACCGGCAATCAATGAAATTAAAGCCCGGCAATTTTAGCGAAGAATCTCATAAGAGCTATAATGCGCCGGACATTTAATTCAATCGGGACAGAGCTTATGGGTGATCAAATAAATTCACAGGAATTCCACCTCTCCCTGAAACAGATTTCCCAGGCTTCAGGAAGTGGCGCCCTGCGCTACCTAAGCTTGCGAGATCAAGTCGCCAAGCTCGGCCTGGAGTATTCCGGTGAAGCCCCTTTTCCCGGTGAGGCTACGGACTTTACCCCGCCCCCCGAAGAACCGAGTGCACTTGAAGCCATTTGGTGTATCACCCTGCTGAGCCCCTCTGCCTCCCTGGCCCAACTCCAATACCTTCTGCGATTTTTTGATGAACAACAGTGGAGCCTATTCGCCGCTGATACTTTGGCACAAAGATGCGATCGCACCGTAATCCGCTTCCAAATTGATGGCGATCTTGATTTTGACAGCGCGCGCCTGGCCTGCCTTGGAGTGGCCGATGAGTTGGGAGTAGACCTAACAATCCAGGCTTCTGTTACCCAGAGGGTACCAAAGCTGGCGGGCTTTGATATGGATTCAACCCTCATCGATGCCGAGGTTATCGATGAACTGGCAAAAATTACCGGTATCGGTGATCAGGTCGCCGCCATTACTCAGGCCACAATGGCTGGTGACATGGATTTCTGCGAGAGTTTTAAACGGCGCATGGCCCTGCTAAAAGGGTTTTCAGAGCAGCGTTTGGCAGAAATTGCTCGGGAATTGCCGTTAAAAGAAGGGGCCTATGAATTGCTGGCAGCCTTGCGCGCACTGGGCTGCAAAACGGCACTGCTTTCTGGCGGCTTTACCTACTTCGCGAAATTCCTGCAGCGAGAGCGCCTGCCCCTGGATTATATCCATGCCAATGAACTGACATTTGCCGAAGGGGCCCTCACCGGCGAAGTGGTGGAGCCCATTATTGATGGCGATCGCAAACGCAAGTTACTGCAGGAAATTGCCGGAAGCTTAGGTTTGGCGCTGGAAAGTGTGGTCGCTATGGGTGACGGCGCCAACGATATTCCCATGTTGAATTTAGGGGAACTGGGTATCGCCATTCACCCCAAGCCCAAGGTGAGGCTACAGGCCCCCCAGGCGATAAACCTGTTTGGCCTGGACGCCGCCCTCTACTTATTTGGTCTCAATGACCAACAAATTGCCAAGCTCGGGGTATAACCCGGCTTAGCTCTTAAAGCATCGCGTGAGGGAAAGGGAAACTCGGCCGCTTGTTGTGATCCGTGCAAGCACTGGGCCCGGGTTTCTGCCCACAACTGGCAAGAAAAAGCCCCAGGACGACTATTAGTAAAGCCCGTTTATACATAGGTGCCTCCCTTCCTGAGTAAAATCTCTGGGCAGCAGAGTACGCAAAGGCAATCCATTTGAACAGCCGTTTAATGATTTTTATGCCAGAAATCTGGCGTATTAATCACGCCATCGTACCAGTTCACTTAGCTATAAAAACAAACTGAAAGAATGCCCATAAAAAATATTTTGTGGAGCAAACTTTAGCATTAGCCAAAGTGGAAGGGAAAAAGAAAGGGGAGAGTTGCCGCAACTCTCATATTGACCTATGGGAATTGCGACAACTGGGAAAAGAGAGCGATTAACTCTCTTTTTTACCGTAAATAACCAGGCTATTTACTTTTACCGTCAGCGGGTGATAACCCACCTTGGCGCGCTCAAAAATGCGCGCAGCCACGTCTTTTTTACCGGTCTCAACCATATTGCGATATAGCGGGCGCAGGAACTTGTTGCGGCCGATACTGGTGAGGAAATTCTCAAGGCGCTCGAAGGCCGGCTCGTAGTCGTTGCGCACTGCGATCATCAACCAGCTGAAAGCCACTTCGTTATTGCGGGACTCGGTCAGGCCAAAGGCGCCATCCAGTTCCTTCAACTGCGCTTCCGTCAGTTTCTCCGGCATACCATCGAGGAAGTACTTCCACTGGTGGAAAGTCCAGCCTTTGGTATCAATATCCTTCGCCACCAGTTTGCCGTCCAGCCACTGTTGACGTACTGGATCCAATTTAGTGAAGGCATCGGACTTCGGATGCGGCGCACCTTCGGGAATACCCGGATCGAAGATCCACTGAAGGATGCGATCGCGGTCCAGCTTGTCGGCGTGCTCAACCAACAGGGTCTTGTCGAGATACTTGACGAAGTCCTCGGTGGTGATGCTCTGGAAGGAGAAGTGGTTGAAGTACTCCATCAGGAAGCGGTCAAACGCTTCGCGACCTACTTTCTGCTCCAGCTCATACAGGAATAGGGAGCCTTTCTCGTAGGGAATATTGGAGAAGACTTCATCCGGGTCACGTCCGCGCAGGTCGATCGCCATAATCTCATCGCGGGGCTCTTTATCAGCCAGATCCGCTTGCAGATCGTCATAGCCCAGGGCCATTTCCATCTGGTAGCGCTCATCACCGTAGACGAACTGCATAATGCGGTTAGTCAGGTAGGTGGTGAAACCTTCATTCAGCCAAAGGTCGCGCCAGCTGGCATTGGTCACCAGGTTGCCGGACCAGGAGTGGGCCAGTTCGTGGGCAATCAGGGCTACTAGGCTCTTATCACCGGCGATCACCGTCGGAGTGATAAAGCTAAGGCGCGGGTTTTCCATACCGCCGAAGGGGAAGCTGGGTGGCAGAATCAGCAGGTCGTAACGATCCCAGTGGTAGGGGCCATAAGCCTTTTCGGTCACTTCCAGCATGGATTCAGTATCGGCAAACTCCGCCGCTGCAGATTCCAGCATGGAAGGTTCGGCATAGACACCGGTGCGCTCACCCATGGGCTTGAACTTCAGGTCACCAACCGCCAGGGCAATCAGGTAGGAAGGAATGCGCTGGGGCATTTCAAACTCATAGACGCCATCTTTGGCCGCCTGCGGGTCATTGTTCGCACTCATGACTGCGCGCAGTTCTTTCGGAGTACGTACAGTGGCGTTGTAAGTGATGCGAACTTTCGGGGAGTCCTGCAGTGGAATAAAGCTGCGCGCGTGAATCGCCTGGGCCTGGGTAAACAGGAACGGATGCTTTTTACCCGCAGTCTGCTGAGGCTCCAGCCACTGCACGCCAGAGGCGCCCGGCGCTGTACGGTAGCGGATAGTAATGCTGTCGGCATCTCCCGGCAGCTCAATATTCAGCGGAGTGCCCAGGTGGCTGTCTTTCTCGCCCATGGAGAATTTTACTGGCGCGCCATTGGCGGATACAGAAACCACTTCCAGCTCTCGGGTATCCAGTACCATCGGCAGGTTCTTGTCGTTGAGACGCTTGAAGTCTAGCTTGGCTTCACCCTCAAGAACCTTGCGAGTGAAGTCGACAGTCAAATCCAGATCCAGGTGTTGCACCTGGTAGTCATTGCTGTTGGCGAAAGAGTGGTAATCCACACCGGACTGAGGTGCCTTTTTAACACCCGGCTTCTTCTCGATCACAGCAGACGCCTTCATCGGCGCGCTCGCACTGTCTAATTCGGCCTTGGAAGGCTCCGACTTGGAACAGCCACCGGCAACGGCAAGGCCGCCAACGATCAGACTGGTACACAGTAAACGGGGCAACATGGGTCTACTCCCTGAGTTCAGCTTTTCAATTTGCGCCACAGGATACCTGACAGAGCGCAGATGAGAAACGACAGGGGACTCTGCACCCGCCGTAAGGGGGCACACTGATCACCCGCTCAAGCCACCGGTACCGACGGTCATGCCGCATTTTGCCAATAAAGCAGATTAATGTCTCAGTTTCGTCGCCTTAGGACGAATTTCATGACTAATAGCAGCGAGGGAAGAAAAATACTGACCGGGAATTAATACATCGTTCACTTTCCAGATTCAGACTGCGGTTCTTTTATAACAAGCACTATAAGGAGAACCCCATGTCTCTGTCCCGGAGGCGGTTTCTACAATTTTCCGGCGCAAGCCTGGCGGCCCTGCCCCTACTGAAAGCCTACGGTTCCGGCCAGGAGCCCTTCCAGCACGGCGTAGCCAGCGGTGACCCCCTGGCAGATCGCGTAATTCTCTGGACCCGAATCACCCCATCCGCCGATCCGGAATTCCAGTCCATGGTGCCCTACACCTGGCAGATCGCTCTGGACCCGGAAATGGCCATGGTGATCAATAGCGGCAGCGGTATTACCGGGCCCGATGTGGACTACACCATCAAAGTGGATGCCAGCGGTCTGCAACCCGGCACCAGTTACTACTACCGCTTCTACTCTAACGGTATCGACTCGCCCATAGGCCGCACCCGCACCCTGCCCATCGGCCATGTGGATAAGCTGCGCTTCGCGGTGACCAGCTGCTCCAACTATCCCATGGGTTATTTCAATGTTTACCGGGAAATTGCCCTGCGTGCAGACCTGGATGTGGTACTGCACCTGGGGGATTACATCTACGAGTACGGACCCGGTGGCTACGGCACCGGCACGGGCCTGGGGCGAGAGCCAATCCCTGCCAAGGAAATGGTGGATATCCAGGATTACCGCCTGCGCTACGCCCAGTACCGCGCCGATCCCGATTTGCAGGAAGTACATCGCCAACACCCGTTTATCTGCGTCTGGGACGACCATGAAACCACTAACAACGCATGGGCTGGCGGTGCCGAGAACCACAATGTCCAAGATGGCGAGGGCGACTGGTTTGTACGCCGCTCGGTGGCCAACCAGGCTTACTTCGAGTGGATGCCCATCCGCGATAACGGCATCTTTGATCTATTTGGTGACAGGGCCATCTACCGCAGCTTCCGCTTCGGCAACCTCATGGACCTGATGATGCTGGATACCCGCATCGCCGCGCGCTCCGAGCAGGCCAACTGGTTCGACCAGCAGACCGCCGATGACCCGGAGCGCAGCATCCTCGGTGCCCAACAGGAACAGTGGCTGCACAACAGCCTGACCCAGTCCCAGTCGGACGGCGTGCGCTGGCGGGTATTGGGGCAACAGGTGATGATGGCGCAACTCACCCTGGCTCGGGACTTGTCTGTGAATATGGACCAGTGGGATGGATACACCGCTTCCCGCGAGCGCCTGTTCGACCATATTGCCGACAATAATATCGACAATTTTGTCGTCCTCACCGGAGACATCCACAGCTCCTGGGCCTGGGACCTGGCCAGCAATCCTTTCAGTATTTTGAAATACGGGCGCCTGACCGGTCGCGGCGCTCTCGGCGGCGAATTTGTCACCCCCGGAGTAACCTCCAGCTTCCTGGACAAATCCCACCTGACGGATGTTGCAGCGATTGCTATGGACGGGTTAATACCACACCTCAAGTGGGTGGAGATCACCCAGCGCGGTTACCTGTTGATGGATGTTTCCCACTCCCGCGCCAAGGCCCACTGGTATCACGTGGATACAGTCACCAGTCAGAATTACAACGCCAGCCTGGCAAGGATTTATAAGCAGGAAGCGGGGCAGAACCATATCCAGCGTGCCTGGAGTGAAAGCACAGCTGATGAGTTGGTACCGGCACCGGCACCGCAGTACGGCGCCCTGGCGCGCAATACCATCGCCGCCCTACGCAGCCGCTACAACGTCTGATTTGCAGGCAATAAAAAACCGCACCCCTGTTAAGGCGGTGCGGTTTTTTAAAAAGCTTTCAGAGAGAAATTATTCGAGACTGAAATCGAAGTTCATATCCTCCGCCGGCGCCTGCACATAGTACCCCTGAATATAATCAGTACCGGTCTGCCACAAAGTCGGCAGCATACTGGCCTGCTCAATATGGGGCACTATCACCTTGGTATCCGCCTCACCCAAGCGCTGTACCAATCCTGCCAGGGAGTCACTGCTCTCGCCTTCATCCTGGACCTCGCGCACGAAGGAGGGATCGATCTTGGCGATATCCACTTTCACATGCTCAAGAGCCTTGAACGGATTGAGCCCGGTGCCGAAATGACAGACTGAAACGCGACAACCCAATTGCTGGACCTGAGTGGTAAAGTCCCGGGCCGCGTGCAGGTTGCTGTTGATATCCTCCTGACGCAACTGGAAGATCACCGTTCCCGGCGCAACCTTGGCAGCTTTGAAGGCAACCCCCAGCCAGCCGGGTAAGCTGCTGTCCACCAGTGAAGCAGTGGTGATATGCAGCATCAAAGAAATATTCTTACCCTCAGCCCTGGCGGCTGCAGCGGCCTTGATCGCGGTAATAATTACCCAGCGATCCATTTTCGCCGACAGGCCCGCATCGCCGAGTTCCTGCAGGAAGGCCAGCGGCGCCAGCTCTTCCTTGTCATCGAGCATACGCACCAATACTTCGTACAGTTGCTCGCCAGTTCCCTGCAAACTGAGAATTGGCTGGTAGAGCAGCTTCAGGCTGCCAGCTTCCAGCGCTTGTACCACCCTTGCACGGTGATAGGTATCGGCGTCGGCACCACCTTCAGTATCCGGCTCGTAGAGCGCAAAATTCCCACCTTTCTTCTCTTCACCCAAGGCCTGCTTGTGAGCAGATAGCGCTTGGTCCAGCACCTGTTGCGCACCACTGGAGGCCTCACTCATCAGGGAAATGCCGATAGAAGATGTAATTTGCAGGGTTTTGCCATCTGCATCGAAGATGGTGTCGGAAATCTTCTTCAATATATCCTGCGCGCGTTGCTCGATGCTGTCCGGAGTTGTATTCGGGCTGAGCAGGCAGAAGGCATCTTCACTGTACCGGGCCAGGGTATCGCCACTGCGTTGGCAGGACTTGAGTAATTCCGCCATGCCTTTTTGCAGAGCATCGGCACCGGCCACCCCAACAACTTTTAACACTTCATCTTCAAAGCGATCCACTTCTATCAGCATCAGACCGCCGGTATTGTGGGAGTCCGCTGCAGATTTGATGCTGGAATCCAGTACCTGCAGGAAGTGCTGACGGTTGAAAAGCCCGGTCAGCGGATCGCGGTTCTTGATATCGCTGAGCTGCGCTTCCAATTGCTCTGTATCACCCCGGCGCGAGGCAATACGCACCTGCAGACAACGCTCATCGTCGTAGGTGGTACTGAGTACCTCTGCGCGAGTGGGCAGGGATTCGCCAGAGGCGGTCTTAGCGGTAAATTTCCACTCTTTCGCCTCCAGCTCATTGTTGTCGATAGCGCAGCTTTTGAGGAATTCACGCCCCTCTTCCTGCTCATTTTCAGCCAGCATATCAATCAGTGGCTGGTATTCGATGTCCTCGCCAGAATCGTAACCAAAGCGCTCTGCAAGGGAGTCATTGGCGTAGACAATCAAGCCATCAGAAATATAAGCGATGGCATCTTTGGAGCTATCAAGTAGCTCCTTGGCACGGTTAAGGGTCGCGTGATAGCGGCGGTCGTGTAGGCGAGCCTGACGGCGATTGGCGAGCGCCCCCAGCTCCCGCTGTATCACAAAGAGAAGGTGTTGGTCTTCATCCACCACTACGACATCGCGGGCTCCGAGCTTCAAACCTTCCACCACGGGTTGGGCACCGGTGCGCTCGGTCAGCATAATTACCGGGACATCTTTTTGCAGCTTGCTGATGGTGCGCAACGCCACTGAGGGGGGCACCTGAGTACTGCTTTCAGCCGCGATCACTAAATCCCAGGTTTTATCCTGGAGCAGGCGGTTAAACACAGCCTCGCTGGCCACATGCTGTGCTCGGTTGGGACGGCCTGCGTTGTGCAGCATACTCACAAGGCGCTGGGCTTCCGACGGGGTATCGTGAATCAGGAGAAGTCGTATTGTGTCGTTGCTACTCATTATTTGCTCTATTTTTTTAATGGCGGCACACAGCTACCGCTGGCGGTAATTTTAGGGGGCGTCAAGGATGGCATACAAGGGTAGATCAAACTGGTACCTGTGATCTAAATCACACAACGCTCCCCTATAAAAGCTTCCGCCTTTCCCATTTGCGAAACCACAGCCGCTAACCAAACTTTCCCAACCTAAGAAGCCCCTGAATACAGCGCTATAAAGCGAAATAGCAGCTGCTGAATAAGTCGACCGGCCAACTATATCTGGCACGGGCGTTACGGGGTTAGCCTAGATCAATTTGGCGATATTTATTCGCCCAACCTATTTCTCTTCATGAAAATCCCTGTCGAATACACAAAGACAACCCTTACAGCTATCAGCTGAGGTTTAGCTATGCTCAGCAACTACCGGGGACTTTGATGGGACGCCGGGGATTTCACGCACCAGTTTGGGTACCAGATAACCGGGTAACTGCTGGCGGAGATGTTCGATTAACTCCAGCGCTTTCGCATCAGAGACTTCAAAATGTGCGGCACCATTTACTCGATCCAGCTGATGCAAATAGTACGGAAGTACTCCTACTGCAAAGAGGGATTCGCTCAACGCGCCCAGCGCCTCACGACTATCATTGACGCCTTTCAATAGCACCGCCTGGTTGAGCAGGGTAACCCCTGCGCTTCGCAACTTTTGCAGTGACTCCCGCACCTCACTATCAATTTCATTGGCGTGGTTGCAGTGCAACACCAGCACGGGCTTCAAGCGGGAACCAGTAAACCAATCCAGCATTTTCTGGTTTACCCGGCTGGGAGCAACTATCGGGAGGCGGCTGTGAATTCGCAGCTTATCCACATGGGGAATGTCGGCCAGCTCATCAGTGAGCCAGGCCAATTGACGGTCACTCATTACCAAAGGATCACCGCCGCTCAGAATCACTTCGCGCAGCTCAGTGCGCGCGCGAATGTAGTCTAGAGCTGCCAGGCTCTGTCTGCGAGTTAAGTGGTTGTCGCCGTATGGGAATTCACGTCGGAAACAGTAACGACAATTGACCGCACACTGGCCCGCAGTGATCAGCAGTAGGCGCCCGTGGTATTTGTGAACAACTCCAGGCAGAGGGTTAGCTTCTGCCTCTTCGAGAGGATCTGAACTAAATCCCGGCACTTTCTCCAACTCATCCGCACCGGGTAAAACCTGTAACAACAATGGGTCTTCGGGATCGCCGCAACGCATGCGCCGGACAAAGGGGCGCGGCACGCGCAGGGAAAAGCCAGAAGCTGCTTGTAAGGCCTTCGGGAGCTTACGCGGGTCTAGCTGTAGTAATTGAATCAACTCTGCCGGATCAGTGACCAGATCAGACAACTCATCCTGCCAGCAGCGGGATTCCTGTGTGTCGATTAGCTCTATACCGGGGGCCGATGATGACGCCATCATGGGAATACACTACAAAATAAGAGATTGTATCAGATCCCCCGCTGCATTCTCCCGCTACCACTGACAGTGACGCCCCACATAGGGTGCCGTGACCAAGTAGACATGAGAATTCGCACAACTTCATTAAATAAACGGTATCCGTTTCAGCCCCTATCTAGCGAGTTAGTTAAGCCCTCAAATCGATTTCCCAGGGTAATTACATAAACTGAATTTATCTTTTCAGAAACTCCATAAACATAACCAACAAATCTCCATCAATCTTCTACGGAAAAATATCGGATAGTTGGACTATATCTTTAAGCAACCAGAACCTTAACTCTTCTTTACCTGATTTTAGGAATAGACTCATTATCGGCGAAGCAAGTATTCACTCCACCTACCAATAAAAACTCCTACCTCACAAAACACTCCACCGCAATAAAGAAAATCTACACAGTCGACATTTCTACAGTGAATTCAGGGAGCAAAAAACATCCCCCCTTGATAAATCCGGCAAGGATAAAGCAAAGCAAAAATTATTTATTAATAAAATTTTTATCACTAGAAAAAACATCTTCCAAAAACCATCAGCAAATATCAAAAAATTCATAATTCCCTTATTCACAATAGGGATAATTCGGTGTTAATTTAAACGTCGACAAAGAGAAACCACTTTGTCAGCCCTGCCATAGGCGGGCACTACCAAGAAATAAATAAAACACCTAAAAGGTGTTCAAACAGTAAGTTTAGAATTACAAAAAGGAATTACTCAATGGAAATGCAGCTTGAATTGCTTGAAGCCAATAAAGACCTACTGATTGAGCAAACTCGCGCACATCCTTTCTTGAAGCGTTGCCGTGAAGGCTCCATTACGCTGGACGAATTAAAAATATTTTTGGTTCAACAAGGTATTTACAGTGGATTTTTTGTTAGATATCTCTGTGCAATGATGGCAAACCTCCCGAGTAACCACGAAGTCCTAGAGCTTGCCGAAAATCTAATGGAAGAGCTGGGCCTGGAACCAGACAGCCCCAAACCCCACGCAGAAATCTATCGCGAAACCCTCGAGCATTTTGGTTTGACCCTGGAAAACGCAGAAGTTTTACCAGGCACTCAGCACCTGATCGATACCATGTTCAAAAACTGCCGGGACCTCAGGGCCAGTGCAGGATTGGGCGCCCTATGCCTGGGAGCCGAAGCCCTGGTACCCGATTTATATACAGATATTGTTGCCGGATTCCGCTCTTGCGGTGTAACCGATACAGAAATGCAATTTTTCCTGCTGCATATTGAATGTGATGACGGCCATGCAGAAACCATTCGCGATATTATGGTAGATATCGGCTCCAAGGATCCCAGCCAACTGGACATAATGCTCGAAGCCGGGCGCCACCTTGTAGAGGCTCGCTTACAATTCTTCGATTCTATTGAAACCGCCTACCACTCCACTAAACATAAAAAAGCTGAAGCTGTTACAGCTTAATGAGCAAGCACTTATCAACCCACTCACAGGTGTTGTTGGAGAAAGCACGGGCATAGGGAAATGCCACCAACATAAATTCGACAGAGATCGAATCATTTTGAGTTAGGTTTTTAAAAATTATTCTGCGATAAGAAAATGAAAAAGGAAAATTTATTAAATATCGCAGAATTAATATGACTTGCTGTGAGAATTGGAGATAACAATGGCTGAAACACTATCACTGGCAAAAAACGAACTGGTTGAACGAGCCAGTGAAGCAATGAAACAGCACCTCAGCACCCCCGAGTGGTCTCTGAGAGAAAAGCTTGCGCTGACTTGCCGAATTTTATTTAACGATGGTCACGACTCCGGCCTGGCTGGGCAAATTACCGCCCGAGCGGAAAAACCCGGTACTTATTACACCCAACGCCTGGGCCTCGGCTTCGATGAAATTACCTCATCCAACTTATTGGAAGTCAACGAAGACCTCGAAGTACTGTCCGGAGAGGGCATGGCCAATCCGGCCAACCGCTTTCACTCCTGGATCTACCGGGCGCGCCCCGATGTGAACTGCATCGTGCATACCCACCCCATGCACGTATGTGCACTTTCCATGCTGGAGCGCCCGCTAAAGATTTCCCATATGGACGCCTGCATGTTGTATGAGGATATTGCCTTCCTCAAAGACTGGCCGGGTGTACCCGTGGGTAACAGCGAGGGCGAGCTGATTTCCGCCGCTATTGGGGACAAGCGCGCAATCCTACTGGGACACCACGGCCTGATTATGGCCTGTCGCTCTGTAGAGGAAGCCTGTGTAATGGCGGTTCAGTGCGAGCGCGCTGCCAAACTGCAAATATTGGCTGAATCAGCCGGCACCATCCAGGATATTGATCCCGAACTGGGCCGCGAAGCCCACGACTGGATTCTCCAGGAAAAACGCACGCAAGCGACTTTTGCTTACTTTGTGCGCCGCATGCAGAGAAAAGGTTATGGCGGCGGGGACGACCCATTAAGTTAAGTGCTTTTGTGCAATGGGCTAAAGCCCATTGCACTGCCGGCTGCCGCAATAATTGCAGCTTGGCTTTAACAACCGGAACGCCTCCCCTCCATTTCTCTCTGGTATTCGTTCAAGCTCCCACCCTCCTGTATAATCCCGCTCCATCATGCAGGGCTGGCGGTGAAGTCTCTTTTCCCCAGCCAGACGAGTTACGTGCGGCTACCATTTGTGGCGGAAGCGGAGGGCGTTAGCCCAGCCTTGGCCGGAATCGGCTAGAAACAAAAAACTCGTTAAAAATCATATAGATAAATGACTTAAAGGGCTCTATTTGCTATGGCTAGTTACTCCACTAACGAATTCAAGGGCGGCCTCAAGGTGATGCTGGACGGCGACCCCTGCTCAATCGTGGAAAACGAATTCGTCAAACCTGGTAAGGGCCAGGCGTTCAACCGCGTGAAGCTTCGCAACCTGAAAACCGGTCGCGTATGGGAACGCACCTTCCGCTCCGGTGAAAGCCTGGAAGCGGCGGACGTGATGGATCGCGAAATGGAATACTTGTACAACGATGGCGAGTTTTACCATTTCATGGAGCCCGAGACTTTTGAACAGCACCAAGCCAGCAGCGATGCTGTGGGCGATGCTTCAAAATGGCTCAAAGAACAGGATATCTGCACTGTAACCCTGTACAACGGCTCTCCGCTGGCAGTTACTCCACCCAACCACGTAATCCTGGAAATTACCGATACCGATCCGGGCCTGCGCGGAGACACCGCCCAGGGCGGCACCAAGCCGGCCACTTTGGCTACCGGCGCCGTTGTGAAGGTTCCTCTGTTCCTGGAAATCGGTGAAACCATCAAGGTAGACACCCGCACCGCCGAATACCTGGGCCGTGCCAAGGAAGACTAAGTACCTCCTCCCCTCGAGCGGCCTACGGCCGCTCATCTCCAGAGCTACCTCCCATGAGCACAGATACCTGGCGCCCCACCGCCACTATTGCAGCCCTGCGCCAACGCGCTGCGCTACTCGCTGAAATACGCATATTTTTTGCTGAACGAAACGTTGTGGAAGCCGAAGTTCCGGTGCTATCCCAGCGCGCCACCAGCGACCCCCATATCGAGTCCATCACCACCGAATGCCGGGGCGAAAGCGCCTACCTGGCCACCAGCCCGGAATTTGGTTTAAAGCGTTTACTCGCCGCAGGACTCGGAGATTGCTATTACTTGGGCAAGGCTTTTCGCCAGGGCGAATCCGGCGGTCGACACAACCCCGAATTCACCATGTTGGAGTGGTACCGCTGCGGTTGGGACGATCACCAACTGATGGAAGAGGTCGCCAAGCTGCTCTGCGGTATTTTGGCGACGGACCAGGTCCAGTCCCTCAGTTACCGGGAATTGTTTTTACAAGAGCTGCAACTGGACCCCCACAGTGCCAGCGAAGCCGAGCTGATTTCCTGCGTTAAGCGGGAAATGGAATTGTCTTTTGTACCCCGTGAACGCAGTGAGTGCCTGGACCTGCTGATGAGCCACCGCCTGGAAGCCACCATGAGTGAGGGCATCACCCTGCTCTACGACTTCCCCGCAGAGCAAGCGGCACTGGCAAAAGTGGTGGAGGACGAACAGGGGACTCCTGTCGCCAGGCGCTTCGAAGCCTATGTGGGTGGATTGGAACTGGCCAATGGCTATTGGGAGCTGACCGACAGCGCGGAACAGCAGCGCCGCTTTGAAAAGGATCTGGAATACCGCCGTGCTAACCAGCGCCCTGTACACCCCTTTGAAGAGCGCCTGGCTGCGGCCCTGGATCAAGGCATGCCCGAGTGCGCAGGGGTCGCGCTGGGAGTCGACCGACTGCTGATGTTAAAAGCCGGTTACCAATCGATTGATGAAGTTATCGCCTTCCCTTTCAGTCGGGCTTAGCGGCCGCCGGCGCCGGAGTGTATTGATAGCGGGCAACTTCGCCAACTGCAAAAAAGCCACTATCGAGCAGTAGCTGCTGGCGATCCGCCGGCACTAAAGCTACAAGATTTTTATGGTGGCTGCCCTGGGCAGCTGTTAGCAGATGCTTGAACAGGGCCCGGCCAATCCCGCGCTCCCGATAGTCCGGAAGCGTCACCAAGTCATAGAGTCCCAATGCATCCGCTGCCGCAAACAAGCAACCGGCAGCCACCGGCACACCATCCAGGCTAGCGAGAAATAATTTCAGTCGCCCGCGCCGCTGCTCGGGGATTTCCTGCAGGCCCTGATAGAAGTGCGCCAACTGTGCCCCCTCCAGCTCCCCTGCCGCCGCTGCCTGCACCGCGCCGTAATCAGGCAAGGCCTCCTTTTTCACCGCACTAATAGTCAGCTGTTCCACTACCGGAACCTCGGCAACGCTGAGTCGGGGTATCTCGGCGGCCATAGCCACCAGGGACTGGCGCCGCTTTAGCCCAAGCGCATCCAAAGCGTCATTGTCCAGGGGTTTGGTGGCACTGTGCCAAAGGGTGAAGGGGCTGTGCCGCTCGGCAAAATAATCCAGCGCAAAACGCTGAATAATGCGCGGCGGCATTACCATATTGGAAATCACCTGATTGAGCCCAATGGAAGGCAGGCCGCTATCACTGCGGACAATACCTGTAATTTCCTTGGTGCAATCTGGAGTTACCAGGCTCGCGCGGTAATCCGCATAAGCCTCCAAATTTCGGCAGGTAAGATTTTTAGCGCTGAGACTATATTTCATGGGTCAAAGGATAGTGCCAAGAACAGTGCCGTTGCATCATTTCCCCAGTGATCCCAGCCCCGCAGCCGGTGTTCGCTACGGGGCGGCAAGCCCTACTTCTGAACTTGCGACAGGGCACACTGATCCATGGATAATGCCGGTTCAGCACAGGTAGCTGCCCCGACAACTTTTGCCGGCACTCCGGCCACTAACACCTTTGCCGGTACCGTTTTAAGAACCACGCTTCCGGAAGCAATCTGGGCGCACTCGCCAATTTCAATATTGCCCAGCACCTTGCTGCCCGCACCGATTAAAACCCCGTGGCGGATTTTCGGGTGGCGGTCCCCGCTCTCTTTGCCAGTGCCGCCCAGTGTAACGGACTGCATGATGGAAACATTGTTTTCCACCACCGCGGTCTCGCCTATAACGATACCGGTCGCGTGATCCAGCAATATACCGTCACCCATACGCGCAGCCGGGTGGATATCCACACTGAATACGACAGAGACACGGTGCTGTAAGAACATAGCCAGGGAGCGGCGCTGCTGCTGCCACAGCCAGTGGGCCACACGGTGAACCTGCAAGGCGTGGAAGCCCTTAAAGTACAGGAAGGGATCGTGCAGGGAGTGGCAGGCGGAATCCCGCAGGTAAATAGCGTTCAAATCCGCTCGCGCCGCATGCCCTATGGAAGGGTCAGCTTCTAGTGCTTCATCGATAACCTCGCGAATTAACAGCGCCGGTGCCACCGCATTGTCCAGCTTGTTGGCCAGGTGAAAGCTGAGCGCCGCCTCCAGGGAATTGTGGTTCAGGATCGTCGCGTGTAGAAAGCTGGCCAGGATCGGCTCCCGCTCTACCTGCTGCGCCACCTCTATACGAATCTTCTCCCAGATCAGATCCGCCTCAGCCTCGGTGCATGTCGCATCCATTATTGCTTTCTCCATGTTACACAGCCCCCAGGGTCAACGGGGGCTCCAGCAGCGCAGACTGCTGCTCACGCAATGCCAGTATATGCTCTGCCCAGTAACGGGCAGTATTAAACCAGGGAAACGCCTGGGGAAAAGCCGGGTCCTGCCAGCGTCGCGCTAACCAGGCGGCGTGATGCATTTGCCGCAGGCAGCGCAGAGGCTCCACCAGCTGCAACTGCTGGGGGTCAAAACTATAGAAGGTTTCATAGCCTTCCAACACTGCATCCAGGTAAGCGGTTTGCTCTGCGCGATTGCCGGAAATCAACATCCAGATATCCTGGATCGCCGGCCCCATCAGGCAGTCGTCCAAGTCCACAAACCAGGGAGTCTCATCCCGCCACAGGAAGTTGCCACTGTGACAATCACCGTGCAAGCGCAGCATATCCCAGTCCCGCTCAAACAGCGGGGCTATCTGTTCGATAATGTGGCCCGTGACGGAAGCGTAGGCCTCGCGGTTCTCACGTGGCAGGAAATCTCCATTCAGGATAAATTCCCGGCTATCAATTGCGAATCGCTGCAAAGTGAGGGATGGGCGATAGCTGAAAGGTTTGGCGCTGCCGGCCGCATGAATACGACCCAACATGGTCCCCACCTGCTCCAGGTGATCAAAGTTATCCAGCTCTAACTGGCGACCGCCCCGTCGGGGGAAAAGCGCAAAACGGAATCCAGCGGACTCCATCAGGGTGCTCCCATCAAACTGGATCGGCGCCACCACGGGAATTTCGGCTTCTGCCAGCTCCAGGGTGAACTGGTGCTCCTCCATTATCTGCTCGTCACTCCAGCGCCCCGGGCGATAGAACTTGGCAATCAACGGCTCGGCATCCTCAATACCCACCTGATAGACGCGGTTTTCATAACTGTTTAGAGGGAAAATACGCGCATCAGAAATCAGTCCGGTAGTCTCGACACAGTCGATCACCACGTCCGGCGTGAGGGCTTCATAGGGATGATGATTCGAGGTCATAGTGGGTACCAACTGGATTGCAGCTGGCTATGCTAACGCGGTCGCGGGGGCGGGGACAAACTGAGAAATGTGCCGCAAGCTAAAGCAGCCAACTCAAGGGGATTTCACGCAGGATAGGAGCGGTGACACCATCCAATGCCAACCGCACAAAAAACTGCCTTAGTCGCCATTTGCCCGCTGTTGCTGCAATAGTCGAACCATCTGGTCACGACCAAAGACTTCGGCAAAATCCTCTGCGGAGTGGCCGGCCTTATTCACCTGTTGCGAATCGCAATCCTGCTTTAGCAGGGTTCGTGCAAGGGCAAACTCACCGCGAAAAATCGCTGCCATCAGCGCAGTATTGCCACGGCGATCCTGGGCACAGGCATCTGCACCTCTCTGCAACAGGTAGTCCACAGCTTCCCCGTTGCCGTTGTAAGTGGCAATCATCAGTGCTGTGTAACCTTTCGGGTTGCGTACATCCAGGGGGAAACCCGCTTGCGAAAATTCACGCAGCACCTCGGTATCACCAATCCTGGCTGCGGCAAAATAATACTGAGAGAGTTCGGTAAAATCAGATTCCGTTTTTTCCCGCTCCCCTGCCTGAACCCCCAGGGTGAGAAAGAGTAGTGCGAATAAAAATGATCTCATAATTTCACCTGTATAAATTTAGCGGGCGACCTCTGTCGCCCGCACTTGGGTAAAAATTACCGGGCCAGTTTTTTTACGCGATCCAGATCGCCACCAACCGCTTTGGTTAAGCGTTGTCCGTAGTCCTTGTCCGCTTGGTAGAAGTGGCTCAGCATAATGTGCTTAGTGTTTTCATCACTCACTTTACCCAGATCACCAGCGAGGTTTTCAATCAGGTTCTGGCGCTCTTCAGGACTCAGGCTGCGGTAGAAAGCACCCGCCTGGGCAAAAGGCAGTTTCTTTTCAATAGCCTTTTGCTGGGTGCTGCCATTGAGCGCCTTGTTGCTATAAAGACCTTTGGGGTCCTCGGTGCGCGCATCGATACGGCTCGGCTGATAGTTCACATCTGAAGTCTGTTGGCCGTAATTACCCGCCCCATCCTGGTTCCAGTTATTTACGGCAACACGGGGACGGTTGATAGGCAATTGCTGGTGGTTAGCCCCCAGGCGATACATTTGCGTATCGGAGTATGAGAATACGCGGCCCTGTAACAAGCGATCTTCCGAAGGCTCAATACCCGGAACAATATTGGCTGGCGCAAACGCGGATTGCTCAGTTTCCTGGAAGAAATTAGTGGGCACACGGTTAAGTGTCATGGTGCCCACTTTGGTTTCCTTCACGTCCAACCACATTTTGGTGGCGTCCAGGGGGTTGTAATTAAAGCTGTTAAGCTGGGAGGGCTTCAGAACTTTAATAAACAGATCCCATTGGGGGTACTCGCCTTTTTCAATCGCGGTATACATGTCGCGAGTTGCGTGACTGAAGTCCTTGCTCTGAATTTCTGCTGCCTCTTCCGCAGTCAGGTTCTTGATACCCTGACGGGTTTTCCAGTGGAATTTCACATAGTTCACTTCACCCTTGTCATTGATAAATTTATAGGCGTGAACACCCCAGCCATCCATCTGGCGCAAGTTAGCCGGTGTACCGTAATCGGAATAGACCCAACTCAGCATATGGGTGGATTCCGGCACATGGCTAAAGAAATCAAAGAAACGGTTGGGGTCCTGTTGATTAGTCACCGGGGAGGGCTTCAGGGAGTGAACCATATCCGGGAATTTAATCGCATCCCGGATAAAAAATACCGGCAGGTTGTTACCCACTAAATCCCAGTTGCCTTCTTCCGAATAAAACTTGGTGGCAAATCCACGGGGATCGCGCAGGGTTTCCGGGGAACCTTTTGAGTGGATTACTGTTGAAAAACGCACAAACACTGGCGTTTTACTACCGCGCTCAAACACCGCTGCGCGGGTTAAATCACTGAGGTCAGCCGTCGCAACAAATTCACCGTGAACACCAGTTCCTCGGGCATGAACTACACGCTCGGGAATACGTTCACGGGCAAAACGCTGCAATTTTTGAATCAATTGAACATCTTGCAGCAAATTACCGCCATTTTCTCCGGCGGTTTGTGCGTTCTGGTTGTCTCCGACAGGGGCGCCATTATCGCGAGTCAATGTCTCTGCATTGGCACCGCCTATCAGACCGATAGTTAATGCAAATAAGGGTAAGTATTTCATGGGATTATTTATCTCTACTGCCATCTCTATTACAGGAGTAGAGCTTATAGGGGGGAACAATAAGCGGGAAATTAGACCTTGTTATCGCTCTTATAGCAGGGATCAATAACGGTGAGTCAGAAAGAGCAATTCAGATTTTTTAGCAAGTCAAAATAAAGTAAATGCTCAATCAGATTTTTTTCGCCTGGGCATAAGGTACCAAAGCACAGCGGCAATCAAAAAAAGTGCGGGAATATCTCCCATCAAATTGATTCGCTCTGTTTTATCCACCAATGCCTGCACCAACATAATAACGGCGTGTACAAGACTGGACCATATAGTGAACCAAATTAAACTGGCATTTGCGGCGGGATTTTTTGCAGCGCGTATTAAAAACACCCCCAAGGTGACATAAATACCGATGATCATTTGCTCGTATTCTGGCTGCCGCGGAGTCCAGCCCCACCCTTCCGGCCAAATCCACATCATCATCGGGTAAATCGCCAGAATAAAAAGCACTCCTACAACGACCAGCGCTATTGGCAGGTATTTTGCTCGAGCTGCCTCGTTCATAAATTACTCCCAAATCTCGATCGACTTATTCCTGTAAGTCCCCCGGTAAATGACACACCACTTCCAGGTTATGCCCATCGGGATCAAGCACGTAGGCGGCGTAATAATCCGGGTGATATTGTTCGTAGACAGCCGGTGCGCCATTGTCTTTACCCCCGGCCTCCAGGGCCAAGCGATAGAACTCCCTGACCACCTGCCGCTCTTCAGCGCGAAAGGCGATATGCAATTGTGGAGTGGTACTGGTCCCGCCACGAATCCAGAGTTCCGCTTTATCTGCCCAACCAAAGCCCGCCCAATCGTCAAACTCCATCACCAACTGGTATCCCAGTGGCATCAGTGCCTGCTGATAGAAGTCCTTACTGCGTTCATAGCTGTGCACATAAAGGCGAATATGATCAAGCATCGTATAAACCTCGGGAGGGAAGTGGATACTTCTGCAAGATAGCCTAGAGAGGGGGGCAGCGCCGACTTTTAAACGTACGAGACAAAGAGGAGGTTGTGGCAGGTGCTTCACTTCATGCAATCATACCCGCCACTGCAAGGTTGGGATTAGGGGGAGATATACCAGTGATAAATACCGTAAGAAGCGACGCCCAGACCAAAGAACAGCTGCCCCACCAACAAAACCCTGAAAGCAAAAGTGTAACGGGCCAAGTCACCTCGGCGAATGGCATCGTTGGAAAAAATTCTCGCTTCCTCCGGGAATCCCATTTCCAGGGTTTTCAGTGCCGGAACTGCAAGCTTGAGAAGCTGGCGGCTGCGAATGTCCATCAGCCAAAATACAGTGACCAGTATGACCACAAACCCTCCCAGCAACGCCAGGATTAGAGGGTGGAAGTCTTTCTCCATGGCAGTGAAAATCCCGCCCTCAACAAACATGGTTAACACAACAAAAAAATTAAAAACCTTGAGACGCTGATCGGCAGCGAAGCGGTAGTGATCGCAGAGGTACTGTCCCTGTTCCAAACGGAATCTCCTTAGCTGTAAATACCCTTAAAACATTATCCGGAGTTAGCGGATTACTAACTTTGCAAAGCAGCAGGCATTTACTTGTCTATTTAGCTGAAAATGGCGCAAAAACCGGGGAGGAATTTAACCTCTTGCCCCAATGAAAAGGCCGGGCTATGCCCGGCCAATAAAACCTTCACGCGCCACACCTAAGGTCAGCGATTTTCGCGGTGATCAATCAATGCGTCAACCACAGTGGGATCGGCAAGAGTGGAAACGTCTCCCAGATTGTCCAACTCATTGCAGGCAATCTTCCTCAGGATACGCCGCATGATTTTGCCGGAACGGGTTTTTGGCAGTGCTGGCGCCCATTGGATAAAGTCAGGCTTTGCAATTGGCCCTATCTCCTTGCGACAGAGTTCAATTAATTCTGCCTTAAGCTCATCACTGGGCTTATGGCCGGATTTAAGCATCACAAAGGCATAGATCCCCTGCCCCTTGATATCGTGGGGATAACCTACCACCGCTGCCTCCGCCGTATCATTGTGCAGTACCAGGGCGCTCTCGATCTCCGCTGTTCCCAGGCGGTGTCCAGAGACATTTAACACATCGTCAATGCGCCCAGTAATCCAGTAATAACCGTCACTATCGCGGCGGGCGCCATCACCGGTAAAGTAATAACCGGGGAATGCGGAAAAATAAGTATCCAGCATTCTCTGGCGATTGCCGTACACATCCCGAATCATGGAGGGCCAGCTCTTTTTAATCACCAGAGAGCCTTCACCCTCCCCTTCAATCTCCCGGCCTTCACTATCCAGCAGCGCGGGCTGGACGCCAAAGAAGGGCCGGGTTGCCGACCCGGGTTTCAGAGCCATGGCACCGGGCAGTGGAGTGATCATCTGTGCACCGGTTTCAGTCTGCCACCAGGTGTCCACAATCGGGCAGCGCTCATCGCCCACTACGCTGTAATACCACTCCCAGGCTTCCGGGTTTATGGGCTCACCCACGGTGCCTAAAAGTCGCAGGGAACTGCGCTCGGTGGCTTTTACAAACTCGTCACCAGCGCCCATCAGCGCCCGAATCGCTGTCGGCGCGGTGTAGAAAATATTGACCTGATGCTTATCCACAACCTGCCAGAAGCGTGAGGCATCCGGGAAAGTGGGCACGCCCTCAAACATCAGACTGGTGGCCCCAGCGCACAGGGGTCCATAGACGATATAGCTGTGCCCAGTGATCCAGCCCACATCGGCAGTACACCAGAAAATCTCTCCCTCGCGATAATCAAAGGTATATTTGAAAGTCATGGTGGCCATCAGCAGATAGCCGGCAGTGGTATGCAGGACTCCTTTGGGTTTACCGGTAGAGCCCGAGGTATAAAGGATAAACAGCGGGTCCTCCGCTCCCATTACTTCAGGCGCGCAGTCCGGCTCCATCTCACCTATGGATTCGCCATACCAGATATCCCGCTTGCTATCCCAGTCTACCGGTGTGCCCGTATGTTTAACCACAATAGTCGTATGCACATTAGGGCAATCCACCAGCGCTTTATCCACATTGGCTTTCAGCGGTACTCGCTTACCGCCGCGAACCGCTTCATCAGCAGTGATCACCAGGCGACAATCGGAATCGAGAATACGGTCTTTCAGGGACACCGGGGAGAAACCACCAAATACTACCGAGTGCACAGCGCCGATACGGGCACAGGCGAGCATGGCGTAGGCCGCCTCGGGGATCATCGGCATATAAATACACACCCGATCCCCCTTTTTAACTCCCCGGGATTTCAGCAGATTGGCCAAGCGACACACATTTTCGTACAGGCTCTGATAACTGATCGCCTTACTGTCAGCGGGATTATCTCCCTCCCACAGAATTGCGGTCTGCTCGCCACGGCTGGCCAGGTGCCGATCGATACAGTTCACGGTCACATTCAACTGGCCATCGGAGAACCAGGCGGTATGGCCTTTGTGCAGATCCTCCTCAAGAACCTGGGTGAACGGCTTGTCCCACTGCAAAAAGTCCTTGGCCTGTTGTGCCCAAAACGCCTCTGGGCTTTCCACCGACTGGCGGTACATTGTCTCGTAGTCTTCGGCGCTAATAAGCGCATTGGCAGCAAAACCGGGGGAGACTGGGCGGGTATGCACTTCAGACATCATCTTCTCCTTTATTATTAGCGTGGCATGGCTAGCCTAGAGAAATCTGAGTTTATTAGAGCTTTATTCTTGTCACTTTATAACATAGCCGCTGCGAAACAGTCCCCTCATCTCAAAATTAGGCATGGGCCGAGGACAATCCAACGCAGGCCCTGAAAGGTGCAAGTTAATCAGACAAGCAAACAGCAAAAGAAAGTTGATTAACAGCTCAATCACTTAGATCCAGACATCATTTTTCGCAGTTAGATCTCCACCGGCATCGCCCGTATTAACAACCCCTTTAGGCTCAATCAATAGTACTTCACATTCCTGTTCAGCTCTGGGTTTATGCTCCACACCCTTAGGTACTACCGTCATCTCACCAGGTCCAAGGGATATGACACCATCGCGAAACTCGATCTGCATATGCCCGGAAACTACAACAAACACCTCATCGGTAACGGGATGATCATGCCAGGTAAATTCACCCTGGATCTTAACCAGTTTAAACTGGTAATCATTCATCTCGGCAATCACTTTAGGGGACCAGTGCTCTGAGAACAGGTTCAATTTTTCTTTAAAATTGATAACTTTAGAATTCACTTTTATACCTACCTTTAATATGACTATATATCTGGAAAACTTATTTATCTCTGGATACTTCCAATAGTTTTCTAAGCCTGCCCACAATATTCTGGTTAAATACCTGTATACCCTCCCTCTTCAGTAGCGCAGATACAACGCCAGAACCAACTATTTTCGCACCAGAAAAACTACCATCGTAAATATAATCACTACCACATGATGGGCTATTTTCCGTAAGTACTGCGTACTTAATATTGTGCTGCAGACACAGCTGTAATGCCCGTTTAGCTCCCCGTATAAATTGCTCAGTTAAGTCTTCGTTATTTATCCCTAAAACTTTGGCTGAGCCCGCTAAAACCTCTACACCCCTACCGCCGCTAATCTCAGCCGGCACCCTGGGAACAGGCAGTCCGGCTACAACCTCTGGACATAGAGGTACTATCTCTTGAGTTTCTATAATCCAATCAAAGTGATTGTTGTGGACCTCAACATGACTACCGTTGTAACGCACAGCACACCCCAGGAGACAAGAACTCACTAATATTTTTGCCATATACACCCGCGACCAAAGTGGACACAATAGAGAACAATGTTTAAACGATGCTTAGATTACCCATATAGATTGCCCAGCAAGTAAATTAAGACAGAAAACCGGCGAACCGAGACAAATAAATCCAAACTTAGCAAACGGCCTCTATATTAACTTACAAGAGAAATAAACCATGCAGCGCTCAATCTTTATTTTGATAAGCTACCTGTTAATAATTCCTGTGGTTAATGCCAAACAACTGGCCATCACATTCGATGACGCTCCCCGCAAAGCCGACGGTTACTTTGACGGGCCCACTCGGGCCAAAACGCTCATTGAAAGCCTGGAACAGCATAAAATCGGCAAAGTAGCCTTCTTTTCCAATACCCAATCCTTCGATAAAGAAGGATTGGAACGGATGCACCGCTACGATAAGGCTGGGCATATTATTGGCAATCACACCCATAGCCATCCCAATTTTCTGGAAACAGGGCTATCCACTTATCAAGAGGATTTTTTGCAGGCCCACCAGCTGCTTCAACAATTTGACAACTTTAAACCCTATTTTCGCTTTCCCTATCTGCGCGAGGGAGAAACTGTCGAAAAACGCGATGGTATCCGGGATCTACTACAGAAAAATAACTATCAAAATGCCTATATCACCTTAAATAACTACGACTGGTATATCGAGGAACTTTTCCAAACAGCAGTGAAAGACGGAAAACCAGTTGATATGGAGAGACTCTCCAACTTTTATGTCGACGTTCTTATGGCGAGCATTAAGTACTACGACGATATGGCAATTAAATATCTCGGGCGATCCCCAAAGCACGTGATACTGTTGCATGAAATGGATATTTCAGCCCTGTTTATTGGTGATCTGGCTGAACGACTGAGGAAGGAAGGCTGGGAGATAATTCCTTTAGAGGAGGCCTATCGGGACCCCATCGCCAAATACCAACTCGCCCAACCGATTAAATATAACCCTGGCAGAATCGGCGAAATCGCTTTAGCTAAAGGACAAAAGAAAAATCTCTGGCACTACACCCTGGACGAGTCCTACCTGGAAAAGAGGTTTAATCAGGAAGTGTTATTAATGTCTGGTCAATAAGCAGCGGGGATGCTACAGGGCACAACGCCCTGTAGCGAAAAGAGTCAGGCTTCGGCTAGCTGAACCGGAATAGTATTAGTGCTGCGCTCTACCTTGTTGTTCTCATCCAGGTAGACCAGCTTGGGCTTGTGGCTATCGGCTTCGCCCTCTGTCATCTGCGCATAGGAAGCAATAATAATACGGTCACCCACCTGTACTCTGCGTGCAGCGGCGCCGTTCATGGAGATAATACCGGAACCGCGCTCGGCGAGGATCACATAGGTGTGGAAGCGCTCGCCATTGCTCACATTGTAAATATCGATTTTCTCGAATTCACGCAGACCAGCCAGTTCTACCAGGTCCTCATCAATTGCACAGGAACCGTCATACCAGAGTTCGGCCTGAGTCACTGCGGCCATGTGCAACTTGCACTTCAACATTTCAATTTGCATAGTTGGATGCCCCTCAGAGTTCCAGGGAAACATTGTCGATCAGGCGCGCTGCACTGGTGTACATAGCTCCCAGGATCGTGATTTCTTTATCGTCATCTGCCGCTGGCTGTAAATCCTTGCTGTAACAGATGGAGAAGTAGTCAACTCGAAAGCCACTCTCTTCAATTCTCTTGCGCGCCTCTGTCTCGAGGTCGGCGAAATCCCGGCGTCCAGCCACAATTTCATCCTTAGCCCAGTTAAGTGACTGGTTGAGCACGGCAACCTTCGGTCGCTCTTCCGCAGTGATATAACCATTGCGGGAGCTCAATGCCAAGCCATCTTCCTCACGGTGCACCGGCGCCGCCACAATTTCCACCGGCATACACAGGTCTTCCACCATACGGCGAATCACTGCTAACTGCTGGAAATCCTTAATCCCGAAAATAGCCTTATCCGGCTGCACAATGTTGAAAAGCTTCGACACTACGGTGGTGACCCCTTCAAAGTGACCCGGTCGGCTGGCGCCGCACAGGACATCGGTCATTGCCGGACAAACCACGCGGGTCTGCTGGTCCATGCCATTGGGGTAAATTTCACTCTCATCCGGATGAAACAGGAAGTCACAGTCCGCTTCGCGCAGCCTGGCCATATCCCGCTCCATAGTGCGCGGATACTTATCCCAATCCTCGTTCAAACCGAACTGCAGTCGGTTGACGAAGATGGATACCACAACCAGATCGCAGTGTTGCTGGGCGATTTTGACCAGCTCTATATGGGCATCGTGCAAATTGCCCATGGTTGGCACAAAACCGACGGTCTTGCCGTCTTTGCGGGCCTGGGCCAGCGCCTCGCGCAGACTTGCTACGTGGTGGAAGACTTGCATCTTGCTACCGCTCACTATGAATCAGCGCGGCATCATACTCGCTGAGACCAGGTGTCTCAACATAGCAAAATTGCCGTTCTCTATAAGGTTTCGCCGCAGAATCCCGCCTGTGGCCCCACCAGCCAGTCACCGCCAAAACCTGAACTACTGGTCACCAGAAGCATTATCGGCTGCCGCCGAATTTTAACGCATTCAGTTCAGGAAGTGTTCAGACCCGCCAAGGCAAACTTCACGCCAAGATACACAAAAGACCTGAATTGAAAGAAAAGAGCCCAGTGCTCGGGAGAGATGTTATGAGACACCTCACTACGGCTATCGCCACCCTAAGTCTGCTGCTGATCGCGGCACCCGCCCTGTCCGAGTCGCATCGCGGGCACCAGCGCGCCATGGACGACCACCACAAATATGGGAGAGCCGAACGCGAGCAACGCCATGTAGAGCGCAACCACAGTAAGCAGCATCAGAAGCAGGAAAAAAAGCAACGCAAACAGGAACGCAGGGAAGAACGTCAGCACCGCCGCGAAGTGCGCAATGCCTATAAAGCAGGCTATAGCAAAGGTTACGATAAAGGACATCGAAAAGGGCACAATAGCGGCCATCGTCACGAGTACCGCGCCACCTACAGGCCCCGATACCGCCATGGGTACAGTGGACACCGCCCTCACTACCGTCCCTCACACTACGGTTACGGCTACCGCTGGCGTCACCTGCCAAAAAATTTCGTCAGCATCAGTATTGGTTCTCCGGGTTTCTACTACAGCGATGGGATTTTTTACCGCCCAGCTACTTCTGGCTACGTAGTAGCACAGCCCCCCCACGGCGCTATCGTACACAGCCTGCCGGCTTCAGCGCTAACCGTAGTTGTGGGTGGACACAATTACTACGTGGCCTACGACACCTACTACCTGTGGGACCACAGCCATCGCGGCTACCGGGTTGTCCCCAGACCCGGCGTGATTTAGTACCCAATACCATCCCCCCTGCGTGCGGCCTCCGGGCCGCCTTTTTTCCAGTCTGCCTCCCTGTATTAATTGCCAATTACGGCACCCTGTCACTGCGAGCAAAAGCACCGCTGTAATACTGCTTGTCCATTTACTTTTTTATACACAAAAATTAGCGTTTTTTTATCTATAGTTATTGCTTTCCGGCCCTGCTGGGCCCAAGATTCGCGCCCGCCAAATATCAACAGAAAGGCGCCATGAAGAAGCAACAAGTAAAAGACTGGACTTGCGAAGATTCGGCCGAACTCTACGGCATCCGCAATTGGGGCGCCGGATATTTCGATTTGAACGAAAATGGTGAAATTTCACTGCAAGTCGACGGCCCCAACGGGGTATCACACAGCGTTTCCCTAATGGACATTGCCCGAGGCGCCACCGAGCGCGGCCTGGGAATGCCCCTGCTATTGCGTATTGAGAATTTACTCGAAGCGCAGATTGCCCGGATTAACGAATCCTTTGCCCGCGCTATCGATGACTGCGGCTACGGCAACGTTTTTCGCGGTGTATTTCCCATTAAGGTGAATCAGCAGTGCCAGGTGATTGAAGAAATTGCCAATGCCGGCCGCCGTTTTAATCACGGACTGGAAGCAGGCAGTAAAGCGGAGTTAATTGCCGCGCTGTCCATTCTGGATAACACCGAATCCCTGATCGTCTGCAACGGTTACAAGGACGAGGAATTTATTAACCTCGGTCTACAGGCCCAGCGCCTGGGCGTGCAGGTTTTCTTCGTCGTGGAAACTCCCTCGGAAGTAGAAACCATTATCCGCTGCGCCGAGCGCGAGCAGGTGCGCCCGAATATTGGCGCCCGGGTAAAGCTCGCCTCGAAAGTTGGCGGCTACTGGAATGCAACCAGCGGCGACCGCAGTATTTTCGGCCTGGGCAGTAACGACCTGATCGCCATGGTCGATCAACTGCGCAATCACGATATGCTCGACTGCCTGAAACTACTGCACTACCACCTGGGATCACAGGTACCCAATATCCGCGATATCCGCACCGGAGTTTTGGAAGCCTGTCGCTACTACGCCGATCTGGTGGAAGAAGGCGCGCCCATGGGCTACCTGGACCTGGGCGGTGGCCTGGCAGTGGATTACGATGGCAGCAAGACCAATTACACCCACTCCAAGAATTACTCCCTGGATGAGTACTGTGTCGATGTAGTGGAAGCCATTATGGGCACCCTCGATAGTGAGGGGGTCGAGCACCCGGTAATTATCACCGAATCCGGCCGCGCCACTGTGGCTTACTCCTCAGTGCTGCTGTTCGATATTCTCGACACCACCCGTTTCGAACCGGTGGAACTCGAACACACCAGGATCAGCGAGGGCGACCACCAGATGCTGCTCAACCTGCAGGACGCAGTGCGCAGTATCACCCCAAAAAACCTGCAGGAGAGCTACAACGACGCCCTCTACTATCGCGACGAGGTGCGCTCCCTATACCTGCACGGCCAGGTGAGCCTGCGCGAGCGCGCCAATGCGGAAAACTTGTTCCTGCAGGGCGCCCAGGATATTCGCAAACTACTGGATGAAGCCGAGGAGATTCCTGCAGATCTGCAAGCGCTGCCGGAGGTACTGTCGGATATCTACTACGCCAATGTGAGCGTATTCCAGTCGGTGCCGGATATCTGGGCTATCGACCAGGTATTTCCATTGTTGCCGATCCACCGCCTCGACGAAGCACCGACCCGCTCCGCCATCATCGCCGATATCACCTGTGACTGTGACGGAAAGATCGACCGCTTTATTGGCCGGGAAAAAGAGCAGAAAACCCTGCCGTTGCACGAACTAAAAGATGGCGAAGACTATATCCTCGGCACCTTCCTGATCGGCGCCTACCAGGAAACCCTGGGCGACCTGCACAACCTGTTTGGGGACACCAACGTGGTGAGCGTGCGCATTCAGGAAGACGGCAGCATCGACTTCAGCCATGAGATTCACGGCGACAGTATTTCCGATGTACTGAGTTACGTAGAATATCAACCCAAAGCGCTATTCGAGCGCTTCCGCCGCCTGGCGGAACGCGCCGTTAAACAGGGGCTGATTACCGCTGCCCAGCGCAAGCAGATTCTGCAGACTTATACCGCCAGCATGAGCGGATACACCTATTTCGAAAAGTAAGTTTGAATAATAAGGCGCCAGCGCCTTTGAAAAGATAGCGGCAGTAAAAGCCGCAGATTAAGGAGATCTTTATGGCCAACGTACTGATCATCGGCGCCGGCGGTGTCGGCCAGGTGGTTGCACACAAGTGCGCACAGGTTGCTGAAGTATTTGAAAATATCACCCTGGCAAGCCGCACCAAAAGCAAGTGCGACAAGATTGCCGCTATGCTGCCGCGCAAAATCGACACCGCTGAAGTAGATGCGGACAATGTGCCTGAATTGGTAAAGCTGATCGAGAAAGTGAAGCCGGACTTGGTCATCAACGTGGCCCTGCCCTACCAGGACCTGCACATTATGGATGCCTGTTTGGAAACCGGCGTGCACTACCTGGACACCGCCAACTACGAGCCGCCGGAAGAGGCCAAGTTCGAATACAAATGGCAGTGGGCCTACCAGGAAAAGTTCGAGAAAGCCGGCCTGATGGCTCTGCTGGGCAGCGGTTTCGATCCCGGCGTCACCAGTGTATTTACTGCCTACGCCAAGAAGCACCACTTCGATCGTATCCACACCCTGGATATCCTCGACTGCAATGCCGGCGACCACGGCCTGCCGTTCGCCACCAACTTCAACCCGGAAATTAATATCCGCGAGATCACCGCCAACGGTCGCTACTGGGAAAATGGCCAGTGGGTTACCACCAAGCCGATGGAAGAAAAACGCGTATTCAACTTCCCCGAAGGCATTGGCGATAAGGATATCTACCTGCTGTACCACGAAGAGCTGGAATCCCTGTCCAAGCACTTCCCGGAAATTGAGCGCGCGCGTTTCTGGATGACCTTTGGCGAGAGTTACCTGAAGCACCTGGAAGTCCTGCAAAACGTCGGTATGACCGGCATTGAGCCAGTGGAATTCCAAGGCCAGCAAATTGTACCTATCCAGTTCCTTAAAGAGCTGCTGCCAGACCCCGCCAGCCTCGGCCCACTGACCAAAGGCAAGACCTGCATCGGCAACATTATCCGTGGCACCAAAGACGGCGAAGAGAAAATCTACTACGTCTACAACACCTGCGACCACCAGGACTGCTACAAAGAAGTTCAGTCCCAGGCGATCTCTTACACCACCGGTGTCCCGGCAATGATCGGTGCCAAGATGATGCTGGAAGGCAAGTGGATGAAACCCGGCGTGTGGAATATGGAACAGATGGACCCAGATCCCTTTATGGACGACCTGAACAAGTACGGCCTGCCCTGGCAGGAAACCTGGCTGGATAAACCTTTCCAGTAAGCCGTACTTTTCTCAGACCTCCGGGGTGGGCCCCAGCGCCCTCCCCAACGCACCAGGATATAACGCCCCCATGGACCTCACTCCCCGCGTTGACTACTTCGGACACTTTGATCCCTACCGCGTACCCTCACCCTGCTTCGTCGTGGATGAGATCGCCCTACGCGACAATTTGGCACTGCTCGCCGACGTACAAGAGCGCAGCGGCGCCAAGGTACTGGCAGCGCTCAAAGCCTTTTCCATGTTCAGCACTGGACCCATCGTGGCTGAATACCTTTCCGGCACCTGTGCCAGTGGCCTGCACGAAGCCAAGCTGGGTTACGAAGAGTACGGCGGTCGCGACAAAGGCAAGGAAGTCCATGTATTTAGTGCCGGTTACAAGGACGAGGAACTGCGCGAAATACTGCAATTCGCCCACCATGTGGTTTTTAACTCTTTTTCCCAGTGGAAGCGCTATCGGGAACTGTGCCTGGATATGCAGAAGCAGCGGCCAGAGCTAAGTTTCGGCTTGCGGATTAACCCGGAGCACTCCGAGGGCCACACCGATCTCTACGATCCCTGTGCCCCCTGCTCACGCCTGGGAATCGTGCGCTCGCTGTTTGAAAACGAGTCCCTTGAGGGCATTAGCGGCCTGCATTTCCACACTTTATGTGAGCAGGATTTCAAACCCCTGGAGCGCACTATCGCTGCGGTAGAGGAAAAGTTTGGCGACCTGATTCCGCAGATGGAGTGGATCAATTTTGGTGGTGGCCACCACATTACCCGCCGCGACTACCAGGTGGACGAACTGGTCGAAGCGGTGCGCAATTTTGCCGAAAAATACGATGTGCAGGTTTACCTGGAACCCGGCGAGGCAATTTCCCTTTTCGCCGGTATCCTTGTGGCCGAGGTAGTGGACATCACCTGGAATGGCGAAAACCAGGCCATCCTGGACGCCTCCGCCACCTGCCATATGCCCGATGTGCTGGAAATGCCCTACCGACCGGAAATTACCGGCGCCGCTCGCCCCGGTGACCTTCCCCATACCTATCGCCTGGGTGGGCAAAGTTGCCTCGCCGGCGATAGCATCGGCGAATACAGTTTCAGTCAACCATTGCGGATTGGCGAACGCCTGGTATTCGAGGAAATGGCCTATTACACCATGGTAAAAACCAATACCTTCAACGGTATCCCCCTACCCGCAATTGCCCTGTGGAACTCGGATACCGACGATTTGAAGATGATCAAAGCTTTCGGCTACGAGGATTTCAAGGAACGCCTCTCCTAAACAGTGCCGATAGAGATAGATGCGGCAGGCAATGAGTTCTTGCCTCCGCCAGAGGACCAGTAGATGTTGTCAGAAAACGAATACCCCATTTTTCTCGGCTCCGAGATCGAGCAGCCGAAGCCGGAAGACGCCCTCTTTCACATTATCCCCATCCCCTATGAAGAGACCGTCTCCTACGGCGGCGGCACCGGCAAGGGCCCAGCTTCCATTCTGGAAGCCTCCTGGCAGCTGGAGACTTTCGACAATTTCTCCAATCCCTGCGATCTGGGCATTTACACCCGCTCACCGGTCTCGGTTTCCGGCCCCGCAGAACAGGTGATGGACAATATCGCGGCAGCCACCAAAGAGGTATTGGCACTGGGCAAGATGCCGGTGGGTATCGGCGGCGAACACTCCGTGACCTGGGGCATTATCAAGGGGCTACTGGACGCCGGTGAAACAGACTTTGGCGTAGTGCAAATCGATGCCCACGCCGACCTGCGCGATCGCTATGAAGGTCACAAACACAGCCACGCCAGCGTGATGCGTCTAGTGGTAGAAGCCGGTGTTCCCTTGTTCCAGCTGGGAATCCGCGCCTATTGCGAAGAGGAAGTACAGGCCCGCAAGGACCACAACGTAGGCTACCTGGATGCCCACCAACTGGTGCCCAACAACGTGCAGGAATTCCAGTTACCGGAGAATTTCCCCAAGAAAGTCTTCTTTACCCTGGATGTGGACGGTATGGACCCATCGGTCTTCCCTTCCACCGGCACCCCGGTACCCGGCGGTCTCGGCTGGTACCAGACCCTCAACTTATTCGAATCTGTTGCGCGACAAAGAGAGATAATTGGCTTCGATCTGCTGGAATTTGCGCCGATCGAGGGCTTTCACGCCTATGACTTTGCCGCCGCACAACTGATGTACAAATTGATGGGAATCATCCAGCGCAACCGCTGACTGCAGCTCCAGGCTCCGGCACTTTGACAATTCTTAACCAATTAACCTGTCTTTAATGTCAGTTTAAGAGTTAGTATGTCAAATGTGAGTAATCACTTCGCTGGAGAGACTGTGAATAAACTGAATGTCGTAATTGGCGCCAGTGCGTTCCTGGCACTGGCCGCTTTTGCCTTTAGCCCACCCGCCGATGCGCGCGGTTATGAGCGCGGGGGAGATCATCGCCACCACCACCGTGGTGGAGGTTATCGCGGACCACGTATTTCGATCGGATTCATTGCACCCGTTCTACCTGTGGGCCATGTGCGTGTCGCAGTCGGCGGACGCCCCTTTTACTACCATGGCGGACATTTCTACCGCCACGGCCCTCGTGGTTATGTGGTTGTCGCTGCCCCCCTGGGCGCCTCGGTAGTCACCCTGCCAACTAGTGCTGTGAGAGTCCAAGTAGGCGGAATTACTTATTACCAGTACGCCGATGCCTATTATCAATGGCACCCGGCTACGCGCACTTATGTTGTGGTAGCACCACCCGCAGTGGCTGTAGCTCCAGCACCCGTGGCCGTTGTTCCTGCGCCAGCGCCGGCTGTAGCAGTCCCCGTTGCAACGGCAGCAGCTCCCGCTACTGTGCCTGCAACCCCGGACCCTGGCCCCCAGGGCTTCCAGCCCGGACAAGTGGTGGAAACCTTACCCAAAGGCTACGCCGCTGAAATTATCAATGGCATCCAGTACTACCGCTATGGCGGCAATTACTTTATGCCGACCCAGCGCGATGGCCAGGAGGTCTACGTAGTCGTCAAGCTGTAAGCGCGGCTTCGCTTTGCAGCCCGTGAAAACGGGCAAACTGCCCCAGAGCCCGGTGGTAGCTCGCCTCTAGCGAGACACCGGGTTTCTTATTCCAGTGCAGGGCCTCTACCCTCAATACACCCGCATCCCGATCAGCCTTCAAGTCCACCTGCCCCACGAATTGGTCGCCATATAAAATCGGTAGGCAAAAATAGCCATAGCGGCGCTTGGCCGCCGGCACATAGCACTCCAATTGATATTCAAAATCAAACAACCGGCGCAGGCGTTTGCGCTGCAATATCAGCGGATCAAATGGGGATAACAGGCGCACTTTGCGAGATGGTCGTACCGGCTCCCAGTCCAGGTGCTCAGTGAGCATCAGCTCTTTTCCCCACTGCGTGAGTTCGCCGGTTGCCAGCATACGCTTAATTGCCAGCTGGATAAGGGGTTTGTCTTCCCGGCGCAAGTAAGCAATTTCCTCCGCTCGGCCAATCCCCTGGCACCCCAGAAAAGTGCGCACCAGATGGCTGCCGTACTCAATTTCCGAGGCGGCATTGGTCGGGATATTTGCCGGCAGTATCCGCTCCGGGAGATCAAAGACTTTTTGAAAGCCCTCCCGGTGGCTGACCATCAGCTCACCTTCATGAAACAACTGCTCCAGGGCTTTCTTCTCATCGGACCACTCCCACCATCCACTCTTGGTGCGCACAAAATCGCTGGCCCTCAGCGCGCCCTCCTCTCGCACACGATCGAGAACATAGCGGCACAACTTGGCATTCTTCTCAAACCAGTGGCGCTGACCCGCGCGGATACGATCCATACGCACCCGTGCATAGTGGTAATGGGCCATTGGCAGATAGGCGGCGGCGTGGGACCAATACTCGAATATTTCGCGACGTTGCTCCGCTTCAGCCAGGTGTGTCTCGCGGTAGCGGGGCAGGCGATTGTAGAGCTGGTGGTGGTGGGCCCGGGTAATTCGCTGAATGGCATCCAACTGCAGGGCCCCCAGATGTTGTAACAACTGCGACAGCCCATCGCTCCAAGGGTTGTGGATAAATTGGCGCTGCAGCACCAGTGCGCGGATCTTTTGCTCCATTAGCAAAGTGCGGTTCCCCTTTACCGATGAACAGTAAATGCTCTAAAACTCTCAAGGTATAAATTAAAGAGCCCCTGAATAACTCCGCAATATCCCTGCGGGTATTGCAGGCTACCGATGTTAGGCGCAACTCGCCGCAAATGGCTAGCCCTTTGCAAGAACTGCACTTTAGGGCTTGCAGAGACATCACGGAGGTGTGCAGAAATTTCCTGATTTAAAACAAATCGATAAACCTATATATATCCCGAATTCAGATGCCCATGCTTTCAACATATTTGAAGAAATTACTACTGGGGAGGAAGGAAAGAATACACTTCACTCGAGACACGCTGTGAATACATCCCTGTAAGCTCCTAATCGGCATCCATGCCTCATAGGGTCCCGAGCGCAGTGTATTATTTCCTTCTCCCTTTTTAGTAAATATAACCAGAAGTGAAAAGAAAGTGGCAGCAGCGGATGAGTCAAACCATTACCTTTTGTGCCGTGGGCTGCACGAAAACTGTAGATTAAACTTACCGCTGTGCCAGGCAGTCCATAGCCACATCTAGACTCTCAACGACTTCCATTCCTCTGTGTTACTTCCTTTCGGACACGTATATATATTTCTTCACGGTGCACGGGTAAGGATTTTGGAGCACGTATTCCTATCTTCACCTGATTACCCTTAACTTCCAATACGGTGACTGACACATTACTCCCTATCCTTAAGTTTTCACCTGTACGGCGCTTTAAGATCAACATAGTTATTGCCTACTGATACTCAAATCATGGGTAGCCCCTCCGTAATGGAAGGCCAAAAAATAACGTTTTGGAGAAATACGGGGTGGTGCGCGGGAACGGTAGGCGAAGAAGAAGAAAAGGCAGGCACTACGCTCCCAGAGCTTGGGGAATCGCTCCAAGCCGCTGAATGTTCTCCACTTTATTGAAGACGAGCGGGTTTCTAGCGTACTATGCATATAGCCATCTTGATACTTTCTCTATCAATTTGGTCAGCTGGCCCCTGGTGTTCGCCCACCTTGGGTCAGCGCCTTTTACTTACTCTTACATCACACTACCGTTCTCCTTTAAGAGGATGGTTGTTGAGAAAATTCTTGGATGTCTTGATTCTCTCGAATCCCTTTGGCTACCGGCCTTCAGAAAGCCACTAAATCACAGCCAAAATACCGATAAATATCTATCGATTCTACGCAGCTTTGATACTAAAACAAACTTAATAAAATCCAATAAGATAATTTTTGTGCCAATTTTTCATGTGCAACTATAAAAATTTATCTCACTACAAAATTGAAAATTAGAAATATAAGAACGAGCTTTTAAAAACAGCCGTAAGATAGTATATAAATTATTTATTGATGCTCCATGGCAGGCCGCTCCCGAGCTCTTAAGCTATATTGATAAGGCGAGACTATTTTGAATTGGCAGAAAGAAGAGCTGTACTAAAGCTCAAGCCTTCCAGATCGAATTCTTCGCAAAGATTTTTGAATTTTTCATTGCAAAAGCAAACTGAACACCCTTCCCAATAGCTCCTGAATAATAGCTTTTCCCTGGCCTCTTCACCAAATACTAACGATTTAATAGTCTGTGTGTCTGGCTCGCTATAGAAACTACGCGATAAATCTGGACTCAAATCAGTCAGGTTATTAAATAAGTAATAGTTATCCCCTGAAACATTTAAAGGAAGAAATTCACCATAGTCATCCAGCATCAGGCGAAAGACAGCATGCGCCCTCTCTGAAAAAACAAGGTTGGGTCCCGACCAGATACAAATACTGGGGATCTTAACTGCCTCAGGAAATGCTGGTGAAGACTGGAAAACTGTTTTTATTGGCCCCCAATAGCCAGCTAGCTTCTTTTCCTTTATCCCCATATAGACAAAATCCATAATATGATCATCAGCATTTAGTTGATCAGCAATATCCTCCACATCAAGGGGTATCTCCTTGTATATTGCAGGATTGGTAGTTAACCTATAAATCTGTTTCATACCCTGTTCCAATCTATATTCTCAGGCTCTAAAATCTCCCTTGGATATCCACTGCCTTTTAGCTTTAAATCCTTTAAAGCTCTTAAAAAAAACCATCAACTAATGTGAGTTCCATATTCACAACGACCCCTGCTTCATAATTATATCCATATAATGGATTGTGGATGGGGCGGTCAGGGATTGACCAGGAAACGGCCTTAAAAAGGGAGGCTATTTCTTACCTATGATTATTTATAGATTTCCTGAAGAAAAAGAATACGCAGAGTACTACGCTGAACGCCCATCCCCCTTAATCCAGTAACGCGCAGAACAATCTTGGGCATCCATAGACTTAATTTAGCGGCACTGCTCCCTTTCAGCCGGGTGGGACTCGCGGCAAAGGGAGGCAATGGTAGAGCTGGTGGTGGACCCGGGTAATTCGTTGGAGGGGCCCCAGGTGTTGCACCAACCCCAGCAGCCCTTCAGTCCAGGAGCTATGGATAAATTAGCGTTTTAGCACCAATCTTTTTTTTCGCATAACAAGAGGTGGCTCCCCTAGGTTCGGATATTCGACAGCCGCAAACCTAGCAGAAAGGCTTATTCGCCCTGGTAGTATTCCGGCGCCAGATTATCGAAGCGAGTGTATTTGCCCACAAAGGCTGCGCGGCAGGTGCCGATCTCACCGTTACGCTGCTTGCCGATAATCAACTCGGCCATCCCTTTATCCGGGCTGTCCTCGTTATAGTATTCATCGCGGTAGATAAACAGGATCACGTCAGCGTCCTGCTCGATCGCCCCGGATTCCCGCAGGTCCGAGTTCATCGGCCGTTTGTTGGGGCGCTGCTCTACTCCCCGGTTAAGCTGCGACAGGGCAATCACCGGGCACTCGTATTCTTTCGCCAGCGCCTTGAGAGAGCGGGAGATCTCGGAGATCTCCTGGGTGCGGCCCTCGGTAGACCCCTTCACCTGCATCAGCTGCAAGTAGTCCACCATAATCATGGCGGGCATACTCTTGGCCTCGGCGTCTTCGCGGCTTAACTTGGGATTCTCGCGCATCAATTTGTTGATGTGATCGCGCACCGTGCGCTTGGTACGGGCGCGCACCTCGCTGGGACTTAGTGCCGGCGTATCGTCGATATACAGGGACTTGCCTTTCATCTTCTGCACGGCGCTGGATAGCTTGGGCCAATCCTCTTCCTGCAGCTTGCCGTTCCTGATGCGCCCCTGGTCGATACGACCAATAGAGGACAACATCCGCATCACCAGGCTGTCCGAGGGCATCTCCATACTGAAGACCAGAGTCGGGCTCTCCTGGCAGAGCATGGCGCTCTCGATAAAGTTCAATGCCAGTGCGGTCTTACCCATGGAGGGACGCGCGGCGAGAATAACCAGTTCGCCCGGCTGCCAGCCGGAGGTGCGCTGGTCCAATTCGGTAAGACCGGTGCTGATACCGGTGATATCACCCTCGGTCTTGAACAGCTCATCGATGCGCTCGACAGTCTTTTTCAGCAGCGTATCCACGCCGACAAAGCCGCCCTCTTTGGCGCGCCCCTCGGCGATTTCCGCCACGCGGCGCTCGGCCATCTGCAGCAGGTCGGCGGAGGCAAGGCCGCCGGGATTAAAACTGGTGCGGCTGATCTCACCGGCAGCGGCGATCAGCTGGCGCAGCATGGAGCGCTCACGCACGATCTTGGCGTAGGCGACGATATTCGCTGCGGAGGGAGTGTTTTCGGCCAATTCCGCCAGGTAGGCAGGGCCACCCACTTCACCGAGTAGGTCGCGGCTGGCGAGGCCTTCGGCGAGGGTAACGATATCCAGGGGCTGTTCGCCATTACTCAGCTCACCCATAACCGCAAAGATCTTGCGGTGACTGGCGCTGAAGAAATCCTCTTCACTCAGCTGTTCGGCAACGGCATCAATACGGCCCGGGTCCAGCATCAGGCCGCCGAGCACAGACTGCTCCGCCTCTACCGAATGCGGCAGGGGTGAACTCTCTTCGCTGTGGATCTCTTCTTCAGGGGCGGCGTATTCGTCGATCATGGAACTTTACTGGATAGTAAAAACAAAACAGGCGCTGGACCCGATAGGGTGCAGCGCCCGATTGTAGCGCGGCTGGCGCCCGAAGCACCAACCGTTCGTCAACAAAACCTTACTCGGCTTCGATAACGACTTTAACTGCAGCAATTACGTCGGAGTGCAGCTGTACGTCTACGTCGTACTCGCCCACTTCGCGCAGCGCGCCTTCCGGCAGCTTAACTTCAGCTTTAGCTACTTCAACGCCACCAGCAGAGATCGCTTCAGCGATGTCGCGAGTGCCGATAGAACCGAACAGCTTGCCTTCGTCGCCAGCGTTAGCAGCGATGGTAACAACCAGGTCGGCCAGCTTGGTAGCGCGGCTCTCAGCTTCAGCCAGCTTAGCGGCAGCAGCGGCTTCCAGTTCAGCGCGCTTAGCTTCGAACTCAGCAATGTTAGCGGCGGTAGCAGCAATTGCCTTACCAGTCGGCAGCAGGAAATTGCGGCCAAAACCGGCTTTAACATCAACGCGGTCACCCACGTTGCCCAGTTTGCCTACTTTATCGAGCAGAATAACTTCCATCTCGGTTTCCTCAATTTCTGTATTGTGCGGGCGCGCTTATTTGGAAGAGCGTCCGCGAATATCTATCCAGCTATCTACCAGGGCCAGGCCGCAGAGGAAGCCCGCCAGGGGCAGCCCTCCAATCACCAGCATGATGTACATCGCCACCAGGGGACCTACCCCCCAACCGCGACTGGCAACCAACCAGTGGACCAGGGCAATACCAGCTACCACCATCGGGAACGCAATCACCGCTCCCCAAAATGCGTAGCCTGGGGTTACCAAGCTGACTACCCACAACAACATGCTTGTCGCTGACAGCCACAGGGGCAGGCGCAGCTGGTGGAACTCCTGGCGGAAACCGCCGGGGTTGTACAGCAGGGCCTGCCAGTAACGCCCCAGTACCAGAGCCAATGTGGCACTTATCGCCGAAATCAGGCTCAGGTAACCGGTAATTTGCAATTCACCCGCAAATATCTGCTTCAGTTCATCCATTGGAACAGTATTGGGCTGTTCCGCTGCATTCTCGACTGCCTGCAAGAACCCTTGCATCAGTCCTCCACTGAAGAGAGAGGTCAGCAATATGCCTGCTGCCGATACCGCCGTTACAGCCACCAGGCCAGTGGCCCAGGAGCGACTGCTGCGCAATGCCATGGCGCCGCAAAAAACTGCAACAAAATGGCCTGCGGATATACCAGTCACCAGTGGTGGTACATGACCACTCATACCCATAACGACAATCGGCAACAGAGCCCAGGCCAAAACCATCAGGCCGTCACTGCCGCCTCGACGCAAACTCACCAGAGCGAGAATTGCCGGGCTTATCAGCGGAATCCCCAACATGGTGAGGATTACCGCCCTGACGCGTCCGCGCATAATAAATTCAGCTACGGCGCGCATATCTAGATAGCTTCTCTATTAATGAGTCTAAGCAAACTGCGGCTTAGGCTTCGTGGCTGTCCGTGTACGGCAGCAGGGCCAGGTAGCGAGCGCGCTTGACCGCAGAGGCCAGCTGACGCTGATACTTGGCTTTGGTACCGGTAATACGGCTAGGAACAATTTTGCCAGTCTCGGAGATGTAGGCTTTCAGGGTATCGAGATCTTTGTAGTCGATACGCTTAACACCTTCAGCGGTGAAACGGCAGAACTTGCGACGACGGAAAAAACGTGCCATCTGATAATCCCCTTACTCTTCGCTTTCAGCGTTATCGGAAGAAGCTTCTGCAGCGTCGGAAGAAGCTTTCTCTTCTCCGGCGCGCTCGCGACGCTCGGTGCGCTCTGCACGGGCAGCTTTGCGCTCACGGCTTTCTTTTTCCGCTTTCATGATCGGGCTCTCTTCAGTGATCGCCTCGTCTTCACGAATTACCAGATTACGGATAACCGCATCGTTGTAACGGAAGTTGGTAGTCAGTTCCTCAAGGGCTTCTTCAGAACATTCTACGTTCATCAGAATGTAGTGAGCCTTGTGGATCTTGTTGATCGGGTAAGCCAGACGGCGACGGCCCCAGTCTTCCAGACGGTGAACCTGCCCACCGCTCTCCTTGATGGACGCAGTGTAGCGCTCCACCATGCCAGGTACCTGCTCGCTCTGGTCCGGGTGAACCAGGAATACAATTTCGTAATGACGCATTTTAGCTCCTTACGGGTTAATCAGCCTCTCGGACAGTCCGATGAGGCAAGGAGTACAACGGGCACGGATAAACCGGGCCCATTGCGGGCGGCGTATTCTAGGCAGTTGTGGGATTGGTTGCAAGTTGATCAATTAATTCAAGCCCAGTGCCTTCGCCCACCCAGTTGCAAGTTGATCAAGATGACCACCCTGCCACCTTTTTGATTTCCCTGATTTGGCGGATTGGGACACAGCACTGCGCGGTCTGGTCATGGGTTTGGCAAGCTGGCTTCGCCTATGATGCCGGACTGCTAACGGGAGAAGTACCATGCCCCAACAAACCCACCAATTAGAATTTGGCGCCTTCCAGGTACCAGTAACCACAGTACACAACGGCGAAGGCCCCCTGGTATTGGTACTTCCCGCGATGGGCGTACCGGCCAACCGCTACCGCCTGCTCTTGGAAGAATTGCAAAAGCTCGGTTACAGCACCGCTATCAGCGAACTGCCCGGCACCGGGGAGAGCCTACCGCGCCCGCACCGAAATGCCGACTACGGTTACAACGATCTGGTGTTTTCATTTATCCCGCAGTTAATCCAACTGCTGGAACAGCAATTCCCCCAGGGGCCAGCGCTGATTCTCGGCCACAGTATCGGCGGCCAAACCAGTACCCTGGCGGCCCGCGCCGGCCTCACCGGTAACGCCAAGGTTGTCAGTATCGCCTCCGGCCATGTGGACCACCGCAGCTGGAGTGGCCTGCACAAGTACGCCATCCTGCTCTTCGCCTCAATTGCCAGTGTGACCTCAAGCCTGCTGGGTTATTTCCCCGGTGCGCGCATGGGATTCGGCTGGCGCGAAGCGCGCAGGCTGATGAAAGACTGGGCCCGCTCCATATTTAGCGGTCGCTTTGCACCGGAGGATCGCTTTGGGCAAATGGAAAAGACAAGCCAGCCCACCCTGCATATTGCGCTGGACGGCGACCCCTTCGCCCCTATTCAGGCCGCCCGCAAATTAGCGGCAATCGTCGGCGGTGAAACCCGGGAGATGCAACCGACCTACCCCAAAGGCAATCCTCACCTCAGCTGGATCAAGAATCCCGCCCCCGTAGTTGAGGCGGTGCAGCAGTGGCTGCATAAAGATCCCGCTCTCAACTGATTTTCCCTTTTTCCTTTTTCTGTCTCTTTCCTGCATGGCTAAGAAAGTAATTCACAGCTTTCTCGGCCATGCATTAATAACACTTGTCTGCTCCCCCCTCTCCCACATCGCAACCAACAACCTTAATTGCTTTCCCAGTTTTCACGGTTCAGTTCCGATTGTGGCCAGTGAACCAATCTCTTGAGCGGTAAATTCACCACTCAAACGACATCGCTCAAGTAGGTTATCCCCATGAACAACAGCCCATTCAATACCTTCACCAAGTTGCACCAAACTGATTCCCCATTGATCCTGCCAAATGCGTGGGATGCCGCCAGCGCATTAATCTGCCAAAACACAGGCGCCCAAGCAGTGGGCACCAGCAGTGCCGCCGTCGCCTGGTCGCTGGGTTATGCCGACGGCGGTACCCTGCCAGTTGAGGAACACTTAAGCGCTATCGCACGAATTGCCCGGGTAACCTCTTTACCTCTGAGTGTGGATATTGAAGGTGGATATTCCCAAAATCCCAAACAGGTAGCTGAGCTGGCCTGTAACATGGTTGCGCTGGGCGTTGCAGGCATCAATATTGAAGATGGTAATGACACCCCCGAATCTCTTGGCGAAAAAATCAGCGCTATTCGCCAAGCGCTTAACGGCCGCCCGCTTTTTATTAATGCCCGTACCGATGTTTATCTCAATGCACTCGCCAGCGGTGATAAAGCGGTAAATATGTGTGCAGAGAGGTTAGAGCTTTATCAGAGTGCCGGTGCTGACTGCGGCTTTGTGCCTGGGCTCTCTTCCATTGAGGAGGCAAGGAGTTTGGCAGCGGGTATCGACCTGCCAATCAATATTATGCTGCTTCCGGATATGGCCCCTCTATCGGATTTTTCTGCCGCAGGTATAAAACGTTTTAGTACCGGACCGGCTTTATTCCAGTCTGTCTACGGGCACTTAAGCGAATCATTAAAGCCGCTGACAGTGGTTAAAAGTGATAACGGTTTGTTTGGCAATGCGCTGGACTACGGTACATTGAATTCTGCATTTGTTGAGAGTATTTAGAGAGAAGCTTATAGCCAGGGTATATCAGTTTATGGCTTTTAGCTATTTACGGGGATTCTTTAGCTAACCTTCTGCACAAAACAAAAAGATAAAATAAGAAAGGGTCAGAAGAAAATATTGGGGGTATATGATTCTAATAGCGGACTGGAACAGAAATCCCAATAAAAGATCCATCAGAAAACTGCTGCCACGCAAATAGCTATTACCGGGATACCCCACTAAAAATATGAAGTAATCTTTTGAGCTGCAAATAAAATATTATTTGTACGAGGTATATTTAGCAAAGCAGATGGATGCTAGACAGCTAATATATTTATCTTGGCAAGCCGACAATCAATAGCTACCTGATTGTCGGCTTAAGGCATACCAGTCTGTAATATCCACCAGATCAACCGGCAGCATTACCATCAGAAGTCAGTAAACCGCTCCCAATTCCAGCAATATAATTTCTATTTAATAGAAATCAATCTCACTGCTGTCGCCAGCCCCTGTTTCATCGCCCCAAGTCACCACAGACTTGTCATCTTTTATTGCTGCAAAGGATGAATAATTGGTAAAAACCTCCAACACCCCACTCTCTAATTGATCACTGACACTGCTAGTATCAGTATAGTCACTGAGCCCCCAACTAATTACCGATCCATCAGCTTTTAGCGCGGCAAAACCCACATTACTCGCACCACTATAGGGATAAATCATTGCCACATCTCCAGTTAACTCAGCACTAACCTCGCTGCTATCGCCACCCCGGTCAGAAGAACCCCAGGTAACGACCGAACCATCTGATTTTAAAGCGGCATAAGCATAATTAGCAGTAAAGAGAGTTTCGACATCGCTCGCAATCTGATCACTCACTTCACTACTATCGCCACCATAGCCAGAACCACCCCAGGTAACCACCGAGCCATCTGATTTAAGGGCTGCTATAGCTCCGGCAGTTGCAAATACATCAACAACACCGCTGGAGAGTTCTGTGCTCACAGTACTGCTATCGCCACCATAGCCAGATGCACCCCAGGTAACGACCGAACCATCTGACTTAAGTGCGGCAAAGGAAACTTCCGATGCAAAGATAGTTTCGACTTCACTGGAGAGTTCCGCGCTAACGGCACTGCTATCACCACCGAGATCCTCGTCCCCCCAGGTTACAACAGAGCCATCTGACTTAAGTGCGGCAAAAGCATATCTATTCGGAAAGACAGTCACTACATCACTGGAGATTTCTGCACTAACGTCGGTGCTATCACCACCTTCATCTTCGTCTCCCCAGGTCACTACAGAACCATCAGATTTCAGTGCAGCAAAAGCATCTTTGCTTGAGACAATAGCCACTACATCACTGGAGATTTCCGTGCTAACGTCACTGCTATCGCCACCGACAGTTGCGCTTCCCCAGGTTATTACGGAACCATCGGATTTCAGCGCTGCAAATGCATATTCTGATGAATAAATATTAACAACATTATCAGCTAGGTCCGCACTCACAGAGCTGCTGTCTCCACCATAATCAGCAACTCCCCAGGTAACAACAGAACCATCAGATTTTAATGCCGCGAAAGCAGAATTCGCAGAAAAAATCTCAATAACATCTCCGGTTAAGTTGCCACTAACCTCACTAAAGCTGACATAATCATCATCTTCATCATCGGGCCATGACACAACCGAGCCATTATTTTTTAATGCCGCAAACTTATACCGGGACGAAAAAATTTCACGCACATAGACAAGGTGTTCAATTTCCATATCCGCCGTTTCACCGCTAAAGGAGGCGGTCAAGGTAGCTGAGCCACTCTCCAGTGCGGTGATAAGGCCAGCCTCTACCGTCGCCAAGTTGGTATCGCTTATCGACCACTCCGCTTCTTCTGTAACATCTTCTGAGGAGTCATCGTCATAGTAAGCGGTGAGATAATATTGATCAAAATTTGAGGTATCCCTGTCCAGCTGTACGCTTTCAAGGATAGGGGCCAACTCAACATCCACCTCAGTATCCACCCCTTCATAGGAGGCATACAGAGTAAATGACCCACTATGTAGCGGGGTGAGCAGCCCGGCATCCACCGTTGCCAGGTCAGTGTCACTCACGGACCAATCCGCATCACCCGTAACATCAACGGAAGAGTCATCACTGTAGTAAGCCGTTAAAAAATACTGGTATTCATTCGAGCTATCTTGTTCCAGCCCAATACTTTCCAATGTAACGGTTTCTGTGGTGCCGTTACCGCCACTACTGCTTCCGCCACCACCACAAGCACTGAGTAGACCAACCGTGAGCGTTAGTATTCCCAGGCGTAAAATGTGCAAAATGTGCAAATGCCAAGACTGATATTGGCCTTTAATTCCATTCATATAAACCCCCTCCAATAAAGCCGTCATAATAAAAAGCCAAGTGCCATATAGCAATTAAAATGGCTTTCGAATTGCAAATATTTCGACTCACTCCAACTATATAAGCATCATAAAAATCAAAACATTAAAGGATAAAGCCCTACCTTTATATTTGAATAAATACGAACAAGATATACAGATACAGGAGTACCACTTAAGGCACTCAACCCCAATACCCTGGAGGTTTCCACTTACTATTGCGATTAAAAAACAATTTTTTAACCTGCATTTAGATCTATATTTTTATTGGAAAGCTTAAGCTGCGGTAAATTAGAGATAATTAAATACGGGCATTTAAAAATTAAACTCCGCCTTCCCCAAGAGGAATTTCACGAAAACAATATCGCTGTATAAAACTGGCAATCCGCCGATTATTATTTATCAAAAAATATAACCATGGCGAATCTAAAACCGCTAAGTATATCCGTAAAGCACGGCAACTGCCGCTAACCTATGGTTACGTTAATGAAGTCAAGGTATAAGTTTTGTAAACGAGTCTCTGAATAGTTCGGTAAGGCCTCTGGCTTTCAGAGGCCCCATAAACTTTCCTCAGTCCGCACATCTCATACAGGCTACTTAGCCGTTGCGCTGACGCACAGCCTCAAACAGGCAAACACCCGTGGCAACAGAAACATTTAAGCTGCTGACCTCTCCCGCCATAGGAATTTTAATCAGGTGATCGCAGTGTTCCCGGGTCAAGCGTCTCAAGCCGCTGCCCTCGGCACCCATAACCAGTGCCAGGGGGCCGGTCAATTGGCTTTGGTATACATCCTGTGTCGCCTCACCGGCTGCGCCATATATCCACACTCCCGCCTGTTGCAGCTGCTGCAGTGCGCGAGCCAAGTTAGTCACGGTAACAAAGGGCAATACTTCGGCAGCGCCGCAGGCCACTTTGCGGGCTGTTGGTGTCAGTCCGGCGGATTTATCTTTCGGCGCAATCACCGCATGTACTCCGGCAGCCTCTGCCGAGCGCAGGCAGGCACCCAGGTTGTGGGGGTCAGTCACGCCATCCAGCACCAACAAGAAAGGCGCTTCGCCGCGCTGATCCAGTTGTTTTAGCAGGTCGAACAGGAATTTTTCATCGTGAACTTTTGTTTTGCCAGAACAGATAGCAACAACACCCTGGTGATTAGCGCCATCCTCAACTTTTTCATCCAGCGCTCGCCGGTCAATAAAGCGCACGGCAATATCATTTTTTTCCGCCTGCTGGATTATTTTTTGCAGGCGCTGATCCTTGCGGCCACGCAGTAACAGAAGCTCCGATACATTCTGCGGAGAACCTTTTAGGAGGGCCTGCACTGCGTGCAGGCCATAAATAACTTCCTGACTCAATTTATTCCTCGATCACTTTTTCTTTTTACTGCTAGAAGAAATCTTTTTCTTCTTTTTTAGTTTACCCGAACGGGTTTTGGCGTTTTCAGCCTTTTGCGCGGCTTTACGGGCAGCCACTGCAGGCCGCTTTCCGCCCTTGCGTGTCGGGGTACGCTTTTTAATCTTGCGTTTGGGCTGGGCATCTTCGCCTTGCCCGCCTTCACCTCGCCTATTGAGCGGCTCTTTTTCCGGTTTTGCTACAGGGGCTTCAACTCTGGCCTCTACTGGCACAGCCTCATCTGAGCCCACCTTGCGCTTGCGGAAAGGCGAGGACTTAGCTGTTGTCTCGGTATGCTTGGCCCAGGGGTTAGCACTGGTATTGCTGGGTTTTTCTTTTTTATCGCGGCCCCGGCGCTCGCGTTCTAATTGATGTTCTACTGCCATTTCCATAGCGCGGGCACTCACCCGCGTACTCTCTTTCTTTTTCTTCGACTCACGCTTGGCGCGTGGGACCAGTTCATTCAAGGTGAAATCCACCTTGCGCTCTTCGAGATCCACCCGTGCAACCTGCACGGTGACAGAGTCGCCCAAATGGTAACGTTTGCCACTGCGCTCCCCGATAAGACGCTGGTGCGCCTGCTCAAAGCGGTAATAGTCTTTGGGTAGGGCGGTGACATGAATCAGTCCCTCCACGTAGAGATCATCCAACTCCACAAATAATCCAAAGCCTGTGACCGCACTGATAACGCCGGAATAGGTTTCGCCCACATGATCCTGCAGGTATTCACATTTAAGCCAGCTGAGCACATCCCGAGTCGCATCGTCGGCTCGCCGCTCTGTCAGGGAACACTGCTCCCCAAGTTGCAACATGGCCGGCATGTCGTAGGGCAAAATCTGCTCACGAGCAATCGGTTTGGCGCCGGGCACAGAGTGAACTTTTTTTGCCACCGCAGCTTGGTTGGCGCTGCCATTGCGTATCAACCAGCGCAGCGCCCGGTGCAGGAGCAAATCCGGGTAGCGGCGAATCGGGGAGGTGAAATGGGCATAGGCCGGGTAATCCAAACCGAAGTGTCCGCGATTCTCCGGCTGGTAAACTGCCTGGTTCATAGAGCGCAGCAGCATCACCTGAATAATATGCGCATCTGCACGGCCCTCGATCTGCTCCATCAGGTCCTGGAAATCTTTGGGCTGTGGCTCACCACCACCGGGAAGGCGCAGCCCCAATTCACCCAGGTACTCGCGCAAATTACTGAGCTTTTCCTCTTTGGGTGCATCGTGTACCCGGTAGAGTGCGGGCAGTTCCGATAGCTCCATCAGACTCGCAGCGCAGACATTGGCCGCGAGCATACACTCTTCGATCAGCTTGTGAGCATCGTTGCGCACCACCGGAATAATTCGCTCAATTTTTCGCTGGGCGTCAAATATTATCCGGGTCTCAGTCGTTTCAAAATCAATAGCACCCCGGCGTTCCCGCGCTTCGCGCAACGCCAGGTAAAGATCGTGCAGGTTATCCAAGTGTGGGGTAAGAGTCGCAAATTGCTTGCGGGCACCACTATCGCGGTTATCCCGCTCATCGAGTATTTGCCCTACCTGGGTATAAGTCAGGCGCGCGTGGCTGCGCATAACCGCCTCAAAGAAACGGTAATCCTGAATTTCACCGCTTCGATTGATGTGCATTTCGCACACCATACACAGCCGATCGACATCGGGGTTCAGGGAGCAAAGGCCGTTGGACAATTTCTCCGGCAGCATGGGTACAACGAAATCCGGAAAATAAACCGAGTTTCCACGGCCGTGCGCTTCCTCATCCAACGCACTACCCGGGCGTACATAGTGGGAAACATCGGCAATGGCTACCAGCAATTTCCAATTGCCATCGGGTAAAAGTTCACAGTAGACCGCATCATCAAAATCCCGCGCATCTTCACCATCGATAGTAACCAGTGGTAACTGGCGAAGATCCACCCGGGATTTCTTGTGGTCCTCAAGCACTTCATCGGCAATTTCATTGACCTCGGCCGTCAGTGCACTGGGCCAGGTGTGAGGAATTCCGTAGTTGCGAATCGCAACATCAATCTCCATACCCGGGGCAAGGTGATCACCGAGAATTTCGCTGACCTCACCTTGCGGCACTTTATCCCGGCCCGGTTGGGTAACAATTTTTACTACGACATACTGGCCGTGATCAGCTCCGGCGGTATCCTCAGAGGCCACCATAATATCCAGGTTAATACGAGGATTGTCCGGGCGCACAAAACAAATACCGTTTTCCCGGTACAGGCGCCCAGCCAGCTGCTCGGTATTGTGCTTGATCACCCTGACAACAGCGCCCTCGCGTTTACCGCGAAAACCTCCGGGCGTTTCCCGCACTAATACTTCGTCACCATCAAAGACTTTGCGCATCTGTCGGTGGGATAAAAAAAGATCGGTGCCGCCATCACTGGGGATAACAAAACCAAAACCGTCCCGGTGCCCCATAACCCGGCCGCGTATCAGGCTCATTTTATCTAAAACACCAAAATCACCGGCGCGGTTGCTGGCAATCTGCCCATCCCGGGACATGGCGATCAAACGGCGCCGCACCCCTTCGCGGCGATCCTCATCAGTTATTTCCAGTAAATCGGCCACCGCTTCCCAGGGCACAGGTTCCGCCTGCTTCTCAAGGACTTGTAACAAGTACTCCCGACTGGGCACGGGCTTTTCATATTTTTCCGCCTCGCGCTGGGCATGAGGGTCAACATTGAAGGGGTCTGAGGTATTTTTTTGAGTCAAAACAGCATCCGTTGTTGGGCAGTTGCCAGGGTTGGCAACCTCCGGAGATTATCCGGCCATAAAGAGAGGCGGCGCTGATGGTGGATTCCTGGTCAATAATTCGCCGCTATTGCACGCATTATAAGCGATTTCGCCGATTTTCCCGACCCAATAAAAAAATGTTGAAAAAAGCGCAACGCAGTCGTTGACACAGGGAGGGCAGATCTCTATAGTTCGCGTCCTCAACGGAGCACACGTTGATTTGCCCAGGTGGCGGAATTGGTAGACGCGCTAGCTTCAGGTGCTAGTGACCTAACGGTCGTGGAGGTTCAAGTCCTCTCCTGGGCACCAATTCCAAAAAGGCTGACTCGCAAGAGTCGGCCTTTTTTCGTTTGGGCGATTAATTTTCCGGCCTTCACTTTTAGCTCTCTCCTTCTCAAATCCCTGCCAGGAAAATTCCGGGCACAAAAAAGCCGGCCTGAAGACCGGCTTTTTGCAAAGGAGGGTTTACTTTAGTGCCCTGCACTGCCTCCATTAAAGTCCCCAAGATCTACAGCGATATCGCTGGGTGCATCGCTGGTACCCAGCTCCAGCTCAGCATCAAACTGAGGTGTGGTTTCCGACTCCTCAGCAGCCGAAGCTACAGCGGGACTCAGCTCTCCAGACTTGAGACGCATCTCAGGGGAGTTCACCGCATCGACACCACTACTGTAAGGCTTCACAGCGCTAAAGATCGCAGGGTCTACATGACTGAAGTCTTCTACCGCATTTTGAACTGCTGACTTGAGGCCTTGGGATGCCTGGGCACCAGCAACGGACTGCAGCTCATCACCAGTACTGGTAACCGTCGGGATCTGTCCAATAAAGTCGGGCTCATAGTAACTGACAGAATAGATATCCAGTGTATTGGTGACATCCATACGGAGAGGGTTAGTCGCCTCACCAATAATGGTCCACAGCTCAGTTTCCGTTCCCAGGGTCACAGCGGATGCTGTGATATGGGTATCTCCGTAAGTTTCAGCGGTCAAAGTGCCAAAGCTGGAGCTGGCCAGGGAGACAGTGCCCCGCCCTGCATCGATCTCGTCAATCACAAGATCTCCAGCAGCGAGCACACTGATATCGATATCCGCGCCCGAAGTGGCAACACCCAGGACACTAACATCCGTCTCAATATCTACATCGCCACCAACAACCAGTTCGGCACGATCAGCGGTCAAGCTACCGCCGATTGTGTCTGTTGAGCTGCTGGTGACATAAATATCGCCCTCACCATCGTAGCCCAACCGCATATCGCTGAACTGGAGTCCGGCCCCGTTTTTATTGAAGCTTTCGGATCTATTTCCGCCATCTTCAAAATCAAATGCACGATCGGTCAGGACGGTAATACTGTCAGAGGTGTTATCCAGATATTCGAAGCCTGTGAAGCTAAAGTTACCTACCTGGTTGCCACTGCTATAAATCTCCCAGGTAGCACCGGACAGGTTGTATTGGAAATCATCAGATCCGCCACCACCAGCAAGCTCTACATCCTGGCCAATATCAGTTTCTACCGTCAGCAGGTCATTGCCAGCACCAAGGGAAATACTGTCAATCACAGTGCCGGAGAAGGTGACGGTGTCACTGCCTGCACCAGTATCAATCCCGGTGAGTTCACCACCGTTTAAATTAAACTCGTCAGCACCGGAACCGGCAGTAATAGACTCGATACCGGTAATCGTGAGTGATTCCCCACCACTGGAAACTGTGTGTTCAGAGTCATTGATATCCCAGACGGCATCAATATCTGCACCATAAACAGTATCTGTACCGGAACCTGCAGCAACACTATCCAGGTCGGCAAACGTTACTCCGCCAATCGTCATGGTATCCAGATCGCTAAACTCATACTCACCATCGATATCCTGGCCAATATAACTTCCCGCCCCTTCTACGAGTTCGAGGTTATCAAAATAGACGGTCAAGCCATTTACTTCAGCCTCTACACTGCCTTCGACAAGTGAGTTGCCGGAGCTCGTGGAGGTCCAGGTAGCGCCATCCGCACTAACGGTGTCGCTACCACCTGCGCCATCTACCGTTTCCAGCCCACTGAAGTCGATGCCCGCAACACTGATATCGCCATCGGAGCTAAGGGTAAAGTCATCGTCACTGTCAGTGGCCACCAGGGTGTCATTACTACCCGACGTATTTACTTCTTCAAGGCCGGTAAAACTGATGCCCGCAGTTTCCAGTGCCTGATCCCCCTGCAACTGGAACTCAGCAGAATCGTAGGTGTTTGTCAGGACGGAAGTGACCGCACTGGAAATGTTATAGAAGGACAGTGAGCCAGCAGCTACCTGGTTATCAGTACCCGTTAATGACAGGCCATCACTGTAGGCGCTGGCATCCAGGCTATCATCACCGCCATTGCCATCCACCGCAGACATGCCGGATACGGTCATGCTGTAAACTTCTACATCCGCATCAGACTGGAGCACAAATGCATCATCATTGGTTGTAGCAACCAAATCTGCATTTACGGCGGTGAGATTATCGATGTTGGTAAAAGTGATGCTGCTGTTAACGGCTTCGTTATCAGTTCCCGTGAGGCTCCAATCTGCACCGTCTGCACCAGTAGCAGTATCATCACCCGTTCGAGCGTTAATGGTACTCAATCCGGTAAAGGCGATACCGTAGCTGGTCGCGGCATTATCACCATCTATAGTGAAGCTATCCGCGCCAGTAGTGCCTATCAGCGCTGAAGTCACAGCACTGACGATGCCATCAAAAGTCAGGCCAGCCACCGTTACCTGATTATCGGTGCCGGTAAGCCTCAAGCTATCGCTATAGGCGCTGGCGTCCAGGCTGTCATCACCACCCTGACCATCGACAGCAGACATACCGGAAACGGTCATGCTGTAGACTTCGATATCACCAGTCGACTGCAGCGTAAAGGCATCTGCACTGCTGCTTCCCAACAGATCGGCATCGGTTACAGCAAGGCTATCGACACCGGCGAAGCTAATGCCACTGCTGCTGGCTTCATTATCATCCCCTTCCAGAGTCCAATCAGCACCGCTAGCGCCAATAACACTATCGCTGCCAGAGCCCGCCTCAACGGTATCCACCTCGGTAAAGTTAATTCCGGCGACCTCTAAGGCATTATCACCGGTGATGGTGAAGCTATCCGCATCACTGGTACCGGTCAGCACTAAGGTCTCTGCATCTGAAATGCCGGAAAACACTAAGGTGCCGGCGCTGACTTTTTTATCCGTGTCGGTGAGGGTCAGGCCATCGGTAAAGTTCGTGGCATCCAGGATGTCATCACCATTGCCAACCACCTCGGACATGCCGGAGACCGTCATATCATTGACTTCGACATCGCCGCCAGAGGTTAGGAGAAACGTTTCTGTACTGTTGCTGTAACCCTCAAGGTTGGCATTGACGGTAACCAGGGTTTCCACGCCGGTAAAGGTGATACCGTGATTGGTCGCCTCATTAGTATCGCTTCCCAGGACCCAGTTTTGACCGCTGGCCCCGGTGACACTGTCTGTGCCATCCATGGCGTTAACGCTGTCAATATCGCTGAAGGCTATCTGATTGGCCTTCAGGGCTTCATTGCCTGTTACCTCGAAGGTATCGTTCCCCGCCGAACCTTCCAGGTCACCGCCACTGACACTCTCAATATCGCTGAAGGTGATTGAGCTTGTAGTCGCCTCATAGTCATCACCAGTCAGGGTTACGGTGCTGATCGCAGTAACACTGTCACTGCCTGTTCCCGCATCCCCCGCATCGACCGTGTCCACACTGCTAAAGTTGATGCTATTGGCAGTTAGGCTGTTATCACCGGTTACGACGAAGCTATCTGCTGAATCAGAGCCTTCGAGGCTATCCGCAGTGACGCTTTCAATATCACTAAACGTAATTAAGTTCGTTTCGGCTTCATAGGCTGTGCCGGTCAGGGTTACGGTGCTGATCGCGGTAACACTGTCACTGCCGGTTCCCTCATCCCCGGCATCGACCGTGTCCACACTGCTAAAGTTGATGCTATTGGCAGTTAGGCTGTTATCACCGGTCACGACGAAGCTATCTGCTGAATCAGAGCCTTCGAGGCTATCCGCAGTGACGCTTTCAATATCACTAAACGTAATTAAGTTCGTTTCGGCTTCATTGGCTGTGCCGGTCAGGGATACGGTGCTGATCGCGGTAACACTGTCACTGCCTGTTCCCTCATCCCCCGCATCGACCGTGTCCACACTGCTAAAGTTGATGCTATTGGCAGTTAGGCTGTTATTACCGGTCACGACGAAGCTATCTGCTGAATCAGAGCCTTCGAGGCTATCCGCAGTGACGCTTTCAATATCACTAAACGTAATTAAGTTCGTTTCGGCTTCATAGGCTGTGCCGGTCAGGGTTACGGTGCTGATCGCGGTAACACTGTCACTGCCGGTTCCCTCATCCCCGGCATCGACCGTGTCCACACTGCTAAAGTTGATGCTATTGGCAGTTAGGCTGTTATCACCGGTTACGACGAAGCTATCTGCTGAATCAGAGCCTTCGAGGCTATCCGCAGTGACGCTTTCAATATCACTAAACGTAATTAAGTTCGTTTCGGCTTCATTGGCTGTGCCGGTCAGGGATACGGTGCTGATCGCGGTAACACTGTCACTGCCTGTTCCCTCATCCCCCGCATCGACCGTGTCCACACTGCTAAAGTTGATGCTATTGGCAGTTAGGCTGTTATTACCGGTCACGACGAAGCTATCTGCTGAATCAGAGCCTTCGAGGCTATCCGCCGTGACGCTTTCAATATTACTAAACGTAATTAAGTTCGTTTCGGCTTCATTGGCTGTGCCGGTCAGGGTGACGGTGCTGATCGCGGTAACGCTGTCACTGCCTGTTCCCGCATCCCCGGCATCGACCGTGTCCACACTGCTAAAGTTGATGCTATTGGCAGTTAGGCTGTTATCACCAGTTACGACAAAGCTATCTGCTGAATCAGAGCCTTCAAGGCTATCCGCAGTGACGCTTTCAATATCGCTGAAGGTGATTGAGTTTGTAGTCGCCTCATAGTCATCACCAGTCAGGGTTACGGTGCTGATCGCAGTAACACTGTCACTGCCGGTTCCCGCATCCCCCGCATCGACCGTGTCCACACTGCTAAAGTTGATGCTATTGGCAGTTAGGCTGTTATCACCGGTTACGACGAAGCTATCTGCTGAATCAGAGCCTTCAAGGCTATCCGCAGTGACGCTTTCAATATCACTAAACGTAATTAAGTTCGTTTCGGCTTCATTGGCTGTGCCGGTCAGGGATACGGTGCTGATCGCGGTAACACTGTCACTGCCTGTTCCCTCATCCCCGGCATCGACCGTGTCCACACTGCTAAAGTTGATGCTATTGGCAGTTAGGCTGTTATTACCGGTCACGACGAAGCTATCTGCTGAATCAGAGCCTTCGAGGCTATCCGCCGTGACGCTTTCAATATCACTAAACGTAATTAAGTTCGTTTCGGCTTCATAGGCTGTGCCGGTCAGGGTTACGGTGCTGATCGCGGTAACGCTGTCACTGCCTGTTCCCTCATCCCCCGCATCGACCGTGTCCACACTGCTAAAGTTGATGCTATTGGCAGTTAGGCTGTTATCACCGGTTACGACAAAGCTATCTGCTGAATCAGAGCCTTCAAGGCTATCCGCAGTGACGCTTTCAATATCACTAAACGTAATTAAGTTCGTTTCGGCTTCATTGGCTGTGCCGGTCAGGGATACGGTGCTGATCGCGGTAACACTGTCACTGCCTGTTCCCTCATCCCCGGCATCGACCGTCGTCACGCTGGTAAAGCTGATATTTGCAGCATCCAAGGCGTTATCACCGGTGATGGTGAAGCTATCCGCATCACTGGTACCGGTCAGGGCTAAGGTCTCTGCATCCGAAATGCCGGAAAATACTAGGGTGCCGGCGCTGACTTCATTAGTGCTACCGGTGAGGGTCAGGCCATCGGTAAAGTTCGTGGCATCCAGGCTGTCACTACCGTCGCCAACCACCTCTGACATGTCGTAAACCGTCATATCATTGACTTCGACATCGCCGTCGGAGGTCAGAACAAACGCATCCGCATTGCTGCTACCCTCAAGGTTGGCACTCACGGCAACCAGGCTTTCCACACCGCTGAAAGTAATACTGCTATTGGTTGCTTTGTTATCTTCAGTAGTCAGGGCCCAGTTTGCACCACTGGCACCAGTCACACTATCGTCACCGTCTGCCGCATCAATAGTCGTGCCAAATCCTGTCACAGTAATCTCATTGGCTGTGACTTCTGTAGCGCTCACTACGACAAAAGTATCGTTATTGCTAGAGCCGGCCAGGGTGCCGGCAGCCGTAATACTTTCAATATCGCTAAAGGTAATGGAGCTTGAGGTTGCTTCATTATCATTGCCGGTCAGGCTTACGGTGCTGGTCGCAGTAACACTGTCACTGCCTGTTCCCTCATCCCCAGCCTTAACTGTCGTCACGCTGGTAAAGCTGATATTTGCAGCATCCAGGGCGTTATCACCGGTGATGGTGAAGCTATCCGCATCACTGGTACCGGTCAGCACTAAGGTCTCTGCATCTGAAATGCCGGAAAACACTAAGGTGCCGGCGCTGACTTTTTTATCCGTGTCGGTGAGGGTCAGGCCATCGGTAAAGTTCGTGGCATCCAGGCTGTCACTACCATTGCCAACCACCTCTGACATGTCGTAAACCGTCATCTCATTGACTTCGACATCGCCGTCGGAGGTCAGAACAAACGCTTCTGCACTAGAGGTACTCACAAGGTTGGCATTGACGGCAACCAGGGTTTCTACGCCGGTAAAGGTGATACCGTAGTTGGTCGCCTCATAATCATCGCTTCCCAGGGTCCAATTTTGACCGCTAGCCCCGGTGACACTGTCTGTGCCAGCCATGGCGTTAACGCTGTCAATATTGCTGAAGGCAATCTGATTGGCCTTCAGGGCTTCATTGCCTGTTACCTCGAAGGTATCGCTCAACCCCGAACCTTCCAGGTCACCGCCACTGACACTCTCAATATCGCTGAAGGTGATTGAGTTTGTAGTCGCCTCATAGTCATCACCAGTCAGGGTTACGGTGCTGATCGCAGTAACGCTGTCACTGCCTGTTCCCTCATCCCCGGCATCGACCGTGTCCACACTGCTAAAGTTGATGCTATTGGCAGTTAGGCTGTTATCACCGGTCACGACGAAGCTATCTGCTGAATCAGAGCCTTCGAGGCTATCCGCCGTGACGCTTTCAATATCACTAAACGTAATTGAGTTCGTTTCGGCTTCATTGGCTGTGCCGGTCAGGGTTACGGTGTTGATCGCGGTAACGCTGTCACTGCCTGTTCCCTCATCCCCGGCATCGACCGTGTCCACACTGCTAAAGTTGATGCTATTGGCAGTTAGGCTGTTATCACCGGTTACGACAAAGCTATCTGCTGAATCAGAGCCTTCAAGGCTATCCGCAGTGACGCTTTCAATATCACTAAACGTAATTAAGTTCGTTTCGGCTTCATTGGCTGTGCCGGTCAGGGATACGGTGCTGATCGCGGTAACACTGTCACTGCCTGTTCCCTCATCCCCGGCATCGACCGTGTCCACACTGCTAAAGTTGATGCTATTGGCAGTTAGGCTGTTATTACCGGTCACGACGAAGCTATCTGCTGAATCAGAGCCTTCGAGGCTATCCGCAGTGACGCTTTCAATATCACTAAACGTAATTAAGTTCGTTTCGGCTTCATAGGCTGTGCCGGTCAGGGTGACGGTGCTGATCGCGGTAACGCTGTCACTGCCTGTTCCCGCATCCCCCGCATCGACCGTGTCCACACTGCTAAAGTTGATGCTATTGGCAGTTAGGCTGTTATCACCGGTTACGACGAAGCTATCTGCTGAATCAGAGCCTTCAAGGCTATCCGCAGTGACGCTTTCAATATTACTAAACGTAATTAAGTTCGTTTCGGCTTCATTGGCTGTGCCGGTCAGGGTGACGGTGTTGATCGCGGTAACGCTGTCACTGCCTGTTCCCTCATCCCCGGCATCGACCGTGTCCACACTGCTAAAGTTGATGCTATTGGCAGTTAGGCTGTTATCACCAGTTACGACAAAGCTATCTGCTGAATCAGAGCCTTCAAGGCTATCCGCAGTGACGCTTTCAATATCACTAAACGTAATTAAGTTCGTTTCGGCTTCATTGGCTGTGCCGGTCAGGGATACGGTGCTGATCGCGGTAACACTGTCACTGCCTGTTCCCTCATCCCCGGCATCGACCGTGTCCACACTGCTAAAGTTGATGCTATTGGCAGTTAGGCTGTTATTACCGGTCACGACGAAGCTATCTGCTGAATCAGAGCCTTCGAGGCTATCCGCCGTGACGCTTTCAATATCACTAAACGTAATTAAGTTCGTTTCGGCTTCATAGGCTGTGCCGGTCAGGGTTACGGTGCTGATCGCGGTAACGCTGTCACTGCCTGTTCCCTCATCCCCCGCATCGACCGTGTCCACACTGCTAAAGTTGATGCTATTGGCAGTTAGGCTGTTATCACCGGTTACGACAAAGCTATCTGCTGAATCAGAGCCTTCAAGGCTATCCGCAGTGACGCTTTCAATATCACTAAACGTAATTAAGTTCGTTTCGGCTTCATTGGCTGTGCCGGTCAGGGATACGGTGCTGATCGCGGTAACACTGTCACTGCCTGTTCCCTCATCCCCGGCATCGACCGTCGTCACGCTGGTAAAGCTGATATTTGCAGCATCCAAGGCGTTATCACCGGTGATGGTGAAGCTATCCGCATCACTGGTACCGGTCAGGGCTAAGGTCTCTGCATCCGAAATGCCGGAAAATACCAGGGTGCCGGCGCTGACTTCATTAGTGCTACCGGTGAGGGTCAGGCCATCGGTAAAGTTCGTGGCATCCAGGCTGTCACTACCGTCGCCAACCACCTCTGACATGTCGTAAACCGTCATATCATTGACTTCGACATCGCCGTCGGAGGTCAGAACAAACGCATCCGCATTGCTGCTACCCTCAAGGTTGGCACTCACGGCAACCAGGCTTTCCACACCGCTGAAAGTAATACTGCTATTGGTTGCTTTGTTATCTTCAGTAGTCAGGGCCCAGTTTGCACCACTGGCACCAGTCACACTATCGTCACCGTCTGCCGCATCAATAGTCGTGCCAAATCCTGTCACAGTAATCTCATTGGCTGTGACTTCTGTAGCGCTCACTACGACAAAAGTATCGTTATTGCTAGAGCCGGCCAGGGTGCCGGCAGCCGTAATACTTTCAATATCGCTAAAGGTAATGGAGCTTGAGGTTGCTTCATTATCATTGCCGGTCAGGCTTACGGTGCTGGTCGCAGTAACACTGTCACTGCCTGTTCCCTCATCCCCAGCCTTAACTGTCGTCACGCTGGTAAAGCTGATATTTGCAGCATCCAGGGCGTTATCACCGGTGATGGTGAAGCTATCCGCATCACTGGTACCGGTCAGCACTAAGGTCTCTGCATCTGAAATGCCGGAAAACACTAAGGTGCCGGCGCTGACTTTTTTATCCGTGTCGGTGAGGGTCAGGCCATCGGTAAAGTTCGTGGCATCCAGGCTGTCACTACCATTGCCAACCACCTCTGACATGTCGTAAACCGTCATCTCATTGACTTCGACATCGCCATCGGAGGTCAGAACAAACGCATCCGCATTGCTGCTACCCTCAAGGTTGGCACTCACGGCAACCAGGCTTTCCACACCGCTGAAAGTAATACTGCTATTGGTTGCTTTGTTATCTTCAGTAGTCAGGGCCCAGTTTGCACCACTGGCACCAGTCACACTATCGTCACCGTCTGCGGCATCAATAGTAGTGCCAAATCCTGTCACAGTAATCTCATTGGCTGTGACTTCTGTAGCGCTCACTACGACAAAAGTATCGTTATTGCTAGAGCCGGCCAGGGTGCCGGCAGCCGTAATACTTTCAATATCGCTAAAGGTAATGGAGCTTGAGGTTGCTTCATTATCATTGCCGGTCAGGCTTACGGTGCTGGTCGCAGTAACGCTGTCACTGCCTGTTCCCTCATCCCCGGCATCGACCGTGTCCACACTGCTAAAGTTGATGCTATTGGCAGTTAGGCTGTTATCACCGGTCACGACGAAGCTATCTGCTGAATCAGAGCCTTCGAGGCTATCCGCCGTGACGCTTTCAATATCACTAAACGTAATTGAGTTCGTTTCGGCTTCATTGGCTGTGCCGGTCAGGGTTACGGTGTTGATCGCGGTAACGCTGTCACTGCCTGTTCCCTCATCCCCGGCATCGACCGTGTCCACACTGCTAAAGTTGATGCTATTGGCAGTTAGGCTGCTATCACCGGTTACGACAAAGCTATCTGCTGAATCAGAGCCTTCAAGGCTATCCGCAGTGACGCTTTCAATATCACTAAACGTAATTAAGTTCGTTTCGGCTTCATTGGCTGTGCCGGTCAGGGATACGGTGCTGATCGCGGTAACACTGTCACTGCCTGTTCCCTCATCCCCGGCATCGACCGTGTCCACACTGCTAAAGTTGATGCTATTGGCAGTTAGGCTGTTATTACCGGTCACGACGAAGCTATCTGCTGAATCAGAGCCTTCGAGGCTATCCGCAGTGACGCTTTCAATATCACTAAACGTAATTAAGTTCGTTTCGGCTTCATAGGCTGTGCCGGTCAGGGTGACGGTGCTGATCGCGGTAACGCTGTCACTGCCTGTTCCCGCATCCCCCGCATCGACCGTGTCCACACTGCTAAAGTTGATGCTATTGGCAGTTAGGCTGTTATCACCGGTTACGACAAAGCTATCTGCTGAATCAGAGCCTTCAAGGCTATCCGCAGTGACGCTTTCAATATCGCTGAAGGTGATTGAGTTTGTAGTCGCCTCATAGTCATCACCAGTCAGGGTTACGGTGCTGATCGCAGTAACACTGTCACTGCCGGTTCCCGCATCCCCCGCATCGACCGTGTCCACACTGCTAAAGTTGATGCTATTGGCAGTTAGGCTGTTATCACCGGTCACGACAAAGCTATCTGCTGAATCAGAGCCTTCAAGGCTATCCGCAGTGACGCTTTCAATATCACTAAACGTAATTAAGTTCGTTTCGGCTTCATTGGCTGTGCCGGTCAGGGTTACGGTGTTGATCGCGGTAACGCTGTCACTGCCGGTTCCCTCATCCCCGGCATCGACCGTGTCCACACTGCTAAAGTTGATGCTATTGGCAGTTAGGCTGTTATCACCGGTTACGACGAAGCTATCTGCTGAATCAGAGCCTTCAAGGCTATCCGCAGTGACGCTTTCAATATCACTAAACGTAATTAAGTTCGTTTCGGCTTCATTGGCTGTGCCGGTCAGGGATACGGTGCTGATCGCGGTAACACTGTCACTGCCGGTTCCCTCATCCCCGGCATCGACCGTGTCCACACTGCTAAAGTTGATGCTATTGGCAGTTAGGCTGTTATTACCGGTCACGACGAAGCTATCTGCTGAATCAGAGCCTTCGAGGCTATCCGCCGTGACGCTTTCAATATCACTAAACGTAATTAAGTTCGTTTCGGCTTCATAGGCTGTGCCGGTCAGGGTTACGGTGCTGATCGCGGTAACGCTGTCACTGCCGGTTCCCTCATCCCCCGCATCAACCGTGTCCACACTGCTAAAGTTGATGCTATTGGCAGTTAGGCTGTTATCACCGGTTACGACGAAGCTATCTGCTGAATCAGAGCCTTCAAGGCTATCCGCCGTGACGCTTTCAATATCACTAAACGTAATTAAGTTCGTTTCGGCTTCATTGGCTGTGCCGGTCAGGGATACGGTGCTGATCGCGGTAACGCTGTCACTGCCTGTTCCCTCATCCCCGGCATCGACCGTGTCCACACTGCTAAAGTTGATGCTATTGGCAGTTAGGCTGTTATCACCGGTTACGACGAAGCTATCTGCTGAATCAGAGCCTTCAAGGCTATCCGCAGTGACGCTTTCAATATCACTAAACGTAATTAAGTTCGTTTCGGCTTCATTGGCTGTGCCGGTCAGGGATACGGTGTTGATCGCGGTAACGCTGTCACTGCCTGTTCCCTCATCCCCCGCATCGACCGTGTCCACACTGCTAAAGTTGATGCTATTGGCAGTTAGGCTGTTATTACCGGTCACGACGAAGCTATCTGCCGAATCAGAGCCTTCGAGGCTATCCGCCGTGACGCTTTCAATATAACTAAACGTAATTGAGTTCGTTTCGGCTTCATTGGCTGTGCCGGTCAGGGTTACGGTGCTGATCGCGGTAACGCTGTCACTGCCTGTTCCCTCATCCCCGGCATTAACCGTGTCCACACTGCTAAAGTTGATGCTATTGGCAGTTAGGCTGTTATCACCGGTCACGACAAAGCTATCTGCTGAATCAGAGCCTTCGAGGCTATCCGCCGTGACGCTTTCAATATCACTAAACGTAATTGAGTTCGTTTCGGCTTCATTGGCTGTGCCGGTCAGGGTTACGGTGCTGATCGCGGTAACGCTGTCACTGCCTGTTCCCTCATCCCCGGCATTAACCGTGTCCACACTGCTAAAGTTGATACTATTAGCAGTTAGGCTGTTATCACCGGTCACGACAAAGCTATCTGCTGAATCAGAGCCTTCGAGGCTATCCGCAGTGACGCTTTCAATATCACTAAACGTAATTGAGCTCGTTTCGGCTTCATTGGCTGTGCCGGTCAGGGATACGGTGCTGATCGCGGTAACACTGTCACTGCCTGTTCCCTCATCCCCGGCATCGACCTTGGTCACATCACTAAACCTGATGCCTTTGGCCGTTAGACTGTTATCACCGGTCACCTCGAAGCTATCTTCTGAATCAGAGCCTTCGAGGCTATCAACACTCATAGTGTCAATATTACTAAACGTAATTAAGTTTGTTTCGGCTTCATAGTCATTGCCAGTCAGGGTCGCAGTGCTGATTGCTGTGATATTGTTATCACCACCACCCAAATCAACTTCTTCAATGCCAGAGAAGGAAATGGTATCGAGGGAAAATTTGTTGTCACCAGTAATGGTTATATCATCGTTATCATCTGACAATATAAATTTATCTGAATCACTGCTGCCTGTAATAGTACCGGCATTACTTACAGTAAGGTCGCCCAGAGTATTTATTGTTGCATCAGATCCGGTATCACTATACGAGTCATAACCTACGGTTAAATCAAAATTGTAAACATCGATAGTGCCTGAGTTAGTAAAAGCTCCGCCGGCCTGAATAATCAGGTCACTACTACCAGTGGCCTTAATAGTGGCTTTTGAATCGACTGTCACATCACTGTAAGAAGTTAGCGTGAGTGTTGTATCCTCGCTCCAGCTAATACTTTCATTAACTAGGATCCCGTAGCCCCCATCATTTCTTGACTCTCCTGTATCAGTGACATTAATTACATAATTATTATTCTCTAGTCCTTCTTCAATTGATCCTGCGGTAATACAGTTCGACGCATCGCCACAGTCACCGTCACCCACGATATCCATCCAACCCGGGTCCAACAACCAGGTGCCTGTCTCCCCATCCCCATAAGCAAGGGTGGAAACAAACATGTTGTCTTCATCCAGATTCAGGTAAATCTTGCCGGAAGTTTCTACCAGGCCGCCATCACCGCCGTCTTCCCCTGACTCGGCGAGAATCGTACCGCCAAAATCAGTAGTGTCATCGGCCCAGACAATAACGGTGCCACCATCGCCATCGCCAACACCGCTGGCATCGATATTGGCTTCTGCCGTGACCATGGTGGTTTCGGCATTGCGAACATCTTCATTATTCCCCTGGTAGTCGCCGCCAATAAGGACTTCACCACCGGAGGAAGTGCCACGGGCATCAATATTCCCGCTGACAACAACTTCATCACCCAAAATAGCAACGTAACCGCCACTGCCAGAGTCAGCGGCTACCGAAATATCTCCGCTGTGCTCAGCAAAATCGCCCTCCAGGACAACCTCACCACCGGCGCTGCCGGATGCATCCAGAGTTCCACTATTGACGACCCCGGAACCCGATCCAAACAGGCGGATCTTGCCTCCGCTGGTATCAATACCACGAGCGGTTATTGTGCCTTCATTGTTTACTGCGGCAGTAAACAGGTCGCCGGAAACACTGGCTTCCATCACAACTTGGGCGCCGTCAATGGAGCCTTCGTTTAATACGGCACTATCGAGGCCGAGGTCATTTTCCATAACCTCTTTAGTTACTTTGAGGCCGATCAAGCCATCCGCATCAAAAGTTAATAAAGCTTCATCAGCTGCTGCCAGGGTAACAAGTTCTGCACTGATTAAACCGCTAGAGGCATTTGTTACCTGCTTACCAACCAGGACTGCGCTGGACGCATTAATTACACCCCGGTTAATAACAACCCCTGAGGAACCCGACTCGCCTTTAAAGGCAAAATCGCCGTTCATAAAGTCTTCAGGGCTCATATCGAGCCCGGACGCGGTTATCGCACCGACATTAACTGTGGCTGTTTCGGTAAAGAGAACTCCTCGCGGGTTCACCAGGATAACGTGGCCGTTGGCTTCTATCGCACCTTGGATCGTGGTGACATCCTGATCCAGGATTCGGTTCAGTACGATAGAGGAGGAGTCCGGCTGCAGGAATTGAACCAGTTCCTCTTCACTTAAATTAAAAGAATCCCAGTCGATTGATAACAGGTCTGTTACCTGGTCGACCGTTGTTGTGGCCCCATCGACATCGATGGTGCCGCTACCGCCGGTTACCACACCGCCTTCAGGTCCAGCATGAACCATCGGACTGATCAGCCCTGCAAACAGGCCTGCATAGGCAAAACTTGATACCTTAATGGCACTTGCTAATTTTCTTAACTCAAGCTTTTTGTCTTTGGCTTTCATACCAGCACCTTGCGAAGAGGAACCTTGCTACTTTTAAGTTTCGAGGAAACAGTATTTGTTCAGTTATAAAAAACGGAGAAATCAGCGTAGACGGTGGGTTCGTCTTCACCAATTGCAATATTCGTTATCGAGGAACTCGACATAATTGGCCAAGCGACAGAGACCTTACTTGAGAAGCTGTCACTCCAATTCATCTTAAACAGCATTCCGCCTCCGGAGAATCGAGCCCAGTCATCCTCCACAGTTTCCTCGTAGTTATTCACATAGCCATAGCCCACATCGGCAATCAGAGCTACTTGGAAAATGTCATTTAAACGCTGATTAAACAGGATCGGGTTCATGAATTCAGGGAAGTTGAGGTACCACTCTGCGGTAACCACTGCCCCAATATCTGCAGAGAAATCTCTTGCTGAGAACGCGCGCACGCCATTGGCGCCACCGAGGGATAATTGCTCAAACCCTGGCAGATTACTCTCACTGTATTGAGCTCTTCCTTTCACGATTAACCTTGAACGATCATCAGTAAAAGGCATGGGTAAAAAGAGCAGTGAGCTGGTGTTAATTGCCAGTTTATTAAAGTCGTCCCCTCTTCCCTCTTCAACCGTATTTTGATGCTCACCATATTGTGCTGTAGCACTCAAAACATTGAGCATTGGAATGAAGCCACTGGAAAGGCTATCCATATAAAAACCGACTTCACTGCCATAGACGTGGTCATTAGTGAATTCAATAATGCCATCAAGGTCTGATTTCTTTTCTGTCAGACCGAAAGAGCCAGTGAGATTGAAGTCCCTGGAGCGTCGGAATTTATGGTCTAAAGACAATGCATAACTTTTATTAACACCGGAAATTTCCAGTAAGTTAATTACGTTATCTTCATCGGTCTCATCGTAAAGACTAAATTCATTATGATCGGCAGATATTTCCAGGCGGGTGCGAGGGCCAAATAACGGGAAGCTATATCTGAACTGGCCGAGGTCAGAACCAAAATCGTCATCTGACTCAGGGTTTGATTTCAAATATCCCAGGGTCAATGCATCACCAAACCCAAGGGGGTTCAACCAGTCGACAGTTGCGTAAAGTCGCTCACTACCGGTATACAGTGAACCGTGGTTATCAGCCCTGAAAGTTGCACGCCAGGAGTCTGATTCGCGCACTTTTAAATTGAGCTTGGTTTCACCAGGGTTATCCCCCGCACTGAAATACCCAGTAACATTTAATCCGGGCAAGTCGTTAAGTAAATATAACCCTTCCTCGATATTCTCATGATTTACCAGGTGGCCGCGCTGCTCTTCGAAGGGCTCCGCCAGTTTTTCGTCTGAGTAATTTTCGTTATCTTCTGCAACAACCTGTCCGAGGAGTCCCTCTTGTACGGTAAGAGTGACCACCCCATTTTCTACATCTTGAGCGGGAATTTGCACTTGGGCCAAAAACAGCCCCTGGCGACGATAGAAACTTGTCAGTTCTGCGGCGATCTCTTCGAGATCTCCATAACTTAAGCCTCTTTCTCTATTTTGTTTTTCAATTACACCGACCAGTTTCTTGAGCTCCGCTGGCCCCAAGCCACCTGGATTAAACTGGGCGTTCATGTTGCCGAGCAATATTGCCAGCTCTTCAAGGTTATCTACGGTGTAACCGCTAGCGAGAATTTGATCCTCTTTCATGAATTTTGCCCGAAGATCCTCTGCCATTTCCTCTACAACTTCTCGGGAAATACCAAACTCTGGAAACTCTTCTAAGCGGTGAAACTTGAATTCTTTTACAGTGATCCGCGGTCCCTGGTTCCTCTCGGAGACCTCAGGGATTTCAGTGTTTAAGTTGGGATCTTCTGCTTCATAAGTACGCTGCAGGAAATCTTTAGTTACATCCACCTCAGTAATTGTGGAGGTATCCTGATTAAAGGCTTCCCGGACCCGGCTGCGAAAACTGGATCCATCATCCTGGGCAAAAACCGGTACTTGCGATACAAGAAAGCCAGCACCAATAAATAATGCCAACTTACTTTTTTCTAGCCCAAGCATATTTCCCCCAGTCTTAATCTCTAAATTTTTAATCTAACCAACTTGACTATCGTATCGACATTCGCTGGTAATTGTTTAACCTAGTTAACATCTCTAACGATACGGAAACCGGTGAATTCGTCGGGCTGGCCATTATGGAGTTTCTTGGTTGTTGCCAGGCAGCGGCTCATCGGGTCAATACGACTTCCCCCGAGAGCAAGTAATTCACCTTCTGTACCCAGCCCCCACTCCTGGACATTACCTACCGCATTCAGCAGCCCAAATCCGTTGGAGGACCCGGCCCGGGTGGGAACCATTTCAGCGCCTTTTTCGATGCCGCCATACTTCAAGTGGCAGTTTCGATCCGCCACCTCGTCCTCTCCCCTGGCACTGGCGGCTGCAAACCACTCCTGTTCCGAGGGCAAGCGGTAACGATAGCCTGTCTCATCACTGAGCCAGCTTAAATAAGCCTCCGCTGTTGCCAGGGATAGGTTATTGGCCGGCAGCCCTGATGCAGCCGGGGTCTGCTCCCCGCATTGACCAGCTATACGGCAGAATTGAGCCAACTCGGTGCTGCTGACCTCGTACTTACCCACTGCCAGCGACCTGCCACTCAACCCTTTGATCACGACCATTGTCGGCCCTCTGCTACCATCCGCTAAGCGATCGCGGCAGGTATAGCGGTCGCCTCTGCGACCACTTCCGGGGACTAAATGGCCGCAGAAGTCCAACTTGAAATCTTTCAATGGTTGGTATGCAGGCAGGAGAGCCCTGAACTGATCAACCAGGACCTCTGTTTGAATTGGGTCTTTCATACCCAGGTTGGTTGCGCAATTCACAAGCTCTTCACCCACTACAGGGCGTATCTGCAAGGCTTTTGCACTATCCAGTTTTGCCAGGCGGGCCAACTGGGAGCCTACTGAGGAGGCGCTCATTGTAAAACCACAGGTAAGCGCCACTTCCATATCATCAAGAACAGCGTCGATCTGCTTTTGCTTGAGGGCAGCCAGACGGCGGCGTTCCGCGCGCTCTTCAGCCAAACGGATGCGCTCGGCCTCACGCTCTTCTGCAATCCGCTCCGCCTCTAGGCGCGCACGCAAGCTCTCTCTATCATTCGCCAGCTGAGTCTTGATAGCTTCAGCTTCTTTTGACTCGCCATACCAGTTGGCTACACCCGCTAGCATGACATCGGCCTGATCGAGGTTACCCAGATTTAACTGACCCGTTGCAGCGGCGAGGAAAAGTTCTGAGACCTGGCGACGGGAAGAATCCAAAAATTCTTTATCCACAGGGTTCAGCTCGGAGTATTCCTCTAACTCCAGCTGAAGATCCCGCTCCCAGGCTGGGGTCAAAATACTCAAGCCAATCAGCCGGGTGATAGCCTCTTTCTTGTCGCTAATGCGCCGGGCCAATAACTCCTGCTCATGCTTAAGCTCAAGCTCAACCCTGACTCGCTCTTGCTCTGCAGCATTTTGCTGCTGCAGGTGGCCGTAACCTACAACTGCGCCCCCCAGAACCATCACAAACGCACTGCCGAGCACCCACTTCCAGGCATGGCTAACAAAAAATGCCTGAACGAATTTATCAACCGTACTTGTACGATTTTCCCGCTTCAGCTCAAGTGCTGACTCAAGCGCCCGCCACTGCCGGCGGTTGAGCCCTTTGATCCGCTTGGGCCGTAAGCCTTGCTCCAAGGCTTTGTCTGCTGGCGTTTTGTTGTAAGGGTGGCGACCGCAGAACAGCTCGTAGGCAACACACCCCAGTGCATATACATCATCACTCGGTGCCGGCTCTGCCCCCTTGAGCATCTCAAGGCTCGCATAGGCCGGGGTGAGAGCTCCGAGAGTACCTGCATCAAATACTGTGGTTTCACCAGCCTTATTAGCGATGCCACCCTCAGAAACTGCTCGGGCAATACCGAAATCAAATACCTTTGCACCCTTTTTATTGGTGACAAAGATATTGCCCGGTTTAAAGTCTGAGTGAACAATCTTGTGGGAGTGGGCGTATATCAGGGCCTGGGAGATATCCCAAAATACCGAGCGGGCACGCTCTGGCTCCAGCCCCACATCCGCATGATCGCGTAACAACTTGTCCAACGGAGCACCCTCAAGGAACTCCATTGTCATAAATACGCGATCCCCATCACGGTCAAAGTCGTAAACCGTTACGATATTAGGGTGCGCGAGGGTCTGAGACTTCCGTGCTTCCCTCTGGAGGGAGATAAATGCATCAGGGTGCTTTTGGAAGTCATCATTAAGCAGCTTGATAGCGACATAGGGCTCGCTGTCATTGGCTTCCAACTTCCGGCGGTCCAGAGCTTTGTAAACCGCTCCCATTCCCCCTACACCCAGAAGCTTATCCAGCTCAAACCGGCCTTTGATCACCGTTTTGGTCACGGCATTTGAGCCGGCCGCCTCCAGAGGCTCAGACAATATAGCTGAATCGGCAGAGACCCCACCCAAAACCTCATCAACCCCAGCTGCATCCCCTGTTCGTCTTGGGGTGGACACAAAAACTGTCGCATCAGAGCTAAAACCGGCGGCAGCCGAGGGGATTACAGGTTGCGCACCTTTAACAGGTTGAGCACCTTTAATGGGGGGGTGATCATTGGCTCCGGTCTTATCCTGCTGGACAATGACGGTGATATCACCATCTTCTGTCAGCCCACTGGTAGATTCGCTCGAGCCCGGCGGAGTGCCACTCGGCCGAACAATACGTGTCTTATCGTTCAATTCCGCCTCCATGGAAAACCATTACGACACATCCAAATTCGCAAAAGCTTTGTTATTGGTCGATTGGGTAAGGCAATAAAGTAGGGTGCGAAGTATATCGAACAGCCTATGGGGCAACAATGAATCAATATTCAAATAAATTTGCCTTAACGCGCCATCAAACTATTATTCGAATCCAGCCCCCGAAATCATTGAGCATTACCTCTTTAAAGGGATGGATTACATATTATTACATAGCGAGTTTATCAAAATAGTACGGTTAAATGCTTTCAAATAGATGTTCGCCTGTCAATCAATATCCATGACCAAAATCATCAACTTAGCCTCAACAATGAGTTGTTAATTTTTATAAGTAAAAAAATAGTGTCAGAGTCAATTAGAGCAAACAGGCAGAATCCGTAACAGCTGAAAACCGCTTCGCGAAATTAGTGCCAGAGTCGATTAAATAACTAGAAAATTAGTTTTTTTTTCGCGTTCTCTTTGTTTAAATCACCTCAGTTGCTACCGCGACAACAACCTAAACAACTGCAAGTCGCGATGGTACGGAATTAACCACCAACATCACACGCCAACCAATGAGGGACACCCCATGGCTATTTACATGAACTACAACGACAAAGCTGTAAAAGGTAATGTTACTGCTTCTGGCTACGAAGACTGGATTGAAATTGACAATCTGCACTTCGGCGTTGGCCGTGGCATCACCATGGAAGCCGGCGCTATGGCAAACCGTGAAGCTTCTCGCCCAAGCCTGAGTGAATTAACTTTCAGCAAGCGCTTGGACGCAGCTTCCGGCGGCCTGCTCAAAGCTTCTGTAACTGGTGACGAAGGCGTTAAAGTAGAGATCCACGTAGTTCAAACCGGTGCGAACTCTGTTGAGAAGTATGCTGTTTACAAACTGGAGAACGTCCTGATTTCTTCTTACAGCACTTCAGCTTCTGCTGGCGGTCCTCCCTCTGAGTCTGTTGCTCTGAGCTACGCCAAAATCGAAACTGAGCTCAACCACGCTGACAAGAGCAACAAGAACCCAACCAGCATGCGTGTTGGATACTGCCTGGAAACTGCCAAGGCCCTGTAAGCCAGATCAAAGTGCGATCTGCTTACAAAATGGTCTGCGGAAACCCCGCAGACCATTGTCTGGCAGTTCTTTAGCTGAGCGCTTACCGAGCTTTCAGCTAAAGAACTGAATACACAAAACTATTACTACTCTCAAGGCACCGTAGGGATAGTAGGGGCTGCCCATGACTACATTAAATCAAGATAGAAGACTAATTAAGGTCGACAGCCCGCTCGGTACCGATGCGGTAATCGCTACCAACTTACAAGGTGAAGAGCATATATCCAAACTCTTCCGCTACGAAGTTCAGCTTCTCTCTGATGATCATGCCATAGACCAGAAAGATATCGTTGGTAAGGCCATCACCATCTCTGTACATCACTCAGAAACCCCTCGTTATATCAATGGTTACGTAACTCAGCTATCTCTTCGCGATGTTACCGCAGAAGGAATACGTAGCTATAGCGCCACAGTTCAACCGGGCCTGTGGTTTACCAGCCTCGGGGGCTCCAACAGAATCTTCGAAAAGAAATCAGCAAAACAAATTCTTGAAGAAGTTTTGGGTGAATACAGTAAGGTTATCAAAGTAAGCACCAAGTTAAATGCTGAATATATAACCCGCGAATACTGTGTGCAGTTCGATGAAAGCGATTTTGAATTTATCAATCGCCTTATGGCTGAAGAGGGAATCTCTTACTACTTCAAACACTCAAACGGGCAACACGAGCTTGTTCTCTGTGATGATAGCCAGGACTTCTATGACTGCGACAGCGAGCAAATAGAATACGATGGTGGAGGTAGCCACCCAACAAAAAATACTATCAGTAGCTGGCAGCGAAACTTTAATTATCACGGTGGCGGTTTTGAGTTAAAAGATTACTGTGAATTTACCGCTACAAAAGACAATAAGCAGCAGGTTAAAACCACCAGCCAGCTAAATGATGTCAGCAATTATTTGCGCGGAATGTATGGGTTAAACCACTTCCAGGCAGATGGCGAAAATAAACATAAATTTACCGATAGCTACCACAAGGCGCTCGCGGAGCGCTCCATGGAAGCGCAGGAAGCTTTATTTGACGTAAGCCATGGCCGCAGCGATTGCCCTTCATTTACAGCTGGCGGCCGCTTTAATTTTGATCACACTGTATCTTCAGAGAAAGGTAAGTATCTAATTACCTCTGTACATATCTCTGCAAGCGATAGTAATAGCGACGCGACTCATTTCCACAATACATTTAGCTGTATTCCTGCAACAGTAACACCAAGGCCTGAGCCCTCTATCTTTGCGAAGAAAGTTCACTCTCCACAGGTCGCACGGGTTCTTGAAGTTAAGGCTACAACCTCAGATAACTCTCAGGACCCCTATACCCAAATCAAAGTGAAATTCCCATGGAACTCACAGCAAAACAGCTGCTGGGTACGGGTAATGCAATCTTTTGCTGGAAAAAACTGGGGGGCAAACTTTGTTCCCAGGGTAAATCAGGAAGTTATTGTAACTTACATAAATGGTGACCCAGATAGGCCGCTGATTACTGGGGCTGTATACAATGGTGACAACCCAGGACCCAATTACACAGCAACTCAAAGCGGCTGGAAAACCGAGTACGAAAGTAGCGCCTTTAATGAACTTCGCTTTGATGATAAAGGCGGGAGTGAAGAAATTTATATGGAGGCAGGTAAAGACCATAACTTTGTCGTCCATAATGACCAAACAGGCAAGATAGAAAACAAGCAGACCCTAGAGGTTAAGCAGGATCGCTCTATTACGGTTACCGATGGCAGTGAAGTTGTTACCATCGCAAAGGGTGATCAAAAACTTAATGTCAGCAAGGGTAATCAGGTTGTAACTATCGGGTCGGGAAATCATACGCTCAAAGTCAGTAAGGGCTCGCAAACTACCGATGCTATGGGAGCAATTAAGATTACTTCCAAAGCATCTATAGAATTGAAAGTTGGCAGCAGCAGTATCAAACTAACTCCAGCTGGCATCACCATCAAAGGAACAATGCTCTCCTGTAAGGGCGACGCTACTGCGGAAGTTAAAGGTGGTGGCATGCTGACGCTGAAAGGCGGCGTCACCATGATTAATTGATGGGGAGATAGCAATGACAGACCTCATTAAAGTAGAAGCATTAACAGCCGATGAGCTTCTCAAGAATTTTGAAGTTAGTGACGAGGCAGAAGAACACCTGGTGCCAGATACCGCACCAGAAGTCAGTATAAACCGCCTTGTAGATGCCGGTTTATTTCCAGATGCAATTAAGCTATTAGCTCACGGCCTCCCTAAGCGGGAAGCCGTATGGTGGGCCTGTCTCGCTGCTCGAGACATCCAGGGGCCACAAACTGATGAAGACAATGTTAATGCTTTGAATGCAGCGGAGACTTGGGCGAAAAAGCCTAGTGAGGAAGCTCGATTACGCTGCAAGCTGTTTGGTGAAAAAACTAAACATAAAACTCCTGCGAGCTGGGCCGCTACTGCAGCAAGCTGGTGTCATGGCAGTTTAGCTGCTGAGGGTGAGCCTGTGGTAGAGCCACCCGAGCATCTATATGCTCACGCGGTCGCCGGCAGTGTCACTCTTGCTGCCGTGTTATCTGACCCTGTTGATCCAAATAAGAGATTCATGCGCTATATGGAGCAAGGCCTTGACCTGGCCAGAGGCGGAAATGGTAGGGCTGAGGGATAAATCATGGGAAAACCAGCTTCTCGTGTTGGTGATATGCACGTATGCCCAATGGTCACTGGCACTGTTCCCCATGTAGGCGGCCCAGTACTTAGCCCAGGAGCCCCAACTGTTATTATCGGCGGAATGCCTTCAGCCACTGTGGGAAGCAGCTGTACCTGTGTCGGTCCACCAGATAGCGTCGCAATGGGAAGTACAACGGTAATGCTGCAGAAAAAACCTGCAGCGAGAATGGGCGACACTACCGGCCATGGTGGAAATATAGTTATTGGCTGCCCTACAGTGTTAATAGGCGGATAAACTGGGACTATCTTGGCTGATTACTAATTTCGGCGTAACGGCATAGATAAAATTGGAGACCAACTCTCCCCCCAGGCAAGATCACCTCATATCTATAGTGAAGAACATTGAAACGTGTCCGCTTTTTTAAGTGGACCGTTCCAACGCATCGCAACCGCTAAACAAAGATAGCGGCTAAAAAATTGACCTTAATCCGCAAGGTAATATTTCTCGCGATATAAAAATATCGCCTTCTTTATTAAGATGTTTCGCCACCTGCAATGGGTGAGCTATTTCCCCATCAAAAATAATTTATATCAAGAAGTCTTTGCCAAGTATATTAAAGCTTACTTAGACAGACCGAGAACAAGCAATTCAACAGTCAGGCACTCAGTCAAAGCAAGCGGAAGCTGTCTAGCCGCTAGAGATACTCTATCAACTAAAACCTCAACCTTAAAAGAGAGGCAAGCCAATCTTATTCCGTTAAAATTAGCACAAAAATACCAATTAAATATAAACAATATGTTTATAACAACCACAGCATAATAATTAAAATATTTCACACAAAGCAAATACAACATATTCCAAAAGCGGAATATTTGAATATTTTTGAAAACAACATTTACCCAAATTAACCTAAGGCAAACTTAGAGTTAACAATACAAGCAATCAAACAACAATTACCTTAATCAAAAAGGTTTGAGCATTTCAGCATGCATAAAAAATATATATTTAATTTATTTTCAATATTTTTTCTATTAATTCTTGTGTCACCTGGAGGAACTTACGCTATGGCTTCTTTTAATCCTTTTAAAGCTTGTACATTTTCAGAAATGAAAATCAAGCTAACCTTAAATGGTAAGCCTATATCAGGAGCCCAAATTACACGCTCAATCCAATGGCAAAAAGAATGGGTAGATACCTTCACATCAGATGAAGATGGGGTTGCTGTTCTCCCAGCTAAGTTTTCAAACTCCTTAACCCAGGTCTTACCTGTTGAATTTGTTGTCTCTCAGGCTATTGACGTCAACTATGAAGATAAAAATTATGAGATCTGGGTTTATGCAAAAAGAAACCCCGGGGAAAACTCCGAAATGGGGAAACCTTTTAACTTAACTTGCGAGCTAACTGACGAAACCAGACTGGAAGAAGTATTCGATTCCGCCCTATTGACTTCATGCCAATTTAATTGAATAAAAACAAAAGGAGTAGATATATTATGCTGAGTCCGAAATATACTGCAAAACTTGCTGCAGATACTTACCTGGTAAAAGAAAGCAGGACAAGGAAATTATTCTATGAATTGTATAAAAATGATTTTGACATAGATGAAAAAATAACAAACAAAATAGATGCCGAGGCCGGCGCTTTTATTTTCTTGAAAAGCACTGACGCAAGAGGCATAGCGACCCTAGGAAAAGGACAACATAAAGGACAGGCTTTCTTTAGTATTTTAGGTACTGATAGCCTGTACGATCTATTAACAGACCTAAATACTGGAGTTAGGCGATTCCATACTGGTGGCGCTGTACACCAGGGATTTTATTATACTTTCGAATCTCTATTACCTCAGCTCGAAAGATTTGTACAAAACCTGCCTAGTGATATTCACACCATTAATTGCCTTGGTCACAGCCTTGGCGGAGCGATAGCTACACTTGCTGCAGATTGGCTATCATCCAATACAGAAAAATCTATAAAACTGTATACGTTTGGTAGCCCAAGAGTTGGGCTTGACCACTTCGCAAGCGGCTGTAAACGCAAACTTAAATCCGAAAATATTTATCGCGTTTACCATCGCGCAGACCCCGTTCCTATGGTCCCCACATGGCCGTTTATTCATGTTCCAAATGGTGGTACCGGGGATTTTGAATTACCGACCCCCAGCCACAACCCTGGAACTAATCACAGCAGTAAAACTTATGTAAAGTCTGTTTCCCCCAACGGAACCAGTCTAGATTGGGACACAGTAAGACTTAGAAAACCCAAAGGCAATATAGAAAAAAGCGTTGAAGCATGGTTAAGATCAGATGGAGTCCTATCCTTAACCTTAAATACAGCATGGATAGCTGGTGAAGCACTACTGTGGGTTCTTAAAAAGATAGCTCACCTTGCAGGAATTTCTCTGGTAGTGGCAGGTGGTACTACCTTCACGCTTCTCGATAGACTTGCGATCTTCCTACACAAGGCTTATGAAATCAGCAAGGACATCTCTTTCTGGGTATTGCGGCTTATCCGCAGATTAGCTCAGCTTATTGGTATAGCTGTTGTGGAGGGTGCCGATATCACTGTCTCCTTTATACGCATGATATTTTTACGCATGCACCATATGGTATCGGAATTGGTAATGAGAGCAGGCAGAGGCAACCAGTAAATTTTCATTAAAACCAGTTGTATCTTTATGGTTATTAGTGGTAACTAGCCCAGCAGTAAAATCTAACAGCATTACTGCTGGGCTAATTCGCTCTACGTTATTCTACGGTGTAGCTGAAATCTCCCTCTTCTGTAGCAGAGACTTTAATTGCTTTAACTTCTTCACCCCTTGCCATTTTATCCAGGCATTCACTCGCTAATTCTGGCAACAAGGTTTTGTTCAGAATTACTTCAATATTTCGAGCACCTGTATCTGCTTCGTGACAACGAGCAACAATGTTAATTAGAACATCTTCATCGTAACTGAAGGAGGCTCCGTAATGCTCATGAACACGCTTCTCGATCTTGCGCATGTTAATTCTGCAAATTTCTACCAGGTTCTCATCATCGAGAGGGTAGTATGCGATTACATTCGCTCGCCCAAGGAATGCGGGCTTGAATTTCTGCAACAAGTGCGGACGGATATTATCCATTAACACATCAGGCTCAGGCTTTTCTTCAACTTGATTAAAGATAGCCCTGATTGCATCCTCTCCCGCGTTGGAAGTCATTATTATCACGGTATTCTTGAAGTCGATGTCCCTTCCCTCACCATCCTTAATAGTGCCCTTATCAAAGAGGTTATAGAAGACATCCTGTACGCCGGGGTGAGCTTTTTCCATCTCATCCAGCAGGATTACAGAATAAGGTTTGCGACGTGCGGCTTCCGTGAGTACACCACCTTCTCCATAACCGACATAACCGGGAGGAGAGCCCAGGAGCATAGATACTTTATGCTCTTCCTTAAATTCAGCCATATTAATGGTTGTGATATTTTGTTCACCACCAAATAACTCATCGGCCAGTGCAAGAGCAGTTTCTGTCTTACCTACACCACTCGTACCACAGAACATAAACACGCCTACTGGTTTACGTGGATCTGTCAGTCCCGCGCGAGAAGTACGAATCGCCTGAGCTACTGCTTCAATTGCATGAGGTTGGCCAATAACACGCTTGTTCAGGCGCCCTGCCAAAGTTTTAACGGCGACAATCTCATCACTAACCATCTTACCAACGGGAATCCCGGTCCAGTTAGCAACCACCGCAGCAATCGCCTGCTCATCAACAGCAGGTTGCATTAATGGGGTATCACCTTGAATGGCCTCAAGCTCAGCAGTTAATGATTTGAGCTGTTGCTGATAATCAGCTAGCAGGGCTTCGTCTGGGGTTTCTTCACCGCCATCCTGAGCCTTCATAAACTCAACATCAATTTGGTCGCGGAGCTGTTGAATCTGCCCAATTAATTCATTTTCTTTAAGCAGCTGCTGCTCAAGAACCTCTAAACGCTCTTCTTCAGAGGATTTAAATTCTTTAAGCTCAGCCAATTGCTCTTCATGCTCACCCATTGCTGCGTTTTCACGCTCTAGTTTTGCTAAGGTGGTATTAGTACGATCAATATTAATTCGAGCATCCTCAATCGCACCTGGAGTAGCAGACTGACTCAGAGCGACACGGGCACAAGCAGTATCCAGCAGACTGACGGACTTGTCTGGTAGCTGGCGCCCTGGGATATAACGATGGGATAGTTTGACTGAAGCTATAATTGCCTCATCTAAAATTCGTACTTTGTGGTGCTCCTCTAGTGAGGTTGCAATACCACGCATCATGTCAATCGCATTACTCTCATCGGGCTCCTCAACCTTTACTACCTGGAATCGACGAGTTAACGCGGGATCACGCTCAAAGTACTTTTTATATTCTGCCCAGGTTGTAGCGGCTAAAGTGCGAAGTTCACCGCGCGCCAAAGCTGGCTTCAGAAGGTTTGCCGCATCGCCTTGACCTTCCTTACCTCCCGCACCAATCATCGTATGCGCTTCATCAATAAACAAAATAATTGGTGTAGCAGATGCCCGCACTTCTGAAATTACAGATTTCAGGCGGTTTTCAAACTCTCCTTTTACACTTGCGCCAGCTTGCAGTAAGCCCAGATCTAGCGTGCGCACTGCAACACCACGAAGAGGTTCGGGCACATCACCACTAGCAATACGAAGTGCAAAACCTTCAACTACCGCAGTCTTACCAACACCCGCCTCACCAGTCAGGATGGGATTATTCTGGCGCCGGCGAGTAAGGATATCAATACATTGGCGAATTTCTTCATCACGCCCAAGTACAGGATCAATCTCACCTTTTTTTGCTCTCTCGGTCAAATTGATGGTGTATTTATCTAATGCCGGAGCTTTAGAAGCTGCCGCAGCGACTGCTGCTGCACCATCACCCATATCTGCAGCTGCACTAATATGGCTGGATTCACCACTTTGCCCAAACATTGCACGAGCAGTTTCACGAATAGATTCCGGGGCGATTTCTTTAAGTTCTGGGCAAGACTCTAAAATTTGGCGACGAGAAGTTTCTTCCAATAAAAGCGCTGCCAATAAATGCCCAGAACTAATTGCTTTATGACCATAGTCAATGGAAGCCAACATCCAGGCATTCTTTGCAGCTTCTACAATGGTAGGAGACAAAGAAGGGGGACGGCTGCTACCAGCACGGAACCCGGCAATTGCAGTAGCCAGTTGCTTGGCAAAATTCGCCGGATTACAGTCGTGCTTTTCGAGCAAGTGGTACAAGTCGGTATCAGACTGGTCCAGTAGTTTTAACAACCAATGCTCTAGTTCAACATTGTACTGGTTCTGCGATAAACATAGCCCCGCAGCCCCTTCAAGTGAATCCCGCATATGCGGTGTCATGGTATCAACCAATCTCTTCAAGTCGATATTGATCACGTTGATTATCCTTTCCTAAATAATAATGTTGTTAATTGTACTTATGCAGCAGGTAAAGCTTCATCAGGTGGAATATTGTCTGCACTCAAGGTAATCTGAACCAGCCTCTCTCCATCTTGCTCACTGGCCATATGAGTATTCCATCCCAATAATGGCTCATTCTCAGCTTTTCTATTTAACTGAATTGGTGCTACTTGGCTGGTTGAAAGTGTCACTGACAACTCGAAATCCATTTCAATGCCAGCACTAAAACGGATAAATTCCTTAAGTGACTCTAATTTCTTCGTACCAGGTGCAATAGTCATATATTGCTCATAAGGCATTGACTCGATAATTACCTGGAATTTATTTTGGGCCTGGAAACAGTGCGTACCCAAAATGGTGTTTACACCCAGGCAATTATTAACCCCATTGGGCGCCTGAACGCTCGGCAAACGACACAGAATATCATCGGGCAATTCATCCCACTGCCCTTGAAACTGCTCAATACTTACAGATAAATCAAAGAAGTGCTTAATCATGCTGGATAAAGCAGTTGCTGAGCAGCGTCCACTGGAGAGGTGCCCACCCATGCCCACAAGCGCTTCGTCTGGCATGGGCATACGATAGCGCATTTCACTGGTCCCAAGCCCAGCTAAAGAAGCAAGAGCTTGGGTAAACTTGTCTGGCTCTCGGGAATTCTGTAAACGCTGCCGCTCATAATTCACCGGTAACTGATACTTATGCCAAGCCTGGTAAAAAAGTGAAATACTGCGGTGATTAAACATATCAAGGAAATCACGCAGCGCGGTACTTTTTTCTCTGAGTTCCCTTTGCACAAGCTCTGTCAGGTAATAAGGCAATACCCCCTGACTACCGATTAACCCCGTGAACCCCACTTCCATTTGCCATTGGTGTGAATCGTCTTCATTAGGGTCTTCATGCTCAACAGCCTTTTTCTCTAGACGCAGGACATCTGAGCCTGTAAAAGACAAATTAGGTTGGGAGCTAAATTTTATCAATTCTTTAGCAGGTGGAGCCGCACTGGCTATTGGCTCCTTATTAAAATTAGCACCTGCTAAATGAACCGCCCGCTCGACTAACCTTACCGCTTGAAAAAAATCAAAGTTATAAGGCTCTCGACGCAAGCGCTCAATTACAGTAACGCTTTTTCGCCGGCTCGAGGTGGCCATCGCTTCAACTCCCCATCCCTATCACTCATAGTGGCAATCAGTTTTGTAAATGAATTAATCGAGCAATAAAGCCCAAGAAAACGCTCTATTATACTGGCAAATAGCAATGGGCTTGTTCCATTTAGCATCATAGAATCAAGCTCAATTTCAACTTCTGTACCACGACACAACACTACACTTTGGTCAATTTGAATTGGTGCAGTGACGGGCTTGGTATTAAGCTTTAACAATGATTCAATCAGGTTGCGAGTGCTCGCAGAATCACGAAAATCATAAAGCCTAAATATTTCTTTTAGAGCATTACACCCTTCTGGTCCGGATAAAGATAGGTGATTCAAGTTTAGATGAGAGATAAGCCTCCAATACCCCCTCTCCCGACGAGGAGGCCTCAACGTTGCTGTTGGGGAGACCACACAACTAATTCGACTTACCGGTAAATCGCCATCAACAACTTCCAAGTAAGGCTGGGCATTACCATTGGGTAGCTTTTTAGCCAGATTTCTATTACAACAGGTTAGTTTTATATCTAAAGTCTGATCACTAATTCTATGTGGATTGAAATCTAGATCGACTAAAGTAATATCGATCTCAGACGCCTGCTCGTTTCGATGCTCGCCTTCAATTACATCTCTACGACGGCTATACCAGAAAGCCGACTGATCTGCGTGGTGTTTACTATGCTGAATACCATAGAAGGGCCGGTAATTAGTTACTCCTCCATCACCATCAGTCGCTGCGACTTGATCAATTGAATATATTTCCAGGCCTTCGCTGCGACGAGCATCAGGAACCACATGGTAATTATATTGCGTGTGACTGAGTGGTATCGGGTCTGCACTTTGCTTAAATAGATTTACAGCCGGAGCACATCCCAAAGCAAACATACTTGGGCTAAGTTGCTTTTCTAATTCTTCATGAGTCTCAGACAAGTAAAAATATAAATTTAATGTGTCTTCAAAATTCTCATTTAGAGCCTCACCAACATCAAGCACATCCAAAAATAAGAACTTTTCTGGAAAAGCAAAATATTCTGTGAGTAACCTATACCCTACAAATGCGGTATCAGGATATGGCAACAAGCCTTCGTCCGGACTAAGGCCCACTTGCTGTATTTTATCTGATGAGATAAAGGTCGGCTTAGGATCACTCTCTCCACTAGCAACAACAAGCTGTACACATTTACTTAAAATTAAATCATATAAGCTATATATGTGAGACGGCTGTCCACGCAAGAAGAAGCGTAGATTCTTTAAGTCCAGGTCAGAAAATTTCAAACTTGGGCTAAACGTTTTTAGCGATAGTTTTAGAACTGCGTTAGCTCCCTGAACGTCATTACAACCTGGCGCTATGAAAGGCCTTGGCATAAGGCTGGCGCTTACAGCCTGAAAAGGACAAATCTCTGCTGGGTAACACGTTGTGAATCGACAGGTTTGCCCATGAAAACTATCACTCTCCAGTAGAGTTTCTTTTTCTACAGGAGTTATCGCATCCAAATCCTTCTCGGGTTCAAACTGAACAATTGCACAGGATGGAATTGGGCGAAGATAGTGGGGATAAAGAGTCTCCAGCATTGCATCTGTTAACTCTGGGAAATCATCGCTTAGCTTTTGCTGAACTCTGGCATTCATATAAGCAAAACCAGACAGCAAACGGCCCACTAGAGGGTCATCGACCGTATCTGCATTTAGCTGAAGCCTAGATGCAGCAGCAGGGTGCATTTTTGCAAATTCAGCAGATGTTTGCTGAATAAATGCAAGTTCACGCTCATAGAGATCTATTAATTTTTCACTCATCACATAATCTCTGAAACATCAACCAGCTGGGTAACCGGATTGAGTGCCGAGTCAAATACAATTACTTCTGATGCTGGATTAACGTGTAATACTGCTTCCACCCGAAAGCGAATGCTCGGATCTTCAACATCTACCTGATCTTGGGTAGTCACTTTGACCGAGCGTATTCTCGGTTCAAAATTTAGAATTGTTTTTTCAATATCCCGGCAAAATTGTTTTCGGCTAGTCGCTGAAGTCAGGTTTACTGTTGATAGGTCCGGCAATCCATAGTTAACATTAGACTTCTGTAAATTTTCATGAGTTGCCGGCGCGGAAATACATTTGTATCGTGTATTGAATAAGTATTCCAAATCACGGCGCACCCCTTCGCGGAGCTGTCTCAACACTTGGTGAGATTGATGCACATCCATTTTATTAGACGATTGCAACAGTCGATCAAGCACCGGAGCCAATAAACGCTTTTCTCTCACCATAATAATTAATTAGCTCCTGCGCCAATTGTTGCCAGAGCTGTTGTAAGCTTCAGTTCGGATACAAGATGATCAACGGTATAATGGCTCTTAAGGTGAATAACACTTTGATAGCTACCTGCCTTTCCTGGCTCATCCATTACTTGAACACGAGATTCCCGCAGTGGATATCTAGCCTGCATTTCCCAGGAAAGATCATCTCTACCTGTCGTATAGTCATTTAACCAGCTCTGTAACTTCCGCTCGCAGTCTGCTGCATTCAAATAGGAGCCGACCTTATCCCTGATCATTACCTTGATATACTGAGCAAAACGGGAGGCGCAAAGGATTTGCTGTAACATCGAGCTAATACGCGCATTAGCTGTTGCAGCCTTAGTGGAATATTGCTGTGGCCTTTGTAGTGACGGAACACTATTAAAAGCGCTGTACGGAGTATCATAACAGTGACTTAGGCAAACATAGCCCAGTTCACTTAATTCTCTCTCTGCAAAATCAGTAATCAAAATCGAGGTAGCCATCTGAATCATGCCAGGACTACTATCTACTCGATAAGGCATCATCGGTAATTGAGTCACGAGCCCTCCGCCCAGGTGGTCGCGAGCAACCCCCCTGACATGTGAAAACCACCCAACCTCACTAAATTCTCGAATTAATACAGCACCTAAAGCAAAGCAGGCATTACCCCATAGATAATTTTGGTTATGTGACGCTCTTACCTGTTCTTGAAATCTCAGACCTCGATAGCAAGAAAACTCTTGATTATAAGGTTCCCTCATCAGTATTTGGGGGAGAGTTATCGCAATAAAGCGACTATCTTCCAAATCTCTAAGTCCACTCCATCGAATATATTCTTTTTGACGAAAAACCTCAGAAAAATTAATGGGCTTTGCCAGGTCTGAATACTTGTCGACACCAAAAAGCTGTGGTGCCGAAGAACAAATAAAAGGAGCAAATGCTGCAGCCGCCGTATGAGCTATACCTTGTAAGGTAAAAACATCGTCATAAGGATGGTCAGGTAAAGGACGGTGAGATACGTAGTAATCCCCAAGTAAAAAGCCAAAAGGCTCGCCTCCAGGGGTACCAAATTCTTCATTGTATACAAGGTGAAATAAGCCAGATTGATCAAAGTCTGGAGCTCTCTCAATATCTTTAGCCAAGTCCTTCCAACTGGCATCCAGGACTTTGATCTTGATATTGTCAGCGTGTGGTGTATCAAACACCAACAGGGATAAACCTCTCCAACTTGCTTCCAGCCGCTGAAACTTCTCGTTATGAATTATACGATTTAACTGATCACAAATTAACTCGTCCAGCTCTGCGATAATTCTACTTAAGTATTGACGAACGGAGTAATTCTCTCTATTTGCACAAGAGCACAATTCCGTTAGCCAGTATTCAAATGCAAAAAAATCATCCGGTTCTTGCAGAAATTTTCTGAGTTCATTCTGCTGCCCTCTCGCCAATTTTTTCGACAGAATATCAGATTGATTTTCTGCTATTTGGTCATGTCCTGCACGGGGCACCGGTATACTCCAACTAGAATTATTGTTTGAATAAATGACGATATAACTTAGACCTTGAATAAGGTCCTGTGAAGAGAAGGCCCCACCCAGAAGGGTGAGGCCAGAACATTATCCCGCAGATGGGATATTTGCCACCATGCGCAGAGATGTCGTCAATTCTTCCATCTGCAGCCAAGGCCTCAGGTAGGCTACTGCACTGTAACATCCGGGCTGACCAGGAATTTCTTTAACTTCCACCCGAGCCTCAGACAGCGGATATTTCGCTTTCATTTCTGCACTGGCATCAGGGTTAGCATTTGTATACTGGGAGATCCACTTATTCAGCCAGCGCTCACAATCACTCGCTTCCATAAAGGAGCCCACTTTATCCCGTGCCATTACTTTTAAGTAGTGAGCGATACGAGAAGTTGCCATCAGGTAAGGCAGACGTGCAGAGATTTCCGCATTGGCAGTTGCATCGGGGTCGTCGTATGCCTTTGGCTTTTGGGCACTTTGAGCACCAAAGAATACAGAGTAATCGGTATTCTTGTAGTGACACAGAGGCAGGAAGCCCTGAGCACTGAGTTCAGCTTCTCGGCGATCGGTAATTCCGATCTCGGTGGGGCATTTCTGGTCGAGATCACCATCATCACTCTTGAATACGTGAGATGGAAGCCCTTCCACTTTACCGCCACCTTCAGCACCACGGATAGCGGTACACCAGGAATTCTCAGCAAATGCTTTAGTCATGGTGGTACCCATAACATAAGAAGCATTCATCCAGCAGTATTGATCGTGCTCTGCAGGGCGGGAAACACCGTCTTCATCCACCTCGAACTCTTCAAAGTCAAATGCTTCAATCGGCTTGGTGTTAGCACCATAGGGAGTACGGGCCAGAGTGCGGGGCATAACCAGCGATACGAATCGGGAGTCTTCACTATCACGGAAGCTACGCCATTTAATATATTCGGCAGACTCAAAAATACCACCCAAGTCTCTCGGCTTGGAAAGCTCTGTATAGTCATCAAAGCCAAACATGCCGGCACCTGCCGCAGCAACAAACGGACAGAAGCCTGCCGCAGCAACATTGGACATCTTACTTAGGAGCTCGATATCTTCTGGATGACTGGTGAACTCGAAATCACCAATCATTACACCGTAAGGCTCACCACCAGCAGTGCCAAACTCTTCTTCATAAATTTTCTTGAAGGTCTGGCTCTGATCGAACTCAACCGCTTTGTCCAAATCGCGGAACAACTCGCGCTTGCTCAGGTTGAGCATACGAATTTTCATGGTCGCACCGGTTTCGGAATTCATTACCAGGTGATTTAGACCACGCCACGACCCTTCCAGCTTCTGGAATTTCTCGTCATGTAAAATCGCAGACAACTGCTTAGACATAGCTTTGTCAATCGCGCTTACAGCGCTCTTGATAGTCTGAGTCAGGCTGCGGTCCCAGGTAACAGTCCCCTTCAGGACCTGCTCCGTCAGATTCGCAAGTAAATCTTGCGCTTCTTGGGGAGCAGTTTGCTTGGTTGCGGCAATAGCCTGGTCGAGAAGGCTTGCTGACTGTTCTTCAGCCTCACTGCCTGCAACATTTTCTACTTCTGTACTCATTCTGAATCCTCTCCTTTATCCTCACCCAAGCCCAGCTGCTCAGAAATTGCGCTGACATTTTCAGTACTCTGAAGGATATCCTCGAGCACTTTCTCAAGCTCTTCTGAACGATCGGCCTTACTCAGCAAATCGCGTAATTTACTGCGGGCTTCTAGTAACTGTTTGAGAGGCTCAACCTGCCCAACAATTTTTTCTGGTGAAAAGTCATCCATATGGTTGAAGTCGAGATCAACAGCCATTTTGCTGCCGTCATCAGATAGGGTGTTCTCCACCTGAAGATTCAGCTTGGGATTTACTTTGCCCATCACATCGTTGAAGTTGTCGCGGTCGATTTGGACAAATTTACGATCTTTCAGCGCCTTACGATTCTCTGCGTTATCACCAGAGTAATCACCCATAACGCCAGCCACAAAAGGAAGCTCCTTTTTGACTTCGGCTCCGTTAGTTTCAACATCGTAAGTGATATGTACACGAGGCTTACGCACACGCTTAAGTTTATTGTGGATGCTTTCAGACATCTAAGGTCTCCTTTCCGACTTTAGGGACTGCTGTTCTTAGTTAATTACCAACCAGTGCTGGCTTCTTCTTGCGGTTGCTCACCCCAACCTTCATCAGAGACTGGCGCGGATACACCTTCACTAGGTGTATCTGCGGCAACCGCAGGAGCTGATGAAGTGCCACTTGTAGTCACTGGTGGGGTTATATATTTTTGTGTATCCGTGCCATCGAGGCGAACTCCCGTCAACTGCGAGTAAAGCGCCTTCGAATGGTCATCGGGTAGCAATTCAGACATCAGTTCAGACACTGTCATTCGTCCCCAGCCTATCAACCTTTCTAGGCCAGGAGCCAGCGGCGTATGGGGCTCATAAGTACGGAAATACTTTGCCGCCTGCTCGAGCAACTTTAAAGCATCTTCCCTGGATACCACTGGACCTGAGGGAATAGCCACTGCACCTGTAGAGACAGTAGCAACTGCAGCACCCGCTGCCTGTTCCTCACCTGTAGGCTCCTCAGAAGATTGCGACTCCAGCTCAACTTGAGCCTGCTCTAGAGATTCCAATTTGGCTTTATAAACAAAGCGGCTTGTTCTCAACACCTCATCCAGCAGGGATGAAATATTAGTGGAGGGAGGTGCATCATGGCCACAGCTTTGTCTCAAACTGTCATTGATTGCCTTGAAGTGCTCAATCGCTCCCTCAATTGTCTGAATCAGGTTCTGAGCCCATTCCGCGCTCGCGCTACTTACACATTGATCGACCTGTTCGTAGCTATAACCCAGAGTCTCTATTCGAGCAGCCTTCGCATCCTCATCTGCGATCTTGTCAGCATCTCGGGCCTGCTGATATTGGAAGAATGAGAAATCTCCATAATCACCTTCTGGGGTAATAGCGGCGCTGCGAATGGGCATCATCAAGGTGCCATCTCCACCATCACCATTCAGGCCCGTAATGGGGGCAACCTTGGTCTCAAGACCATCCTCGTCTGGCAAGGGGTACAGGCCTTCCCAGTGCTGCTCGATCAATGAGTCAATCAGTTGCAGGCCATCTCTTAAGCCAATAAAACCGTGCAGGCGAATCAAGGCTTCGGTATACCAACTGGCAACCTCCAAATCCTTGCTCTTTTTCCCGAGGATGCCTTCAGCGGCCTTGGCCACATCTCTCCACGGCGCTAACAGATCTGTATCTACATCGTCGAACATCGCTGAGCGCTCAGCGGCCCGCGCGCTGTTGCGTGCATCTTTGATCGAGTAGTAATCAGAAGTCGGCGAACGATCCTCTCGGATATCATCCCCTACGGGGTTATCCTCTGAGATTGGAGCAACTAGTTCATCGATATTTATCGTGTTTGGGAATGCCATCAAAAAAGGCCCTTATACCGAATCAAATCCTTTAATCAGAATTCTGAGAAGAGTACACGTTGTAGATATCTAATCAAGGCAAATAATGCGCTTGGTACCTATTACTTTAAAAAACACGTGCGGTTGACTATTTTACGCTATTTATTTTTGTTAAATTTTGGCTTCTTATTCCAAGCCATTACATAGGAACTAGTGTTGATTCGCAACTGCTCGGACTAGTCATAACTTTAAATGTGGCAAAAATATGCAAGAATTCAGATCTACTGTTTTCAAAGTTCTCTAAGGATGACCACAAAAACACAGAATAAAAACTATCCTGACACTCAAAGAATGTGACTAAGTAGCGAACTGGCGTTTTTGTTACCTCGGCAGACATCTCATAGATATGGCCATTTTGAGTGTTACTTATCAATGGTTCCGGCCCGGATATAAGGGCTCCGTTATCAACCCGAGTCAGGCACTGTTCTATTTGAGCTTTACCGAAATGGTCGACCGATAATTCCTGAGGAAGCTGAGACCGATCTTGCTTCAGCACAATTAAATAGCGGTTTAATTCTGGATTCCCCGCCTGAATTACCGCCTCGCCATTCAAATTGTCAAACTTTTGCCAGCCAACCGGAATACCAATTGAAATTGTCCCCGCTGCATTGCCCATAAATTCAAGAGCAGGAGGCAAAGGAGAGCCACCACAATTACTGGACTTTGCAGTACAGTGTATTAAATGATCATCCAAATTGAGCTGCGTATGCCAACCGGCCTCCCAGAATTTTTGCATTAGCTGGCAGGCTTCCACCCTGTCGTCAGTAATTTTAATTTGAGATTTCGTGCCTGTAAGAAGTCCTTTAATCTGACTGAACCCCAGTCCAAATTCACGACCTAGTGCGGCTATTGCATAGCGCCGCTCTACAGAACTTCTTATCTCCCCGGTAAAAACTATTCCATAAGACATACCAGTAACCTTAGCTTCCTGCTCTGATAATTTTTTGAAAAACCAGAACCTCTGATACGCTTTTTCTGACTTTGATCAGATCTTATACGTTTTCTTTCTTAATCGTTCTGGATCAACAATCCTTAAATTAAAAACCAAGCTCCCATCAATGAAGAACTTTTGAATAATTTTTTTTATGCAGCGCCCTTAGATTTGATGATTGAAGTAGCGAAAACAAATGTGCATAAATAAATGGTAGGCAACCTATATCGCGTAATTTTAAGAATTCTGTAGCTCCAAGCTTTCGCACCTTATCTTCCGAAATACAGTAAACTCCTTTCAGTTTATGTTTTGTTTCACCGGGCAAATCTATATTTATTTCTTGCTCTTTAAGTAAATCAAACTTCTGCAGCGATTCAACAAACTTCCAGGTTTGTAGTTTTTTAAGGTGTATATTTTCCAACTCTCTTTGCGCTGCTAAAAGGTGTTTACTTGGCTCTCCATTATGCTCAAACAAAGCAACCCCTTGAGAGCTGTCTTTACTCGCGCACAAGAGAGAAGACTCAACACAAACATATGCATTGGATAAGTCATCCTTTTTGTATCTCAAGTAAAAAGGATGACTGCGAATAGAAACGGGAATATAGTCCCCTTGCCATCGACCTTCTTGCCAAAAAAGATTTTCCCCTGGAGTTACGCCAAGCAGCGCACAACTTTCAAGTTTTCCCGTCTCTTTTGACTTTGTAAATATAATGGGGCTTGTACGAGAGACCGATATAAACTCAGACAATAGAATTGGACAAATATGTAAATTCTTACTATGTGAAAGATCATGCTTAAGCAATCGATAGTTTCTGTGTTTCTTCTTATCTAGAACAACCAACTGTCTCACGTCACCCCCTAAATCCCATCATAATTGTTGCTGTTGTCGCACACCTAGCATTGAGCTATAGAGCTCGGGGCCCGGCAGTGAGGGAGAAAGTAAAGCCGTCGGCGCCAAATGTTGTGAGCCCTCACTCCACCAAAGACTATAGGTTGAAAAGGTATTCTTTCCCATTTGCCCCAGTAACCCAGCAAAACTTCTTTCCAAGTTGTTTGATTGTCCTGAAGAAATTATGAAACCCTCCTGCGCTGGAGGCAGGGAAATAATGCCTGCCCCCTCAGGAGGAGGACTAAATGCCTCACATAACTGATCTGCATGCAACATATTTTGCAGGGCTGTAATTGCTAACTCAGATAAACTCTGGAACCAATTTTTAGCATCTGACATAAAAGCAAATGCATCTATTACAGGGGAAAGGGGCGTAGCAAATGTTAAAGGGAAGTAGCGCCCAACACTATCTACGCTAGGCACTAAAATTCCTGCCCATGCATTGGCGTCAATAACCCCTTTGCAGTGAACAAATCGCCAAATAGGGCTGGTCAAGTAGTAGTCCAGCCACTCTTGACCTACCAATTCACGCGATCCAAAAACGGCACGCTGAAGCCACTCATCCCATACCGAGACAAAACTGCCGGGCAGCTGCCGCTGAACAAAGTCCCCATGCCCAGGCAACTTACCAAAAATACCTACTGTATTCTGCAAATCACGTACTCCGTCTACAGGCTCTCAGGGCATCGATATCCACGCAGCAAGCTACGATCAAAAGGATTGTTAACATTAGATGCGATTAATTTAAATTGAGCTTTGCGCCCTTCCTCTGAGAAGGTAACAAAGTGCTCCGCATTGCTGCGTCCTGCTTCCAAGTCGGAACTCGCCAGTAATCTGTACCACGCCCAATCCCCTTCAAAGTGCTTACGATGTACCGTCTCGTTTAAATCTTCGAAGATGATACGCACACGGTTACTTTCACCACCTTGCCAAGTCAGCTTTTTAGCAGTTTTCGGGCCATGGGAATAAGGTACTCGCTGCTCACCTAACTCAAGTTCAAACAAGCGCACACTTGAGTCCAGTTTCGTTGGTTCAATACGGAAAGAATATGAAGCTCCCTCACCGATACTAAAGAAGGTTTTGCGGATACGCTCTGCTCTCCGAAGCTGAGAGAGTGCCTCTCGAGAAAGACTGATTCCCTGCCCTTCAACATACTTAATTTTCCAGTTTCTGGTATCCACAAAGGGCTTCAGATACTGATTAACAAATTTCTCTTCAATGCCCCCCGGCTTGAAGTACTGGTTAAACTCCATTACCGGCACTTCCTGCTCTCGGTCACTTCGTAGGGGGTATCGATTAGCCAAGCTATTGCTATAGCTTTGATACACTTCTTCTCGCCAAACGCGATTGATATGTGCTTTCGTCTTGGCCATTACAAGCCCCCAAGCACTATCAGCGATATCAGTTAACCACTGATCAAATGGTGCTGGCGCATTAGCAGCTTTGACCCGGAGTTGCTTAATGGCATCACTACCGCCTGCGAAGCGCGCTTTTGCTCGACCAAAAGCGGCCTGATTAGAATCTGGGGCGCTATCAATCTCCGTTAGATACTCCTGAATTTGATTGATCGTCGTAAGGTACTCTTGGATCCTAGCCGGCCGACCTTTTTCACTCTGGGTGATTCTTTGAATTTCTTCAAACCTCACATCCACGATGTTGGGCTTATAGTGATCCTGTAAAGCGCTAGTGGCGCCACCTAATGCTGCTTGCCCGAGTTTTCGAGTGGTGCTCGATACTGGTAAAGGTACTCCTGAAGCACCAACAGGTACCTCAGGGCGCAGAGTTAAGCGCGTGTTATCAGAGGTAATCTCCGTAATCGCCAACAATGGCGAATAGATCGGATCAGACAGTTTTGACAGGACATCCAGAGCTTGGGAGGTACTACCAAATCTTTGGATCTTGAACCCACCAATAAAGCCCTGCCAGCGCTGTAAGTACTCACCCAAATAGATTCGCTTCACTTCCTCACCGAGTTTTTCCCGATCGGCTTCAGTAAAGTCCTCTCCACTCAGATCACCGCCATAAATCCAGCGCTCTTCAGCCATATTTGTCATTAGCTGAGAGTCTGCTCCAAAGTCCAATTCTTTATAGCCAGCTTTGGTGTAAAGGAATGGGATCGTAAAGCTTGGACTATTGGCCCCCATACCAAAAATTTGCTGGGTGTCACCTCCAATTTCCTGGTAGAGGTCTACAGGAGTCAATCCGAAATCACTATTTTGTAACTGAGCAAACAAACGCTGAGGTACTGGGATTCGACGTAATTGCTGTCTTGCTCGAGCCACTACTCTTTCATTTGCCTCAATTGAACTGGGCAAAGGTTGAGTAAATAGCTGGTCCAGATGGTAACGTAGCTCTTCCTGCCGAGCCGCTTCACCTGGCAGTTGCCGCTCCCACCTTGATGTGTAATAAGCTTCTATAGTTTTCAGGTCCAGCTTATCCTTGTTGAAGAACATCAAATAGGTTTTGAGTGTACTTACCAGCGCAGGATCATTACTACCGAGACGACTCAGGTCACTTTCAATATCACGCAGCAAGGCGGGCAGGTAAATAAACTCTAGCTTATGTCGATAAAGATCATTTGCTGCCGTATCTATTCTGGTGTCATATAGCCCCAAATTAGCAATCCAAGGGTGCTCCTCGCGGTCATATACTGCGCTGGCACGCTTGAGAGGCTCGAGCAAGTTCAATGCACTGATAGGCGTAATACTTTTGCCCTTCAGCTCATTTTCCGCACCTTGGTATTCACTTAGGTTCTCACTGACTTCACCCATGGATAATTTGTTCTGCGCAAGGCTTCCACTCCACAGGAAAATGGCTCCGACAAAGCCGGCCGTTAAGGTGGCAAATACCCCCCGGCGCAACCAAAGATTGGCCGACTCAATCCGGCGATTAACGCCTACAAGCTCTGCCTCAGGAAAAACTACATCCTTAAGCAGCCTGTTTAAGAAAAAGCTCTTCCCAACACCTTGGAATTTCGGCCCTACACTTCGCTCCAACCCAAAGTCAGCGGTTACAGAGGACATCATTCGGTCAACAGGGCTACCTTCCTGTGTGCCACTGGTAAAATAAACTCCCCTGACCATCGGTACTGTTTCATAGCGATTTGGGCCAAAAGTTTGTTTTACAAAATCTGCCAGGATATCCGTTAGGCTCTCCATTCGAGCAGGGAAACCTTGCAGTAATGCCCGCTTCTCTATATTTCGTTCCTGATGAACACGCCATAAAACTCGCTGGTTCAAACGCTCTATCAGTTGCTCAAATTCACCTTTAAAGTTATCGAGAGGGGCACCAACTGTTGCATTGGCTTCGCGGGGGAAGCTCATTCCCCAAACTTGTTCACGCTCAGCTTGTGAGAGATTGTCGAAAAATTCAGTAAAACCTGCCACCAAGTCACATTTTGTGAAAGTGAGGTAGATAGGAAAACGAATTCCCAGCTCTTGCTGAAGTTCATTTACTCGCTGACGAAGAACTTTTGCTTGGTGTTGTCGCTGCTCTTCTGTTTGCACCATTAAGTCTTGCAAACTAATTGCAACCAAAGCGCCGTTAATCGGACGTCTACGACGATACCTTTTTAACAAGCTCAAAAAAGCCTTCCAGGCACTATTATCGTAAACCCGGTGGCTATCTTGGGTTGTATAACGTCCAGCAGTATCAATTAATACTGCATCATTGGTGAACCACCAATCACAGTTACGGGTACCACCTACCCCACCGAGAGCTTCTTTCCCATGACTCTGAGCCAAGGGAAATTCCAACCCGGAGTTCACCAAGGCCGTTGTTTTACCACACCCGGGAGGACCAATAATGATGTACCAGGGAAGTTGATAAAGGGATACCTGTCCCTTGTCTGACTTGAACCGGGCACTGCGTAACACACTCATTGCTTCACGGAAGCGACCTGAAAGGGCTTCCATCTCCTCAAGAGAGCGCTCTTCGTCTGGATCTGCAGAATCAGCTTCTTGGGACTCTTCAATGCCTTTAATTAAAGCTTGATTTTGGCGCCGTTCCACCAGCCACTGACTAAGGTTCCACACCAGCCAAATAGCAAAAATAAAGACGATAATCGTTAGCCGGACAGAGTGCGAAAGCGTGGCATTATCGCTGCCAAACTTAATGTAATCAGCCGCAAACCAAATAAGAAGGGAAAGGGCTGACAACCCTATAAACCCCAGCACCCACTTATTGGTAAAAAAATTACGCAAGTGTTTCATGAATTGCTCCATCTTCCAGAGTATCTATCGCACCCCGGATCAATATCAGCCCGAGTGTTACCCTTCCCCTTGCGGAGACTCACTATCACTTTTGGACAAATCTAAAATTTGGTCTGCGACTGGTGTCGTCGTTTCATATAACCACCAGCGATAACCACTGTAAGTTGCAACTAACAAGCCCAGGACCACACTCATAATCACCCATAGGGGAATGTAGTGAATAAGCCGTGACTTTCGCTCTACACATCCCTCCCAGCGCGGCGAAAGATCTCTATCCATTGGCTGCTTGTGTTGCTCAATTGTTCTGTACAGCTCATCACGAATTTGTTCTATCTGCTCATGCCCACGTTGCACGAGTCGATATTTGCCCTGAAAACCTAGGCTTAAACACAGATAAAAGAGTTCGAGCAATTCCAGATGACTTGCGGGGGTTTCCAGCATTCGCTGTAATATGACAAAACACTTCTCCCCACCAAATGTCTCCTTGTGGAATAGACTGAGCAGGGAGTGCTGGCTCCAACCGCTGGCAGTCCCCCAAGGTGTTGTCAAAACTACCTCATCTACAACAGTGCAAAGCAGATAACGGGCAGTTAGTACTGACTCTGGCGTAAGGGCAAGCTGCTTTGCTTCCCTTTCGAAGCTTTGAATTTCCGTGGTAAGCCGTTTATGCAGATCAGGAACATTAGCGTGATTCATTGTTGTACGTAACTTAATGATTACGCCTAACAACTTTGAGGCCGCAGATACTAACGGGTTAAGGCTATTGCGCACCTGGGCCTCGACAGGGGCATCCTGGCTGGCAAAGAATTGTGGCTGGGCCTGAGCTGCTGTCGGTGCCGCCGCAGCACCGGGTGTTGGAATCAAAACTGTTCTATCACCGGCATTGGGCGCTCGCGGCGGAGTAAAACTATCATTACTCATATCAATTATTCCTTATAGCCCAGAGTTCCATGGTCAATCCAGGAAACTCAGCGCCAAGATGTACCGCAAAACCGCCCGAACGAGTCATGGCTTGCCACAGTTCTCCGCTACGCTCGACTTCAAAGTAAGTAAACCCAGCATGGTAAGGAATTTGTCGAGGAGCTACAGGCAGCGGACGCAGAGTCAAACCAGGCAGCTGTGCAGAGATTAGCTCTCTAATCGCTTCGACAGGGGCGACCTTCGCCTGTGTCGGGAATCGGCTACGCAATAGGTCGCCAGGCATATCGGCTTTAGCAGCCATAATAAAGCTGGCCGACTTTAATAATGATGGGTCCGTAACGGGCGCAACATAAATTCCAAACTTGCGCTGAACCAACTCCATTGCGATCGCTGTTTGCTCCAGTACAGTGGACAGAGACTGCCTAAGCGCCGAAAACAATCCGGCAAAGCTAACCTGTAAATCTTCATGGGCATAAGCAGGAATTTCTGGAGGACGTTTGGACTGAGAAGTAAAAGTCGAAAGCTCACCGGCCAACTGGAGCAATTCAAGAAACAAGCTATGCGGATGCAAGCGAGGCTGAGCCGTAATTTGTTTCAAAAGAGGCTCAAAACGGTTTATTACTTGCAGCAATAAATAATCAGCAATTTCTGCAGAGCCACTACGACCACTATCACTTAGGCGATGGCCTAGAGCTGAACCTCGGTGATCAAGTAACCCTTTAACTTCTTCAATATACGCATTGATTACCGAGGAGGTCTCCGCATTTAGCAACGGCGGAATATAGTCAGCATCCAACTCCACCGGCTTTTCCGGTTGGCGCTCTTTAATTCGGGCAACGCCAACCGCAGCGTAACCGCTGAGGTCATCACTGCCCAACTTCAGACAAGCCCTTAACTTTCCGACCTGAATCCGTGCGGATTCACCGGATGACGCAGCACTATTTCTAGCGTCAAAATTCGAAGCCTGATAACGAGCCTGAGGGAAATCCTCTTGATCCCTAATAGACTCCTGGCTACCCGGGCGCTTCATCGGCACACACAGGTAAACTACTTCATCGCGAGTATTAACCGGAACGTCCAAAACATCCGGCAAATGCTCAGTCTCAGGGGCAAGTATCGGAGTGCCATCTGGAAAAACAGCTTTCACTCTCGATAGAGAAATTTTCCCCATCGATAACGGTTCGCTGTCAATTGCCAGTTCCACAATCCCCCAGGTGTAAGGTCCAAGGGGAGCTGTGCGCGCTTCGACAAGCTGTTCGAGATAGCGATCCTGTTGTTGAAAATGCTGAGGGCGCAAAAACATACCCTCGCTCCAGATCACCTTATTGTTTGCCGACATAAATGTTCCTTAGAAAAGCTCGCATAATATTTTTAGGGCAAAAGTTATTACCCTAGCAATAACTTTTGCCCTACTGAGATTGCTGCATATCAGGGAGCGTCTTTTTCATTCGTTCATAATCTTCTTTGGAGATAGTCACTGTATCTCCATTTTCATCATCGTCACCGCGAGTAGTCAGCTTTGCCCTGCGGCGCTTGGCAATATCTTCGGGCGAACCAATTCGCGTATCGGCAAGCGATACCTCATATTCATTTTTCTTGTGATCTGTAATTGGCAGCACCATTAATGCCTGAGCATCTTGATACTGTACAAACTCCGCTAATAGACCGATATATTTAACATCTGGTGTAAGTGCCAGTTCTTCTATTCGCTGCTCTCCCGGAGCGAGTTCCTTGAGAATCACCGTATCAATCAAGTCATTACCCAAACGCGATTGCGCATTTTCATAAAGATTCAGGAAGTCTTCACGAGCAAACTGGCGCTCATCCGCAAGCATAAATACTCGGATAACGACGGGTGAAGCTCGGCCATCATCATCGGGGTTTATATCATTTTGCGTTTCAACAACTAATTCGAGGCTGGTATCCAGGTTTAACGTTCGCCTTGTCGTTTGACAACCGACAACTGCGACAGTCAGAACCGCTATTAAACTGAGTTGAAATAGTTTCTTAATCGACACAAGCAATTCCCTCTTTTTCGTCAACTTATTAATTTGTAATATTTCGAGCATTTTTTAACTCTGATAACTGATTTTCATATGTAACTGCAAATTCATCACCAAATAACTTGCGATAGCAATTATCTGGATCACCTACTAGCTCCCTGTAAATTGCAGTGAATCCTTCCCATTTTTTTGCATTTTTGTTTCCAAAAACACCGGAAGTATTTCCCAGTCTCCGCTCAATGTTCTCAGGGCTAAAGAATTTGAGCATGGCACTGTAACCAGCTCTCATTCCAGCCAAAACCGCAACTTGATGATCTGACAAATCATCAAAACTATCTTTCACTGCCTCAGCCGGATTCATAAACGCACCGGTACCCGCAAACATAGCTTCCAGAGCATCCCTTTCTGTAACACTGAACTTCAGAGGGTTGTTGGCCTCTGTTTGAATCATGGTTCTCTGAACACGCAACTCATTCTTAATACTGTTTCGCGCGCGTAAAAGGTCAATGAGACGAGCCACCGTCTCTCGCACAATCTCTGCAGCTTGTTGGTCCGCCTGTTGTAATTGGGCTGGATTCATATTCAGGCCGAGGGTGGAGGCAAAAACACTACCCCCAGAGGCTCCCATGGGTTGTGCAGCTGGCGGCTGTTGCAAATGCGAAAATTGTTGGGCCTGAGTTGCCATATCAGGTTGCGGGGGCACCATATTGGGTTGCGGGGTTGCCATATTCGGTTGCGGAGTTGCCGGCCCCGTACTAAACCCTGGAGCGCCATCGACTTGCTGCCCCTGCATAGCAGCAAAAGAACCAGCGAAGGGGTTATCCTGCGCTGGTGGAGTTACTGGCTGCTGGGTAACCTGCACGGGCGACTGAGGCTGCGCAAGCTGGGGCTGGGGCTGGGGCTGGGGCTGGGGCTGGGGCTGTATAGCCTGAGGTTGTGGTATCGGAGCCACCACAGGCTGCGACATTTCCTGGAATCCCCCCATTGGAACTTGGGGCTGGGGAGGTGCCATTTGAGGTTCGGGCACTGCAACTGTTTCAACAACAGGCTCCGGCACCGGCTGAGGGTTTAGCTGCATTGAGTGCTGGTCAGCTGGTACATGGTCTTCTGCACTTCCATCTTTCCACCACTCATCATCAGACCACTGATTACCCGATTGCTGTTGATCAGTAGAACCTAATAACCCTCCCATTGGTGATGCTTCTGGAGCACCACCAGCGAGGCCGGACTGACTAAAGGTGGCAAGCGGATCTAGGGGAGCCGATTCCGCAGTAAGGAGGCTATCGCTGGAAGGGGTATTACTCTGACCGCCTAACCCCACTGAACCCCACTCCCCGGTTTCAGCAGCACCTGTAGGTGCGCCTGAACCCGGCTCAAGCCAACTATCTAATTCCTTTGCTTCAGCCTGGCTTTGCATTTTTGCCATGGCATCTGCACTAAACGTTGTCCGATCCGAGGTATCGAGAAAATCTGCACTGCCCAGCCCTTTGGGAAGCTCCCCTTGCTCTTTGGGCTTACGCAATGAAACTTTTAATTTATATTCTCCGAGAACGATAAGATCGCCCTCTTTTAATGGAACCTGGTTTCCCTTCCCTAGCGGATTTTCCGAATCATTGTAATAAGTACCATTAGTACTTGTATCTACCAAAAAATATTGATTTTCAGCAAAGGAGATCTGTGCGTGCTTTGAGGAAACCACCCGATCCGGATCAGGTAAAACCCAATAATTATCGGCAGAGCGACCCAGACTGCCACCAGCTTTCGTGAACAGTTTTGTATGTTTAAGCATATTGGCGCCAGAAGGGTCGGCCAATACAGATAGAATTAGATCCATTTATTCCTGACTCACAATAGTGGTTTATTCAAGGTCTTCAGGTAAATCTTTTGCTGATTTAATTCTGCAAAAATCCAGTCCTTGGGCAGTTAAGCCCAAGGACCTTTGAGTGTACCGCCCCCGAGGGAGTTAAAACGTGGAAGAATTACCTGATCACTGCCCTGTACCGAACGCATGGTACTAATGCCCGCCTGCATAAACTTTGCAGCTGAGCGATCTGTCAGTAGTGCTTCTGCGCATGGAGTTAACAACTCCCCATGCGGTAACTTGCGTAAATGAAGGGGCAAATTCTCATAACTTGCGGATGATGGAGTCTGTAGCTTGCCAGTCAGAGAAAAATCTTGGCAAACAGCTAAAGCCAACAGGTAAACACTATTTCCCCAAAGATAATATTCATGCCCCTGTTCAGAGGTTAACTCTTCAAAATCAAAAAACTCGGTAGTCGATGTATCTTTTCCAAAGGGAAGTCTCAGCATAAACCTGGGAGCTGCCAGTGCTACATGTTCACTAGCGGAGTATTCCCGTACAGCCTGCCAACTTTCTGCAAACTGATCACTCAAGGGGTAATACCAATCATCTGGGTCTACTGAACCCGATAAATTTGGACATCCCGCTAGTTTTGGATCTCCCCCCAGTAAGAGAGCACTATTTGCCGCTTCTGCTATCGTCGACAAATCTATCAAAAGATGCAGATCTCGCTCTTCATCAGTAATGAAATAGTCACCTATGACCAGGTTGTAGGGAATATTTCCTGCCGCGGTTTCGCGCTCAACCAACAATTTAAATGTCTGTGATTTTTCCAGATCACTTTCAGCTTCAGCAAAATCAGCAAGGAGTTCTTCTTTGCTGACATCTATTAAATAAAAATCCAGATTTCCATGCTCTTCCACACGCCTTAACAAAAGCTGCAGGCTCAACCAGCTGGCCTCCAACTGGCGAAAATCACTGTGATGCATCAATTTACGCATTGCATCAGAGGTAGCCTCAGCCAGTGCATTTAAGTACTCAGCTTGACGGGGATCTTCACTTTTCTGCACATAAGGGGCGACAATATCTTTTATAAGCTGGTCAACCTGGAAGGTACTTTGCCCCTCTTTAGCATTGCGTTCACGGCCCGCAGCCAGAATCTCATCCAGGATTGACTGCTCACTGTTACGCGCTTCCAAGCCTGGCTGAGAAGCCAACTCTGGCTTCCACTGTTGAATCTCTTCAGCAGCTTGCTGGAATTGGCGAGGGTCCAGCAATCTGCGCTCCAGCTCAATAAACTTCTTAAATAAGGGCAGACGGCTATATAAATAATCTGGGTGCAAATCATCGAAACAAGGTAGACCCAAGGGGCGGTCCAATACGGGTAGCTGTAATCTCACCGCCAGATCTGCAAAAACCCCCTCAAAAGTATCGCGGTTCAGCAGATATACCCTTCGACTGGAAATCGTATCGGGTTCACACTGACGACGACTTGCCCTTCCACTGAAGTCACCCAGGATTGCTACTTTCAATCGATCAGTGCCTGAATCCATAACTGTTTTTTCCTTATTGTTATCGCCAAGGATCTGAAATCCCGCTGAAATGCTGGGCCTACTCACAATTTGTCACCTGCTGACAGGGCTTAATCGCCCTGATTATTTTGACCTGTTAATGCCTACTGCTCATTTTGGGGCTTCAACTAGGCAGTATCTACAGCTTCTTTTTCGCTTTTATTTGCCTTTTTGGGCCGGCCCCGTTTAAGCGGTCGCACCCTTTGGTTAACGATCTGTTCAATTTTCTCTTTAAATGCATCCCCGCCAAGTACATGGCCTAACTTAATCGTTTCAGCGATGTAGTCGAGCAGCTTTCGATCAAAACTGTACTGAAACAACTCTCTGTAGGATTGCGCCCGCTCCACCACAGTGTCGCCAAGAGACAGATATAAACGATGATCTTTAATCAAATTATCTTTTTTAATATTCACATGGTGGTTAAAACTTGACCACTCATAATTCTCTAGGGAGTCTGCCAATCCCAAATACAAGGGGCGCAGCTCTACATACCGGTAGCAAGTCAACAAGTACGCGTCAGAATCAATCAAGCTAGACTTGTATCGCCCTCGCCACAGAGTCCCTGAACGCTTATAGCGGTGGTTTATAAACTGCACATAGCGGCGCCCAAGGGATTGCATCATAGATGATATCCCATCCAGTATCCTGGGCGTAGCTATGATCTGGATCATATTAGGTAATAAAACATATGCGTGAACGTCAACGCCATATTGGTCTGACGCGTTACGCAAACTAATCAAATAATATTGATAATCTTCTTCATCATAAAAGCAGGGCAGATTGTTGTGTCCAACCTGCACAATATGCTGAGGAACATTTATCAAATTGAGCCGGGGCAAACGAGGCATTTTGCCTATAGATCCTTTGTTATCAGGCGTAAAGCCTTTTCTGTAGAGGGCATAAAGCCCTTATTATCGCAAATCAGTGAAAAGTATTTCAAACTTGGCATTCGGGCAAGTTAACATTACCCTCGGTGATCGGCTGTATTACTATTACGCCGCATTGTAATGCTTTTTATTAAAGGGGAGTTGCACCAGACATGGATCAAATTAGTCTGGCGGTCAACGGGCGCACTGACATTGGTCAGGTTCGTGAGGAAAACGAAGATAGTATTCGCTGGCACGCGTCGGCGGAGCAGCCCTTTGCCTATATTGTGGTAGCCGATGGCATGGGCGGTTATACGGGCGGTGCCACCGCCAGTAAAATCGCAGCTGAGACAGTTCAAGCCCATCTCGATGACCTGCTGAAACATACTTTTTTCTCCTGCACCTCTGAACAACAACAGCTTATATTGCGCGCGACCCTTATAGACGCAGTAAACAGCGCAAATACAGCCCTCATCAACACTAAAAACCTAAACCCCCAGTTCTCTAACATGGGGACAACACTGGTTGCTGCGGTTATGTGGCGCGACTTTTTAATTGTTGCGCACGTTGGGGATTCTCGCGCGTACCTGTGGAACAATTATGGATTGCAGCGTCTTACAAGAGATCACAGTGTTGTACAGGAGATGATTGATTCTGGTCAATTGACCCCCGAACAGGCCAAAGAATCCAATATTCGCAACCATATTACCCGTGCCTTAGGCGTTTCCAATAATGTGGAAGCGGATATTAACAGCTGGAAACTTACACAAAACGCACTCCTTTTGTTATGTAGTGACGGCCTCACCGAGTATCTTGATGATCACGCGATAGAGCGTGTGCTAGCTACTCATCGACCAGCGCTGGAATGCGTATATCGGTTTATTGACGATGCGAATCGCCTCGGAGGGCGAGATAATATTACTGCGGGAATACTGGAATACTCCTCGCAGCCACTACACCAGATTCTCCCTCACGAACAAAATGTTACTGAACGTCCCAAATCCCCAGACGTAACAATTCGAAAGTTACACCGCTAATTTGATCTACCGGATAATGCAATATGACACCGGAACGTCTTACCCAGCTGATACCCCACTTACTCGACACGCTCACCCCCCCCGAAATCAACCTTTCCCACGAGAGCCCTGCATCAGCCGCACGCTGGCTCTCCCAGATTGAACAAATACCAGAAAATTCGATAAGCAATCTACAGAGGGAGGATATTTGGCCTGAGCTGCCACAGATAACCGCCAATCGTTACAGTATTGATTCGGCACCTGTAGTGCCCCTCTTGTATGAAGCTGACAGCTTTCCAACCCAATTAACCAACACTCCTGGCGTTAACCCTGCAAATGAGGTAATTCCAAGCCTGGAACGTTCACATCAGGTCGCTGGGCATATTATCAGCGCAACTGGGGAAGTCGCTTTTGAGCGGACAGATGTAACCATTCCTGGACCATTGCCATTTGAGTGGAAACGCTACTTCCGATCATCCCTTAGTGAAGACGTCGGTATTGGTGCCGGTTGGCGGCACTCTCTAAGTGAAAGACTTGTTGTGCATGACAATAGTGTCAAGCTAATCACCGCAGAAGGCCGGTCTGTAAGCTTCAAATTACCTGCCATTGGACACGGCAGCTACAACCGCTTTGAACGGTTGATGCTATTTAGGCAGAGCCTACACAGTTATCGTTTGACGACATTTGATCAACACCACAAAATTTTTCGCGCTGACGGTGTAAATAGTGCCCTCCCCCTTGCAGAGATAAGAGATCAATTTGGCAATGCATTAACAATTGACTATGAAGAAGGCTTACCTAAAAAAGTAGTCAGTTCATGGGGCCGTGTTATTGAATTTCATTGCCAGAACGGTCATATCTCTAACTTAGTAAATAGTCATGCCGTAGAGGGGCAAAACAGCCTCTGCAGTTACAATTATTACGAGGGCCAGCTACTCGAAAGTTGCAGTGGACTTAGTAAGGAGAGCTACCAATATAACAACACACAGCTAGTTCACCTGAAAAACAGCCATTTCGGAAGCTATAGATTTACATATGATGCGTACAACCGGTGTCACTTACTCAACTCGAATGAGTTAACCACTCACTTAAGTTGGCACGCGAGTAATAATACCTGCACTATCGAGCCAGAACTTTCCAGTCCAATTTATATACGCTTCAATAAGTACGGCCAAAGAATCTCTAAACAGCAACAAAGCCGCACCCTTACCTGGCTATTTGACTCTTATGGCAATCTCTGTGAGGAGATAAAGGCAGATGGCAACAGGCTTTTTTATCGTCATGATGAATTCGGCCGACTGGTTCGCTCCACCTCCAACAACAGTAGCAGTCGATATCTTTATGACGATCGAGGCTACCTGAGTGCAGCTCTCATTAACGATGAGACATTGTGGCATTACCAGTTTAACGATCAGGGGCGCCCAGAACGCATTATCGATCCGGCAAAACAAACCTGGAAGTTTCTCTACACAGATCGGGGCCAACTCACACAGATTCAGGACCCCGAAGGGGGCAAAGTAGACTTCAGCTGGGATGGGCAAGGTCAACTACAAACGGTACGTAGGGAAGAGAAACAACTGGGGTTTGAGTACGACCACTGGCAGCGAATCACTTCAATAAAAATGAATGGCGAAGTATGGAGTGAATGGAGTTATGGTAATGCCGGTGAATTGCGTGAAGCCCGCCTCGGTATTCACCAATACGGTTTGGACTACTCCGATTGCGGCCTGCCCAATGCCATTCATGGAGATAGCGGCCAAAGCATCCTTTGTGATTATGACAACGCCGGCAGGCCCACCTATATCAACTTTGCCGATGGCAACAATTGGAAGCTAAGCTACTCCCCGAAAGGCGAACTGACCTGCCTGGAGAGCCCGGCGGGAAATTACTATTGGAAATATGACAGCCACGGGCAATTAACTAGCCATAAAGCCCCTCAGGATCGGATCTGGCGCTGGCACTACAATATCAACGGTAGCCTGCATGAGTATTGTGATAATGATTCCCGCTGGTACTTTAATTACAATAACAGCGGAGAATTAACCAGTATTCGCAATAACAGCGGCCAAAATAGTGAGTTCCACTACGACCAACAAGGCAGGTTGGTTCAAGCAGATAACTCGCTCTCCTCCGTTCGCTTCAAATACGATAGTCGCAGTCGAGTGATTGCGGAACATCATGATAGTGCCGAGATCCGGGACTTCAGCCTTCAGTACCAGTATGACAACCGTGGTTGGCTAAAGAGTGCCAGTTCTGACAACCTCGATTTGTCTTATACATTTGCCCCTTCTGGGGCTCTGTATGGGATCGATGCCAACGGCGAAGCCATAGTGCGTACCGAGCCTACAGATCGGGGCATCCTGCAGGTTCAGGGAGAAATTCGCAGCAATCACAATTATTCATTTGGGCGCTTGATTGGCCTGGAATGTGGTCAAACCCTTTCCTGGCATTTTGATAAATCCCCCTCTCTACAAATGACCAACCCCCTGCGAGCTCAACAAAGTCCGCCACAATCCCAAACCGAAAGCGATAAGCGTGGCAATGTTATTTGCGAGCGCAATATTCCTGGCCGAAAAGACTATCAGTATCAATACGATGGCTGGGGCCTAATGAGCCATGCGGAGTGCGGGGAGTTTAAAACTTACTTCCGCTACGATCCTTTTGGCCGGCGGCTAAGCAAAACCTGCACTCACCGAAAATCCACGCGCCAACGGCGTGTTGTCACTATCTGGAGTAGCCTTGGTATTTGGGGGGAAGCTCATAATATTGACGGCAAATCCCGAGGCCTAAGCCACTGGATTCACCAACCTCAAACCAATGCCATCTTATGCCAATGGACTACTGACAACATCGAATACTACCTTTCCAACCCCGATGGAAAACCGCTGGCGATTTTCGATGCCCAAGGCACCGTGCAATGGTCCCAAGGTGGTGAGACCGGGGAAAAAGGTAAGGACCCCCACAATCAGGGGCCTAGCGCCTGGCGGGGAACTAACTTGCTCGCGGATGTAGAGACCGGGCTGTGGTACCACCCCTCAGGCTACTGGAGCCCTGCCCTCGGTATCTGGCTAAATGGGGACCGCTCTCATAACTTGACGACTTCTGCCCAATCAATCGGGCAGCTGTAGCGAAGTACTCGGGCAGCTGCATCAACATTTGCTGCCCGGGTCAACTCTTATCTGCCTATACACTATGGGAATATCTATTTGCCCGTGAGTGTTATGGAAGAGCGCTCGGATTTTGAGATCGGTGGGGTCCATGTCGCCAGGGGCGAGTCCTGCCATATTGATCTGCCCGTTGTGCGGCTTTACACAAGCACAGAAATGGCAATCCCGGTTTATGTGCAGCGCGGTAAAAAAGATGGCCCCAGGATGTTCGTTTGTGCCGCCATACACGGTGACGAACTCAACGGTATTGAAGTAATAAGCCGGCTTATCCAAAGCGGCCGCTTGAAGTCATTGCGCGGGACCCTGGTTGCAGTTCCAATGGTTAATGTTTACGGGGTACTGCAGCACACTCGCTATCTACCTGACAGGCGCGACCTAAACCGCTCGTTCCCAGGGTCGGCAAAGGGGTCTCTCGCCGCACGTATGGCTCACGTCTTCCTCAAGGAAATAGTCACCAAATGCGACTATGGCATCGACTTACACACAGGAGCCGTACATCGCAGTAACCTTCCCCAAATTCGCGCTAACTTGGACGACGAGCAAACCCGAAAACTCGCCAAGGCCTTCGGTGTTCCCGTGCTACTCAACGCTTCTATTCGCGACGGATCCCTGCGCCAAGCAGCCGCGGATCTCGGGGTGAGAGTATTACTGTATGAAGCTGGTGAAGCCCTGCGCTTTGATGAACTCAGTATCCGCGCGGGTGTTAAAGGTGTGATCAATGTGATGAAGCACCTGGAGATGTTGCCGCAAACCCGAAAGACAAATGTGATAGAGCCATTTGTTGCTCGACGCAGCGGTTGGCTTCGCGCGGGGGATAGCGGTATCGCCAATCATCTTAAGGCACTCGGGGACCAGGTCTACCGGGGCGACCTACTGGCGACCATTGCAGATCCATACGGCCAGGAACTGGACCAACTGACCTGCGATGAGGATGGAATCATTATTGGGCGACAGAATATCCCTCTGGTCCAGGAAGGCGAGGCGATGTACCACATCGCCTACTTCCGTGAACCCAAGGGTGTTGTCGAGAACCTGGAACTACTCCAGGATACGCTCCTACCGGATGAGAACTTTTAGGGAGTCCCTATTGTTTCTTCAACAACTCCAGGACTTCCCTGCTCGGGTAGCCCTGAACTTCAACGCCGGCACTCTTTTCAAATTCACTCACCGCTTTGCGGGTACCCGGACCTGCCTTGCCATCAATTTCTCCGGTGTAAAACCCTTTTTGTTTGAGCAACTTCTGCAACTCCTCCACTTGAACACTATCCAGTGGAGTAAATGGGCGCTTCCAATCATTTACCAAAGGCGCACCGCCGCCAATCCGGTCTGCCAACAGGCCTATAGCTATCGCATAGCGATCTGAATTGTTGTAACGCTTGAGGACAAAGAAGTTCTTGAACACTAAAAATGCCGGGCCATTGCGGCCGTCTGGTAACTTTAATTCGGCAATGGCTTTCTTGCTGGGAAAGGGCTCGCCATTGGCTCGTGTGACGCCGAGCTTCTCCCATTCGGCTACCGACATCTTCCCTGCAGGCATTTTACGAGCGGGAATCTTGACCTCATAGCCCCAGGGTTTTCCTCGCTGCCAACCGTTACTGGATAGCAGGTTGGCGGCAGTCGCGAGCGCATCCGGAATGGAGTTCCAGATATCCCGTTTACCATCACCATCGATATCCACCGCATAGGCTTGATAACTGGTGGGAATAAATTGGGTATGCCCCATAGCTCCGGCCCAGGAGCCCAACAAATGCTCACCCTCGATATCACCGGCCTGCAAGATTTTTAGCGCGGCCAGCAGTTGCTGACGGCCAAACTTTTTACGCTGGGGATCCGCATAGGCGAGTGTTGCCAGTGAGCGAATGACACTGCGCATTACCTTGTCGTTGCCGAGGATGCCGCCAAAACTGGATTCCACAGACCAGATCGCAAGCAGGATATTGGGGTCCACCCCGAAGCGCTTCTGGATCTTATCCAGCCAGGGCTTCATTTTCTCCTTTTCCCGCTTGCCTCGCTCAATCGCTCTCTTTTGCACCCGGTTATCAAAGTATTGCCATACCGGAGCTTTGAATTCAGGCTGATAGGCTGCACGATCCAGAACCCATTGGTCTGGAGAAGTGATTCCTTTAAAGGCTTGGTCGTAAACCTCCGCGGAGATTCCACTCTTGATCGCGGTTTTACGGAACTCCTTTACCCACTGTTCGAAGGCCGGATCGGCCTTCTCTTGTGCATGGGTACTGGAAACCAGGAGAACCGCGCTTATCGCGAGAATGGCAGACAGATATTGAAACCATTGCAGTTTGGGCATGGAGTTACCTTCGACACAACTTTTGCTCGCTCAAGGGTAGAACGAGCCACTCTTATCCGAAAGGTGGATTGGCCGATAACCGTTGAACTTCCCACCTACTATTAAACTGGACAGTCACATGAGAGGGAAGTTCGTGCTGCTCACCTTTAGGGTGAGCTCTGCCGCAAAACGGGAAGATTAGGGAATGACGTAAAACAGCACCGCAAAGAAGTGCAAAATACCGCCCGCCAGCACAAAGAGATGCCAAATCGCATGGTGGAAGCGCAGGCTGCGCCAGAGGTAAAAAGCGATTCCACCGGTGTAGCAGAGACCACCGAGAACTAACAGCCACAAACCGCCAGTTTCCAGGCTGTCCGACAGCGGCTTGATCGCCGCCACCACGACCCATCCCATCAAGGCACTGAGAGTAATAGACAGAGCTCGGATCTTCTTCAGCGGGGTGAACTGAATAATCAATCCGATCAGCGCGAGCCCCCAAATAATACCGAACAGCCACCAACCCCAAGGGCCCCTCAGGGTAACCAGGGTGAAGGGAGTATAGGTTCCAGCAATCAATAGAAAGATTGACGAGTGGTCCAGGGTCCGCAGTATTGCTTTGGCGCCGATATGGCTGACTGCGTGGTACAGCGTGGAGGCTAGGAAACAGAGTATCAGGGTGGAGGCATAGACGCTGGAGCTGACAATATGCCAGGCGTCCCCGCGCAGGGCAGCAAATCCGGTCAATACACCCAGACCGGCAATCGCCAGAAGCGCTCCAACACCATGTGTCACACTGTTGGCGATCTCTTCAGCAAAACTGTAACGACTGGCAACGGAAACGGAAGATGACATAAATTAGCCCGGTTAAATTCAGGTCATAAGCCTGCGTGTAGTGCACGACCAATAACTTGGAACAGGTCTAATGATCAGAGGCCTCACTTAAAATAGCAAGGCCATCACCAGACTGCACATTCACAACCGGGCGGTCAGGGCTTAAACGCTAGCGTTGTGAATACCCATTTCGCACAAAGCGGAAGATTCGCGAACAATGGTTTCGTTGCGATCGGGGCCTGTAGAAACAATGTCTACCGGAGCGCCCACCAGCTCTTCGATTCGAGCGATATAGGCGCGTGCATTGGCCGGCAAATCCGCTTCACGACGCACACCGACAGTGTTCTCTGTCCAACCGGGCATAGACTCATAAACCGGCTCGACACCTTCCCAACCTGCAGCATCAAATGGTACTGGGACTTCTTCACCAGCGCTGTTGCGGTAGCCCACACAAACCTTTACCTCCTCGAGACCATCGAGAACATCCAGTTTGGTCAGGCACAGGCCAGAAATACTGTTGATTCGGATCGCGTGGCGCACAGCAACAGCGTCAAACCAACCGGTGCGGCGCTGGCGGCCAGTAGTAGCGCCAAACTCGTGACCTTTTTCACCCAGGTGACGACCAACTTCGCAGTCCAGCTCGGTAGGGAATGGGCCACCGCCAACGCGGGTGGTGTAGGCCTTGGTAATGCCCAATACATAATCCAGGTACAGAGGACCAAAACCAGAACCAGTAGCGGTACCGCCAGCAGTGGTATTAGAGGAAGTTACGAACGGGTAGGTACCGTGGTCAATATCCAGCAGGGAACCCTGGGCGCCTTCGAACAGGATATGCTCTCCGTTCTCGCGCGCTTTGTGCAGGTGATCGGCAACGTCGGTGATCATCGGCACCAGTTGCTCGCGCCAGATCTTGGCCTGCTCAACGGTGTCCTCATAACTGACCGGGTCAACTTTGTAGTATTCGGTCAGAGCGAAGTTGTGGTAATCAATCAGCTCTTTCAGCTGGTGGCAGAAGTTATCCCAGTTGCACAGATCACCCAGGCGAAGACCGCGACGAGCAACTTTATCTTCGTAAGCGGGACCAATACCGCGACCTGTAGTACCGATCGCTTTGGCGCCGCGTGCTTTTTCACGGGCCTGGTCGAGGGCAACATGCACAGGCAAGATCAGCGGACACGCCGGGGAAAGACGCAGGCGCTCGCGCACAGGAACTTCGCGCTCTTCCAGCTCAGCCATCTCTTTCAGCAGCGCCTCCGGGGAGAGCACCACACCATTGCCGATCAAGCAGGTTACGCTGGGGCGCAGGATACCGGAGGGAATCAGGTGCAGTACGGTTTTTTCGCCATCGATAACCAGGGTGTGGCCCGCATTGTGACCACCCTGGAAACGCACTACCAGCGAGACCTTCTCGGTTAGCAAATCGACAATCTTGCCCTTGCCCTCATCGCCCCACTGGGTACCCAGTACTACTACGTTCTTGCCCATCTGTATAAATCTCTAAACTCAGGTTTTTCTCTGCGGGAGCCGGGGCCCCACATAAATGGATGTCTGCGGGTAGGCCCGCGCGATAATAGGCACATCCACTGCGCCCGAAAAATCAGTCTCGTGGTTTTACTACCCACGAATCACCCTCAGCAACCAACTCTCGGTCACAGCGGGAATCCAGTTCACTATCGGCACCACCAGCAAGGGCTGTGATGACCACTTCACCTTGAGCCCGCAGCTCGTGAATCGCCTTCCACAGTTCAGCGCCCTGGGAGCCTCTGACATCTGGCGCCAATATCGCAGCGCCCTCTTCAACGGCAGTGCTGCCCAGATTACTCAATGCCACCAGGTCACTACTGAAGCCTGTTGCTGGGCGATCGCGCCCAAACACGGCTCCGATACCGTTGTAGCGTCCACCATTGGCCAATGCCTGGCCGTGGCCCGGTGTGTAGGCGGCGAATACCAGACCTGTTTCATAGTCGTAGCCGCGTACTTCACTCAAATCGAAGAACAGTGTCACCTCTGGATAGCGCTCATTCAGAGCCTCAGCTACCTGCCTCAAATCGGAGACTGCCGCCAGCAAATTTTGCGGGGCTCCAGAAAAGAGTTCGCGGGCCTTATCCAGGCATTCCCGTCCCCCAACCAGCCCCGGGAGCGCCTTCAGCCACTCGGCAGCCTTCTGGTCGCCAACATTCTCCTCGACCCACTCGCACAGATCAGCAGTCGCCTTGCTCTGCAACATGGCCAACAGGGCGCTGCGCTGCTCGTCATTGAGGCCCGCCGCTTCAACCAGACTCTGGTAAATCGCGACGTGGCCCAGGTCCAGGTGCACTTGGCTGACACCCGCTACCTGAAGGCTTTGCAGCATCAGCGAGATCACCTCAAGGTCTGCACCGAGGTTGTCCACACCAAACAGTTCGGCGCCAACCTGTATCGGCGCTCGCGAACCCATCGGGGTTCGCGGCTTGGTGTACACCACCTGACCGGCGTAGCAGAGGCGGTTGGCGCCTCTGCGGGGAAAGCTGTGGGCATCAATCCGGGCAGTCTGCGGAGTCATATCCGCGCGTATACCCAAAGTGCGTCCAGATATCTGGTCGGTAACCTTAAAGGTGCTCAGATCTACATCATGGCCCATCCCAATCAGGAGGGACTCGGTGAATTCCAACATCGGCGGTATCACCAACTCGTACCCCCAGCAGTGGTAGAGGTCCAGTAGTTGGCGGCGCAGAGTCTCCAATTGCACGGCATCCGCAGGCAGAATTTCTGCAATGCCATCCGGTAACATCCAGCGATCGGCTTGAGTCATGATGAAATGAATTCGTCAGCGAAGAAATTGCGGTGCCACAGCGCTTGCCACAAACGAGCCGCAGCACTTCCCACAAAAAAACCGGGCTGGGCCCGGTTTGCGTGATTTTAGCATCAAGTGCTAACAGGAAGGTAGGGTTATCGAATCTAACCCGGCGCCTATAGCACCAGTTGCCCAGTGCTACACAGCATTTTCAGCCCTACTCTCCTTTCGGGTCTTTCAGGTAGCGGAAGAATTCGCTATCTGGATCGACCAGCAGCATATCAGACTTGCTCCGGAAGGACTCCTTGTAAGCCTGCAGACTGCGGGTAAAGCGGTAAAACTCCGGATTCTTGCTGTAGGCCGCAGCGTAAATAGCTGCCGCCTCTGCATCACCCGCACCGCGTAACTCTTCCGCCTGGCGGTAGGCCTCAGACTCAATCACCACTCTTTGGCGATTGGCATTAGCCTTGATACGCTCACTGGCCTCCTGACCCTTGGCGCGATGATCCCGCGCCTCCAGCTCACGACCAGCGCGCATACGCTGGAACACAGACTCGGAGACTTCCGGTGGCAGGTCAATCCGCTTGACGCGCACATCAATCACATGCACTCCCAGGTCATCCTGAGCCACCTTATTCAGGTTCTTGGTGATCTCCGCCATCAACTCATCGCGCTCGCCACTGACTACCTCATGCAGATCGCGCACACCAAACTCGTTCCGGAGCTGATCATTGATCCGCTCCGACAGCAGGCGCACCGCATTGCGATCGTCACCACGAGTGGCGATATAAAACTTATCCACATCAGAGATTCGATATTTGGCATACGAATCAACCATCATGAATTTGTTTTCACTGTTGAGCATACGAACGGGGCTGGAATCCACCGTCTGAATACGCGCATCAAACTTGCGCAACCTTTCCGCAAAAGGGATTTTGAAGTAGAGACCCGGCTCGGTGTAGGTGCGCACCAGCTCACCAAAGCGCAGTAACACGGCTTTTTCAGTCTCTTTCACTACAAAGGCGCTGGAAGAAAGTACCAATACTCCAACCAGGATGACAACAATGATACCCAGTGTTTTGTTATTCATATCATCCCCTCCTAGCGAATAGTCTGACTGCGACGGGTGCTGGCGTCATCCCGACGAAGGCGCTCAATAACACGCTGATAGACTTCCTCAATCATTACAGGCGAGGTGTCCTGGCTTTGGGCTGCTCGCGCTGCTCCAGCGCCGCCTTGTGCCAATTTATCTAGTGGCAGGTACATCATGTTATTGCCGCCCTCGACATCCACCATCACCTTGGAGGTGTTGGCCATCACGTCCTGTACCGCATCCAGGTAGAGACGCTCGCGGGTAACTTCCGGGGCACGCTCATATTCAGCCAGCAGTTTCTCAAAGCGCACAGCTTCACCTCGGGCACTCTCGATGACGCGGGCTTTGTATGCCTCGGCCTCTTCGATAATGCGCTGAGCCTGACCGCGGGCAACCGGGATTATCTGGTTAGCATCAGCCTGAGCTTCATTTTGCAGACGCACCTCGTCCTCACGGGCTTTGGTTACATCGTCAAACGCATCCTGCACTTCGCGCGGCGCCTTAGCATCAGTCAGGTTAACCACATCAATGCGTATACCGGTCTGGTACAGGTCCAGATATTCCTGTAATCGTTCCTGCGTATCGGCAGATACTTGGGTCCGGTTCTGGGAAATCACACCGTTTAAAGTGAGAGAGCCCACCACGTGACGAAGGGCGCTGTCGGTGGCTTCCTGCAAGCTCTTCACCGGATCGCGAACACGCAGTACAAAAGACTCAGCATCCCCAACCTGCCACTGCACAGTGAGTACCACTTCTACGATATTGGCGTCTTCGGTCAGCATCTGACCGGTAGTGCGCTCGGTACGCACCTCAGTCATATTGACCTTGGTGACGTTATCGATAAGCGGCGGATTCCAGTGCAGGCCAGCAGATTCCGTGGAGTGGTATTTGCCCAGGCGCAAAACAACCGCCTGTTCGTTGGCGTTGACCTGGTAAATCCCCAGGCCGCCATAAATCAATACGGCGAGACCAATAACCAGTACCCAGGGAAATTTGACAGAGTCGCCACTTGGGCTGCCGCTGCCACCACCACCAAACAGGCCACCTAGTTTCTGCTGAATTTTTCGCAGTAGTTCATCGAGATCGGGCGGGCCTCCATTATTGCGGTTACCGCCACCACCCCAGGGGTCTTTATTGTTACCACCCGGCTCATTCCAGGCCATTTAACTTACTCCAACTATGATCACTTAATCTTTTACTTCGGCGGATTCTAGCATCCATTGCCGACAAAATATTGCCGACAGGCCCTAGCCTGAGGCAAGTGGGCAGTCTGCGGAGACCAATCCCGAACAAATTCGACTAAAGGTCGCAATATGACCTGAATTTTAAAATCAATGTTTATACAACAACTACTCGGCAATGGGTTCTTCCAAAACCCATTCCGGCGCGTCATTGCCAGCAATATGTGGCGCCAGCAGACGCTGGAAATCACTACGCGGCAATAATATTTGCAATTCACAGTCACCATTGTCGCGGTAGACTTCCGACTGCACCGCATTAATTTCAAATAGCTGCGCTCGCAGCCTGGACTGATGAGGCTTCACTACCAATTGCCCGCGCACCATTTGCTCGCCCAGGCGCTCGGCAATAGCCTCAATCAAAAGCTCACAACCCGCACCCGTTACCGCAGAAAGCCAAACTGCCCGGGGTACACCCTGATCATCCCGGTCTATACGCGGTTCAAAATCTGCCAGCAGATCAATTTTGTTATAAACCACCAGTTGCGGCAGTTCCGAAGCATCAATTTCTTCCAGAACCGTTTGCACTTCTTCCATCAGGTGTAACCGATCATCTGCTGCGGAATCCACCACATGTAGAAGCAACGTCGCACTGGCGGCCTCTTCCAGGGTTGCCCGGAATGCCTCTACCAGTTTATGCGGCAAGTGGGAGACAAATCCCACCGTATCAGCCAATACCATGGCGCCAACATTGGGTAATTCAACCCTGCGCATAGTCGGGTCGAGGGTGGCAAACAATTGGTCCCTGACATAGACATCTGCATCGGTCAGGCGATTAAACAGGGTCGACTTGCCCGCATTGGTGTAGCCAACCAGAGATACGGTGGCCATTTCTGCCCGGGAGCGCGCGCGGCGCCCCTGCTCCCGCTGGCGGCGTACCTTTTCCAGCCGCTTCTCGATGGAGTCTATGCGCGCGCGCAGCAATCGCCGGTCTGTCTCCAACTGGGTTTCACCGGGTCCACGCAGGCCTATACCACCCTTTTGCCTCTCCAGGTGGGTCCAGCCTCGTACCAGCCGCGTTGCCATATGGCGTAGCTGGGCCAACTCCACTTGAAGCTTACCTTCGTGAGTTCGCGCACGCTGGGCAAAAATATCCAGAATAAGCCCTGTGCGATCCAGCACCCGGCACTTTAATTCGCGCTCAATATTGCGCTCCTGACTCGGAGACAGGATGTGATCAAAGATAACCAGGGCGGCTTCCTGATCCTTGACCACCTGGCGAATCTCCTCCAATTTACCTCGGCCAACAAAAGTCTTTGGGTCTGGAGTGGCGCGCTGGCCGAAAATAAAACTGACAGGATCTGCTCCGGCAGATAGGGCCAACTCCTCAAATTCACGAGGGTCGTCGGGACTGTCGATGGCGGAGAGTTCTAGGTGTACCAGTACTGCGAGCTCACCGGATTCCGGTCGATCGAAAAACAATGGGAATTCTCTATTGCGAAAAGGGCGTGATAAGCCCTGACTGAGGTGACAACCGGCAAGCCCTGCAAGGGGCTCACCGAGCTGCTGGCGCCCCGGCAAAACGGGGTGCAGGTGAAATTGATACGGATCTTTTAGCTAAAGGATTCGCGCTCACCGCCTTCACCATTACCCTCGCCGCCGTGCTGGGCTGCGGGATTCAATAGCGGTACGCGCACTGCACGCGACGGAACAACCGTAGAAATGGCGTGCTTATACACCATTTGGCTCACAGTATTTTTGAGTAACACCACGAACTGGTCGAAGGATTCAATTTGCCCTTGGAGCTTGATGCCGTTTACCAGATAGATAGAAACCGGAATACGCTCTTTGCGCAATACGTTGAGGTAAGGGTCTTGTAAGCTGTGCCCTTTTGACATCTTTTTTCTCCTTGTCAAAAAGCTGAATGCGGTATGCAGGCCGCAATCGCACCCGCGAAGAGCGCGGATCAAAAAACGACTGAGGTTGAATACGCGTATAAGTAGTGTAGTAGCGAGCCGGAAAAGGCCGGACTCTGTGAAAACTGACTGAACGGGCTTGTCGTTTAATAGCCCAACCACGTTATGGATGCTTAAGCGAGAAATTTCAAGGCTTCAGCCAATATTTCGTCATTCTCACGCACCCCACCTTGCTCATCCTGAGTGTACAAAGTTAGCAGGTCTGGCCAGCGCCGCAGCCAGGTTAACTGGCGCTTGGCAAGCTGCCTCGTCGCCGCAATTCCAGCGGCCACCATATCATCGTAATCGGTTTGGCCTTGCAAGTGTTGCCAAACTTGTCGATATCCCACCGCGCGAATTGCCGGTAAGTCCTCGTGCAGGTCTCCCCGATCCAGCAGACCCTGGACTTCATCAATAAAGCCCGCCGCGAGCATCTTGCGAAAACGCAGTTCAATACGCTGGTGAAGCAGGGAGCGATCGCGGGGCATAATGGCCATCTGGCACACCTGGTACTGCTCCTGTATTCCCCCAGCTTCCTGCTCGCGACGCAACTGCGAAAGCGGAACACCAGTGAGGCGGTAAACTTCCAGTCCCCTTTCGATACGCACCGAATGGTTGGGATGTAGCTCTGCCGCCAACTGCGGGTCCACCTGGGCCAGCTCCGCATGCAATACAGGCCACCCTTCACGCTCTGCGCGAGCTTCAATTTCTGCTCTCACCGCTGCGTCCGCCTCAGGCAATTTTGCCATGCCTTCCAACAGAGCGCGGAAATACAACATAGTTCCGCCAACCAGTAATGGCACTTTACCAGCGGCGGTAATTTCTGCCATAGCTTCCAGCGCATCTTTGCGGAAACGACCTGCCGAATAAGACTCAGACGGGTCACAGATATCGATCAAACGGTGAGGGTATGCAGCTAGCTCTTCTACTGAGGGCTTGGCCGAGCCGATATCAAGGCCTCGATATACGAGAGCAGAATCAACACTAATTAATTCCACGGGCAAACGATCGGCGAGCGCCATGGCCAGATCCGTTTTGCCGGAGGCCGTTGGACCCATCAAGAAAATTACACGGGGCTTATCACCCGGCAAGCTGTTATTCAAACTACCACCCACTTCTGCCGCGTACCTATTGGCCGCGCATAAACCACTTATCCATATCTGCCAGTTTAACCTGGGTCCAGGTCGGGCGACCGTGGTTGCACTGGCCACTGCGCTCCGTGCGCTCCATATCCCGCAGCAGAGCATTCATTTCAGGGATTGTCAGACGTCGGTTTGCGCGAACAGAGCCATGACAAGCCATTGTCCCCAGCACTTCGTTGATACGCTCACCAATACGGGCACTGTCGCCTTCGCCGAGCAGGTCTGAGAGTACATCGCGCACCAGCTGTTCCACTTCCGCACCGTGTAGCATTGTGGGTACCTGACGCACCAGCAAAGTCTCCGGGCCGGCCCGCTGCAACACGAAACCAAGCGCGGTAAACACCTCGCTGCGCTCCTCGAAGCAGTCCGCTTCCCGCTGGCTGACAGCCAGACTCACTGGAACCAGGAGGGGCTGAGCCTGAATTCCACCGGCCGCATAAGCCACTTTCATCTGCTCATAGACAATGCGCTCATGGGCAGCGTGCATATCGACAACAACCATCCCGTGCTCGTTTTGCGCGAGAATATAGATTCCATGCAACTGCGCCAGAGCAAAGCCCAGCGGCGGCACTTCGGATTCGCTTTCAGTGCCCGCACCGGCCCCTATGGTCGTCCCGGAAGATGCTTGGGGCACGGGCACTGGCCGGCTGGTAGGAGCATCCTGCGGCTGTTGTGTCGCTGGGGATGAGTCCTGATACGGTTGGTGCAGAGCGCCGTAAGCGTTCATCTGCTCGCGCAAATTTGAGGGCGAGGGGCGATTGCTGAGTGGCATTTTATGCTGCCCGGCAAATTCACCGGCCTGCAAACCCGTGACCTGTTCCTGGCGCTCCTGCTCTGGCTCGCTTTCTGTTTCCTCTTTCTGCCCCGGACGCACATCCGCCAGGGCCCGGTGCAAACTGCCAAACAGGAAGTCGTGTACCAGGCGACTATCGCGAAAACGCACTTCGTGTTTGGTCGGGTGCACATTCACATCGACGGAAGCCGGGTCCAGCTCCAGATAAAGTACAAATGCCGGATGGCGACCGTGGTACAAAACATCGGCGAACGCCCGGCGCACCGCGTGGCTGACCACCTTGTCGCGAATAGCCCGGCCATTGACATAAAAGAATTGTAAGTCGGCCTGGGAGCGCGAGAATGCGGGCTCCGCAACCCACCCCCACAGGCGCAGGCCGCTGCGCTCCACATCGATATGCAGCGCATTCTGCATAAACGCCGGCCCACACACCTGGGCGACACGGCGCTCCATTTCCACCCGCCCGGTGCCCGCGCGCAGATTATGCACACCCTTGCCGTTGTGGCGCAGGCTGATAGAGACATCAAATCTGGACAGCGCCAAGCGCTTAATTGTCTCGTCAATGCGATTGAATTCTGTTTTTTCTGTGCGCAGGAATTTCCGCCGAGCGGGCGTATTGAAGAACAGGTCGCGCACATCCACCGTGGTGCCACGGGGGTGAGCCGAGGGCGCGAGCTGTGCCTGCATGTCGCGGCCCTCCGCACTTACCTGCCACCCCTTGCCACTTTCATCGCGGCTGCTGGTCAATGCCAGACGCGCCACCGAGGAAATACTGGCGAGGGCCTCGCCGCGAAAGCCCAGGGTGGCCACCGCCTCCAGATCCTCCAAAGCGTGAATCTTGGAAGTCGCGTGGCGGGCCAGGGCCATTGGCAGGTCTTCCCGCTCTATGCCCTTGCCGTTATCGCGCACTTTCATGCGCTTGCTACCTCCGCCGTCCACATCGACCTCTAGCCGTGTAGCGCCCGCATCCAGGCTGTTTTCCAGCAACTCCTTGATTACTGATGCCGGGCGCTCAACTACCTCACCGGCGGCAATCTGGTTGGCGAGGCGGGGAGAGAGTTGCTGGATTTTATCGTGCATGAATCTGGCCTGTTAATGCTGCAAGGACCGCTCGACACTGAGGTCTCAGCCGGAAGGAATACTCAGGGTCTGCCCCACTCGAATCACGGAGTTCTTGATGCCATTCGCTCTCATCAGGGCGGCGACGGAGATATTATATCGCGCCGCGATACCCGAAAGGGTCTCCCCGCGAGCGATAACGTGGTTGCGAGACTTATCGCTCTGGTTGGCGGCGAGCCAGGTATCCGCCGGGGGGCGGCTCTTAAAGTGCGCCACTATACCGTCACTGAGCTTTTGCGCCAGCCTGCGCTGGAAACTGGGATCGCGCAGGCGTTTCGCTTCCTGGGGATTGGTAATAAAACCCGTCTCCACCAAAATTGAAGGCACATCCGGCGAACGCAGCACCGAGAAATTGGCCTGCTCCACCTGTTTTTTATGCAGGTGAGTGACGGTACCAATCTGTGACAGCACACTGGCGCCAATATCCAGGCTGGCATTCATGGTGGCAGTCATTGAGAGGTCGAGCAATACGCCGGCAAGGGTGTCATCCTTATCGCCCAGGCTCAAACTGCCGGCACCACCGATAAGGTCGGACTCGTTTTCCCGCGCGGCCAAAAAGCGGGCGGTTTCACTGGTTGCCCCCCGGGAGGAGACCGCATAGACCCCCGCGCCACGGGCATCTTTGCGGGTAAAGGCATCGGCGTGGATCGACACAAAAAGGTCCGCACGCATATTGCGCCCAATTTTTACCCGTTCCCGCAGAGGGATATAGTAATCCCCTGTGCGCACCAGTTTGGCAGTAAAGCCCTTCTCACCGTTTATCTTTTTGTGCAGCTGTTTGGCAATCGCCAGCACCACATCCTTTTCCCGCAAGCGACCGGGACCGGAAGCCCCGGGATCTTCCCCGCCGTGCCCAGCATCAATGGCGACAATGATATTGCGTTCACTACTGACCTGCTCCAGCGTCTTCTCGCTGCCTTTAACCTCGTCGTAAAGGTCAATCACCAATCGATCCGGCAGGTTTTCATGGCGCCGCAGGGCAAAGCTGCGCGGATTCGCCTGCTGCTTTAGGTCCAATACAACCCGTAGATCTTTTTTATTCTGACGGGCATGGCGCACCCGGGCGATCGGCGTCTTGTCCAGGTCCAACTTGTCCAGCTCAGCCTTCAACTCGGTATCAGAGAGATCGACAACCACCCGGTGGGGGTCCTTGAGGGTAAATAACTTGTGCTCTGCCGGGCCGCTTAAATCAAAAACCAGACGCGTATGGTCGGGTGCTCGCCAGACGCGCACACCTTCCACTTGCGTCGCAGAAGCTGGCAGGAAAACTGCCAGCCACAGCGCGACAACGAACAGAGACCGCCACATAAAACTCATTACTTCCCAGCCCCTTTGCTTATTGGTATCAGTATTTCCCTGCGTTCAGGTCTTTTCAGGATGCTCGCAGCAGCTTTTGCAGCAGGTCTATTACCCACTCACCCTGGGGCGAGTGCGCGATTAACCTGAGCTGGCGGCCGCTTTCCGGTACTTCCAACTCAACTTCCAAGTCTGGAGCCGGCAATATGCCCTCACCCCGCTCGGGCCACTCTACAAGGCTCAAGCTCTGAGCAGAGAAATAATCCCGCACCCCCATAAACTCCAACTCTTCCGGGTCACCCAGACGATAGAGGTCGAAGTGGTAAACCCGGTGAGCCTCGAGTTCGTAGGGTTCCACCAGGGTGTAGGTGGGGCTCTTTACCGCACCCTCGTGCCCAAAGGCCCTCAGTACCCCCCGGCAGAAAGTTGTCTTTCCCGCGCCCAGCTGGCCATTTAAATACAGCGTCAATCCCTGTTGCAGGCCCGCCGCGAGACAGGCCTGCCCGAGCGAGCTGCCGCCGGATACGGTGGCTGCTTCATCGGCCAAATGTAATTTGAATTCACTCGCCATCAATCTACCAAACGTCTAATCCAGGGCAATAAATCCGTAGCGAGTAATCCCCGCATACCCTCTTCGGCAGCGCGATTACCCGCCTCTCCGTGTAACCACACCGCCAGTCGGGCAGCCTCCACCAGCGGCAAGTACTGGCCAATCAATGCTGCAACAATACCGGTGAGGAGGTCTCCCATACCACCTGAAGCCATACCCGGGTTACCGCTGTTGATCAGGTCAACACCACCATCGTGTGCAATCAGGGTGCCTGCGCCTTTTAATATCACCACGCCACTGAATTTTTGCTGAACTGCAATAGCAGCTGCGCGCGGATCGGCGAGCACCTCGGCGGTGTCACAACCCAGAAGGCGGGCGGCCTCGCCCACATGTGGGGTTAACACCCAGTCATCCCGCCGGACTCCGGCCAGAACCCGGCCCTCAGCGAGAATATTCAATGCATCGGCATCTACGACCAAGGGCGCCTCAGCTCGGCCGGCTCGCGCCAGCAGCTGCTCACTCCAGGGGGAGCGTCCCAAACCGGGGCCCACTGCAATCACGCTGGGGCCTTTGAGCAGCGGTTCCAGCTCCTGCCCGGAAATCACCGGATGAGCCATCACTTCTGGACTGCGAGTTAACGCTGCGGACAAATGCTCAGGGCGGGTCGCCAGGGAAATCAGCCCGGCTCCACAGCGCGCTGAGGATTGCGCAGCCATCAATGCGGCACCGCCAAATCCGGTATCACCGCCGACAACCAAAATATGGCCAAATTGGTTTTTAAAGCTATCGGCAGCGCGCGCTGGCAGGCGACGGATGGCATCAGCCTCGTATCGCATAACCAAAGGCTCAACTGCTCGGTAGGCAGCCTCAGGTGCCCCCAAACCTTCGAAAATTACCTCTCCGCAGAGCGCCGGGCCGCGACCGCAGTAGAGCCCCATTTTGCGTCCGATAAAAGTCACCGTCATATCGGCACTGACCGCCTCGCCGGCACTGCCGGTATCGGCACTCAGACCGGAGGGGATATCCACCGCCAACACCGGGCCGGGGCTTTTGCGGATTCGCTCAACCGCATGCGCCACGCCGGAGCGCAGCTCACCGCTAAAGCCCGTTCCCAGCAATGCATCCACAATCAGTGTATTGGCGTCTGCCGTATCCAACTCTGCGAGAGAGTTCACCACCTGGACACCTTCCCGGCAGGCGTACTCATAGGCCTCCCGGGCATCGCCACTCAGGTGCTGAGGATCGGTACACGCATAGACGCTGACCGGGATTTTCTTTTGCGCGGCGAGGGCGGCAATCACATAGCCATCCCCACCGTTGTTCCCACCACCGCAGAAAACCTGGAGGCGGCCGATCTCCGGCCAGCGCCTGCGTAGATGTGAAAAAGCCGCGCGACCAGCGCGCTTCATCAGTTGAATGGAGGGGATTTCCAGTGCAGCAATCGTCTGTCGATCCAGCTCACGTACCGACTCGGCACTGTATAGAGGTTGAGGCGTGTCCATGCAGCTCCCGCGATGTGGTCAAGAATTCATCTGTGGCAAAATAGGCAATTACATCGCCATCGTTTGCGCCAATCGCAAAGTATACCGCCCCGGCCAGGCATTGTGCTTGCAGGGAATATCGAGCCGCTTTATCTATGACCGAATCACTGCTCGCCGACTTAGCCCAACAGATCAAAATTTGGGGCAGAGAACTGGGCTTCCAACAAGTGGGTATTACCGATTGCCAGCTGGAGGAGGAAGGGGAACGCCTACGCGCCTGGATTGATGCGGGCTATCACGCTGATATGGACTGGATGGGCGCTCACGGTGAGAAACGCTGGCGCCCCGAATTATTGGAGCCGGGAACACTGCGGGTAATCAGCGTGCGTCTGGACTACCTGCCGCCGGACACCCAGCCGATTAAAGTGTTGAAGGATTCGAGTAAGGCCTATGTATCCCGCTATGCGAATGGCCGCGATTACCATAAGTTGATCCGCAAACGCCTGGCCAATCTATCAAAGCAAATTGATACCTATTGCGCCCAGCGGGGCATTGAATCGAAAGGTCGGGCTTTTACCGACAGCGCCCCGGTAATGGAGAAGGCCCTGGCAGCCAAGGCCGGCCTGGGCTGGATTGGTAAAAATACGCTGGTACTGAATTCGACCGCCGGCTCTTACTTTTTCCTCGGCGAAATCTACACCAACTTGCCACTCCCCATAGATATCAGCGAGGAGCATGATCAGTGTGGCGACTGTGTCGCCTGCCTCAGGGTTTGCCCTACCGATGCCTTCATCGATGACCGCACCCTGGATGCGCGGCGCTGCATCTCCTACCTCACTATTGAAAACAAAGGCCCAATCCCTGAGGAATTTCGCGAGCCCATCGGCAACCGAATATACGGCTGTGACGACTGCCAGATAGTGTGCCCCTGGAATAAATTCGCCAAGCCCACCAAGGAAAAAGATTTTCATCCCCGACACGGACTGGACAATGGTGAGCTACTGAAGTTGTTTACCTGGAGCGAAGAGGAGTTCCTGCGCAAGACTGAGGGTTCGGCCATTCGCCGAATCGGCCACGAGCGCTGGCTGCGCAACCTGGCTGTTGCCTTAGGCAATGGGGAGGCCACGCCCGAAGTCATCAATACCCTGGAGAGTGCGCGCGCCGGCGCCACGCCCCTGGTTCTGGAGCATATCGATTGGGCGCTGGAGCGGTTGCGCAGCGGGCGCAGGCGCAAGCGTAAAATCAAACGCAAGCCCGCTGGCTAATCGGGAGTGGGGGTCAGAGGCGGAAAAAAGTCTCGCGGTAGTGGCGCAATTCCTCAATAGAATCGCGGATATCGTCGAGCGCCAAATGGCTGCTGTGTTTTTTAACTCCATCCAAAACCTCCGGGCGCCAGCGACGAGCCAATTCCTTCACCGAGCTGACATCCAGGTTGCGATAGTGGAAATAGGATTCCAACTCCGGCATATATTTCACCAGGAACCGGCGATCCTGGCCGATAGAGTTGCCACACATGGGAGATGCTCTCTCAGGGACCCACTGTCGCAAGAACTCCAGGGTCTCCCTCTCCGCGCCCCTTTCGGAAATACTGGATTCTTTGACCCGAGCTACCAGCCCGGAACCACCGTGCTGTTCGGTATTCCATTCATCCATTGCATCTAGCAAGGCATCGCTCTGGTGAATGACCATTGAGGGACCCTCGGCGAGAATCTCCAGGCGTGAATCCGTCACGACTGTGGCAATTTCAATAATGCGCTCTTTGTCCGGATTCAGGCCTGTCATCTCCAGGTCAATCCAGATCAGGTTGTTCTGATCCACAACGGGTCTCCTCAAACTTTCCGCGCAAGTTACCGCAACTACCCTGCAATAGCTATAATCCGCCGCTAGTCTCCAGGTGCTAGTGCATGAGTAAACGCAAATTAAATCGCCGCCAACAGTGGCGTATCAACAAAATCCAGCAGGAACGTGAAGCCCGCGCCCGCAAGCGTGAGCAATCTGCCGAAGAGGCCCTGGAAGAGGGGCAACTGGAGCAGGAACAGATCGGCCTGGTTATCGCCAACTATGGCACACAGGTTTTAGTGGAGAGCGAGAGTGATCCGAGCCTGCGCCAGCGCTGCCATTTGCGCGCCAATATCGAAACCCTGGTGACCGGCGATCGCGTTGCCTGGCACCCTGCCAGCGAAGACAGCGATGGGGGCATTGGTGTTATCGGCGCGCGCCTGCCGCGCAATTCCGAGCTGCAAAGACCCGATCGCTACGGCGACCTGAAAACTGTTGCAGCCAATATCGATCGCATATTGATCGTTATCGCCCCCTACCCTGAACCCTTTGCCAATGCTATAGACCGCTACCTGGTAGCCGCAGAGACCACCGGCATAGCACCAATGCTGCTGCTCAACAAAACCGACCTGATCGATGAGCGCAATCGCGATTCATTGGAGGAGCTACTCGCCCCCTACCCGGAGCTCGGCTACCCGGTTTTACGGTTATCGACCAAAACTGGCGAGGGCCTGCCGGAGCTGCTGGAAACCCTTGCGCAAGGATGTAGCGTTTTTGTAGGGCAGTCCGGGGTGGGCAAGTCATCCCTGGTCAACGCACTGCTTCCCAGTGCCGGCGCTCGCACCGGTGCCCTTTCAGAGGCCACACAGAAGGGGACTCACACCACTACAGCGGCGGAACTGTTTCACCTGCCCAGTGGGGGTGATCTGATAGACTCCCCAGGCATTCGCGAGTTTGGACTCTGGCATATGGAGGAGGCCGCCCTACTGGAAGGGTTTGTGGAATTCCGACCATTTATAGGACACTGCCGCTTTCGCGACTGCCGCCACCAGGGCGAACCCCGTTGCGCTATCCAGGAGGCTCTGACCGATGGAAAAATTAGCGAGCGTCGCATGAATAGTTTTCTGCATTTGCGCAACAGCCTGGAATCGGAGAACAAGTTTTGAAACTGATCATCGAAGCGGATGAGCTCGCGACTCAGCTTGAGCGCGAAGAACTGCTGATTGTAGACCTCAGCTCACCCCACAATTACCTCAACGGCCATATCCCAGGGGCCGTTCACCTGCCGTTCCAGGCGCTGATGGCTGGCACCGCGCCCGCACCGGGCAAACTTCCCGGTATCGAACAGCTGACCCAAGTATTTCAAGCTATCGGCTTGAAGCCGGAACAACATGTGGTCGCCTGTGACGACGAAGGTGGCGGTTGGGCTGGGCGCTTTTTGTGGACCCTGGAAATGATAGGCCACCGCAATTACAGCTACTTGAATGGTGGCATGTTGGCCTGGCGAGGCGCCGGCCTTCCTCTCACTACCGAGGCACCGGATATCGAGCCGAGTGATATTCAAATCACCGTCAACAGCACAGCTGCGATGGACGCCCAGCAAATCCAGGATCAACTGGGCAATGATGAACTCCTTGTTTGGGATGCTCGCTCACCCCAGGAATATCGCGGTGAGCGGGTCCTGGCCATGAAGGGCGGTCATATCCCGGGAGCAATCAATTGCGAGTGGACCCAACTGATGGACCCGCAAAAAGACTTGCGTATTCGTGCGGATGCCCGCGAATTCCTCGCTGCACTGGGAATTGATAGCTCACACAAGATTGTCACCCACTGCCAGAGCCATCACCGCTCCGCTTTTACCTGGTTAGTGGGCAAGTCCCTGGGATTGGATATCCGTGCTTATCCAGGCTCCTGGAGTGAGTGGGGCAATTTGCCCAATACGCCGGTACAGCAGTAGATACATTGAGAAAAGACGTAGATTTATGAACCCTAAACTTTTTGCCGCCCTGCAATACCTAACGCCGCAACACGCACTCTCCCGTGCAGCCGGTTGGTTGGCGAATACAGAACTCAAGTGGATCAAAGATCCTTTCACCCGCTGGTTTGTGGAGAAGTACGGTGTAGATATGCAGGAGGCCAAAGAGAGCGACTGCACTGCCTACCGCACCTTCAATGAATTCTTTACCCGCGAGTTGGTAGACGGAGCCCGCCCCATTATCGAAGGGCAACACACCCTCGCCAGCCCCGCCGACGGCGCCATCAGCCAGCTGGGCCAGATCCATAACGGCCGTATTTTCCAGGCCAAGGGTCACGACTACAGCCTGGTTGAACTGGTGGGTGGTGATCCCAAGGTGGCCGCGCAATTTAATGACGGGCACTTCGCCACCGTGTATCTGTCACCGAAGGATTATCACCGTGTGCATATGCCCATGGCCGGCACCCTGCGCAGCATGACCTATGTGCCCGGACAACTCTTCTCTGTAAATACGGTAACTGCAGAAAACGTTCCGCGCCTGTTCGCGCGCAACGAGCGTCTGGTCTGCGTATTCGATACGGAAGCCGGCCCTATGGCAATGATCCTGGTGGGTGCAATGATTGTCGCCGGTATCGAAACCGTATGGGCCGGACAAGTCGCTCCAATCCAGCGCAAAGTCATCAATACGGATTATCTGGAAAAGGCACCTGTCCACCTGGAGAAAGGTGAGGAGATGGGACGCTTTAAGCTGGGCTCTACCGTCATTATGCTATTTGGCGCAGACCAGGTGAGCTGGCTCGACCAGCTTGAAGCCGAGTCTCCCGTGCGCATGGGTGAGCATTTCGGAAATTTACTATCCGGCAAGGACTGATTAATAAGGAACAGCGGCAGTCTTTAGGAGGTTCCTAAACTGCCGCCTCGGGAAAAAAGAACGTTTATTTTGTCAGGCGCGTCAGCAGCTGCCCCAGTCGGCCACCGCGGAATAAATAATTGTCGCGAATATTCGCCGCATCCACCTGGGGGTAAGCTCCGGGTTCTATATCCCTGAGGATACTGATCTTTTCCTCGACACTCATCTTGCCACGCTCGATAAGCTTCTGTTCTCGATCCTCAACTTCAGCTAAGTCACACAGGCGAGGCTTGCTGAGCGTCTGTTTTTGCCCATCGAGAACGATCATTACCTTTGGTCGCAAGCGCCGGTCGTAGGTCTGTTCCACCACCACGCCGACTTCTCCGGTGGACAACTCCACCTGAGTACCCGTGGGATAGAGGCCAATAGCCTGAATGAACTCCACTACCAACTGTTCCTGGTAGGCGATACCTCTCAGGTCATACAACTTGGCAACTGCCCGGGATGGCGCTACCGGCTCACTGGAACCTCTTGGATTAGTGGCTTCATCATAGAAAGTCACTATTCCGCACATGCGCGCCAACACTGAAATCCTGTCACCGCGCAAGCCCTCAGGGTAACCACTACCATCGTGGCGCTCGCAGTGGGCACTAATGACTTCGATAACCTTCGGATCTATTTGTGGGTCTGCCGACAGCATCTTGACGCTGTGCTGCACAAACTTTCGATACTCCAATTCACTGCGCGGGTCGCGCTGCTTCATCTGCAGCACTTCCCCGTCGATAGCCAGCTTGCCTACATCCTTCAGCAGAGTAGCCACCCCGAGCTTTAGTAAATCACTGCGTGAAAGACCGATATGGCGGCCGAATAGCACCGCCCAAATACTGGCACGCACCGAGTGACTGTAGGTGTGCTCATCCTTATCTCGCACACGAGCCAGCCAGGCAAACGCATCGGGACTGCGCAGCACACTTTCTACTAAATCCTCAACGACTTGGTTGACCTGCTGCACCGGTATGGGCCTGTTGTTGGAGACAAGCCCCATTACCTCATTCATACCATAGAGGATCTGGCCGTGGAGCTTGCGCGCATTACTGGCTTCCCGTTGCGCCGGCTGCGGAGGGGGGTATTTTTTATGGGAAACAGTGACAGGTTTGCAGGGGATAGTGACCGCTGTGCGGCCGGAAGCACGGCCCTTTGCGGAAGTGTCGCTGCCCCCGAGTAATCGTCGCAGGGTAACTCCGGCACTGCCGACAGTTTTGTGTATATCGACATAAACAAACCGGCAGTATTTCTGTAGCTGCCGAATTTCTTCCAAATCGCGGATATAAAAACCCTGCAGCGCAAATGGAGTGCGTGTCCAAGGCCTGTCGAGCTTGGAGACAAACATGCCGCGCTGTAAATCACCGACAGAAATTTTTGCTTGTTCGATTGCCACTGGGGAAGGTGCCGACAACTGTAGTTAACGCTAAAACGCTGCCCTGAAAGACCCCGTGGCGTAAGATCCTCGGTCCTCTGGGCAAGCTCACCTTTATATCATGGAGAGATATTAAGGTTCACCCGCCCAAAGTGAGACTGTATTCACAGACTCAGGGATCAGTGGCCAATTTAGGCGTGATATTGGGCTGACAGCTCTACCACAGCTTCAATCATGGCTCCGGCATGTTTGGGATCTACCTTCGGGGTAATTCCGTGACCTAAATTGAAAACGTGGCCACTACCCTGACCAAAAGACTTCAAAACAGCCGCCACTTCTGTGCGAATTCGTTCGGGACTCGCGTAGAGAACAGCTGGGTCCAAGTTACCTTGCAGGGCCACCTTGTCTCCCACTCGGGCGCGGGCACTGCCAATGTCTGTAGTCCAATCCAAGCCCAGGGCGTCAGCGCCGGTATCAGCCATTGCTTCCAACCACTGACCGCCTCCCTTAGTGAACAGGATGGCCGGCACTCGACGACCGTCGATTTCTTTAATCAGCCCCTGGAGAATTCTCTGCATATATTTCAGGGAGAATTCACGATAAGCACTGTGGCTGAGTGCCCCGCCCCAGGTATCAAAGATCTGTACGGCCTGGGCTCCAGCGCGAATCTGGGCGTTCAGGTAATCGGTAACAGAGTCGGCCAGCACCGTGAGTAACTGGTGCATCAGCTCAGGGCGGTTGTAGAGCATTTCCTTACAGCGGGCAAAATCCTTGCTGGAGCCACCTTCAACCATATAAGTCGCCAGCGTCCAGGGGCTGCCGGAGAAGCCGATAAGCGGCACGCGACCATTCAACTCGCGGCGGATGGTGGACACGGCATTCATCACATAGTCCAAATCCTTTTCGCTGTTCACCACTTCCAGGGCTTCGATATCAGCCGCCGTGCGCAGGGGCTTGTGGAACTTCGGGCCCTCTCCTTCAGAGAAATAGAGGCCCAGGCCCATGGCATCGGGAATAGTCAGGATATCGGAAAACAGAATGGCGGCGTCCAGCGGGTAGCGCTCCAGAGGTTGCAGCGTTACCTCACAGGCCAGCTCAGTATTGCGGCACAGATCCATAAAGCTGCCAGCTTCGGCGCGGCTGGCTCGATATTCCGGCAGGTAGCGCCCCGCCTGTCGCATCATCCACACGGGCGTTCGATCCACTGGCTGGCGCAGAAGGGCGCGAAGAAAGCGGTCATTTTTCAATTCGGACGGTTTGGTATCAGACATAGGCACACCGAGCGGGCTAAAAAAACGGGCATTGTACAGGGGCTTGGCCGCTATACACAGGGTGGCAAAGATATTGCGAGGTGCCTATTGGGACTGGCACAAATGTGCACGGAATAATTGGGCAGTGAGGGACCGTGCCCCCACTGCAAATCAGAAACGATTAAATATCCAGGTAATCGAGAATACCTTCACCGGCCTGGCGCCCTTCCCAGATAGCTGTCACTACCAGGTCCGAGCCGCGCACCATATCGCCGCCGGCAAAAACCTTCTCATTGGAGGTCTGGAATTTGTATTTTTGTTTTTCTGGAGCGACGACACCACCCCAGTCGGCAACTTCAATATTGTGCTGCGGAAACCACTCTGCCGGGCTGGGACGGAAGCCAAAGGCCACCAGAACGATATCCGCCGGGATAATTTCTTCAGAACCGGGCACCACCTGAGGGCGGCGGCGGCCGTTTTCATCGGGCTCACCGAGCTCCGTAGTGACCACTTTAACCCCGGCCACCTTGCCATCCCCAACGATCTCAACCGGCTGGCGATTGAACAGGAACTGTACGCCCTCTTCCTTGGCATTGGCCACTTCCCGGCGCGAGCCAGGCATATTTTCCTCATCGCGGCGGTAGGCACAGGTTACGCTCTTAGCACCCAATCGAATCGAGCTGCGGTTACAGTCCATGGCGGTATCACCACCACCGAGAACCACCACGCGCTTGCCCTCAACCGAAACAAATTCGGAAGCATCGCGCTCCCAGCCCATATTGCGATTTACGTTGGCAATCAGGAATGGCAAAGCATCGTGAACACCAGGCAGATCTTCACCGGGGAAGCCACCCCTCATGTAGTTGTAAGTGCCCATCCCCATAAAGACAGCATCGTAGTCATTGAGCAGCTGCTCAAAACTGATGTCCTTACCCACCTCAGTATTGAGACAGAACTCAACGCCCATCTCAGTAAAGACCTCCCGGCGCTGCTGCATTACCGACTTTTCCAGCTTGAATTCGGGAATACCAAAGGTAATCAGGCCACCAATTTCCGGGTGCTTGTCGAACACCACTGGCTGCACGCCGTTGCGCACCAAAATATCAGCGCAGCCCAGCCCAGCCGGGCCGGCACCAATCACCGCTACTCGTTTACCCGTTTTCTCAACATGGCTTAAGTCCGGGCGCCATCCCAGGGCGAAGGCTGTATCAGTAATGTACTTTTCCGCATTGCCGATGGTGACCGCACCAAAGCCATCATTGAGGGTACATGCGCCCTCACAGAGGCGGTCCTGGGGACACACCCGGCCACAGACTTCCGGCAGGGTATTGGTTTCGTGGCAGAGTTCAGCTGCCTCAATAACATTGCCCTCGCTGATCAGCTTCAACCAGTTGGGAATGTAGTTGTGTACCGGGCACTTCCATTCGCAATAGGGGTTGCCACAATCCAGGCAGCGGTGCGCCTGGCTGGCCACCTGTCGCTCGCTGAAAGGCTCATAAATTTCAACAAACTCGCCGGTGCGGGTGATGATGTCCTTCTTCGGCGGATCGATGCGACTTACGTCGATAAACTGGAAGTCGTTGTTCAGTCTGTCTTTCATACTGTTTCTCCACCCCGCCTTTATTCGCCGCGCTTGCGCACGTCGGAAAGAAGATCTGCAAGGCTCGCCGCCTTTGGTTTAACCAGCCAGAAACGGCTCAAGTAATCATCGAAGTTATCCAATAACTCGGCGCCCCAGGCGCTCTGGGTCTCCGCCGCATACTCCTCGATAACTTCGCGCAGGTGACTCTGGTGTGGCTCGAGAATTTCGCTGCTGATTCGGCGCAGCTCGATCAACTCATGGTTGCAGCGATCAAAGAAATCCCGCTCCATATCCAGGACATAGGCGAAGCCACCGGTCATACCGGCGCCGAAGTTAAATCCGGTGCGCCCGAGAACCGCGACCATACCCCCGGTCATATATTCACAGCAGTGATCTCCAGCCCCTTCGACTACCGCAAAGGCACCGGAGTTGCGCACGGCGAAGCGCTCACCGGCACAGCCCGCCGCAAATAGCTTGCCACCCGTGGCGCCGTAGAGACAGGTATTGCCGACAATACTGGTTTTCTGGGAGGCGAACGAGCTACCTTGCGGTGGTCGTATAACCAGCTTGCCGCCGGCCATGCCCTTACCCACATAGTCGTTGGCATCACCATCCAGGTACATTTCCAGACCACCGGCATTCCACACTCCGAATGACTGGCCGGCGACTCCTTTGAGGCGCAGTTTCACCGGAGCTTCAACCATGCCCTGGTTACCGTAGCGCTTGGCGATCTCGCCAGACAGGCGCGCACCTAAGGATCGGTCACAGTTGGTCACGTCGTAGCTGAACTCGCCACCTTTAAAGCCTTCGATGGTAGGCAGGATATCCGCCACCATCCGCTCCGCCAGTTCGCCCTTATCCCACGGATCATTGGTCGCGGACTGACAGGTTTGCGGCTTGCTGTCCAACAGCTCATCCGTATGTAATAGAGGCGCGAGATCCAGCTTTTTCTGCTTGTCAGTTTCGCCATCCAGCACGCGCAGTAAGTCCACACGCCCCACCAACTCTTCCAGGCTGCGCACCCCGAGCTTGGCCATCCACTCGCGGGTCTCCTCGGCGACAAAACGGAAGAAGTTCATCGCCATTTCTGCGGTGCCGATATAGTGCTCGTCACGCAGGTCCTTCTTCTGGGTGGCGATACCGGTGGCACAGTTATTCAAGTGACAGATCCGCAGATACTTACAGCCGATCGCCACCATGGGTGCCGTACCAAAGCCGAAGCTCTCAGCGCCGAGAATTGCCGCCTTGATCACATCGAGGCCAGTTTTCAGGCCGCCATCGGTTTGTACCCGAACCTTGCCGCGCAAATCATTGGCACGCAGGGTCTGGTGGGTTTCCGCCAATCCCAGCTCCCAGGGCGACCCGGCATAGCGAATCGAGGTGATTGGGCTGGCTGCTGTGCCGCCGTCGTAGCCGGAGATGGTGATCAAATCCGCATAGGCTTTGGCAACACCCGCAGCAATGGTGCCAACCCCGGGCCGCGATACCAGTTTTACCGAGACCAAGGCATCGGGATTGACCTGTTTGAGGTCGTAGATCAGCTGCGCCAAGTCTTCGATGGAATAGATATCGTGATGCGGCGGCGGGGAAATCAGGGTCACACCGGGCACCGAATAGCGAAGCCGCGCGATCAGTTCGTTGACCTTGCCACCGGGCAGCTGACCGCCTTCACCGGGCTTGGCGCCCTGGGCTACCTTAATTTGCAATACCTCGGCATTTACCAGGTAGTGCGGTGTTACGCCAAAACGACCGGAGGCAATTTGCTTAATCTTGGAGACTTTATCAGTGCCAAAACGGGCAGGATCTTCACCGCCCTCGCCACTGTTTGAACGCCCACCCAGGCGATTCATCGCTTGAGCCAGGGATTCATGGGCTTCGGGGGACAGGGCCCCCAGGGACATGGCCGCCGTATCAAAGCGACGCAAAATCTGCTCTGCCGGCTCCACATCTTCCAGAGCTACCGGTTCGATGTTCTCCTTGAAGTCCAGCATATCCCGCAATGTCGCCACCGGGCGCTGGTTAACCAGCTCCGCGTAGTCCCGCCACGCGGCATAGTCACCGGTGCTGGCAGCGCGCCGCAGGGTAGTCACCACATCCGGGTTAAAAGCGTGATACTCCTGGCCGTAGACAAACTTGTGCAGGCCGCCGGGGGAAACAGGTTTGCGGGCTTTCCAGGCAATTTCAGAGCGGGCCGCCATATCGGCTTGCAGCTCGGGGAAGCCGGCACCTTCAATGCGAGTGGGCGCTCCGGGGAAACACAGGTCCACCACATCCTTGGAAATACCCACCAGCTCGAACAGCAGTGCGCCGCGATAAGAGGCAACGGTGGAAATGCCCATCTTGGACAGGATCTTTAACAGGCCCTTGATAATGCCGTTGCGGTAATTTTTCTGCGCCTCAGCGGCATCCAGCAGCAATTCACCGGTATCGATCAGGTGATTGATAATGCTGTAGGAGAAATACGGGTGTACTGCGGTGGCACCGACACCAACCAAACAGGCCAACTGATGTGCATCGCGGGCGCTGGCGGTATCCACCACAACATTGGAGTCACAGCGCAAGCCCGCATGTACCAGGTGGTGGTGCACCGCGCCCGTCGCCAGCAGTGCATCGATTGGCAAGTGCCCCTCTCGAATATCGCGATCGGACAGTACTACAATCACAGCCCCCGCCCGCACTGAGGCCTCAACTTTGGCGCAGAGCTGTTCAATCGCCGACTTGAGGTCCTGTTCAGCGGGGTCGTAGTTCAGGTCGAAGATCTCCGCTTCGAAGCCCGGGCGATCAAGGGATAAGAGTGCCGTGTACTTCATATGGGAAAGTACTGGCGAAGACAGGATCACCCGATCCGCGTGCTCGGGGGTTTCCTCAAATACGGATTTCTCTCGACCCAGGCAGGTCTCCAGAGACATCACCACGGTTTCCCGCAGGGGGTCAATTGGCGGGTTGGTTACCTGGGCAAACTGCTGGCGGAAGTAGTCGTAGAGCGAGCGGTTGTAACGGGACAAAACCGCCATCGGCGTATCATCGCCCATTGAACCGACCGCTTCCTGCCCCGCCTCAGCCATGGGCCGGACGACTTTATCGCGCTCTTCCAGGGAGGAGCTGAACAGCTTTTGGTAAACCTTGAATTGCTGGTGGGAGAAGTTGTTGTCCACCGGCGCAGTAACCAAAGTAGAGCGGATACGGCGTGCTTTATCCTTGAGCCAACGCTTATAGGGCTGTGCCCGCTTGAGCATATTATCGATGTCAGCGGTGTGGTAGAGCTTGCCCTCTTGGGTGTCCACCGACAGCATCTGCCCCGGTCCAAGGCGGCCCTTAGCCACAACATCTTCAGGGGCATAGTCGTACACGCCCACCTCGGAGGCCACAGTGATCAGGTCATCCTTGGTAATCACCCAGCGCGAGGGGCGCAAGCCGTTGCGGTCCAGGGTACATACCGCATAGCGGCCATCGGTCATCACCAATCCAGCCGGCCCATCCCAGGGCTCCATATGCATGGAGATATATTCGTAAAAGGCGCGCAGGTCCGCATCCATTCCTTCAACATTTTGCCAGGCCGGCGGCACTAGCATGCGCACGGCCCGGTGCAGCTCCATGCCGCCCGCCAACAGCATCTCCAGCATGTTGTCCAGGCTGGAGGAGTCGGAACCCTCACGGTTAACCAGGGGCACCAGCTCATTCAGCTCTGGAATCAGGTCAGTGGCAAATTTACTGGTGCGGGCAACAGACCAGTTGCGATTGCCGGTAATAGTGTTGATCTCGCCATTGTGTGCCAGCAAGCGGAATGGCTGAGCCAGGGGCCAGCGGGGCATGGTATTGGTAGAAAAGCGCTGGTGGAAAACACAGATCGCGGTTTCCAGGCGCGGGTCGGCCAGTTCTGGGAAAAACTTGGGCAGATCAGCCGGAATCATCAGGCCTTTGTAGGAGAGGACACTGGTTGAAAGGCTGGCGATATAGACTTCGCTACTTAAGCGCAACTCGGCTTTGCGACGGGCCACATACAGACGGGCATTGAATTTCGCCTCGCCGAGGGGCTCGTCCGCATCGTTGATCAGCAGTTGCTCAAAGTGCGGCAGGCAATCCCGGGCAATAGGGCCCAGGCATTCCGGGTTAGTCGGTACGGTGCGCCAGCCGACGGTCTTTAGGCCCTGAGCTTGCAACTCAGTTTCGAGAATTTTGCGGGCTTTATCGGCCTCGGCTTGATCGAGTGGGAGCATGATTGATCCCACTGCGTAGGTTGCTGTCAGCTCAGCACCAAACAGGGTCTTGGCTTCTGCGCGAAGGAAAGCATCCGGCTTTTGCAGCAAAAGACCACAACCATCACCGGTTTTACCATCGGCGGCAATACCGCCCCGGTGGGTCATGCAAGTGAGGGATTCGATGGCCGTCTGCACCAACTTGTGACTTGCCACACCGTGCAAATGAGCGATCAGACCAAAACCGCAGTTGTCCTTAAACTCATCCAACTGATACAGACTGCTACCCATAGAATTCCTCGTCGCTATCGATTGGGGGACCACTGGCGCTTAAAAAAGAAGTGCCTGATATGGGCGAATGTCACTTTAAGCTTCGCGCTACGCTCTCCTGCGGTCCCTTGGAAAAAGATCCCGAGATAAAAAAAGCCCTCTGCTGGGGCTTTTTTTGTTGTTATTGGCGGTTTTTTGCCCCGCCTTTCCTTTCGGGGGGGCGCAATATTACTTGCCCAACACTACATTTTCAACTTTTAGCAGTGTATTAGTCTGTCAAATCAAACAAAACCAAACTTATCTTCTAGCAGTCAATCTTTCTGGTACTCAATCCTATTTTTAAGACAATAAGAGCAGGGTTATCACTCAGCACCACAGTTTTTCAGTGCATTTATAATCATTTTTCTAGGGGTATCATCGACAATAATTGCTTCTCCCAGCGCCTTTAGCAGTACCAAACGCAATTTTCCGTCCAACACCTTCTTATCCACCTGCATTACTTGGAGGAATTCATCGGTTGTCATACCTTCCGGTGCCTGCTGCGGCAAATCAGCCGCCTCTAGCATCACTCGCAACCGCTCCACCAGCTCTGCATCGATATCTCCGCGCAATCTGGATAACTCCAACGCCATAACCATGCCGGCGGCAACGGCCTCACCGTGTAACCAACTGCCATACCCCTGGACTGCCTCAATAGCGTGGCCGAAGGTATGGCCAAGATTCAGTATCGCCCTACGACCACTCTCGCGCTCATCACTGGCAACAACATCCGCCTTGTCGGCGCAACAGCGCTCAATAGCGTAAGCCAGTGCTGCGGGCTCCCGCGTTAGTAACTTTTGTAAATTCTCCTCGATCCATTCGAAGAATGGGCTGTCACAGATCAATCCGTATTTAATGACCTCGGCGAGGCCTGCGGAAAATTCACGTGCAGGCAATGTGGCAAGGGTATCGGTATCCGCAAGGACAAGGCGGGGCTGGTGGAAGGCGCCAATCATATTTTTACCAAGAGGATGATTAACGCCGGTCTTTCCCCCAACAGAGGAGTCAACCAAAGACAGCAGGGTAGTCGGTACCTGAATAAAGTTAACCCCGCGCTGATAACAGGCTGCAGCAAAACCGCACATATCTCCAACGACACCACCGCCCAACGCGATTAGTGTCGTAGTGCGGTTGTGACGCTTTTCCAGCAGCACATCAAAAATTCGATTCACTGTGTCGAGTGATTTAAAAGCTTCACCATCGGGAAGCTCGACAACATCCACTTTATCGAGCCCTTTTAGCCCTTCCAATAATGTCGCCAAATAAAAAGGAGCAATAGTTTCATTGGTAACAATGCAAACTTGCCGGCCTTTAATGTAAGGGAGGATATATTGCGCGTCACCGAGCAAACCTGAACCAATAATTATCGGATAACTACGCTCGCCGAGTTCTACGTTAAGGCTTTGCATACTGCTCTCAATCCCCTAGTGCTTATCTCAACAGAAGTGAGACGCACTTTAGCACAGACGCTTGGGACTAATCGGACAGCAGGCTGCCTAAGTGTTCTGCGACCAGGAGGGATGCTTGTTTGGGGGAGAGGTCATTGGTGTCGCAAATAATATCTGCAACCTCACGATACAGAGGTTCGCGCTCCTGCAAAATTTCCGCAATACGCTGACGGGGGTTGGGTACACGAAGCAACGGGCGATTGGTATTCTTTGAAGTACGCTCCAGAAGCTGATCGATATTGGCCTGCAAATAAACTACATGGCCATATTTTTGTAGCTGGCGTCGATTCTCCTCGAGCAAAACTATTCCGCCACCGGTACCGATAACCTGGCACTCACCCTGGCAGAGCTCTTCCAATATTTCACTCTCACGACGGCGAAATCCGGCTTCGCCTTCTACATCAAAAATCCAGGGAATATCCGCACCAGTGCGCTCTTCCAGCACTTTGTCGGTATCGGCAAAAGGCAGCTGCAATTGCGCTGCCAACAACCTGCCGATCGTAGACTTGCCGGCCCCCATGGGGCCGACCAGGAAAATAGAGCGGGTGATCACTTAGAGTAGAAAGCCTCGTCTTCAAGAATACGCGGTGTGATAAACATCAGGATCTCACGTTTATCGTCCGTGCGTATAGTCTTCTTAAACAAGTTACCGACATAAGGGATATCTCCCAACAAAGGAACTTTTGTTTCACTCTCTACGACGGTACCTTCAAAAATACCACCGAGAACAATTGTTTCTCCATTGCGAACCAGTACCTTCGTAGCTAAGGTATTGATATTAATCGAGGGAACCTCGCCATCCCCCACACTGACATATTCTCCAATACTATTCTGCTCAATATTTAAAGACATAATAATATTGTTGTCTGGAGTGATTTGAGGGGTCACATTCAGCTCTAATACCGCCTCCCGGAAAGTAATTGAAGCAGCTCCAGAAGAGGTAGTTTCCTGATAGGGAATCTCAACACCAGACTGAATATTGGCTTCTTGTTTATCTCCAGTGACAACTTTAGGCTGGGAGACTACTTCGGCCAACCCACTGTCCTCTAGGGCTGACAACTCCAATCCAAGGTAAAAATCATTTTTCAGTATTGCATAAGCAATACTACCTGCTGGGTTAGCCACCCCCAGATCGACTAGGAGCGGATCAAAGTCTCCTCCACTCAAGCTTCCCAATGCTTGATCTTCATCTAGAGAAACACCGCCAGCGCCCACACCATAAGTACTATCATTTACATCAGTTCCATCTACAAAATCCCACTGCACACCCAATTCACGCTGGAAGTCGCTAGTAGCAGTAACAATTCGGGCTTCAATCATTACCTGACGAATAGGGATATCAATTACTTCGATCAACTCTCGGAACTGAGCAATCTTATCTTCGGTATCAGTTAGAATGATAGTGTTTGTACGCTCGTCTACAATTGCACTGCCACGAGAAGACAACATAGTTGGAGTATTTGCGGAACTGTTACTAGTGCCGCCACCAGCAAATCCTCCTTGGCTGGATCCACTATTCTGCCTTCCAGAAAAAAGCTCGAATAGCTCTCCCGCATCGGCATAACGAACACTAATATACTCCGTTCTCAGCGGGGCTAACTCTTCTAACTGCTTGCGAGTCTCCAATTCTTGGCGCTCTCTCTCAGCTATTTCCGCTGCTGGAGCAACCATAATAACACTGCCTTCCTGACGCTTATCCAAACCTTTGGCTTTCAGAATTAGAGCCAGGGCTTGATCCCAGGGTACTCCATCCAGCCGAAGTGTAATTCGCCCCTGAACAGTATCACTCGCCACTAAATTAAGATCAGTAAAATCTGCAATGACCTGTAGAACTGAACGAACTTCGATGTCCTGGAAATTAAGAGACAGCTTCTTTCCATCAAACTGAAATTCTTTTTCTTTCTCCCGAATTTCTTGAGCGGAAAGAGGTTTGACGCTAAGCACATATTCAGTATCTGCTTGATAGGCCAAATAATCGTATTCAATATCACTTGGATCTACAGAGATAACCGTATTACGGCCATCATAATCCACAGTAATTGAGCTTACGGGGGTAGCAAAATCCGTGACGTCCAGTCTCTGGCGTAAACCTTCTGGCAGCCCTGCCCCAAGAAAGGTTAAATAGATTTTTCCGTTTGTGCGTTCAACATCAATGTTTACCGCAGGGTCAGTCAGGCTAACGATGACCTTACCCTCACCCTCCTCGCCTCTACGAAAATCTACATTGTTTACGGCTACATTACCTGCAGATTGAAACTGTTTTTCCCCACCTAAATCCAAACCACTGTCATGTGCATTTGCATTTGCATTTGCAACCTGATTAATAACCTGAACCTCATTTTCTGAAGTTTCAGACCCTATTTCCATCACCAACTGATTACCCTGGCGCTCACTTGAGTACACCGGTAGCTCATCAAGGTTCACTATCAGGCGCGTGCGGTCTTCACCAGAAACTATCACGGCACTTCGAGCGGCACCAATTCCAAGAGAGTATTTTTTTTGCGGGAGCGCACTTTCAACCCCAGCAAAATCTAAAACGATTCTAGCAGGCTGCTCTATTGTATAGCCTGTCGGCTCCGGGGGAGCCTCACTAAAAGTCAGCCGAAGTTGGACTCGGCTCCCAGGAAGTTCAGCAAACTGAATATCATTAAGCTGGTTTATTTGAGCATGCGCGACCGAAAGCATTGATAGACCAACCAGAATCAGTTGGAGTCGAGCCATAAAAAAGGCGAACTGCTTAATGTTCATTATCCGTTGTCCCTCTCTTCCAACGTCAGTGCCCGTGGCCGTTCAATCCAGCCTCCGGTACCATCCGGGATAATTTCTAAAATATCTAGCTGTGCATTAGTGGCATTTACCACTCGGCCATGATTTTTTCCAAGATAGTTACCAACCGTAATACGGTGAATCCCTCCGGCACCATCATTAATCAAGGCCCAGATCTGACCATCCTGGGACAAACTTCCGACCATCGATATTGCATCGATGCTAACTCCTTCCAGCAACTCTCGTTGGCGAGTTAAGTCCGGAGCAATATCAAGCCTGCGCCCAACTATCCGTTGCTCAGACTCAAGAACAGGGCGAGTAAAAGGACTTCTTTGCGCAGCAGCAGCGTAAATATATGGGCTGTATGGAGTAAATGTAGGAATAGGTTCAATTTGCCCCTTTGGTCGACTCTCCACTTTAGCCATGCGGTCGCGCAACTCGGTATAGTCAGAGCTGGAATCACACCCGGCAATGACTAAAAAGGCGGCTACAATCGCGAGGTTTTTAATCATCCCTCTTCACCCTGATCTTTATAACGATAGGTCTTGGCGTTAATCGTCATACTGAGCAAACCGCCTTCTTTATCATTTACGATCTTAAAATCGTGTAAAGTCACTATTCGGGGCATACCCGCAATACCACTGACAAAAGCTCCAAATTCATGGTATCCACCTTTAACAGATATCTGGATTGGCAATTCCACATAGAATTCTCCAACCCGCTCTCTCTGCAGGTCAATATCATTAATCGTTAGGCCACTTCCACGACCATATTCATCAATATCTTCAAGAAGTCCTGGCACTTCAGTATCTTTAGGAAGCTGTTCAAGCAATGCTCCAAAAGTTAGATTCATTTCTTTTAATTGAGCTCGATAGGCATCCAAATTAGCAGCCTGCTTTTGCTTACTCTCAAACTGTTTAAACAGTTGCTGCTCTTTACTCTCTGCAAGTTCCAGTTGTCTATAGCGCTCATTAATCAAAGCGTAATAACCGAGGCCCGTAATCACCGCCGACACAATAATTAGTAGTGCTATGCGTCCAGGTAGGGGCCAAACTCCCATACGGGAGAGCTCGATATCACTGAGATCAAGCTCGTTTATCTGCTTTAGCGTTTCTGCCAATGCCATGGTCCGATCCCTTATTTTTTCTCAGTGCCTTGTTCTTCATCCTGCTTTCTGCCGGTAACGTTAACCGTCAATTTGAAAGAACTTGCTTGTTCACCAAATCTTGGGCTCGCGGTAACTCCAGCTAAAGCCGGCGACTCATACCAATCAGACTGGTCAAGATTCCGCATAAAGGAAGAAACACGATTATTAGACTCTGCCACACCCGAAATAGATAGCTTTTTCCCCTTCCGCTCAATTGAATTAAGCCATAGTCCCTCTGGAGTAGCTTGTACTATTTCATCAAAATAACGCACAGAAAGAGGCCTGTTCCCTTGCAACTCCTGGATCACCCGCATACGGTCAATCAGCTCCTGCCGGCGTTTCTTGAGATCCTTAATCTCTCTTACCTGAATATCTAGCTCTTTAATCCTGTTCTTCAGAATCTGGTTATCTGCATTTTGGTCGACTATTTGTGCATCGACAGTCTTCATCCAGCCAAATACAGCAGCGGCCACTATAAGAACAACCACGACTATTATTTGCTGAAATTCTTTTTGCTTTTGTGCGCGATACTCTTGGCGCCAAGGCAGAAGGTTAATCTTTGCCATATCAGTAATCCTTCTCCCTCATCGCCAAACCAGTGGCAATCATCAATGAGGGGGCCTCATTTGCTAACGCCTGGCGATTTACCCGTGAAGACACACTCATTTTCAGGAATGGATTAGCAACTAAGGTAGGGCGGCCCAATTTCTCACTAATCAGCTCCCCAATCCCCTCCATAGCGGCAACCCCACCTCCTAGAAGGATATGGTCAACATCACTATATGAAGTAGAGGAATAGAAAAACTGCAAGGACCGGGTTACCTGTTGCACTACTGCATCGCGGAACGGCTCCAATACCTCAGCGAAATAATCATCGGGCAGCCCGCTCCCCCCCTGGCGTTTTGCTAGGCTCGCCTCTTCAGCTGAAAGGCCATAACGACGTTGAATCTCATCGGTAAGCTGGCGCCCTCCAAAGAGTTGTTCACGGGTATACACCGTTTTGCCATCCACAAGAACCGACAAGGCACTCATCGTCGCCCCAATATCGATTACCGCAACTACCAGTTGCTCTTGCGGGGGAAGTTGATCTTCCAGTAGCGTGTAAGTGCGCTCAATAGCGTATGCCTCAACATCCACTACACCGGGTTCCAGCTCCGCCTCTCCCAACGCTGAGATCCGCTGCTCAATATTTTCTGTACGGCACGCCGCGAGCAGGACCTCCATTTGGCCTTCCCCTTTTTCAGAAGGCCCCTGCACCTCAAAGTCCAGGCTGACTTCTTCAAGTGGATAGGGAATATACTGGTCAGCTTCAGCAGCAATCTGAGACTCTAAATCATCATCAGTAAGGTCCGCTGGCATTTCGAGGGTCTTGGTAATCACTGCTGATCCAGACACCGCAACGGCCGCTTCTCGCAAGCGTGTCTTGGAGCGTCGTACAACTTTGCGAATAGCCTCAGCCGTCGCCCCCACATCATTGATATTCTTATCAACTACAGCATTGGGTGGGAGAGGTTCCACGGCGTAACTTTCGACACGATATTTGTCGCCGTTGCGACTTAGCTCCAGCAACTTGACCGCAGTAGAGCTAATATCGAGTCCCAACATGGCCTTGGGGCCTTTGCTCAGAAAAGGGAAAATTCCCATTTTTTCTTATCTTTTCCGTGGGTTATGAGGGTTTGATGTTATAGCACTTTAAATTAACGCTTCAACCTGCATTTGCATAGGTAATAGCGCACAATATTCGTATAATTATTCACCTAATCACTTTGATGAAGTACACAGAAGCAGTTTCATGACCGTAAAAGCCCGCAATCGTCTGCTCGCACTGCTTTGGCTCGGCCTTGCCGGTGTAGCCGCTACAGCAATGGCCCTGGCCAGTATCTATCTCTACCTCAAACCGGGGTTGCCCTCAGTGGAGAGCCTCCGCGATATCCGCTTACAAACCCCTCTTAGGGTCTACTCACGGGATATGAAGCTAATCGGTGAGTTCGGTGAAAAGCGGCGCAACCCTATCACGATCGAGCAAACGCCAGAACCCTTTATCAAAGCGATTCTCGCCGCTGAGGATGCAAGCTTTTACTCCCACAATGGTGTTTCCATCAAAGGTTTGATGCGGGCGGCCTCGCAGCTGATTAAGACCGGCTCTATCCAGTCTGGTGGTAGTACACTGACAATGCAGGTGGCGCGCAACTTCTTTCTCAGTCGAGAGCAGCGTTTTGTGCGCAAGTTCAATGAAATTTTGCTATCGCTGCAAATCGAGCAAGAGCTGACCAAGGACGAGATCCTCGCCCTTTACATCAATAAGATCTTCCTTGGAAACCGCGCCTATGGTTTCCAGGCTGCAGCTCAGGTGTATTACGGCAAAGATATCAAGGATCTGAACCTGGCTCAGTGGGCTATGATGGCGGGACTCCCCAAAGCGCCATCAACCTTCAACCCTCTCGCCAACCCCTCCCGAGCCTTGGTGCGCCGCAACTGGATCCTGATGCGGATGCTCGATCTCGGCTATATCAACCAGGATCAATATAACCAATCTATCACTGCGCCAGTAACAGCCAGCTATCACAGCCGCGACCTCGACCTGGATGCGCCCTATATCGCCGAGATGGCACGGAAGGAGGCGGTAGACCTCTTTGGCGACAACGCTTATACCGACGGCTACCAGGTCATAACAACGGTAGACAGTCGCCTGCAGGAGTCGGCTCGCAATGCGCTTCAGCATGGTCTGGAAACCTATGATGCGCGCCACGGCTATCGTGGCCCAGAACAGCGTCTTGCACCAGAATTGCTGCAAGATAGCGACCAACTTATCGATTTACTCAACGAGATTCCGATTCTCGGCGGTTTGGAACCCGGCGTTGTCACCGCAGTAGAACCCAAGAAACTTCAAGTTCAACTGAGAGATAGGCGCGTAATTGAATTGCCTTGGAGCAATGGGCTCAGTTCTATCAGGCCCTATATTTCTGAGAGCGCTCGGGGCGCTCGCCTTCAGTCCGCTGAAAAAATGTTTGCGCCCGGAGATGTTATTCGGCTGCGCAAGGTCGTTAAGGAAAAGAAAGAGAGCAACTCCAGTAGCGAGATGATCGCCACTGCTGTAGATGAGCCCCTTCAGGCCGATCCGTTTGCGGATCCAGAGAGCGGTGATACCAAGCCTGCTGAACCCCAGGTGACCGAAGAGTGGGTTCTAGCCCAGGTCCCGGAAGCACAGGGCGCCCTGGTATCTATTGAGCCCGAAGATGGGGCTATCCGCGCCCTTGTCGGTGGTTATGACTTCCGCCAGAGCCACTTCAATCGGGCCACTCAGGCTGCCCGGCAACCCGGCTCCAGCTTCAAGCCCTTTATTTACGCCTCGGCGATCGAGCGCGGATATACAGCGGCGAGCATTATCAATGATGCCCCGATTATCTTTGAGGAAACCAACCTGCAAGATGTATGGCGGCCTGAAAATGACGGGGGGACCTTCCTCGGCCCAACCCGCCTGCGTATGGCGTTGTACAAGTCCCGCAATATGGTCTCAATCCGGTTGCTGCAATCCCTAGGACTGGACTACGCCCTGGGCTTTGTCGAAGGCTTTGGGTTTGAGCGCAGCAAGCTCGCCCGCAACCTGACCATTGCTCTAGGTAGCTCCGCTCTCACGCCCTTGGAGATGGTGCGAGGCTATGCCGCCTTCGCCAATGGTGGCTACCGAGTGGAGCCCTACCTGGTTGACCAGGTATTGGATGTTAATGGCGAAGTCCTGTATCAGGCACTGCCTCTCACTGTATGCGATAACTGTCCCGAGCCAGGCACAGGCTCTGAAACTCTGTCCGCTGAACCCGTCGATCTCGCGGAATTACAGCTGGAAGGACAAGGGGTCGATCAAGGTGAAGAGCCAGCAGAGCTACACGTACTGCCCGTTGGCCCCCTCAACCCGAGCAAGAGCCAAGCGCGTCCTCGCGCTCCGCGAGCCATGTCCGCAGAGACGGCATACATAATGGATTCGATGCTCAAGGATGTTATCAAAAAGGGTACCGGGCGCCGCGCTCTGGCGATGAAGCGCGGTGATATTGCCGGAAAGACCGGAACCACCAATGGTCCACGGGATGCGTGGTTCTCGGGTTACAGCCCCTACCTGGCAACCAGTGCCTGGGTTGGCTTCGATTCCTATGGCGAACTGGGTAAAAATGAATACGGTGGCTCAGCCGCCCTGCCTATCTGGATCGATTTTATGAGCAGTGCCCTCGAAGGTCTTCCCGAGCGCCACCTGGCTCAACCAGATGGCATAGTTACGGTACGCATCAACCCTCAAAATGGCTTACGCACCTCTTACGGCGGCATGTTTGAGATATTCAGAACCAACCGGGTGCCGGGCCGCGAAGTGTATAACCCATATCGCAACCGATACACCGATGACGATATGGATATGCCCAGCCAGGATGGCCGGGAAGATTCTTTACCGGAAGAGCTGTTCTAAGCGAACAGCCCAATCAAAAAAGGGGCCTCAGGCCCCTTTTTTGGTGATACATCGCAAAACAACTCAGTCACTGCGATAGCGCAAGCAGGCCCGCTCTAATCCCTGCAGGTCGGGAATAACCGCCTCCTCACCAGAAAGCGCCACATGCATTAACTCTCCAGGGCTTAGCGGCTGCTCTCGCAGTGCCAACTCCTCAGGGGTAACCCGTACCAGGCGCGGAGTGCCGCGCAAGAGCAATGCAAAATACGGCAGCTCACCATCGGGATTTCCCGTACTCAGCACCGCAATACGCCCCTCTTCTGCAACTGCTCCCAAGGCACCACCACGCATCACTTCAAAAGATACCACCGGCAGGCGCTGTTCCCGCCAAATCAGATCTCCCAAATACCACTCGGGTACATCTTGAACTGCCATCGGCGTCTGCATTGCAACAACCTCTGAGAGGCTGTCCACCGGCACCAGCAGCTGCCCCTGCTCAAGGGGCAATAACAGGCTGCTCACTTCCTGGGGGACATCTACCGGCAGCGCTTCAACTTCACTCATTGCCTATCTCTATATTATTCCTGATATTTGCCGTCTCAGCTTCCGACAGCTTCGGCATCCGCGTACTCACGAATAGCCGCCAGCAGTACATCTTCCTGGTAAGGCTTACCCAGGTAGTGGTTAACTCCCAGGGACATAGCGTGATCGCGGTGCTTATTACCGGTACGCGAGGTGATCATTACGATAGGAATATCGCGCAGGCGGCTGCTGGAGCGAATATGGCGGGCAACCTCGAAGCCATCCATACGCGGCATCTCAATATCCAGCAAGATCAGATCCGGGATCTTATCTTGCAGCTGGATAACCGCATCCTGACCATCCTTTGCAGTGCTAACCAGATAGCCCTCTCGCTCCAGGAAGCGCGTAGTTACCTTGCGCACTGTAACCGAGTCGTCCACAACCATAACGGTCTGCTGGCGCGCCTCCTGCTCGGACTGCACTTCAGGCTCTTCCAGAATTTGAAGCTGTGGCACTTCCGGCCTTGCCAGCTGAGTGGCCTGGCGACGCAGCAGGGCGTGTGCGTCGAGAATCACCACGACGCTACCATCACCAGTTACCGTTGCACCTGATACCCCTTGAACCCCGGAGAACTGCGGGCCGAGGCTTTTAACTACAATCTCGCGGCTGCCCTTAATGGCATCTACCTGTAATGCCATAGCGTGCCCTTCCGAGCGCACCAACAAAACGGGCAGTTGCATATCATCGACACTGAGCTTGGGTTGAGCACCAGACTTCAGCAGAGTACCGAAATAGCTAACCTGATAGAGTTCTCCCGCGTATTCGAAACGCGCATCATCTGAGCGATAGTAGTGCTCCAGCTCAAATGGGCTGAGGCGCACAATACCTTCGATGGTATTCAGCGGCAGTGCAAACAGGTCATCGCCAATTCGCACCATCAAAGCGCGGTTAACCGAAACTGTGAAAGGCAGACGAACGACAAATTCTGTTCCTGCGCCTGCTTCTGAATTGATGTGAACGCTACCACCAATCTGCTTCAGCTCGGCGGATACAACGTCCATGCCCACACCCCGGCCAGAGATCTGGGTAACTTTTTCTGCAGTGGTAAAACCGGCCTGCAGAATGAACTGAAGAATCTCATTATTCGAGAGCTCAGCATCCGGCCTCATCAGGCCATTTTCCACCGCCTTTTCCCTTACGCGGATCAAGTTGACACCGGCACCATCATCGCGGATGGTGAGGACAACTTCACTGCCCTCCCTTTTCAGCGCCACATCAATACGCCCACGCTCAGACTTGCCGGCAGCCAAACGCTCCTCTGGCATTTCAATGCCGTGGTCCACAGCGTTGCGCAGCATATGTTCCAGCGGAGCAACCATACGCTCCAACATGGACCTGTCCAGCTCGCCTTCCACGTTGGAGAATCCCAACTCGACCTGCTTGCCCAGCTCAGCACTTACCTGGCGCACGATGCGACGCAGGCGCGGTACCAGACGGGAGAAAGGTACCATGCGGCTGCGCATCAGTCCTTCCTGCAATTCGGTGTTTACTCGAGATTGCTGAAGCAACAGGGTCTCTGTATCCCGTGCCTTGTTATTCAGGGTGGAGCGCAGCTCCATCAAGTCAGATGTGGACTCCAGCAGGGAACGGGATAATTGCTGAATAGACGAGTAACGGTCCATTTCCAGCGGATCGAAGTCGCCGTCCTGTTCTGCCAACTGCTCCTGGCGGAACAGGATCTGAGCTTCGGTCTCGCGGTCCAGGCGGCGCAGCTGTTCGTTGAGACGCACCAGCGTCACATCCATCTCGTCCAGGGCGAGACCGAACTCACTCATCTGCTCTTCAAGACGACCACGGGAAATTGCAGTCTCACCGGCGAGGTTTACCAACTCCTCCAGAAGTTCAGCAGCGACACGCACCATCTCCTGGGGCTGGTTCCGGGTCGGTGCCGCTACCTCCTGCTCTGCATTACCGGCCTTGCGGATAAACGGCAAAACGTTATCACTTTCCTGACCTACAGCAATCTCGGGTAGCTGCGTAGCAACTACATCAGTATCCGGCTGAGTACTCTCGGCCGCAGTGACTTCATCACCTTGTTCCGCATCCGCTACGAGAACAGTTTCTTGAGGTTGTTCACCTGGAGCTTCAGATTCAATAACTACTTCTGCAGCTGCCGAGTTAGCCGGTTTCTGATCCGCCCAATCGGTGCTGACCAGCTGTACAAAAGCATCAAGCTGTTCACCAGCCATCCACGCGCGAACTGTCTCTACTCCATCGGCGAGACGATCGTGGATACCATGGGCATTGGCGAAGAAATCTGCGGAGGGCCGATCGTTGTCGCGCATGCCCTCGATCACCGTTTCAAAACGGTGAGCTACTTCACCCAGCCCCATTAGGCCAGCCATACGTGCACCACCTTTAAAGGTGTGCAATACACGCTTCAGGGCCTCACCTTGCTCGCGACCTTCCGGCTCCTCTTCCCAACTCTGGATCAGTTCCTCCAGCTCATCGGTAAGATCTCCCGCCTCCTCCATAAAGACATCGACAACATCCGGGTCAATGTCTGCCAGCAACTTCTGTAAATCGACTGATTGAGCGGAATCCTGTGATGACACCTCGCTACCCGGTTGCTCGATAACCAGGTCGCCAGCAGGTTCAACTTCCGGTACATAGAAGGGTTCTTCAAATTGAGAGACATCCTCAACGGCGGCCTCAACTTCTATGGCCTGCAATTGAGGAATTTCCGAATCCTCAGCCTCACCACCGAGAGATTCCCCATCGTGCGACACCTGTAATACAGGTGGCTCAATCCACTCATCAGGGGAAGCATCTGAAACCAGAAGCTCGGTTACTTCCGTGGGCTCCGGCGCCTGCTCTTCAGGCTCGGCAATAGCCAGTGCTTCGCTATCGATTCCCAGTTCATTGAGGTCGTAATCATCTTCAGCTGAAGAGCTAGTTTCCTCACCCTGAGCCAGGTAGCGAAGCGCCTCTTCCACAGCTTCACTGACTTCAGGGAGGTCTTGTGCTGCTGCTACTGCATCGATTAAATCAAGTAGCTCGTTGTGTCCCTGCTCAAGAGAGGCCCATAGCGCTGGCTCCTGCTCAAGATCACCAGCAAGGACTTTGCGATAAACATTCAGCAACAGCTCAGCGAGCTCGGCCAGGATCGACAACTGCGCCCGGCTGGCCGCCTCCTGCAGAACATTGAGTTCGTCAGCGACCAATACAACACGACTTTTATCTGCCGGGTCGGCGCGCCACTCAGTCAGCATTTGGTCTGCATCAAGCAGCACCCGCATGCCATCAGCCATCAAGACTTCGAGAAGCTGGGGATCGACCGCGCGAGGTTCATTCGCCTCGCGCTCGCGAATCAAGTGACCTACAGAGCGCTCCTGCAATTCAGCAACGCGAGCAAGAAACTGTTCCGATTTCTCTATTGCGAGAGGCTCTGAAGAGCGAATCTGTTCCAGCACTTCACGCACATAGGTGGCGCTATCATTGATCAGATCAAAAATATCTGCATCGATAGGCACCTGATAAATACGCAGCTCTTTAGCGAAGCGCTCCAGTGGCGCCATAATTTCGGCAACCACTTTGACTTCCGCCATATGTGCGGAGCCTTTTAGTGTGTGGAGTGCCCGGTGCATTGGATCGCTGGGAACACCATACAAAGGCGCGGCAGCCTGCATATCCAACAGATACTCATCTACGACATTGAGGTGCGTCTCTGCCTCCTGGGCAAAAATTTCCCAGAGTTGAGCCAGGTCTTCTCCGGTGTCCTCAACAACGTCAACTGCCGCGACACCGCCTGCACTTTGGGCTTCCAGATCAGCGGGCATCTCTCCCGCACTCAGCTGCTCAGCCCAAGCTTGTAACTGCAGGGTAAGCTGCTGATCGGGGTCGCTCTGTCCGTGTTTAAACGCCTCAATCATTGAGGGGAACTTCTGATACACCTGCTCAATCAGGTATACATGGGCAGGCCCGGGTTTCACACTGCCATCGATAACCCGGTTGAGCATATTCTCCACAGACCAGGCCAGTTCACCAATATCCAGGGCCTCGACCATACGGCCCGACCCCTTCAGGGTATGGAAGCCCCGACGAAACTCTACCAGGGCATCCTGATTGGCAAAATTGGCAGCCCACTCCGGGAAGTAACAACTGATATGCGCAAGAACTTCCCCGGCTTCTTCCAGGAAGATCTCGATAATTTCATCGTCAATCAGGCTCTCAGTGTCATCACCGAGTTCCTCCGTCGTATCCGCGACCTCTGCAACTGCAGCAACCGGCTCAGCCTCAGCAGACTCTACCATCGGTGCAGCTTCAATGAAGTCAGCAATCTCAGCAGGCGCTTCCTCAGCTTCAGGAGCCTCTATCCCAGTTTCAACTTCAAGTACCGGAGCAGCTTCAACCTGAGGAGCCCCATCAGAGAACCAAGACTCCTCCGGAACAGACTCTCCATCGATTTCCAGCTCGGACTCCACAACAGAATCTGCTTGATCGACAGGCAGCTGCAAAGTTATGGCAGATGACTCTTCCGCATTTATTTCAGCTTGAGAGTCCAGAGATTCGTCAGAAACCGCAGTGGCTTCGTCATCGGGGATTAAATCGTAATCAATAAGATCTGGCAGTTCGGGTTCTGATATCGGGGGCGCTTCCAGACTGGCGTCGGCCTCACTCTCGTCGACGATCTTCAGCGAAACGCCCAAAGCCTCTACGCTATCTTCAGCCAGTGCCAAAAGCATTTCTGCATCAGCCAGACCTTCCGCACGACGCTCCAGGTAGTATTCAACACTGGTAATGGCATCTGCCAGAGTATCCAGCATTGTCCATTCGGGCTGTTCTCCAGCCTCAATCAGGGAGCTGCCAATATAGCGGTTGCAAGCGGAGATGATTTCACCCGCTCGCTGGTAACCCACCATTTCGAGACCACCACAGACTTCCTGTAAACGCTGTGGCACACGGCTCAGGTAACTGATATCCCAGTGGCTGGCCACATACTCCATGACCGCTTCTTTTACCGCTTCCAGACCGAGTCTGGCCTCGCGTAATACAGAGTCAGTGGCGTCGCCCATAATGGGCTGCTCATCGTCGACTTTTTTATTGCGATCGACAGTGGCGGCAAGCGCTGAATCGAGCTGAACCAATTCCCCGGCGGCACGCATCAGGTACTCTTCAACGTCACTACCACGGGAGGCGTCGCGAAGGTCTTCGTAGACACTGCGAGCGCGAACCCGCTGCGCCTCCAATCCCAAAATACCGAGTGTATCCGCGAGACGCTTGGCCACTGCGGCAGTGTCAGACAGCGAGGGTTGTTCTGTATCAGTTGTACTGGGCTCCAGTGCTTCACGCACCAACTGCAGTTCATCGCGCACTGCAGCAATTGCACTGCCTAAGGCTTCTGGCCCCATCGCCAATACGTCTTCAGTATCCGGGCGAGGCGTACCGGGAACCGCCTTATCTAGTGCGAAGCGCTGGTAGAGTTTCTCGCAGTGCGGCCCATTCGGACCGGCGAGGTAGACATAAAAAAGTAGGTTGCGCAGAAAGTCCTGATCCAGGCGCGCATCCAATACCTTTGCGCCACGCCCCTGCAACAACCTGAATTCAATATCCACCTTGCGCAGTAAATGGCGCAGTGCGGGCTGCACATTAATACGGTGCTCGCCGAGCGCCTCCAAAATACCGAACAGTACTTCCCACAGGGATTGGCGACAGCTGCCACTGTAGAGCAGCTGCATTTTTTCAATAATTTTGGTGAGGTAAGCCAGGCTTTCGCCACTGTTTACATCCCGGATCAGACCCGCAGCCGCAACGTGATACATCTTGCGCAACTTGGTGACCAGGTCATTTAAACGGGCGCTATCGGCAACGAGGGGCTGGCGCTTTCCAATCACCATTGCCAATGAAGACAGTTCTGGCGAGAAAAGCGCTCCTTCACTGATCAATCGCTCGCGGCGCACTGCGCGCAAGTCATTCATCAGGGGAAGTAAGAGAACGGCATTGTCACGACGCTGAAAAGAAACCTTTTCGAGGTAAAGGGGCAACTCCAGCAATGCGCGCATCAAAAATTCGCGCGTCTCGTCGGTATTTTCAACCGCACCAGTGGCTAGGGCCTGGATAAGTTGCTCCATCTCTTCTGCTAACATCGCGGCACCACTGAGCTGTGCCATATGCAAGCTGCCGTGCACCTGGTGCACCAGCGACAAGCTGTTTTGCAGAAGAGAGGCACCCGTATCGGGTTCTACAGCGAACGTCTCAAGAAATTGGCGCGCTTGTGCCAAAGTCTCGTTAATTTCACCGATCAGCCAATCCAAGGCCATGAAGTTCGGATTGTCGTGACTCACGCCAAGTCCCCAATAATTTATTCAGTACTCAAGCGCTACAGTTTTCTGCGAGAAAAACTCGCGGATTTATCGGAAGCAATTCCGTGCGCCCCTTTTGCGCCCGGCCAACTTTCATAATGGCCGGGCATTATTGTGTGGGTTAGGCCAGGGCCCGGTCTTCGCGGGACTCCAATGAATGAGTATCTTCACCTTCAATAGCGAAAGTATCTGTATCCATTTCCGGCAACTCCACGTCATACAGCTCGCTGTTGCTTTCAACACTTTCCTCTTGCGGAAGTTTGAAACCGGCAACGGATTCGCGCAGTGCGCTGGCAGTTTGCGCCAAGTTACCAATGGACTGGGCGGTAGCTTGGGTACCCGCAGAAGTCTGCGAGGTAATTTCCTGAATCACGTTCATCGTGTTGGAAATGTGGCCTGCAGACGAAGCCTGCTGACGAGCAGCGTTAGAAATGTTCTGAATCAACGATGCCAGGTTGTTGGATACACTTTCAATTTCTTCCAGTGCAACACCCGCATCCTGGGCCAGACGAGCTCCACGTACCACCTCACTGGTGGTTTGTTCCATGGAGATTACCGCCTCGTTGGTATCGGACTGAATCGCTTTTACCAGACCTTCGATCTGCTTGGTTGCAGCTGCAGAGCGCTCCGCAAGTCGCTGTACCTCATCCGCAACCACCGCGAAGCCTCGGCCGGCATCACCGGCCATACTCGCCTGGATCGCGGCATTCAATGCAAGAATGTTGGTCTGGTCGGCAATGTCGTTAATCAAACTTACGATATCGCCAATTTCCTGGGAGGATTCACCCAGGCGCTTAATTCGCTTGGAGGTATCCTGAATCTGCTCGCGGATGTTATCCATGCCTTTGATGGTGTTCTGTACCACCTTGGCGCCATTACTTGCGATATGTACCGAGCGCTCGGCTACCTGGGCAGATTCAGAGGCGTTGGCAGATACCTGGTCAATGGTGACCGCCATTTCGTTAACCGCAGCGGAAGCTCCGGCGATCTCCTGCGCCTGGTGTTCAGAGGCCTCGGCCAAGTGCAGTGCAGTCTGCTGGGTTTCCTGGGACAAGCCAGATACTTCCTGTGCAGCACCATTAATCCGCGATACCAGCACACGCAGCTGGTCAATAGTAAAGTTAATGGAGTCGGCAATCGCACCAGTAAAGGCTTCGGTTACCGTTGCAGAGGTGGTCAAGTCACCGTCGGCGAGGTCGGCCAGCTCGTCCAGCAGCTGCATAATCGCGTGCTGGTTACGCTCGTTGGTATCTTCCTCTTTTTTCAGGTTTCGGCGGGTACCGGAGAATGCCATCGCCATCATACCGAAGATCAACAATACGAAGACCAAAGCCAGTGCAGCAATGGTCAAGTTGTTGGGCTGGCGATCATCTGAAAGGTTTACGATTCGGTCATTCAGCGTACTCAATGCTTCGATCAGCTGGGGAGATGACGCGATAATGCCGTCAGAGGCCTGGCGGGTAGCAAACAGGGCCGGAGTTGCTTCGAAGATATCCCGTACGGAGGTACTTACGAAGCCGAACAGCTCAGTAATTTCATCCAGTGAGTGGCGAGCCTCTTCATCAGTAATACGGGAAATCCCCATCACCACATCGCCGCTCTTCATGCCGTCAACCACCTTACCGAAAAGACTGGCGTCGGTATTAAACTGGTCAGCGGCGGCTTCGGCATCATCACCACCTTGGAGCATTTTATCGATATTTCGACCAATACGCTCCGCACGCCATACCTGTAACTGGGCCTGTTCCACCTGATTTGCCGGGGCGTTGTTAGCCAGCAGAATTTCTACAATATTGTTGTGCTCCGCCTGCAGTTCAGGAAGCGAGTCACTCAGCGTTGAAGCGATATCGTTAAGAAATACGATGGTTTCCTGGTTGCCGATAATCGTGTCAACCTGCTCGCGCAAGCTGCGCCAAACCTTGTCGTAAGCAGACAGCTGCGCGCCCAGAGCACGGCGACTATTGTCGTCCATTCGCTGAAGCTGGTTCCAGGCAGTAGCCATTTCTTCGGTAACGTTTTCCAGTTCGGCGAAAGCCTCACTGTCACCCGCAGTAGCCGCCGGCGCATAGGAAACTACCTGATAGGAAAGGGCCCGCAACTCGGCAACTTGCTGCAGATATTGTTTATCCTGCTCGTCTCGAGTCTGTACCAAATAAATACTGACAATAAGCCCCGCCAGCGTGGCGAGTACCAGTAGACCTAATACCAGCGCGGCAGGATTACTGCGCAACGCGGAAAAGGAACTCTGGGAGCCTGGTTTCATAATTTACTCCTAGCGGGCCATTGCATTAGGCCGGTTTAATACCACTTTAGTTTTAACGCTTTAATGACAAGACCCCTCAGTCAGTGCTGCACATCCCTGCACTAATTGCGGGCCACCCGGTCGGCCACCCTCGGCTACCGGAAAGAAAGAACTGGATTAGTCAGCGTAAAGCTGCATCCATAAAACGCGCATCGTTGATCAGTGCCCGCATATCGAGAACGAGCCAACGTTGCTGCTGTAAAACAAACTGGCCGTGCACCATTGGCGCAAATGGTGCACTCAAATCTGTCGGTGCCTCACGGGCATACTCAAACGCCAAGTGCTGCATCCCAAACAATTTATCCACGATAAGCCCCACGTAGGTCTTATCCCTCTCGAGCACCAAGACACGACGTTGCTGGCGCGGGCCTGAGAGGTAGCCACCATAAAAAGCAGCGAGATCAATAAGGGGAAGCAGGCGACCACGAACATTAGAGACGCCTTTTACCCAAGGCTGAGCGCCGGGGATAAAGGTGTGCTGTGGCACTTCGAGCAATTCCACAACGTCATCCATAGAGGCGACAAAGTGGTTATCCAGAAGAGAGAAACCGATACCGGTCCAGTAGGGTTTGATTTCCCGGCGGCCGGGCAGACCGGTGGCCTGCGCTTTGGCGCGCCGTGCAATATCAACCAGAGCTAAGTAAGGTGTTTGTGACTGCACTTTTCGCAGCTGGCTATTAGGCCAACACCTCCCCGATCGCATCCAGCAATTTACTCTCATCGACAGGTTTGGTCAGGTAAGCCCTGGCTCCCTGGCGCATACCCCAGACACGGTCTGTATCCTGATCTTTGGTAGTTACCATAATGATCGGAATTTCGCCGGTATTGCTGTCTTTACTCAATTGGCGGGTGGCCTGGAAACCGTTGAGACCCGGCATCACAATATCCATCAGGATTAGATCGGGGCGTTCGGCGCGGGCTACTTCAACTCCGCTTTCACCGTTGGGAGCGGTGATTACTGCGTGGCCATTTTTTTCAAGAATGGTTGTCAGCTTATGTGTTTCTGTAGGAGAGTCATCAACTATTAGTACTCTTGCCATCATTTCCCCCATGACATCTTTTCGGCAACAACTACTGCGCTCGGCGGTTTTTGTTGTGATTATCCTCGCTAGCATGTGCCGAAATGCACTATGACTACCGATAGTGTGGGTACAAAAATTAATCGGCCTGTAGCAACCGGAAAATCTGTACTCTAATTAAATTTTGGTACCGAGCTTGTGGGCACAATGCCCACAATGGAATCCGTTATCTATATTTTCTTTTTCTGTTAGCCGCTTATGCGGCATGGTGCGGCTTGGCATGAGCGGAAATAGCACCCAGCAGCTCGCTCTTACTAAAAGGTTTGGTCAGATATTGATCGCAACCAACAACACGCCCTTTTGCCTTATCGAACAAACCATCCTTACTCGACAGCATTACAACAGGGGTGGAGCGGAATTCGCTGTTATTTTTTATTAACGCACATGTTTGGTAGCCATCCAGGCGCGGCATCATAATATCGACAAAAATGACATCCGGACGGGAGTCCGCGATTTTTGCTAACGCATCAAAACCGTCTGTCGCGGTGACCACGGTACAGCCCGCCTTTTGCAGCAACGTCTCCGCAGTGCGGCGAATTGTCTTACTGTCGTCGATCACCATGACAGTCAGACTTTCCCAGTTAAGCTCCATAGTCTTTTTTGAATCCCCTGTTTACTTATTTTCGGGCACGCGAAAACTTTAGTTGCGCCCTTTTTTCAAACCGCTTGCGGGGTCCGGGCGCCTAGCCTGGCGAAGGTCGCACGCTGAGACGAACTTTTATCACAGAACCCCAGGCGAATCTAGCTGAGTCGACACACTGCAGGCGACACAGTTCAAATTATCACCACTTATGCATTCATTGGAGGTATTGCGTTAAGAAGGTTGCACCTTCGCAAAGCTGCTCTTACCTTATCTATCCAACAACGCTGGTAGCGGCCACAAATTTGGGAGCAAAACCAGTGATAACTGGGATAGAAATACCCAACGATTTGGAAACCCGTATGAATTATTCCCTCGGTGTGGTGATGGACCCCATCGCCCAGATCAATTTTAAAAAAGATACGACGCTTGCACTGTTACAAGCCGCACAAGATTGTGGTTTCCAGCTGTTTTATTTCGAGCAGAGCCATCTTTACCTGGAGAATGGGCGCGCAACTGGGCGCGGCTGCCCTATGCAGGTTTTTGACGATGCGAATCGTTGGTTTTCTCTGGGAGAGTCTAGAGAAATGCCACTCGGCGACCTGGATGTAATCCTGATGCGTGTCGACCCCCCCTTTGATAATGAATATATTTATTCCACTTATATTCTCGAAGCCGCAGAGCGCGAAGGTGCAACGGTAGTCAACAAGCCCCAGGCACTACGCGACTGCAATGAGAAAATTTTTGCGACAAGTTTCCCCCAGTGTTGCCCACCGGTTCTAGTTAGCCGCGATATGACCAAACTGCGGGAATTCCACCAAACCCATCAAGATGTCATTTTCAAACCTTTAGATGGTATGGGCGGTGCAGGAATTTTCCACTGTAAACCTGACGGCGCCAACCTGGGAGCGATTCTGGAAATGCTCACCGATCACGGCCGCCAGCAAATTATGGCGCAACGCTACATCCCCGAAATCAAAGACGGGGATAAGCGTATCCTGGTCGTTAACGGTGAAGCAATTCCCTACTGCTTGGCGCGAATTCCGGAAGCGGGGGAAACTCGTGGCAACCTTGCAGCCGGCGGACGCGGTGAAGCACGTCCCCTCACCGATAGGGACCGCTGGATCGTTGAGCAAGTCGCTCCTACTTTGAAGGAAAAAGGTCTGTTATTTGTCGGGCTGGACGTTATTGGTGACTACCTAACAGAAATTAACGTCACCAGTCCCACCTGTGTACGGGAAATCGATGCCGCTTACAATACAAACATCGCAGCTCGACTAATGAGCGGCATCACACACCTGTTGGCACAAAAAAGGTAAACTGGGTGTTTGATAACCCTCAGGGCGATTTACCACTGGGTACAAGGCTGTGTGATATACACGCCCGAATAAGTAGTAGTTGATAATAGATAATGAATTCCTCTGCCAACGCGACACAACTTCACGCAATACAACGTGATCGCTTTGTGTTCTCATTATTTCTTGCCGTCGCCCTGCACGTGCTAATTATCTTTAAGCTGGTTATTAACAAGCCGGAAGGGGCTCAGGCGCCGCCAACGCTTGAAGTAACACTTTCTCTGCAAAATTCCGCTCAAGCACCTGAGGATGCCTATTACTTGGCACAACACAACCAATTAGCCAGTGGTACTGCTGACTCTCCCAAAGAGTTATCCACTAAGCGCCGTGCAGAGTTTGCCGATACGCAAATTCATCGAGTAAACCCGTTACCCCAACAACAAGCTGCACGACCAGCTGAACAGCGACGCCTATTAGTTACCACAATTGGTGAAAGTCCGATTCAAGCTCCCGAACTTTCAGCGGAAGACAAGTTTTCTACGGAAAAACGCGGCGATGCTCCCAATGACCTGCCACTGAGTAACCCAAGAATAGCCAGCTTAGAGGCGCGCCTCGATAAAATTCGCCAGACTATTGCCGAGCGCCCCAGAGTTCGCAGGCTAACTTCTGTAGCTACCAGGGCTTCTGCAGATGCTGCATATTTACATGAGTGGCGCCAGAAAATAGAAGCTGTTGGCAACGATAACTTCCCGGAAGAAGCCCTGGAGAAACAAATTAGTGGCGAACTGCGAATGATGGTTAGACTACTTCCCACCGGAGCAGTCGAAAAAGTTGTTATCCTTCAATCTTCTGGTGAGCGTATTCTCGACGATGCGGCCCAACAAATTGTGCGACTGGCTGCACCTTTCGCCCCATTCCCAGCAGAGATAAAGAGCGAAGTGGACCGACTGGAAATCATCCGGACCTGGCAATTCGAAAGAACCGGGGGACTCACTACTTCTGCAGGGGATCTGCCCAGCCGAGGCTAAAATAGGCTTTCAACTGGCGGTTTATTAGTGATCTATGCCGAATTCGAATATTGATAGCGACCTGACTCACGGAAACCTGCGCGGCCAATTCCTTCTGGCCATGCCCGGCATGGAGGACCCGCGCTTCAAGCACGCTATCGCACTGATTGTTGAGCACAATAGCGACGGTGCCATGGGCATAGTGATCAATATGCCCAGTAAGGTGCACTGGCACGAGGTGTTCGAGCAGCTGTCTCTGGAGGATCTCAGCTTGCGCGGTGACGAACCAGTTCTACTGGGCGGTCCCATGTCACCAGAGCAGGGATTTGTACTGCACGGCACCGGCATGCACTTCGACTCTACCACCGAAATCAATTCAGATATCAGCCTGACTGCCTCCAAGGACATCCTCGAATCCCTCGCCGCAGGGCGCGGCCCTGACGATGTACTACTCGCCCTCGGCTACGCGGGCTGGGGGCCCGGTCAGTTGGAGCAGGAGCTGACAGAAAACGCCTGGCTGACACTGCCGGCAGAGCCCGAAACCCTATTCGCCACACCGGTCGAAAAACGCTGGCAAAGCGCCGCCGCCCGCCACGGCATCGATCTTTCCGGCCTCGGCTCCCAAGCTGGCCACGCCTAACAGAAAAATTACTGACCCCTATGAATAAACCCGTCACAGCGCTAGCTTTTGACTTTGGAACCCGCTCTATTGGCGTAGCTTACGGCCAGAGCCTTACCGGTGGAGCACGGGAACTGGCCCCACTACCCGCCAAAGATGGCAAGCCCAATTGGGACTCCGTCGAAGGCCTGATCAAAGAGTGGCAGCCCCACCTTTTACTGGTTGGCCTCCCCCTCAATATGGATGGCAGCGAAAGTGAATTTGGCGTGCGTGCGCGAAAATTCAGCCAGCGCCTGCACGGTCGCTATGGACTACCGGTAGAGCTGATCGACGAGCGTTTAAGCACTCGAGCCGCCAAGGAAGAGGCCAACGAACGCGGACATCGTGGCAACTACGCACAAGACCCAGTGGACTCAATAGCCGCACGGATAATTCTCGAAGACTGGCTGCGCACCAGGGGCTAGCCCCTCGGCTACAGAGAGCCTCACTGCATTGCGACTCTGTTAGAATGGCCGCTTCAACCAATAAGTGATTGAGCCGCATGTCTATAGATCGTATTCGCATTGCCACCCGACAGAGTGCTTTGGCCCTGTGGCAGGCCAACTATGTCAAAGACCGCCTGCAACAAGCGCATCCGAAACTTCTTATCGAGTTACTGCCCCTCACCAGCCGGGGTGACCAGGTTTTGGACATCCCACTAACCAAAGTGGGCGGCAAAGGCCTGTTCGTTAAAGAACTGGAAGTGGCGATGCTCGAAGGCCGTGCGGACATCGCAGTTCACTCGATGAAAGATGTCCCCATGGAATTCCCCGAAGGACTTCACCTGCCGATTATTTGCGAGCGTGAAGACCCCCGCGATGCCTTTGTCAGTAATATTTATGACAGCCTTGATGACCTGCCCGAGGGAGCAGTAGTCGGCACTTCCAGCCTGCGCCGACAATGCCAATTACTTGCCCGTCGCCCGGACCTCAAAGTCACCTTTTTACGGGGCAATGTGAATACTCGACTGGCCAAGCTGGATGCCGGCGATTACGACGCAATCATCCTCGCTGCGGCCGGACTGCTGCGACTTGAAATGCCGGAACGCATCCGCAGCTTCCTGGCAACGGACACCCTGCTCCCCGCTGGTGGACAGGGCGCAGTGGGTATCGAGTCGCGCCGCGATAGCGAACTGGAAGCCTTGATCCAACCGCTCCACTGTCCGGAAACAGCAGCCCGACTCAGTGCGGAGCGCGCCCTGGTTAAGCGCCTCAACGGCGGCTGCCAAGTGCCTATCGGTTGCTATGCCGAGCTGGATGGTGACACCCTGTGGTTGCGCGGACTCGTTGGCAGTCCCGATGGCAAAACCATGATACATGCCGACTGTCGTGGCCCTGCCGCTGAGGGAGAGCGCCTGGGTACTGAGCTCGCGGAACAGTTACTGGCCGATGGTGCCGATAAAATCCTCGCCGCTATCTGATATGAGCGATCTCACCTCCGACCTGCTGCAAGGTAAACGTATTCTCAGTACGCGGCCAACGCAGCAGGCTGATAACTGGTGTGCGCTACTGCGCGGCCTGGGGGCCGAGGTAGATAACATCCCCATGCTCGATATAGAGCCAATTGAGGATCAAGCTGCCATACAGGCCTTAAAAAACTCAATCCTCGATTTCGATCAAACGGATGTCGCGATCTTTGTTTCCCAGAACGCCGTGCGCTACGGCGTAGACTGGCTTGAAGACTATTGGCCACAACTACCCCAAGGACCTCGCTTTTTGGCGATCGGCGCGGCAACCGCAAGCGCCCTGGAGAAGCGCGGTATACCCTGCGAGCAAAGCGGCAATACGATGAACTCCGAGGAGTTGCTGCGCCTACCCTGGTTACAGCAGTTGGACGGGAAAAGAGTTCTTATTTTTCGCGGCTCCGGTGGCCGCCCTCTTATCGGCGACACCTTGAGTGATAGGGGTGCGCGAGTAACTTATTGCGAACTCTATCGGAGAGTGCTGCCACCGGAGGCTGCAACCTCCCTGGCTGAGTATAAATTCCAACCCGATATTATCAGTGTGCACAGCGGTGAAACACTCGATAACCTGGTTACCTGTATCCGCCAGATAAACCGCAATACACTCTTTGAAACCGCTCTTATCTGCCCGAGTATACGAGTTGCCACTCGGGCAAATGAGCTTGGTTTTGCCCATTGCTATAGCGCGCTAAATGCCGGCGATAACGCTATGCTGGAAACACTGCGTAAAGCCCTCGGCTGATTTGCTATCGAATTCTCGACCGCTTTGCGCTAAAAATCTTAAAACGGCGTTTAGCCCGCTATTAAGGCTCGCGCCACTCGTTATAATCTGACGACATTTTCCACCTGCGCCGCCATACCCATGACCGATAAAAAAGATCAAAATATAGCCGCGACCAATGAGCCCCTGGAAAACACAAAGCCTGTAAAAGGCAAAAGTAATTTCGCCAAAGCCTCAGAGGAAAAAGCCTCTACGGGTAAAGCCAGCGGCGGTGCTGCGGCCAGTAGATCCAATGGGCTGTGGTGGTGGCTACTGTTCATCCTCATTTTGATTGCTGTGGCCTCACTGGCCTGGTTTAACTCTCCTCAGCTGCGCGAACACCTTGGCGCTTACCTCAACTATCTACCCGGAAAAACGGCAGCCCCGGAGAGCACCACCACTATTACCCCTGCAACGGAAGTGCCGGTTGCCGCTGAAAACACCACCCAAGCGCCGACCTCCAATATCACTTCGGAAACCCCAGCTGCTACCCCTGCCCCAACTGAACCCCAAACCCCCGATTATTCCGGGGAGTTCAATCAGCTGGAGCAGGCCGATGCCAATTTACGCAATCACCTGGAGCGACAAAATCGCACTATCGCCCAACTGCAGCAGCAACTGGCTTCCATGCAGCGCAGTGTCACCGCACAGGAAAACCGCTTGGGTCAGCTGGGAAATGTAAGCCGCGACGATTGGCAATTGGCTGAGGCAGATTACCTGTTGCGTCTAGCCAACCAACGCCTGCTTCTCGAAGACGATAGTCGCGCTGCGCTGGGGCTTGTCGAGCGCGTGGACGAGATATTGCGCGATGTGGACTTACCGGATCTGTACGGGGTACGCCAACAACTTGCCCGCGATATCACCTCACTGAAACTGGTCCAAAACATCGATCGCCAGGGTTTATACCTCCGTCTCAGCGCCTTGGAAGAACAGCTAATCCGCACAAATATTCAACCGCGATTCGATATGGCTTCGGCAGAACAACAACCCAGTGAAGAGCAGCCCAGCGTTGAGGAGAGTGCCCCCCTGTGGAAGCGGGAGTGGCACAACTTCACCCGCTTTATGCGCGAATCGGTACGCCCCATTGATGGAGATATCAACCCGGTAATGCTGTCCCCACAGAGTGAAGCTCGCTTTCGCCAGACTCTGCGCCTATATATGGAGCAGGCCCAACTGGCATTGCTTCGCGGCGATACCACGGTTTACAGGGACGCTCTGGATAGTGCGCGGTCGCTACTACTCAGTTATGGCACTGCCAGTCCGCAGCGCGATGCGCTGGCCCAACAACTGACGGAACTTAGCAAACAGCGTATCCAGGTCGAAATGCCTGACCTCAGCGCCTCCCAGCTTGCCCTGCGCAATTATATTGAGCGCTTACACAAAACATCCGGCACCGCCACACCAACTGCCTCGCAACAGGAGGAGAACCAGTGAAAAAACTGTTCTTCACCGCTCTGGTACTACTGCTGCTCGGCGCTTTTCTACCGGAGGCTATTAACAATTATCCCGGCTACCTGGTAATCGGTATTGGCGGTGAGCTGAATAAAGGCTACGAGATGAACCTCTGGTTCGCAATGTTCTCGCTGGCAGCAGCCCTAATTATCCTGTTCTTTGCCATTTGGCTGGCTCGCAGTATCTTTCGCGGATTCCGAGGTAGTGTCGACCGGCTGAGATTTGGTCGCCAGCGTGTAGCGCGCCGACGCCTGACCAGCGGCTTGGTGGAATTTATGGAGGGCAACTGGTCCCGGGCGCGCCGTCAGCTGCTGAAGAGCGCCCCTCGATCTGAAGCCCCGCTGATCAATTATTTGGCGGCAGCGCGCAGCGCCTTTGAGCTGGGCTTTCGTGAGGAGGCCAATGAATTACTCGCCAAAGCGGAGGCCTGTGGTGAAGATACCCGCCTGGCTGTAGCCCTAAGCCAAGCTCGTATGCAGCTCCTCGATAAACATTACGAGCAGTGTATTGCCAGCCTGGAGCGCGCCAAGCAGCTCGAGCCGAAACATCCTGCCCTGTTACAACTTCTCAAGCAGGCTTATTACCTTCTGGGTGACTGGAGCCGTCTTCGCGCATTACTGCCCGAATTGGAGAAACATGCGAACATGCCCGAAGCTGAGCTGCACCAGCTTGAACTCGAGGTGTATCAACATCAGCTGACCGAAGCAGCTAATCGCAAAGATATCGATAAATTACACGATACCTGGCAAAGCCTGAGTGGCCGCTGGCAACGCAATGAAGCCCTGCGCAGTCTCTACGCACAGCAACTGCATCGAATTGGCGAAGACACAGAGGCAGAGAAGCATTTGCGCTGGCTACTCAATCGAGCTTGGGACCCCAATCTTGCCGAACTATACGGCTGCCTGGTGGGGGCCGCCCCTGCGGCACAAATATCAGCAGCTGAAGGTTGGCTGAAAGAGTATGGGGAGAGTGCCGCACTGCTAACCTGTCTCGGACGTCTCTCAATGCGCAATGAACTTTGGGGCAAAGCGCAGCAGTATTTCGAGAAAAGCCTATTGTTGCGCCAAGATCCCGCTACCTCCGCTGAACTGGCTCGCTTATTTCAATCCCTTGGGGAAAAAGACAAAGCAGCAAAACTCTATGAGGAAGGTTTGCTACAAGCAGTCAAGGACCTGCCCCAGTTGCCTATGCCCAGCCAAGGCACTCCCCTACTGGGCGCACACGCCTGAGCCATCCCCCCTGAAAGGCCGACGGGCCTTTCAGCCACCCCCCAATTGCGCCTATAGTGAACTCCCGTTTACCAATAAGGACACGGCTGTGACCCTCTTTGTGCGCTACATAGTTGCCTTACTTTTTACCGCCAGTGTGTTTTTTACCGGCCATGCATCTGCTGAATATTCAATAACGCCTCAAGATAAAGCCTTAACTGATTACGAATATCCCTATCCAGTTCATCACTTTCATTTCGAACAACAGGGGCAGCCACTGGCAATGACCTTTATGGATGTACCGCCTGCAGAGGGTAAAAATGCAAGAGGAACGGTACTCCTGTTGCACGGAAAGAATTTTTCGGCGGCCTACTGGAAGGAGACTATCTCCCAACTCAGTCAGCTAGGGTACCGGGTTATAGCACCGGACCAGATCGGTTTCGGAAAATCCAGTAAACCGCTTACCCAATATACTTTTCAGGGGCTTAGCAACAATACCAAGGTTTTATTGGATAAATTGAAAATAAGAGAGGTTATTGTAGTTGGGCACTCTATGGGAGGTATGCTGGCTACCCGGTTTACCCTGATGTACCCGGAGCGAGTCAAAAAGTTAGCACTTGTAAATCCTATAGGCCTTGAAGACTGGAAGCGATGGGTTCCCTATGAACCTTTGGACCAAGCCATTGCTCGCGAGAAAAAGCAAACTCCAGAATCTATCAAACGCTACATGAGTAAAGCCTACTTTTCTGAGCAGTGGCGCGAAGAATATAACCCTCTACTGGATATTCAAGCTGGCTGGACCCTGGGACCCGATGCGGCTCATATGGCAACCGTGGATGCCCTAACCTCCGAAATGGTATTCACTCAACCGGTACTTTATGAGTTTGCCAATATCAAGGTGCCCACCCTACTGATTATAGGTACCCGAGATCGCACAGCTATTGGCCGCGCCCGCGCGCCTGAAGCTGTACAAGAAAAGTTAGGGCGTTACGATCAATTGGGCAAGCGTACAGCAGCAGAAATCCCCAAAGCCGAATTAGTTGAGATGGAGGGGGTTGGACATTTACCCCAGTTCGAAGCCTTTCCAACTTATATTGATGTTTTAAGTAAATTTCTTGCGGCTCCTATTGGAAAGTAGGACCTACAGCCTGCCCAGTATAAACCCAATCTAGGAAACATATCATTGGCACGGAGATTGATGTGTAGAGCATCCATTTTCAGAAAGTTATAGCTTGTACGCAAAGAAACTATTAGTAATCAATGATAGTGCAAATGGCGATTTAACATTCAATAAGTCGCCGCTTGCAAACTTTCTACGAGAATTTATTTCGTTTTTAAACAGCCCAGGGCAAACCCACAAAAAGCAGCATGGCAAAATAAGTAATTACCCCTTGTAAAAGGGCAATTAGAATAGCTTTTAAAAAACCCGTACCAAGTACCAGCATATAGGCAATAGCAGCCAGGGGAATTGTCATTAAAATTCCAGCGCTATCCGTCACACCCGGCAACATGCCGCCAACAATTCTTTGAATAATTAGGGCCAATAGCAAAGCGAAAAGACAATAAAATACACCCGTATTTTTCGCCCCCAACATGGCAGCTGCCAACTTCAGAGGCAGAACAAGAACTGCCACCATAATAATTACAAAAATAATTAATTCCATTTGTTACCTCTCCATTTAATTTTAGTTATTTACTCACTTCCAACTTCTACCGTTTCCCAACTCCAGGAATTAGATATCCACTTGTTTTCAATGCAGCATGTCGTCATACGCAAAAACACAACCCGGGCATAGCGCGCACTGTCACCCTATGCCAATAAGCTGGCAGCAGCATGCAAATTCAGTCGCGAATCATACTTATATAAACCAAAACCACAATAAAGTTCACAAATAAAAAAGCTGGCGCGAATTTCGCTCCAGCTTTGAGAAATAATACATCTAAACTATCAGTTAATAACGATTTGGCAGCTTATTTACGTACCAAGGTCAGGGATGAGGGTAACTGCTGCCCGTTCTTCAAGTAAGTCTCTTCCCGCTGTAACTTGCCGTTACCTAACCAGGTCAAAGTGAGACTATCCAGACGACTCTTACTGTCCAAAGTAAAATTAGTTACATCCTTGAAAGAGAATGCCAAACTATTTTCAGCACTATTTTTTTGCCAACTTAGCCTGGGCTGATTACCCTGGGGACAATAGTGCGTCACTATTAAATTATCATTATCCAAGTGGTAGACCGTCAGGGAATGTTGGCGCCCGTTATAGAGCCAACTTTCCAGTACTACACTTCCCCCAGCTGTACCGGTAAAACTAATAACAAAATCGTCATTTTCCGCTCCTTCCTCTCTCCACTCTCCAGCTAGCCCTTTGATCTTCTCAAAAATTGCCTCTGCATCATTATCCTGGCTGGCAATCACAGGCTGAAATATTGCTATCCCCAAAAATAGAACTACTAGTTTTGATAAATTTCCTATCATATTCCCGTCCAACCTTAGAAAAACACACAACAAGCCCCCTCAAAATAGAAATTTCAGGAGTGGTTATTCCACAGTTGTTTTTTTATATTTTAATGAGACGAATAGCAACACGCTTCATCGCATTGGCCGACATAATATCCATATCTCTGCTCATCAAGAAGATAAACTATATTTAATTTCCAATTCAAAAATAAATGGCGACAAATACGCTCGGATTAGCCCCCACACTTTTATTCTGGCAATGGCTATTCAAGGTATGGCTGCATACCAAATAACTACAGATATAAACTCTTCGATATTATTATTTCCAGTATTTTATTCCTGCTCACTTGGTAGTAATACCAAAATACGAAAACAGCTATCTCTATCAGGCGTACTAAATAAATTCTCCTCATTAAAGTATTCCTTATAGTTAATTCAGAGCCACGGTCGAGCCCATACCTGACTGCGACGCCAGCAATAAAAATTATATATGTAGAGAAAGAGGAAAAATAAAGAGTGACCGCTAAGCGGTCACTGTACTGAGCGCCACCAGAGGCGCTTATTCGGACGGGAGTACTGAGAATATAACGCCGTGCTTATTCGAGACCCAATTTAGACCATATTTCATCAATCTTTTTAACCACATTCGGGTCGCGCTCAATAGGTACACCCCACTCACGATTAGTTTCACCTTCCCATTTATTAGTCGCATCAAAACCTATTTTTGAGCCTAAACCGGAGACCGGTGAAGCAAAATCCAAATAATCAATCGGAGTATTTTCTACCATCACCGTATCCCGCGCCGGGTCCATACGTGTGGTCATCGCCCAGATTACATCTTTCCAATCCCTGGCATTGACGTCTTCGTCAGCGACAATAACAAATTTGGTGTACATAAACTGACGCAGGAAGGACCAAACACCCATCATTACCCGCTTGGCATGACCCGCATACTGCTTCTTCATGGTGACCACGGCGAGACGGTAAGAGCATCCCTCCGGCGGCAAATAGAAGTCGACAATTTCAGGAAATTGCTTTTGTAGGATTGGCACAAAAACCTCGTTTAAAGCCTCTCCTAAAATCGCAGGTTCATCCGGTGGACGCCCGGTATAGGTGCTGTGGTAAATGGGGTTTTTACGGTGCGTAATCTTCTCTACCGTAAATACAGGGAAGCTGTCCACTTCGTTGTAGTAACCGGTGTGGTCTCCATAGGGCCCCTCATCAGCCATATCATCGGGATAGATAAAGCCTTCCAGAACATATTCGGCACTGGCAGGCACCTGAAGATCACTGAGAAAGGCATCGGTCACTTCTGTCTTATCCCCCCGCAACAGGCCGGCAAAGGCATACTCAGACAAAGTATCCGGCACTGGGGTAACGGCCCCCAGAATTGTGGCGGGATCGGCACCCAGGGCAACAGCTACCGGATAGGGTTCACCGGGATGCTTCTTGCACCAGTCCCGATAATCCAGCGCCCCCCCGCGATGACTGAGCCAACGCATAATCAGGCGGTTCTTTCCGATTAATTGCATCCGGTATATGCCCAGATTTTGTCGTTTCTTCTCAGGCCCTCGGGTAATTACTAAGGGCCAAGTGACCAGCGGAGCGGCATCTCCCGGCCAGCAGGTTTGGATTGGCAGCTGATGCAGATCAACCTGATCCCTCTCAAGGACTACCTGTTGGCAAGCTGCACCCTTTACGACTTTTGGCCCCATATTCAGGACCTGCTTAAAGACCGGCAACTTCTCCCAGGCATCGCGGAGATTTTCCGGTGGCTGCGGCTCCTTGAGAAAAGCCAGCAGTTCTCCCACTTCACGCAGTTCGGCAACACTCTCTCTTCCCATCCCCAGGGCGACTCGCTCTGGTGTTCCGAAAAGATTGGCAAGAACTGGGGTCTCAAAGCCTACCGGGTTCTCAAACAACAATGCAGGCCCCTCAGCTCGCAATACGCGATCGGAAATTTCTGTCATTTCCAAAATGGGGTCAACAGGGTGCTTGATTCGTTTTAGTAGGCCGCGCTTTTCCAGCAACTTAATAAAGTCGCGTAGATCTTTATATTTCATGGGCTAACAAGGCGTGACTATAAACCAGAGCGCAGTGTAAAACAGAAGGCGCAGGATGGGTAACAACACACCAACTGGAATGAAGAGAGAGGCGGGAGGGAGTCGCGGCTCGCAAGCCTAGGCTGCGAGCCGCGGAAATAATAAGCTTTTTACAGCTTAGAAGCGGGGGCGACGCGGACGATCTTCGCGAGGCTTAGCTTCGTTAACGCGGATGTTACGGCCAGACAGCGGTTGGTCGTTCATCTCTTCGATAGCTTTGCGCGCTTCATCGTCGTTAGGCATTTCTACGAAACCGAAGCCTTTAGAGCGGCCAGTCTCACGGTCGGTGATAACAGTAGCCCGAGAGATCTCTCCGAATGCACCAAAAGCTTCGTGCAGGTCGTCAGAGGTTACCGCGTAGGCCAGATTTCCAATATAGATATTCACAAAAGGTTCTCACTAGGTGTGTGGGCTGTCGTGCAGTCACAAATGGATAACCAGCTCCACCAGATTAACCATTTGAGATTGGCCCTTTGCGGAGAAATAAACCCCTGGGCCAATTCAGTAAGGCGCGTTGCCTAAAATCCATATCAAGCGCCACAATGTGGAACTTTATATGCCTAATGGCTCGCCTTTTCAACAGTAATAGACGCAATTAATCGTCTTATTCTGCTCCTAATAAATAAAGAGCGCCTTTTTAGGCGCTACTTTATATACAAAAATTATTTCCGTTTCATGGATAGGAAGAATTCGTCATTTGTCTTGAAATCTTTCAATTTATCCACTAGGAATTCAGTCGATGCAACATCTTCCATATCGTGTAACAGCTTACGCAAAATCCACACTCGCTGCAGCTCGCCCTCAGGCATTAACAGCTCTTCCCGGCGAGTGCCGGATCTGCGCACATTAATGGCCGGATATACGCGTTTTTCAGCAATTTTGCGATCCAGCTGCAATTCCATATTACCGGTACCTTTAAATTCCTCGAAAATCACTTCGTCCATTTTCGAGCCGGTATCGATAAGTGCAGTAGCAATAATAGACAGACTTCCGCCTTCTTCAATATTTCGCGCTGCCCCAAAGAAGCGCTTCGGGCGCTCTAAGGCGTGAGCATCAACACCACCGGTTAATACTTTACCGGAGCTAGGAACTGTTGTGTTGTAAGCGCGAGCCAGGCGGGTGATAGAGTCGAGCAAGATAACCACATCTTTCTTGTGCTCAACCAGGCGCTTGGCTTTTTCAATTACCATTTCCGCAACTTGTACGTGACGTGCCGGCGGCTCATCAAAAGTAGAGGCAACAACTTCACCGCGCACGGAGCGCTGCATTTCTGTCACTTCCTCAGGACGCTCGTCAATCAGCAGTACGATCAAATGGCACTCTGGATTATTGCGCGTAATGGCCTGTGCCATATTTTGCAACATAATCGTTTTACCGGCCTTCGGCGGCGCAACAATCAAGCCGCGCTGGCCTTTCCCGATTGGAGCTACAAGATCAATAATACGACCAATCAGGTCTTCGGAGGAGCCGTTTCCGCACTCGAGGGTGAGGCGATCGTTGGGGAATAGAGGAGTGAGGTTTTCGAAAAGAATTTTGTTACGTGCGTTTTCCGGTTTGTCAAAATTAATTTCGTTAACTTTTAATAAGGCAAAATATCTTTCACCTTCTTTCGGTGGGCGAATCTTTCCGGAAATTGAGTCACCCGTACGTAAATTAAATCGGCGAATCTGACTTGGAGATACATATATATCATCCGGTCCCGCAAGATAAGAGGAGTCAGCAGAACGCAAAAATCCAAAACCATCTTGAAGGATTTCTAATACGCCGTCGCCATAAATATCTTCACCGCTTTTGGCGTGGCGCTTGAGGATATTGAAAATAATATCCTGCTTGCGCGAACGGGCCAGGTTTTCAAGGCCCATGCCTTTGGCTATTTCAATCAACTCTTCAATGGGTTTGGTTTTTAATTCGGAGAGATTCATACCAATTGCTTATTAATGTTTCTGTTGTCATATGGCGCGGACACGCCTGAAATTTTGAGGAGGGGTTTGATATTAGAGATTAGCTCGTTTATTTACCCGATACACCTAGGTACCTTTTCCTACCAAGACCACAGTACTCAGTAAACTTTTGCTCTCCATAATCAATTTATGGAGCATTATCAGAACAAGTTCAACTCGAGGAGTATACGCGCCGGGGATGGTCAGGGACCCTGTGGAGGGGCGTTTTGTCAGCTCGTCTCATTTAATTCAAGACCGCTGAACTATTTCAGAATTACAGCCAGTATAACGGGTGTTTCCAATCCTGCAAAGAAATTTACCCCCTTTGCAGGATGGAAACGACAGTCTTACAGCTGACCGTCGATAAACTCAGTCAGCTGTGCGCGGGACAGTGCGCCGACTTTAGTGCCTTCGACATTGCCGCCTTTGAACAGCAGCAGCGTGGGGATACCACGGACATTGTATTTGGCCGGGCTCTCTTTATTCGCATCAACGTCTACTTTTACGATCTTCAACTTATCGCCGTAGTGGCCTGCGAGGTCTTCCAGCACTGGAGCGATCATCTTGCACGGACCGCACCACTGTGCCCAAAAATCTACCAACACCGGGCCTTCAGCTTTGAGAACTTCTGCTTCGAATTCAGCGTCAGATACGTTGACGATTGAGTGCTCGCTCATATTGCATTCCTGTTCTTTAGTTACTCGATGCGTGGGCACCGCCAACGCATCTTCTCACGGTCACAGCGGTGGTTATACAGCTGCGATGCACCATTGCCCTCAAAATTGGGGCGCAAAATGGGATTTCAAGTCTTTCCTGCCACAGACTTACGCCTGCTCCAGGAAGCGCTGCAAAATCTCATCGATATAGTCAAAGCCAAAAGCCGTGGCAGCAATCCGCTTATCCAGACGCTCTACAAGCTCCATTGCCATCAGGGTAGGCCATTGTTTTTGCAGCTCGGACATCGGCAATCCGGTGTAGCGGGTGAAAGTATCACTGGGAACACCATCCGCCAGGCGAAGGGCATTCATAAGAAACTCCAGTGGCAAATCCTCATTCTCAACCCTGTCAGTATGGGGTTCAGACAAGGCACTATGCAGCAGCTCGGGATGTTGCCTGGAGATAGACAAGTAGTCCCTCGGAGTGCGTGTGCGACGACTGCGCAGAATTTGCCCAGTTTCAGCTAGGGTTACCTTGCCATGAGCACCGGCACCAATCCCCAGATAATCTCCGAATGACCAATAATTAATATTATGGCGGGATTCAAGTTCGGGTTTGCTATAAGCCGACACCTCGTAACGACGATAGCCCTCGGACGCCAGTAGTTCGCGTCCGCTGCCCTGCATACTGGCGATCAGCTGGGAGCCGGGGGTGACTGGTGGCGCACTGTAGAATGCAGTATTTGGCTCAATCGTTAATTGGTACCAGGAAATATGCTCTGGAGCCAAGGAAATTGCTCGGCGCAAATCGCCAAGGGCTTCCACCTCGGTCTGATTGGGCAATCCGTGCATCAGGTCGAGGTTAATATTGTCAAAGCCCGCACGACGCGCCATTGCCAGGGCACCTTCGGCCTCTTCTCCGCTGTGAATACGTCCCAACTGTTGTAGCTGATTGGAATCGAAGCTTTGCACTCCAATAGAAAGACGATTAACTCCAGCAGATCGATAGCCAGTGAACTTGGCTTGTTCAAAAGTGCCGGGGTTGGCCTCCAGGGTTATCTCGACCCCCTCAGCAAAACCCACCACCTGCTCAGCAGCCTCCAGGATCTGCCCAATTGCTTGGGGGGAGAACAGGCTCGGCGTACCACCACCAAAAAAGATGGACTGCAATTTTCGCCCCTGCACCCAGGGCAACTGGCTGATCAGATCCAGGCGCAACTGCGCCACATACTCGGATTCCGGTAGGGCGTAGTCCGAATTAGCCCGGTCTCTATCAGCCTGGTGGGAGTTGAAATCACAGTAGGGACATTTGCGCACACACCAGGGGATATGGATATACAGGCTCAGCGGTGGCAGCTGTAATTCAGCAATCTGATCAAGCAAGGTCGGCACCCTGCATATTTTGCTGCCATAAAAGCTCAAATTGAGACATAGCCTGGGCCCTGTGGCTCAGTCGATTCTTCAAGTCTCTCGGCAGTTCAGCGGAGGTCATTCCCTCAGATTCAACAAAGAACAGCGGGTCATAACCAAAACCCTGCTCTCCCGCCGGCTCCCGCAAAATTGTCCCGCTCCACTTTGCACTAGAGACCAAAGGCACCGGGTCATCCCATTGCCGCACAAAAGCCAGCGCGCAGTGGAAACTGGCAGTGCGATGCTTAGATTCAACATCAACCATGGCCTCCAATAACTTCGCATTGTTTTTTTCATCAGTCGCCCCGGCACCTGAGTAGCGTGCAGAGTAAATTCCCGGCGCACCACTCAATGCATCTACCGACAGCCCGGAGTCATCGGCTAATGCCGGCAGGCCACTGATACGGCTGGCGTGGCGGGCCTTAATCAAAGCATTCTCAATAAAGCTCAATCCGGTCTCATCAGCGTCACTCACCCCAAATTCAGATTGAGGAAGAACCTGTATATCCCATGAGGCGAACAGCTGTGAAAACTCACGAAGTTTGCCGGCATTACCGCTAGCAAGAACAATTTTATTTACCATATTGCTTCAAACAAAAAGCGGGCCTCGGCCCGCGGTGAATCTTTAAGAAGGGGTTTCGACCAGCTCTCAGCCAACGGAACCTTGGCAGATATCTATCGGTTCAGTCTGCGACGGAAAGTGATCGTCTCACTTTTACCATTGGGCAGCTTAATATCTACGTTAAAAGTAAGGGTTTCCTCATCCTCAAAACGCAGGGGCGCGAGATAGTAAACAGCATCCCCTTCCCGAATTTCTTTGAACTTAAGTGGTCTTGACTGCTGGATCAGGTTGGTAGCTGTACCAGACATCTCAGCGCTGAGGCCATGAGTTCCGCCCTCTTTCTTGACGACAGAGACATTTACATAGGCCCGATCTTTTGCTCGAGCCAACTGGTACTGACGGGCGATATCCGGCTGGATAAAATCGCTATTGAACACTGAATAGACTACTCGATAGTCGCCAAAATCAGCGTAGTTCTTAATCGTACGCGCTTCTTGCGCGGCAGCGCCGACAGATAAAAATAGCAAGGCCACAGAAGCAGCCAGGGTAAGGATGCGTTTCACGCTCCACCTCCAGTTGTTATAGGCGCCACCTCTCCCGGCAGGTTTGGTGGTCAATTCCAGTCAGGCCCTCTCAGGAGTGCCTTTCTCGATCTATTTATCGCGCCAAAGTCCTCCACAAAAGAGCTGGCGCAAATCTTAGTTTAGCGAGTTAGGTGATAGATGGCTGTCTCACCAAACAAATTTGGTAAAAAGTCTTTGAATGCCCGCCCAACCATGGACTCAGAAACCACTTGCCGATGCAGAATCGCCCAGCCATTTTCCCGGCATAACACTTCAAAGTCTGTAAAAGTACAAAAGTGAATATTGGGAGTGTCATACCATTCGTATGGCAATAAGTCGGATACTGGCATGCGCCCGGAGAATGCGAGGTGCCAGCGGGCCCTCCACTGCCCAAAATTGGGAAATGTAATAATGCAATCCCGCCCAACCCGGAGCATTTCCTCTACCACTAAATGAGGCTGACTCAAGGTTTGCAGTGCCTGGGTCATCACCACAGCATCAAAGCTGCCATCAGCAAAATTTCCCAGCCCTGTATTCAGATTTTGCTCGACAACATTGACCCCACGGGCCACACATCGCTCTATTTGCTCGGGATCAATCTCCAGGCCATAGCCTTTCACATTTTTATTTCTCCCCAGCTGATCGAGCAGTGCACCATCGCCACAGCCAAGGTCGAGAACCCGGCTGTGGGGAGCGATCCATTCCTGGATCACATCCAAATCTATCCGCATCAGTACACCTCCTCAGCAATTTCTGCCACAACTCTCTGCATATAGGCACGAAATACACCTTCATAACGACCATTAGGCAGCAGGAAGGCATCGTGTCCCATTGCTGACTCTACTTCGGCATAGCTGACTGGAATATCCGCGTGCATCAGGGCATCGGCGATTTCCCTCGAGCGCTCCGGCGCAAAGCGCCAATCAGAAGTAAATGACACCAATAAAAACCGGCACTTGGCATGGGAGAAGGCCTCTACCGGGTCATCCCCATATTCCCGAGCTAAGTCGAAGAAATCCAGCGCTCGAGTCATCAGAATGTAAGTATTGGGGTCGAAGGTGGTGGAAAAACTGGCTCCCTGGTAGCGCAGATAGCTCTGTATCTGAAACTCCACCTCTTCATCCGACCCCTGTTGAAAGCTGCCGCTGCGCAATTCTCGACCAAACTTGCGCCCCAACCCGTCGTCGGATAAATAAGTGATATGTCCGATCATACGCGCGACGGCCAGGCCTCTGCGGGGTAACTTATCCTGTTGGAGGTAGTGCCCATCGCAAAAGTCCGGATCGGATGTTATCGCCTGGCGTGCGGTCTCATTAAACGCGATATTCTGTGCAGATAACTTCATGGCAGAGGCAATCACCACGCAATTACGCAGGCGCTCAGGGTATTCCAGTGACCAGCGCATTGCCTGCATTCCACCGAGACTGCCGCCAACAACCGCCGCCCACTGTCGAATGCCTAGCATATCCGCCAGACGCGCTTGGCTGTGGACCCAGTCGCGGACACGCAGTGATGGAAAATCCGGCCCCCAGGTAGTGCCGGTATCCGGGTTGATGGATACGGGGCCGGTAGATCCGTGGCAACCGCCGAGATTATTAACGGACACCACAAAGAAATGATTAGTATCTATCGGCTTACCCGGACCGATATAGTGGTCCCACCATCCCGGGCGCTTATCGTCAGCACTATGTCGTCCCGCAGCATGATGGTGCCCAGACAGGGCATGGCAAATCAGAACTGCGTTAGTCTTTTCCCTATTGAGTTCACCGTAAGTCTCATAAACCAGAGTGTAATTTTTCAGTACTCGGCCACAGGCCAATTCCAGCGGTTCACTAAAGTGATGGCTTTTAGGCTCAACAAGGCCCACGGAGCCTGGGTCACCGGTAGTTGCGGTTTGGGCTTCCGCAGAAGCGATAGGATTTTCCGTTGACAAGGCACTGTATCTGTCAGGTTGATAGGTGCTGCCTGGCAAATTGCCGAAGCAGTCAGTGAATAAGATCACTGCAACTTATAACAAATGCCAGCCAGAACCAATATCAATTAGTACCCGGTTCAAGTGATTTGGGAGGCTTTCAAAGGCGTAACATTGTGCGCACGCGGCGCCGGTGCAACAGGCTGTGGCGCTGAACTGTTGTGCCGCAGTAGATCCTCTAGCGCCACCAGCGCCTTATCATTTCGTTGAACCTCATCCTCCAGTGTTCGAAGATCAGTACGGCGGCTGCGAGTTTTCTGCTTTAACTCGGTAAGCTTAATCAGATGGCGATTAAGTAATTGCTTCTGGTATTGCGCGTGCTGCTTGAGGGGTTCGAGAGCCTGCTCCAGCCAGCTCTCAGCATTGTTACTCATTTCGTCGTAAAGCCTACCCACTTCGCTGGCAAGCGTAGTAATAAAGCGCTCACTGAGACGATTGCGACGCGCCAGTAGTAACTGCGGAGACCGCCTCAGCTGTGCGGCCTGGCGATGCAACCCGCGCAACGCAAAGCGGAATTTGCGAATGGTGAAATACTGCTCGGCATCATCCACTTTCTTTAAACTGGAGCGCTCGAAAACAGCGTCGAGCAAGCGATTAGCCTGATCCACTTCCCGCTCAAGATTGGAGAGTTGGTGATCCACTCCCTCCATAAAGGTATCAATAGCCTTGGCCATTCCCATGGGCGTCCAACGGCGATTGAGAGTAGCCAGGGTATCGTCAATCAGCGCCTGCAACTGCTGCCTGGAAATCGGCGTCAACAGCGATGCACTCTGTCTAGAGAGCATTCTCTGGCTCGACTTAAGTGTCAGCAACTCCTGATGGCAAAGCTTATGTTGTTCACGAACAGTCACCTGCAGCTGCTCTAACTCTGCAAGCTGTTCAGAAGTATTACCACTGTTACGCTGTAAGTGAGCTAGTGCCGCACGCCCACTATTTAAGCGACGCTTGAGTAGATCGCGGGTATCAGCCATCAAGGTAAGCGCTTGATGTAGTGAGCGGTGTTCTGCCATTTTATGACGATGCTCTAACAGACGCTGCACCAACATCCGCTCAAACTCACCAAAGCGGCTGTTTCGGATCAAATCCGCATCTCGTTGCTGTCGCCCCAGCAGGGCCATCTTTGCAGATACCCCTGCAACACTTTCTTGCGGCAGGGAGAGGAGACGGGCTACTTCTGCACGCATGCGGCGCAACAGTAACTCAGCGTCCTCTTCGGGGTCATCCCATAGCACATCCATCTTGTTTAGCAGTGCCATCACAGAAGTTCCGCGATGCTCCTGCAACGGTGCCAGGTGAGTCTCCCACATGCTCATATCAGTGCCACTTACGCCCGCATCAGCGGCCAACAAGAAGGCAACAGCCTGAGCACCAGGTAAAGTGCTCAAAGTGAGTTCCGGCTCATTGCCGAGGGCATTCAGCCCGGGAGTGTCGATAATACGCAAACCTTGATCTAACAATGGATGCGGCAAGCAAATCAGAGCAAAACGCCATGCTGGGATTTCGACAAGATTCCCTTTGCCATCCAGATGGCGGCGGTCAAAACCGTAGCGGGCCGCCTCTTCCGGCATTACTGACTTGGTTGAGGCAACCTTTAACAAAGTCTCCCTGGTCGCCTCTGGATCATTGGCATCAAACTCGTGAGTTACCCACTTTTGCGGTATTCGACGGAAACTTTCGAGACTGGTATTTGTTGCCAGGGTCTCAATTGGGAGTAGCCGCAAGCTAGCCCGTTCACCACCATCACTGAATATTTCGGTTGGGCACATCGTCGTACGCCCGGGTCGTGAGGGAAGTAAACGCTGGCCGTAAGTTTGCGACAGCAGCGCGTTGAGCAACTCCGTTTTCCCACGTGAAAACTCCCCGACCAAAACCAGGGTAAACTGGTCGTCGGCGAGCAAGGCGCGAGCCTGTTGTACAACCTGGCAAGCACCTGCAGAGTTGGAAAAGTGCTGCTCTAGCCATTGACTGAAGTGGGCAAATTGGCGATCGAGATTTTTTTTCCAACGGTCGTAGTCGGAAATATGCTGGCGTAAATGTGCGTCTTCCATTTCACGATGTTCTTTTTATTGAGACCCAATGACTACCGGCCGCCCCCTAAGACGAGGGAAAGGGCCGTCAATTGATAGTATTAGAGTCTAACATCGCGCCAGGTGCGATCCAGTGTGCGTAGGTGAAGAAATGTTCAGCCGGTCACAATTTAGAAGCGGCCCCACAGGAATATCTGAGCCTTTCGAGGGGGCGTAATGCAAAGTGTGGACCGGCGGGCAAGCCCCGAACCGAGAGTAGGTTGAGGCTGCAAAGATATTGTTGGGTGGTACAGTGGCTATTTAAAAGCCGGGGATATGCCAAAACAGGCTGTAGACAAAAGCAGGCATATTGGCCATTTGGGCAAAACCAATTAGCAGTCTGTTAATCACAGTGAGCAGGATAAAGACAAATATTGGGCTGATATCAATCACCCCCAAAGGCGGAATCAGGCGCCGCACAGGCCCGCAGAATGGCTCCAGGAGTTGGTGCAGTAAAATTAGAATTGGATGGCCGCTATTCGGCGCAATCCAGCTGGCAACGATAGAGACCAATAAACCGACAAACACCATCGCTATCACAGTGGAAACACAGCCGATCAACGACCACAGCAGAGCACTGAGGGGGTTTACCAAACCGTAACCTGCCATCACAGCGCAAGCCATAATCATCGCCCAACCGACTATCAACGCCAGCACTACGGAGGCCATATCAACGCCAAAAAGTCCTGGCACCACTTTGCGCAACGGCAGCAGCAAAGGGTTGGTAACCTTCACAACTCCCTGAGATATGGGGTTATAAAAATCCGCACGGCCCAACTGCAATAGGAAACGCAATAACACGGCGAAAAGGTACAAAATGCCCAGTATGCCCACGACATAAACGCCGATATCGCTGAAGGTATTGACCATGGATAAACCCTAAACAAAAAGATTTTTAGCAGCCACCGCTGCACCTACCCAATTGGATCGGAACCTGTTACCGATCCAATTCCTTTGCCATTTCCGTCGCCCGCTCCTCGCAATCGCGCATGGCATCGGCCACTAACTGCGGCAACCCACCCTTCTCGAACCGTTGAACAGCTCGCTCAGTGGTTCCACCTGGTGACATCACATTGCGCTTCAACTGGGCGACGTCAACATCGCTGGCGACCGCCAGTTTGGCGGCGCCCAGGGCAGTTTGCAACACAAGGCGCTCCGCATCCGCACGAGCAAGGCCACCGGCGGAAGCCGCATCAATCATGGCCTCCATAAACTGGAAAAAGTAAGCCGGTGCCGATCCCGCTACCGCAATCACCTGGTCGATGCCACGCTCTTCCTCAACCCAGTAGGAGATACCCACCGCATCGACAATGCGCTCGGCAAGTTCCTTCTGTTCACCCGTTACCTTGCTATCGGCATAGAGACCGGTAACTCCGGTTTGCACCAGGGCCGGGGTGTTAGGCATAGCCCTGACAATAGGGAGGTGTATTCCCATCCAACGGTGGTAAGCCGCGAGCGGGATTCCTGCAGCAAAAGTGATAATCAAGGGCGAGCAATCCACCAAATGGGGTTTCAGTCCTTCACAAAGTTCCCGCATAACCTGCGGTTTCACCGATAGCACAATTACATCGGCATCGACAATAGCGGCAATATTGTCGTCACTAATAGCTACCCCGTGGCTCTCGGCAAAAGCATTGAGTTTATCCCGATCACGGCCTGTAGCAGTGATCTGGTCCGCCGGATAACCGGAGGCCACCAAACCACCGATCACTGCCCCCGCCATATTGCCGGCGCCACCAATAAAAACCATCTTAGGGTTCGCTGTACTCACTCATATCACCTTGGGCGGTTGCAAAATTTAGTCGCATTCTCCTCCTGGGAGGATTCATTAATATGTGGTCGTTCAAGCCCAATAACAAGACACACAAGGCGATAGTCTTAGTTAGAAGAGGGAGCTATTCAATTAGCTTCATTTGGCTAAGTAGCGCTATCAGAATAGAGAAACAAGCATCAACGAAACAAAAAAGGAAATGTTTCCACAATCGCAATCAAGTTAAGAACAATCGCCAGTATCCAAAGCCAATAGCGGCTCTTATCTCCGAATATCCCAGTAACTGCCGAATTCAAAAAGCCGGTAACCAATGAGATTTTGGGAGAAACAAATGCAATCAGGCAGATAAAAGCCAACCACTCAAGCGCTACCCAAGTCACCAGCACACTATTCGTTACAGACAGAGATAGCACCGCGCTCACTGACAAAAGCAGCAGCAATACATCTACAGTCCCAGATTTTGTCATCCCGTATCCCAAAAAAATCTACTTGCGTACTAATTCTGTCATGCAGAATAGTTTCGTGCCCCAAAAATATCTGTGCCGATACGCACAATAGTGGCGCCGCTGGCAATAGCAGCCTCCATGTCTTTAGACATCCCCATGGATAGAGTATCTAAGGCCTGCTCGGGAAATGCTTCGCGAAGACTTCGCAGCAGCCCTGCCAACTGGATAAATGGTTTTTCCTGCTCAAATACATTGTCACGAACAGCGGGAATCGCCATCAAGCCGCGCAGGCACAGCCCCGGCAATGTCATCACTTCACGCGCCAGAGCCACCAAATCCTGTGGAGCTATGCCAGACTTGCTCTGCTCGCCATCGATGTTCACCTGCAAGCAGATATTGAGTGGCGCCATGTTACTGGGGCGCTGCGCCGACAGGCGCTGGGCGACTTTTAAGCGATCCACCGTGTGTATCCAATGGAATCGCTCCGCCACAGCTCGACTTTTGTTCGATTGCAGCGGCCCGATAAAATGCCAGTGAATATCCAGGTCGGACAGGGCATCCTGCTTTTGCAGGGCTTCCTGTAAATAATTTTCGCCAAAGTGATGCTGGCCAGCTGCAAAAGCGATCCGCAAGTCTTCCGCCGGCCGTGTTTTGGAAACCGCCAGTAGAGTAATTTCTGCGGGGTTGCGATCGCAGTTGTTGCAGCATGTCACAATCCGCTCACCTACTGCATTCAGGTTTTCGACGATTGTCTCTTTGCGCATATACTGATGCCCTTACCGATTTGAGCGGCGATTTTACCTGAGCCCAAACAAGAACCATAAGGTAGCAGTATGGATATCACTGAACTCCTCGCCTTTAGCGCCAAGCAAAACGCCTCGGACTTACACCTCTCGGCGGGCCTGCCGCCGATGATCCGTGTCGACGGCGACGTGCGCCGTATCAACCTGCCCTCAATGGAGCACAAGCAGGTACACGGCCTAATCTACGAGATCATGAACGATAAGCAGCGCAAGGATTACGAAGAACTACTGGAAACAGACTTTTCTTTTGAAGTCCCCGGTGTCGCCCGCTTTCGTGTAAACGCCTTTAACCACAACCGAGGTGCCGGCGCCGTATTCCGGACCATTCCCTCCAAAGTTCTCACTATGGAAGACCTGGGAATGGGTCAGGTATTCAAGCAGATTTCGGATACTCCCCGTGGCTTGGTGCTGGTAACCGGGCCCACGGGTTCCGGTAAGTCCACCACCCTGGCGGCGATGATGGACTACATCAACGACAACAAATACGAGCATATCCTCACCATCGAGGACCCGATCGAATTTGTGCACGAATCCAAGAAGTGCCTGGTGAACCAGCGGGAGGTACACCGGGATACCCACGGCTTTGCCGAGGCACTGCGCTCTGCACTGCGTGAAGACCCGGATATCATTCTCGTGGGTGAGATGCGGGACCTGGAGACCATTCGCCTGGCGCTGACTGCGGCAGAGACCGGTCACTTGGTATTCGGCACCCTGCACACCACTTCCGCCGCCAAAACCATTGACCGTGTGGTGGATGTATTCCCGGCGCAGGAGAAAGCCATGGTGCGTTCAATGCTATCGGAATCCCTACAGGCCGTTATCTCCCAGACGCTGATGAAGAAAAACGGCGGTGGCCGGGTCGCTGCCCACGAAATTATGCGCGGTACCCCAGCCATCCGTAACCTGATCCGCGAAGACAAAATCGCGCAGATGTACTCGGCCATCCAGACCGGAGCCAGCGTCGGCATGCAGACCATGGACCAATGCCTGGAAGACCTGGTGGCACGTCGCATCATCAGTCGCGAAGTGGCTCGCGAAAAAGCCAAGATGCCGGAGAACTTCTAAACGGCCAAAACCCGCCCCCAATCTGGGGAAGAAAAGTCGAGATAAAACGCGGTAATCACCATGGATATTGAAAGACTTCTACAACTGGTTGTAGAGAAGGGCGCTTCGGATTTATTTATCACGGCGGGCGTCCCGCCCTCCATCAAACTGCACGGCCGAGTGGTGCCCTGCAGCAGCACCGCGCTCACGCCAGAGAAAGCGCGCGAGCTGGTGGTGGGAACCATGAACGAGAAACAGCGGCGCGAGTTTGCCGAGCAAAAGGAATTGAACTTCGCGATTGCAGTGCGCAACGTGGGGCGTTTCCGGGTATCGGCCTTCTTTCAGCGCAATCTGGTGGGTATGGTGCTACGTCGCATCGAAACCAAAATCCCCACTATCGATGGACTCGGACTACCCGACGTACTCAAAGACCTGGCCATGACCAAACGCGGGCTGATCATTTTTGTGGGCGCCACCGGTACCGGTAAGTCCACATCCCTCGCCTCCATGATCGGCCACCGCAATGAGAACACCAAGGGCCATATCATCACCATTGAGGACCCGATCGAATTTATCCACCAGCATCGCGGCTGTATTGTGACCCAGCGCGAAGTGGGCCTGGATACCGAGTCTTTCGATGTAGCCCTGAAAAACACTCTGCGTCAGGCACCAGATGTTATTCTGATCGGTGAGGTACGCTCCCGTGAAACCATGGACCACGCCATCGCTTTCGCCGAGACCGGCCATTTGTGTCTGTGCACCCTCCACGCCAACAATGCTAACCAGGCCCTAGATCGGATCATTCACTTCTTCCCGGCAGACCGCCACAAACAGTTGTTTATGGACCTGTCCCTCAACCTGAAGGCGATGGTGGCCCAGCAGCTGGTACCGACCCCCGATGGCGATGGCCGCCGTGCCTGCCTTGAGATCATGATCAATACCCCACTGATGTCGGACCTGATTCGCAAGGGCGAAGTGGATAAGATCAAGGAGTTGATGAAGCGCTCTGGTGAGCAGGGAATGCAGACCTTCGACCAGGCACTCTACGAGCTCTACGATGGAGGAGAAATTACCTATGAGGATGCCCTCTCCCACGCCGACTCTGCCAACGATTTGCGCCTGATGATTAAACTCAAATCCGAATCCGATGCCGAGTACTTAAATAGTGCCGCTGGAGAGTTGAGTCTGCAAAATGATTCAGAGTACGGAGACGGTGGTCCTCAACTCTACTAGCCCCCGATCCAGCCAGATCAAAACCGTTTACAGGCCCCAGGCTTGTAAACGGTTCTCACCCGTTATAGTCCACTGCGGACATCTCTGCGGAGCAAAAGCTGATCCCGCCCGATAATAAATATCCTTGTTGGCCTCTACTTGCAACGCTTTTATTGGAGGAAACATAACCTCTCTCTGAGCCTCCGAATTCCTGCGAAAATCCCGTTTATAGAGTGGACAGTCAAAGTGAATAAAAAGTCGCTTTGATCACTGGCGGCAACCGGATCATCGGTACCACTACAGCCCGATTACTCGCCCTGATGGGATACCAAGCTGCCATTAGTTACCGGCCGCTTAAGCAGCAAGTAAAGGAGCTGCCGATACACTGATCGTCGGTCTACTCAATTGGGAAGTTGCCGATGACGGTGTTCGCGTAAATGATGTAAGACCCGGGTTTATTTATATTGATATGCACGTTGATGGTAGCAACGTCCAACTTTACCATCGGTTCACTTATTGATATCGCAGGTGTGAAGTGGGAATAAAAGTTAGGTAAGAGGCCGTTTTTTCATAAACCCAGGCAGGCGCGAATAATCAGGGTATGTTTTTGGAATTAATGGTGGCAACCGTACTCGCTGTTTTTATCCGCAGAAGTATTTAAGTTCTAACACATCTCTGCGATTAGGCCTTTTACCGAAGGCAGCATACGCCGACTCACCAGCGGCGCTGCTGTTACACCGTCCAGCTCTACCCGGTAATTTGTACCATCCCGTCTCAACCCGGCTATATATTGTACGGCCACCAGCGCACTGCGATGTATACGCACGAATCGCTGCCCAAACTCACCCTCTAACTCTTTTAATGACTCATCCAGAATGGTCTCTCCAGCGGGGTGGTAGGCTACAACATACTTGCTGTCGGCGATCAGGCAACGGATAGAGTCTACATCCAGCAACTCTACCCCCAGGCGACTAATCGCCTTGATACGGCTCCGACCACTGAGCTCCACCTGATCCTGCTTAGTTAACAACTGCTGCTGCGGCTTACTCAGACGCTGCGCTTTGGAAACTGCCTCCCGCAGCTGTTCAACATTCACAGGTTTTAATAGATACCCAACCGCTGAGGTGGCAAAAGCGGGCAAAGCAAACTCATCGTGAGCAGTGCAGAAAATTATTGCCGGCGGACACGCAAAACTGGATAACTGCTGAGCCAATTCCAGGCCGCTACCACCGGGCATTTCAATATCCAATAGCACAAGGTCCGGGTCGAGGTCGCGGATCTGTGATAATCCAACTTCAATATCTGCCGCTTCTCCCACAGCAATACAATTATCAATCTTCTCCAACTGCCGGTGCAGACGGGCACGAGCCAAAGGCTCGTCATCAATAATCAGTACGCGCAATTGGGTCACTCCATCACCTCGATAGTTTTCTTGGATTTTATGGTGGTCTCTGTTTCCCGCCGGTCCACTTCCCGGGGAGATAAGGGTAGCTGTAGTATGACCCGATACCGGCCCTCCTCCCGACAAGCGGTAAATTTGAAGCGATCGCCGTAGTACGCAGTGAGACGCTGGCGAATATTCTCTGTCGCCATGCCATTACCAGCCTTTGTCGAAACTGCACTGCCCTGCGGCAATGGGTTTTCAATAACAACCTTGAACATGCCCTCCTCTTGCGAGAGTTGCACGCTAATCTCCCCGCCTGCCCGCAACTGTGCCACACCGTGCAACACCGCATTCTCCAATAGGGGTTGAAGCAACATACTGGGCAGCTGAACCTTATCCAGGCCCGCGTCTAGCTGCCAACTCTGGCGCAAACGCTCCCCCAGACGCAGGGCTTCAATCTCCAAATAGCGTTGGGCTAGAGTAATCTCTTGCGCTAAAGGCACCAGCTTTGGATCGGCGAGGCTTGCACGAAATAATGCACATAAATCCTCGACCAACCGCTCCGCGCGATCAGGATCAACAGCGATCAAACTAGCCAGACTGTTCATACTGTTAAAAAGGAAGTGGGGGCGAATCCGCGATTGAAGTGCCTCGATTCGGGCGCCGAGCTCCGCCTGCTGCTGGTTGTAGAGTTGCTGTTGAAGATAGGCGTAGCGCAATACCACTCCCGCACAAATAGCCCCAAGCAGGCAGTCGCCCGCAAACCCCCAGCTGTCAAAGCTGGTCTGTAACAGCACCGCGCGCAGGGAGCGCTGCACTGCCATCACCAATATGAGCACCGACAGCACTGCAATAAAACTCAAGCCGCCAGCGAGTTTGTGGGGCATTTTCGCCAGGCTCGGCCGAAGTCGGCAAAGTAGCGCGGCCGAGGGCAATATCACCCACTGGATCACCAGAGAGATCAGCCCCAGGCGCTGCCAGCTGAATTCCGGTAAACCATCCAGGGCCAGGACCAGTACCAATGCCAGCAATTCCCCCATCAATACCAGTACCGCCAGAGAGGTGACACTACAGAGGTCTGGCAGAAACGGAAGCTGCCCAGGTAGCGCAGAATCCTTATCTCCTGTGCGATATTTTCGAATTTTCTGCGTTATAATGCCCGACGGCCAGGGGAATGACATGCAGTTGTTATTCTTGATTGTCCCAAAGTTCCAAGCGCAAGATATCACCAAGCTCCCCAGCCTTTCATCTCACTGCAGCCAGGAAAACCATGAGTAACGAAAAATCCCCCTCCGAGTCCGCCAACAATCCTGCCGCCAAACTCTGGGGCGGCCGCTTTAGTGAAGCCACCGATGCCTTTGTCGAGCGATTTACCGCCTCGGTGACTTTTGACCAGCGCATGGCCATGGAAGACATCCAGGGATCACTTGCCCACGCGCAGATGTTGTCAGAAGTGGGGGTATTAAGTGCTGATGAATATCACAAGATAGCCGACGGTCTGAAGGGCATCGCCGAAGAGATAAAAGCGGGAGAATTTCCCTGGTCTGTGCAGCTCGAAGATGTCCATATGAATATCGAAGCGCGCCTGACCCAACGCATTGGTGCCACTGGCAAGAAACTGCATACCGGCCGCTCGCGCAACGATCAGGTGGCAACCGACATCCGCCTGTGGCTGCGTGGGCGCATCGATCTAATAGCTGCCGAACTAACCCGCCTGCAAAATGGCTTGGTCGATTTAGCGGAGCGCGAAGCCGATACCATTATGCCCGGCTTTACTCACTTACAGAGCGCGCAACCGGTGACCTTTGGCCACCACTTACTGGCCTGGAATGCCATGCTGAGCCGGGATTTCGAGCGCCTGATGGATTGCCGCAAACGGGTTAACCGCTCACCGTTGGGGGCCGCAGCACTGGCCGGCACCAGCTATCCGATCAATCGCGCACGCACGGCGGAGCTGCTGGGCTTCGATGCCCCCACAGAAAACTCCCTCGACTCAGTCAGCGACCGGGACTTCGCTATTGAGTTTTGTGCTTTCGCCGCGCTGCTGCTAACCCATCTGTCTAGGGCCAGTGAAGAGCTGGTGCTGTGGACCTCCAGCCAGTTCGACTTTATTGACCTGCCCGATCGCTTCTGCACCGGCTCCTCAATTATGCCGCAGAAGAAAAACCCCGATGTTCCGGAGCTGGTGCGCGGAAAAACCGGCCGGGTTAACGGCCACCTGATTGCACTGCTGACACTGATGAAGAGCCAACCGCTGGCCTACAACAAGGACAACCAGGAAGATAAAGAGCCGCTATTCGATGCCGCCGATACCGCTCTGGATTGCCTGCGCGCATTTGCCGATATGGCGCCGGCACTGAAGGCAAAAAAAGAAAATATGCTGGAAGCTGCGGCCAAGGGCTTCTCCACCGCGACGGATCTGGCCGATTACCTGGTACGCAAAGGGGTGGCCTTCCGCGATGCTCACGAAATTGTCGGGCAGTCCGTATCCTTTGCTATTGAACAGGGTAAAGATTTATCCGAACTCAGCCTGGCCCAACTACAACAGTTCTCAACAGAAATTGGCGAAGATGTATTTGAGGTGCTGACTTTAGAGGGCTCGGTTGCGGCTCGCGATCATATTGGCGGTACCGCACCAAACCAGGTGCGCGCGGCCTGTAAACGCGCACGGGAAGAGATTTCGCAGCGCACTTAAGCGCTGTTTAAGCGGATAATCCGAGGGAAACCTGTTCGCCTTGCTGCTCGCTCAATACGCGGTCGAGCAAAGTCGGCAGGTCCTCACCGGTCGTGGTGCACTTCCAACCGGGGTTTTCAAAAGAAAGGTGGTAGCCACCGGATTTGGCGGCGACCCACAGCTCGCGGTTGGCGGACTGGCGCGAGAGAATTACCTGGCTGCCATTGTCTTCCAGGGTCAGGGTCAGCACCGCATCACTGCGTTCGTAGTCAATATCCCAATCGCAGTGATCGAGTGCATCCTCAATACCGATTAGAGTCTGCTCCACAGCCGCATCATATTCCGCTTGGCTCATCTTTGGTTACTTCTGTTACCGTGTAATGTGTTGAATCAGGTGGGCCGCTATACTATCAGGCTTTTGCCGGTTGCCGCTGCGAATCTCCGACTCTCAGGATGTTATCGATGCTCAAAAAACGACTCTCTCTATTAACCATCACCATCAGTGCCACCGCACTGTTACTGGGCTGTGGCCAAAAAGGTCCTCTCTATCTTCCACAGGACCCCGCCATGCCCGCCTCCAATATTCCAGGTGGCCCGCCGGAGACAGTACCCACCAGTGGTGCAGCACAACCGGGCGAGCCCGGCTCCGCAGCAGAGCAAGCGGTGGAAACCGTTGATGAAATTGAATCTGAAGACGGCTATGGGCCCGACTTTGATATCGATGACACCATTGAGACCGGCCCGACTATCGAAGTCGACGACGAATCGGGCACAGCGGATGACTCCAATGTCGAGGAAGATTTAGAAGAGTAAGAACCGGTAATATGAGAGAGTTTAGTTATCGCGACGGTAGCCTGTGGGCTGAGCAAGTTTCACTGGAACAAATAGCCGAGAATTTCGGCACCCCCACTTATGTCTACAGCCGCGCACACTTTGAACGGCAATATCGGGATTACGCCGAGGCCCTCGGCAATCGTCCCGGCCTAATCTGCTACGCAGTAAAAGCCAACAGTAACCTGGGCATTCTGTCAGTGCTGGCACAGCTGGGGGCGGGCTTTGATATTGTTTCCGGCGGGGAACTTGAGCGAGTGTTGCTCGCCGGCGGCGACCCATCGCGAATCGTATTTTCCGGAGTGGGTAAAACCTCAGAGGAAATGCGGCGTGCTCTGGACGTTGGAGTGCACTGCTTCAATATTGAATCAGAAGCGGAAATTGACCGCCTTGAGCGCGTGGCCGCAGAGTGTGGCAAGACCGCCCCAATTTCCATCAGGGTCAATCCCGATGTGGATGCCCAAACCCACCCCTATATTTCCACCGGCCTCAAAGAAAATAAATTTGGTATCGCCATAGACAAGGCGATCGAGGTTTATCAGCACGCAGCGGATTCTGAGCACCTGAAAATTACCGGTGTGGATTGCCATATCGGTTCCCAGCTCACCGAAGTCGCCCCCTTCCTGGATGCACTCGATCGCCTGCTGGTCCTTATCGATCAGCTCGCCGAGCTGGGAATTACCCTGGAACACCTGGATCTGGGCGGAGGCCTCGGTGTGCGTTATCGGGGTGAGGAACCACCCCCTGTCGGGGATTACCTGGCGGAGGTCCACAAGCGTATCGGCGAACGCAATTTATCCCTGATTCTCGAACCCGGCCGCTCCATTGCCGCCAACGGCGGCGCCCTGCTGACCCGGGTCGAATACCTGAAGCGTACCGAAGAGCACAACTTCGCTATCGTCGATGCCGCCATGAATGACAACCTGCGTCCGGCCCTTTACCAAGCATGGCAGGATATTGTGCCAGTGACACCGGACGAGAGTGAAAGTACCCTGTGGGATATTGTCGGTCCGGTATGCGAAACGGGCGACTTCCTGGGTAAAAACCGCTCCCAATCTCTGCGAGAGGGGCAACTGTTAGCCATGTTGTCGACCGGTGCCTACGGTTTCACCATGAGTTCCAATTACAACAGCCGCTGTCGCGCCGCTGAAGTACTTGTGGATGGCGACAAAACTTACCTGGTGCGTGAGCGGGAGACTTTTGCTGACTTGGTTCGCGGTGAAACCACTGTCCCCAAAAAAGCCTGATCAGCTACTTGCATCGCAGTGGGGTCCATTTTTCAGCCCGGGCCCCAAACCGCAGCTAACGCCGCGGAAAATCAGTACGAATAGAGAAATGGAATGCGCGTTAAATTCAGCAAGATGCATGGGCTCGGCAACGATTTCGTGATGCTCGACGGCGTCAGCCAAAAAATTAAACTGACCCCGGAAAAAACTCGTCGCCTGGCAGACCGCTGCCTCGGCGTGGGCTGCGACCAGGTACTGCTGGTGGAGCCGCCCCGCACACCCGAGGCGGATTTTCGCTATCGCATATTTAACGCTGATGGCAGCGAAGTGGAAAATTGCGGCAATGGCGCCCGCTGCTTTGCCCGCTTTGTACGTGAACGCCGCCTTACCGGTAAGAAAAATATCCAGGTAGAAACTGCCGCCGGTTTACTGCACCTGAGAGTGCTGGACGGGGATCAGGTTAGTGTCGATATGGGAGCACCAGTCCTTGAGCCCCAAAAAGTACCTTTTTCCGCCGATCGCCGTGCAGAGTCCTATCCCCTGGAAGTGGACGGGGAGACCTTCACCATTGGTGCTGTATCCATGGGAAACCCCCACGCGGTTCTGCTGGTGGAAGATATCGCTTCCGCACCGGTAGAAAGACTCGGGCCCCTAATTGAACGCCACCCGCGGTTCCCACAAAAGGTCAACGCTGGCTTTCTGCAAGTGGATACACGCACCGAAGCCCGGCTCAGGGTATTTGAGCGCGGCGTTGGCGAAACTCGTGCCTGTGGCACCGGCGCCTGTGCCGCCATGGTATACGCTCGCCTGCGAAACCTGGTGGATGACAAAGTCCAAATTCAGCTCCCCGGCGGCACACTGACAATTCACTGGAGCGGACCCGGCCAGCCAGTTACTATGACCGGGCCCGCAACCACGGTTTTTCACGGGCAGATTATTCTCTAAACAATTGTCCGGGTATTTGGCAGTAAACCCGCCACAAGCGGGTACGGGATAACTCAGAGAGCAGAACGCTTCGCCACATCAGTTGTCCGATGCCCCATCCCCGTGCCAGAAAAAGCAAACACAATGGAACACACAGACGCCAATCAGCCCCCCGAAGAGATTGCCGGCGACACTCACAAGGAAACCCAGCGTGACGATAAACTGCTGGCACGGCAGGTAGCTCGCTACCTGATTCAAAACCCGGAGTTCTTTGAAGAGCGCATGGAACTGCTGGAAACCATCAAGTTGCCGCGGGAAAATGGCAAGACCGTGTCGCTGATGACCCACCAAACGAATTTGCTGCGTGAGCGCAATATCGAAATGCGCCAGCGCCTCGACCAGCTCTTGCACAACGCCCGGGACAACGACCAGTTATTTTTCAATAGCCGCCGACTTATCCTGGCACTGCTGGAAGCTGAAAATATCGGTGAAGTCACAGAAGCTCTCTATGCCAGTTTCGCCGCTGACTTCAATGTTGAGTTCACCAGCCTGACTCTGTTCGAGCCATTATCTGCTCCCCGCCAAAGCCTGGGACAAGTTCAGACCAGCACATTTTCCGATGCCGAGACGGCAATTGGCGGAATACTTCGTAACGGCCGCCCCATCTGTGGTGTTTTGCGCCAGCGGGAAAAAGAATTCCTATTTGCAGAAAAAGCGCAATATATCGCTTCAGCTGCCGTAGTTCCTTTGGGCAATCAACTTGGCACTCTAGCGGTAGGCTCTGCTGATCCCCAGTACTACCGGTCTAGCCTGGGTACTTTATTCCTATCCTATATCGGCGAAGTCCTGGAGCGCCTGCTACCGAAACTGCTCAATCGGTAAAAGCTCTGAGAGGCTGAGAGGGGTTTGGCCAACTGTCACTCCTCCTGCTGGAGGAGCAACAGCGACCAGAGAGATTAGATAGGGCGGCTGCCATATTTTGGCTGCGGTTTGCGCGGGGGGTCGGCGGTAACTTCTGGATCAACTTCACTAATCGCGCCGCCACCGGCGAGAAACTCCTCTACATCGGAACTTAACTGGCTTCTGGCGCGCTGGCGAGAGGTGATACTGCGTTCTTCTGCAAATTCCTCGGAGTCCTTGCTGCGAGAGTTCTTACCCTGATCTTCATAACCATCTTTCATAGCTAAAACCCTGTAACCTTTACTCCTGTTACAGAGGGAGTACCTCTGTGCCGCCCCTTTCCCGCGGCATCTACAAAACTGACAACCACTTTTCAGTGGCGATCCCCTACCGCGTCAATAGCGGCGATTAATTTATAGGCAGTTCCCCACCCCCGTGCCAGTAACACAAGGAGGAGGCTGTAGAGTTTTTTGTTGGGAAATGAAATGGGAATATTTCAGTTAGTTATGCAGATTTTTGCGCCTGCACCGGTAGCAGGTATTTCAAGCAAAATAGATAACAAAGATCGAAGGCGAGATAGCGGGACTTATCAGAAGTGCGTATAAAGCCCCTTGCGGGGCTTATGATACTCAATCGCTACGTTATGAAAGAGTTATCAAACAGGTTACACAGCTTCGCTACCGGTTTCACCGGTACGGATACGAATGACTTCTTCGAGAGCCGTGATAAAGATTTTGCCGTCACCGATTTTGCCGGTTTGCGCCGCCTTGGTAATTGCCTCAACAGCGGAGTCCACCATCTCGTCATCAACAGCGAGTTCCAATTTTACCTTCGGTAGGAAGTCCACCACATATTCGGCGCCACGATAAAGCTCTGTATGGCCTTTTTGACGCCCAAAACCTTTTACCTCGGTGACGGTCATTCCCTGCACACCCACTTCAGACAGGGCAGTGCGTACATCATCCAATTTGAAGGGCTTCACTACAGCCGTAATCAATTTCATCTTGAGTATTTCCCCTGATTCGTCCTCGTCGAGAGAACCTTACCCAGGCCACTGCCCCGCCTATGGGGCAGCACCGACACTGTTAACTTACTTGTTCATAAATTCCGGGTAAGCTTCCATTCCACATTCAGTCAAGTCAACACCCTCTTGCTCTTCATCTTCGCTCACACGGATACCAGTGACGAGCTTGAGCAGGTACCACACCGCCAGAGAGCTAACAAATACCCAGCCAAAGATGGTCAATGCACCAATCAACTGCCCACTGAAACTGGAACCGTCGTTCGTCACGGGTACCAATAACAAGCCGAGCAAGCCGACAACACCGTGTACTGAAATAGCACCCACCGGATCATCGATTTTCAGCTTATCCAGGGTGATGATAGAGAAGACCACTAGTACACCAGCGATCATACCGAAGAGGGTTGCCTGCAATGCAGTCGGGGTCGACGGCTCCGCTGTAATTGCCACCAGGCCGGCCAAGGCACCATTGAGCAACATGGTCAGATCAGCTTTGCCAAACAGGATACGGGCGGTGATCAGTGCAGCAATAGCACCACCAGCAGCAGCCGTATTGGTATTCACAAAGACCATAGCGACGGAGTGTGCACTGGCAGCATCGCCCAGCTTCAGTACGGAGCCACCGTTGAAGCCAAACCAGCCCATCCACAGGATAAAGGTACCCAAGGTTGCCAACGGCAAGTTAGCACCGGGAATAGCATACACCTGGCCATTGGGACCGTATTTGCCTTTGCGCGCGCCCAGTAGCAGGACACCAGCAAGCGCAGCCGCTGCACCCGCCATATGCACGATACCGGAACCGGCAAAATCAGAGAAACCGAGATCACCCAGGTTATACAGGCCGAAAACCTCTTTGCCACCCCATGTCCAGGCACCTTCCAGCGGGTAGATAAAACCAGTCAAAACTACTGCAAATGCCAGGAAGCTCCACAGCTTCATACGCTCGGCAACCGCACCAGACACGATAGACATGGCGGTAGCTACAAAGACCACCTGGAAGAAAAAGTCTGAAGCCCCGGAATAAACGGAGTCACCCTCAAAACCATTTTCTGCAGAATCGCTGAGGACGCCTTCCAGACTAAACGCCTCAATACCGGACAATGCCCAGCCACCATCGTACATAATGGCGTAGCCAGTCAGCAGGTACATAATGCAGGCAATCGCAAACAGGGCCACATTCTTGGTGAGAATTTCCGTGGTGTTTTTGGAGCGCACCAAGCCGGCTTCCAGCATGGAAAAGCCGGCGGCCATCCACATTACCAGGGCGCCGCACATCAGAAAGTAAAAAGTATCAATTGCATACTGCAATTGAAAAATTTGGTTCTCCATATTCCTCTCCGTTCAAATCTGGATATTTATTAAAATTATGTTTTCGGTTTTTAATTAAATTGCTGCATTACCGGTTTCTCCGGTACGTATGCGCACGACCTGCTCAAGCTCTGCGACAAATATTTTTCCGTCACCGATCTTGCCACTCTGCGCGCTAGAACCAATTGCTTCGATAACCGCATCCAGTTGCGAATCTGCCACCGCTATTTGCAGCATGGTTTTCGGAAGAAAATCCACCACATACTCTGCGCCGCGATACAATTCCGTATGCCCTTTTTGGCGACCAAAGCCCTTCACTTCAGTGACCGTTACACCATTAACCCCCGACTCCCGCAGGGCATCTCTCACAGCATCCAGCTTGAAGGGTTTAATGATTGCAGTGATTAATTTCATGGTATTCCCCTAAAGAAAACGAGCCCTCGCATTAACGAAGGCCCTTTTGTATTACCAGGTATAAGTCGCGCCGGCGAGCAATGTAGGTTCGCACCAGTCAGTCTCGTAACATTCGCTATCGCTAACATCGGTGCCCACGAAAGAAGCGCTCAGGCTCAAGCCACCAAATTCTTTACTGAGGGAAACGGAGTAATCGATATAGGAATCAGATCCATCGAGAAAACCTTCTTCTTCAAAGAGGTTTAATCCCAGATGTAGATCGAGAGAAAGATCTGAGGGAAGAGCGAAACTATATTCCGCATAAGGGTAATAAAATTCACCGGTATCCGCCCAATAATCATCGGAATAGGCAAACCCCAACGTTAAATCTGAAAAACTCAGGCTGCCGTATATTTCCTGATAATCTTCATCGGCATTTCCGCCGTGATAGGCGTAATAGATGTAGCCAACATCAAAGCTGACACTGTCATTGATATCTCCGCTATAACCGCCGTAAAAATCCTGTTCATAATCGGTTTCATCGGAGCCGTAATCAAAATCCACTTGGGATGCCCAGGTGCCAATATAAATGCCGTTTCCAAAATCAACATCGACACCACCCTGTAATGCGGGGCCTCCATCAGTCTGGCTAATACCACGGAATCTATAGTCAGAAACTAGACCCACATTGGCACTAATGCTGGGACCGCCCTCGGCAGCCATCGATAAATTTGCAGCGCCCAGTGCGAGAACGGCACCGGTGACGAGAGTGGCAACTTTATACATTTTATTTTCCACTTTGATCCTCCAAGGCTTTTGAAGCTGTTTTTTCGAGTGCTTTTATGGCGCCGCCTGCAATCAGTCCTTCACTGTCGGGTGTGACAGAGGGTCGCTTGCGTCTCGTGAACTGCTACTTTCCCAGACTCCCAATGATCGTTAATGGGACACCTGCACAGATTGTTTGCAGACTTGATGCCAACACCGCAACCGCAAGCAAAATCAATAAGTTAGGAGTAATTGAATTAGTAAAATTCGTACGAATAGAAACTCGGAGGCAAAGTGCTGCACCAACATGGAACTGCCTTTCTTCCTTTGCACTGAAGTGGGGAGGTAAAGATTAAGGTGCGCTCAGAACGGTGCGCTGTTAGGCTGCTTTTTCCAAAAAATGCACTGGGTTACAATCCCGTGCTATTCATATCCATCTTATTTAGCGAGGAAATGCCCGTGGCAGCAGATAAACTGCAACAGCTGCTGAAAGAGCTACAACAACAGGGCGCCGTGGTGACCAGTGACTTGCGCAGTGCTCTGGAGGTATCACTGGATAAATTGCCATTGGTCTCCCAGCGAGAGTTCGACACTCAGGTGGAGATACTGCGCCGGACCCGGGAAAAGCTGGCACGACTCGAAGATAAGGTCGAAATGCTGGAGCAAGCCCTGGCGCAGAGAGACAGCGCCGCCAAGGACTAAGCCCAGGGAGCCACTTCAAGGATGAAATCGTGAGCCTCTCAGTCACCTACTCCCGAGCTCAGCTCGGGGTCTCTGCACCTCTGGTTACCGTAGAAACCCACCTGGCAAATGGCCTCCCTGCTTTTCATATTGTGGGTTTACCGGAAGCGGCGGTGCGGGAGAGCCGCGATCGTGTCCGCAGCGCCCTAATCAACAGTCATTTCGACTTCCCCCAGCGCCGTATTACCGTGAACCTCGCCCCCGCCGACTTACCCAAGGAAGGTGGCCGCTACGATCTGGCCATCGCCATCGGCATTCTCAGCGCCTCGGGACAGGTTCCCACCGAAACTCTGGAACGCTATGAATTTATTGGCGAGCTAGCACTCACCGGCGCCTTGCGGGAAGTAAGTGGTAGCTTACCGGCAGCCGTGGCCTGCACCAATGAAGACCGTAAACTCGTTGTGCCTACCGAGAACGGTGCGGAAGCCGCGCTGGCAACCGGCGAAGTCAGCATTGCCAACTCCCTACTGGAAGTTTGCGCCGAACTTCATGGGCGTGAATCTATGCCCAAAGCTGTTGCAGAGCCTATTGCCGAAGAGCACCTGTGCGCAGACTTAGCCGATGTGCGCGGCCAACTAAAGGCCCGCCGTGCTCTCGAAGTGGCAGCAGCCGGGAGCCACAATCTGCTTTTTTACGGTCCGCCCGGCACCGGCAAAACCATGCTGGCCAGCCGCCTGCCAGGAATATTGCCCCCGCTGACAACTGAAGAGTCATTAGAAGTAGCGAGCGTTTACTCCAGCGCAGGCCTACCTCACCAGAGCCTGCGCCCTTTCAGGGCCCCGCACCACAGCGCCTCACCAACAGCGCTGGTCGGTGGTGGCAGCACCCCAAGGCCCGGTGAGATATCCCTCGCGCACCGGGGAGTCCTATTCCTTGATGAGATGCCCGAATTTCCCAGGCACGCCCTGGAGATACTGCGGGAACCCCTGGAGAATGGTGAAGTGCGTATCTCCCGCGCCCGAGCCCAAGTCACCTACCCCGCCCACTTTCAGCTGGTCGGGGCTATGAACCCTTGCCCTTGTGGCTATTTAGGCGAACCCCGCTGTCGCTGTACCCCAGACCAGATAGATCGATATCGTAACAAGCTCTCAGGCCCTCTGCTGGATCGTATCGATATGCAGGTAGAGGTGGGCGCTATGAATGCTGTGCAATTACAGGATTCAGCTCCCGGAGAAACTTCCGATACCGTGAGAGAGAGAGTTTGTGCCGCACGCCAGCAACAAATACAGCGGCAAGGTAAGACAAATAACCTGTTAAAAGGCGCAGAGCTGGAAAAGCACTGTGCCTTGGGGGAAAAGGAGAAACACCTCTTACGTCAATCGGTGGAAAAACTGGGGCTATCCGCGCGTAGTTACCATCGGGTCCTTAAAGTAGCCCGAACCTTGGCAGACCTTGCTAATTTTGAACATATAAGTACTACTCAAATTGCTGAGGCACTAGCCTATAGAAATCTCGACCGAAGAAATGTAATTGCTTTATCAAACTAGTCAAAAACCTGAGTTATAAAGTAGATAGTTATTAACCCTTTCCAATCCCTATCAATATTTAGGATTAAAATCAGTATCTAAATACTGTTATTATTTTCTATATAAAATTAGCTCTAATTAATACGTAAGTACGTACTCATAAAGGACGAGTCGATGATAAAAATTAACCCCATTTTATCATTATTTATCACTATATTTATTAGTATTTTTTTAACTGGCTGTGGTGGTGGTGGTGGTGGTGGTGAGAAGTCTGACTCATCGTTGAGCCAACAAAATTTGACATTCGCCTATACTGGTTCAATTGATTTATATCTTGGCGACAGTTTACAAAATACTGCAACTGGGCAAGGCTCAGGCTTAATCGCTTATAGTTCTAATAATCCAGAAATAGTCACTGTTGATTCAGAAGGCTTAATCACTGCTATAGCCGCAGGCTCAGCTACCATAACGGCAAATATAGATCAGGACAATCAATACTTTTCCGCTTCATCTAGCTATCAAGTTAACTCTGAAATAAAAACAATCAGTATGACTGCGTGGGTAGGCAAATCTGATACTAAAATTCAGTTTTCTGAGTCAGATGACAATATCTTATTTTATCGTAGCGCTGAGAATGAGTGTAATCTAGAAAGCTATAATACTTGTAAAAATGGGCAGTTAAGTACTATCAACGGTCAAATAGTTACCGATACAGCTGCCACTCTCTCCCAGCCAGCTTTCTACAATCTTCTTTCTGATACTTCAAAAGCCTCTGTCACAGTAACTACTTCAGAATTTTCTGGGAGAGAAGGACACCAGGTAATAGCTTTTAAAGAAAAACTTTGGCTCATCGGTGGTTATGATGGTTTGGAATACCAAAATGATATCTGGTCCAGTAATGACGGAATTATTTGGGAACTACAAACCAAAAATGCACCTTTTCCTCTAGCCAGGTCCCCTAAAGCCGCCGTATACAATAATAAATTATGGGTTGTTCTAGGTCCTATTAGTAACCCTGAAAATAATGAGATTTGGTCATCAGATGACGGCATTACCTGGGAACTGGTTACGGATAATCCCAATTTTCCGAGTCGCATTACACAGAGGTTTATTACTCACGATGATAAATTATGGATCATTGGTGGTGCGTATAGAGATTCAACAGGGGACAATTTTCACAATGATGTATGGTCGTCTACTGATGGAGTCACATGGACGCTTGTTACAGAAGACCTCTCATTCTTAATCGGATGGGCTGCAGAAACAATTAGTTTCAACAATAAACTATGGATGATCGGCGCCCTGGGATTTGATTTCACAAAGAGTGAAATTTGGTCATCAGAGGATGGAGAACATTGGAAACAGGTATCAGAAGAGACCCCATTTATGGCGAGAGAAGACCACCAACTAGTATCCCATGACAATAAGCTTTGGGTAATTGGTGGCAGTGAAGGTGGCAGCCCAAATAATATAAACGATATTTGGTCATCAACAGACGGGGTTAGATGGCAGCAAGAAACCGAAAGTACTCCTTTTTCATCCCGTGAAAACCATCAAGCTATTAGTTTTACTGGAAAAATATGGTTAATTGGAGGTCGGTCAGGTGGTATGTTTAGTGGGTTAAGAAATGACATCTGGTCATCTATAGATGGTGTGAATTGGCAACAACACACAAAAACTGATGAGATACCACCAAGAACACAACATCAAGCTATTTATTATAAAAATAAATATTGGATTATTGGTGGTTCTGGAAGTTCAAAGAATGATATCTGGTCATCTAGTAACGGGGCAGATTGGACACTAGCGACAGACAGTCCAAATTTCCCTTTCAGTTTTCGACATCAAGTCGCGATCCACAATAAAAAAATGTGGTTAATTGGAGGTAATGACGGAGCATGTTGCGAGCAATCTCACGGATTAAAGAATGACATTTGGTCATCTATTGATGGAATAGATTGGAAGTTAGAGTCAGAGACTCCTGGATTCTCAGCCCGGTTCGGCCATCAACTCATAAGTTACGATGAGCGGCTATGGCTTATTGGAGGTACCGAAGATTATGGCGATACAGAAAAAAAAGATATCTGGTCATCAATAGATGGTATTAACTGGACACTTGTCACAGATAACCCTCCATTTATATCTCGTCACTTTCATCAGGCACTCAGTTTCAATAATAAAATTTGGGTTTTTGGAGGAAAAGGGGACTTAGGTTCAGATGATGTCATGTGGTCATCTACCGATGGTATCAATTGGTCAAAAGAAACGCTTAACCCAATATTTAATACTCGTTACGATCACCAATTTGTAGCCTTTAAGAATAAGCTATGGGTAATTGGGGGATGGGACACAGAAGTGGCGGAATATACCAATGATATATGGTCTTCTAAGGATGGGGTTAACTGGACTCTGGAAACCTCTTCCGCCCCCTTCTCAGCCAGAGGCTCTCACCAAATAGTGAGCAATGGTGACCATCTATTACTTATTGGGGGTCAGGGTGAGGGAATAAATAATGACATATGGAAATCAGAAGACGGTATCCAGTGGCGTAAGCTTTACAAACGCCAAGTTTATTTTGCCGCTCCAAGGTAGCTCATTACTAGTTTCGTGCAATCATCATTTCTGTGGCTCCTAGTTGAGCCACTGCTATCTCTACAATGTTAAGTAAACCGACTGTTCTCCTCCACTCCTTACATTAAACTGACCCACAAGTAGTTTGACAACCCACCCCATTTGATTATCATGATAACTATATTCCATAGAGAGTGACGTTTATGGCTATAAATTTATTCATTATTGCCAAGATTTCTCCCAAGACAGAGTTCTTTGACCAAGCCAAGCAGGCCATCCTGTCCATAGTGGCTAAAACATTGGAGGAAGAGGGCTGCCTGCAGTTTTCTGTGCACGAGGACGGGGAAAACCTGTTTTTATACGAGGAGTGGCGCAGCCAGGAAGACTTGAACAAGCATTACGCTATGCCCTATATCGCTCCGATATTCGAAGCCTATCAAGAGTGGCTAAAAGAGCCTGTGGAGATCAATAAGCTGGAGAGGTTAGCTTAAAACCCTTATGTTTTTTCTCAAAGAACTTCCCTCACAACAGATGGTTGAGGGATATTCCAAACGATTTTCTGTAAAAGATCCCACTGCCGTTCAGGACGCCCTTACCATGATGCGGGATGCGAGTCTGCTATTGCGGGAGCTGGAGGGGTATTTTTCTGAACACGGAACCTCCCAGCTGCGCTTCCTGGTAATGATCGTTATCGACCGGGAGCCTCAAAGAGATAGTTTGCTGGCTTCAGAAATCGCAGAGCGCATCGATGTTTCTCGCCCGGTAATGACACGAACCTTGAAAAGCATGGTGGAAGATGAGCTCATCGTTATGGAAGCAGACTCCAGCGATGGCAGGGCAAAATGTGTAGCACTATCCAAGAGTGGAAAACAATTTTTACAAAAAATCTTACCCGGGTATTTTAAGACAATTTCTAAATTTATGGAGGAGTTGAACAAATGAAGAAACCGATACTACACGCCCTGTGCATCTGGGCATTGGTTTACCCTATTGTTACTCTATTACTTCTAGGGATGCAAGCACTGGAATTGCAAATTGCAATTGGTTTAAAAGCGCTAATAATGACCGCTATTCTGGTCCCACTAATGTATTTCTATCTTGTGCCAAAGGTACATCAATTTTTGGCCCGGCATTAATTTGTCGAGCCATGTTTTGTAGCGCCAACATCTAGTCAGCTGGATCTTTCTCAGCTTCCAGCTTTTCACTTAATTTTTCTTCTGCTTTCTCTGCATATTGATGACAGCTGACTGATTTTTTCTGTATAGCTTTGTTTTTAAACTCCCAACCGCTGGCAGGTGCATGAGGGGTAAGTAGTAAATCACAAGGTAAATCCCGCACACGGGCAAAGCTTGTGCGGAAGTCCTCTACGATATTGGGATAGCGGCGATTATCAATCAGTTGATAACCGGGCGCTGTAAGGCTATCCACATAAGCTATATCTTTAGTTTTACCATCAACTTTGTCTTCCCAGGTCCAGGCCATACTGCCTGGTGTATGGCCTGGGATAAAATGTACGCGTAGACGCAAATCCCCTAGAACCACTTGCTCGCCATCGTGCAGGATACGATCCGCCTTTATTGGCGGATATAAAAGTTCGTCGGCAAAGTGAATATCATTGGCACCACCGCGAGCCATTAACACCGCTGACTCGGCATTGGTTACCACCTGTGCACCAGTTACGCGTTTTAGCTCAGCTATAGAACCAATGTGGTCTGCATGAGCCTGACTGTGCAAGATTATTTTGAGATCCGAGGGGGCGACTCCCAACCTGCGCATATTCTCCAATAAATGCTCAGCCGTCTGCTCCATGCCACCGTCAATTAGAATCGATCCCTCTTTGCCTTTTAATAACAGTGAGGTAATTCCCTCGGTACCTATTTGCCATGTGTTATCTGCAATCTTTAGAGGCGCTACTGGCTGGCGCCAGGATTCTGGTACTTTATAGGTTGCCAGTTGTGGTAATACAGCAAAATTTTCCGCTGCCGAAAAACTGGAATAAGCTGCCATTACTATTGCGGCTAATTTGATTCTTATCTTCATCCACTATTCTCTATATTTCTGCACCAGATATAAAAACAAAAGCTTCACTTAATACAGTATTTTTAACCTCTGAATTCAGTCAAAACTATAAGCCATCAGGAAAAATTTTAATTTCCTGTAGTTTATGGTTTCTATTGCCTCCCCAAAAAAGCTTGATCCCATCTGAGCGCTGAAAATCTTGAATCGAGGCCAGTCAAATCAAATCTTTTGCCACTCATCAGCACTCAATCGATAAAGACAATGCCGCTGTAAATTACTGTCATTAGGGACCAAAGGGTGCTCAAAGACAAGAGAGTCTCTCTGCATCCCAAGCCGCTCCATCACCCGCTGGGAACGAAGGTTTTGTAGTGCAGTAAAGGAAACGACTTCGCTGAGATTCAGGGTATTAAAAGCTACATCCAAAGATGCTTGTGCAGCTTCACTGGCATAGCCTTTTCCCCAATGGGGAAAGGCCAAGCGCCAGCCAATCTCTACCGCTGGAGTGAAGGGCAAATCTTCGGTCACATTTTTCATACCGACAAATCCGAGAAACTCGTTGGTGTCTCTCAGCTCCAAGGCCCAAAAGCCCCAGCCGTACTTCTCAATATGCGTAATACTGCGATCCACACCGGCATCACTCTGCTGTCGCGTCAGCAATGATGGGAAGAACTCCATCACCCTTGGGTCGGCATTCATTTCCGCGAATACAGACTTATCGTCCTCTCGCCACTGGCGCAGCTGTAAGCGTTCGGTCGTGGGTTGTATTAATTCAGGCATGAAATATTCGCGCTATTCAATATTTTGTTTCTGCTGAAAATCTACAGACGGTGCGACCATAAAATCGCACTGATCCAGCCATTTTCGCTGCCCTGGGTAAGCCGCTTCCTCAAAGCCCAATTTCTGGTAGAGGGTCCGTGCCGCTAGATTAGTACGCAGGACAAATAAAGAGCACTCGATTGCATCCAGGGCTCTGGCTCCTGTTTGTGCAAGCTGTACTACCAGCGAACGCCCTAATCCGGCTCCGCGATGATTGGGGGAGACAATTAAGCGACTTAGGTGGCAGCGACCCAGGTGTTGGTAATACTGCCCAAAAGCCAGCACATCGCCGCTACTGTCCTGAAGTGCGTAGCTGGGCAACTCCGGCCAGCGACAATCCTCCAAGAAGGACCTCCCCTCGAACGGAAACCTGAAATCGGGACCACCCCACTGTTGGCACTGCTCCCTATCAGGTAGCCAAGACATCAATGTTGGGAATTGCCACTCTTCCATTGGCTTCAGTCTCAAATTATCCACGGCAATTCTCCTTAAAATTACTTGCGACTCTTTGCCAGCCATCTATCTAACTGATCGGCAAAAGCTTTGCGGTCCGCCTGGCTAAGGGCCGGTGGTCCGCCGGTATGCACACCGCTGGAGCGCAGGGTATCCATAAAGTCCCGCATATTCAGGCGCGCGCGGATATTGGCTTTGGTATAGCGCTCCCCACGGGGATTAAGGGCTTCAGCACCCTTGTCGATCACCTCTGCTGCCAGGGGGATATCGCTGGTAATAATCAGGTCCCCCGCCTCGCAGCGCTGCACTATCTCGTTATCCGCCACATCAAAACCCGCTGTCACTTGCACGGAGCGAATATAGCGCGACGGCGGCACCCGCACCGCTTGGTTAGCAACCAGTGTCAATTCTGTGGCTGTGCGCTCAGCGGCGCGAAACAGGATTTCCTTGATGGCGACTGGGCAGGCGTCGGCATCGACCCAGAGTTTTGTCATGGCTATACAACCTTTTCGAGAGTATCGGGCGGTGCACCCTCATCGCATTTCTTGCAATTGAGCTGGAATCCCAGCATGGACTCGCGCCCTTGTTCAGTGATCACCCAGGGCCGGTTGGTCCAGGGAGGATTGTGGCGTACATGTTGGAAGTGGCCACAGGCGAGCTCCGCCACCCAGTGATTCTCTTCATCCAGGTGGTAGCCGGCGATGGGTTGTTGCATGGGGTTACACAAGCAGGGAATAAGGCGCAGTTATAGCCAATCCCAATGGCAAAGTATACGTGTGGCCGGTGGTTCGCACTGGTACTGGGATGATTCGAGCCAAGACTGCTAGAATCTCCCGCTTTTCCGCGACGCGAAGATGCAGCCCCATCTATGACCCAGCTCAACCCCCGCCAATCCGAAGCCGTGAAGTATGTCGATGGCCCTTGCCTGGTACTGGCCGGTGCCGGCTCCGGCAAGACCAGCGTAATCACCCGCAAGATCGCCTACCTGATCGAGCAGTGTGGCTACGCCGCGCGCAATATCGCCGCCCTCACCTTCACCAACAAGGCGGCACGGGAGATGAAAGAGCGGGTCAGCAAACTGCTGGCAGGCCCGGATGGCAAGCGTTCCAAGGCGAGTCACGGTCTCACCGTATCCACCTTTCATAACCTTGGGCTGAATATCCTGCGCAAAGAATACCGCGCCGCCGGCTTTAAGCCCGGCTTCTCCATCTTCGATGCGGAAGACGCCCGCGCCCTGATCAAGGAGCTGATGCTCAGGGATGGCGACCTGGATACAGACCTGTTGGATCGGGTACAAAACCAGATCTCCAATTGGAAGAACGATATGCTCACCCCGCGCCGTGCCTTGGAGCAGGCACAGAGCCCCGGTGAGCAGGCCATCGCTATCGCCTACGATCGCTACTGCGAAGCCCTCAAGGCCTACAATGCCGTCGACTTCGACGACCTGATCCTGCTGCCGGTACAGTTGTTCGACAAAGACCCGGAGTTACTGCAACGCTGGCGCAAGAAGATTCGCTACCTGCTGGTGGACGAATATCAGGACACCAACAACTCCCAGTACCTGCTGGTGAAGCTGCTGGTGGGCGGGCGCGGCGGCCTCACAGTGGTGGGAGACGATGACCAGTCTATCTACGCCTGGCGCGGCGCGCGCCCGGAGAATATGAGTGCGCTGAAGACCGACTTCCCCAACCTTCGCCTGATCAAACTGGAGCAGAACTACCGCTCCACCAGCCGCATCCTCAAAGTGGCCAACCACCTGATTGCCCACAATCCTCACGAATTCGACAAAGCATTGTGGTCCGATCGCGGCCTGGGTGAGGAGATCCGCGTGCTCAAGGTGGCTAATGAAACTGAAGAAGCAGAACGAGTCGCCAACGAGGTTTTCCTGCAAAAGAGCCGTCGCGGCTGCAAATTTATGGATTTTGCCGTGCTCTATCGCGGCAACCACCAGGCGCGCCTCCTTGAGATGAAGCTACAGGAGCACCAGGTTCCCTACCAGATGTCCGGCGGTACTTCCTTCTTCGCCCGCGCTGAAATCAAGGACGTGATGGCCTACCTGCGCCTGTTGGTGAATCCGGATGATGACAACGCATTCCTGCGCATTATCAATACCCCGCGTCGCCAAATAGGTACCAGCAGCCTGGAAGCCCTGGGCAACTACGCCAAGGGCCGCGAGATCTCCATGTTCAAAGCCTGCTCGGAGCTGGGCTTTAAGGAGCATATCAACGAGCAGGGCTACGAGCGCCTGAATCGCTTCGCCCTGTGGCTCGAAGGGGTACAGCGCAACTGTCGCGATACCACTGCCAATGGCGCCCTGCGCGAGATGCTGGAAGATATCGACTACGCCGGTTGGCTCTCGCAAAACGCCAGCAGCGAGAAGGTGGCCGAGAAGCGCATGGAAAATGTGTATTGGCTGCTGGAGAGCCTCAACAAGATTATGGAGGGCACCGACGATGAGCTGGAGCAGGATATTCGCCTGGAACAGGCCATCTCCAAACTGATCCTGCGGGATATGCTGGAGCGCCAGGAAGAAGAGGAAGCCACCGATAAGGTCAGCCTGATGACCCTGCACGCCGCCAAGGGCCTGGAATTCCCCCACGTGTTTATGATCGGTATGGAAGAGAACTTACTTCCCCACCGCAACAGTATTGAAGACGACAACATCGAAGAGGAGCGCCGCCTCACCTACGTGGGTATCACTCGCGCCCAGCGCACCCTCACCATGACCCTGGCGGGCAAGCGCAAACAGTTCGGCGAAACTCAGGACACCACACCCAGCCGCTTTATCGATGAGCTACCGGAAGAGGATGTGTTGCTGGAAGGATTTGGTAAGGCGACGCCGGAGCAGAATCAGGCGAAGGGAGAGGAAACTCTGGGGTCTTTGTTGAGTATGTTTGATTAGTTCAAAACTATTGTACCTACGACACAAGTACCCAATATCCCAGGGCCGCCCTTCAGCGGCCTTTTCCTTTCTACAACTTAACGACCCGCAAAGGTGTCACGAAGCTGCTCAAAGGAATCTCAGGTATCTTATCGGCTTTTTAGTGCCTCTAGCGTTTTACGATACTTAACCAGTACCTTCTCGGTTGCCCTTTTAACTTCGGCTGGAGTCGCAACCTTCACAATACGTCCTAATACTTCCTTATCTTAGACCTGAACAGTTCCAGTCTTAGTTTTTTCTGTGTAAACCTGATTCATTTAAAGCCCGCCTAGTGTTTCTCAATATTCTTGTAACCCTACGATCCCAAAAATTTTTACAGTAAACAACGGTAAATCCATGGTGCCCTATTAATTCAGCCTAGGAACACTCACTGACGGCGAATCAGCAGCACCTAGATAGTGAGAATGAATATCAATAATTATCCACAAATAAAAAAGGCCACTCAATGAGCGGCCTTTTTTCAATAGGAAACAGCTTACTTACTATTATCCACCATGTAATTCACAGCAGCCTTGATCTCGTCATCGCTACAATCCATACACAGGCCTTTGGCCGGCATGGCATTAATACCGTTAATGGCATTGTTATAGAGAGTATCCATGCCCTTAGCGATACGCGGTGCCCAAGCTGCGGCATCACCGAATTTAGGCGCACCTGCAACGCCCATTGCATGGCAGGTCTGGCAGCTTGCGTTGTAGATATCCTGGCCACTGCGAGCAGCACCGCCGCTAGCACCTTCAGGTGCCGCCGCTACTGCCGCCGCACACTCTTCACCTTTCATGCAGGTTTCACCTGCCGGAGCAATTCGCTCTGCGATTTCTTCATCGACAGACTGCTGGGCCACTGCTGTAGCCACACTGACGGCCAGTGCCGCCACAATTCCCAAAATACGCTTCATCATATTCCCCCAAAAGGACCGAAGTGAGTTGGCCCACAAACGTTCAAAATATCGTCGCAAACTCCTACGCGGCGCATTATAAGCACTGCATCGCCACCTGCCAAAGACTATATAACCCAATAGAATGTCCTTTAACCCTACCCCCAGCTTCTGTATAATCCGCCTCCCATTGGCACAGATAGCCAATTAAACCGCCCGTAGCTCAGCTGGATAGAGCGTCGCCCTCCGGAGGCGAAGGTCAGAGGTTCGAATCCTCTCGGGCGGGCCGTATATAAAAAAGCCCGCTTATGCGGGCTTTTTTATATATGGCTAACTCCCAGGGTTTTGTTCGAACTCAGGTTCGACTCGGAGGCAGCAAAGCTGCCGCAGAGCAGCGAGCCCAACGGGCGAAGCTAATCCTCCCGCACATCACTCGCATAAGCAGGCTTCCTTATATATGGCTAACTCCCAGGTTTCGCTCGAACTCAGGTTCGACTCGGAGGCAGCAAAGCTGCCGTAGAGCAGCGAGCCCAACGGGCGAAGCTAATCCTCCCGCACACCACCCGCATAAGCGGGCTTCCTTATATATGGCTAACTCCCAGAGTTTTGTTCGAACTCAGGTTCGACTCGGAGGCAGCAAAGCTGCCGCAGAGCAGCGAGCCCAACGGGCGAAGCTAATCCTCACACACTACCCGCATAAGAGGGCTTCCTTGTATATGGCTAACTCCCAGATTTCGCTCGAACTCAGGTTGGACTCGGAAGCAGTAAAGCTGCCGCACAATACCAAGCCCAAAGGGCGAAGCTAACTTTCCTGTCAGAATTATTCACTTCAATTTTAAACTCACAATAAATCAAAAGACTTTATAGCGGCCATAAGTGAAACCATTCTTGTCTCATATTTGATTTATGTGATTCAAATAGGTAGATACATTAAGCTATTACGAAAAATTTTATGCCAAGCACTAGATAATACAATTAAGTTACTAATTAGATGCTTTAGAAGACCACACCCAAAATGTAATCTAATGTACTCTCTTGATCGCTTCCTGCAAGGATGCTTTCTTGCTTAAATAGTATAAATATCTTAGCACTTTGGATAATTTAATCTAAAAATGAAAAACCTTACATGATTTGTCAAGGAGGTTACGTAATGGAAATAATATCTGTATGGCTTATTGAGCACAAAGCATCGCTTGATGAGTTTTCTCCAATGAATGAAGATGGCTCTGAATTCATGGTTGGAACAGGATTTGTTCCAGCCAGCAGCCAAGAAGACGCTATGTCTTTATTTGAGCAATACCTTGATAAGCAGGGTATGAAAATATTGGAGCTGAAAAGCTGCAAGCAATACGACCCTGCTGATTTTTCCGAATCTAGTAAAGATGACAAACGTGTAATGCTTGCGGCATCCAGCTCAATGGAAGATGAGCAGATCCGCTATATAGGCATTTCTTCTGAAGCAATGGACTGCGATGAGGTAGGGAGGCATGAACAATAATCCTAGAGGTGCTATGACCTTCGCCGAAGGTATGTATGACTACAAAGTTGATGTAGATGTTATTTTTAACAATGGCAGAGACAAAAAAGATTTTGTCTTAAGGACCAGCTTATGCTCATACTCTGACTGGAAAGCAAACTATTGTAAGGGTGCATCACCTTTTAAACTTTTTGTAAAAGGTGCAGAGAGAAAAGCAGCTATCGTTGATCGTGAACTATGGGTATTTGAAATTGATGCAACTAATGTTGCTGATATTATCGTAGCAGTAACCATAGCATCCGAATACTTCAGAGTCAGTCCTGCAGATATCATTGGCAATATTTATGTAAAAAACTTAAATGCCGAGTTTGAGCGGGATATGCAACCCCAAGCTTTGGTCAATGCAAATAAAGGTCTATATCAAAATACTTGCAGTGCAATAATTGCAGCTGCCAGAAGCCTTGGGTATGCGGGGCCTCTAAATTTTTGGGTGTTTAGCAATAGCAAAAACCCAAAAATACGCCAACAAGCCCTACATGATGCTTTAGTTGCGGGTGGAGCATCCAACGTATCTACAGACCCAATATCACATAAATATTGGGTAGGTAGTAATGACGGCTTCGCCCAAAGAGAAATAAAGACTAATCTACATTTGGCCAAGCTAAATATTTGAGCAACTCAACCTTTTGCAAATAAGAAGATGTAAATAATTTTATTGGAAGCTTCCAGTAATGCTGGAAGCCCCTACGCCAACGGCACCCCCAAAGGCTCAATCACCACCTGCTCCCCAGCCTCTACACTGCCACTCTCTCGCGCTAAAACGATAAAGCAGTTAGCAGCAGCCAGACCGGAAAGAATATGGCTCCCCTGGGTACCAACCGGTTCTACTACCAACAACCCATTTTCATCACTGCCATAAACACCCCGCTGGAAATCGGTTCGGCCGGGCTTTTTCTTCAGGGGTTTTAACAGTTTCGCCTGTAAGGTCTGCGGGCCAGTCCACTGATCGCCTTTCATCACACTCAAGGCGGGCACGGCCAGCTGGTAGAAAGTTACCAGGGCGGAAACCGGGTTGCCGGGTAGGCCGAAGAACGGGGTTCCCTGTAGGAAACCAAAGGCAAAAGGTTTGCCGGGCTTCATCGCCACTTTCCAGAAGCCGATCTCTCCCAGTTCCTCCAACACTTCACGGGTGTAATCCGCTTCGCCAACGGAGACTCCACCAGAGGTAATAATGGCATCGGCCTCTTCGGAAGCGCGCTGCAAGGCATCCGTAATGGCCTGTTTGTTATCGGGCAATATACCCAAGTCCAAAACATCCAGGTCCAGCTGTTCCAGGGCGGATAACAGGGCGATGCGGTTGCTATCGTAAATATCGCCCTTACCCAGGGCTTCACCGGGCTGACGCAATTCATCGCCGGTGGAGAAAAGTGCGACTACCGGTTTGCGCACGACTTTCACTGTGCCCACTCCGGCAGCGGCGAGCAGGGCAATATGAGGAACGCTAATGCGCTCTCCGGCCTTAAGGAGGCTATCTCCTTCGGCTACGTCTTCACCGCAGCGGCGGATATGGTCGCCAGTGCGAACTTCGCAATTTATTCGTATCGACTCCCCTTGGGCATCGACATTTTCCTGCATCACTACCGTATCTGCACCGGCCGGTACTGCGGCTCCCGTCATAATGCGTACGCAAGTGCCGGGGTTTACCACACCGTCAAAAGGTGCTCCGGCGAATGATTTGCCGATCAGCTCCAGCGGCAAGCCACTGGCCAGGTCTTCGAAGCGCAGGGCGTAACCGTCCATTGCGGAGTTGTCGCAGGGCGGTAGGTTTACTGTGGAGATAACATCCTTAGCCAATACCCGACCGGCGGCTTGTGCCAGGGGCAAAGTCTCAGTGCCACTGATTGAGCTCAGTGCCTCAAGAAGTTTTTCGCGGGCGCTTTCGATGGGCATCAGGCCCGGTTGGCTACAGCAGTCGATAGTGGGCATGGACAATATCTCTTACTTCATTCCTTTGTAGTTGGGAAAAATCAGTGGCTGCGGTTTTGCGATTCCGGTCGCTTTTGATTAACCATCCACACAGCGGCTTCCACCCGGGAGCGCATGCCCAACTTTTTCAATAAGTGTTTAACGTGAACCTTTACAGTGGCATCACTGATATCCAATTCACGGGCGATTAACTTGTTACTGAGGCCATCGGCAATCAATTGCAAGATCTGGTACTCACGACTTGTGAGCGTCGACAGGGTATCCGCACCGGAATTGTCCGGCTTGCGCAGGGCGGAGGCGAGGATCTCGGTCAGGCGCTGGCTGATAGCGAGCTTGCCGTGTGTGGCCTGGATAACCTGATCGAGAATATCTTCCGGCTCCATATCCTTGAGCAGGTAGCCATCGGCACCGGCGCGAATACAGGAAACCACGTCCGCGTTGTTATCGGACACTGTCAGTATCACGATGCGTGAAGCTACATCGGCCGCGCGCATTGCCCTCAGGGTATCCAGCCCATCCATACCGCGCATATTCAGGTCCAACAGAATAAGGTCCGGCTCATGCTGTTTGGCCAGCTCCAACGCTTCCTCTCCGCTACTGGCCTCGGCTACTAACTCCAAGCTGGGCTCCATAGCAAACAATTGCTTGAGACCTTTACGAAACAGAGGATGGTCATCAACCATCATTACCGTGGCAGAAGAAGTCATGGGGTGTCCTGCTTCATTGCTGTAAGTTGTACTAATTCTGAACAGTGACTTTAACACAGGGCTCAGTGCCTGCGCTTACCCCCAAAGGGGTAGCTATTACGCGCGGGGGCAAAAGGGTTACTTACTGTTGGTAATTGAGCAGGGATACACCCCGGCCCATAGTGGCTGGACGAATCATTTCGAGGAGGAGTGGCCGCCGTGTCTGACATCTACGAGTGGGCCCCAGAGGACAGCAAATTCTGGCAGTCCAAGGGCAAAAAAATCGCAAACCGGAATTTGTGGATATCCATTCCCAGTTTGCTGTGCGGCTTCGCCGTATGGCTCTACTGGGGCATTATTACCGTTCAAATGCTCAACCTTGGCTTCCCCATTGCCAAAGCCGATCTGTTTACCCTGATGGCAATTGCCGGCCTCACCGGCGCTACCCTTCGAATACCCAGTAGTTTCTTTATTCGATTGTTCGGTGGGCGCAACACTATTGTATTCACCACGGCCCTGTTGATGATTCCCGCCCTCGGCACCGGTATCGCACTGCAAAGCAAGGACACCCCACTGTGGGTATTCCAGTTGCTGGCACTGCTGTCTGGTATTGGCGGTGGTAACTTCGCCTCTTCCATGTCCAATATCAGCTTCTTTTTCCCCAAGGAAAAGCAAGGCTTGGCACTTGGCCTGAATGCGGGCTTGGGTAACTTCGGTGTTACCACCATGCAGATCCTGGTACCGCTGTTTATGACCTTCGGTGCTTTCGGCGCTGCTGGCGGCGATCCCATGACCCTGGTGAGCAGCTCTGGCTCTCTGATTGGTAAAGTACCAGCCGGTTCTGAAGCGTGGATTCAAAATGCCGGTTTTGTATGGCTGCTGTTCCTGGTTCCACTGGCCTTTGTCGGCTGGTTCGGTATGAACAACCTGCGCACCGACGAAGTAACCCCGGATGTGGGCAGCTCTATCGGCGCGATGTTGAAGATGACCATGATGTTGGGAATCGGCCTCTTCACCGCAATCACAGGTCTGTGGCTGTTGCTTCCCGAAGCGGCCAACGGTTCAGGCTGGGGGGTGCCCAAGGAAATCGTTCTGGTACTGGTAATCGCCGCTACCGTGTTCGGCTTGAAGCTTCTGCCCGGTGAGATTAAAACCAGCTTGCAGCGTCAGTACCGTATCTTCAACAACAAGCACACCTGGGTGATGAGTGTCATTTACACCATGACCTTTGGCAGCTTTATCGGTTTCGCAGCGGCCTTCCCCCTGGCTATCAAGGTCATCTTCGGATACAGCCACGTAATGGTGGACGGGGTTATGACTCACGATACCATCAACAACAATGGCCCCAGCGCCCTGATGTACGCCTGGATGGGTCCATTTATCGGCGCTCTGATTCGCCCGGTAGGTGGTTGGATCTCCGACCGCATCGGCGGAGCCCTGGTTACCCAAATCTGTGCTGCAATCATGGTGGGTAGTGCCCTGGGTGTGGCTTACTACATGAAGGCCGCCTACGGCTCAGCCACTCCGGAAGAGTTCTTCCTGCCCTTCTTCCTCCTGTTCCTGGTGCTGTTCGCCGCTACCGGTATCGGCAATGGCTCTACCTTCCGCACCATCGCCATGGTGTTCCCGAAAGAGCAGGCAGGCCCGGTATTGGGATGGACCTCAGCAGTTGCCGCCTACGGTGCCTTCTATATTCCCAAGGTCTTCGGCGAGCAGATCAAAGCCACCACTCCGGAATACGCTCTGGCAGGCATTGCCATCTTCTACGCGGTTTGCCTGGTAGTTAACTACTGGTTCTACCTGCGCAAAAACGGTGAATTCTACAATCCATAATTTGGTCTCACGGGCGGGGAACCGCTGTTGCGGGGAGGTTTAACCTCCCCTTTTTTATTTCACCTGAACCAATATCGGCGTTATATCCGAACCTTCAAGCAGGCTGGAAATCAGCTGCCTATCAGTATCCCTGCGATAGTAGATCGTCACTTCATCCAAGTCTTCAACGGTCGGCATCGTCGGGCATAGATGCCTGGCAATAGCCATACACATCTGCTCATAAAAATCTAAATCGTGCAGCTTATCCAGATAGATATGGCCCCCTGCGATATCCTCAGCACTAACCGTATGGTTGTAACCTACGGGAGCCTGAAGATAGTAGGCCTGCACAGTAATAGATCCATCTGCATTTTCAGTGACTTCGTATTGGACAGGTCTGCCGCAGATACTCTGTTGGTACCCAATAAGATCCTCCGCAACTGAGGCAAGACTGTCATCCGTCTCAATGGTGCTCTCAATTTCACTGTAGACCTGATGGATAGCTTCAAGGCAGCTCAAGCAAGACTTAACACCCGCTTCTTGCAGCTCTGGCAGCAGTTCTGTCGCCATATCTTCAAGTAATTGCACCAGCTTTTCTGCCGAGATGGCGTCGCGAAAATAGTAAGAGCCTTCTCTCTCAATCGCCAACTGGAAGATTTTTAGCTTGCGCTCCGGGCAATAGAAATCGAGGTGGTAGAGAGGCTGTTCTGAATCGGATGTTTGGTTATTCAGCTCTACCTTGCCCAAATACGGAATAAAGAAGGTAAAGGACCAATACTCCGGGCAGTGTATAAATCGCCGGCAATGCTCTTTGATATAACCGGGTAAATGTTGAAGATCAAAAAAATAGGCCAGATGGTAGTTACCACCCTGGTATTCCACTATGGAGTCGTAGTTATAGAACGGGTGCTCGCCGTGGAAATCTATCTTAACTTTCTGCCCACTGGCTGCGCGGCAAGCCAGATGAAAGTACAAGGCATCGTCTTTGTAAGTAGAGTGGATAACGATAGCGTCGCCCTTTCGGCGAAGCTGATAGCGGAAAGCATCGACCCGGTAGGGCTCACAATCCTCAGGTAGCTCGACAATTTCCAGCCCACCCGATTCCAGGCGGCTTACTCGATAGTTGTGCCCGCCTTCTTCTATGCAGCGAGTAAGTACCGGGTGTAGATCCTCAATGGTCACAGCTTTCGCTAAAGGTAAGCCCTCGACCTGTGCTTTTTCCCGGTAAAACTTATCGCTCTCGTTAAAGAGGGAAATTCCCAACAGAACGCCCATAGGAGCACCACTAAGTTAGCTAGTATTCAAACTTAGCAAAAAAATTGCTGGGGTTTTAGGGATTGAAGAGATGCACTTTCAGAAATTACCCTGAAACTACTTACAAACCGGCAAGACTACCGGCCTTAAACTGGGCAAAGTAGGTAGTGCCTTCACGCAGTTCTAGGCGCTCGCAGGAGAGACGGGAAATATCTGCGTAGAACACCTGATCAGCAGCAGCTAACTGCAGGCGAATGCGGCCATCGGTAAGGTTCTGCTTAGCAACTAAAGTTACCGGCAGGCAATTGAGGATACTGGAAAGTCCCGGCTTCTCCACACTAAGGCTGATATCTCCAGCTTCCAGCAGAAAAGCTGCGGTATCGCCTTTTCGATAATGGCCTGTCACCCTATCTGCAAAGATGGAAATCCCACCTAAATCCAAAGTGAGCAAACCATCGCTTAGGGCTTCCACTCGCGCTTCAATCCGGCTGCGACAGCTATCCCCTACGCCGTGGCTATCCAGGCGCTGGGCAATTTCAGGTAAAGGAAGTGGTGCGGACAAATTGGCAGAATCCATCCACAAACAGCGCTGGGCCAGAAGCTGGATTTCATCAAAGTCGTGACTGGTCCAGATTACCAGTGCCGGATATCGGACCCAGAAATCCCGTAGGGTCGGCAATAGGCGCCGCAGTACTTGGGCGCGGTCAACCGCTGAAAGCGGCTCATCAAATAATTGCAGCGGCGCGTTGTTAAAAAGCTGACGTAATACAGCCACACGCTGGGCTTCTCCACCAGAGAGTAACTCCACCGGCTGATATAGCAGCGGTTCAATACCAAAAGCCTTTAGCTGCCGACCACACTCTTCCTCGGACAATGGCCTGCGGCTGTAACGGCGGGCTAGTGCCAGGTTATCTGCCACCGACTGGCCGGCAAACAGGCGGCTATCCTGAAAGCCTAAAGAAAGTGTTCTTTTGTGGGTAACCAGGGCGCGGCGTCCGCGCTGCCAAACCGTATTGGCAAAAGTGATATTGCCACGGCAGTGACGCTGGCCCGCCAAAGCAGCCAGTAATGTGCTCTTGCCACTGCCGGAGGGACCGGTAAGGCCAAAAATTCCAGAGGCTGGCAGCTCTAATTGCCAGGGAGTCGCAGCGTTAAGCGGAGTCACCAGCCCTGTAACACTCAGTCCGGTAGAATCAGAAGTGGTAGACGCAGTACCGAATAGGGGCAAGGTGATTTCCATTAGCCCAGTACCCCCATTACCGGTTTAGCCTGCTCGTTGTTCGATCCGCGCGGGGCCAAACTATGTCCCAGCCAACGGGCAGCGAGGAGCAGTACCGTAGTAATTCCCATCAACATCAAAGCCAGCCGGTGCGCCGCACCGTATTCCATCGCCTCCACATGTTGATAAAGAGCAATAGAAACCACCTGGGTCTCACCGGGAATAGAGCCACCAATCATCAGCACTACCCCGAACTCACCCAGGGTATGGGCAAACGTTAAAGCGCAGGCACTCACAATAGCGGCGCGACTCGCCGGCAAAAGAACTTTTAATAGTGCCGCCCAGGGCGGTATACCCAGCACTGCGGCAGCCTGGGTCAAGCGCTGGCCATTGGCATTAAACGCGGCCAACAGCGGCTGCACCATAAACGGCAGGGAATAAATTACTGACGCAAATACCAGGCCGGTAAAGGAAAACACCAAAGGGCCATCAAAAAGTTGTGACAGCCACTGCCCGGGGGCATAGTTAGGGGAAAATAAAAGCAGTAAATAAAAACCCAAAACCGTGGGTGGCAGTACCAGCGGCAGGGTAATTAATACCTCGATACCGTGGCGCCAGCGGCTCTGCCATTGGCTCAATTTCCAGGCCAGGGGCACGCCGATAATAAACAGGAGCAAGGTAGTTAAGCCGGCCAATTTTAAAGTTAGCCACAGGGCCTGCCAGTCGGCAGCGGCGATACTCATGAGCCACTCCTTCCATCTCTACTTCGATATTGAGTCGGTAAAACACCGTAACCCAAGTGGTATAACTGCGCCTGCACTTCCCCTGAACGTAAATAGTTAGCGAGGGATTGTGCCTTTTTAGGTCGGCGACTCTGGGTGGGAATCAGCAGCTGCTGTTCAATGGGTTTATACAAATGCTGCGGCAACAGCCAATAGTTATCGCGGCCGGCTGCTTGCATCTGGCTGGCGGCGACAAAGCCCAGCCGGGCATTGCCGGAATCCAGCATTAAATAGGCTTGGCCTGCATTGTGGGCCCGGGCCAATTGAGTTTGTTTTTTCTTCCACAAATCAAGGCTTTGCAGCGCTTGCCGTGCGGCACTGCCGAATGGCGCTACTTTCGGATCGGCTAATACAATTTTATCGGGCCAGGTTTGCAGTAACTGCTCGATATTCGATTCCGATTTTGGGTGCCAGAGAGCCAGTAAACCCAGGGCGTAAGTCTGACGACTGTTGCCCAGTGCCCCGCCCTGCTTTTCCAACAGTTCAGGTCGCTCGCGATCGGCAGACAGGAATAAATCAAAGGGCGCGCGGTGCGCTATTTGTTGGTAGAGCACCCCGGAGCTGCCGCTACTGATTTGCACCACACAGGCATGGCGACGCTCAAATTCCGGCAGTACCTCTTCCAGTGCCGGGCGGAAGCTGGCCGCTACCGCCACCCGCAAGGTGCAGTTATCCGCATTAACCGGCAGCGCGATGGCCACCAGTAAAGCGGATAGCAACAGGCTCAGCCGGCGGACCACTTTTCCATCTCCGCAACATCACTGGCCCGGGCTTCGACCCAGCGCTCTGAAGGTTTACCGGACTCATCCGCTACCGCTTCGCGCTTCCAGAAAGGCGCCTCAGTTTTGAGGCGATCCATGATGTATTGGCTGACGGCAAAGGCGGCCTGACGGTGGGGGCTGGTAACGCCGACAAAAACAATCTCATCGTTGATCTGCATGGGGCCAACCCGGTGGACAATAGTCACACGCCCCAGGGACCAGCGATCGCGGGCATCATTAATAATCCGTTGCAGGCTTTTTTCGGTCATGCCCGGATAGTGTTCCAGGGCCAGGCCGCAGACATCACTACCGGCATTGAAGTCCCGCACCGAACCCACAAACAGGGCGCAGGCACCATCACCACTGTTGCCTTGCAGCGCAGTATATTCAGCCGCTACGTCGAGGGGCGTTTCACAGACTTCAATACGATCAACGGCTTTCATATTGGCACCACTAACCGCCGGTAACCGGCGGGAAAAATGCAACTTCATCCCCAGCCTTCACCTGGGCTCCGGTTTCTGCCAGCTCCTGGTTCAGGGCCATACGAATATCATCCCTTTGCAGGTGCGGGCTCCAATCCGGGTGCTGTTCACATAGGGTTTTGCGCAACTCGCTGATACTGCCGGAAAAGTCCTTCAGGGTAGTCTCGCCCATGCCCAATTGCTGGCGCAGACGCGCGAAAAACAGAACCTTTACCATCGCTTTACACCTCTGAAATTTTTACGCCTTATCTGCGGCATCGCCGCGCCAGTGGCCGCGCTTACCGCCGGTTTTTTGCAGCAGGCGGGTCGGGCCGATTTCCATCGCCGGGTCCACGGCTTTGCACATATCGTAAATGGTCAGCGCCGCTACCGAAGCTGCGGTTAACGCTTCCATCTCAACGCCAGTGCGCCCGGCCAAGCGGCAGAAAGCGGTGATATGCACACTGTGTTTTTCCGGCTGTAATTCGAAATCCACCGCTACTTTGGTCAGCGCCAGTGGATGGCACAGGGGAATTAAATCCGAGGTTTTCTTCGCGGCCTGGATGCCGGCGATACGAGCTACAGAAAGCACGTCACCTTTTTTATGCGCCCCTTGGCTCAGCAGTGCAAAAGCCTCTGCACTCATACTGATACTGCTCTCGGCCAGGGCGCTGCGGTCAGTGATGTCCTTCTCGGTAACATCCACCATGCTGGCTTCGCCGCGCTGGTTTAAATGGGTTAATTGGCTCACAAATTACCCCCGGCTCTCGCAGGGCGCGCTGGCAAAGCGCACATGGGGGATAAAGTTACAGGGCTTGTGGCGGGCATCCAGCTGCTCCAGCAATATGCCTTCCCAAGCCGTGCGGCAGGCTCCGGTGGAACCGGGCATACAACATATCAGCGTGCGATTAGCCAGGCCGGCGAGCGCGCGGGACTGAACGGTGGAGCTGCCGATATCCCCCAGGGAAATATGGCGGAACAGCTCGCCGAAGCCGTCGACGGTTTTGTCGAACAGCGGACTCAGAGCTTCCGGCGTGGAGTCGCGATCGGTAAAACCAGTACCACCGGTCACCAATACCACCTGCACTTTGGGATCGGCAATCCAGGCGGAGACCACCGCGCGCATCTGGTAAACATCGTCCGGGGTAATGCGCTTATCTGCGAGCTGATGGCCGGCAGTTTTGAGGGCTTCCACCAGATACTGGCCAGAGGTATCAGTCTGCTCGTTGCGGGTATCGGATACGGTAAGTACCGCGATATTGAGCGGTACAAATTCTTTGCTAGCGTGTGCGGACATAATCAGTGGTCTCTCAAAAAACTGTTTTCTGGAGTTTTATCCGGCGTACTCAAACCGAGATAATCTGCCGGCGTATTGATATTGCGATGCCAATCGCCAGCACTTTTTATGGGTATGGATTTGGCCCCCAGGTGACGCAGCAGCGCGCCGACAGAATTGCGCGCACTGCCTTCGACGGCACGGCGCAAATAATCCAGGCAGTCGCCATTTAAAGGCAGCCACAGGGGAAAAAAGAAGTTTTCAAAATAACAGGGCCGGCCACTTGCCTGCCCCTCGGCCAATAACTCTGCGAGGTGCTCCCGCCCGAGCAGGGGCATATCGACCGGAATCACCAGGGCCGCATCAGCACCGGTTGTCAGGGCCACCGAATAAAGGCCGCCCAGTGGACCCCGCTCTGGCACCAGGTCTTCAATCGCTCCGGGGCGAGCGCCGCTGGTGACGACTTTTTCCAGCGGAAGCTCACTCAACAATGCCTCTGCATGCTGCAAAAAATTGCCCTGTTGGGGGTGGGCCAGCAGGGCCTTATCGCGGCCCATCCGGCTGGAGCGGCCGCCGGCCAGCACCACGCCGATTGTCGATTTACTAACAAGAGCCCTGGCCATAACCCTAGCCCCCCAGCATCGCCAGGTTGCGGGTAGCGCCGGTAAAACCTTCATGCAGCTGATGGCCTGCGGTCTTATCGACTATCAACTCGCGGATATGAGTTGCCAGTGCCTCGCTATCGCCATCGGCGATGATTTCGCGCATATCAAAGCCCTGGTCGGCAAACAGGCACAGGTGCAGCTTGCCCTGGGCCGATACCCGCAGGCGATTGCAGCTTGCACAGAAGTCCTTGCCGTAAGGGGTAATCAGGCCGATACGACCGGCGTAATCCGGGTGGAAATACTCCCGCGCCGGACCGGCATCGCGGGTGCGGATCACCTGCTCCCAGCCTTCCCGCAGCAGCAGGGTTTCTATATCGCCGCCGGAGACATGGTTGCTGGCGAAGAACTCGCGGTTATCGCCGGTGCGCATCAATTCAATAAAACGCAGGGTCACCGGAGTCTCGCGAACCCAAGCGAGAAAGTTATCCAGCTCGGCCAGGTTGTACTGGCGCATCAGCACTGCGTTGACCTTGGTATCGATACCCAAGGCCAGGGCGCGATCCAGCCCTGCTAAGGCTTTATCCAGGCGATTGTGGCCGGTGATATGGTGGAATTGAGCTGGGTCGAGGCTGTCGATACTGACATTCACCTGATCCAAGCCCGCGCGGTGCCAGTCGTCAATCTGACTGGGCAGGCGGTAACCGTTGGTGGTGATGGCTAAGCGGCGAATCTTATCGCTAGCGCGCACGGCTTCGAGCAGCGGCACCAGGTCTTTGCGCAGGGAGGGCTCTCCGCCAGTAAGGCGTACCTTTTCCGTACCCAGGGAAGCGAAAGCGCGCACCAATGTGCCCACCTCGGCCACCGAGAGAGGATTTTCCCCTTCCAGGGAACGTCCGCAACCGATGCCCTCGGGCAGGCAGTAGTTGCAGCGGTAATTGCAGATGTCCGTCACGGACAGGCGCAGGTAATAAAACCTACGGCCAAAATTGTCTTGTAACATTAAACGCCTTTCCAATTTCGGGAGGCCGCGCAGTTTCCCGCTAGACCCTGGTGGCCGGTACGGCCACGGTCCCGGCACCTTGCAACGTCAATAAAAAATGGCGCTGTTTAGGTAGCGGGACTCGGTGTTTAAACTGATGTCAGTGTATCAAGCTGGTTAATTTATGCTTGGGGCAAAGGTGGTACTCCCTTGGCGCTCGAATTGATGTCCCTTTAGGGACATCAAAATGTGGAGCTTCAGTCGATTATAATTTATAGATCAGAAAATCAGGTTCAAGGTGCGGGGAAAACCCCGGCCGAAGCCGGGGGCCTCGCTAAGGAGTTCTTTCAGCCGCTTAGAAATTAGCTGTTACCATGATCCAAAGCTTGTCGGTGTCAGCATACGCTGTGGAGTCATCATCAGCATCGAAAGCGGCGTACTTAACCAGAGCGGAAATATCCTCGGTGATTTTGCGCCCATAGCTCAGGTTCCACTCATCTCCGTAACTTTCAGAACCCTCGGCCGCTTCAAAATTGTGATAGGTCAAACCCAGCTTGCCGCCGGCCACTTTCATGGAACCGCCAACATACAGATCTTCAACACCATCAGCGGGGGTTCCCAGGAATTTATCAGTGAAACCCTGGAATTTATGCAAGGTTGCCAGCGGGGTTTTAAAACCAACGTCATTGTCGGAACCCAAAACTTCATAACCGAGTTTTGCCGCAACTGGACCCAGATCAGCCCCAAGCTCTGCCAGGTAATAATTGGCACTATAGTCATACTGGTTATCACCAATATCTGACTGGTGCGCATAACTCAGGTTGGCTTTTACCGGACCGAATTTACCTTTGTAATCTACCCCATAAGTGCGGCTGGCATTATCGGTGAGATCTTCCAGATCCAGGTTGTAAACAAAAGCGCTGATTTTATGGTTTTCAGCTACTGGATAAATCGCGTGTAGCAGCTGGATGTCGCCGCCCATATCGGAACCAGCACTGTCTTCACCGAAAATACGGTTAACGTTGTAGACGTAGCTATAATCCAGCTGGAAACTATCGGCACTGCCATACTGATAACGCACACCATCGTAGGTCTGCTCGTTTTGTCTCCAGCCAACACCGCCGACAAATCTTTGCCCATCCAGGTTAATGCGCTGGCGGCCGGCGGTAATTATGGAATTCTCACCGCTGTAGCGAATGTAGGCCTGGTTAATTTCAGTTCCTTCCGGATCAGCCACCACCGGATATCCATCTTCACCATTAACAGTGGAGTTGTAGCTGTCATTGCCAACCGCAGTTACATCATCCATTTCCAGGAAGCTGGTAAAGCCACGGTAGCTGCCACTGCGCCAGTTGAGACGGGTTCTTAAAGTGGATGCAACTGCTTCATCATCGATACCATCCTGATCAACAGTCTCTACGCGGTAACGCAGATTCAATCCGACTTCACCGGATTTCAACGCATCCACCAGAGTGGCATTTTCACTTTCCTGCGCAGCGGCCTGCAATGCGACAGTGCTGCATGCCCCCAACAGTAAGGCACCGAGAATTTTTGGGAATTTGGAAACGGTCATGACGCTTTTCCTTTGCAACAACGGAGTGAACAGTGACAAATTACAATTTTTCAGACTCGACTGAAACCATAGATTTTTTCCTGCCTAATTAATCTTTACTCCCTAGCCTTTACTCAGGCGTAATCCCTTATTGGTAGTGGGCACTACCTATCCGGCAAAGCCTCGGTTTCGCTGGTTTCCTCAAGCAGGAAATTATTTTGCTGTGCGTACTGTAAACGCTGCATATAATTTTCTCTTTGAATCGCCAAATACATAACCAACATACAAATAGCGAGCACACCGTAGAGCAGCATAAAGGCCGCACTGTGGATACCTACTAAGTCCTGAGCGATACCAAAAAGAACAGGCAGGGTAAAACCACCGAGGGCACCAATAGTGGCTACGGTACCGCCAACACTCCCCATATGCGCGGGGAAATTATCGTGCAGCGCTTTGTAAACAGACGCGCGGCCAAATCCCTGGGCGATACCGATAACCAGTAGCAGTAAAGTGAACAGCTCAATACCCACTTCAATATTTAAATGCACATCCCGTTCCACCCCGTGAATTGTCATGCTGGTGGGCGGATAACTGAGGAAGAAAAGACAGACCAGGCAGGTCCAGAAAACACTCCAATTGACGGTGCGCGCACCGTAGCGATCGGCAAACCAACCCCCTAAAGCGCGCAGTGAACTGGAAAGGGCCACAAACAGCAGGGTGAGTGCCATTGCTACCGGTGTACTGACTTGGTATACCGACAGATAGTAATTCGGCAACCACAATAAAAGCGCGAGAAAACTGCCAAAAACAAAGTAATAGTAGAGCCCATAACGCCAAACCCGGATTTGCGTTAGCGGCTTTAAATGACTGCGCAGATCCGGTTTTCCCCGGCTGCGCATATAGCGGGTTTCCTCTGGTGCAAAAAATTCGAATAAAACCATCATCAGGATAATCCCGGCTCCATAAGCCGGCCCTATCCACTCGCGGCCAAACCAATTTTGAATGGCTGGAGCCAATGCCAAGGTAATTGCAGCTCCTGCATTTCCTGCACCAAAAATGCCCATCGCAGTACCCTGCCGCCCTCTTTCGAACCACGGGCTGATATAGCGAATCCCCAAAACAAAAGACACCCCGGAAATACCCAGCCACAACCCCGCCAGCAAATGGGCCCCGTAGCTATCGATAAAGGGCAACAAAAAGAGCACCGGCAACAACAACAGCATCTGCAATAAAATCAGCTTTTTCGCAGAAAAATATTCCACCAGTAATCCCACCGGAAAACGCAACAGCGCCCCACTCAAAATCGGCGCAGCCAGTAGAACCCCGTATTCAGTTGCAGACAGATCCAGTTGCCCGCGAATCTCTACCCCCAATACCGCGTAGAGCGTCCAAACAGAAAAGTTAGCGGCGAACATGGCCGAGGCAAATATCAGCGCGCGCCCGGCGAGTTGCTGTGTATATTGCACGGCAGGCATCTCCAAAATATTGGCTGTCGAAAATTAATTGCCACCCCGGTTATGCACCGCATTGAGCCCGCGCCCCAGATAAGTGATCACAGAAATACAGCGGGGGCGAGAAATCTACAGAGGCAAGCTACTGGCAAGATGCACAAAAAATCGGCTAGCGACAATTACTCCCAAAAACCCTTTTTAATCATTATCAATTTCCGCCAAGTACCCCCACAGGGGTAGAAACGCACTAAAAACCGCCCCTACCCATTCCAAACTACTAACCCCAAGGGGTTACTCCCTTCCAACTACAAATCGATTTCCCTTCCACTTACCCCTTTTGCGCGCTTTCCCTCTGGCGCTGCTCAAATACTATCGGTCATGACCCTATCCACCTTTAAAGTTCTGTGAAGCCGGAGAAAATAGTCATGAGTCAATCCAGCGGCCTCAATTTATTTAATTGGGGCGATCCCAAAATAAAGACGCTGCACGTTACTTGGTTTGCGTTTTTCCTGACTTTCGTGGTGTGGTTCTCCCACGCTCCGCTGATGGTCTTTATCAAGGAAGCGTTTGACCTCACCAGCCAGCAAGTAAAAGCCCTGTTAATCCTCAATGTGGCACTCACCATCCCCGCCCGTATCATTATCGGTATGCTGGTGGATAAATTGGGGCCGCGCCTGGTGTACAGCGGGCTGCTGATGACCTCATCTTTAATCTGTTTGGGCTTTGCCACCGCAGACAGTTATGAATCCCTGGCCCTGTTCCGCTTCCTGCTGGGATTTGTGGGTGCCGGCTTTGTAATTGGTATCCGCATGGTGGGTGAATGGTTCCCAGCCAAACAAGTCGGCCTGGCAGAAGGTGTTTACGGCGGCTGGGGGAATTTCGGTTCTGCTGCCGGTGCCATGACCCTGCCCACCATCGCCCTGCTGTTCGGCGGTGAAGACGGCTGGCGCTATGCCCTGGGCCTCACCGGCATCATCGCCGGCCTGTACGGCATCATCTACTACCGCGTTGCCCGCAACACTCCTAAAGGTTCCACTTACTTCAAACCGAAAAAGAGCGGCGGCCTGGAAGTGACCAGCAAGCGGGATTTCTACTTCTACCTGCTGATGAATGTGCCCATGTACCTGGCACTGGCAGCGCTGGCTTACAAACTGTCTCCCAGTGGCGTAGCCCTGCTGAGCCAGAATGCCACTTACGCAATGTGGGGACTGCTGGTAGCACTGTTCGCCTTCCAGACCCGTATGATTTGGAATGTAAACAAAGACCACCTGCGCGAAGGTGTGCCCGAGCTGGAGAAATACAACTTCAAGCAGGTAGCCATCCTCGACCTGGCCTACTTCGTCACCTTCGGCTCAGAGCTGGCCGTGGTTTCTATGCTGCCCCTGTTCTTCCTGGAAACCTTTGAGGGATTGAGCCCGGTGAAGGCCGGCCTGCTCGCCTCTGGCTTCGCCTTTATGAACCTGGTGGCTCGCCCAACCGGTGGATACTTCTCTGACAAACTGGGACGCCGCCGCAGCCTGATGTTCCTGATCGGCGGCCTGGCAGTGGGTTACTTTGTACTGAGCCAGATCAACGGCGGCTGGTGGATTCCCGCTGCGGTAGTTGCCACCATGTGCTGCTCTTTCTTCGTGCAGGCCGGTGAGGGTGCCGTATTCGCCGTCGTACCCCTGGTGAAGCGTCGCATGACCGGGCAGATCGCCGGTATGGCCGGAGCCTACGGCAACGTGGGTGCGGTTACTTTCCTTACCGCCCTGTCTTATGTCAGCTACAGCCAGTTCTTCCTGATTATCTGCGGCGCAGCAGCGGTGATCTTCTTCGCCTGCCTGTTCCTGGAAGAGCCCAAAGGCAATATCGCCGAAGTGCTACCGGATGGCACAGTGCAACTGATCAGCGTGGAGTGATTGGAAAGCAGTTATCCAGCAACAAACGCAAAGGAGGGCCAATGGCCCTTCTTTGTTTTTCGCCGTTGGTCTGAGGGGACGAAAAGAGATAGGAGAAAGCTGTGAGCGAAACCAATTCCGGGGTGCAAACAGAAACCGAGGCAAACCCCGAAGCCCAGACACCGCGATTGAGCCACGGCCTCTGCACCAGTGCCGGCATCAAACCGCAGAATGAAGATGCCGCAATCTACCACTGGCCAGACAACCCGCACTTACAGGAATACCTGGGCGCAGTCGCCGCACTGGCAGACGGCGTCAGCTCTGCCGAAGCCGGCGCCCTCGCCAGCCACACCGCCACCGAGCAGTTTGTGCGGGACTACTACAAGGTGCCGGATACCTGGTCTGTGGCCCACGCCGGACAGAAAATCCTCGCCTCCATTAACAGCAAGCTATACCGCAAGAGCCACGACTTTCCCCAACAGGAAAAGGGCTTCCTCTGCACCTTCTCGGCCCTGATTTTTAAATCCCGCACCGCCCACTATTTCCATATCGGTGACAGCCGTATCTATCACCTGCGCGGTGACAACCTTAAATGCCTCACCCGGGACCACAACATCACCCTGGCCCATCGCCAACAGATGCTATCCCGCGCGCTGGGAATGGATACCGGCCTGCAAGTGGATTACGGCCAGCTCAGCCTGGCTAAGGATGATGTACTGCTGATTACCAGCGACGGCGTGCACGACTTTATTAAACAGGATCTACTGCACGAGCTGCTGGCAGATACCCAACTAAGCGAACAGGAAACAGCGGAAACCCTGGTGCGCCTCGCCGAGGAAAACGGCAGTGACGATAACCTCTCCGCATTAGTGGTAAAGGTAAAAGCATTGCCACAAACCACTCTGGACGACTACAGCCGCCAGCTTACTCGTCTGCCATTTCCCCCGGAGTTGGAACCGGGCATGGTATTGGATGGCTACCAGGTGGAACGGGAGCTGTTCTCCTCCCAGCGCAGCCAGTTGTACCTGGTGCGCGACAGTGCCACCGGGGAAATCCTGGTAATGAAAACCCCCTCGGTAAATTACGAGGACGATATCCACTATATCGACCGCTTTATTCAGGAGGAGTGGATAGGCCTGCGTATTCGCAGCCCCCAGGTAGTGCGCCTGCACCGGCAGACCCGCCCACGCACCGCGCTCTATTACCTGATGGAGTATGTGCAGGGCAGCACCCTGGAGCAGTGGATCACCAATAACCGCTTTCCCAAACCGGCGGAAGCGTTTCGTATCCTTAAGGAAATTGCCACCGGACTACAGGCCTTCCACGATCAGGAAACCATTCACCAGGATTTGCGCCCAGCCAATATCATGATCGACCGCAACGGACGGGTAAAAATTATCGACTTCGGCTCAGTTTATGTAGCCGGCAGTGCCGAGATTTTTCGCCCCCTGGAGCACCCGGAAGCGCTGGGCACCGCCAGCTACTCCGACCCCCACTATATCCTTGGGCACAACAGCGGTATTCGCGGCGATGTCTATGCTCTCGCCACTATTGCCTACGAAATGTTTACCGGAGAACTGCCTTACGGCGAGGAAATCGAAAACTGCCGCTCCCACACCGACTTCGAACGCCTGCGCTACCGCACCGCCAGCCAGTTTAATCCCGTAGTCCCCATCTGGTTCGACCGCGCCCTGGAGCGCGGATGCAGTATCGACCTGGAACAGCGCTATTCCACGCTTACAGAGTTTATGCGCGACCTGGCCAATCCCAACCCGGACTACTTGAGGGAAGATCCTACTGAGAAAGGGGATGCTTCCCTTTTCTGGAAGATCCTTTGTGGGATTTGGGTGGCTACTTTGTTGGCGGTGGCGGCGTTGTTTTCGTCTAGCGCTTAAGAACTGTGTTGCCTAGTGTGGAGGTCCCTACTTGTAAATAGGCCAACTCAGAATATGTATAAAGCAATCTGATTAGGCTGATTGCTTTAAAAGTGTTTCATGTATCAGACCGCGTTTTACTTAGTTTCAACATAGCTCGACATTTGACGATTTTTAAGTTCCCATAACTAAAAGCATCCACAATATATTTAGTACCAATACCGACTAACATACTAAAACTTACCTTTATATAGCCAGATTTTTTCCTTGGAATATATTAACAAGTGATATGATGCCGTATTCTTTGAATTCACTGTTAGGGCTTAAGGATAATTTCGTGCTACTAAAAGGTTTCCTAATTACCACTCATGCTAAGCCAATTTTTAGTAACCTTTCCGGCATCGGCGGCGTCCGAAGAGAGACGTAAACCAGTCTTGGAATGAGTGCCGATAAATCAAACCTCCGATTAAAGCGATATTGAAATTCTGCCAAATAGCGCTGTGCATATTTCGGCCTAATAGAATGGTAAGTACTACGCAGTGCACTCTTTAAATTACCAAGTACCGTATTTACCCAATAGAACTCAGGCTCTTCAACAGAAGCTCTGCCACCACCACAAACAATTTTGTCATGCACACAACCGGCCTCCTTAATGGCATTGAAGCATGGAAGACCATCTGAGATGACTGTGCTGCCACTACAAAGGGATTTTTTACTCCAGGTTGAAATTTCACTGCTTTTGAAGCCCTTGATAATTGAGAGCTTAATACGGGTTGGATGTCCCTCCTTGGTTGTTTCAACGGCAGCTACAAAGGGAGTTTTACCCTTGGCTCCGCGCCCCGGTTTGCATCCAGTACGCTCACCACCGAGATAGGCATCATCTAGTTCAATAAAACCGGATAGTTTGTATCGCTGGTCTCGCTCCATCATCACTTGCATGAGTTTCTGCTTCATGCGCCATGCTGCGTTGTAAGAGATGCCCAGATGTCGAGATAGCTCCATACAGGAAATACCCTTCTTATCCTGTGTAATCAGGAAGATACCGAGAAACCAGGTGGTAAGGGGGAGCTTCGTAGAGTCAAAAATCGTACGGGAGGTAATCGATGTCTGACGTCGACACCGGTTACATTGCTTAAGCTTGCGATAAGCGAGGTCGCAATGCTTGTCATGTCCGCAGTGAGGACAACTAAAGCCATTGGGCCAACGCCATCGCGACAGCGCATCGAAGCACTGTTCCTCGCTGCCGTACATTTTGAGGAATTGGATCAAACTAATCCCCTTCTGAAACTGTACCTTGTTGCGAGCCATGCTGTATTCCCTTGCAGATCAACGAGATATCTGTATTTATATACAGTTAAGATTGACTTAGCAAGAGTGGTAATTAGGAAAGGTTTTGGTTTTTCAGGCTATCGAAGTATTGGCGATGAGTTAGTCAGGATAGGGCCACTCAAAAAGGTAAATTTGATTATTGGGCAGAATAATGTTGGGAAATCTAACATTGTTAACTTCCTAAATAATCAGTATGCCTATTTTTTTGAAAAAGCAAAGAATCAACAAAACATTGTCAGAAGCCCTAAGGAAAATCCATTTTTAGATATTGATAACCACATATCAAATAAAAAAGCTCAACATCGAGTATCATTCCCATTATTTGAAGATGACATTGAAAAATATATTAATAGTAAACTACCAAATGAAAGAGAACATGCTATCCCCCGCAAACTAGCATGGAAAATCCTCGATTCCAAACATTTTATGATTGATGGGGCCGCTTGGTTCACATATATATCGGGAAACCCCAATGGTCCGTTTAAATTAGATATCAACATTAATGAGGTATTTCGAGAAATAACTGAAAACGAATGGCTGCAGTTATGGTATGGACTAACTCAAAAGAGAGGGGGTGATGTTAAAGCTCATTGGGTACCGGAATCAATTCAAAAACTAGCCTATTTACCGAAGTCAATACCTAACATTGAGGTAATCCCCGCAATCAGAAAAATTGGAAGCGCCGGAAGTGCCGCCAATGATTATAGCGGTGAAGGAATAATTGAAAGAATTGCAAGAATTCAAAACCCACCTCTTGCCCAGCAAGAATTAAAGAAAAAATTTGCTTCTATTAATGGCTTCATACAAGAGGTCCTTGAGAATACGACCGCTGAAATCGAGATACCATATGACAGAGATATGATACACATACATATGGATGGCAAAACACTGCCATTGGAGTCACTAGGAACCGGTGTTCATGAAGTGGTTATTATTGCGGCAGCATCCACATTACTCGATGAAACAATAATTTGCGTAGAAGAGCCAGAACTACATTTACACCCATTACTTCAGCGTAAATTAGTCAAATATTTATCAGAAAAAACAGAGAATCAATATTTTTTTACAACGCATTCTGCTCATTTGCTAGATGCAGTAGAATCAGAAATATTTCACGTCACACAAATTGACGGTGTTTCAAATGTTGAAGCTATTTCTAGCACCAAACAGCGTTCAAATATATGCAATGATCTTGGCTATAAAGCCTCTGACATATTGCAGGCAAATTGTGTAATTTGGGTGGAAGGACCATCAGACCGAATATACCTTAATTACTGGCTTGGAGCTCATTCACCAGAGTTAGTTGAAGGTGTTCATTACTCGATAATGTTCTTTGGTGGTAGATTATTTAGCCACATAACTGCCCTTGATCAAGATATTGAAAATGAAGCAGCAGATGATTTAATTATTGTAAGAAAACTAAATAGAAATACGGTCATAATGTTTGACAGCGACAAAGATAAGTCTAGGGCGCGCATCAATGCTACAAAACAACGATTGAAAACCGAATTTAATTCAGGACCAGGATTTGCTTGGGTAACAAAGGGGAGAGAAGTAGAGAATTACTTAAATTTCGATAAAGTTGAAGAAAGTGTTAAAGCTGTTCATGTATCAGCAAGCGAAATTATAAAAAAAGGTGAATGGGAAAATCTTCTCAAGTATAGAAAAAAAGGTAGCAAAGAAGAGAGAACTGCAAGTAAAGTAAAAGTTGCACGTCACTACGTTAGCAATAATCCTGCCGAGTTAAATGTTTTAGACTTAGAGGACCGCATGAATCAATTGACTAGTTTTATACATAGTGCAAATGGCGGTGAAATATAAAAAGTCGGCTATAAACATTAGCCAATATTCTAAAAACATTTGACACTCGAAAAACTTGAACTTTTGACACAAATTAATCTTTTAATAAAATTAATAGTGGGAGAATGGAGTAATGCACAATCTTTTATAGGTAAGGTTGGGCACCCTTCCAAAAAATTAATGGACTTTGCAAATGCTGTCCTTACAGGAATTCCACGACCTGCCAACTTATCCAAAACACTTTTAGTCGAAAAGCTTGTATTTAGACATTAAAAAGAAATAAGACCTATATACAGCGATAAAAATAAAATACAAAAATCAAACCTATATCGATATTTTTCAGAACCTAATAATTTAATAGACCAGATCATACTTACTCTAAGGCTTACAAGAGAAACATTATTGATTCAACACAACTTACTGGAGAAATTAAAAGGTTCTTCATACACATTGCCAAAAGATATGGAGCTTAAATTCGGACAACTTAAATAAAAATAGGCTGTGAAATCTCTTAAGCACTTGTTTTAAGCTTCATATAGACGTACTGTTTAAGAATAACATTTTTAAGAAGACCTGCCATGCATATTAAAAAAAGAAATAGTGTTAGAACTGCTTATGAATTAGAAGATTTATGCAAAAATATTTTGGATGCAAATAATTGGAAAGTAATAGATCAAAATAATGAACTCGGTAAGGAAATTGACATTATTGCCCAAGAACCTACTGGCCAGAGCAAAGTCGCATTTGAAATAAAATATACACGTAATACTACATACCCTACATCTGCTTTAAAAGCGTCCGCTATAAGGCTAGTTAATGATGCTCGCCTTATGAATATAGAAAAAGCCGTACTGATAGTTGCAGCAGATATAAAACAAGAAATACAGCTAATAGTAGAAAACGAATATAACATTCAGGTAATCAATCTTGATGGTTTAATATCGCTAGCTAGTATTGATTTAGAGTTATTGGGGCGACTGTCAAATTTATGTGAAGTAGATTTATCTAATAGGAAGCTCCAAAGTAATATTAATGGCATATTGAACCCAAAAAAAATTGACCTTTCATCGGAAGGAAGTGGACCATCACAGAATGAAATTAACGGGGCTGAACTTAAAGAAAAGCTAAATTCGATTCAGCCTGGACGAGAAGATTGCTATCACTATGAAGATACTATGGAGAATATTCTGAGATATCTTTTTGATGGAGATTTAAAAGGTTGGCAACGACAGAAAAGAACAACGGATGATTTACACAGATATGATTTAATTTGTCGAGTTGTGGATAAATCCACAATGTGGAAATTTGTCTCATCAAACTTAGATTCAAGATATATCTTATTTGAATTTAAGAACCACAAAGACAAAATATGTCAATCACAGGTCTACTCAACTGAAAAATATCTCTTTGAAAAAGCCAAACGAAAAGTTTGCTTCTTAATTTCTAGGAAGGGCCCGTCAGATAACGCTCTGGTTGCGTGTCAAGGAGCAATGAGAGAACATGGGAAATTAATAATAAATTTAGATGATAAAATTATAATAGATTTAATAGATAGCAAGATATCTGGAAATGACCCAAATGAAACCCTCTTTAAGGAAATAGACGATTTCTTAATGAAGTTACCTAGATGAAACTACATAATAAGAAAATTCAGGTGATGCTAGCAGCTCACCTGAATTAGGCATTATCTAATCGCAACTGGGGGTCAACGATTTCCATTCTCAAGTGCCGATTTCTTTCGGGCCCGTATATATATTTCTTCACGATGAACAGGTAGAGATTTAGGAGCACGTATCCCAATCTTCACCTGATTTCCCTTAACTTCCAACACTGTAACTGAGACATTGGCTCCAATCCTTAGGTTTTCACCTGTCCGGCGCTTTAAGATCAACATAGTTATTTCCTACTGATACTCAAACCATGGGTAAACCCTCCTTAGTGGAAGGCTGAGAAAGTAACGTTGTGAGGAAATACGGGTGGTGCGCGGGAACGGTAGGCATAGAAGAAGAAAAGGCAGGCACAACGCTCCCGGAGCTTGGGAAATCGCCCCAAGCCGCTGAGTGTACTCCACTTTATTGAAGACGAGCGGGTTTCTAGCGTATGATCCATATAGCCATTTTGATACTTTGCCTATCAATTTGGTTAGCTGGCCCCTGGTGTTGCTGCACCTTGGGTCAGCGCCTTTTACTGTCTCTTACGTCACGCTACCGTTCTCCTGTGAGAAGATGGTTCTTTAGAAAACTTTTAGATATCTTGATTCTCTCGAATCCCTTTGGTCTTTGGCCATCGGCCTTCAAAAGCCCACCCAATTCCGGCCAAAATACCAATAAATATCAATCGATTTTACGCAGCTTTGACACTAAAACAAACTGAATAAAATCCAATAAGATCATTTTTGTGCCTATATTTTTATGTGTTCACACTGTGGAAATTTTCAGTTGTCCATAGAAAAAGGGGATTGGATAGGTAGTTTTCTCCAGTTGTAACATTGGAATTCATGAATCAACTAATCACCAATACCACCGCTCTATGAGTTTGCCAGTCTTATATCGATATAAAAGACCTCACTACCTAGGTATCTTGTAGCCTTTGAAAATATTGCTATGGGTTATCGATGACCACCCTATTTTTAGTGGCGACGATATTTTCGTTAAGTACTTAAATCTTGGCCGCTTGGTACGATAGACCATTCTGGTTAATATTGTTGATTCAGAACGTCCTTTGATTAAGGTGATCTCCCATTATTGAAATATGTTGGCAAGTGGTATAATCCAGCTTCTTTTGAACACCCTGTTAGGCACCACAATGAGCACTATTGCAGGCTTCAGTCCTATCGCAGATAAAGCATCTCGTATTCTAATTTTAGGTAGCATGCCGAGTGAGCTTTCACTCGAATACAGCCAGTATTATGCCAACCCCCGAAATGCATTCTGGAATATCATGGCTGGCATTGTTGGCTTTAGTGCTGAGTTACCCTATGAAGCTCGTATAAAGGCATTAAAAGCATCAGGGATCGCACTTTGGGATGTACTTCATACTTGCGTTCGTTCAGGCAGCCTTGATAGCTCTATTAAATCAGGCTCTCGGGTTCCAAATGACTTTCAATCATTCTTTGAAAAGTATCAAAATATTTGTAAAGTTGGGTTCAACGGAGTAGAGGCAGAAGAGAGCTTTAATACTTATGTTAAACCCAATATAAACTGTGAAACTATTAGCTTTGTTCGCTTGCCTTCATCAAGTTCTGCTTATGCAGTAACCTTGGAAAATAAAATTGAAATATGGCAAGAGAAACTCACTCCCTAACAAACGGCGACATTATCATACGTCTCAAAAGACGCGCTTCGCTCGCCTGAGTAACGAGCATATGCTCAATATAAAACAAAACTAAGGAGATCTAAATGGGTATTGATGAATATATAGAAAAAGATGTAACTGATACGGAATCCATTTTGAATTTCGTAAACTCGATCGAAAAAAACAAGTCGGAATTAGTTTTATCGACTAAAGGGAAGGTTGTTGGGGCGATACTTACAGCTGAACAATACGAATGGTTTCTTGACCAAATAGATGCTCAGCAGGATATTGAAGAAATTAATAGCCGCTCAAAGGATAGGCAAGGATCTCAGAGTTTAGATGACTTTAAAAAGGAGCTGGATAAATGATCGACAGTGAAGATAAAAAGCTTACAAATGAAGAAAGAGCTGAAATTGCTAAGCGAAAGCTGGAAATGGAAATCCAAAAAAAAGCAAATCAAGTAACTTCACTTTCTGAACTTAAAAATGAATTAAGAGAACCAAATAAAGGGAATTGGTAATGGCATATGATGTAGTAATTCACCGTGAAGCAAAAAAGGATATTAAAAAACTACATCCTCAAATTAGGGACCGTGTGATTTCGGCATTAGAAGCAATCTCTGAAGACCCAAGGCTTCATGGATCTATTCAACTATCTGGTTACTCTGACTTATACCGGTATAGAGTGGGGCATCATAGGATTGTATATAGGATTAATGATGGTGAATTGGAGGTTTTAGTATTGGATGTAAAGCCGAGAGGCGAAGTATATAAAAAGTACTAATATAAAAAGATTGTATTGCCTTTAAAAGGTATGGGCTGGGACGGCTTACACTACGTGTTGTACCGTCTTAGCTCTTATATTCTCGTATTCTGTGCTATGAATTAGCTCTTAAACTAACTTGAATGCTATAATTTTTTGGCTGCATTTTAGCCCCTGAAAACTGAAAACTGAAAACTGAAAACTGAAAACTGAAAACTGAAAACATATCGTACGTCCGGCTCCTCAAGCAAAAGACTTACACATATTTTTATATTCAAAAGGCTTAAGTTCGAAAAAGACAGAAATAAAAAGGGCCACTATTTCTTAACCGTTACAGATCAAACGCTTCTTACTCAGTTAGTTTCAAAACTTAAGATTGTTGCCCCAAGAATGGCGTTAATAAGAGAAGGTTTTTCTTACCTATGATTACTTATAAATTTCCTGAAGAAAAAGAATACGCGGAGTTCTACGCAAAAAAGTTAGATGATGAACTTATCCTGCAATTCCTTCAAAATGGCATTATTTTAAACAAATCTCAAGCCGAGCATATCTGTCGTTTCTTTTGGGCTATGGTAGATGCATCAATTGAGGGCGAAAATAACGGAGTAAAGCTTCAATGGAATGAAGGAGCTGAATTTTGGAACGGGAAAATAATGAACTCTATTTCAGCACACCTTGAAGCCCTAGGCTATGAAGAAGAATGGGAAAATGAAGTCGATAAACAATAAGCATAACTTATAACAAAAACGTAGTATTCTAGTGTACACGCTTAGAGGGTTATAGTTATCCGAACCCCAGCAATTAACAAACCGCTGTAGTTCCATACGTTGGTCGATGCGGCGTTATGAGTAATTAGGAATTTTACGCCAATAAATACAAATACGTTATTATCGAGGTTTTTTAGACTGGAGTGGTTCCCCATTTTTAGAGTATATTCCCGGGTGCTATGATGAGGTTTTTTGAATACGCTGTTTATATGTCTTTCAAACCACTAATCTAATGAGAGCCAACCAATGAATAAAGCTAGCGTCGATGAAATAAAATCACTTCTTTCCGACTGGGCCGAATCAACTCGCCAAGATAAAAAAGACAAAATCTTGGAAAATCATCAACCAGAAGCGGTCATCTTTGATGTCCTGGCTCCCATTAAGTATGAAGGGAAGCTTGCGTACAGAAAGAGCTTTGATGAATGGCAGCCACCTTTCGCCATTCCATGCCTTTTCGAGCTATCAGAACTAAACATTCAAGCGGGAGATGACACGGGTTTTGCTCATTGTCTTATAAATTGTGGAGGTACCTTACCGGACGGAAAACAGGTTAAAGACACCGTTCGCGCAACCTTTTGCTTTGTTAAAACTAAGGATTCATGGCAATTTGCTCACCACCATATTTCGTCGCCAATGAAGGTTGGTAAGTGAGCCGAAACTTATAGCAAGGGAAACTATACTGAACACCCATAGGTCAGTGGTGTGCTTAGTTACATAGATACCTCTCATATTTTTTACAAATATCAGCTGGCATAATAATAAATATCGCTCTATTCAGAGTGCATTTAGACTCTTGATATTTGTCAGTGGATGATATGATACAGCTTAGTTTGAATACGCTGCTGTATAAAAGGAGGGGCCGTGGAAGACTCTAGGTTTTGGGATATTGTTGAAAGCGTTACAAATCGAGTTTCTGATATTGAAGACATTTTCGAGGGGTTAGTTGAGGTTGTAAGCAAACTCACCCCTAAAGAAATTATCGCATTCAAGCAAAAGCAATATGAGGTAAGTGACCTCGTTTATCGTTGGGATATTTGGGCTGTAGCCTATATCTTAAATGGTGGCTGTTCCGATGATGGCTTTACTTATTTCAGGGCCGGCTTGATCTCTGGTGGGCGAGAGAAATTTGATGCAGCACTTAAAAATCCTGAATCGCTTGCCGATTGGCTACCTGAAGACTTCGAAGCGGAGGACTTCATGTATATAGCTAATGATGCCTACGAGAAGGTCACAGGAAAGGAGTTTCCTTATGACCGCCTTACTTCTGAAGGCAGAGATGATCCCGTTGGCGAAGCGTGGGATGAGGACGATTTACCCAAGCGATATCCTGCTTTATATAGTAAGTATTTTTAACTTCGGGTATTGTCCATAGTAAAACTATATACAGTAAGCAGATTTCCCATCGTTTGATTTCATAACGAGCGTTATGTTCGCACAAGACGAGCAAAAAGAAAGCTGCTACTTGATTATGGGGTTATCTTGCGAAGCAAAGTGAATAAAAAATTACTCGGCATACTCCCTGGTATAGGGGCCTATGTCTATACCTTGGCAACTCAAGAAACTTTATCAGCCTCCAGCGTATTTGGATGGTTGGCATACTCTATATCCATTGGATCAATAATATTCTTTGCCATCAGTGCCCCCTATGATAAGCAGAGCTCATTCACTGTCTTTGGCCGAAATCAACGCTATAGGACTGCTGTACCCGTTATCCCAACCAACGTAGCACTCAGTATCGTTGGGGCTATAGCAGCCTCTCTAACAATCAGTTTTGTTCTCTACCATGTCAGCCAGTAGCCACTTAATAAGGCTTGCAGGCAAGACAGTCTACTCCTCCTACCTTCATCTGCAGTTATTATCTACTAGGCAAAGCTTAAATTCCCATGTCAACTCTAGAAGTAAGTAAATGAAAGAAGTCATCCCGATATCTGAGCAGCAAGCAAAAGCGAAATTGGTAGAGCTTCAAGGAGCAAAGGTCTCTTATGCCTGGAGAGGGCATGGAAGCGCAATCTTTTTGGAGTTGGGTGAGCTGACCCAGTCGAAACGAGGAAATAATCCTTCCGGTGATCAAACAATAATGATTGAATGGTCATGGCGACTGGAGAATAAAGATTCAATATTACTGGGAAGCTGGAGTGACCCAGATGAAATCAAACGGTTCCCAAAATTATTAGTTGACACCAATATAAAGAAGATCGATTTCTTTAGCCGAATTCCTGAACTAGAGATATCACTGAGCAAAGACCTATGATTGCTGACGTTTATGACGGAGAAAGCGTATCCTGAGTGGTCAATCAGGTTTAAAAATGGACAGTGGCTATATTATGACAAAGGTTCTTTCAACATTGAAACAACAAGTGCATAGTGAATTTTCACAAACAGATTTTAGATTTTTAAATAGCATTCTCTAATACGAATTTATATATCAATAAAGATGAAATTTAAGTTTAAAAATATAACAATCTTGTCACTTTTTTTAATGCTACTATCGCCTTTTTCATTTTCTTGCACTGCAATTGATAGTGTCAGATTTTATGAAACTGAAGTTGAGGTTGTATTGCGAGAATGGAACCAAAAGGGATTTGGCAATAAGATCGAAACCTCTACGATAACGATAATAACCGCACCTGATTATAAAGGTGATATCGTTATTCTACGCAATAATGACGAGAAGTCCGGTTTCATTGCGGAAGTTTACAAACCAAAACCGAATGCACTGAACCCTGATCTATGGAAGTTTGTAACTGGTAATGTTGAAAAATCCATAGTGAAACAACCTAACGGCACATTCCATTTATCTGAGATGATTGATAACGGGGTAAGGGTTGAGATTATTAATCTTAATAATAAAAGCTTGAAACCAATGAATTTCTCAGAAAGTGGTTAAATTATCAGTTTCATTTATAGTGAAATTGCTTACAAGCTTGGATATAACAAGTTCCTCGGTAAAGCAGGCTCTAATTACCAAAATCAAGCAGATCTTTTAAAGAGAAGATAGTATTATCTCAAGAATAGATATAAAGTCATACAACTATAGGCATGATGAAGCGATCAGTCACAGTTATTATTGGGTTAGGCATTCTGCTATTCGTGGGCGCTTTATTGCTTTCGCAACCCATAGCTTGCAGCACAGATTACGAGTTTCAAAAATCCCTTGTTGTAAAACATATTGAATCTAAAGGTTGGCCAATAAAACATCTTACTCCAATGAATAATCCTGATAACAGTTGCCAAGCAAGTTTTCTTTATAGATCAGACAATCAACACGTAAAGTTTGTTGTTGTCGCCGGCACTAAAGTGACATGGTGGGACTTCAATGAACGCGATTAATAGAAATTCCAAAAAACTGGCACTATTGAACAGCTAGTTATGTATCAAGTAGGAAGAAATGAATGGCAATAAAATGCCCTGAATGCAAGTCGAAAAATGTAGATGAAGTATTCCCCTTTAGTTTTTCTAAGTCGCGCTGCCCAGATTGTGGTTTTGAATACATTTTAAGTATTTGGTACCGCCTATCTGTTCATACGTTTTTGTGGTCGGTGCTGATATTCTTAGTCATTCCTTTTAACTTTATTGCGTCAGCTGATAATGTTTCTAATACAGTAGGGTTTACATTGATTGGCTTGATGATGATTTGTCCTATGGCCTACTGGTATATCACGTATACATGCTATCGAGTAGAAACTCCCAATAGGGTTAGTAAAACCAATTTTTTGATTTTTTGGGTTCTTACAGTGGCAACATATACCCCAGCAGTTATCTATATGGCAGGCTCTAATGCATAACAATGCGCTGTATGTCAAAGGCCAACTTTGTGCATTTTTACCCAGTCGCTGCGCTCCCATTATCGTGCATAAAGCGTCCAAAACTGTCCGCAGCTGAACGTGGCGATATTAATCAATTACTAACATCAGCCTTAAACTAAAGAAGAAGAAAATTGAAATATCTATTCCTGACTCTTATCTTTCTTACCATTTTCGGCTGTGCTTCTCAAGCGCCGAGAGAAATTTTGTTACCGAAGATCATGAATATTGAAGGTAAGAATTTCATTTCTGCAAATGTATTCAAAGAGTATGAATTAGAAATAAGCAGGCCAAAGGGTGGTGAATTCACTGTAAATATACCAGAAAAGGAAGCACCAAATTACTATGCATGCGGTGGAGTTTACTGGGACGAGTCCCTATATGCTCAAAAGATTCTAGAAGAAGCAGATTTAGTATTGGATTTTAAGGGCGTGAAAGAAGTTTGGGTCCCAATTGAAGGCGAGCCTAAAAAACTATATATTTTCGAAGTTCGGTAGTATAGCGAGTTTCTGTATCCGATTGTGTACACTTTTTTCGCCATACTGAAGCAGGACGGATTCATTCCGATAGGACAATAAGGAATCAATACCTTATGAGAATAGCCACATTATTTATATTGCTTTTTTTCGCTACATTTAGCTATTCTGAAGAGATTACCAATTGCCCCCAAAAACTTCAACGAATTGAAGGATATGACCCTAGTTATCCAATCCGAGAGAGCCGACAACCTGTAGATGGCTGGGTAGTTCTAACCGCTCGCCTTAATCCAGATGGGGAATTAGAAGAAGTCGACATTGTAGAATCAGTGCCACATAAATTTTTTGATCAATCTGTTTTAAATGCTGTAAGCAGTTGGAAGTTCGACTGGTCGGGTAGCTGGTGTAAGTATAAAACTAAGATTATCTTCGTATTTAGTGGCTTGTAGTGGCACACCAGATTTGGCCACTTGACTTTGAGTGGTATTATCACGCTCAACAGAATCAGATGGAATAGTGACCAAGTCGAGCAAAAAACATTTTCCTCCCGGATTCCGTTGGGAATCTGCGCAGCTTGTAGTCGACCAAAACTATACGATGAAAGAAGCTTACGAAGCCATGGGAGTAAGCAAGTCTACGATAGAGTCGTGGGTTCGTAAGCTTCGCTGAGTGCGAGATAGAAAAGCACCTGAAAGTATCGCAATCACACCTGACCAGCTACGCATTCAAGAGCTCGGGCGATAGCTTAGATGGGTTGAGGAGGAAAGAAATTCTAAAAAGGCTACGGCCCTCTTGATGTCTGACTCGCTGAAAAATTCACGGTAATCGAGCGATTGCAGAAATGCTATGCTTTTTAAAAACTGAGTGAAGTATTTAGTGTACACCGGAGCTGCGAGACAGGCCTCATGAGCAAGAGCCAGAAGAAATGCAATTGTAGGCTCTAATTAGAGCCGCCTATAAAGTTGGCAACAGCTCAGCCGATACCGCGCTGGACAGTGAATAAAGCTACTTGGCCTAGAAAGCGCTCAACTACCGAGCCATCGATACAGGAAATCCGAGCAGCCACATATTGATGTGCCGAATTATCTAGACCGGAAGTTCGATGTAGTTGAACCCACGGCGATATCACGTATATGTGGATAGGAACTCGCTGAGCATATCTTGCCGTAGTGTACGTAAACCTGTTGGGTGGGCGTTTGATTCTACCCATCAACAACGGACACACCGCTAAGCGACTAGTTGTTCCTCAAACGCCTCGGGGCTGGGATAGCCATTGGCGCTGTGTAAGCGATTTCGATTGTAGTCTATCTCTATATACTCAAATACGGTTTCTCGCATGAGGCACCTCGCAGGAAAGCGGTTACCATGGATTGCTTCTACCTTAAGTGAGTGGAAGAACATTTCGGCACAAGCGTTATCATAGCAATTACCTTTGGCGCTCATGCTGCACCACAGATCATAAGCTGTAATTAAAGATTGATAATCTTTAGAGCAATACTTACTTCCCCTGTCAGTATGCACAATAACATTCGTAGGTTTCTTACGGCGCCACAAAGCTGATCCTACCCACCAACGACGGACACTCTCTTAAGCGATAAACTACGCAGCAGAGGTGCTCTATGACAAGATCAAATAAACCAACCAAAACCACTCGTAAACAGTACTCAGAGGAGTATAGAAAGGATGCCCTAGCACTTGCGCTCAAAGTTGGGGTAAGCGTTGCCGCTAAACAGCTTGGGTTACATCCTTCTCAGATTTACGGATGGCGAAGCAAGGCTAAGTTACATCAGAGCCGAGGGGATGCCGAGAGAGAGCTGGCCACAGAGAATGCTCGCCTTAAGCGGCAGCTGGCTGAGCAGGCAGAGGAGCTGGCGATCTTAAAAAAGGCCGCAGCGTACTTTGCAAAGAGCCTGAAATGAGGTACGCCTTCATGCAAATGCACAGGCATGAATTCAGCATCAAAGCGATGGCCAAGGTATTGAACGTATCTCGCAGTGGGTTTTACGACTGGGTGTCAAGATCGGCCGGCCAATCCAGGTACCAGCAGTACCGAATGCAGCTCGATAGCTTGGTACAGCAGCGCTTTATAGCCAGTAAAGAACGTAGTGGCTCTCCTCGCCTGACGAAGGAGTTGGCCAGTGAGGGGAGTAAATATAATCAAAAAACAATTGCTGCCAGCATGCGTCGACAGGGCCTACGGGCTAAAGCCGCCAAGAGATATAAAGCCACAACCTATTCAAAACATGGTCTGCCAGTAGCTCCAAATCTGCTCGAGCAGAACTTCAATGCTGAAGGGCCGAATCAGAAATGGGCTGGGGATATAACCTACCTGAGAACGGAAGAAGGTTGGTTATATCTGGCTGTAGTGATAGACCTATATAGTCGGCTAGTTATTGGTTGGGCGATGTCAGAAACGATGACAGCTACATTGGTCTGTGACGCTCTTCAAATGGCTTTATGGCGACGTAAGAAACCTACGAATGTTATCGTGCATACTGACAGGGGAAGCCAGTATTGCTCTAAAGATTATCAATCTTTGATTACAGCTTATGGTCTGCGGTGCAGCATGAGCGCCAAAGGTAATTGCTATGATAACGCTTGTGCAGAAACATTCTTTCACTCACTTAAGGTAGAAGCAATCCATGGTAACCGCTTTCCCACAAGGTGCCTCATGCGAGAGACCGTATTTGAGTATATAGAGATAGACTACAATCGAAATCGCTTACACAGCGCCAATGGCTATCTCAGCCCTGAGGCGTTTGAGGAACAACTAGTCGCTTAGTGGTGTGTCCGTTGTTGATGGGTAGGATCAAAGCCATTTAAAGAGCGTCACAGACCAATGTAGCTGTCATCATTTCTGACATCGCCCAACCAATAACCAGCCGACTATATAGGTCTATCACTACAGCCAGATATAACCAACCTTCTTCCGTTCGTAGGTAGGTAATATCCCCAGCCCATTTCTGACTCGGCACTTCCGCATTGAAGTTCTACTTGAGCAGAGTTAGAGCTACTGGCAGACCATGTTTTGAGTAGGTTGTGGCTTTATATCTTCTGCCTACTTTAGCCCGTAGGCTCTGCCGACGCATGCTGGCAGCAACTGCTTCTTGATTATATTTACTCCCCTCACTGGCCAACTCCTTCGTAAGGCAAGGCGCGCCACTACGTTCTTTACTGGCTATAAAGCGCTGCTGTACCAAGTTATCGAGCTGCATCCGGTACTGCTGCTGCTTGGATTGGTCGGCCGATCTTGACACCCAATCGTAAAATCCACTGCGGGATACGCCGAATACCTTGGCCATCGCTTTGATGCTGAATTCATGCCTGTGCTTTTGTATGAAGGCGTACCTCATTTCAGGCTCTTTGCAAAGTACGCTGCGGTCTTTTTTAAGACTGCCAACTCCTCTGCCTACTCAGCCAGCTACCGCTTAAGTCCAGCATTCTCTGTGGCAAGCTCTCTCTCGGCATCTCCTGGCTCTGATGTAACTTTACCTTACTTCGCCATCCGTAAATCTGGGAAGGATGCAACCCAAGCTGTTTAGCGGCAACGCTTACCCCGACCTTAAGCGCCAGTGCTAGGACATCCTTTCTATACTCCTCCGAGTATTGTTTACGAGTGGTTTTGGTTGGATTACTTGGTCTTGTCATAGAGCACCTCTGCTGCGTAGTTTATCGCTTAAGAGAGTATCCGTCATAGGTGGGTAGGATCATTGTAATTCTCGGAGATCTTTAGAGCTTGGGTAGCCGCCGTATTGTAAGCTGCCCCTGTCATACAAGCTAAGAAATAATAAAAATATTTAAAGTCGTAAACGTCGCTAATTTAGTAGAACTTTATACTTATCATGAAGCTTTAATCACTAAATGTCGTAGTATTAAAGGCAAATAGCTGTTTATGGAATATACTAAAAAATATTAAGGACGTCTGAAAAAATTGTATTCCTTAAAAATAGGACATACCGATAGAACCCTCATGAAAAATTAATAAAATAAAACAAATTTTTTAAAGATGATACACAAATCAAAATAAGTATCACAACAAAGTGAAAAAATAACAATATTCATCTTGGGCTAAACACTCCTCAACTATTCACTGCTATACGGTAAGCTGGATATCCACCCCATTGCCAGTTTGACATTGCCATATTGCATATCTACTCCCAAAATATGAACGTATAACTATTACCCACTTCTTTAGTAATAATGCAAGTTTTCCCTAAATTCCTGGTTAAGATTCGAAGAGTTAGCACACGTAGTTAGATCACAAATTGGTTACTTGTGAAAGCAAATTTCGTGTGCTAATACCGATAACGCTCTGTTAATTTTTGTCAATTACATATTCACCTTATCTTTATACTTGCCATGCACCCCTTGTTTTGCGTATTTTATCGCAAAGAGAGGTTTCATCATTGCTGGGTAAGATCTTATCAAGTTTACACATAGTAAACCGATCCGCATGGAAACTAGAGATCAATGGTCTGAAAACAATAAGCAGTCGTACATATGGATGAAGTAATACAGAGACGCAAGCTACCCTTAAAAAAAGCAACAATAGTAATAGGGGCTCTGATACTTGTAGCTCTGATAGTTGTCTCAATATCAGGTAACCCGGCCTCAATTGAGGTAGATACTAAAAGACTCGTTATTTCTCAAGTCGAAGAAAAGATATTTAGCGAGTATATCCCAGTAATTGGTACGGTTACGCCTCAAACAACTGTCTATTTAGATCTACAAGAAGGCGGTATCGTCAAGGAAATATATATTCAGGGGGGGACACTGGTTCAAAAAGGAGATGTTATTCTCCAGCTTGCTAATGCTAGTGCGCAAAAATCAAATGTTGACTCCGAATCGCAAGCTCTAAGAACACTTAATGACCTAAGAACTCAGAAAATTAACTTAACCCAACAGTACTTGCAGAGTAAGGAAAATCTTTTAGATCTAAATAAGCAACTACTTGATGCTCAAAGGCTATTTTCAAAGTTAACTAAGCTTTACGAAAATGATGGGGCTAATATCACACAAAATGAATATGAAGAAGCCCGTGATATGGTTTTATATCTCAAAAAGAAAATTGAGTTAAAAGAAGAACGCATCAAACAAGAGAATACTTTAAGATTACAACAAGAAGAACAAATTGATGATTCTATTAAAAGGTCAAATAGAAGTTTAATTATTCTTTCGGATATTATGAACAGCTTGGAGGTAAGAGCACCTATAAGTGGGCAATTGTCATCCATGAATGCAGAAATCGGGCAGAGCTTTAATCGTGGGCAGCGTGTCGGACAGGTGGATAAGTTAGACCACTTTAAAGTGCGTGTAAAAATTGACCAGTACTATATATCCCGGGTATCAGAAAACCAAAGTGGTCATTTTAAATTTAACGGTAAAAATCACGAAGTTATTTTAAGTAAAATATATCCAGAGGTTATTGATAATCAGTTTATTGCTGATATGGACTTCATCGATGGCTTTCCTATTGGAATTAAACGAGGTCAAACACTCAGTATAGATTTAGAGCTTGGAAATGCATCTACCACAAAGACTTTAAAAAAAGGTGGGTTCTATCGCTATACAAGTGGAAAATGGGTATATCGGGTATTAGAAGATGGCTCTGGAGCAAAAAAAGTAAAAATCACACCAGGGCGTCAAAACCCTCAAACATTTGAAATTCTTAATGGTTTAAGTGCTGGTGACAAAATCATAACCACTAATTATGAAGATTTTGGCGATGCAGACGAAATAACGTTCAAGTCACCAATTCAAGGATAAATTACTTTATAGCAAGTGTCAGGGAGTTAGCTCTGGCATAGCTGTTACTTCTGACAAATAAATTATGCTCAATGGGAAAGTTCACAAACTGAAGTGGGTTGGTAACTTGGATCAAGCACAAACAAATTCGATAAATTATTATAGCAGCTAAAAATGATTTAACAGCGCCATTAAAAGTATAGCGGTTATATTTAACTTTAAATATAAGTTTTACTGTTAAGGCCCTAAATATTAACACAAAAAAGGTATTGGCAATGCGAAATAATACTATAAACATGCTGGAAAGAATTCACTTTGAAGTTGCGGATATATGCCTAATTAAAAACACCATTATTCAGATTCAATACCATCTATAAAGGTTAATTTTGGTATACCCTCAAGTAAAATTTTATGAATATGAAGTTGTAAACTTCTAACAAAAAATATTTAAATAAATAAATTAGGCGAAACTAAGGCAGGCAAATGACGAATTCACCAGTTATCCTTATCGACAATCTAAAAAAAATATTTCTTACAGAGGAAGTAAAAACGACTGCCCTGAACGGAGTTAGCTTAGAAGTTCAAAAAGGGGAATTTGTAGCCCTTATGGGCCCATCTGGATGTGGGAAATCCACTCTGATGAACATATTAGGACTTATCGATAATCCTAATTCTGGTAGCTACAAGTTTCTAAATGAGGAAGTCGGAAAATATAATGAAAGGCAGCGGGTTCGTTTGAGGAAAGAAAACATAGGCTTTGTTTTTCAAAGCTTTAACCTTATCGATGAACTAACTGTATATGAGAACGTAGAACTACCATTGCTGTATAACAAAGTACCAAGCTCAGAAAGAAAAGCAAAGGTAGAAGCAGTTATAGCAAAAATGGATATGACTCATCGTATTCACCACTTCCCGATGCAGCTATCTGGCGGTCAACAGCAGCGGGTTGCCGTTGCTCGTGCACTTGTCCACTCTCCGGACATAATTCTGGCTGACGAACCTACTGGTAACTTAGACTCAGTCCATGGCGAAGAAGTTATGAAAATATTTCAGCAACTTAACTCTGAAGGGACGACTATCGTAATGGTTACCCACTCAGTGAAAGATGCTACCTATGCCCATCGGGTTATTCGCCTTCTCGATGGGAAAGTCACAGAAGAGGAGATAGCTGAGGTATCACTAAATGTTTAAGAATTACCTACTAGTCGCATTACGAGGCCTGTCTCGCGAAAAAGTATATGCCGGTATAAACCTCATAAGTTTATCTTTGGCTGTTGGCTGCTGCTTAATATTATCTCTCTATATCCGTAGCGAACTCACATATGACAGGCACCATGAAAATCACAATAGTATTTACCGCGTTACAAATGAAATTTTCAACCGAGGAAAAGGTGAACGATTTTCCATCACTTCTCAAGCGCTGGGGCCATTACTAGTAAAGGAATACCCAGATATAGGTGAATATGTTCGCTTTAAATCAATGGGCAAAACTCTTCTAAAAACTGAAGATAATGAGGCATTTTGGCAAGACGTCATAATGGCAGACCCAAACGTATTTGATGTGTTTACTCATGAAATAATATATGGAAATACAGAAGATGCATTATTAGACCCATATGCAATTATTATTAGTCAAAGGACATCTGACTTCTATTTTGGTAATGAAAACCCTGTTGGTAAAACTCTGTATACAGATACAGGGAGCTATCAGATAAAAGCCGTTTTCCGTAATCTTCCAGATAATACTCATTTAAAGTATGACATAGTTATGTCTACTAAACTCCTCGATAACCTGGGGCAAGGTGATGCAACACTTACACCTAGGCGGCTATTTTACATTGGATTCATGACATACTTTCATCTGGCAGATACATACTCTGAATCAGATTTACAACGAATTCTCGCAGAATTTAATGAAAAAATCATGACTGAACCAGGTAGAGAGTTTGAACTAACCATAGACTTTCATACTCAGCCCTTACTAGATGTTTATTTTTCTAGTGGTTGGCAAGGTGGCCCTCCGAGTGGAAATATATTTTTTATTTACGGATTTATTGCTGTAGCAATATTTATTCTATTGGTAGCCTGTATTAATTATACAAACCTAGCAACAGCCAGAGCTACGAAACGAGCTAAAGAAGTCGGTGTACGTAAAGTTCTAGGCGCAGAGAAATTTCAGTTAATTTGTCAATTTTTAGGTGAGTCAATTGTATATACAATTTTGGCATTTATAATAGGTATCATTGGAGTAAAACTTGCTGAAACTTATACACCATTAGTCTACTTGCTTGATAAGCTTAGTCTTGTTGACTTCTCAGAAGACAAGTTATTTCTATGCGCTCTCTTTTTTGGAGTTAGCATTGTCGGTATAATAGCCGGAGTTTATCCAGCTTTCTACTTATCATCTATACCTCCAGTTGCATCACTTACAGCAAATAAAAAAGCATCTGCTAATCGAATAAGTATTCGACAGGTATTAATCTTTATTCAATTCTTTGTATCAATCAGTGTTGTAGCTTGTACATTGATTATGGGGCAGCAAATGCATTATGCAGCTAATAAATCCCTAGGATACCAACAAGAAAATAAGCTCGCTATTCAACTATATGGTGCGGAGGCAATCCAAAAAATCCCACTTATAAAAAATGAACTTATGGCAGATCCAAATATTCTCGGCGTCGCTGAAACTTCATTTGTTCCAGGTAGCGGAGCGAGAATTAGTCTTATGAAAATTGAAAACAATGAAGGGGAATTTGAGAAAGTTGGCCTCTTTCACATGACTGTTGGAGATGAGTTTGTCGATGTAATGGGGTTGGATATTATTAAGGGGCGAGGGTTCTCTAAAGGACAGTCTTCCAATGAGCAAGGTGCAGTACTGGTCAATGAGACATTGGTCAAAACTCTTGGCTGGGATAATCCATTAGGAAAACGAGTCGAGATGTTCAATGCTACAGTTATAGGAGTGGTACGTGACTTTCATGTAGGTTCATTACATGACCCTATTCCATCCCTTATTCTACGTCCGTTTAATATTGTTGATTATTCAAGCTTGTCTAGCTCCCAATTAAGCATGATGAATAGAACTCTGGCTATAAGTATTAAAAATACTAATGTTAGAGATACTATTGATAAAGTTGAGAGCGTAGTATCACAGTTTGACCAAGAACATCCATTTGAATTCAAATTTTACGACAATCTTCTTCAGGAACTATATGCCGATGAGAGCAATTTAATGAGCTTAATCGGTATGTTTGCCGCAATTTGTATATTCATTTCATGTCTGGGTTTATTTGGTTTATCAGCATTCACAACGGAACAAAGAACCAAAGAGATTGGAGTTCGAAAGGTTCTTGGTGCATCAACGTATCAAATAATTTATATGCTAGTCAAACCACAAATGATTTTAGTAATAATCGCTTCATTTGCTGCCTCTCTCACTTCTTATTGGATAATGAATGATTGGCTTAATACATTTGCTTACAGGGCAGATATTGAGATTTGGATCTTTATCCTAGCCACCCTCATTGTTGCAACAGTTGCATTTATAACGGTGGTATTACAATCCGCAAGTACTGCAAATGCTAATCCAGTAAAATCTTTAAGATATGAGTAATATTGATTTCTAAATGTAAATCATTTTACCTTTTGAACCATATACTTGAACCCGCTCTATAAATTGGAGCGGGATTGTTTTAACTCAAGTGGATAATGCTTCTTGTGGATATAAACTCAATTTGGAGTATAGCCTATGACTAACTATTTAGTGTCGGTAGTCTTACCTTATAGTAATAATAAATGTAGCTTGTTAAGTACTTTAGAATCACTTCAGAATCAGAGTTTGTGTTCTTTCGATTATGAAATAATTGTAGTAGATGATGGGTGTCAAGACGACAATATAGAGCAATTGATTTATACAAAGATTCCTGATGCCAAGATTAATTATTATAGTTATTCTGACAAAAAGGGAGCTGCTTACGCGCGAAATTTTGGATGGAAAAAATCTACAGGACAAATAGTTATTTTTTTGGACTCAGATCAAATCGTTAAATATAATTTTGTAGAACAGCATTTAACTTTTTTTGATGCAATACCAAGTAGTGAATCTATAATTCAAATAGGTTTTAGAAATGAGGTTGATATAAATACTCATGCCGGTGATAAAAAAAATTATAATAAAGTGACCCATAAAGATCCAAGGTTTTCCATATTTGAATGGTATTCTGAAAATATGCAAATGCTTTTAGGAGCATGGCACCTTTGTTTTTCACATAATATCTCTATCAGGCGAGAAGATCTTGAAAAATATGGTGGATTTGACGAGGACATTTTTTCTGGGTGGGGCTTAGAGGATAGTGAGTTCGCATATAACCTATCAAAAAATGGCGTTAAAATTGCGTACAACCCTAATATATTAGTGTATCATCTTAGCCATCCTGTAAGCTGGAATTCCGACAGCGGCTACAAAGCTTGGAACAATAATTTACAAGCTTTTATTGAAAAACATCCAGATTATCCTGTAATAGCTCAATCAATATTTAGTGAATTTTTTAATCCTGAAAAAAGGCGACATCACATACAAAAAGGTGATGATAGGCCATGGATTTCTTGCTATCGCAAATTTGAGGAAGTAATTAGGACATTTTTTGGATACAGGAAGTATAACAAAGAAATAGTTATGAAGAACCCAAGATGGAACGATATAATCCAAAAATTAAATCAATTTCCCGATAAAGATATAACAGTTCTAGTGCCAAAAGGGGACATAGAGCTAATAGCTAAAATTCAACTATCTAAAGTCACTGAGCGAATTGCACTCTTCACATACTAATTTAGTTTAAAAAATAAATATTTACAATCCAGCAACGCCTTTTCGGTGCCTATGTCTACATCTATCAACTTTAATTTACCTCACATCAACACTATTACTAAGAATTTAAGTGTGTGAAGTACATCTATTCCAATTATCCCAATAGATATTTGATAGTTTGAGGTAGGTAAGACAATATCAGCCAGATATCACACACAGTCTAAAATTTAAGTAGAACTCGTAAATAGGATCATACCCAAAACGGCTCTTAGATTTGTCACCTTGATTATAATGGCTACCCAAATTTTCAAGGTGACTTCCTAAAAATAGCTGGATTCACTCTATCAAGCTTTTTCTAAAGTAGTAGTATGTCCTTTAGACTGATGTAACCAAAATCGCGAATAGACACCACCCATCTCTATAAGGGATGAGTGGGGGCCTTGCTCAACGATAGTACCATTTTCAATCACAACTAACCTATCGAGCTTTGATAAAGTTGATAGCCTATGCGCAATGACAATTACTGTACGTCCTGTCATCAATTCATCTAGATTCTGTTGGATCGAATTCTCAGCTTCTGAATCTAGTGCAGACGTGGCTTCATCCAATATTAATATAGGTGAATTCTTCAAGAACGCTCGTGCTATTGAGAGTCTCTGCCGTTGCCCCCCACTAAGGGTAACCCCACGTTCACCTACATGCGCTTCATATCCTCGTCTACCCTGGGAGTCCTCCAGAGATAAAATGAAATCATGTGCAAAAGCTCGTTTTGCTGCTTTAATTATATCCGAATCTGATGAATTGGGACTTCCGTATCGTAAGTTTTCCCAGATAGATCGATTCATTAGAGAGACGTCCTGGCTCACTACAGCAATATTTTTTCGTAAACTATCTTGACTGACGGTGCTTATATCTTGGCTATCAATCAGAATTCTACCACCCTGAATGTCATACAACCTAAGAAGTAACTTAATAAGTGTTGATTTCCCGGCTCCCGAGGGACCTACAATTCCCAATCTCTCACCCGCATTAATCTCTAAATTTAGGTTCCGTATTACAGTATTACTATTATCATATCCAAAACTAATATTGCTGAATTCAATTGATCCGTAGGATAGATTTAGTGGCTGAGCTGAAGATTTATCCTGGACATCCTTTCGCTTCGTGAATGTAGTAATGCCGTCCTTAATCATCCCGAAGTTTTCAAAAAGGGACGAAGTTTCCCACATTATCCAATGGGAGATGCCGTTCATTTTTAAAACTAGAGCACCTGCAGCCGCTATAGCGCCTGTGGTTATAGCGCCTTTTGACCAAAGAAGAATACAAAGAAAACCTACACTCAAAATAAGGAACGTACTCAAAATCCATACACGGCTAGTAACTCCGGTTGCCAATCTACTGTTCTTATAGCTTGAGGTGAGGAGTAATGACATCGCGTTTCTAGCATAGTTTCTCTCTAACTCAGCACTAGAAAATAGTTTTACCGTCTCAATGTTTGAGTAGGTATCAACAAGTCTTCCAACTAAACATGAATTAGCGTCCGCCCTTTCTTTTGCGGCTAGAGCCAATGTTGGTAAAGCCCTGTAGAGTATGAAAAAGTATGCCAGTAGCCATATCAAGAAGGGAACAACTAAATATAGGTTTAGGGCTGCAACTAAGCCAAGCGAACTAACTAGGTAAATACAAACATACAGGACACCGCAAATCATTTTCCTTGTGGCTTCTTGCATAGCAAATGCAGTCTGCATTAACTTTGTTGCTAGCCTTCCGGACAATTCATTATTGTAATAATTCAAGCTATGTGTGAGTAATTGGCGGTGCAGAGACCAGCGAATACTCATAGGAAAATTTGTTAATATGGTTTGATTTATAAACAGTGTTTGTAGAATTGATAGTGCAGGTAGTGCAACTAAAGTACAACCTGCCCAGATTAGAACATTATCTTCTGTGAATGAGAATGCTGTTTCCGGGGTGTGATCATCCAACCAGTCAACAACTCCACCAACTAGACCATAAAGAGACACTTCTAAAATCGCGATAGTAGCGGTCAAAACTGCGGCGACTAGGATATATTTCTCTACCCCCCTAGTGTAATATCTGAAAAATTTAACAAATTGATTAGATGGTGTGTCTTCTGGCCAGTTCGGAAATGATGCGAGTAAACGTTCAAAAAAGAAATACATTCTTTAGTCCCAGAGAATTTATGTTATGGAACAACTATGGAAAGGCTGTGCTTAGTTCAACACCTTTCGGCGCTATGCTCAACACAAGACAGTCTAACTTTAGTGCTTCTATAAATTTCAAGCAAATAGTGTGGATAGATGCAATCTGTATTTTGGAACGTAAGTGCGAAAATTTTTGTGAAGTGTATCTTGCTTAAAATTCCAGAAGAAATGAGCATACTAAATAATTACTTCCAGCCGCACAAAAGTTTCTGGAAATCAGGGAGATCTTAGTGAAATATCTACCAGTCATATCTGTAATTATTCCTGTTTACAATAAAGAAAAAACTATAGAACGCACATTAATTTCTGTTTTTCGTCAAGAATATCGATCAATCCAGGTGGTAATCATTGATGATGGCAGCACTGACGATAGCACCATAGTTATTCAAAATCTGCAGAAAGAACACCATGCAATTGAGTTTATTAGACAAGAGAATACAGGTCCGGGACATGCACGCAATGTTGGACTAGATCGTGCCACCGGTGATTATGTTGTTTTTTTAGATGCTGATGATGAATGGGAACCTGACTTTCTCACTCATGCAGTCAATACTTTCCAAGAACATAAAGATATTAATGTCTACGCTGCCTCGCACTACCGAACATCTAGCGGTCAAAAAAAGTCTTATAGTGAATTTTTTAGTGAGTTTGGAGTACCAAGAGGAAAGTTTAAGGTAACTTCATCTATGTCTGTATATTCACTGCTAGGATTAGTTTGGTTTTTCCATTCAAGTATGATTGTATCAAAAATTTCAACAATAAAGAGATACGGTGGATTCTACGATCACAATAAATCCGTTTTTGGGGAAGATTCATACTTGTGGATACAAGTTCTGCTTAATGAGACTGGATTTTGCGAACTTGAACCTTTAGGTTGGTATCATACAGAAGATTCTTCTCTTTGTGGAGCGGGACCAGGGCTTGAAAAGGCTGCATTTCTTAGATTTCCGGAAAGATTAAGGGAAACCTGCCCAGAGTCCATGAAAGATCTACTTGAGAAACTTCTTGGTGTATTTAATCTGTTATATATGCTGTCTTCACTAGGTAAGACGCGAAATAAAATTCAATCAGCTCTCAGTAGCTATCCTGGACTAAAATCCCTAAATGATGGTAAGAAATTTGAGTCTACAATCAGAAAAATAGATAGTCAGCTACTTGAATTGTCAGACCAATTAGAAGTGATAAATTTTACACGTGGCCCCAAGCTTAATGGGCCGTGGTGAAAGATTCAAACTATATGTTCTTTATTTATCTATTTATAGATAGTGATAGCTATTTGATTTGGGATAGAATCAATGGAAATTTCGAAATTGAGCATTATTTATAATATAAAATATTAAGAATTTGATTCTTTTGATAAAAATTAACTTAGCAAGATCAATTTTAGAAATTAAATCTAAAAATATAAAATTTTTCGGTTTAGTGAAAAATTATCACTTTGTTACCAAAGAGACTAAGAAATAAAGTATAAATGTAAAGGGTTTTCACGGTACTTATATCCAAGGAATAATTTTTTAGTTTAACTCCGACCTGTCAAAGAAAGGAACAAAGGTGGCTTTTGAGTATAGTCACAGACTGAGGATGTCGCTTGTGGTAACAGTCTGTCCGCTAGGACATAATAACACACTCAAACCATTATTTGATAAAAATACACCCAATAAAGCCATATTGGATGCTGTATTTAATGGGACAATTACTGGCCGTGCCTATGTCGATACAGAGAAATCGCCAGCGCAGGCAATACTAGTATCAGACTTTCTGAAATGCGCTTTTATAAGCACAAATTGTACGACTGAATTTTTAGTTCAGTTTTCGGCCTTACATTTATCAAACGGTTTAGAGTATATATTTACGCACGAATATTTATTTTTTGAATTAGAGAAATATCTCGACATATCAATCCGAAAGGAATTTATTCGAGATCCCTTAAAACCCATACCTATCTCTGGCCGTATAGCTAGCATACCAAGCATAGAGCAATTTTACTCTGCTCAGTGGAAAGATATCTTCACACCATGTTGTGGTGATTTTAATACCTTTATATCAAATCATATTGCTATTTATGAGATTAGGCACGGGATTATCGTTAGTGAAGGTTATGCGATTTGTGGAGAAAATATAGCTGAACTCGGTGCCATTTCACATGCTGAGTTTCGTGGTCAAGGCGGGGCAACCACAACCTGTTCACATATTTTGTCTTTTTGTAAAAAAAATAATTTAACACCTGTCTGGACATGTCGAGCGGATAACTCTGCTTCTATCGCCACTGCCTACCGTTTAGGTTTCGAGCATCATCGAGATTATATGTTTGCTAGGTGGCAGAGGTCTTAGCTTGTACAAAAATACATCTTTTCCATTTTTCGCTGTCTAAAGTTATGAGGGATAATATGCGGCGCTCAAAAAATGCCTACTGGATACCGACAAATCGATGTGTAATGCAGAGTCTTAAATCTTATGCACACGAACTTAGTGAATGTGCACCATATATTCCAATGATTATTATGGATTCCGGTGATAAGGAAATAGAAGCACACAATGAACAAGCTGTTAAATTTGTAAACAAAAAATATAACAATATAAAAATATATCATTTTAATCAGGAAGAGCAGGCTAAAGTTATTAGTAAAATTCTGCATCACGCTGGTTATGAACACCTTTTCAAATTGTTCATACATTCAGGGGTTAATTACGGTGCAGTAATGAACCGAATATTTCTGCTAAGTGCAGCAATGAATATAGATATAATTCACCGCCGTGACTCAGATACTCATCTCCAACCTAACTGCCCTTTTCCAATTGAAGCTGAAATACAGCTCATGAATTGTAAGGGCAACTATGTGGCAGGAAGTGGATATGTGGGAGAATGGAGCCTAGATCTTAAACCTTTTATTAAGCAAGATGCTGCTCTATTCAGTGTATTTTTTTCTGCTTTAGGTGTCCCTGAAGATCTGCACGATCAAGCATTTAATTGCTTGGAAAGCGGCGCTAAAAGTTATTTTAAAAACGATGACTTTAACAAAGCGAATACGGAAGGGTTTTATTACCCTGATGCTGGAAACTTTGTTTTGAAAGATCTTCATAAAGAGTTTCCATGTCTACCATCTGATGCAATATCATCTGATTACTTCATGTTTCGCATGGCATATGCATTTGGTAAAAATGTAATTTTTCATGAGCGTAGGGTAAGCCATAAATATCACGATAAACGAAACAGTAATTATAATTCATATATTAAATCATTGATTAAATACAGCGATATGCGCCCAATTTATTGGAGCTTGAAAGATGAGATTTACGATATTTCTGACCAAATAAATAAAACATGTAACACATCAAGAAATAAATATATCGCAGACATAATTGTCAATAAGTCTCAAGATAATATTAATCACCGAATAAAAAATATTGAAAACATAGCCTCAGAATTTATCTCGAAAGTATACCCAGAGGCGGCCAAAGATATTTTAGAAAATAGCGATAGAATTATAGAAGATTGTAACAATGATTATCAAAATCATGCCCATTTACTCTATGCATGGCACAAAATTATAGCTTCCGCAAATAAAATATCTTTCGAGTTGTAAAACCTAAATTAAATGCAAATTTATGGCTATAATTTTGAGAATGCAAAATGAACAATAAAACACATATTAAAACTGATGATTTTAATCTAAATAGCCTTTGGGATAATATTTTTCCATATGTAAAAAATAGGCCTGCGATCTATTTCAAAGAGAATACAATTTCTTATTATGAGTTAAATAATCGCATATGTAGACTCGCTAAAAAGTTAATTGATAATGGAGTAAGTCGAGAATCCATTGTGGCCGTTCATTGTGCTCGAGGCCCCGACGCAGTAATAGCTCTGCTTGCTATTATTCGAATTGGTGCAGCATATCTTCCTTTGGAACCTGCATTACCACTGCAAAGGAAAGAATTTATTCTTCAAGATAGTAATCCGGCCTTGGTCGTCATTGATAGTCATGAAAATAGTTTGTTTAATCTTTCAGGTATCAATGAGATAAATATTAATGATATTTACTATCCAAACCAGCTAGAAACAATAAACTTCAAAAATTGTACTTATAAAAATACTCTTGCATACGTAATATATACTTCTGGAACTACTGGCAAGCCAAAAGGGGTTCTAATTGAACACGCAGGAATCACAAATTTTCTTCTAACCTATAAAAAGATATTTTCAATAACTCCAGACGATCGAATCGTTCAGTTTGCAGCATTATCATTTGATGCATCTATATCTGAGATTCTAATGGCCTTACTCAATGGTGCTTGCTTATATATATTACCAGATGAAATACGTAAAGATGCACTACTTACTCAGCAATATTTGAAAGAGAATCAAATAACTATTGCTACTTTGCCTCCTCAGTTTTTGTCTTGTATTGAGCCCTCTTTAACTGAACTTAGGACAGTTATAGCAGCCGGCTCACCGTCAAATTGGAAAACAGTAAATCGCTGGAAACCATTTGTTAAGTACTACAATGCATATGGTCCATCTGAAGTAAGTATTGGAACTACTGTTTCTTTAGTGAATACCTGTGAACATATGAATGGCCCTGTACCCATCGGTACCGCTAATGATAATCTGGAACTATTTGTACTAGATAAGAACGGAGATCTAGTAAATTATGGTGAGGTAGGAGAGCTATGCATTGCAGGCATCGGCCTTGCACGTGGCTACTTAAATCAAGAAAAATTAACTAATTCAAAATTTATTCCGGCAAGTAATTCTTTTCCTCGCTATTACAAAACCGGAGACTTAGTAAGGTATCGTACTGACGGGCAATTTGAGTTTATAGGAAGACTTGATGACCAAATTAAAATAAGAGGACATAGAGTTGAGTTAAAAGAAATTGAAACTGTACTTCAAACATTTTCCACCATCAAAGATGCGTTTGTGTCTGCCGAAAGTAGAGGAGATGACACTGAGATAATCGCTCACATAATACTGCATAATCAGAAAGAGATCACCTCAGTAAAAGAAGAAATAAGTTCAATACTTCCTCAATATATGTTACCCCAACATATTATTAGTGTCGACAAATTCCCATTAACCATAAATGGTAAAGTTGATGCCTCAGCTTTACCCACGCCTAGTATATCTGAATTCTCTGGTGCGTTCCTACTACCCACACAAAATAAAGGAATGAGTTTATTTGTTGACGCTATTTCTTCAATACTCAAAATTGACAAATATAAAATCCCTGCTGAATTTAGCTTTACACAGCTCGGTGGTGACTCAATTAAGGCTATTCAAGTATGTAGTATTTTAGCAAAATACGACCATTTTTTAAAAACAAGTGACCTAATGGAATCGCTATGTCTAGATGATGCTATAAAAAAAATTACTCTAAACTTTAAAAGACCATTGCAGGAGACGTTAAGTGGCGAATTACCTCTCAACCCTATTCAGAAATGGTTTTTTGAACATGCTATCGATGGCTACAATCATTTTAATCAAAGCGGGTATATTAACTGGCATTGCACACTTGATTTAGATTTGGTGCAGAAAACTCTTAATTATTTATACGCTTATCATGATGGTTTAAGAACTAGATTCAAACTTAATCAATCTAAAGAATGGATTGCATCTATAGGACAACCTAAAGCTGTTAGCTTAGAGAGCTTTGATTCTGGGAATATAAATTTACTTTATGAAAAAGCAACTGAAATACAAAGTCAATTTGATATCGAGAAAGGTGCTTTGTTGCATGCTTGTCTATTCAATGGGAAACATCTACTAATTTCTATTCATCATTTAATTATAGATATGGTAAGTTGGAGAGTTTTGATTGATGATTTCCATTCAATATATAAAAGCCTAGAAGCAGGAAAGCAGCCTTCTCTTCCCAAGAAAGGTCATGATGTTAGACTTTGGATTGAGTCTTTAACTCAATATGTAAATAGTAAAGAGGCAGCCAGGGAGGTTAGTTATTGGGAGAACATATGTCAGACCGAAACCCAGTCAATTACGCGCGACAATAATGACTTTGTGAATACTGCAGGACTAAGCTCGCTTGCCACTTTAAAGGTCGATATCGATACCACTTCTAAGCTGAAGGGAGCTGCGAACAAAGCTTTTAATACGAAGGTAAATGAACTTCTACTTGCTTCATTCTCCCGAACTTTGGCTCAATGGAATGGAGAAGGTAAGTACGGTATTAGTCTAGAGGGGCACGGTAGAGAAGATTTCGGTAAGAACCTGGATGTTGGGAGAACCGTTGGCTGGTTTACAACCTTTTTTCCTGTGATTCTAAATTCGTCATTATCAACTGAAGTCGGTACGACTATTCGTGAAATTAAAGAACAAATTCGTTCAATTCCTAAAAATGGATTTTCATATACTGCACTAAGATATTTATCTTCTCCGGAGATTAAATCAAAGCTCGAAATGAAACGCCCTATTCAGATCGTTTTCAATTATTTAGGCGAGTTTGTAGAGCAAGATCCACTTGATCGGAAAGGGAACCTCTCACTTGGAATGGAGTTCGATAGAAATTATCCCAGGCCTGATGAGCTAGAATTTAATTTATATATCTCAAATTCCATCCTAAATATTGAATTACGCTACCCGCTTGAAGCATTCGAGGAGGAATCAATTAATGAGCTACTAGCTATCTTTTACGAATGTATTAAAAGCTTAGTAAAAACCTGTGTCATAACTAAAAATACTCAATTTAGTCCATCCGATTTTCAAGTTGCTTATTTGAACCTGGATGAGTTTGACCGGTTAATGGCAGATTATCCTGGCACGACAAATATGTATAGTCTGTCTCCTACATTAAGAACAATGTTGCTAGATGAAAAAAAGGGGAGGCTAAGTGGGTACCATGTCCAGCACGAATTCGAACTCTCCGGAGATTTTGATACATCACGTTTTTATCAAGCCCTTTGCTATATTGTAAAAAAGAATGAGTCTCTCCGCAGTATTTTTACAAAGGTTGGATCGGATAAAGGTATCCAGCTTGTACTCTCCAACATTGAAGTTGAATTTGAATCCTATGATTATCGACTATATGACAAAGATACTGCAGATCAAAATATAATTAATTTATTACAGAAAGATCGTAAAAAGGGGTTTCAGGTTGATTTGGTCCCTCCATTCCGTATCTATGTATGCTTTATTCCTCACGATAAAGTTAGAGTTATTTGGAGCTTTCACCATATTATTATGGATGGATGGTGCTGCGATATTCTATGGAATCAGTTAAAGTCAGCTTATTTTGATTCATATACTGCCATTAATTCTATAGCGCCATTACAAACTTTCCACGACTGGGTTGCGAAACAAGATAGTGAATCGTCAATTGAATATTGGCGTAGAGCCCTTGAAGGTTATGAATCAATTGCATCACTGCCTTGGTCGACGCCACTTATAAATACAGGAAAAGATGAAATTCTGGAAGAGCACATTAGGATTTCCAAAAGGGAAGTTTATGCCATTACAGAAATAGCATCTTCACAACACGTAACCGTTAGTACAATTTTGATGTCTATCTGGGGATTACTATTAGCTAGATATAACCAATTAAAAGATATTCTATTCCTTCAAGTTGTATCTGGCCGCTCATCACAGGTGCCTGATATTGATAAGATGCTAGGGTGTTTTATAAACACTATACCAAGACGTGTTAATCTTAATAACAATAATTTGTTTAAAGATCTCCTTAAACAATATAGTCAGCAGGTTAATGAAAGTAATTCATATGATTATTTAGCTTCAACTGATATTTTGGCAACACAGAGAATTTCTACAAATCGCTTTGATCACATCGTCAGTATTGATAATTTTAACTCTGGTGAACCTGGAGGCGAATCACCTTGGAATATAGAAAGAAAAAAATGCATAGAAGGTATTGCTTTTCCTCTAACTCTTGATATCCAATTAGGCGATACTATTGATATATCAGTTGCCTATTCATCAACATCCTACTCGTCTGAGTCTGTCAAAATTACTCTAGCTCATTATATAGAGCTTCTACGATATTTTATTGATAATCCAAATTGTCATCTGGATGACATTCAACTCCCTAGTTATCAGCCAGGGAATCTATCTGGTCAGCAACAGCTCAAGGTTCAAGATGAAGATATTACGCCATTACTAATTGATTTAATTGATGACTCTATGTCACGTAATGCTAATCGCACTGCTATTCTTTGGAAGGATAAAGAAGTGTCATATGCTGATCTTTCTTACCAGACAGCTGTGATTTCTAATCGGTTGATTGCTCTAGGCATCACCCAGGATTCATTAGTCGGCATTCACATATCTCGCAGTCCAAAGCAGATAGCTGCAATACTTGCCGTTTTATATGTTGGCGCAAGTTTTGTTCCCTTAGATCCATTCTATCCAGAAGAACAACTCAAGATAATTATCAAATCGTCTGATCCAGATTTAATTATTACAAATGACCATCACCTTGCATGTAAAACACTAGGAAATTTTTCACTTTTGACTCTTTCCACCCCGGGAAATACGAGTATAGATCTAGTAAACCATCGCTCCCAAAAGTCATTTAGAGTTTCAAATTCTAACCGTCATCCACTTATGATTCTATTTACGTCGGGATCAACTGGAACTGCTAAAGGTGTAAAAATTCTAAATCAGGGGATTGTAAATCACTCGAGATATTTTGTAGATCGATTAAATATACGCAATAGTGATAGGATTCTTCAATTTGCATCAATAAATTTTGATGCGGCCTATGAAGAAATTTTTCCATCATTAATTGCTGGAGCTTGTTTGGTACTTCGTGATAGTAATATTGTTGAATCTTTTGAATCATTTCATGAGCAAATTTACAAGCAAGATATTACTATACTTGATCTTCCTACAGCATATTTTAATCAGTGGTCTGATTATATTTTTTCAAATGTAGTTCCAGATTACTATACGGAGAAATTAAAATCGGTCGTAATTGGGGGAGAAGAGGCACTTACTGATTTTGTACGGAAGTGGATTCTTAGTATGAAAAATTCAATCTCTCTTTTTAATACCTATGGTCCTACAGAGGCTACTATTATATCTACTTTATACGAAGTTCCAAAAGTAGCTCCTGCCGAAAATTCAGTAATACCAATAGGGTCTGAGATAAACAACACTGTATGTTACGTGCTTGATAGCAAACTTCGTGAAGTTGCACTGGGAGAGGTCGGCGAATTATATATATCCGGACTGGGCGTTGCGGACGGATATGTAAATGATGATGCTAAAACGAATACTTATTTTCATTTACTTCCTGAAAAGAAAAGTAATAATTTATTTTATAGGACGGGCGATATTGTTAGGAGAAATGAATTTGAAGAGCTTATCTTCATTGGACGCAATGATAATCAAGTAAAACTAAGAGGACAGCGTGTTAATCTCGATGAGATAGAAACATGCATTAATTCACTTTCATTTGTAATCTGTAGCAAAGTACTTATTAAGCAAGATAAAAATGGGCCATCCATTGTTGCTTGTATTCAAGCAAATGATTCGTGGACAGCGAAGAACTTGAAATCTCTGCTATCTACAAAACTTCCAGATTTCCTAATACCCAGTAAATATATAGCTGTATCAACATGGCCTTTATCAGCTAATGGGAAACTGGATTCTAAGAAGTTGCTAGCCAAACCTTATGTTATCGATAAAATGGTTGAAGAGCCACCGGCAAGTTCTATAGAAATACAACTAGCAAAAATATTTGAAGATGCACTTGAAACAAAAAATATTTCGTTAGATGAAAGCTTCCTATCTCTAGGCGGGCATTCTCTTCTGGCCATTAAAGTTGTAAGTATGATTAATCAGGAGATGAATTGTTCTATCCATATTAAGGATTTATTGGAGGCTCAAAGTATTCGTGATCTTTCACGACTACTGATATTGGGATCATATAAAGATATTGATCCCCTGATATCCTTGAAAGATGGCGAAAATAGATCAATTTTCATGGTTCATCCAGTAGGTGGTCATATTACGTGTTATCTACCTTTGGTTGATATTTTCCCTAAAGGTATTTCACTATATGCTTTCGAATCTATTTATCAGAAGCAGCCTGTCCATAAAAAACTCTCAGTTGAGGAAATGGCTAAAATCTATGCAGAAAGATTATTAGCCACTAGAAACAATCAGAGAATTATTTTAGCTGGCTGGTCCATGGGGGGGATTGTAGCAATGGAAATGGCTAGAATCCTGCATGAAAATGGTGTTGATATAGAAAAATTGATATTAATTGATTCTTGGGTTCCAGATTTAATTCCAGTGCAAAATAGTTCCACCGAAAAACTTTTCAGTTTCTTTAAAGATATTCTAGCCGGAGATCTTGAAGATAACATAACAGATATTATCAAATCAGCTTCTTTACAGATATGGCATGAACATATAACGAAAACTCGAAATATAGGTATATCCTTTGATGATTGTAGGCGACTATTCAATTCATATTGTAATAATGAAATCGCAATGCTTCAGTATAAACCAAAAACCTATAGAGGTGACATTTCGTTAATTCGTGCAGCTCAACATGGGTTAAGTCATAATGTCCAAAGTGATTTGGGTTGGTCAAAATACTGCCCCAACCTCAACATTATAAATTTGGAAGCAACACATTATAGCATACTAGCTCAACTTTCAGCTGAGCACTTTCTTGAATAGAACTTTAAATAGGATATTAATTTATATATTAAAAATATGTTTTTTTGGCATTTAATTAATAGATTTTATCTTTGGTAAATAATGAAAATTTCAACTGAAACATTACTAAAAAGAATCCCATACGTGGAATTAAAAGATAATTTGCATTCAATTATCCTATCTGAAGAGCCTGTAATTATTACAAATGCACTTACAGGTAGTAACTTATGTTGCTGGGATTTTGATTACCTTTCAAAGATGATGGCAGGAACCAAAGTTAACGTTTGCCAGGCAAAAAATAGCATTTATTCTGTTAATCAAAAAAGTGGGAAGTCCCATGAAGAAGCTATTCGAATTCGCTTTGATGAATATGTCAAAATTATTACGGGGGAGAAGGCAAATGATGGACGTACATATATGCAAATGGGATCTTTTAAAGGGGAATTTTCTCATCTATTTCAGGATATTGAAGTCCAAAGGCTTATTCCAGAAAAAATTCTAAGTTCTGCATACCTTTGGGTTGGTCCAGGCGGAACAGTATCGCCGCTTCATTATGATCCAGAAAATAATTTTCTAATTCAAGTGAAGGGTTCGAAACGGTTAATATTATTTCCCCATCGTTATATACCTAATTTATATCCATACGACGAATATGAATGTAGCCATCCACATTTACTTCAGGCTGATATTACATCACCTGACTATAATCTATTCCCTGCAATGAAAAATGTTGAAGCAACAGAGGTTGTCTTAAAAGAAGGGGAAATGTTATTCCTTCCAAGTGGATATTGTCATCAAGTGCACAGTGAATCTCCCTCGGTAAGTGTAAATTTATGGTGGTCAACCTTGGATTGGCAATTTCTTAAGCCTCACAATACTAGATTATTTTATTGGGGACGAAAAAATCTATTCAATCGAATTACCTCTACAATTCTTGAACAATATAATTCTATCCCTGATTTAGGGTATGCATTAATCGAACTGGGCAATATTAATGCAGCTTGTTTATTTCATTTTGCACTAATTGAACGTTTAAGAATAAAGATAAATGAATTTGAAAATGTTTATAAACGACTTTCTAGTGCAGTAAGTAATCTTGGGCAGACAAGTGATCTGGATAAATTTGAAATATGTTTAAATACTAACAATCTGCTAGTTAAACATTTAAATAGTATTTCCGCTGAATTCAATTCCAGCAGGAGTACTTCAATATGGGCAACATGAAATATTTCGCAACAATTTTTATTTAGGTCAAATGCTATAGATAGTTAAGGCCAATAAATATAATCGGAATAAGTATATTTATAATTTTTTCATTTTAAAACATTTAGCAAGCACTGAAACACTGAAGTTTTTTTGATTTAGTAATTAGTAGGATTTGAGATGTTAGATATTTTTAGTCATGACCTAGATGCAATTAGAAATAGATACGGCAACCAGTCACTTCATCGTGTTGAGAAAATGTTCGAGACACAAAGTTACCGAGATCCGATGCAATCAGATGCAAAATATATATTACCAGAGCTTTCTACCGCGCCATGGCTAGAAACTAGCACTTTCCCAAAACTTGACCCTCTTATTAGTGCACTAAATAATGGAGCAAAAGATATTAAACTCGAAATAAATAGGGCATTAAATGAACAGAGGTCAGTGGTTGAAAAATATGATCACTATCTTGGCTGTCAGCCGGACTGGGAAGCTATCTATCTTTTTAAAGAGGGTAAACCGGTTCACAAGATGGCAGAAGTCATACCAACTGCATGGGGTATATTAAATCGGGAACTTAGGAATTGGCATTGTCCATTACTTGAAGTGCATTTTTCAATTTTACATCCAGGCGCTTTGATAAAGCCACATTGTGATTTGTGGAATTTTTCAATTAATCTTCATTTAGCTATAGATATCCCAGAAGATGACTGCGGTATTATTGTTGCAAATGAACACAGGAATTGGGTTGAAGGTGAATGCCTTCTATTTGATTACTCATATATTCATGAAGCGTATAACAACTCTAATAAGTCACGTATTTGTTTACTAATGGATATTTGGCATCCAAACGTCACTCAAGCAGAAAGAGAAGCGTTGGTAGTGATTATTAGAAAAATACGAGAAATGCTCAACTGAGTAACGATAGCTAAAATCCATGCGGGTGTTTTAACACAAGTACTGCATGGATATAAGGCAAAACCATTTCGACCAGCTTTCATTATTCAAAATTAATTTTCTGGTCGAAATACTCAAAAATAATTATTCCTAGTAATCTTAAGATGCAAACAATTTACCAAAGCTATATCCATATTTATACGAAAGTATTCTTATCTACGATATCTTGGTAACAAGATAAAGTATAACTGCCTCCAATGTATTTTTTCCTGCTTACTCTATTGCAATAAGGTAATCCTAGTCTTTATCACGTATGCCCCGAGTAGGGGGCAGAGCCTTTTATATGATATGTCCAAAGTTGGATAAAGAAATAGGTAGAAGGGTTATCCCACCTCCTACATCTCACCATAAACATGATAAATCTCCGGCACCTGGCCGCGATCATCCATCCGCATACCCAGGTCCCGAATCAGACCGTCACGAATATCGTAGATCCAGCCGTTCAGGCTGAGGCGTTGGCCTCGGTCCCAGGCGTGCTGGACTATTTTGGTCATGGCTAGGTTTTGTACCTGTGCCATTACATTCAATTCACAAAGGCGCGCTGAGCGAGATTCTTTTTTGTGTTGGTTAATTTATCTAAAGCTTTTACTTACAGTAGGCCGGTTTTTTGGGGCCACGGGTAGATTCATCCCACCGATGGTTGAATTTAAAGTAAATATAATATCGTGAATTTAATTCAACCATCGATGCTATTTTTAATCCAAATTTATATTAGGTGATCAAATTCACCTTTTTTAAAGGCTGCTTCCACATAGTAGATTGTTTTTTCATATATCCCCAGCTGCACATCATCGAACATTTCTTCATGTTCTTCACTGAAATTTGGATGTTCTTCATCGTAATAAGGATACATAAGCCTAGCCTTCTTCTTCTCAATCACAGCCAAATCAATAAGAGCCTCAGCTTCCTCTCGGCTTAAAAATATAGGTGGCTTCTTCTCCGCAGTAGGAAATGCGTCTTTTAGAGCCTGATATCCCTCTTTCTGCACAATTTGAGCAATTTCTTCAACAAGCTCAACAGGCATAATTACTTCACGCTTAATCATGTAATTGTTTTTTTAGATAAAGTGCCGGAATTGTACTGCTTTTTACCCGTCGAAAAATAACTAATCACGAAAGCACTGTAAAGCGACAGATGGAAGTTAAATATGAGGAAATTTGGAGCCAAGCTGCATTATGTATGTTGAGCGTCGATAGCCAGGAAGGAGTTTAGACTTCACCCCTCCTCCTGCACCTCACCATAAACATGATAAATCTCTGGCACCTGGCCACGGTCGTCCATCCGCATTCCCAGATCTCTAATCAGGCCGTCGCGAATATCGTAGATCCAGCCGTGCAGGCTGAGGCGTTGGCCTCGGTCCCAGGCATGCTGGACTATTTTGGTCATGGCCAGGTTTTGTACCTGTGCCATCACATTTAATTCACAAAGGCGCGCTGAGCGGGATTCTTTATCGAGAGATTCCAGCTCTTGCCGGTGGCGGACGTAAACATCCTTGATATGGCGTAGCCAGTTATCCACCAGGCCACATTCGCTGTGGCCCATGGCGGCCTGGACTCCGCCGCAACCATAGTGGCCACACACCACCACGTGTTCAACCTTGAGTACTTCCACTGCGTATTGCAGCACCGAGAGGCAATTAAAGTCTGTGTGTACCACCACGTTGGCAATATTGCGGTGAACGAACAGCTCCCCCGGTGCCATGCCCACAATCTCGTTGGCGGGCACGCGGGAATCGGAGCAGCCGATCCATAAATACTTGGGTACTTGCAGGCGGCTCAGGCGTTGGAAAAACTCCGGGTCCTGTGCCGTCCTATCCTCCGCCCAGGCGCGATTGCGTGCAAACAGCTGGCGAATTTCTGCCACCTCAGTGGGCCTCCCCCGATAAATCCAGCCCAGAGATTTGCGCGGCCTGCACCATTTTTTGCAGGTAGTCGCTGGTCATCTGGCGGCGGCGTTTTTCGGTCAGGTATTCCTCGATGCGCTCCGAGACATACTCGTATTCCAATGGGCGGCCTGGTTCGCATTGCTCTACATAAATCAGGTGCACACCGTAGGGGGTCTCCACGGGTTCCGCTACCAAACCGGTGCCCTGCTCGAACACTGCACGCTCGAAGGAGGCGACGGTGTCACCGCGTCCTACCTGGCCGAGGCTACCACCGGCTTCGGAGGAGGAGCAGGCAGAGTGGGATTGGGCTAAACGAGCGAAAGATTGTAGCGGATTGGAGTCGGCGCGAATCTGTTCCAGCATATTCTCGGCTGCGGTGCGTGCCTTGGCGCAGGCCTCGGAGTCATCCGGTGCGGCCGGGATCAGGATATGGCGCACTTCTGCGAGGGGATCGGAGCGGAACTTATACGGGTGGGCTTCGAAGTAAGCGCGGCACTCGGCGTCGGTTGCCGGGTTCACTTGTAGCTCGCCTTTTAATAGATCTGAGACTGCGCGATCGAAAGCCTCACTGTGCAAGTCTTCATCGGCAGCGCAGAGACCCTGCCCTGCAGCTCGATCTCGTAACAGCCAGCCGATAACCAGAGCGCGTGCGGCGCAGTAGATCGCCTGACGCGGAGAATCGGCAGGCTGGTACTGCATCTCTTGGTAGATCAGGTCGGCGGGGATTTCAGTTCCGTTGACGGCCACTACCTCGGCCATCTCAAATTCGCCGCCGGCAGCATCAGTGGCCAGTAATGTATTCATGACTCAACTCCACACTGGGCCCGCTCATGGCGGGCCATTTAATAGTTACAGGGACTAACGCGCGGCTTTGGCGCGAACTACCTGGTAATTGCGGCGGAAGTACTGCACTGGAACACTCCATACGTGTACCAGGCGGCTGAAGGGGAACAGCAGGAACAGGGTCATGCCGAGGAAAATATGCAGCTTGTAAATGATGTTCACTCCGCTGATTGCAGCAGCTGCACCGGCACCATCTAGCGTGACAATGGACTGAGCCCAAGCCATCAGTTTGAGCATTTCAGCACCGTCCATATGGCCGGCAGATACCACAATACTGATCAGGCCGAGGATCAATTGCGCGTAGAGCATCAGCAGTATGGCCAAGTCCATTTTGGAAGTGGTGGCGCGTACGCGCTTGTTGGTGAGGCGGCGCTTAACCAGAATAGTGAGACCGATAAAACAGATCACCCCGAAGAAACCACCGATCCCCATTGCCATCATCTGCTTGGTGGAAGCTTCAATGCCGAGGAAGTGCCAAACCGCTTTGGGTGTGAGTAGGCCGACAAAGTGGCCCGCGAGAATGGCGATCACCCCGATATGGAACAGGTAACTGCCGATGCGCAATTGCTTGCGCTCCAACAACTGACTGGAGCCGGTGCGCCAAGTGTACTGGTCGCGGTCGTAGCGGATCAGGCTACCCACCAAAAATACCGTGAGGGCGACAAAGGGATAGATGGCGAAGAGCAGCGTATTCAGATAGTTCATCTTGTTACTCCTGTGGTGCGGGCTGGGCAGAATTCTGCGCGGCGTTGGCCCAGTTAAGGGGCTGGCCGTCGCGCAGCTGCGCATTGCTGGGCCGCGTTATTGACTGGTCGCAATTGTTGGCGCCGCTAAAGCTAACGGCCTCTTCCTCCCAGATCTTGTCCAGCGCCTCGGGGGTATCGTCACGTTCTTCGTTGGCGACTTCTTCCTTGAGTGCTGTCAGATCGACATATACCCCGGCCATCTGCAAGAGCGCATCCATCAGCAGGTGATAGGGACTCTCACGCTTGGACAGACGCGCGCTCAACAGGGCTATCACATGGGTAATATCGTGAACCCAGCCGTAGGCTGCTTCCCCCTGGGTGGCACAGAACTCTAAGTAGGTGGGCAGGTAATCCGGCAGTTCGCGCTCATTCAGCTCAAGGCCGGCGCTGCGATAGCGCGCGGTCAGGTCTACCATGGCTTGCCCGCGATCACGGGATTCGCCGTGGATATGCTCGAAGATATGCAGGGATACAGCGCGGCCGCGCTCGAACAGACCGTCGTATTCGCTCTGCCAATCGAGCGCATCCATACGCTCGTAATGGGAGATAAATGCCAGCAGCTTGTCGCGCAACGGAGCATCCAGATCCTCGGATTCAGCCAACCAGCTGGTCAGCTCATCCAGGTGCGCCACCAGCTCATCGGACGGGTAATCCAGCAGGCGGGCGATCAGGTTTAGTACTTTCATCGGTATTCTCCGCTCGACCTTAGTCGACTACTTTGGCGGGTATTACTTCGCGCACTGCGTGCTGCTTGCCACCGAAAATATTGGTGCTGTCGTTGCCGGTGCTACAGCCGTTGCCGAAGCTGAAACCACAGGAGGACTTCATGTCGTAGGCGTTTTCGGCGTAGGCCTTATGGCTTGAGGGCACCACGAAGCGATCCTCGTAATTGGCCAGTGCCATGTAGCGATACATCTCTTCTACCTGGGCTACGGTCAGGCCAGCCTCTTCCAGCAATTCGCGCTCCTGAATGCCGTCCACATGGATGCCACGCATATAGGCGCGCATCACAATCATGCGTTCCAGGGCACGGGCCACTGGCTTCTCGTCGCCGGCGGTGAGCAGGTTGGCCAGGTATTGCAGCGGGATACGCAGGGTGGAGAGATCGGGGATCTCGGCGCCGCGACCCACGGTAACGGTTTCCACTTGGCCGGCCTGTACTGCGTTCTGGATCGGAGACAGGGGTGGCACATACCAAACCATGGGCAGGGTGCGGTATTCCGGGTGCAGCGGCAGGGCGATCTGCCAGTCGATGGCCATCTTGTACACCGGAGATTTCTGCGCAGCTTCGAGCCAGGCTTCGGGGATACCTTCGGCGCGGGCAGCTTCCTGGACCTTGGGATCGCTGGGGTCGAGGAAGATATCGCACTGGGCCTGGTAGAGCGCTTTTTCGTCTTCTACAGAAGCGGCTTCCTCAATGCGGTCTGCGTCATAGAGCAGTACGCCCAGGTAGCGGATACGGCCTACACAGGTCTCGGAGCAGATGGTTGGCTGACCCGCCTCGATACGTGGGTAACAGAAGATACACTTCTCAGATTTACCGGTTTTCCAGTTGTAGTAGATCTTCTTGTAGGGGCAGGCGGATACGCACATGCGCCAGCCGCGACATTTGTCCTGATCGATCAGAACAATGCCGTCCTCTTCGCGCTTGTAGATGGCACCGCTGGGGCACGCAGAAACACAGGCCGGGTTGAGGCAGTGTTCGCACAGGCGCGGCAGGTACATCATGAAGGTATTTTCAAATTCACCGTAAATGTCGGCCTGCACCTGCTCGAAGTTTTTGTCCTTTTTACGCTTCTCGAATTCGGTGCCGAGAATCTCTTCCCAGTTGGGGCCCCATTCGATTTTTTCCATGCGCTCGCCAGTAATCAGCGAGCGCGGGCGGGCTACCGGTTGGTGCTTCTGCTCCGGAGCCTTGTGCAGGTTCTGGTAGTCGAAGTCGAACGGCTCGTAGTAGTCGTCGATCTCCGGCATATCCGGGTTGCCAAACAGGTTGGCTAGTACGCGGTGCTTGCCACCGATCTTCGGCTGCAATTTACCGTTCTTCTTGCGGGTCCAGCCGCCGTTCCATTTGTCCTGGTTCTCCCACTCTTTGGGGTAGCCAACACCGGGTTTGGTTTCGACGTTATTGAACCATGCGTATTCAACCCCCTCGCGGGAGGTCCACACATTTTTACAGGTCACCGAGCAGGTGTGACAGCCGATACATTTATCGAGGTTCAGCACCATGCCTATCTGGGCTCTAACTTTCATTGCTACACCTCCTCTCGCGTCGGCTCTTTGACGTCTTCACCATCGAGCCAATCGACCTTGTTCATTTTCCTGACCACCACAAATTCATCCCGGTTACAGCCCACAGTGCCGTAGTAGTTGAAGCCGTAGGACTGCTGGGCGTAGCCACCGATCATATGGGTGGGTTTCATCACCGCGCGGGTTACGGAGTTGTGGATACCGCCCCGGGTACCGGTAGTTTCCGCTCCCGGTGTATTCACGATGCGCTCCTGGGCGTGATACATCATGGCCATACCGTCGGGCACTCGTTGAGATACCACTGCGCGGGCAGCAATGGCGCCGTTGACGTTGAAGATTTCGATCCAGTCGTTGTCTTCAATACCCGCCAACTTGGCGTCGTACTCACTCATCCAAACGATGGGTCCACCGCGAGACAGGGTGAGCATCAGCAGGTTGTCGGAGTAGGTGCTGTGAATGCCCCACTTTTGGTGCGGGGTGATCCAGTTCAGCAGGATCTCCTTGTTACCGTTCGGCTTCTGGTTCAACACCGGTTGCACGGTTTTCAGGTTGATCGGCGGCTTGTACACACACATGTTCTCGCCGAAGTCACGCATCCACTCGTGATCCTGGTAGAACTGCTGGCGGCCGGTGATGGTGCGCCAGGGGATCAACTCGTGCACATTGGTGTAGCCGGCGTTGTAGCTCACATGCTCATCTTCCAGGCCAGACCAGGTTGGCGAGGAGATAATCTTGCGAGGCTGCGCCACGATATCGGCGAAGCGAATTTTTTCGTCTTCCTTGGGCTTGGCCAAATGGGTGTGATCGCGCCCGGTAACCTCACCGAGGGCTTCCCAGGCCTTCACGGCTACCTGGCCGTTGGTTTCAGGGGCCAGTGACAGAATCATCTCCGCAGCATCTACCGCACTGTCGATACGGGCGCGGCCATCGCGAGCAGTCTCATCTTTCCAAGTGCGATTGAGCTTCTTGAGGAAGTCCACCTCATCGTCAGTATTCCAGCTGATGCCCTTACCGCCGTTGCCGAGTTTCTCCAGGAGCGGGCCGATAGAGGTAAAGCGGTTGTAGGTGTTGGGGTAGTCGCGTTCCACCTCAATCATGCTCGGCGCGGTAACGCCGGGGATCAGGTCGCACTCGCCTTTCCACCAAGCCTGTACACCGAACGGCTGGGCGATTTCTCCGGGGGTATCGTGGTGGATCGGCAGAGTCACCAGATCCTTTTCCACCCCCAGGTGGCCATCGGTCAGGTTGGAGAATTCCTTCGCTATGCCCTTGAAGATTTCCCAGTCACTTCGCGCTTCCCAGGCCGGGTCCACCGCCTTAGTGAGCGGGTGAATAAAGGGGTGCATGTCTGAGGTGTTGAGGTCGTCCTTCTCATACCAGGTGGCCGTCGGCAATACGATGTCGGAGTAGAGACAGGTGGTGGACATACGGAAGTCCAGTGTCACCAGCAGATCCACTTTGCCCTCGCTGGGGGCGTCATGCCAGGCCACGTCTTCTGGTTTTTTGCCGCCTTCTTCACCCAGGTCTTTGCCCATCAAACCGTGCTTGGTACCGAGCAGATGGCGCAGCATGTACTCGTGGCCCTTACCAGAGGAGCCGAGCAGGTTGGAGCGCCAGATAAACATATTGCGCGGGAAGTTCTGCGGGTTATCCGGGTCCTGGTTGGAGAATTTGAGCGCACCGCGCTTGAGCTGCTGCACCGTGTAGTCTTTGGCAGACATACCTGCGGCGGCGGCATCTTTAGTCAGTTGCAGGGGGTTGATCCCCAGCTGCGGCGCGGAGGGCAACCAGCCCATGCGCTCGGCGCGGCTGTTGTAGTCGATGATGGAAGCCTGCCACTTGCTCTTGTCGGCCAGCGGCGAAACCACTTCATCCATCTCCAGCTTCTCATAGCGCCATTGGCTGGCGTGGTTATAGAAGAAGGAGGTGCCGTTCATATGGCGCGGTGGGCGCTGCCAGTCGAGCCCGAACGCGAGTGGGGTCCAACCGGTCTGCGGACGCAGTTTTTCCTGCCCCACATAGTGGGCCCAACCACCGCCGCTCTGGCCGATACAACCGCACATCATCAGCATATTGATGATCCCGCGGTAGTTCATATCCATGTGGTACCAGTGGTTGAGACCCGCTCCCAGAATTACCATGGAGCGTCCACGGGTCTTGTCGGCGGTGTTGGCAAACTCACGGGCAACCTGGATGACATTCTCACGACGACAGCCGGTCACCTTTTCCTGCCAGGCGGGGGTGTAGGGCTTATCTTCGTCGTAGTTCTGAGCACAGTTGGGGTCGTCAAGGCCGTGCTCGACACCGTAGTTCGCCAGGGTCAGGTCGTAGACGCTGGCTACTTTTAGAATCTCGCCATCTTTGTTTTGAACAAGCTTCACCGGCACCTTGTAGTCGATTACTTCATCGTGTTCGGTGTGCTGGAAGTAGTTGTGCTCGTGGGTCTGGCCGCCGAAATAGGGGAAGGCGACCTGTGCGATTTCATCGGCGCAGTCTTTGAGGCTGAGCTTCAGCTCCAACTCTTCGCCACTGCGACCATCGCGCTGTTCAATATTCCACTTGCCACGGCCTTCTTTCGCTGAGGGCTCTCCCCAGCGATAGCCCATGGAGCCCTGAGGGGAAACCAGCTGGCCATCGTGATTAACACCGATGGTTTTCCATTCCGGGTTGTTATCCTGGCCGAGGTTGTCCGCCAGGTCAGAGGCGCGCAGGAATCGGCCCTGTACCAGCTTGCCGTCGCGCTCTTCCAGGGTCACCAACATCGGCATATCGGTGGTGGTGCGCACATACTCGGTGAAGTAGGCGCTGGGCTTGTCGACGTGGAATTCTTTCAGGATCACATGGCCGAAGGCCATCGCCAGAGCCGCATCGGTACCCTGGCGCGGTGCCAGCCAGGTGTCGCCAAACTTGGAGCACTCTGAGTAGTCAGGGGTGACCACACAGGTTTTGGCGCCCTTGTAACGTACTTCACTGAGGAAATGCGCGTCCGGGGTACGGGTTTGAGGCACATTGGAGCCCCATACGATCAGGTAGTTGGAGTTGTACCAGTCGGCGGACTCGGGTACGTCGGTTTGCTCACCCCAGACCTGCGGTGAGGCGGGCGGCAGGTCACAATACCAGTCGTAGAAACTCAGGCAGTTGCCGCCGATCAGAGACAGATAACGTGCACCAGCGGCGTAAGACACCATGGACATAGCGGGAATCGGCGAGAAGCCGGTCACCCGGTCGGGACCGTATTTCTTGGTGGTGTAGACGTTGGAAGCGGCAATCAGCTCGTTAACTTCATCCCACTTGATCCGCACAAAGCCGCCCATACCGCGACGCTCTTTGTAGGACTGCGCCTTGGCCGGGTCTTCGACAATACTGGCCCAGGCCTCCACCGGATCACTGTGTCTCAACTTGGCTTCGCGCCAGAGTTTTACCAGACGTTTGCGGATCTTCGGGTACTTGAGGCGGTTAGCCGAGTACATATACCAGGAGTAGCTGGCACCACGGGGGCAGCCACGAGGCTCGTGATTGGGCAGGTCCGGGCGGGTGCGCGGGTAGTCAGTCTGCTGGGTTTCCCATGTGACCAGGCCGTCTTTGACGTAGATCTTCCAGCTGCAAGAGCCGGTACAGTTCACCCCGTGGGTAGAGCGCACGATCTTGTCGAACTGCCAGCGACGACGGTAGCCATCTTCCCAGCTGCGGTCGTCATTCGTCTTTTCCCCGTGTCCTCCGGAAAAGGGCTCTTTTTGTTTCTTCAGATATTTCAGTCGGTCCAGGAAATGGCTCATGCGGTACTCCCAGGGCATCGGCATGCGGTTAAAGCATCGGTTTACCGGGAATATAAAAGGGAGGGACGGCGGGATCACCTGACCAAAAAGGGGTAGAAAAGCGACGAAATACCCCCGAATAGGTAGGGAAACGACGCCAGGGGGCCGTTATGGTGGAGTCCTATCCCAGCAATAACAGGGCCTCTGTGTAAAAAACAGGCGCCAGGTTAAATTATGTGCAAAACTGGCGATCTTTAGTGGTACCCACAACTTTGTGCGCCAATGGACGGCACAATAGAGATCAGCCATCCACAACCGCCCCAGGGCGAAGTGAACCCGATATGCTGAACCGAATTCGACAGTCCATCGTCTACCGCATCGGCACCCTGATGCTGCTCACTGTGCTGGTAGCACTGAGCTCTATGGTGGCGTCCTATATTATCTCCGATGCCGCCGAAAACGATGCCGCCGCCGTTAACCTGGCCGGCTCATTGCGGGCTATGAGCTACCGACTTGCGGCCACCGCACCCTCCGGGGATATCGAAGCCACGGCTGAGTTGGCAGACGAGGTGACCGCACGCCTGACCCGGGTACTCAGTATTTCCGACTTCACCGCCAGCGATAACCTGCCCGCAGCGCGCAATTACCGCAAGGTTATCGAAAGCTGGGAGGGAGAAATCCGCCCACTGCTGGAGTCCATTGCCGCCGGGCGCACTTCTATGGACTCCTTACAGTTAGCCAACCGCCTGGAGCCCTTTATCGGTGATGTGGATACACTGGTGTTCGATTATCAGACCATCGCCGAGGAAAAAATAAGCCTGCTGCGTTTGGTGCAGGTGGGCTCACTGTTTGCCATTGTGACTCTGGTTTATCTCTCTTTGTGCATACTGCACCGTTCTGTGGAGCAGCCTCTCAAGCAGCTGACCAACCGCTCCCTGAGCATCGCCCAGGGAGACTTCAACCAAAACCGCCTGGAGATTAACAGCGAGGACGAGCTGGGGGTTTTAGCGCGCACCATCAATTACATGAGCGATGAAATTCACGCGACCCACAGGGATCTTGCCCACCGCGTGGAGTTGAAAACCTCCCAGTTACAGAAGAGCCATGAAGCGCTGGACTTCCAATACCGCTTGGCTCGGCGGATCAGCGAGGGTCCACTCTCGGGAGCGGAATTGGGCCAGTGGCTGGGAGAGTTTGCCAATGTCGCCAGCCTGGACAACCTGGATCTGTGCCTGATGACCCCGGAGGGCGAAGCACCCTATGAGCATCTGGTACAGGGGCTCGGCAACACCCAGTGCACAGGTAGTGAATGCCACATCTGCGTAAACACCTGCGGCCCCTCCGATGAAGACCAACAGCGCGTGTACCGATTCCCGCTGGAAGTGGACAAACGCAATTACGGCGTACTCACCTGCACCCTGCCCCGAGGTGAAAGCCTTGATGAAGAACAGCAGCAGCGCCTGGCTACCTTTGCCGACAGTGTCACTGCGGCCATCGCCATTAATGAGCGGGAGGCACAGGAGCGCCGTGTTGCCCTACTGGACGAGCGCGCGATCATCGCCCGGGAGCTACACGATTCCCTGGCCCAATCCCTGTCCTATCTGAAAATTCAGGTTACCCGACTCAACCGCGCCAATCGCAGTGAGCAGGTGGACAAATCCAAGGTAGAGGAGATTATTACCGAACTGAAAGAGGGCCTGGATTCCTCTTACCGACAGCTGCGCGAACTGCTCACCACCTTCCGTCTGCAAATAGGACCCGGCGGCCTTCGCAGTATCCTGGAACAATCTATCCTCGCTTACCGGGAGCAGCACCCGCAGATTAACGTCCTGTTGGATTACCATCTGGACGAAGTACCACTAACTCCCCACGAGGAAATTCACCTGTTACAACTGGTGCGCGAGGCCTCACAAAATGCTGTGTACCACTCCCAGGGCGATATGGTGCAGATCAGCCTGACCCAGGCCGACAACCACTCCCTCAATGTACGCATCTGCGACAACGGCATCGGCATCAGCAATGCACCGGAGAAACGCAATCACTTCGGTATGTCGATCATGCAGGAGCGCGCCAGCAACCTGAATGGCAAGCTGAATATCCGCCGCCGCGACGAAGGGGGCACCGAAGTGCAATTCAATTTTATTCCCCTCTACGCCCGCGAGCGGGAGTTGGTGTGGAAAGACGTGGGGTGATAACTCTCTACCTTTATGAAAGGTCACTTGGGGCTAGCAAATAATTGCCGCCCCTATCTTTCGGAATCCGCCAGTATCTTTATTGCTAAAAAGGGAGAAGGAGAGAATACACCGCGCTCGGGACCCTATGAGGCATGGATGCCGATTAGGAGCTTACAGGGATGTATTCACTGCGTGTCTCGAGTGCGGTGTATTCTTTCCTTCCACCCCAGTAGTAACTATCTTCAACGACCTTATTACCTATCCAAACGCTCTTCCATCCTGAAGCTCCTCCAACACCCAAGTAGCTATCGTCAAAAATACTGACTCTTAAATTGACCCCCAAGGGCCAACCGCGAGCCCATATGCTACAAGTACTTATCGCTAGCCTATCCCGTGATTCACACCAATCACATTGGTGAATATCAGCCTCCTCGATGGCCTGGCATCCAACCATTCCATCAAGCAATGACTATATCTATTTAATAGAGAGGAGAGGTTTATGAAACTGAGTTCATTGCCCAGAGCCACTTTCTTAATGTTGGCAGTATTTCTGCTGGCTTATTCTGCATTCACGGTTTCCGATAGCCATAACAAAAAAGAGAAAGATCCATCAGCTGCCAAGCATGGGGCTGGTGGTGAGAAAGCCTGGTCCAAAGCGGGCAATGACAAGATGTTCACCATCTTTAAATCTGACTTAACCACCGCTAATGAGAATATGCTCGGCAAGAAGGTGAATCCACAAACCCCCAAAGATGCCAATGGCTTCTTTATTGGCGCCTACAACAAACAGTCACATATGCTGCACTTTATGGTGGGCTACAGCGATCTATCAAAGGGCGGGGTGGCAATGTCGCACTTCCATATGCAATGTGCAGGCGATGGCAAAGAACCCCCTATTTGCAAGCCGGGTAAACCCAGTGGCCCAATTATTCAAACTATCTGCGGAATGCCCAATCACCCGGGCATGGTTCCCGACTGGCCCGAGACTAAAACTGACAAGGGCAAGCATGGCTTGGCAAAAAAATGTGCTGAAGGCACCAGTGGATATATTATGGGTAAATGGATGGTGGAGGAGCCCTATCGCAAGGCGCTAATGGATGGGAAGGTCTTTGTTAACTTGCATACCCAGCTGGACCCCAAGGGTGAGGTTTCTGGCCTGTTAACAATGGACAAGTAGATTGCAAATTTACTGACGCATCTATAAGCCAGAGTTTACTACAGAGATAAGAAAAAGCTGGGCTTCGTTATTTAGAATCCCAGCTTTTTATATCTACCTGAAAATTGTTAATTAACAATAATTAGAACTTTGCTGTAAGCATCAACCAGAGCTTATCGGTATCCTCACTGTAATCTTCTGCATCGTAAGCAGCGTATTTTACCAACGCTGAGAAATATTCATTAAACTCGTGACCGTAACTGATATTCCACTCGGTACCGTAGTCCGCTGAACCTTCATTGGCCTCAAAACTGTGATAAGTGATACCCAAATCACCCCCGGCAAGCGCCAGGCTGGCACCGAGATATAAATCTTCAACACCATCTGCTGGAGTTTCTATGAACTTATCTGTGTAGCCCTGGAATTTGTGTAGTGTCGCCAGTGGTGTGCTAAAACCCACACCGTCGTCAGAACCCAGAACTTCATAACCCAACTTGCCTTTTACTGGCCCCAATGGTGCGGCAACTTCAGCAAGGTAATAATCCGCCGCAAAATTATTGGGATTATTGCCGATATCCTCCTGGCGGGCATAACTCAGCTGAGTTTCAAACAGGCCAAAATCTCCCCGGTAAGCGGCACCGAAAGTACGGGATGAGAAGTTCTCAGCGTTATCCAGGTCCAGGTTGTAGAAGAAGGCAGTTAACTTATGCGCTTCTACCAGTGGATAGCTGGCATGAAACAGTTGAATATCCCCATCCAGGTCCGATAAGTCACTGTCTTCACCAAAAATACGGTTTACGTTGTAGATATAGCTGTAATCCAGCTGTAACTCCCCTTCCCCGCCAAATTGGTAACGCAGGCCGTCATACGTCTGTTCATTCTGGCGCCAACCCACGCCACCGATAAAGCGCTGATCGTCCAGGTTAATTCGCTGTCGACCGGCAACCACCATAGAGTTAAAACCACTGTACTTTAAATAGGCTTGATTAACCTCAGTGCCCTGGGGGTCGACAACGACGGGGTGCTCAGTATTGCCATTCACTGTTGAATTGTAATTGTCGTTGCCAATTTCACTAATGTCATCCACTTCAAAAAACGCATCAAAACCACGGTAGTTGCCACTGGTCCAGTTCAGCCGGGTTCTCAGGGTCGAGGCGATAGCAACATCGTCCATATTGTCCTGGTCAACGTTTTCTACCCGGTAACGAAGATTCACTCCCACCTCTCCTGAAGTCAGTGCATCAGTGAGTGTGGCGCTTTCATTCTCTGCTGCGATAGTCTGGTAGCTGGAAATCCCAAGGATGATGGCCGCGATTACGGTGGACAATTTCTGTTGTTTCATTCGCCGTTCCTTTGCAAAAATATTTTGGGTGGAAGGCAACTGCACAAATATGATCGAAACCATTCCCGATCACAGCAGTTATCCCAGTGCGAGTGCATTATGCAGGCGGAGTACCCAGCGATTTATTGATGTATATCAGATTGATGCCTCGCTTTAGAAAGATTTCCTAGAGGTTTCTGAATAAAAAATTTGTTTTGGAAAATAACATTGGTTAAGCAAAGTTAAAAAAATTAAAGGTGGCGGCTACTAACAAAAAAAACCGTAAAAATTTTTATATTTATCGACCAAATTAATGGGCCTTAAAAACTTGTGAAATTAGTGCCAGCTGCTAAAAGTTATATTCAAATTAGCTCCAGCAATAATAACCAAAAGGGAAAGACAATCATGCCTGACTACACCACCTCTTTCTTAAGCCCAGTCACTCAGGAAGAAGCTTACCGGGCAGTTGCTGAAAAGATGTCCCAATGGTGGACGCCAACTAGCGGTCCTTTCCTGGCAGTGGGTGATACCGCCAAGACCGGATTTGGTGGCGAGTCCTATTGGGTGTTTCGCGCCAAAGCTTTGGTCCCGCAGAAGTTAATCGAACTTGAGTGTATAGAGTCCAATATGGTTTCTGAGCAGGTTGATGATCCACAAGAGTGGCAGGGCAGTACTCTTCGCTTTGAATTTTCTAGCGAACCCGGTGGCACCCGCCTCACCTTTACCCATATCGGTCTCTCACCGGAGATGAAATGCTGGAAAATGTGCAAAAGCGGATGGGATTACTATTTGCCAGGAAGCCTTCAGGATTACCTCAAAGATGGGGCTGGCAAACCGAATAGCTATTAGTGAGATAGAAGGGCCCCGCAGATGCGGGGAACAAGAGGTGTGAAAGCAGGGCTTTTAATCGCCTTCCGGTTTACCGCTGCATCTACAGAGAACACTAAAACTCTAACCTATTGTTTTTAAACAATTTTTCGACGGCTTTGGCAATGTCTCAGGGCTGGGGCAACCCAGCCCCTTGTACCTAACATCGGGCTTTCTTTTCTCTTAGCAGTTCTCAACCACTACTCGCCACTGATCCTCTCCCACTTGGTTCAAATCGATGGTCACTCCTGTTATCTGACGCACGACTTCGATATTGGTCAAGAGGTGGAGGCTCGGCTTCAGGGTAGTGAAGCTTCCACCGACCCCCAGCACCAATGGGAGTATTAGCTGGTCGGCCAGATGTTCGCCCACTGGCACGCCGGCGTGCATATAGCGCTGCATCTGCCGAATCGCGCGATCGGCAACGCGCTCAGCGCTAACACCCTGCTCCCCCATAGCCTCAAACACCTCAGTCACTTGCTGGGATTGCAGACGCAGGGAAAGTACATTGCCAGGCCCTTGGGACTTCACCTGCCTTTGATGCAGACGCTCCGATCGCCATTCGCACTTCTTACGTACCTGCGCCAACTCCCGCTGGGCCACATGAGCAGGAATATGGGCCGAGATCGCCACAGCTTCAGCATCCAGAAGTTCACCCCGTTCTGTCAGCTCCAGTTTTGACCACTGCGATAGCGGCTGGATACGTGTGCGCCATGAACCACCCCCGGCAGGATAGAAACCGTAATCATCCAGAGCCACTTCCACACCAGCGCCCATGCGAGCCAACAGGGGTAAATATGCCTGGGCTATAAAATCAAAGCTGGGAGCCTTTTTATTATGAGTGCCGCCTTCAAGACACAGCTCACTGACACCATCGGACAATAACAGCGGTAGCAAGACGGTTTGAAACACCAAACTGGTACTACCGGCCGAACCAATAGGAAAGTGGTATTTACCGGGACGCACTTTTCCCGGTGCAAAAGTAATTTCCGAAGCACCCAATTGTTCGCCGCTGACTTCGGCATGGCTAATCGCTTTGGCTGCTCGCAAGCAGGCTAGGTGCTGACGCAACAAACCGGGTTTTTTACGACCTGCTCGAATATTCTTAATTCGAACCGCTACTCCCAAACAAACAGACAAGGTGAGGGATGTCCGCAAAATCTGTCCGCCGCCCTCCCCCTGGGCGCCGTCTATCTCAATCACTGTTTAATTCCTTAAAATTTACATCTTTTTTTGGTGAGTAGCGCCTTTAAGCCGTAGGGCGCAACTTCACCAACTCATTCATCACCCCATCGAGACCGCCATATACGGAAATCTTATCGATGCGGGTGCTGACCCGCTCCAAAGCTTCCAGTTCTTTCAAGCGCAACAGTACCGGGTTGTTATCCATCAGCTTGGCGGTATTGTGCAGAGATCGCATAGCTTGGGTTTCTTCCCGGCGCTTAATCAGGTTTGCCTCAGATTCCTTCTGCGCTTCTACGACCTGGTTGAGGATCATCTTCATATCGCCGGGCAAAATAATATCCTTGACCCCGACACTGGTAAGCTCGACACCAAATGTCGCCAGCTTGTCACGGATGCCGGTCGCAATCACAATATTCAGCCTGTCCTTATCGGCCAATAAGCTATCCAGAGTTTGTGTTCCCACAGCCTCCCTTAAGTGCAGCTGCAATTCTCGATAAATAAAACCTGTGCAATCACTGAGCTTTAGCGCCACCTTTTTCGCATCAGTAATTTTGTAAGCGCCGGTTAAATTGACACGCAGGCTGACCCGATCCTTGGTCAGAATTTCCTGGCCACTGACTTCGATAGTTTTCAGCCGCAAGTCCAGTACCTTGACTTCGATAGAGCGGTTGTATTTCCAGTAGCCATAGCTGCCGGGCTGTAGCACCTTTTCCAACTTGCCATTGACCATTAATAGTCCCACATGCTCATCGGGAATCTCGTTGTAGCTTACCGCCTGAAGAGCGGTGCGCATTTGCCCAGCACGTACACCTCGCCCCAATAGACCCAGGACTTTTTTATCGATGGCATACTCCTCGGAGATATCCACGATTTCCACCCGCACGGATTCACCGCCTTTCCACACAGCGCGAAAAGTACCGGGTGGCAAAATATCTACCAAATGATTATCCCGGTAGAATAATCCCACTTGATGGTCCGACAATTCATAAGATTGCAGGTATTTACCAAGGATTTCACCGTAGGTGTTCAATAAAAATTTGGCTTTGATTTCACCGAATACCACATCGGTAATATCGTAAGTTTCTACCCGCACATCACCGGACAATAGAGATATACGATGGCTGCCTGGTGGCAACACCCCTTCGAAACGGTTGCGGCGAAATAGCAGCACTCGCTCGCTATCCGCAACATCCACGTTCTTCCATATTTTGAACAGAGATATCATGGTTCTTATCTTTTATTCCATTTCCATTCTGCGTTACCCCATGGGGCCGCAAAGGTGGGGCCGGTCCAGCGACTGGTGGTAAACCGTTTGTGCCGAGCAGGACCCAGCGGCAGAGGAATTGCAACCTTCTCCACCAGGCTCACCCTGAGCCTTCAGCCAAATTCCCTGGCCAGGAGAAACAGTCACAAATCTTGCCGCTGGATCGCACAGGGCAAACCCACGATTAACGACACAGCTGCCGGAGCACCTCCGCGATAAACCGTTAAATCCTATTTACCGCATCGGGAGGTTGTCGGACCCCGGATAGATTTTTAACAGGGAGTCGAACCCCAGGCTCTCGCCTCTTTTCCAGATCGTTTTGAGAACGATGGGACTTTGGCAGGAATCGAACCTGCTACCAATCGATGAGTTATCGACTGCTCTACCAAATGAGCTACAAAGTAAATGTTTGAACTTCTATCCCGTGGGTACACCTGCCGCCATAGGCGGTGATGCCAGGCCGGGATTCAGAACCGGCTCCGCTGACGGGCTAAAGAACTCAAACTCGGTTGCGGCAACCCGGCAAATTCGCCCGGCGGCCTGCATACTTTAGCAATTGCCTTAGTTCGGCCGATCCCTGGCCTAAAACGCGTCAGCCTTTGACGCAAACCACTTGCTTGAGGGTGTAGACGATTTCCACCAGATCTTTCTGTGCTGCCATAACCTTTTCAATAGGTTTGTAGGCCGATGGGGTTTCATCGATCACACCCTCGTCTTTTCGGCACTCCACATCGGCGGTGGCCGCGCGGTGCTCCTCCAAGGAGACCAGCTTTTTGGCCTTGGTGCGGGACATCACTCGCCCGGCCCCATGACTACAGCTACAGAAGCTTTCTTCATTACCCAGCCCCCGCACAATAAATGACTTGGCGCCCATACTACCGGGAATAATGCCCATTTCGCCGGTACGCGCTCTTACAGCGCCTTTCCGGGTCACCAATACATCCTTGCCGTAATGATGCTCGCGGGAGACATAATTGTGGTGACAATTCACCGCTTCCATACGCGCCTCAAAATCCATCCCCAGGGCCTGCTTCACCGCGTTAATAGTGCGCGCCATCATCACTTCACGATTGATACGGGCAAACTCCTGCGCCCACTCCACCGCTTGCACATAGTCGTCAAAGTGCTCGGTACCTTCCGGGAAATAGGCCAGGTCATTGTCCGGCAAGTGGATATGCCAGCGCTCCATATCCCGCTTGGCTTTCTCAATAAAGTAAGTGCCTATTCGATTTCCCACTCCCCGGGAGCCACTATGCAACATCAACCACACGCTACCCTGTTCATCCAGGCACATCTCGATAAAGTGATTGCCTGTACCAAGTGTTCCCAAGTGATTGATATTATTAGTATTTTTTAATACCGGATGCCTCTCTTTGAGCAGTTCAAACTGGGCGGCTAGAGGCGCCCAACCGGCAAGTGCATCGTCCGGTGGGTTCTCCCAAGTCCCCTTGTCCCGCCCTCTCCCCCGGTGCCGGCCAGTGCGGCCGTGGGGCACAGCGCGTTCGATGGCGCTGCGCACTCCAGCCAGGTTGTCCGGCAGTTGCGCCGCCGTCAGGCTGGTGCGAACCGCCATCATGCCGCAGCCAATATCCACCCCTACGGCAGCGGGAATTACTGCCCCCAGAGTTGGGACCACGCTGCCAATAGTGGCGCCTTTGCCCAGATGTACATCAGGCATCGCCGCGACCCATTTATGGACGAATGGCATCTGCGAGATATTTTTGAGCTGCGCTTTGGCTTCATCTTCAAAAGGCACACCCAGGGTCCAGGACTTAATCGGTACCCCACCTGCCTGCATTACTTCATATGGCATTGGTTTCATCTTCCACTCCTTTTGAAACCGCGCTTGGTATTCATGTGTTTCATTTAGTTATTGATATAGCGAATTGGGTGCCAACTTTTGCAAACAGCTGAAAAATACTTGTAACTTGTTGTTTTTTAACGATTTATTTTCTATCTCAGGGTTTTTTAGTAGATTTCTTGAGACAAGGGATTTATAAATATCTATCTTTTTTGATAGTTAAATCATATTTTAGATAGCATGAAGACAATCGCTATCAGTATTCTCGGTACCAGTAAGGACCGGCGCGGCAAAGGCGACAAGCGCTGGGATAAGTGGCGCCCAAACATTTCCATGTGCCAGCACGATGACCTATTGATCGATAGGCTGGAGCTCCTTTTCGACAACCACTCGAGAAGCCTGGCTGACCAGGTCACAGAAGATATTGCGCGGGTCTCTCCAGAGACCGAAGTGGTCCACCACCGGGTGAACTTCAATGACCCTTGGGATTTCGAGAGCGTGTATAGCAATCTGCTGGATTTCGCCCGCGCCTATAGCTTCAAGCCGGATGACGAGCAGTACCTGGTGCATATCACCACCGGTACCCATGTAGCTCAGATCTGCTTGTACCTGTTAACAGAGGCGGGGTATTTCCCCGGGCGTCTGCTGCAAACTTCCCCGGCGCGAAAGAACAGTAGCTTGCCGGGCGAATACCAAATCATCGATTTGGACCTGTCCAAATACGACCAGATTGCCTCGCGCTTCCAGAGGGAACACCAGGAGGGCACCACCTATCTGAAGGGGGGAATCGAGACCAACAATCTCGCTTTTAACCAGATGATCGAGCAGCTGGAGCAGGTATCGATTCGCTCCGACGCCCCCATACTAATTACCGGTCCCACAGGGGCAGGTAAATCCCAGCTGGCCCAGCGTGTCTTTGAACTACGCAAGCAGCGGGGCAAGCTGGAGGGTGGCCTGGTAGCCGTTAACTGCGCCACCCTGCGCGGCGAAAATGCCATGTCCGCGCTGTTCGGCCATCGTAAAGGCGCCTATACCGGTGCCACCACCCACCGGCCAGGCTTGCTAATAGAAGCAGATAAGGGTCTGCTGTTTCTCGATGAAATCGGTGAGTTGGGATTGGATGAGCAGGCCATGTTATTGCGTGCGATTGAGCACAAACGCTTTATGCCTTTCGGCTCTGATAAGGAAGTAAGCAGTCACTTCCAGCTGATCGCCGGTACCAATCGGAATCTGGTACAGCTCTGCCAAGAAGGTAAATTTCGTGCAGACCTGCTCGCCCGTATCGATCTGTGGACCTACCGACTGCCCTCTCTACGAGAGCGCATTGAAGACCTGGAACCCAATATAGATTTTGAGTTAGAGGCTTTCTCCAGGAAATCCGGACATCTTGTCAGCTTTAATAAAGCAGCACGGGAAAAGTACCTGAGTTTTGGGCGCTCCCGCGAGGCCAGCTGGTCTGCGAACTTTCGCGATCTTAACGCCAGCATCCTGCGTATGGGTACCCTCGCCGACGGTGGGCGTATCACGACTCAGGTAGTGGAAGAGGAAATCCATAGGTTGCGAATTAAATGGCAAAACCCACTAACAGATTCATTGCTACCCCTTGCCCGTATCGAAACACTGTTGGGGCGTGACCACATCGAGCAGATGGATTACTACGAGCAAATCAAACTAGCTGGGCTAATTCAGGTTTGTGCAGAGTCCAATTCGATGGCAGAGGCCGGACGCAAATTATTTCAAGTGAGCCGCACCTCAAAAAAATCCAACAACGACTCACACCGGGTACGCCAACTTTTAGATAAATACGGTCTTAAATTCGACCAGCTGAATAAAACATAGAGGCCCTTTGGCATCTTTTTTTGTTAGTCTGATTCCAAAAGCCGGACGCTGGATCATGGAATGAGATACACCTATTTAACGCCGTTTATTTTCTTACTCAGCGCCTGTGAGCCAACCCAATTCGCAGGTGGTACCGCCTTGCCAGATGGCTCTGTTTACAAAGGCGAGATGCTTAACGGTCTGTTTCATGGGCAGGGTCAGCTCGAATGGCCCAATGGCAGCCATTATCGTGGCGACTTTCGAGAAGGTCGCATGACAGGTGAAGGTGAGCTAACTGGAAGTGATGGCTGTAGCTACGAAGGGGAGTTCCTAAACGGAGAATTCCATGGCAAAGGCCGCTATAACTGCGATGAAACTGAATGGGCGGGAGAATTCCATGAAGGGGAGCTGCAAAGCGGTACTTTAAATTGGGATGAAGATGGGAGCTATCATGGTGAATTTTTAGACTTTGATCCCCACGGCGAAGGCAAACTCACTGCGGAAGATGGCAGCCTTTATCAGGGCGTCTTTGAATACGGATACTTAATACAGGGCAGCTACTCAGATAGCGATGGCTATCGCTATACCGGCAGCTTCGAGTACGGCTCCTATTCCGGCGAAGGTGAACTCACCCAGCCTGACGGTACGATTATCCGTGCCACTTTTCGCTATGGAGAAGCAGAAGGAGAAGGCGTACGAATAAGTACGGATGCTGAAGGAAACACTGTCGAGGAGTCTGCCTATTTCTCCGGTGGTACCTATTATCCCAGCGAAGACGCCTGGCGCGCACAGACAGATATTCCCGGTGCCCAAGCAGAAGCCAGGCTCTACAGTGAGAGTGAGCGCTTACAAAGTGCCATAGCCGCCCTCCCCTCACAGCGGCCCGGCGTACGCGATATTTACACCCTACTGATAGGTGGTGACGGTACCTCTCCAGTATTTGCCAGGGAGCTGGACTGGGTGGCAGAGCGCCTCGATGAAGCCTTTAGCATTGACCAACGTATGCTGCGCCTCAGTAACGGCGGCGGATACGGTTTTCCCCTGGCTACCCGCACCAGTATCCAGGAAAGCCTCAATGCAATTGATCAGTTAATGGACCCCAAAGAAGATTTACTTCTTATACACCTGGTCAGCCATGGTGCTCGAAATGGAGATTTCAAAATTGCCGAGGGGGAGATTCCCTTAAACGATTTCTCACTGAAAGATGGGCAACAATGGCTGGATAATATTAACGCTCAGTACCAGTGGATCGTTGTTTCAGCCTGTTTTTCCGGTCAGTGGGTAGAGGTTCTGAATAGCCCCAATCGGGTAATCTTCACTTCGGCTGCAGCTGATCGCAGCTCCTTTGGATGTAGCGATGACTCTGAGCGCACCTGGTTTAGTTCCGCGCTTTACGGTGAAGCCCTCAATCAGGGAGTGAATAATCCTGAGGCATGGTTTGAAGCCGCCAAGTTAAAAGTAACCGAGATGGAACAGGAACAGGGGATTAAAAGAAGCCGCCACTCCCTGCCCCAATATTCAGTGGGAGAGAATTTCCTAATGTGGTGGCATGGAAAAAAATCGATTTATTAATTTTGGAATTCCGGTGCAAACCGACTAAAAAATTATTTTTGGTACTATTCACTATCTACCATAATACCAAGCGAAAGGAGATACCTTCTTGGAGTTCGCTAGCCTCTCTGTAGAATTATTGTTTATTTTGTTTTTCGTCGCCGTTATTGCGGGCCTACTTGATACACTAGCAGGTGGGGGCGGCCTGATAACTGTACCGGCCCTTATTCTTAGTGGCGTCCCGCCACTAGCTGCCTTGGGTACCAATAAGCTACAAGGTAGTATTGGTACTGCAACTGCTACCTACATGATGCTTAAAAACAACAAGATCAGTTGGGATGGGATTAAAAATCTAATGCTATCTGCCTTTATTGGCGCAGCCATGGGCACAATAGCAGTACAGTTCATCAATACTGATGTTTTGTCATTTATTATCCCTGCTGTTCTTTTATTTATCGCTATTTATTTTATAGTTTCTCCATCCCTTACTTATAGTAGTAGTAAACCCAAGGTCTCAAGAAAGAAATACCAATATGGCGTAATCCCATTTATTGGTTACTATGATGGTATGTTTGGCCCCGGAACTGGATCATTTTTTGCTTTATCAGGCGTTGCCTGTAGGGGACAGGATTTACTAACCTCCACGGCCAATGCAAAACCTCTCAATTTTTCCACTAATATCGCATCTTTAATCGTATTCTTATTTGCCGGTCAAATTTTATGGGTTGCGGGAATCTTAATGATGATTGGACAAGTTATAGGTGCCTGGCTGGGATCTCATTTTCTATTTAAAATTAATCCTGGTTATTTACGGGGATTGGTAGTTCTTATGTGTGGTGGAATGTTAATAAAATATATCCACTCTATGGGATGGATAGATTATATTTTCTGAAGGGTATGGAGGTGGCTGGAATTCAGAAAAATCAGATTAAACATTAAGACTTTGGATTGTTTTATGGAGCATCTAAAAAGATCTTTAATGAACTTCTTTTTTAAGCTCCATCAACTCCTTCTTGATCTCGGCAATTTGATTCGATAGCTTGCTCTCAAAATCCTCATTGATTATCGACATATACTGCTCAAACCGGCTCTGTTTTATTAGATATTCTAATCTTTCTAGCAATTCATCATTGGAAACTCTTCTCTTGGCTCGTTTCCTGGTAAATTTTATCAGTGGCTTTACCCAGTCAGGCAGTCGATAATAAGTATTTTGAAAACCTCTGCTCATGGAGTATCTAAAACCATTTTTCCGTATATAGATAGATAGCTTTGATGGTAGTAACCTACAAAATAGATTTAAATATTTATCCATCTTACTGCAGTCGGAATACCACTCTCTCACCAAACTCTGCTTATCTCTATCTAACTTCAGAGCGCCTAAAGCTTCATTAAATTCTCTTTCTGTATATTTCTCTATTAATTTTGACTTAATTAATAGAGAAATTACTTTTTTATCACCATAAAGCGGTCGTAATTCTATCAAATACAGCAACCAACACCCCAGAAGATCATTCTTATAATCCGCATCACTAGCATTTTTTGTTAAGTAGTCAAATACAAAGTGGTATTGATTCACCAATTGCTGAACCATTAGATCACTTTCCTTTTCATCCATGTTGACTAAACTATACGACCCAATTTCTGGCAAAACTAATATTGATTTAGCCTTGATGGTTGTTATCCAATGTAGAGAGTGACCATTAACGCAGGAACCCAAAATAAATTCGGATACTTTATTTCCACAAACAAAGTCCCTGCGATAAAACCTCCTGACATTTATAGAATTTATTTTTAAAACAAACCTGGATTTATCGCCAATAGATTCTGAAAATTTTTGTAGGGGTTTATTATGGCTAAAAAATACTATATCCGGATTCTCTCTATTGACTATACTCTGTAATTTGGGGATCAATGTAGGGTACCAACAATCTCCCTCATCGATAAATCCAACATACTCTCCAAAAGTATTTTTTACTCCAAATTCAAAAATTAGCTGGTCATCAATCTGTGAAGTACTCGGAATATAAATACTTCGAATTCTGGGCATTGAACCTGTAAAATTATTAATCCGACTGCACTCATCATTTTCGCAAAAATGAAGAACAAGAATCTCTATATCCTTGTATTGCTGTCGAATAATACTCTGCAGACAGGTATTGAGATAGACACCGCTAGACTTTGAAATAACGACAATCGAAATCATGCGCATACCACTGAAGTTCGGTAATCTAATACAGAATTAGCAGTATCTGGATCTTTGTCAAAGAGCATTCTCAAATCCGCATTACTCAATGATAGAAAAGATCTTGTAAACTGAGATAGAAAGCTCCCCCTATACTCTTCGTCAAGATTACGCCAGCACCAGTTAAACAATGCTAACTTGCTTTTGACATACAAGTGGTAAAATCTATCTCTAAGATTAATATTCTCATTAAAGAAATCTTCAATCTCATCAAAAACCTGTAATACAGATATACGCCGTGCATCTGAAATATTTGACAGCCTATTTCCTGTGGAATCGACATGATGAATACAAAAAGGGGATTCAAATAATGCAATATCTTTAGCATTTGTGAGCAAATTCCAATGTGCTAACACATCATTATGTACAGGCGTTTGTGAAAACCTAAGGGAAACCCTTTTTGCATAACTGGTTTTAATCAATCTATTCCAAGGGAAGGGTGTTAAACATAGAATGCTATCAAGATCAAAAGTGGAGAAAGTCCTGTTAACAAAGGCTCTAAGCGCCCTGTAGAAAATGGAATTGTCATCACCTGCCATACCGAGATTAATAGTGCTTCCGGGAAATCTACACTGATAGGCCATCAACAAAACATCACTGTTAACTTTTGTAGCAATTGAAACAGCTCGATCCAACATATTTGGGAGGATTAGATCATCGGCATCAAAAAATAAAGTCAGCGGTTCAGATATTTGATCAAGAGCACTATTCCTACAATAGCCTGCCCCATTGTTACCATCGTTTAAAATAATTTTATATGGGGTTCTATTTTTCTGAAGAAAATCAGCGGCCAACCCAACCGTGGTATCTGAGGAATTATCGTCAGATAAGTAAATTTTTACATCAGTCGTATTATTATGAACAATAGAGTTCAACGTATTGACAATATTATTTTTTTCATTGTATGTTGGTATCACCACCCCAACTTTACTGTTAGGCATACAAATTCTCTTTATAATTCTCTCAATTATCCCAAAGCAGCAGAATTAAATGAAAACACAATAAATAAATTAATTTGAATATAATCAAGTCTGATAAAGGCTGTACCACTTAAAGTAGACAGCTATACACCTTTTTTCAAACTTATTAATCGATAATTTGCTTAAGCTAGATGCTTTCGGGAAGGCTAGGGTATGTAACAAGAGAATTGGACGCCTACTCAAGGCGCCTAGATTTTCCAGAACCAACTCTTAGAGTTTTGATTAGGTGTTATATGGCAAGAATAATATCTTCAATCGGTTTATCAAATTTTATTAAATCTTTATTTTTCTCATATTTATACAGCTTGATATAAGCTTTAAACATAGCTGAAGGTGATTCCTGCAAAAGTGAAACCAGATAATCCCTCCCCTTTAACTCTTCGATTCTATTGCCGATATAGAAACCTACAAAATACAGCGGGCTATCCCATACTGCAGAAAAACCCAAATGATAGATTTTGTCAAAGTCTAAACTTGAGTCAATGCATGCACGAAAAAGCATTGTTTCAAATAAAACAAAGTTACTATCTATTCGCTGCAAATTTCTTTTAAATTTTTTCTTAAACCATTCTGTGTACTCTTTTCCGTCTGTAACATTTAATGGAGAACCCACAATAGAGGCTATACCCTCCAGACGGGTTTGATTTAAGATTTTCTCACAATTAGAGTCTGGATTTTCTCCCTTTCCATAAAAATTGGACTGAACAACATGATATAACTCATGTGTTGAAAGTGTCAGTAAACCTTCATAATCTCCTTTAAAATACTGCAGCGCAATATAAAAGTTATCATCTTTGGCCCAACCGTCAGAAGTTCCCCCGACTACCATAAAAATATTGGTATCAAAGGAAATATCTTTAGGAGAATAATCACCAATCCCCCTCTTTACACTGTTTAAGTATTGCTGAGGATTGCTCTTTATTATCTTGAGTATATCTTCAACTTCGGACAATCGTTCATTTAACTGTTGAAATCTAAAGGGATCATTTTTAACTGGATTATCTTCAACAACGTCGATCAAACTAGACCGAAATGACTCAGTATTGGCTTTACTGTCAAATCTTGAGGTTTGATGGATCGTTGCTTGTATACCCTGCAAACTCACCAGCTTATCTAATTGATCATCAGATACTTTGTCTCCGGATAAAATATCAACTAATCTATCAGCACTCTCAAAATCAATTGTTATATTATCCGTTACTTTCCCTGAGGAAAAAGCCGTAAGACTTATCAGTGACAAGCCTAAAAAAATCACGCACTTAAAGATATTCATTTTACCTCTCGTAAAAATGTAAAAGAAAAGAATAACCAGGTATTTAATCTAAAAAGAATGCTTATTGTGTGATTATTAGACCTTTATTGCCTACACAACCTCCACTCCGAATATGAGACAAAAACAATGCACTTTATGCCAACAAAGCGACTTGTGTTTTCAGCTGTCTCTAAGAAAGTTTTGCTTACGACAGAGGAAATCTTAAAAAGATTAAATCCCACCCACAGGTTGTGAATGGGATTCAGGGTAGGCTTAGGCAGACTTCTGTTCTTCAATAAAGCGCTGCATCTGCTCTTCCAGCATCGAAAGAGGCAAAGCACCATTACTTAACAGTGCATCGTGAAACGATCGCAAATCAAACTTATCGCCAAGCTCCTTTTCCGCAAGAGCTCGCAGCTGGCGAATTTTGATTTCCCCCATCTTGTAAGATAGCGCCTGCCCCGGCCAGGATATGTAGCGATCTACTTCTGCGCGTACATTTGCTGGGGACAGCGAGGTGTTATTAGATAAGAAGTTCAGTGCCTGCTGCCGTGTCCAGCCCTGAGAGTGAATACCGGTATCGATCACCAAGCGAGCGGCACGCCACATTTCATAGCTGAGTCGCCCAAAGTGCTCGTAAGGAGTGGTGTACAGCCCCATCTCTTTACCCAGTCGCTCTGAATAAAGTGCCCAGCCCTCTCCATAAGCGCTAAGGTAAAGGTTGCGACGAAAGTCCGGTACATTCTCAAGCTCTTGCGAGAGAGCATTCTGTAAGTGGTGGCCAGGTACAGCTTCATGCAGGCTGAGAGCTGGTAGCTCATACAGGGGTCGCTGGTCCAACCCATGAGTATTCAGCCAATAGGCACCGCCACGGGTGCCGCCAACGGCGGCTGGGTTATAAGAAGCTGTGGTGTAGTTGGGTGCTATTTCACTAGGCACCGGTACCACGCCATAGGGCGTACGTGGTAACAGGTTAAAGAACTCCGGCAGTACGTAGTCAATACGTTTGGCAATATAGGCCGTTTCCTTGAGCAGCTGTTCCGGTGTTTTGGCATAGAACTGAGGGTCTGTACGCAGGAACTGCGTAAACTCTGTAAAACTCCCTTTAAAGCCCGACTCCTTGATCAGAGCTTTCATTTCCGCGCGAATTCTCTTCACCTCAGCAAGGCCTGTACGATGAATCTCCGCCGGGTCCAGATCCAGGGTCACGTAGTAGCGGATATTGTGGCGATAGTAATCACTGCCACCGGGCATCTGCTCGGCACCCAGGGTCTTACTGGCAGCCTTCAGGTAGTCACCCTCAAGGAAATCCGCCACCCGTCCAAATGCGGGGATCGCCACCTGCTCGATCGCGGCAAGGCCCTGCGCACGCAGGCGCTTTTGTTCGTCGGGAGCTATGGTTTGCGGCATTTCAGCAAAAGGTTTGTACAAACTGCTCTTGCTGGGATCTTTGTATACCTGGGCGCGTACAGTTGGTGCTATACCTTCAACAACGATTTTGGGCAGCACAAAGCCTGTGCGAATTCCCTCACGCATGTTGGCAATATTCTCATCGAAGTAGCGACCAAACTCACCAATACGGGCGATATAGGCTTCATAGTCAGCAACATCCCTCATCCCCAAGCCGCTATTTGCCTCCAGTGCACTAGCGTAAAAGCTCGAGAAGGTGTTCAGGGGAATTCGATCGAGGAACAGCTCTTTTTCTTCAACGGAGCTGGCCAAGACCCAAGAGAGCAGTTCACTATTCACTCGATCTGAGGCACTCAGCTTACGTTGGTCAATCGCTTCCAGACGCCCTATAAAAGCCTGCTCTGCCTCAATACGACGCTGGCGGTCTTCGGCAGTAACGCCAGGCAGCTTGTGGTTATAATCGGAAACACCAACCCGCCCCGCAGTAATCGGGTTCTCTCTAAGGGTGAACTGCCAGTGATCGGCAATAACACTCTGAAGCTCTTCGGTAGCAGTTGCAGCCCAGGCTGAGGGCACCATTAAACTGGCGGTAATCATCGCTCCCGCCAGTGACTTCAGGTAATCAGTAAAGGATCTCTTGGATTTCACCCTGGGCTCCATAGTGTTGTTAGTATCTTTAGAGAACAACAGAGCTTGCTCAATTAATTCACCTAATGACCATAGGGAAGCAAGCTTGTTTCAGCACTATACATGAAGGGAGCTAAAGGGGCTCGGTGGGATAAACATGCCACTACGGCAAAGGCGGGGAAGTATCCCTCCCTCCGCCAAGTGGTCAGCCTATTGACAGTTAAGCAGCATGGGAATAACAGAACACATCGTATTTTTCACTCAGTCCGAGGGAGTACATCGATTTACTCCAAAAGGAGTTGATAAACCAGTTGCGGAATTCGTCCGTGGTTGGGAACCAAAATTCACCAAAATTTGGATCGAAAAACGCTACATCCTCTGCAACCCAGGCCGCCATAGCATGACCTCCCATTTTTCCTTCAATGCCGATCTTCTTATAGGTACCCACACCTTTAGGCGGCTTTCTCAGAATTTCATTAACCAGATTGGCCGGATTCTGCCGTGTCGTTTTTCCTCTCCCATAAAAGTCGCCATGAAAAGCCTGGATTCGATCCGGGGCATTTGCTCCACGATTCACGACGCTGTCATTTGTGTGTACTCTTAGAATATTATTGGATCGGAGCCATGACTCAGAGACCCTATCCTGATTAACGGCATTTCCACCAATCTGGTGCAAAGTCATTACGTGAAAAAGATGTTGTTCACTCAGTGTGCCATTGGGGAAAAGCCAATTCCAAAGGCTGCCTTCCTTTGCGTGATGCTTTATCCAGTGTACAGAAAGAGATTCACAAATTCCGGCAGAGGTATCTTTATGTATAGTGATCAGTCCCTTCACCGGATTTAAACACTGACTGAAATTGTACAGGAGCGTGCCACCATACTGTTGCACCGATCTCTGAACAGGAGCAACTCTTGTTCCAGTAATTGAAAGTACTGTTTTATCAAACCAAATTGGCATACCCACACCTCTGTATTTGCAAAAATATAAGCACTCTGTTTAGTGCATTACTGTGTCTGCGTAAGATTGAAACAAAAAAAAATTAGGGTAGGTAGGTGTCTATTTTTTTTTAAAATCGACTCTGGAACTTTTTTATTTTCGCTATAAACGCCAACTTAAAATCGGCTCTGGCACGGATATAAATTTGACTCTGGCACTATTTTTAATAGCTAGGAACATCATTCCTATTCATCAAAAATTTTCCCCTGTATCAGACTAAAACTCACAAACTAGTCAACTTGCACATATTCTGTAAATCGACTCTGACACTATTTTTAATTAAAAAAAATCGGATTATGACTGAGTTCCTTTCTGCTTTACGCCGTATTTATCTATAGATGACAGGCTATGCCTGCAGTTTCAGGTAAGTAACCACCAACTCGATATGGTTGTCTTCAAGGTGAATGTATAGTCAGATGGGCTTAGGGAGCCTCTGAATAATTCCATGGTTCCTATGTCCTCAGAGCAGTTCGCAATCGAGGCGCGGCTTTGTGCAATGTCCAAGCCTTTCCGAAAATCACATCACTAAGTGTAATTCGCTCTGAAAACCGGACAAGATGGGGCTTGACGGCCACGGCTACTGCGTTGCGGCTTTCGCAAAGGACTAAGGCCATTAGTGCGAGCTGCACCTGACATCTTTAGCCTTCAAGACCCGCTGAGATATTACGAAATTGGTCGGAGGCTCCATAAATAAAGGAGCAAAAGAAGGCAGCCGAGAATCCGGCTGCCAAGTGCCCATGGGGGGAGGGCTAAGAGGGTAGCATTGGTAGCGTTCTACTATTCCACCAGTACTACAAATTAAAACAATACCTAACCTACGCCCGACAAATATAAGAACCAACTTTATAGCCGCAGATTCAGCCATAGATAACTATTGGTCCAAAATAATAACTGATAAGGGATATTATTGATCTGGCTTATATTTTAATTTATTAAAACCCAATTTTTTCTTTTCTTCCTACACCAAGACCTCTATATGGTTGGGGAAGCCTGAAATTAACAGGATGGTATTCCAAATGTACAGGTTGAGCATTTTGGGAAATCTGTATAAATTTCTTAGCTTGACGTGCTTTCTTACTCTCAATATCCTCAAGCGCTATTTTATACTGCTCAGAATCTTTCGGTATTCTTCTCAACCTCAATATTTTAAGTGCTGGATCTTCTGGCGGCTGAAGACCTCCCTGATCTATGCCACCAAATTCAATGTCTTTTGATTTGATAGGTGTAAAATAGCTAAATTCCACTCCATTCTTCACAATCATTGCCAGCACTTTCATGTCGGGACTCATCGCATATTTTACTTTATGCTGTCTAAGGAGATTGAGAGCTCTCTTGGTAGGTGCGTTGGGCAGTTTGAGCCTTCTATAAACCTCTTTCAGTCCTTCTTCACCATCTTCCCAGCCAAATACAGCCATTTCAGGTGAAGTATATTTAGTTTGCTGGCCGGCATAACTCTGATTACCCGGCCCGGCCCACGAAAGAAGGCCAGCGGAATTAGATGCTGTATGCTCTTGAAGTAAACCTGGATCTAAGGCAAAGCTACGCATCATGGCTACGCCTCTGTAATAGAGCCACGTTTCATTCATATTTGGACATTTGCAGCCCATTACGCCGTTGACCTTATTCTGACACTTAAGAAATCCACTGAAGCCGCCCTTATGGGCATTCAAGCCTAATTTAGGAACCAATCCTCCGGCACTGAGAATGTCAGCTTTTGAGCGGGTTAGCTCGCCTCTTCTACCTGTTAATATCGGCATACTTTCTCTCCATAACTTCTATCAGGTTTTTCAAAAAAACTATTAAAGCTTTAGCTAAACTCTATCAGCCTATCTCACATCAAAACCGAGAAAATTTAGCATTCACGAAAACCCATAAAAACTAAAAAAACAACGAGCTATGTTCCACTGACGTAAAGCCTGAGAAGAATAGTTTTACCAATCCAAACTGGTATTTTTATTTCCTGGATTTTTTTAGTAGTAATAGGCATTCAAAAATCCTTTTAAACAAACATCACAGAATTTTTTGGAAGTCCTAGATTGGATCATGCCTGGTATTGAAACAGAAAAATTTTGGCGCAAAAAGTCAAACCCAGGACTTTTTAAATCCACTCTGGCACCATTTTTTTAAGCCATATAAGTTTTAAGCCTGGAAGGGAACTCGAGGAGCTGTTAGGCGAATTTAATTGATTATTGTATTGTTTTTTAATCAGTATCTTGTAAGTGGAGAAAATTTGTAGAAAGACTTGTTACACCTTGACTACAAAATGAGATTCTAGTCGCGCAATAAAAATAGGATAATTACTATTTACGCTAACCCTATATACAAAACCATTCAGTTCTCTAATTGCTTAAAAACTGTCAGCATAAAAGCTGACTTTAGCCTACACGATGATCACAGTGCGCTACGGGAAGCTATCGCGAATCCGTCAATCGAACCCGGTGATGAAGCCTGTGTAATAACCTTGCCTTAGGGGCAGCCCCGGCTAAGTATCTGCTTTGACCTGCGCTTTCCCGAACTCTACCGACGTTGGCAATAATCAGCGCGGAGGTTTCTGTGGTGCCTTCGGCGTTAACTCACGCCACCGGAAAGGCATAATGGATAAATTTATTGGGGGCACGCACCATCGAGAATGGCTGTTTGTGATTGCGGCCAACCAGAACGGCGCGCACTAGGATAAAAGACGTACCTGGGCACACTCTTTGATTATTGAGCTATGGGAAGCCGTGATCGCCGCCCGGCCAGATGCTAAAAGACTGGCCACGGCGCGTTGCCAAATGCCGCCGCTCTCCATGTACCAGCTCGGTGTCTAAATAAAAAAGGACACCCAACGGGTGTCCTTTTCCAAGATCTTAGCCGTGACCAAATGGTAGTGTTAAATCTGCTCTACCGTCTGCTCAATACGCCCAAAAATAGATTGGCCCTCACCATCCAACATCTCAATAGCGATGGTATTGCCAAAGTCCATAAACGGTGTGCTCGCTGAACCCTTTTGGATGGTCTCAATCATGCGAATCTCAGCAATACAGCTGTAACCAACACCGCCTTCTGCTACAGGCTTACCGGGGCCGCCATCCAACTTATTGGACACGGTTCCAGAGCCAATAATAGTGCCTGCACAAAGTGGACGAGTTCTGGCCGCATGGGCGACCAGTTGCCCGAAGTGGAAGGTCATATCCACACCGGCATTGGGCTCGCCAAACTTCTCACCATTCAGATGGGAAACCAGTGGCAGATGCAATTTACCCTCGCTCCAGTTTTCACCCAGTTGTTCAGGGGTTACGCAAACAGGGGAGAAAGCACTAGAGGGTTTGGACTGGTAGAAACCAAATCCTTTGGCCAGTTCTGCAGGTATCAAACCGCGCAGGGATACATCATTGACCAACATTACCAACTTGATATGGGACAGTGCATCCTCAGCGGACACCCCCATAGGGACATCGTCGGTAATCACGGCGATTTCTGCCTCGAAGTCGATGCCAAAGCCATTGCTTTGCGGCATTTTTACCGGCTCGCGCGGGGCCAGGAAGGTATCGGAACCACCTTGATACATGAGCGGATCACTGTAGAAGCTCTCCGGCACCTCGGCACCGCGGGCTTTGCGCACCAGCTCAACATGATTCACGTAAGCACTACCGTCGGCCCAGTGATATGCGCGCGGTAAAGGTGAAGCACACAGAGTTTGGTCAAAGGCTTCCCCTTGAATCTCACCATTCTGCAGGCGCTCATGTAGCTTCTCCAACTTGCTGCTGACAGATGCCCAATTGTCCAACGCACTCTGCATGGTGGGGGCAATATCGCCAGCTGGCACCATACGGGTAAGATCGTCGCTAACAACAACCAATTGGCCATCGCGGCCGGATTTAAGGCTGGCTAACTTCACTGTGCCTCCCCTTCAGTTTTTTCCACAAATTCTTCTTCCCCATGCATCCAGGCGGCGTGCCTTGGGGCTTTTTTAGTACGCGACCACTCTTCCAACATATCCTCAGCAACCCGCTTCAGCTCTTTGTGCATACCAGGCTTGGCGGTATTGGCGGCCAGCTCAATACGATGGCCGTTGGGGTCGAAGAAGTAGATCGACTGGAAGATAGTGTGATTGGTAGGGCCGAGTACGTCGACCCCGGCCGCCTCCAGTCGCGCTTTAGTCTCAAGCATTTCTTCCATGGACTCCACTTCGAAAGCGATATGCTGCACCCATTTAGGTGTGTTCTCATCGCGCCCCATCTCCGGGGAGTTAGGGATTTCGAAGAAGGCAAGCACATTCCCCATACCCGCATCCATAAAGACGTGCATGTAAGGGTCCGGCTCACCGGTTGAGGGTACCTCGTTTTCGGCAATGGCCAGCTGGAAGTCCATGCCGAGAAGATCGCGGTAGAATTCCACTGTCTCCTTGGCGTCCCTACAGCGATACGCCACGTGGTGAATGCGCTTAATGCCCATTGAAGCCTCCGTTATTATTCCTTTTCTTTAATGACGCCACGCTTGAGCTGGTCGCGCTCAATGGACTCGAACAGGGCCTTAAAGTTACCCTCACCAAACCCTTCATCTTCCTTGCGCTGGATAAACTCAAAGAATACCGGGCCGAGCATATTAGCGGAGAAAATCTGTAGCAGCAGGCGTGGTTGGCCGCCCTCGGTGGTGCCATCCAGCAGGATGCCACGGCTCTGGAATTCTTCAGTAGGTTCACCGTGCCCAGGCAGGCGCTCTTCCAGCATTTCGTAGTAGGTGTCCGGCGGCGGGGTCATAAACTCCATGCCGCGCTCTTTCAGGCGATCCCAACAGGCAATTAAGTCATCACAAGCAAAGGCGATATGCTGGATACCTTCGCCGTTGTACTTCATCAGGAACTCTTCGATCTGGCCGCCGCCACCAGCTGCTTCTTCGTTCAGCGGAATACGGATCTTGCCATCCGGTGCAGTCATCGCCTTGGACAGCAGGCCGGTGTATTCACCTTTGATATCGAAGTAACGAATCTCGCGGAAATTGAATAGGTCTTCGTAATACTTGGCCCAGTAATCCATACGGCCGCGATACACGTTGTGGGTAAGGTGATCCAGAGTGTGGAAACCACAACCTTCAGGGCGACGCTCTACGCCTTCTTCCCAGATAAAGTCGATATCGTAGATGGACTCACCATCTTCGTAGCGATCAATCATGTACAGGGTTGCACCGCCAATACCTTTGATTGCCGGCAGGTGCAGTTCCATCGGGCCGGTATTCACATGAACAGGCTGTGCACCTTTACGCAAGGCCTCTTCGTAGGCGAACTTGGCATCTTTCACGCGGAAGGCCAGGCCACAAGCGGAGGGACCGTGCTCCTGGGCGTAGTAATAGGCGTGGCTGTCGGGCTCGTAGTTGGTGATAAAGTTGATATCACCCTGGCGCCACAACTCCACTGCCTTGGAGCGGTGACGGGCGATTTTCTCAAAGCCCATGGCGGAAAAAACGGTTTCAAGGATGCCTTTTTCCGGCGCAGTAAACTCTACGAATTCGAAGCCGTTAAGTCCCATCGGGTTTTCAAATAAGTCGGCCATGCGGTCCTCCATTTCTTATCATCGCAGCACTTCAAAGCGGGGCTGCGGATTGTGGATTTAAAGCGCAAACGAAGTTAGTTGCAGATGTAACTAATGTCAAGAAACTCTGGATCAGCTAACAAATGAGTACTAAAAGAGTATTTTTAGTCACCAGCCTCCAAAGCTAGCGCCTGGAAGAATAACCAGCTGGCAACGGGTCCTTGGACAGGATCGGAAGAGTAATCGGGAGCCGGGTGCGACACATTGGCTGCGCCACACCCGTGCACAGCCGACCTTATTTACGCGTGCATTTTCCGGTATCGGTACGACACATATGATCCTTGTGAAACTTGCCGGTCATCTGGTCGCACTGGGATTTGCTCACATCTCCGGCACAGGCATTTTCGGCATGCTGGCAGCAACCGGTTTCAGCGGTACCCATTCCCTTACCGCCTTCCATACCTTCATCTTTCTTGCGCTGTTCGCAGGCAGATAGGGTCAATACCATCGCTGCGGCCAGTATCCCAATTGAAGCTTTGAGTCTCATTAAGGCCTCCTAAATACCCGGCTTAGCGGCCGGTGACATGGATATCGCGGAATCTGCCGCGCATAGCTTTGTGCGACCCGCGTAGATTTACCCGACATCTCCACCAGCTCAGGGATTTTGCGATTAGGCGCGCCATCCCATTGTCACCCTGCAGATTTACCGGGCCATGCATTGACTGTAGCCCACACTGGCAGCGAAACCATCTGACTGACGGGACATTTACGTTAATTTGCCCCTGACAGCCCATCCAGATAGCTGAATACCTTTTTGTATTTGCCAGAGCCGGTACAATCGGCCCCCGTTTGTCGGGTAAAAAGCCCCGACAGGAATGTATTTATTGAGGACCCCCTATGCTTCTCGCCGCTGCTGCCATCATTGCCGGCTTTATTGTGCTGGTCTGGAGTGCCGACCGCTTTGTGGATGGAGCTGCCGCCACGGCCAAACACTGCGGCATGCCCACATTATTAATTGGTATGGTGATCGTCGGCTTTGGCACTTCTGCCCCTGAGATGGTGGTCTCAGCCATTGCCGCATTAAACGGCAACCCAGGCCTGGCCCTGGGTAATGCCTATGGCTCCAATATTGCCAATACCGGTCTGATTCTCGGCTTCAGTGCCCTACTGATCCCCCTCTCAGTCCACTCAAAGATTGTGCGTAAAGAGCTGCCACTGCTGCTGGCAATCACCCTGCTCAGTGGTGCCTTCCTGTGGAATGACCGCTTGGAGCGCTGGGAGGGCATTGTTCTGTTATTCGGTTTCTTCGCCTTGATCGGCTGGAGTATCTTTTCTGCCATGCGCAATAAAGGTGACCAGCTTGAGGGAGAAGTAGAAACTGAGCTGGAAGACAACCCTATGCCGCTCGGAACTGCCATATTTTGGTTGACAGCGGGACTGGTGCTATTGATTGTCAGCTCCCGAATTCTCGTATGGGGAGCAGTCACCATTGCTGAATCTTTGGGGGTTAGTGACCTGGTAATAGGCCTGACTATTGTTGCCCTGGGAACCTCACTGCCGGAACTGGCCGCAACCTTAGTGGCCGCACGAAAAGGTGAGCACGATATCGCCATCGGTAACGTTGTCGGCTCCAATATGTTTAACCTACTGGCAGTAGTCGGTATTGCCGGTACCATCGCTCCCATGGAGCATGTACCACACGAGGTGCTGTCCCGTGACTGGCCGATGGTTCTGGGCCTCACAATCGCCCTGTTTATTTTTGCCTACGGCTTCAAAGGCCAGGGCCGGATCAATCGCTGGGAAGGCTCCGCGCTGCTTATGGCATACCTCGTATATACCGGCTACCTAGTGGGAACCATTACCAAAGCTGCACTCTGATAATATTTGGGGTGGTGCCGCACCACCCCATAGTTACCGCCTGAATTCACCGTAATTCACCACCTCTGCGCCCATTTCTCTTCCCAAAAACTGACTAATATCTGCAAATACTTTCCAAGGAAAAGTGCTGAGCAGCTTGATGAAGAGAAGCACCATTGGCAAAACCGTCGCGCTAACCGCCCTATTTGGACTCGGTGCAATTTACCTTCCCAATGCCTCTTGGCTGGCGACAGCCCAGCAAGGAAAACCGATCCTGATTGCCCATCGCGGTGTCTACCAAACTTACAACCGGGATAATTTAGCCCGTGACGTGTGCACCGCCGCCCGTATCCATACCCCGCAACACCACTACCTGGAAAACACGATTCCCTCTATGGAAGCTGCCTTTTCCCATGGCGCGGACATTGTCGAAATCGACGTCCATCCCACCATTGATGGCGACTTCGCAGTATTTCACGACTGGACCATAGACTGCCGCACGGATGGAACAGGTGTCACCCGGGAACAGTCCAGAAAGGACTTAAAGAAGCTGGATATTGGTTACGGCTATACCTTTGATGGCGGCAAGACATTTCCCTTTCGTGGCCAAGGGGTGGGCTTACTTCCCACTTTAAAAGAAGTCTTACTGCACTTTCCCAGCAAGCAGTTTCTGATCAATATTAAGAGTAATGATCCGACAGAAGCAGACCGATTGGATAACTATCTTCGGCTACACCAATTGCCTATTAATTCCCGGCTTATGATCTACGGCGGCGATCGCCCAATTAAAAGGATACGGCAGCTGCGGCCAAATGTACTGGCCTTCAGCAAAACCAGTGCCAAGCAATGCATTCTGCGCTACGTGCTACTTGGTTGGAGCGGTTATTTCCCCGAGGCTTGCCGAAACAGCATTGTTGTTGCACCCAATACCTGGCGGTGGGCTTTATGGGGTTGGCCCAATCGCTACTCTGAACGAGTGGCCAAAGCCAATAGCTTGGTGATGGCGGTGGACCATAAAAATGGTAAGCGAGGCTTGCCCGGTATTTACACACCGGAAGAACTCAGTTTTCTGCCCGAAGGTTACAGCGGAGCTATTTGGATTGAGAAGATAGAGCTTATTGGTCCATATCTACAAGCAAGACAATAAATAACCTTAGCGTTTTCGAACTTTCTCCAGCCGTGCCAGATGCGCCTGAAGACGCTCTATTTCTTCCAGCAGCTCTATCGCTAATGCAGCGCCGGCAAGATTTACCCCCAGATCACGCTCCAGGCTGTAAACCCGGCGCACCCGGCGCACACAAATTCCGCTAAAGCGCCACTGCAGTTCCCTGCTGCGCGGCTCAATAATTCCCTCCTCAACCAAGGCAATAATGCGCTCCGCCGGCACACCACAAGCCCGGCACAGTTCGCTCAAAGTTAACTCACTCTCTTCATCCAGGAGAACACCGCTAAGCTGCTCAACCTTTTTAGGCATCACAATTATCCTCCCATGGACTGACGCGGATTGAAGTTGAATGCGTCTCCAAACTGACGGTATGCCTCGCGTTCATTATCAGTCGTGGCTGGCGGCGTAGCAGTTTGCATCACTATATACATATCCCCCGGCTGCTTTGCCGGGATACCACGGCCCTTGAGGCGCAGTTTTTTACCATTGGTGCTGTTTGCTGGAATGGTCACTTTAATGGGACCATCGGGAGTGGGTACCTGAACCTTAGCTCCAAGCGTTATCTCCCAGGGAGCCAAAGGCAAATCCAGGTAAACCGTTTTACCTTCTGTATGGAAAAGGGGATGGGGGTTGAAAGCAATTTCCAGGTAGAGATCACCAGGCTTACCTTCTCCAATGCCAGGCTCACCCTGTCCAGCCAAGCGAATCTGTTGCCCTTCAGTGATCCCCTTGGGAATTTTTATATTGAGAATGCGCTCACGCAATTGCGGTCGCCCATCTGCACCCAACACCGAGTGCTTTAAGGTTACTTGGCGCGTACCGCCACGATAACTATCTTCGAGGTCTACTGTGATGCGGGCATAGGTATTTTCACCCTGGGCACTGTAAGAGCGGCGCTGCCCCTGCCCATAAGCCTGACGAAACCCGCTGCGGCCAAACAAGCTTTCAAAGAAGTCACTAAAAGCTTCAGGGTCAGCTTCGGTATATCCACCACCGTGAAACTCAAAACCCTGGTCCCAATTGGGGGGCGGTCGGAAATCCTGCCCAGACTGAAAACCACTGCCGAGCTGATCGTAAGCAGCTCGTTTCTCTGGGTCCTTCAATACTTCATAGGCCTCATTTACTTCCTTAAAGTGCTCTTCGGCGCCCTCTTCCTTACTTACATCAGGATGATATTTGCGTGCTAGCTTTCGATAGGCACGCTTAATCTGCGCCTGGTCAACGCTCCGGTCCAGGCCGAGTATTTTGTAATAGTCCTTGTATTCCATGGCTTTAATAAAAGCCGATGATGGTACATTTTTCCATCATTCTTAAATGGTAAAACTAACCCTTGCCAATATATCTCCCATAAATTTCTTATTAACAGGCCTCAGTTACCCTTAGGTTATTATCTACCTCTGGCCTCGGTTGAGTATTTTTTATCTAGAGTAATTTTATGAAAATAGTATAGATTTGGCGCCAACATAAAACTGGCGCCAAACCCACTAATTAGTGGCCGGTTTCATACCACATCTCAGCTTCAACATATTCAATGCTGCCGTCATCATAGTGAATATAAGCTTGTGCTTCATTGGATGTATAAGCCCTTACGGTAACCGAACATGAAAGTCCAGAAGAGCATCCTTTTACCCAGAAAATTCTATCGATCGATTTGGTTACATTTGTAATGCTCCACGAACCTGATGTGGAATTACCAAAACTAAAATCCTGCCCGAAACAATAAGATGTTCCATTGCCAAACGCATATCCACCGGACTTAACACTTACATGACATACGAGATCAGCAGACATAGCTGGAAGGGCGAGAGATGATGAAACAATCAATAAACTCGCTAACAATAACTTTCTAATATTCATATTTATAACCTTTATTGTTTTTATACTTCGATTATTCTGACAAATGAGCTTGCAACACAACTGAGACTACCACTACAGCCGTGAACTTTATATGGATTTACAATTATATATTTATAGATAAATGAGCATAAGGTATCAAATTAAATCGACTTAAGTTCGTTATACTAAAATAATATATCAATGTTGCTCATATAAATATTCTACATATGTAAATCGAAACCTTTTGTTCAGTTTGTAGCATTTCGTAGAATCCCCTAAACACTCGTTCCCGGTGAAATTTCCTTAGGAATTACCAAGATGTGCAAACTAAATAATATCAAGATAAAGCATTATCACTTTGAATCCAGCTGTTAGCTAAATTAGCTGTATCTAGCTGTTTGTCTAATAGTCCCCATAAGATGATTTACCTCTCTGCAGAATATGGGTCCTCAGCATTTAAATAAGCCAAGATATCTGATTTATTTTCGTTGGAAATTAACCACTCACGAACTTCTTTAACTTTATCATAAAGATCCTCACCAAATTTATTCTTATACATTTCAGAGAAATTCTTATACGCCTTACTTTCTCTTATTTTCTTTTGCCATTCATGGGTTACCAAAAAATTTAGTGAACCTGCAAGTCCCTCAGCTTTTAACAGATTCCACTCGCCCTTATCCAACCAAACCCCACCGACAACAGTGCTGTAATCGATACGATGCTCACTACTTGCCAGTATTTTTACCTTCTGCATAATGGAGCCCGATTCCGGGCACAAAATCGCCCTCTTGGTATCTTCAGCAACTATATCACTAAGGTTATTTATATCTTCTGAAAAATGGTATTCAGGATTTTGTCTTTTCCAGGTTAAGTAATCTTCAATAAGAACCCAATTTCCCCCACAGGAAGAACAGGTATAACCACGAAATAGTTATTCGATAAATCCTGGGTTAAGAATGCCATTTTTACAGCTAGTGCAACATTTCATATTTTGTATATCATAATAAAAAATCCGGATCTATTTATTTAGATCCGGATTAAAGAAATCAATTCTTCTAACTACATTATAGTGATTTGTGCAATATATCTTTTAAATACGTACATTTCACTAACTATCAATTTCTGTAGTTTTATTCAAGTCGCCAACTCCAGCTTCTTTTAAGAGCGAGTCTACCAGCGGCGCCATAGCCCTGTGTTTTAGAGCACTACCCACCAGAGCCTCAGGCAAGCTTTGTCCTTTGGATTCAGCCTCGCTATCTAAAATGCCGCTGCTTGCTCTACCATCAACACCATTTAGGCCCTCAACAGAGATAATTTTCATACCCTCAATACTCTCCATCGGCTTAACGCTTTCACGGATAATATTGGGCAGATTTTCGTGCAGACTAAGGACCTTCTTAAGTGCAACCTGAGCTTCATTTAGACTATTAAAAGCCTCATTCATTAGGCGCTGCCCCTCAGCGTCCACCGCATATTTTTCACGATCAGCTTCAACTTTAATACGAACGGCTTCAGCTTCAGCAGCAGCCTGCAAGCGCAATGCTTCAGCCTTATCCTCTGCAGCCGCTTTTTCTGCATCGGCCATTACCTTAATACCAGTCGCCTGGCGCTCCGCTACTTTTTGAGCTTCGATGATTTCAATGCGCTTATCACGCTCGGCAACTTCAACATCCTGAGCTGTGCGAACTTGCTCTTCAGCTTTTACAGCCTCAGCTCGAGCTACGTTGGCCTGTTGGTCCGCAAGAGATTGTTCTTTGGACTTTTCTGCAACAGCAATTGCACGTTCCTGCTTGGCAATTTCCACTGACTTCTCTTTGGAAATACGCTGCTCATCAAGAATACGCTCACCTTCAATCTCTTGCTCTTTCAAGCGACGCTCTTTCTCGATTTCCAGCAACTTAGTTGCCTGTTCCGCAGCAATTTGGGATTGACTGACTTCACGCTGGGCTTCAATTTCAGCTTTGCGTGCTGCGCGTTCCTGCTCTGCTTGTTCACGGGCAATATCCGCTTTCTGAGCAGCTTCACGATTTTCCAGCTCGCGCTGCTGCTCCAGATGTGCGTAACGTTTTTCTTTATCAATTTCTAACTTTTGGCGTTCAGCTTCGAGGTTTTTCTTCTCGATCTGCACCATGGTTTCCTGCTCGACATCATTGACCTCTTTACGACGCGTCTCAATAGAGCGGGTCATACTGGCGAGGCCCTCAGCATCAAACACATTATCCTGATTGAAGAATTCTTTATGGGTTTGATCCAAACCAGTCAAAGATACAGCCTCAAGTTCCAATCCATTTTTCAATAGATCTTCGGAAACTACCTGCTGAACTTTTTGTACAAACTGACTGCGCTGCTCATGCAATTCAGCCATTTCCATTTCAGCTGCTACCGAGCGTAACGCATCAACAAATTTACCCTCGATCATTTCTTTTAATGCTTCGGGGTCTAAAGTACGCAGACCCAAAGTCTGTGCAGCATTGGCTATCGCATCTGCATCCGGCTTTACCCGCAGATAAAATTCAGCAAGTACATCAACACGCATACGATCCTTGGTGATAAGCGCTTGATGCTCTTTTCGGGAAACCGCCAGGCGCAAAGTATTCATGTTCACAGGAATAATTTCATGTAGAACCGGTAGTACCAATGCACCTCCATTCATTATGACTTTTTGACCACCCATACCGGTACGTACAAATGAGCGCTCTTTTGAGGCTCTCGTATACAGGCGCGCAAAAATAGTTCCAATAACAATTAAGGCCACTAGTACAGTCCCGGCAATAAATACCATAACCGGTAGGTTTCCTATCACTTCTAGATTCTCCATTTAGTTATTCTCCATAAGATGTATACTGCTGGGGCGAGTTACTCGAAAATGTGCTCCCAGCTCTTCAACCAGCAACACCTTATCCCCCTGATTAAATATTTCACTTTCATCCGGTTCCACCATTACATAGTGTGTGGTTCCGTATTCATCACTAAAACGCGCTTCTGCTGGTGAACCGATTTCTGCTTTACCGATCGTAATAATCGCTACACGGCCAATAAAGGAATTTCTCTCAACTGCCTCGGATTCATCACCCACAGCGAAGCGCCGCATAATGTTGCCAACAAAACGTACCTGAGGTAGCGCAAGAAAAAAGACTGCCACAGCAAGTAAACCGCCCGGCAATAAATATCCAACAAGAGACTCTATGAGCATTTGGGCTACTAGGCCGGTCACTCCAAAGCTAACCAGAAAAGTTACTAACAGTATAAGTGCAGGAACTTCACCGAAACGCAACCACCCAAGCAGCTTAGTCATCCCGCCAGACAACCCTGTATCTGGCACGTCAACATCAAAATCTGGTAATAAATTATCCAGTAAATCTGAAATACCAACACCAATCAATGTCATGACGCCTTCAAGAAGCGCTATCATGAACATTAAAATCAGCGCACCGGTAAAGACCAGGTTTTGGTCTTGCAATAAAAATATCATCAGCCCCCCGATTTAATCTTGGCTAAACGTTCTTTCACACGATTATTTCGCGCGAACTCCTCAAGCTCTGCTAATTTGCTGGCATCTATCCCAGAGTCAAATGTCGATATAGCTGTATTACCTACTGCTCGATTAAATGCATCGGTAGCTTGTTCTACCTGGGCTTTTGGCTTTCTATCCCTGCCATATTCATCGGCAGTAACTCTATTGCTTACCTTTTTATTGGCTGCAATAAATTCTTGTAACTGCTCACGCATTTCACGTTTCTTACCTTGCAGGGCAAGAATATAGGAACCTAGTTCCTTTATTTCTATCTCATTTTCATTGATCGCTTTTTCTAAAATTGGAAGTTGCGCCTCAATATCCATTTGTTTGGCAATGGCGACTTCAGCCAAATCATCACGACCTTCATTTATAGCAATATCAATTTGTTCAGCTAAACGCTTATGACGAGCATTTTCATCGCTTAACGCTCTACTGTTTAGATACTTGGATGCCTCCACCTTCCCTAGCTGATCTCGCACATCTGCAATTGCATCATCCACCTCCCGAATTGCCTGCTCCATCACTGACTCTGGTGCAGTGGCTTCAACCGAGTCCACGACGGCATTGGCGGACACAGAGATTAAACGTGATATGCGCTTTATAAACCCTTCACTCATAACTTATCTCCTGCTCCCAAATAGAAAAATCCACCTTATTATTAGCTACAAACTTCAAATGATGTCGAAGCAGTATCCAATCTCTCACCATAGATACTGTTTATGCTTTCCTGCTATGACGGCAAGACAATTTTTCCGCAAAGTATTACGAGTCTGCAGCAGAATTTTTATAAGTAGCTCAATAGGATTGGAATCAATACTAAATTATATCAATGCCGTATTCTCTACGAGTAATTTCAATATCATTCCAATTAGTAAACTGCGATGACTTTTTCTCAAACAACAAGCCATTAAAGGAAGGAACACTTCTACATAAGAAAGTTATGACCGGGCAGATTTCTTTCTGCTCTGCCGAACTTCTCATTATAGCAATCAACTTACGGGTTCTTACTTCGTATGACAGCGCTACTGTGATCGATCAACACCAAGGCAGGCACAGTCATCCGCTGGTAAATACGCCGAAATCTGCTGGGGCTCATTGAGTATGACGTTCCTTTGCCTCACATGCATATAAATGTACACATACCAATAGAGTAGGTCAATCAATAGGAGATAAAATGAGTGGATGACAAGTTTTTAAACGTGCATCGCTTGCATTTATGCTTTGCTAAAGTAGCAGCTAATAGCACTGTAAAACTGAACATTGTGGTAGGCATACAATTCAAAAATCAATTACACGCTATAACAGCAGGCAAATGATGACCTAAAATCGACGCCAACTTATGGTTTTGAAAATATGAACACGCCCTGTTCTAATTCATCCTTTCAGTGCTTGGGAAATCCTATTCTCAATGTCGATAGCTATAAAACTAGCCATTATCTGCAGTACCCCCCAGGAACATCACATATAAGTAGTTATGTAGAGTGTCGTGGTGGTGAATTTGCGTCGACGGTATTCTTTGGCTTGCAGGCGTTTATAAAGCAATACCTGAGCACCCCCATCAGTTCTCATCAAATAGATGAAGCTGAAAATATTTTAAAACCCCATGGACTGCCATTTAATCGTGCTGGATGGAATCATATTTTAAATGACCACAATGGTTTAATGCCCCTTGAAATTACAGCGATAGAAGAAGGGCAAGTCATTCCAGTAACCAATGCTTTAGCTCAGGTTGTTAATACCTGTCCTTACTGCTTTTGGCTTACCACTTATATTGAAACCGCACTTTTACGAAGCATCTGGTATCCATCAACCGTAGCTACCCAGAGCCGCGAAATAAAGAAAATTATCTCACAGTATTTATTTGAAACAGCAGAAAATCTGGATACTCTGGAGTTTCGTTTACACGACTTCGGGGCTCGGGGAGCCAGCAGTCTCGAAACAGCCATGCTGGGAGGTATGGCTCACTTGGTGAATTTTAAGGGGACTGATACGATATCCGGAATATTAGCCGCAAAAAGATTTTACAACGCCGCTGTACCTGGAGCTTCCATTCCCGCCGCTGAACACAGCACAATTATTGCTTGGGGACAACAGCATGAGGAAGATGCTTACCGTAATATACTTGAGCAATTTTCTGGGGAAGGAAAAACTGTGGCTGTTGTCAGCGATAGCTACGATTTGTGGAATGCTATAGAGAATATCTGGGGAAAAAAATTAAAGGATAAAGTTACTCACAGTGGCGGCACATTAGTAATAAGGCCTGACTCCGGCAACCCAGAGGAAGTCGTGATAGAAGCAATAGAAAGGTTGATGCGGATATTTGGCTCGCAGAAGAATAAAAAAGGATATCGATTACTACCCCCCTTTATTCGAGTTATACAAGGAGACGGTATCACCCGCTTTGTAATCCCAAAAATTCTCCAAGCAATGAAAGAAAACAATCAAAGCACAGAAAATCTGACCTTTGGTATGGGCGGAGGATTACTACAAAAAGTTGACCGCGATATGATGGGATTTGCAATGAAAGCCAGCGCTATCTGTATCAATGGCAGTTGGTACGATATTTTTAAGAATCCTAGAACCGGGCCCGAGAAAAGGTCCAAGGGTGGCCGCCTTGCCTTGATTCGCGACGATGATGGTGCACTTCGAACTATTGCGCAGAGCGATCTAAAATCAGAAGCTAACCTGCTGAGGCCGGTTTACCGCAACGGTATTCTGCTTAAGGACATTACTTTCGACAAAGTTCGAAGAAATGCTGCCCTCTGATTCCCGTTCCACCCTCACAACGTCTTACCCCTACGAAACTTCACTTTACCGAGCGAGTACTTTACAACTTTAGGTTGGTCCTGTTAGTTGTGCGTATCCAAAGCCTGACCTCCGTGCACACAAGGCCTCCAGCGTCAGTCGTAATAACAATAAGTACCCGCAGAGAGTGCTCGTGCTCTCGTGGGGTAAAGGTAGCCAATGGAAAGAAGAAAATTCCTCAAGATCGCCGGCGTCGGCTCCAGTGGTATTTTGTTGCCTCTACAGGGCATTCAGGTCAGCGCCGAGCAGCTGCTCAATGAAGGCATGCACAGCTCCCATAAAAGACACCTGGCGGATGTAGTCTTGAATACCGCGCGCAAAGCCGGGGCCAGTTATACCGATGTGCGTATCGGCCGCTATCTGAACCAGTATGTTATGACCCGCGAAACCAACGTGGAGAATATCGTCAACACAGAATCCCTTGGCGCTGGTATTCGTGTGATCGCCAATGGTACCTGGGGCTTCGCCGCCACCAACGACCTTACAGCGGATGGCGTCGCCCTTGCCGCGCGCCAAGCAGTTGCCGTAGCTAAGGCCAATGCCAAGTACCAAACCGAGCCCGTGCGTTTGGCACCGGTAAAAGGCGTGGGCGAGGTTTCCTGGCAGACACCTATCGAACAAAATGCCCTGCAGGTCCCCATCAGTGAAAAAGTCGATTTCCTGATGGATGTTAACAATGGGGCACTCAAAGCTGGGGCCAGCTATATCCGTTCTTCCCTGTATCTGGTCAATGAGCAGAAGTACTTTGCTTCTAGCGACGGCTCCTATATTGACCAGGATGTCCATCGCCTCTGGGCACCTATGCAGGTGACCGCTGTTGATAAGCAGAGCGGTGCTTTCAAGACTCGCAACGGTCTCAGTGATCCAGTGGGAAGAGGCTATGAATACCTGGCCGGTCACGACAAAGACAAGATTCGCGGTCAGACCACGCTCTACAAAGCTTCCTATGATATGGCCGAGGATGCAGTGCTTGCAGCCGAGCAAGCCCAAGCCAAGCTGTCAGCCAAGTCCATCGATCCGGGCAAGTACGATTTGGTACTGGAACCCTCACATCTGTGCCTGACCATCCACGAATCTGTGGGCCATCCTCTTGAGCTGGACCGCGTGCTGGGTTACGAGGCCAACTATGCGGGAACTTCCTTCGCCACCCTGGATAAGTGGCGCAGCGGTAAATTCCAGTACGGCAGCGATAAGGTCACTCTGTTTGCCGACAAGGTGCAACCGGGCTCCCTCGGTGCCGTCGCCTATGACGACGAAGGGGTTAAAACCAAGCGTTGGGACTTGGTGAAAGACGGCATCCTGGTGAACTACCAGGCTACCCGCGATCAGGTGCATATGATCGACCAAAAGGAATCCCACGGCTGCAGCTATGGCGATAGCTGGTCCAGCGTGCAATTCCAGCGCATGCCTAATGTCTCTTTGGCGCCAAGCGAAAAAGAATACTCGGCAAAATCCATGATTCGCGATGTGGAAAAAGGCATTTACATTGTCGGGCGCGGTTCTTATTCCATCGACCAGCAGCGCTACAACTTCCAATTCGGCGGGCAGCTGTTCTATGAGATCAAAAACGGCGAGATCGTCGGTCAGGTTGAAGACGTCGCCTACCAGTCCAACACCCAGGAATTCTGGAATTCCTGCTCGGCGATTTGCGACAGCAGTGATTACCGCTTGGGCGGAACCTTCTTCGATGGCAAGGGCCAGCCGAGCCAGGTGAGTGCAGTCTCCCACGGCTGTTCCACCACCCGTTTTGACCAAATTAATGTAATCAATACCAAGCGCAAGATTTCCTGAGCGGCGCACAAGAATAAGTAATTGGAGAAAAGGCAATGGCCATTCTGAGTAGAAGTGAAGCGAAGCGTATTCTCGACAAGGTTTTAAAATACAGCCGCGCCGATGAAGCCAGCGCGCAGCTGGCCGGCAGCGAAACCGGCAATATTCGCTACGCGCGCAACAGCGTTTCCACCAGTGGTATCGTCAATGATATCGAGCTGGCCGTAGAGGCCCGTTTCGGCAAGAAATCCGGTGTGGCCACTATCAATGAATTCAGTGATGCCTCACTCGAAAAAGTGATGCGTCGCGCCGAAGAGTTGGCCAAGCTATCTCCGGAAAACCCGGAAGCCATGCCGATGCTGGGACCGCAGAAATATGTCAGCGTAGACGGCTTCGCCAAGTCCACTGCAGATATCACTCCAGACCAGCGCGCCAAGGCTGCGGCAGATTCCATTATTGCAGCCAAGGAAAAGAAAGTGGTTGCCGCAGGTTACCTGGAAGACCAGCGTTCTTTTGCTGCAGTCGCCACCAGTAAAGGCTTGTTCGGCTACCACGCTTCTACCTCTGCCAATTTCACTGTAACTATGCGCACCGAGAATGGCCTGGGTTCTGGTTGGGCCGAAAGTGACGTTACCGATTTCGGTGCAATGAATACCGGCAGCACCTCCTCTGTCGCCATCGACAAAGCGGTCCTGTCCCAGGAAGCCCGTGCCCTGGAACCGGGCAAGTACACCGTGATCCTGGAGCCCAATGCGGTGTCCGGCCTGGTGGGTTACATGATGAGCGGCTTCGATGCGCGCAGTGCCGACGAGGGCCGCAGCTTTATGAGCAAAAAGGGCGGCGGCAACCGTACCGGCGAGAAGATGTTCGACAAGCGAGTAAATTTCTACTCCGACCCCACCAGCCTCGATGTGCCGGCTCAACCCTGGACCGACGGTGATTTTATGCAGCTGGGACGCACCGAATGGGTGAAAGACGGCGTAGTGAAAAACCTGGCGCGCAGCCGCTACTGGGCCGAGCAAAGCAAAGGCGAAGTGGTCCCCGAACCCAACAACCTGATTATGATCGGCGGCGATAAAACCACCGAAGAACTGATCAAAAATACCCGCCGCGGTATTTTGGTATCCCGCACCTGGTATATCCGTATGGTCGATCCACAGTCCATGCTGCTCACCGGCCTCACCCGCGACGGCACCTTCTATATCGAAAACGGCAAGATCAAATACCCGGTGAAGAACTTCCGCTTCAACGAGAGCCCGGTAATCATGCTCAACAATATCGAAGATATGGGCGTCCCCCAGCGAGTGGGTATGTGGGGCATGTCCGCCATGATTCCCGCGTTGAAAGTGCGCGACTTCACCTTCAGCAGCCTTTCCGACGCCGTATAACAGCCAGCACCCATCGAGGATAACGAAATGGAAAGAAGAAAATTTCTCCAGCTCAGCGGTGCCGGCCTGGGTGTTTCCATGTTGCCGCTGTCCGGCAATCTGGTCGCCGAGAGCAAACTGACGCAAAGCGGTATTGATCTCTCGGTAAAAAAAGAATTTGCCGATGTCGCCCTGAATACCGCCACTAAACTCGGCGCCACTTATGCCGATGTGCGTATTGGTCGCTACCTGAACCAATACGTGATCACCCGCGAGATGAAAGTGCAGGACGTGGTGAACACCGAATCTATCGGCATGGGGATTCGGGTTATTGCCAACGGCACCTGGGGCTTTGCTGCCACCAATGACCTGACAGCCGATGGCGTTGCTCGCGCCACCCGCCAGGCAGTAGCTACCGCCAAGGCCAACTCCAAGTACCAGCAGGAGCCCGTACAGTTGGCTCCGGTAAAAGGCCACGGCGAGGTGAGCTGGCAGACACCCATCCAGAAAAACGCTATGCAGATCCCCCTGGCCGACAAGGTGGACCTGTTAATGGACGTGAACAAGTCCGCTATGGATGCCGGCGCCAGCTATATCAACTCCATGTTGTACCTGGTGAATGAACAAAAGTATTTTGCCTCTACCGACGGCTCCTATATCGACCAGGACGTTCACCGTTTGTGGGCGCCCTTCTCGGTCACCGCAGTGGACAAGAAAACTGGCGGTTTCCGTACCCGCCAGGGCCTCAGCCAGCCGGTAGGACGCGGCTTTGAATACCTGGATGGCCGCGCCGAAGACAAGATCCAAGCACAGACAGTGCTCTACCGCGACTCCTACGATATGGCCGAAGACGCACGCCTGGCGGCGCAACAAGCCAAGGAAAAGCTTACGGCTAAATCGGTCAAACCGGGCAAGTACGACCTGGTGCTGGACCCAAGCCACCTCTGGCTCACCATCCACGAATCCGTCGGCCACCCACTGGAGCTGGACCGCGTGCTCGGCTACGAGGCCAACTTTGCCGGAACCTCTTTCGCCACTATCGATAAATGGCGCAGCGGCAAATTCCAATACGGCAGCGACAAGGTCAATCTGTTTGCCGATAAGGTACAGCCCGGCTCTCTCGGCGCCGTCGGCTACGACGATGAAGGCGTGAAGACCCGCAACTGGGATCTGGTAAAAGACGGTGTGCTGGTGAACTACCAGGCCACTCGCGATCAGGTACATATGCTGGGGCAAAAGAAATCCCACGGCTGCTGCTACGCCGACAGCTGGTCCAGCGTGCAATTCCAGCGCATGTCCAACGTTTCGCTGTTGCCTGGCAAGGAGGAGCTGAGCGTCGACGATATGATCAAGGATGTGGAAAAAGGCATTTATATTGTGGGTGCCGGTTCCTTCTCCATCGATCAGCAGCGCTACAACTTCCAGTTTGGTGGACAGCTGTTCTACGAGATTGAAGACGGCAAGATTACCGGCATGGTGGAGGATGTCGCCTACCAGTCCAACACCCAGGAATTCTGGAATGCCTGCTCGCAGGTCTGCGACAAAGATGATTACCGCCTGGGTGGTTCCTTCTTTGACGGTAAGGGACAGCCGATGCAAACCAGTGCCGTGTCTCACGGTAGTTCCACTGCACGCTTCGACGGTATCAATGTGATTAACACCAAGCGCAAGCTGGGCTAGCCATTGATCCAGGCGGGAGCTGGCCAGCAAACCAGTCAGCTCCCAGCATTGAAAATAAATGGGTAGAAGGAAATAAGGTGCTCCGTTCGAGACCGTATGAGGCATGGATGCCGATTACGAGCGTACAGGGATGTATTTACAGCATGTCTCGAACGGAGCACCTTCTTTCCTTTGCTCTCAACAGTAAAAACCAACGCAGTAACAGAGTTATCTCGTGTCCCTCACCCGCAAGGCTTTTCTCCAGCGCCTGATCCTGGGTAGCTGCGCCGCAGCGCTGCCGCTGGGTACACGCGCGCAAAATACCGCACCGGGTAGTGCACAGGAGCACTACGATTTCTATTTCACCCGCTTGATGTACGAGTCCGGTGACTGGGATGTGGATCAGCGCATGCCCTCCAACCTGCTCAATTCACTGGTGGAATACACCAATCTCAGGGTTGATGCCAAAGAGCACATAGTGCCGCTGGCCGATAAGAAAATGCTGCAGGCGCCTTTCTGCTACCTGGCCGGACACAAGCTGGTGCAATTCACCACGGAAGAGGCAAAGAATTTTCGCGATTACGTCAATCGCGGCGGCTTTGTATTTGTCGACGACTGCAACCACGATATCGACGGTCTCTTTGCCAAATCCTTCGAAGCGCAAATGGCTGAGCTGTTTGGCGAAGACTGCCTGCAAAAGCTCCCGGATGATCACGACCTCTACCGCTGCTTCTTCCAATTCGACGAATTGCCAGTAACCAGCTTTGAATTAAATGGCTGGGGTGATGATCTGGTACACGACTACCTGAAAGCCATAGTTGTTAACGGCCGTATCGCCGTACTCTATAGCAACAAGGATTTCGGCTGCGAATGGGACTACGACTACCGCAACAAACGCTGGCTCGCCATCGATAACACAAAATTTGCGGTGAACATTGTTATTTACGCACTGACGAGCTGATTATGCTGACCACCCTGGAAAATAGTATCGAAGAACAACTGCACAGCCTCGACAATCTGCAACGGGAGATTGCGCGGGTGATTGTCGGCCAGAAACCTGTGGTGGAGCAGATGCTGATCTGCCTGTTGGCCGGCGGCCACGCCCTGCTCGAAGGGGTGCCGGGGCTGGGTAAAACCCTGCTGGTAAAAACCCTCGCCGATGCCAGTGCGCTGGATTTTAAGCGGGTACAGTTCACCCCGGATTTAATGCCCGGAGATATTCTCGGCAGTGAGATCCTCGAGGAGGATCACAGCACCGGCAAGCGCTTTTTTAAATTCCAGCAGGGCCCGGTTTTCACCAATATCCTGCTCGCCGATGAAATTAACCGCACACCGCCGAAAACCCAGGCAGCCCTATTGGAGTCCATGCAGGAAGGCTCAGTAACCGTGGGCGGTAAAACACTGAAATTGCCCGATCCTTATTTCGTACTGGCCACACAAAACCCCATAGAGCAGGCCGGCACCTATCCGCTGCCGGAAGCTCAGCTGGACCGCTTCCTGTTAAATATTCATATCGACTATCCCGATGAGCGGGATGAAGTTGAAATCCTGCGCTCCACCACCGGTGCCAGCAGGGTCAAACCCAGCCCCAGCCTGGATGCGGAGCAATTGCGCGAAATGCAGCAACTGGTGCGGGAAATTCATGTGAGCGACGATTTATACCGCTACGTGGCGGCACTAGTGCGCGCTACCCGTATTGAAACCAGCGGCAGCGATACCCTGCAACAGTGGATCAAGTGGGGCGCCGGCCCCCGAGCGGGGCAGGCTCTGATTCTCGCTGCCAAGGCGCGGGCCCTTTTGCAAAGACGCCTCGCCGTCACCCGCGAGGATATCCGCAGCCTGTTACTGCCGGTACTGCGCCATCGGGTGCTGCTCAGCTTCCAGGCCCAGGCCGATGGCGTGCAGATGCCACAGCTGATTGACGAATTACTGACGGCGGTGCCGGAACCGGGCCGGGACTGATCAGCGTGGAATACCTGTCCCCCAAAACCCTGGCCAGTTGTCGCGATCTGGTGTGGCTGTCGCGGCATATTGCCGAGGGCGTGATGCTCGGTGTGCAACACAGCCAGCGCCGTGGCACCGGCCTGGAATTTCACCAATACCGAGGCTATCAAGCGGGTGATTCCATCCGCCATATCGACTGGAAACTGTTCGCCCGCAGCGATCGCTACTATGTGCGCGAGACCGAGCAGGAGAGCCGTATGCACGTGTGCTTTGTGCTCGATAGCAGCGCCTCCCTGGGCCAGGCAAGCTTTGTCGAGCCCAGCCTGAATAAACTGCATTACGCCAAGTGCTGGATTGCCAGCCTATGCTGGCTGCTCAACGCCCAGGGAGACAGCTATTCCCTATTGGCGTTTAACAGCCGTCGGACGGTTTATGTGCCCGAAGGCCAGGGCGAGAGCCACCAGCGTCAAATCGCTCTTCAGCTACAACAACTCGACGCCAGCGACCACTGGCCAGATCACACTCAACTGGCGCCGCTGTGGCAATACTTTGAGCGGCCCTGTCAGGTGGTGTTACTGAGTGATTTTTTTGAACAGGGTAATGAGATCGGCGATTTTGCCGCACGCCTGCATGCCGCCGGCCGCCCCTGCCTGCCACTGCAATTGTTAATTGAGGCAGAACAGACTTTTCCTTTTGGCGGAGAGCTAAAGCTGCTCAATCCAGAAGTAAGCGCCAGTACTCCCGCAACTTTAGAAGTGGATGCCGAGCGGCAACGCCAGTCTTACCTGGATGCTTTTGCTCAAGCGCAGAGCGAGTTAAAAGCACGCTTTGCCACACAGGAGTGTTCACTGCAGACCGACCTTATCGAGCAGCCTGTGGAAAAGTCACTGCGGCAATTTATTCAACTGCACGGCAGGTTGTGCTGAGATGTTGTGGATAAATAACTTATTTCAATCCCCACAGTGGCTATGGCTTTTGGCCGCCCTACTTATTCCCATCGCCATTCATTTGCTACGCCGCAGTAATCCACAGCAGATCTCCTTTGCTGCGCTGCAATGGGTACAAAGATATTCACAGAGTCGCGCGCGCCGCCCGACTGTGGATAACAAGTGGTTACTGCTGTTGCGCCTGCTAATTGTCGCCCTGCTGGCAAGTTTATTGGCGCAGCCGCTGATAAAACGGGAAATTTATCCCCAAGAGGCCGTGATACTGGTAGACCCAAGAATTGAATCGGGGGAAGCGAACATATTTATCCACAATTCTCTGCCGCAGCTTGTGGGGGAGAATTATAAAGTGCTGTGGTTATCCCCAGAAACGCCCGCCACAACCTCACCCCCACCACAAAATGTGGACCTGTGGAAAACTCTATCGGCACTATCACGCCGTGCACATTTACGCAGGGCTCATATCCTGTTGATAAACAATGGGGGCCCAGCATCCCATCAGGCACTAAGAGTCAGTCCCCACTGGCAGTGGCATGGCCTGGATAAACCATCCACAGCTCCGAGCCCGGTATTACCGAGTATCGCTTTAATGGGCAAAGCGCCCAGCTGGTGGATGCCAGTGCTGGAAGACTGGCACAGCAATATGCCGGAGCTATCGGTACAAACCCTGCTGCGAGAAGAGACCCCCAGTGCCGAGCAGACAGATTGGCTTATCTACACCGGACCCGCGCCCCTGTCACAAGCCGTACTGGAGTTTGTTACAGATGGGGGCCTGTTACTCACTGACAACAGTATCCCCCCTGCCGATAATCTCAACTTCGTTGCTGTGGATAACAGCCAGTCAACTCAAGCGGCCTCAATCGGACGGGGAAGTTGGCTGCGTTACCAAGATGACTGGTCCAGCGAGGCGTTTTATCGCCGCGCGGATTTGCCCGAACTCCTGTGGCAGCACTGGTCCGGGCAAGACTGGGCTCTGCAACACCACAATCGTAGCCACTGGTCTGGCCATCGGCTGCCGGCAGGGATAGGCCTTCCTGTGGCCGATAGCGAAGTGGAAAACCGCCGCACCGAGCAGCTGTCTCCCTGGATAATAGCCGCCCTGCTGTTACTACTGGCTTTTGAGCGCCTAATTGCCCTATCGCAATCTCCTGCCAAACATAATCGGGAGGCGAACCGTGGATAAGCGCCAGTTAACCCTTAACGGTGTGCGCAGGCGCTGGCAACGGATAGCCCTGCGGCCCTACCTCTGGCTCGCCACTGGCCTCTGTCTTCTGGCTGGCTTGGGTATTTTTGTATTCGGCTGGCCACAGTGGCTATTGCCCGCCTGGCTCGGGATTATTGTTGTAGCGATACTGCTAGATCGCAGCTGGCGCCCAAGCCCCGAGCGCTTGTGCCGACAGTTGGATGGACAATATCCCCAGCTGCAAGACAGCAGCCAGTTGCTTAGCCAGCAGGAATCCTGTCTAAGTCCATTGCAGCAATTACAGCGCGCGCGTATCGAAACAGAGCTGCAACAACTGCTGGAAAGTGGCGACCGGTCGCCTTTCGGTCCAAAAAAACTCCGCAGTACCCTGACAAATGCCTTCGGTGCCTGCCTGGGACTGTTGCTATTTGTACTGAGCGATTCTCACTTCACTGGGGATAAAACTGAGACCACGCAACAAAATACAGCTATTCCCATTGCCGAAAAACTCGCCATAACCCGCGCGGCAACCCATATCCAGCCACCCGCCTACACTGGGCTCACGGCCGACAGCCAATCCTTACAAATCGATGTGCCGGAGCAGTCTGCGGTCGAGTGGCAACTTGAATTGAATCAGCCGGTGCAAGGGCTGGAAATGCTGGCCGAAGCTGAGCGCTTCACCTTTTCTCCGCTAGGTAATCTACCCAGTAAAAAGTGGCAATTACAACGCACTATCGCTAAGGCAGACTTTTACCAGCTCTCAATACAACTCGCGGAGAGCCAAATGCTATTGCCGGAAATTCATAATATTCGGGTGCAAAAAGACAATGCTCCGGAGTTTACCTTTGAGGCACCCAGCCTGCGCGTCGATACCATTCAAGGGAGCACCCAGGGTATTCCCGTGAAAGTAATCATTAATGATGATTACCAGGTGAGTTCTGCAGATTTATTGGTCACCCTCGCCAGCGGCACCGGGGAAAATTTACGCTTTCGCGAAGAGCGTATTCCACTCACCAGTTTGCAATCCACTGCTTTATCAACAAGCCTCTCGGAAGATAAGAAAGCAGCTCGCTACGATTTCACCCTGCCCATCCACCAGTTTTCCATGGAAGCGGGAGATGAACTCTACTGGTATCTGGAGGCCAGGGATAACCGCGAGCCCAGCGCCAACGTTGCCAAGAGCCAACACTTTATCTTGCGCTGGCCGCAAGAAGAGATTTTCGGGCTGAGTGACAGCGAGGGGATGGCGATTAAGATATTACCGGAGTACTTCCGCAGCCAACGCCAGCTGATTATTGACACCGAGGCCTTGCTAGCCGAGCGAGAGCAGCTGCATCCACAGGAGTTTCGCAAACGCTCCGAGGGTTTAGCCTATGAACAGAATTTGCTGCGCATGCGCTACGGCCGTTTTCTCGGCGAAGAGGATTCGGAAGCGGAGCATTCTGGCGCAGAGAGCGAGAAGCACGATGATAAAGAAGAATCCGAACACGGCCATAGCCACGATCATACAGAACAAGGTGAGCACCAGGCACATGGCGAAGAAAATGCCACTCCCTTTGCACAGCGAGACTCCCATTTCCAACAGGCAGAGCGCATAGCTGCTTCTGCCGGACACCGGCATGACAGCTCAGAGCATGCCACCCTGTTCGACCCCCAAACCAAGGAGCTGCTGCGCAATGCGCTGAATGCCATGTGGAGTTCATGGCGCGACCTGTCGGTTATAGAGCCCCATGCCTCCCTTCCCCATCAGCACCGAGCTCTGCGTTTTATCAAGGAAGTACAACAGGCTTCACGTATTTACTTACAGAGAGTCGGGTTCGAGGCGCCCCCCATAGATGAAAGCCGCCGACTTAGCGGTGAACGGGAAGACGTAGCGCCCGAAACTGTCGACAGTGCCTTTGAACAAAAACAAAGAGCACAGGTGCTCGCCCTAATGGCCCAAGTAGACTCTGGCGCCGAACTCGATACCGATCTGCTGGTGCAGATAAATGAGCTAGCCACAGAGCAATCACTGGATCTCGGCCTGGAGCTATCCAAACAGCTGCGTTTATACCAGCAGCGCCACCAGCAACCGAATTGCATTGATTGCACAAACTCCCTGAATCAGCTGCTCTATCAGCTACTGCCAGCACCGGAATCTGCGCCTTCACTGCCTTTGCAAACAGAGGCCGACGGCCATTTCAGACGTTGGCTACACCAGCAAGGGGGGAAATCATTGTGATTGATTTCTTGATACCCGGCCTGTGCCTGTTGGCCTGTTTAGCATCACTCGTACTGTTGCGCCGCCGAGGCGCCAAACCGTTCGACTATGGCCTGCAACTGGCGATTTGGTTAAGTGCCTGGATACTTTGGCAGCCACCGGCAATCACTCCCGCCGAGCGCAATATCTCTATCGACAGCAAACAGCTGGCGAGCTCAAATCCAATAAATCTCAATGGTGTGGAAAATATCTCCCTCAATGGGGAGCCACTCGGCCGCGACAAACTGCGGGACCTGGCACCGGTGCGCCTGGAGCTATCGAATATCAAGGAATCTGATAGCAGCTGGGAATTCGACTGGCAGCGGCGAATTACCCTGGGTGATTCTTTAAAGTTAAAGGTTCACAACAACCAGCCACTGACTGAAAACCGACAAATTAGTCTGCTCAATCCCTACGGCCATATTGAAGACAGTCTTGAGCTGAAAGTGGGAGAAGCAATTCAGGCACAACTCACTGCCACTCCAAAACTCGCGGGCCCCCAGCTATACCGAGTACGGACGGAAAGCGAAACCGGCGAAATTCATACAGATCCTTTACCCATCCTGGTGCGAGAACCGCTCCAGCCCAAATTGTTACTGTGGCTGGCACGCCCCTCTTTTGAGACAGCCGCCCTCTCCCGCTGGCTGCGTCAATCCAGTGTAGCAGCACAAGTGATGACCCAGTTGGCACCTGAAATTAGTAGAAAAGAGACTCTCAATGGGCTTCCACTTACCGAGTCTGCGGATCTACTCACAAAGGAAAGTCCCTTCGATTTAGTCATTCTCGATAGCAGTTTGTGGCCGCAACTCTCCTCTCAACAAAAACATCAGCTCAGCGAGCTGGCCACCACAAAGTCACTGTTATGGTTAGTCAGTGGCGATAGCTCTGAAGAGTTTCTCCAATACGCTGCAGCCCAATCCATGCCTCTGCAAAAGGGAGAAGATACCCGTTTACACTCCGGCTTTGGCTACCAAAAAGTGGACAATCCAGAGATTCCCCCACTGCGTAATCTTGGCTTCAAAGTCACACAGCTCGGCTCCTACGACTTTTTACTGGGCAATGGAGAGTCCCCACTTTTCTGGGGGCGTTCGACGGAGACACAACACCTGGGATTTATCCTATTTAGCGACAGCCACCGATGGCTAACCAGTGGCTTTGCTACAGAATTTGCCAGCCTGTGGAAGTCCATTATCGATTACCAACTCAAGCATTTGGGTAGTCAGCCACCAGTAACGCTCTCCAATGAGTTACCGCGTACACAGGAACGCATCACCCTATGCAGCCCACTTTTTTCTGATCAGAGTCCATTCTTATCAGAGTTTCAAGATAGCTCCCGCTCTACCAGAGGAATCGCCGCAAGTAGAAGTTCCCAGGGTCAGTGCTACAGCTTCTGGCCCCAAAATTCAGGTTGGCACCAGCTTTGGACTGAACTGGGAGGGGAGTCGGTACTAGACCTCTATATTTTTGCCAAAGAGGACTGGCCCCTATGGCAGCAGTCCCTGAATACCAGGGAAACCCAACTGATGGCTGCCGCACGTTTGGGGCCAGAAGCAAATAATCACGCAAACAGAGTACTGCTGGGGCGCCAATGGCCGGCCCTTATATTGCTGTTACTAGTGTGTATAAGCTGGTGGCGGGAACGCAGGCTTTTGAACAGATCACGACCCTGAGGGCTGCGCCGAGGGTTTATTTCCCGACTTAACCTCTTGCTTGGGAAATATCATCTGGTCGACGGGATACCCCAAAGCTTTGGCCTTCTGTAAAAACTGCTCCAATACATCCTTGGGCATGGTTGGGGTGCGGGACAATATCCACAGATAGGATTTATCGTAGCCAGATACCATCGCGTATTGGTAGTCATCCGATATAGCAATCACGATATAGGATGAGTAGAAGGGACCGAGAAAAGAGACTTTCAAATGGCCCACATTTTTCGGGCCGACAAACTCGGCCCTCCCCTCCGCCATTTGCCAGGCATCACGCGCTTTTGAATAGCCGGTATTGATCACCGCGACAGAACCATCATGGTTGAGACTGTAGTCGGCAGTTACCTGGGTCAGGCCGCGCTCGAATGAGTGATCCAATCGAGCAATCTCATACCAGTGGCCTAAATATCGCTGTAGTTGGAAGTTTTGGACAGGCTCAACCCCCTCCGGCACCCGTGTACAGGCACCCAGCCAGAAAAAGAAAAGCAGTAATACACCCAGTGAAAACAGCTTCATCTAGCCACTCCCAGCAAGCTCCCCCTCAAGTCAGAATAGAAGGCAGGGGTTTCACAAGATCAGGATAGTTTCGGGAATCTGTATTTCACCCATAAAAAAACCACCGCGAGGGTGGTTTTTTTATCGCTGGACTGACCAACTTATTTTTCGACGAAAGCGCGTTCAATCACATACTCGTGAGGTACACCTGCGCGGGTCTCCTTGAATCCCCAGTCATCGAGGATATTGGTGAGATCCTTCAGCATTGCCGGGCTGCCGCACAGCATAAAGCGATCTTCCTCAACACTCGGCTTGGGCACACCCAGATCGGTGAAAAGCTTTCCGGACAGCATGAGATCAGTCAGGCGGCCAGTATTCCGATAGGGCTCACGGGTCACGGTTGGGTAGTAAAGCAGTTGCTCGCGTACCATCTCGCCAAAGTACTCGTGTTCCGGCAATTCGTTCTCGATCTGCTCCTGGTAAGCCAGCTCAGAAACATAGCGAACACCGTGAGTAAGGATTACCTGGTCAAAACGCTCGTAGACCGTGGGATCTTTGATGATGCTCATGAAAGGTGCCAAGCCAGTACCCGTGGACAGCAACCACAGGCGTTTGCCCGGCAGCAGGTGGTCCGCCACCAGAGTACCGGTGGGTTTTTGGCTCACGTAGATCTCATCGCCCGGCACAATCTTCTGCAGGCGGGAGGTCAGGGGGCCGTCGGGAACCTTGATACTAAAGAATTCCAACTCATCTTCGTAGTTGGCACTGGCAATAGAGTAGGCGCGCAGCAGCGGACGGCCATTGTCCTGCTGCAAACCGATCATCGTGAAATGTCCGTTCTCAAAGCGAAAACCCGAATCCCGGGTGGTCTTGAAGCTAAACAGTGTGTCGTTCCAGTGATGGACTTCCAACACCTTCTCTATATTCAATTTGGACATAAACTTAAAACCGGTTATTCCACGAGTCTCTTGATAGTTGAATTTTAGCCCTAGAAGATCTATTGGCAAAGTGGGATATTTCGATATTCCTTATCTATTTTAACGATCAACTGGAGATATCCCCTTGCGCTACACGCTCCGCCAGTTAGAGGTGTTCCTTGCCTGTGCCCATCACGAGAATGTCAGTCGTGCCGCGGAGAGCCTGAGTATGTCCCAGTCCGCAGCCTCCACAGCGCTGAAAGAGTTTGAACAGCAGTTTGAGTTGCGCCTGTTCGAGCGCACCGGTAAGCGATTGCGTCTCAATGAACTGGGACGGCAATTGTGGCCAAGGGCGGAAGAACTCCTGGAGCGAGCCCAGGAACTTGAGCAGACACTGGCCACTCACCGGGAACTGGGAAGCCTGAAGATCGGAGCCACCCTGACCATTGGCAACTACCTGACTGCCAGCGTGATGGCTCGTTATATGGAAGAGCAGCCCGGTACTCAAGTACAACTGGAAGTTGCCAATACCGCAGCGATTGCCGAGAGGGTGCTCAATTTTGAATTGGACCTGGGATTAATTGAAGGAGAGATCAATCACCCGGATCTGGAAATCATCCCCTGGCGCCATGATGAGCTGGTTGTTTTCTGTGCACCAAATCACCCTTTGGCAGGCCGCAGGCGCCTCGCCGATAAAGACCTGATCGGTGCGACCTGGATCACCCGGGAATCGGGCTCTGGAACGCGACAGACTTTTGAGAGAGCCATGGCAGGGCTATTGCCACAACTACATATCCTATTGGAATTGCAACATACAGAAGCGATCAAGCGAGCCGTAGAAGCGGGGCTAGGTATCAGCTGCCTTTCCCGTGTTTCATTAACTGATGCTTTAAAGCGCGGCTCGCTTATTGAGCTACCCGTACCACATAGAGACTTTCATCGAGAGTTCTATTTTGTCCTGCATCGACAAAAATACAGAAGCGCCGGAATTAAGCGATGGATGGAATTATGTGACTCAGCAGGATAAAAAAAGATTAATTATTTGAGAAAATTTGTATTTAAATCATAGAGTTATCTAGCTTGCTTAAAATCAGTAGAATTACACCATTTCAGCCTATAAGCCATATGGGCTAACCCTGAATTTTGCATATGAAGAGTTCTCATCCATGTCCATCATCAATTCAAGATCTACTACCCATCTATTTATTTTGGTAAATTACGCAACCTAAGACGACCTCCCCAACTTATAGTTTTATCTATGATTATTTAAGTGGTCTGCTCCTTACTTACAAAGAGATTATATGAAGATTAAAGGAATTTTATTGTTTGGTGCTGTTTTCAGCCTCTCACTACCCGCTTACGGAAATGGCCTGATTTCCATCAATAAAAAAGCCGAATATCACGACGAAGAATTAATTGCATCCAATATAGTTAAAGAGTGTAATAACCTTGGTTATCAATTTTCTAGCTCAGCCAAGAAATTTCTTGGTAAGCATGGATTTGCCAGTTCACTAGACCCAGAGTTGGATATTCAATCAGAGGGATACAGTCTTAAATTAACAATTCTCAATGCATATAGCGGAAGATATATTTCAGGTAGCCATCAAAAATCAGTCTCAATTGAGGCTGAACTCTACAAAAACGGCGACTTGATAGATACTCTCAAGACCACCAGAAATTCAAGTGGAGGTTTATTTTATAAATTCAAAAGCTCCTGCAGTGTTCTCGAACGTTGTGTTCACACCCTTGGTAATGACGTAGCCAAGTGGATCTCTAGAAACCATAAAATTTAGCTTCACCCCAATAAGGAAATTTCATGAATTATATTATTAAATCTATATCTATTGCAGCCTTTGCATTAATAGTATCTGGCTGTACAAGTAATCCGGTTATGAATATTGAAAGTAGACTAATTCCCGATCGTCTTGACGGATCAGCTCAAACTCAAGATTCAATTAAAACATCAATTATTGCAGGGTGTATCGCGAGAAACTGGACTTGTCAACAAGTTGCTCCTGGGAAAATATTAGCCACCATTAACGTTCGCAAGCATCATGCTGAAGCAGATATTATATATAACCTTAATAGTTATAGTATCACCTATAAAGACAGCGATATGCTTGACTATAGTGAAAAATATTACACCATTCACAGAAACTACAATCGCTGGGTTAGAAATTTGAATGACGCAATTATAAAAGAACTGTCCATTTGATAGTTTTTATATCCCCAGTAGCTGTGACTACTGGGGAGCTATCTTAACTGAAAATCAGATTTTCATGCCCAAATTAATAACAAACGGAACATCTATTCCATCATTGTCACTGAACAGGTTGGCGTTGGAGAAGTGTTTCCAGGAAACCATTAGCACCAGATCTTCTTTCCCTCTCCAGTTAATTCGCGCAGCATATCCAACCTGTGCCTGGAAAGAAAAGTTATTATCCTGACGACGGTTTCCCAATTGGTTGCTGGAAATATAGCTAGGACCCAACGCTCTAACAAAGAAATAAGGTTGCCCCCAACTTCTTTGCCTGGGATATAGATTTAATTGAGGATAGATGGAAAACGCTCTTATACGTTTATTTTCATCAGCATCAGTAGTTAGCTCAGTATAGCTAACACCTATATCAATATGCTGACGGTAACTCTTTTTAAATGTTTTAAAGGAGTAATCTATCCCGTAGGTTTTATTATTCTGACTTGAATCAGGTTGCGGGCCACCGCCAAAACTCACTAAGAGTTCATCAGCAGTAACTGGCTGAGCCAAAAGAATTGTCGAAACTACAGCCAGTACCCACTTCATATGCTATCCCTAGATTAAAGCTCTCTGAGAGGAAAATTAAATACGTCTTTTAAATATTAAAGACGTATTGATTCCGCCAAAGGCAAAATTATTACTCATCACATACTCAGTATCGATGTGCTTTCCACTGCCTTGGATATAATCCAACTCCGCACAGTCAGAATCAACCTCTGCCAAATTAATCGTGGGATGGAACCAACCGTTACGCATCATCTGAATGCTTGCCCAAGCCTCCAATGCGCCACAGGCACCCAGCGTATGACCGGTATAGCTCTTAAGTGAGCTTATGGGTACTGCACGCCCAAATGCATTACGGGTTGCGTGGCTTTCTGCAATATCACCTCGATCTGTAGCTGTGCCATGCGCACTGACATAACCTATTTCGCTAGTCTCTACCCCAGCCTGTGCTATTGCCTGCTGCAATGCCACCTGCATAGTTGCCGATTGAGGTTGGGTGACGTGGCTGCCATCAGAGTTGGTTCCAAACCCTGCGACCTCTGCATAAACCCTGGCTCCACGGGCAATCGCGTGTTCATATTCTTCCAAGATAAGTGTACCGGCGCCCTCGCCGATAACTAATCCATCCCGGTTGCGATCGAAGGGACGTGGAGACAATTCAGGGGTATCGTTCTTTGTTGAAGTCGCATATAAGGTGTCAAAGACCGCAGCCTCGGTTGCACACAGCTCCTCTGCACCACCGGCCACCATAATGGTTTGGCTACCATTGCGAATTGCCTCATAGGCATACCCAATCCCCTGGCTTCCAGAGGTACAAGCGGAGCTTGTGGTATAAACCCGTCCACACAAGCCGAAAAATACCCCGATATTGACCGCCGCCGTATGGGACATCATTTTTATATAACTGGTCGCATTAAGGCCGTCGGTGCGGTGATTTATCAACATATTGCCGAAATCAGCCACTGCTGACGGAGTGCCTGCTGACGAGCCATAGGAGACTCCGACAGCACCACTTTTGAGAATGGGGTCATCCAACAATCCCGCATCCTCAAGCGCAATTTCACTGGCGCGAACCGCCATTAATGAAACGCGCCCCATGCTACGCACACGTTTACGGTTGTAGTGAGCCGGTTTTTCGAAATCCTTTACCGGCGCGCCCAGTCGGGTTTCAAGCCCCTCATACTTATCCCAGTCTTCCATGTAGGAAATGCCTGAAAGACCGCTCTGTAAAGCCTGACTAACCGAGTCCCAACCCTGGCCGATAGGGGATATTCCGGCCATTCCTGTAACAACCACGCGCTTCATTAGCAGAGACCACCATTTACTGAGATAACTTGACGGGTGATGTAAGCAGCACGTTCGTGCATCAGGAACGCTACAGTTGCCGCCACTTCTTCTGGTTTACCCATTCTGCGGGCAGGCACCATTTTTAAAATTTCTTCAACGGGCAAGTCTTCATCCAACATATCGGTGTCAATGAGGCCCGGAGCAACACAATTCACGGTAATCTTTCGCTTGGCTAACTCCAACGCCAATGCCTTACTCGCACCGATCAAACCCGCTTTGGATGCGGAGTAATTTACCTGGCCGCGATTTCCAGCAATGCCGGATACAGAAGTCATCACGACAATACGGCCGGGCGCACGGCGCCTGACCATAGGCATGGTTAAGGGGTGTAAAACATTGTAAAAACCATCCAGATTGGTGTGTACAACAGAATCCCAATCTTCAGCAGGCATCGCAGGGAAAGCATTGTCGGCAGTAACACCAGCATTGCACACAATGCCGTAGTAACAGCCATTACTCTCGACATCTTCCAATAAGACATCCCGTGCTTGCTCCCGGTCGGCAATATCAAACTGCAAAATTCTGCTTTTTCGCCCTAACTTAGCAATCTCTTCTGCTGTTTCCTCTGCTTGATCACGGCGGCTGCGGCAATGTAAAACAATATCGTAGCCATCTTCAGCTAACTGAAGTGCAATCGCCCGGCCAATACCACGACTGGAACCGGTAACTAAAACCCACTCTGACATTTAGTTTCTTTCCTTCAAATACTGTTCTACGTTATCCGGCTGATAAACATTAAGCCGTGCGCTCTGCTCGATAGATGAGCCGGTTATCACACACTCAAATGTCGCCATGCCATTTTCAGCCTGGAGAATGCGCTGGACATCAATTGTTAATTCTTCACCGCAGCGATAACTCTCGATATTTGACAGGAACTTGCGAGTACCCAGTAAAAAACCCAGGCGAACGTCTTTACCCTGTTCTTTTGCATGATATCCGGAGAAAGCTGCGATGGATTGGGCCATATATTCAATACCCACGTAAGCGGGAACACGACCGTTGCGGGAAAATATTCCATCATCACGAACTCGCAACTTTGCCTGTAGCTGCTCCTCGCCTACAGAGATCACTGCATCGAGGAGTGACATATTTCCACTGTGTGGAACCAGTTCTTCAGCAGTATATTTGTGCATCTATTTTACCTCTGACTGCCCAAGATTACCGAGCAATTACTCCCACCAAAGGCAAAAGAGTTACTCATTACATAGCGCAATTTTCCAGGAGCCTCGTGGCCTTGATACAGGTTCAGTCGCACTATCTCCGGGTCATAGTGGCCATCATACTGATGGCGGGGAAGTTGATCATATTGTAAGGCAAGCCAACAAAAAGCCGCTTCAAGAGCGCCTGCAGCACCCAGCGTGTGCCCAGTAAAAGGTTTTGTGGAAGAACACGGTAGTTGGCTTCCAAACACTCTTTCAACGGCTAGAGCCTCCATAGAGTCGTTATGTGGCGTTCCCGTACCATGAAGATTCAGATAATCAATGTCGGCGGTATCCAAGCCAGCATTCTCCAGAGCCCCGCGCATACAGGCTTCCGCACCACGTCCTTCTGGGTCTGGGGCCGACATATGGTGGGCATCAGACGTGGCAGCAACACCGGATAGAACCACAGGACCAGGCTCTTTGCTCAGCACAAACATTGCTCCAGCTTCACCGAGGTTAATACCATCCCGATTAACGCTGAAAGGATTGGTCTGGCCGGCACTAAGTGCCCCCAGGCTATGAAACCCCCGGACTGTCATGCCACAGAGGGAGTCCACACCGCCAACAACAACGGCGTCACAAGTACCGGTTGAGATAAGGCGCCGGGCACTGGCAAAAGCATTGGCACTGGACGAGCAAGCTGTGGAGACGGTGAGCTGAACGCCTTGGATTCCCAGGTACTTCGCAACAAAGGTACTCAAACCAGCCATTTGCTGTTGAAGCCGATAATTATATCCGGTCTCTTTCTCACCACTTAAGTAGGCCTCACCTGAGTCTATTCCCGAGGTTGAGGTTCCCATCACAACGCCAATTCGGCCCGCACCATGTTTTTCTATTAGTTCAGCGACTGCACTTTCAATTTGAGTCAGCACAGCCATAGCCAGCTGGTTATTGCGGCAGTGGTAATCTTGCAACGAACTCGGTAAATCAGGCAGCTTCCCCTGCACAATACCCAGATTCCCTCTGTATTGTGGCAAATAGGTTTCATCGACCTGCATATGAGAACTCTCATCACCGAACAAGGAATTAGCTACTGCCTCAGCAGTATTTCCCAGGGTGCAGATGATCCCCATATGATTAAGATAGAAATTTTTCATACTTAGAAATTCCTAATGCTTAACCTATAACCCAGTAGTTTGTGCTCCAGCTCAATTTGGGCCTTCCAAATATCTTTACTGCTATAGCGAGCCACTGAATTCACTTCACCATTGCGTGAGAGTTTTCGCGTGTAAATTCCCTCGACAATAGCCTCGTCCAAATTCCAGCCTATGGGCAATACTTCACGAAGCTGGGCAATTGGCCAGTATACAAACTGGATATCTGCCAGCAATTTCTCTGGTGGCACTCTCTCTGCTCTACTCATGTGGTAATGGGTGCTGACCTCATTACCATCGTATGTAACATCCAGCAGGCTTATCCCTTCAGGGCTGAGAAGAGATATCTTTAAACTCTCCATAGTGTGGAAAGTAGCCGCCATCAATTCATACTCATCGCCTTGATAGATAATGCGTAAATGTTGATTGAGCTGGCGCGGTCCCTCGCTCAATAGTGGAGCCAAAGGCCAACTTTGCAGCTCTTCTTTCCTCCCCCCTGTGGACATACATCCCACCAGGGCAAGAAAGCTCAAAAACAGTATTACTTGGCGGAACATATTTCTACCAGTGTATTCAATCGACGCTCAGCGGCGGCAACAAACGGATTTTTTTTATCCCATGCATAACCAGCCAAGATTGAGCAAATCATGCCTTTTATTTCTTTTTGATCGGTTTGATAAAAAATTACATCCTGGAAACGACCGTCATACCAAGCTTTGACATAGGTTTTAAAAACTTCCACACCGTGCTTCAGGGGTTCAACAAACTCTTCATCCCAATCAACCGCCTCCCCTGAGAGCTGGCGATGCAGGCACTCAACTGCTAACTCAGAGGATTTCATTGCAATGGTAACACCGGATGAAAATACCGGGTCTAGAAATTCACCGGCATTCCCCAAAAGCGCAAAACCAGGGCCAGCCAGTTTGGTCACATCACTGGAATATCCGCGAATACGTTGTATTTCCGTATCGAATTTGGCATTGCGCAGAGTTTTTGACAACTCGGGAGCGGAGGCAATAGCCCCTTTCAATATCTGTTCCGGATCCTGCCCCCAGGTCGAAATCTTTTCTTTCTCACCTACAACCCCAATAGAAGCTCTTCCATCTGCAAAGGGAATCAACCAATACCAAATATCCCGCTCACTGGGATGCACAGTGATTAAGATTTTATCCCGGTCAAAATGGCTATCATCAATATTGTCTTCAACATGTGTAAATACGGATTCTCGAACAGGAAACTCTGACGGACGATCGAGATCAAGTAATCGCGGTAAAACTCTGCCAAAGCCACTGGCATCCAATACAAAGCGCGCCTGGAAAACCAGGTTTTCGCCATCATTCTCGGCAATTAACTTTGCGTTATTCTCAGCAATATCAACTGACACTACAGAATGGCGATAATAGACCTTAACACCCTGGCGCTCTGCTTCATCAGCCAGGATTTTATCAAACTTAGCTCGCTGTACCTGGAAGGTAGTGCCATGCCCAGGGGAGAACTTCTCCCGAAAATCAAATGATGTACGAGCACCATCCCACTCAAAAGCAGCACCATTTTTATATTGAAAGCCCGCTGATTTCACAGCTTCTAACATATCTGCTTTTTCAAGATACTCGATACATTGAGCCAGTAGGCTTTCACCAATAGAAAAGCGAGGAAATTCTTCCCGCTCAACTATCGAAACTTGCCAACCTTTTTTAGCCAATAACGCACCTGCGATAGCTCCGGCAGGACCGGCACCAATAATAACAACGTCAGACTTAATTTCTTTCATTGGCTAATATCCCTTACCCCGTGTACAAAAAAATAAAAATGCCAACAACAAAGTTAATACTGTGCCCACAGCCAGGACTAACCCAAAATTTGCTATCGCCGGTGTGCCAGACAATGCTAACAAACCAAACCCTAAAAAAGTTGTTAACCCAGCCATAGCTATCGCCAGCAGGGTATAATGCTGCTCTGCCTTTCTGCTTGTATGGCTAAATATTGCATAATCTATACCAATACCAAAGACAAGTAATAAAGCCGCAACATGAAATAAATTAATTGCTGATCCCTGTAAAATTACTATCGCCAGGGTGCCTAGTACTGCACTGGATGGAAGTGCAACTATACTTAAGGCTTGCTTTATTCCTGTTTTAGTTGCAGTTACCAGAAATACAACAATGAATATTAATGGCAGTAATTGCAGCAACAGATCACGCTGTTGTGACATAACATTAGAGATACTTCTGGTAGTATCAACATAGGTTACTCCAGGCAGTAACTCTAAAGATGACAAATCCTCTTTTAAGCCATAAATACGTACCACAGAATAACAGTGATTATTTTCACAACCCAGCCATAATCCTTTATATTGCCGACCTGCAACTGGCAACCATTCAGAGAAATTAAAGGTATTGAATGGCTGTATTTTAGAACTTAACTGCTGGTTAATATCTTGTTCAGAATAACCCAATTGCTGATAAAAAGACCTGACAGCATCCCCACTGTAAAACTTCGACAATAACTTCCAGTCAGCTTCTTGAACCTCTTTTGGAGGTATCCGGTTAGTTACCCCCTGAAAACCACTAATAATTTCCTTTTCTACTAAATAGCCTAGTTGATTTCTAAGTTCCCATTCTCGTGTTAATACTTGTTGTTCATCTTCACCAAAAACCAAAAAATAACGGGAGTCTGGCCGGGATTTAATCAGAGAATTTAGCTCTATTTCATCTTGTGTAAGAAATTCTGGAGGCTGGTAAAACAGTTTTAGGTCATCATTAAATTGAATTTTCTGAAGTGCCGCAGATCCAAAAATCAACAGCCCAACCAATGGAAACAGGTAGTACCTAATATTGAGTTTAGGAAACTGACTGGAAAACGATAAAGGCCTATGCTTAATATTAATCCAGCGTGGGAATAGCAGGATTACAGTCAACCAAGCCCCTATTAAACCACAGCCGACAAAAACCCCTATTTGTTGTAAAAGCGGAAAAGGTGTTAATGCAAGAGAGAAAAATGCCAAGCAGCTTGATATCAAGCCCAGCAATAGCTCAGGTAATATATCCTTATCTTTTGGCTTGCCCAGCCTCAATCTATTACAAATAAAGTGAAATGCGTAGTCAATCGCCAATCCAGAAACCGTTGTACCAAATACAAAAGCCAGTATATGAATTTGGCCCAAAATAATAATAACACCAGATATACCACTGGCCACGCCACATAGAATTGCGAATGTACAGGCTAGTAGAGGTTTTAATGAGCGAAAGACAACAATACATAGACAGCAAATAGCAAGGATCGAAAGGGAGCCAATCAGGCGTATTTCATCCTGCGCCATAGCAGCAGCATACTCTGTATGCAGGGGGGCTCCAGCTACCAGCAGCGAATAACCATTTTTTTGAGCCCATTGCTTTAATTCTGACTGTAAAGAAAGAAGTGATATATCGCTCTCTCCAGTCAAATCAACTGGTGCGGCCAGCGTATAAAGCAGGGTAAAAACTTTATGTCCTTCTGTATGTACCGGAATTCCATCAAAGACTTGTGGAGTAACTCCAATATCAGCGGTAAAGTAATTGCGAAAAGTTGAGAAAGTATCTTTCTCCAAATCAATTCCAGCGCCGTCAGGCCCGTATAATTTACTCAATTGACGCTGTATAAGTTCCTCTGGGGTAGCATCTAATAACGCCCTATCTTCAGGGCTGAGTAGCTGTTGGCGCAGAGGAAAGAGCAGCTCCCACTCCTCTTTATAGCTTTCAGAGTCGGCCCAACGATATTCAACAGACTCTAAAGATTTTGCGGCCTTTAGTTTCTGCGCCAACTCTTGGGTATGCCTGGCCAGACGATGTGATTCTTTTCCTTCAGAAACTAAAACCCAAATTAAACTTCCCTGTAATTGCTGACTGACTTTTTTCTGGATGCCAGCACTACTTACCGAGTCGGAGTTATTATCAGCTAATAACAAAATATCTGTTTGTAGCCAGCTGGATTGATAGCGTAATACAGTTATCCCAATAATTACACTAACAAAGGAAAGCCAAATAACAACTCGACGTGACATGAAATTATTTCTGGTTATCTTCTGAGAATTCACTCAGTAGTTGACTGTTATTAGCTTCAACTGAATGTAAATTAAAAATATCTATTTCAGTAATTGCCATGTTGGCTTCAGCTAGTACTATTTTCCGAATCTTTTTGTCTCCCACGACTTCTATCGATTCAATAACCTTTCTAAAAGCCTCTTGCTTGGGAATTAAGTTAATTCTCCATTGCTCTTCTGCGATCTGTGGTCCCACCGTAAAAGTCTGATCCAGTTCGCTAAAATCACCACTGATAATCTTTAATAGAGGATCAGCCACATGATTTCCTACAATATTGCTATTGACCCGATTACCAGAATCAGCATCATCTAGCTTAAATATTCGATGGGATTCTATTGGATTCTCTATTCGCCAGCTTAATCCTAACTCTTCAGAAATAGCCAGGATGCCTGAAGAAACCAGAGGCCTGGGCAACTGGGGCAGCCTCTTTGTCTGGGAAAAAGTGCCAAGCATCTGTGGAGATGACACAATATTTTTCTCTATCTCCCGCAAAACCGCCTGCTGCTCTGAAGTCAAAGCAGAAGTTACTGTGGAAAATAGAAAGCAAATAAAAAATAAAACCAAACGCTTGGCAGTCATCACTAATTTACCCCCAATTTTTCCAGCAAAATTGGAGGCGATGCAAACAGCATTTCGGCACTGCTTATTTCGACAGCTACCTGTACGGTATGTCCTTTTGTTAAGCGTACACCGGTATCTCTATCTGTTATCGTATAATTGATCTTAAATCGATTTTCATATTCAGAAACCTCAGCGCGAATAACAATCCACTGCTGAAATCGTAAAGGCTTTGCATATCGTACGCGCAAATCTATGACCGGCCAGGCAAAACCTGATTCCTTCATCTGTTGGTAGTTATATTCCAACTGATCAAACAATGCACATCGGGCTATTTCAAAGTACTTTGCATAATGCCCATGCCAAGCTATCTCCATCATATCCACATCGTGGAAAGGAATTTGTAGTTCAACTTGTGCCGTCCATTTTTCAGGGCGCATAGATTTATTAGTTTTCATATAAGCGCCAATGTCTTTGCTGAATTAACGAAACGAATTTTCTCAATGGCTGTTCAAGCTCTCTATCTTCCTCCAGAAAAGAAAATTCATCTCCTATCTGCCTGATTGTGGTATTAAGAGCGGTAGATAATTTTTCCAAATCCACTCCTCCACTACGAACTCGAAGCTGAATGCCCTGCCAAGCAACCATCAGTGCCGCTGCGGTTGTTTGCTCCGTTAACTGTAATACCCTGATACAGTCCCTGGCAGCAATGGTGCCCATACTGACCTTATCCTGGTTATGACACTCCGTTGATCTGGAAAAAACACTTGCGGGCATGGTCTGCTTTAGTGCTTCAGCAGTCCAGGCACTCGCACCAATTTGAACAGCCTTAAAGCCATGGTTAATTGATCTTCGAGGCCCGGTTACACCTGATAGGTTTGCCGGGAGCCCATTATTGAACTTAACATCTACCAGTTGGGCTATTTGTCGATCCAGTAAATCAGAGAGGTTTGCTACCGCATTCTTCAGGCTATCCATGGCGAAGGCTATATGCCCACCATAGAAGTGCCCACCATGAAGCACCCTCTCGTTTTCACCATCAATGATCGGGTTATCATTGGCACTGTTTAGTTCGTTATGAATAAACTGCTGGAGCCAGGGCAGAGAGTCCTGTAACACACCAACTACATGGGGAGCACACCGAAGTGAATAGCGATCCTGCAATCGACTATTTTGTCTTGGAGCAGCACCAATATTGAGATCGTCATGAATCCACTTTGCAATTTGGTTTTGACCGGGGTGAGGCTTCACTGCAAAAAGCGCGCTATCGAAATGATAGGCATTGCCATCCAGTGCAATGCTCATCATGGAGGTAATACGAGCACTCAGCTGTGCTAGATACTCTGCCCGTTTGTAGGCTAAGCACGCCAAGCCAGTCATTGCGGCGGTGCCATTCATTATTGCTAAACCCTCTTTTGGATATAGCTTTAATGGCTCAATCTGTAATTCATCGAATACCTCAGCAGTATCTCTCTGGTGGCCTCGGTACCAAACTTTGCGCTCCCCGCACAAAACCGCAGCAACATAAGACAGTGGGGTCAAGTCGCCACTGGCTCCCACAGAACCCTCTTGGGGAATTACCGGAATAATGCCTTTCTGAAGTAACAAAACCAATTGCTGCAACAGCCGATATCGGACCCCTGAACTGCCCTTTGCAAGGCTGGCAATCCGGGCAGCAACAATCGCTCTACTCTGCTCAAGAGTAAAGACTTCCCCCATTCCACAACCATGGAAGGTAAATAATCGATGAGGTAACTCTTCCACCAGGTCTGCTGGAATACTTTCGGTACAGGAATCACCATATCCAGTGGTTACTCCGTAGATCACACCTTCCTTCTGCCAAAGGCTATCCAGGAACTCGGCACCGCGATTTATCCTTGCCACAAAGCCCTCTTCATCAGATAGAGAAATATCGCCACGGCCAGCTGCAATGGTGTTTACCTGATCAATAGATAGATCTGTGCCATCAAAGATTATTTGGGTTCGTTGTAGTACTGCTGAATTCATTTTTGCTGATCCCAGAACGGGTAAAAGTTATACCATTGCAAAGGTGCTATATGACAATAGCGTTCCAACCGTCGTGCAAACTCCTCGACAAGAGAGCGAATATGCCCCTCTCTGTCACCGCGTTTCATCACAACGCGATCGCAGAGTTTTTCCATATAAATATCGTATCCGGAAGTACTGCGCAGACAGAAAAGCGTGTACACCGGGCATTTGAGCAGCGCAGCAAGAATATAGGGCCCCTGGGGAAAAGGCGCTTTTCGCCCTAGGAATTCTGCCTCACAGGTGCGCCCCATAGAGTTAATAGGTGTTCTATCACCGACAATAACAACCAGCTCCCCAGCCTCAACAGCCTCGGAGAGTCGCATCGCTAGAGCGGGAGTTACTTCTGTTACCTGGATAAGCCGTACTTGACTCAGGGGATTGAGCATCTTCATCATACGATTAAATTTCACCGCATGCTTTGTATGCACTAACACGTTTACCCGTACCTTTGTCAGGCTGCCAAGCGCTCTACAAACCTCCAGGTTCCCGAGATGAGAGCCAATTATTAATCCACCTTGGCCACTAGCCGCCAACTGGTGAAGACCTGCTCTTTTTGGGAAATTTACCTGACTATCCGGGATGCCCACAAACCAGGCTTCAAGCTTTTCTCTAGCGCTGTTAGCAAAATTAAGAAAAATTCTAAATCCGGTTTTCCAATTCGGTTCTATACCGCAAGATGGGTAGCGTTTGGCGAATAATTCCAAGTACTCACGGATCGAATTGCGGCCACTCTGATTTTTTAGGTAATAGCATAAAACTACCGGGTATACCGCAACTTTAAAGGCAATCGGACCCAACCAGTGATGCAACCAGAATAAGAACTTGATGCCCAGGAAAAAGCCTTGTTCCCGGTATTTTGACCAGTGTAAATTACTCACGCTTTTCGCCCTACTGTCGAAATACGCAGAGTTCTGGCCAACATGCCAAAAAATAGACGGGTGTGCATTGCCGATATAAGGAAATTATCCTCAAATCCCCGGAAATGGGAAACGCCATCTATTGGGTAGCTCACATTAACAGGTACCTGGCAGAGGCCGCCTTTGCTCCAATACCACCGTACCAAGATCTCTGGATCAAAATCCATTCGATCACCGGTATATTCGTTATCTAACAAATCTACAGTTCGAGATAAGGGATAACAACGCAGCCCACACATGGAATCCTTAATCTCCAGAGAAAGAGTATTAATCCAGATCCATACATGAGTTAGATAGCGTCCCCACAAACGAACTTTAGGTACTGATTTATCGTATTGCGGATAGCCACAAATCAGTGAATCAGGGCACTTTCTGCTTTTCTCTAGGAATTGAGGTATGTCAGCGGGGCTGTGTTGACCATCGGCATCGACTTGAATTCCATGACTATATCCAAGCTCTTTCGCAGCTCGCAGACCACTTTTTACCGCGGCACCTTTTCCACCATTAGCCTGGCGAACAACCAAGTGAACCCGGGGACCGTAGCTCTGCTCTAAGCGTTGTAGTTCTATTCTACAGGGTTCATCACAGCCATCATCTACCAGAATGTAAGGCAGGTTAAAGTCATCCAGAGATGCCAGCGTCTCTGCGATCGCCCCCTCATGATTATAAACGGGTATTACAAAACAAAAGTTAGACATGGCTGAAGCACAACCTACCACTGCTATATTCTATATTGCCATCTTGAGTGTTCCGAAAAGAATAATTTAATTTGTTCTTTTCCTGGCTGAACTCCAAAGATAAAGTGACAGCATCACCGGGCATCATTAATTGCTTAAATTTAATCACTTCCATTTGGGTAAACGTACTGCCGGCTTTTACAAGTGGACGGCCAAAATGCATAGCCCAATCCAGCTGTACAACCCCTGGCACTACCGGTGAGCCTTCAAAATGACCATCCAAGCAAGGCAAATCGTCATTAACCGTAAAATTCAATTGACAAGTATTATCTAATATTTCGCTGCTAATAAGCTGTGGCACCATTGCTGCCGGAATTTCATCAAAAAGTTGCATTAGCAGGCCTCTCGTTATTTTTCCCTGTAAGTTAGTGGGAATTTCATCAACAAAACGCCAAGAACGTGGCACAGCCACGCCATCAAGATCCTTGGCCAGGGTTTCTCTAAGTTTACGAACAAGAGAAGCCTTTCCTTTCTTTTGCAATAGTTCTTTCCCGGATTCCGTTAGTGTGGCAACAGCGGCAACTATTTTTCTTTTACGCTCCAGAACAAGTGCATTGGCTTTTACAATATATGAGCTGCCAACTAGTAGGGACTCAACTTGTGTAAGAGAAATTCTTTTCTCTTCAATCTTAACAATGCGATCAGCCCGCCCCTTAAGTTCGAACATATCGTCTGTACTTATCTGTACTTTGTCCTGACAAATAAACTCCTTGGGCAACCACGGAGAAGAGACTTTGAGTAACCCATCGCTATTTTTTGCAATGTTCACTCCTTTTAGTGGACTCCAACTTTTCTGACGCAATTGATTACGCCAGGCAATCCCCCCGGTTTCAGTGCTTCCATAGACCTCTATGGGCTGGATTCCACACAACTGATCAATCGCCTTTGCATCTACTTCCAGTAAAGGCCCCCCAGAAGAAAAGATATCCACTAAGGACTTTCCTAACTCCCATGGCCAGGAAGAAATACGGCGACTTAACTGTGCAGGGCTTGCAACCCACACGGCAGGCCCCCATTTCTGGGCGTCTTGGAGTAATCCCACAATATCCACATAAGTCTTACTAACAAATCGACGCCCGCTGGCTAGCGGCCACAGTAATTTAAACAGTAAGCCATATATATGCTGGTGGCTTACTGTTGCCAAAGTAGTTGTATTAACCACCCGGGATGACCACTTCAGATTATGGGCCTTAACCTCATTGAGCAATTGAGATAGGGTTTTATCAACAGTTTGTGGTTCACCACTGGTTCCTGATGTGAATAATTGAATACCAGCATCAAAATAACTGGGAACAGATAGCTCTTCGCTATATTGATCCGGAATATTTATACTAAATGCCGAGCTATCTTCCCAGCTGCCCAGTAATAGGGTTTGCTCACCCAGTTTTTGCTGAGTAAATCGCTTGTTATTTGCCGGAATAACAACGACTTCACAACAAGACATAGCGGCAAAAAAGAGCAAACTAAACTCGTAACTATCTTCACAGAAAATGGCAGCTCTCTTGATCCCAGCTTCGTTTAGGGATTTTTTTAGCTTTCGCTCAACAAATGCCAATTCACGTTTAAATTGTGCGAATGAAATTTCCCCACGACTTGAATAGCTAACTACTGCTTGGTCATTCGAGTAACCAAACACCTGTTCAAACTGTACTTTGTCCACGGCCTTAACTCACACCTTATTTTGGACGCGACGACGCAGTAGCCATTCACCACCCATCATAATTCCCATTAACACATATGAAACAAGGCCATTGTAAAGAGTCCAGACTTTCATATCGCCGTTTAAAACAGTTGCCAGTGCGAGGCTTCCATTAATTAAAAAGAATAGACACCATGCCTTGGTAACCTTTCGTGTATATAGAATACCTTCAGGTGGCAAATCTGGAGTCGTAAGGCGAGCAAGCCGTTCTACTAATGTTTGCGGTTGACTCAAACTGTATAAAAACAGTGAAAATAGAATCAGGTTACAAAGTACTGGATACCAAAGAAGTCCGTTTGAATCGCCCCTTAACCAGGAAACCCCAACAACAAAAGCCAAGGCCACGGCCATTAACTTGGTGCCAATCGCCTTATTCGCGCCGCCAAACAATACCCTTAAAACCGCAACCATCAACAGCAGTAACAGAATACTACTTAAAGACAAGTATTCTATGCCAAAGTAAATTGCCATAGGGTACAGTGTCAGAATAATGACCAATATTAGCTGCGCGAATCGACTCACTTCTCTGCCATTACCTTTTCAATTGCACCAACTACATCTCCAACAGTTCTTACACTTTTGAACTCTTCAGGTGCAATTTTCTTTCCTGTTACTTCTTTCAAGCGAACAATTAGGTCCACAGCATCAATACTATCTATATCAAGATCATCAGAGAGGTGGGCTTCTTCTGTTATATCTGCCTCATCGACCTCAAACATCTCAACCAGAATTTCGGTCAATTTTGGTAAAATTTCTTCTCTGCTATTCAACATAAATACCTCTATTATGCGCAGCTGCTGCTGACAAAATTTGCCAGGCTATTCACATTAGCAAAATGCGATTTTGTATCTTCACTTTCTGCATCTATTGATATGTTGTATTTTTTCTGCAGAGCAAGACCTAACTCTAGTGCATCAATAGAATCCAGCCCCAGGCCCTCTCCAAAAAGGGGCTCATCTGCTACGATTTCTTCTGGAGTAATATCTTCCAGATTTAATACATCAATAATCAGAACTTTAAGCTCTTCAACTAACTCTTTCACGCAGCACACTCCTCGGTAAAAAATGCTTTTAATTCTTGAGTAACCTCTCGGGCTACTTGTGGTGTTTCATCTTTTTCTTTTACTTGAATAAAACTCTCTGATTCATTCACATCAAATTGAAAATGTGGTCGACTCAGAGGAATACTGTACCAAGGAATATTTTTCATCAGCATCGGTGGATTACACCGTATTGTTACCAGAGTTGGGGTCACCCCGGAGCGTAACGCCATGTAGGCTGCCCCACGCTGAAACCTAAACGGTTGTCCTGGTACAGAGCGAGTTCCCTCTGGAAAGAGAACTACTGATTCCCCTTTTTGTAGTGATTTCGAAGCCAGTTCGATAATCTGTTCCGGGTCATCATTAGGTATATAGCCTGCAGTCATTACCGCGCCGCGCATAAACGGGTTTCTAAATAAACTGGCTTTTACAATACAGTTGGCATTCGGTATTCGGGATATTAGAAATACCACATCAATAAGCGATGGATGATTTGCCAATATCAATTGGCCTGGTTTAGCTAACTTTTGTTCATCACGAAATTGATAAGTATAGATACCCGTGATATGCATAAAGCCAATAAACAATCGAAAAGCGTTGTGGATACACAAACGAGCCTTGCATTTTCGAACTTCTGTGTCCCGATAGATCACCTTTAATGGTGGGAACAGAACAAACCGCAGTATCAATCCACCAATACCGAACAGGCTAAATGCTATCGCCGTAGCAACCAACCTTAGCCAATACTTGTCTTTTTTCTTTGACGGTAGAAGGTTAACAGGCATTGATCTGTAGCTCCCATCCTTCGGCAACTGATATACGCCCCTCGCCATCGATCAAAGATCTAATTAAAGGAAGCTGGTAATCAGGCTCAATAAATACCGACTCAGCTCTCGCACACTTACTGGCAGTCAATGATAGTTTTGTATCAGTATCACTAGATTTATGTTTTGCCAGGCGTAGAGCAGTTGCACAAATATATGTTGAGCTCTCAGCGCTGGAATGGTACATCTCAGGCAGTGTTTCTTCACAGAACACTAAAAGCAATTCCTCAACGCCTTCCTGAAGAAGACCAAAAGACTCTATAAACCCTGAAAGTATAGGAAAATCTCCTCCTGCTAACGCAATTGCTGGGGACCTGGTTTTGCATGCAATAGAGAATTGTCCTGCAATAGCATTGTGTACAGAAAGCCCAAACGCAGTTGGCGATAGATCTTCACTTGCTGCAACGCCTTGAAGCAATGAATAAGTTCTCATTGCTTCTCCATGCACTGAACAAAGCAGTAATGGAATATCTTCCTGCTGTAATAGCGGAAAAGCGGTATAAAATACGGCTTTAGCCAGCGGACTCAAACGACGACGCTGCATTGCGGGAAGAAAAGACACATCCGCTTGGCTATTTCCACCAAGCTGCTTTTCTCCTCTACGCCAATCTTGCCAATCCGATTGATCTGATATTCCCGAGCACCATGCTCGCCAATTACTGACAACAAATTCCATAACTAAACATTAATTCTGGAGCAAAGCTCCATCCCCCAAAATCAAAAAGCAGTAGCTGGCCTTTCCCATCATTATTTTTAATTGACTATTCGGTATTGCGCGACCAGGGACAGGGCGGGAATGGTACACAAAATGATCAATTGCCGCCAGTAAAAGCGCTGAATTACAGGTCGAAGCACCGCCTCAAATTACAATGAAATACACGGGCTTTTCCGACTACCTATTCTCTCGTACCATGGTACACATTTGCCATTGGAAACTTGTATTGCCCAGGCCCCCAACCGTTAAAGTGAAGTTTTTTTAGGTCGACCCGATTCCGTCACTTTCAAAGGGATCAAATTCTTAAGAGTTATCAAATGCTTTACTTTACTTGCTCTTCTTTCAACAACTGGTCTGGAGACTGGCAGGGAGAATCCGTTCATCTACTGGGGAGCTCTGAGCTCTCACGGCTAGAGAAAATACACAGTATTAAACGTCGAGCCCAGTTCCTGGCCGGGCGAATGTTACTGCGCACTTTAATTACAGAGCAATACGATTATTCACCTTGGGAGATTACAGTTGAGGCCGAAGCACCGACGATTGCTCTGGTCAAACGAAAACCCCTTTGTCATATTTCCATAAGCCATTCCGCAGACTTTGTTGCCGTAGCAATAGCGGAAACTCCAGTAGGTATTGATTGCGAAAATGAGTCCCGCCAGAGAAATTGGTTGACCATGGCTAAGCAATACTTCCACGAGGCGGAGATAACCGAACTAAACTCGCTCCCAACATCGCAAGTAGCTGCTTATTTCCTCACTAAATGGACCGCCAAAGAAGCATTAGCTAAATGTTCTGGTGTTGATTTGGGGCAGCTGCTGGCGTCGGCTCCTATAATTAAGCGACCTCAGCAATTGAACCACCCGTACAAGAGTTACCTATTGTGGACAGGACAGCCGAGGCCTGGAGCGCACCTAAGCCTTGCGGTTAAGCACAATCAAGCCAGCTCTGTCGTAAACCCAATAGGCACATTCAGAGCTAGCCACTGCGGGAGAACAAGCGAAAGTTCTATCCTGAAGCCAATCAATGGTTTCAGTTAGGGGTTACTCCCCGGATGTCCAAGCCACTCAATTTCTGGAAAATAGATCCCCAAAGAAATCACCGTCGTACCAGTATGGCTGACTGTCTGCATCGGCAACTTGCCGGGCAATCAGGTAATTTACCTGGGTAAATTGCTCAGCCGCCTCATAATTAATCTGTTCGTCCGCAGCATCCCCTGGTTTGTGGTAGCGCTCGCGGAAGAAAGCCATCTGTGCAGCAGTACCATCCACACTGGGGTCTTTTGCCTCCCGTCCAGTAATCAAGTAGATTGAGGGCACTCCGCGACGGACAAAATTGTAGTGGTCACTACGCACGAAGATAACTTCCTCCGGCATAGGATCGGGACTGAGTTTAAGCCCGGAACGGCTTGCAGCCTGCTCCGCAACTCGCCCCAAAGATGAATGTTCAGCACCGAAAGCAATAATATCGCGGAATGGATAGAGCAGCATGGGCATATCAAGGTTGATATTGGCTACGATCGATTCCAGTGGCACCGTGGGGTACTCGGCAAAATAATCCGACCCCAGCAAACCTTTTTCCTCTGCGGTAACAGCAACGAACAGCAGTGATCTTCGAGGATTTTGCCCTGATTCAACAAAAAGACGTGCGGTTTCCAACATCACCGCGATACCGGCAGCATTATCCTGGGCACCGTAGTAAATCTCGCCGTCCTCTTTCTTTCCAACATGATCCAGGTGTGCAGAAAAAACAACATATTCGTCTTTCAAGAGCGGATCACTTCCCGGTAAAACGGCTACTACATTGGGGCTGGTTACGCGCTTGTGGTTGGAGCTGCTGCTCATTTTTGCGCGGTAACTAAGGGGGAAGCCTTTTGGAGCTATTCCTTTCTCAATATCGGCAAAAATACTTTCAAGACTGCGCTCAGCGCCATCAAAGAGCTTACCGCTTGCAGCAATGCTCAACAGAATTCCCGGGTGCATCCCCGGGATTGCACTACCGGGCATACCAGTCTTTTTCACCCAGTCAAAAGTGTCATCAAAACGGTGCTTCGCATAGTAGTCAAATGGGCGGCGTTTCTCCCGCTCAGGTGTATAAAGGCGAACAAAACCCACAGCGCCATGTTTTGCTGCAACCTGATGTTTGGTGCGAGGAGAGGAGTGGTGAGCCCCCACTTCGCTGGGCAGGCTCTGCGGCCGGCCTGCTAACACAACGACAATCTTTCCCTGTACATCCAGGCCGTTATAGTCATTAATGCCAAAATCCGGGGCCTCAATACCGTAACCAACAAATACCAACTCGGCATTGATCTTTGAGCGCTCACTCAGTGCGGAGGGCGATGCTAGAAAGTCCTCGCCAAATTGCATGGCGATTTCATCGTTCTGGCCCTCTAAGACAAATTCAGGATCACTCCCATTCCAACTTGCACTGCGAAAAGGTACTTCCTGGAAGTAACCTTGCTCTCCTGCTGGAATCAGCCCCATCTTTTTAAATTGGTCAGCCACATACTGTGCTGCTTGGAGATAGCCTTCACTACCAGTATCACGCCCCTCCAACTCTGCTGAGGCGAGGAAATTAATATCCCGGCGAATGTAATCTCTATCTGCTGTGGGACCAGTGTTCTCAAAGCTTGAGCTGGTGCAAGCAACCAGAAGTGCCATAATCAAGGCACCCAATAAACTCTTAATTCTCATGGGGAGTATTACTTCTCAGGAAAAAAGCGTGACTGTTCGTATGGACAGGTCGTATGGAATTGCAACACTTAAGTTACACTTAGACTGTCGAGCAATGGCCCATCTTACCACGATCTAGGGCAATCTCCGACGGGATTTAGTGAGTGCTTTTCTAGCAAGCCCCCCATTAGACATGGGGTTCTACAAGCTTGAAAGTAAAAATATGGCCCCAAGACACACAAAATGCAATCTGGGGCCACAGTAATGATAAAACGGCATTTTTTAATTATATTTCTGGTCGCCGTTACTGACTCTTACTTAAGGTAATATGCATTCCGCCACAGGGAAATTTTCATCCACAGTGGTGTATGCGGAGCCAGCATCAAGAATCCAGTCATAGCCAATAATTGTGGGGTTAGTGACCCCAGCCGTTAGCGGCCCCTTAAACAGACCATTGAATAGTGACACTCTCGCACTCTCATCATTCCATAGTGCAAAACCACTATCGGAGGCGTAAGAATCGCAAAAGCGATATTTATCTTCACTACCAATAGCCCGTGGTAATGCCGGGGCAAACACCATCCACTGATGATTTCCATCAATACTCTTGAAGGCATCAGCTACTAGATTGTCAACACTCATTTCGTCCAGGATAGACTCATCAAGGCCCTGGGTTTCAGCCAATGTGATCAAGCCGTCTCTATCCAACAATGCTAGTTTTGCCAAAGTAATCGCATTTGCTACTACAGGGTAATCCGTCACGCTGTAATCACCATTGCTATCCAGACGCATCTCAGCAGTGACTCGATAGGCCATATCTGGAATCTTAACCAAATGCTCAGCACCTGACTCAGCAGTGGTGTACCAACTATTCAACCCATCACTGGTCATGGGACTATCAAGAAGTTCAAGTAGCTCTTGATATTCTTCAGGCACTACATCCGTAGCCTCTTCAATCAATAGCTCTTTAGCTCCATCTTTTAGCCCATCGATTTCCCCCCTTAGTGCCTCCCGTGCAACTCGTAGATCTACAGGTATCGGTGCATTATCGAGAATACTTAAAACATCGGATAACGCATCCACCATACCGTTAACATTCTGCCAAACTTCACAAGCTTGAGACGGTACTCCAATTAAAGTTGGCCCATAACACGCCACCCAATCCGCAAGAGGATCTACACTGCTGGCACTTTCATCCATGGTATTAACCATCATGGTAGCTGTAGTACGCGTATATTCAGTCATGGCTGTATCAACACTGCTCTGCCACATTGAAAAGACGGACTGAATTGGGCTCATATCACTTTCTAAAAGCTGCCAAAGATCAATTAAAGCATTGACTGTCGCATTCAAATTGTCTTCAACTTCTTTCAGCTTTTCATAAGCTGCTTTAGCATCGTCTATATTTTGTTGAGCCTGTTGATTTACATCGTCTTCAAGTTCATGAATAGCATTCAGCACTGCATAATCTGCAGCATTAACAGCCTTACTTAAATCCTCACAAAGACCGCCATCGTCAGATGATATTTTATTAGAGTTTATCGAAATAACTTCTTTGCCAGATTCTGATTCAGTAACCAATATCGAAGTAATTATTCCATCAGAAAATTTAACACTCCAATTATACTCTGTAGTGTTTATTAGAATGGGCGACAGAACATCTCCGGCTCCAATCAAAATAAAAGGCGGAGTAATCGAATCCCGGATCATTTCGACAAGACTATCCACTACTTCTCGATGATAGGGGGATGCATAATCAGCAAACTCTGTAGTTTCATCATTCAGAATTGCAGCTATATCTTCCCGAGGCAATCCTGGTGTAGTGCCTGTTGTTAGAAGTCCCAACAACCTCGATCTCCCTGACTCTCGAGCCCATTCCAAAGCATGATCAGAATATAGATCAGAAGCAGAAATATTCTCCCGTTTTATAGTGTACACATAGGGATCATCATCACCAAAGATATCTAAAATACCTAGTGGGTCAATAGACCATTCAATAGCATCTTCAACTCCATCAATCCCTAACAAACCTGCAAATGGATCTAATTCAATCGCAGTTTCTAGTATCCCTGCAGGATCTATCGTATCAATAGCATACTCACAGCCATTAACTGTCAAATCGGTGCGCCAATCCAGTACAGCTTTTTCCAGTTCCTGTCTTTTATCTGTCAGGCTATCTTGTGAAGACTGCAGTTTATCCATTGCAGAGGTCACGGAGTCAAAGCCAAAACTCTCAAAGTCACTCCTATAACCCAGCAATTTATCACTTATAGACTGAATCTGATCAACTCCGACATTGACCTCATCTATAAGAACGTTACCAATATCTACTAAATCACTAGCTAACTCGTCAGAGACATCGATGTCATATTTTATTTTGGCTACCAGTTGTAACACCCAAACATCAATGGCATGCCAATAACCATACTCATCATTTGCCTGCTTTCGCAATTGTTCTCTTAAATTTGAGATTGCAACTAAATGTAAAGCGTAAGAGTTTTTAGCATATTGCTCCGTTGGAATATCGGCATAAATTAGCTCATCCCGGAGAAACTCAAATAGATCATCATCCTCGAGATTAATCCTTTGATAGGGCGCTCCCAGCGCAATTCCCTGGTAATCACGTAAGACGGGCACCTTTGAATCTATGTACGATTCCAGCGCTATATGGCGTTTTTCATTTAATTGTTCGCCATCACCAAGTTCAAAAATATCTCCTGAGTACTGGTTAACATATGTATGTGCAAATACATCTGCTGATGCATGACTCAAGTAACCATATATATAGGCACGTGCTTTATTAGATATTTCTTTCTTGGTTAATAAATATTTCAACCAATCATCAGTGTGATACCGGCTAGAATCTAACTCTTCAATCACATCCCCAGCTTCATTTTTCCCTAATGCTCCGGGATGTACACTCGTCTGCCCTACCACAAAATCCGGAGCAGCATCTGGCCCAATATTTCCAAAAAGATATGCAGATTGATTATCCAGAATTGCCGAAGAAACCTCTTCTGATACAGGGATATCATAAAAATTATTATTGATTTCAAAGGTCAAATTTCCATCATCTGCAAGGTCATTAATAACCTGCTGCCCGACGAAAACATGACTTTTTAATTTAAATGCCCACCCATTATTTGTCACCATCAACCCTAGTAAAAGGAAGCCTAACTGCCCCCCCAATTTTTTAAGTCCATGCAACATTTATAATAATTCCCTTGTATAAAAAATAGAATCAAACTAAAAGTAGAGGGAAAGCCCCAAAATATTTACCCGCGAGATTATAATACACTTGGAAAGATAATAAAAACTAACCTCGCTCTTAACGAAAGGATAATAGCATTTATCCAAAACACCGACGTATACATAGATGCTCAGCTTATAATAAAAATCTAATTGTATAGATTAAATAATCTAATCAAAAACAATACCTACATCATTATCTTCATATAACCTTGTTATTTATTTTATGCGGCACTCTCATATTAGGGAACGCCCTCCCAACCGCATAAACTACTTTCTCGTAGGCATTATCCGCACAGAAATCTCCATGGGCCGCAAGAAAGTGCAAAAACGGCTGCCTTAGAATTTGTTCGAAGTCGTACTTCAACCACAGCCTGGGATTTTTATCACTTGGTGTCACCCTTGCTCTCCAGGTGGGAGCAATCTGCATACCTCGGCGAATACCAGAAAACCTCAGCAGGTTTTTCCCAAACCAGGTACATCCATTCCATGACTGCCAATACTGCAAAGCATCACAACTGACCAGTAGTCCGCCACTAAACGGGAGCCACAATACGGCCTCTGGAAACTGACTTTGGGAAAAGACAATAAAGCGCCCCCCCGGTATTGGACAAACATCCTCCTGCCGCAACACCTTATCTGCTTTTGGCGGATAAAAATCTGAGCCACGCTGTGCCCAAAAAGTAAGATCAAAGTGATCTCTGTAGTAGAGATCATCACGTCCATGGTGATAGCCGAGCCGTATCGCGTGACTCACACGCCCAAGATCTTTTAACTTTTCCTCCTGCTGTGGACGCAATCTGATGGGATTAATCAAGGTAAGGTGATCCTGCCAGCGAGCGATTCCCATATTGCGATTGATAGTGACCCCCGGCGCTAGTTTGATAGTTCCGGGAACATAAAAAAAATTAGGCAACAGCTGGCGAATCTCGCCATGGGGCTCTGTGGGGGGGTAGTTGATACGCACTGGCAGGCTACATATCAGCTATATTGAACTCGATTTCGAATACCGCGCAGAATTTTTACTGCAAATTCCGCGCGCTCATCAGGGACAAAAATGTGGTCACAGTGTAGTGTGGAAACCACGCTGGTATCTATTCCAGCCTCCATTAATTCCTGGGCAACCACAGGAATAACCCGCACCGCATCAAGGCTAGCCAGGATCTGCAAAGTGATTTGGCGAAATGGGGCGCTTGCAGCAATATCTAATTGCCGAGCCGAACGTTGAGGCAGTATCACACTCATTCCCTCACCTTCTCGGAAGAAACACAAACTCTCTGACAAAATATCTGTAAACCGATTATCTGAAACCTGACAAAATACATAGATTTCATCGTGCAGCTTGGGATACAAAGTTCTCAATGCTCTCACTATGGATAGATCAGCTTTCATGCTTTCATTGCCGTCTGGAAGTTTTCTCCAGCCTGATGAATACGACCGGTTTCTATACAATCGCACTGTTTTTGGATCAATCTTGCTGATTAATACCTGTACTTCAGGTGAAAGTAGTCCAATTCTAAAACTACTTTTCGTGGGCTATCTATTACCCGGCAGGATATTTTAATTTGGAAAAAGCAAGATCACGCATTTTTTTAGAATTATTTTCCTAACAGGGTTAGCTGTTTAATAACTAAATATTTTTAAGAATTCTCCTGAAGTTTCAAGAAGTCAGATTTTAGGTGGTGGATAGTTAAAAATATATTGATGGGATTAATTCTTATTGAGAGAAATTGACCCAATGGCTGTGAGAATTTACGGATTTCTCAGCTCTTCACCATCAAATTCCGGTTCATTGGGCGCGGGAGTTGTATCCACTTCCGAAGAATCCTGTTCAACCTCCCAGCTCTTCAGCACCGCATCAATATCCTTTTCCAGGCGCACACGGGGAAATTTGGGGCAGGGTGAATCTCTATCTGGATCATGCCATGCGGACAGGGGGGCTACAAAAACCACATAGGATTTATGCAGACGATTTCGTCCAATACTCACTTCCGTCCATGTTGTTTGCCAGGCAAACTTTCCCCTCACCGCATAGTCGCTTTCGTAGGATTTTAAAGTGAGAAAATAGGGATAAATCTTCCCTCGCTTGCAAATAATTCTGCGTCCGGTCTTTATATTGGCCATTTGAGTAAATGGATCAAAATACCAATTAATATCGTATCCAAATACGAATTGCATCTCTCCATTTTGCCTTAAAAAAGCGTAGGATCTCCCAGTGCCATCGGGCTTGAGACTCCAGACATGCCGCGCTTCACCATCGCGGGAAATCAGCCAGGCCCCAACCCATTGACTGGCATCGTAGCGTGATTTTGCATGCCAGCCTTCATTGAGTGTTTTTCGTTTCTCTTCACTGGCATTTGCACTTACGACAAAAATTAGCAGTGGCAGGAAGAGATAGAATTTTATCCATTCCCACCCACTACTCATCTTTTCCACGCACGGATTAAATAGCGTTCGCACGGAAGTAAGCTGCTAGCGACTAACAATATCCGGGCAACTTGCACCGGCCTTGGGGGTTCGCCAATCAGCCAACCGACGCTGAAAGCTCAGAAGTCCACCGCCCGCCTGCAGCCAATGACGGCCATCAATCACTGCAAATAGGAGGGTGGCACGGCTCCAATCTCGAAATGCGACAGATACAACCCCGCCCTTACAGCGCACCGAAGTTCCCGTTTTAACTCGCACCCGGTCACCATCCAATTGCCAGTTAATGGCAAAACCATGGGTCAATAGGCCTTTGGCATTAAATCCATAGGCATATCCGGAGCCATCGGCATGCAGTTGCCACACTAATTGATCATCGCCTTCACTCACAACCAGCCAATTTCCCGCCCACTTTTGCTGGGCGGACTCCGCCGAGGCCCACATTGGTATCGCTAGGAAAATTGCTGTGACAAATGGAACAACCGGCTTGATAAAATGCCGCTTTGGTAAAAGACGCAAAAACTTCATGCGCTGCCCTACGGTATCGGCCCCAGTGCATTACAGGGGGCGGGTTATTCAAAAGACGACTGGGGAAGTCGCCAATTTTCCTTTCCGATTACGGGGCTAAAGCCTCACTTATCGGCATGAAAAAACGCTTCGGCGCTATTTTTCACATCCCTCGAAAAGTAAGGCTAGACGCAATTTACAACGGTGGCAGGTTAAACGTTAAAAATATTCAAATTTACGACAAATTCACAAAAAGAATGCCAAGTCATTTTTACCGGTAGTCCAACTATCTGGATTTTGCTTCGGAAAAATTCTTGTCTGCTCTCCACACCCGATACTTTAACTGCACGCCCTGTGGCAGATATATAACCATTGGCAACTTACTGCTATAAGGCAGCATCAAGCCATCACCGCGCACGGTGATAAATCGCCGGGATTCACTGCCTGGGGCACAGACCTTTTGCGTATCTGTGGTCGGGGTCAAGTCGGACAGGACATAAAAGGGGTAACCCCAGCCTGGGAGTATGTCCTTACGCAATGGAGCGCTAAAGCTTTGCAAGTTGCATTCCGCGACTTGGCTTTTTCCCGGTATCAATTCAACCCTAAAGCGACTTTCATCAACAACCTTGGGCAGCTTGATAACGTGACGTAACTTGCCATCAACCTCCTCTGGAAATGCATCCAGAGGCTCAGAACCGTGGCAATCCAGGGCGAGTAACAACATGAAGGCAGTGGCAACTAATTTTGACATGGTATGGCCTCACTACTGCGCCGGGAAATGGCGGACAAAACTTTTTAAAGTCTAGTTCGCTTTTGTCTTCGCAGTCCCCACCAGAGCAGCGCCCCCAAACCAATTGCCAAAGCAAACAGAGCGGCAGTCCATAGGTATCGCTCCTCCCCCATCGCAGGTGGCTCCAACTTGGAGTGGGCCAGATTGAGATCCGCCCGCAGATTTTGAAACGCGGCAATAACTTCTGTAGAACTGGCACCACCAATCAAGTCACCCCGCAATTGCTGCCATTGGACCTGAAGCTGCTCCACCAGTACCTTGTCACGAATCAGCAGCTCCTGTCGTAACGGCCTATACCCATCACGATAAGCCAGCATTAACTTACCGTATGCCGCTGTTATATCTCCTCCTCGATAGTCCGTCTCCGCCAGCTGCAGCAAGCCAATTGCGCTGATAAGAGGGGGGATCAGAGTGCGTACAAGGTGGGGGTTTCCGCGCCACCACATCAATGCTTGTTGCAGAGTTGGCTCAAGTTCCGCCGGTTTAGTGGTCGCCATTCCCGGGAGTCCCAGTAAGCCGGGGTAACGGGTCGCCAAGTCGGAAGAGGGTGGTAACTGATTCGCCACTGGAAAAGCAGCGACAGTCACCGCTAATGCCCAGCGCTGTAGGCCGGTCAGATCTCCATCAATGTCGACTGTGTGAATAGAGTCAGTTTCTGGGTCCAGGGTGTTATAAAGATCATAAAGACTGAACCCCGCCATTCTCTCAAGATCATTGAGGGCTGGGCCTTCATTACTACCCTCACCGTCGACACCGTGGCAGACGGCACACCGCTGCTGATAAACAGGCATCATAAAACCCGGCGAGGGCAAAGAGTAACTGGGTGACCGCTGCAGCTGATACAAAGCAGCAAGGCGATCGGCGATTGCATTGGCTCGACGGCGCACCTCTGCGCTGGAATCCTTATCCTCAATCGCCTTACGCAAGTCCGAGAGGCTTTTCTGCAAACCCTGCCGACCAGGCCGATCGGGGAGTTGAGTGACCAGACGCAGTACTTCTTCTACCTGTTGCTTCTGTAGTTCATACAGAGGAGTGTCCAGTCGCTGCCCGTTCTCTACAGCGTCGCCGTAGTCTACCGCTATATAGGAGAGAAGATTGCTGGCCTGAGCGGCCACAGTATTGCTGCTTGACGTGTTCTGGGCTGAAACAGGTGCGATTAAGCCAGCTAGGAGGGTAAACAGTAAAATCCATTTGAATCCCATTAGTGGCTTCCGGATCGGGCAAGGTTGATCGATGTTAGGAGCCTCTCGACAGATTGCGGGGCACCTTTCTTAGGGTAGAAATAAAAAACCCCGCTCGAGGCGGGGTTTCTTCAATCGGAAAGCTTAGCCGCGATCCGCTCGCTCTTTGGCAATCAGGTAATCCGCCACTTGCAGCATCAGCTCCTGGCCATTGCTCTTACCTTTATATCCCGGGAAAGAGGAACTGATACGGTATTTACCCGCAACAACTACTTCCGGGGTACCGGTCATTTTGTAAGCGCGCTGATTGGCCATACCTTGCTTCACTTTGCTGTTGATAGCGAAGGAATTCATCAGCTTCGCAGCTTTGGCACCATCTTCACCATGTTTGTTAAACAGTGCCTCAATAGCTTTCAAATCGGGCTTCCAGTTGCGACCTTCACGGATAGCCAGCATCTGACGCTGATTGTAGATAGTGTTAAAAATTGGAGTATGCATCTTCTCCAGAACGCCCATCGCATCAGCAACGTAGAAAAGGCGTGCATGAACATCCATCACCGGCTGCCAGATAGCTGGCAACTTCAGCAGTGCCACATCGCTGGGCATCTTTTCTTTCCAGCGCTTTAAGGTCGGTTCGAAGTTGTAGCAGTGGGCACAGCCATACCAGAACATCTCAGTCACTTCGATCTTGTCGGTGCTTTTTTGCGGCACCGCCTGTGGCAATACCTCGTAATGCTGGCCCGCTTTAAACTCGCCACTCTCCTGGGCGCAGGCAACGAGACTGAACATTACAGCCAAAACCATCGTGATTGGGGCGAGAACTGCTCTCATAAGTCATCTCCAACTTTTATTTAGTGGTGCGAACGCCGTTAGCCGGCGGGCTGTCGAGCCACTGAGGACACAATAGACAACGCAGATTATTTAAGTTCCCAGACCCTCACGCAAGGAAACACTGCAAAAACTGCCCAGTATGCCCAGGTAATGAGGTCTTTTGATTAGGCGACAGACACAAAAAAGGCCGGTCTCAGACCGGCCTCAGTGTACTCAAACCCTGTGACTATTAGTCAGTCAGGCCTGCAATATAGTTGGCCAGCGCCTTGATCTCTGCATCGGAGAGTTGCTTGGCCACGGTGCGCATAGTGCGAACTTCACCGTCATTGTTGCGAGTACCCGCACGGAATGCTTTCAGCTGGGCTTCGATGTACTCTGGATACTGACCACCCAAACGAGGGTAACCGGCCGGCGCATTGCCCAGTCCAGCAGGTGAGTGGCACCCCATACAGGCGGGAACACCAGTCTCCATATTGCCACCGCGGTAGATTTTACGTCCAAGCATCAGGCCGTCGACGTTCTCACCGTTGTTTAGCATCACGGAAATAGCCTCAGATCCGGTCAGCTGCATTGGCTGCGAGGCAAAGTAAGCGGCGATATCCTGCAGGTCCTGATCGTTGAAGTTGTCCAACTGACCGATCATTTGCGGCACATCGCGGGCCTTTTTACCGTCAGGTGTACCTTTAATATCTTTAAGCTGCTTATACAGATATTTTTCGCCAAGTCCGGCAATCTTTGGAAAAGCCGGAGCAATACTGTTACCGTCTGCACCGTGGCAGGCTGCACATTGAGCGGCTTTTGCCTTGCCCGCAGCAGCGTCGCCCGCAGCCAGCGCCAAGGGCACGGCGCCCAAGCCGAAAACTAAACCGAGTGCCAGTGCAGTGTTCTTGATAATGCTGTTCATACGTCGTCCCGTTGCGCGCTGAGAGATGGCGTTTCGCACCGCCCCCGATAGTCCTGCGACGCGAAAACGGCGGCATTATATACTTGCGCGCCAAGCGAGTGTACCGAATAAACAGACTTATACGATGTCAAATACAGAATTTAAAGCCCAACCACCAAAACTGAACTACCGTTCCATACAATTTCTCACCAGTGCCCCCACCCTGACTGAGTGTCCGGAAGACTTTGGTGCCGAGGTGGCCTTTGCCGGTCGCTCCAATGCGGGCAAGTCCAGTGCTATCAATGCGCTCACGGAAAACAACAAGTTGGCGCGTACCTCTAAAACACCGGGACGCACCCAGTTGATCAACTTCTTTCGCCTCTCCGACCAGCAGCGCCTGGTGGATCTGCCCGGCTATGGCTTTGCCAAGGTCGCCCGCAGTATGAAAGATGAGTGGCAGCGCCATCTGGCCACCTACCTTGAGAAGCGAGAGTGCCTGCGTGGACTCGTGTTACTAATGGACATTCGCCAGCCCCTCAAGGAGTTCGATCTGCATATGCTCACCTGGGCAGTAGAGGCCGAGCTCCCAGTGCACATCCTGCTAACCAAGGCCGACAAGTTGAAGAACGGTCCAGCCAACAATACCCGCTTTGCCGTAGAGAAGACCCTCAAGGAACAGGGACTTAATCACGGGGTCACTCTGCAGATCTTCTCATCGACCAAAAAAACAGGCCTGGATAAACTCGAGCGCAAGCTCAATGAGTGGCTGGAAATCCCAGAGGAAGCCGCCCCCACTGAAGATTAAACGGGCTGGGAGCCTGGGGGCAGCGCCCCCCGAGCAACACAAGCACTTCAATTTTTCTCACACCAGGAGGAAATTCCTAAAAGTGAACTCCGGGCACACCAGTTGCCGCTGCTTTGCGCTTCTGTTCGGGGATCAGGGAGCGAAGCAGTACCCGGTGCAGCCGTCGGCGTGCCCCCGGAGTTAAACAATGCAATTCCTCTGCATGTAAGTACCTCTGCGCGAGAAGAGCGGCAAGGGTTTCTTCGTGTATGGCAATTGTCAGCAGACGGGAATTGCCATCAGCACTCATCTTTTCACACTCCTCAGTGCAAGCTGTTTCCGCCATTGATACAGGCGGATAATCTTGCTGTGGAGAAATTGCGTACCTGATGCTGTGTCTCGCCGGGGTAGAGTGAGCTGATACAATCCGCCGCAACCCTTTGCTTATGGCTGTCGCCCAACTCACGGGCGAGCACTGAGCTGGCACCGGCAAGTATGTAGTTTCGAAGCTTTTCATCGCCCAATTCCCGGTAAGCAGCCATTAACCAGATAGCGCTTTCACTAAAACGCGTTGCCGAAATAGCATAAGTTGGCCACTGCCTCTCCAAAAGAAAGCTGGCCAGATCGAAGGCACATCCCAAGTAGGGTATTGCTTCGGCGTCATTGGACTCTTCAAGCAAAAGCTTGCCGCGCTCAATCCAATCGAGCCATGCCTTTTCCGCACGATCCGTGTCAGCAGTCAACCATTGGCGATGGTTGGCACATAAGTAACGTAAATTCACCGACAACCCCCCATATTTGATTTAGACCAAAGATAATGCGAACCATTATCATTTGCAAGTGCATTTGCGGGTAGCTTTTGCTTTTGTCGTGAATTTTTTGGTGGAGTCATTTGCTTAAATAAAAAAAGCCGGCAGATGGGGGCTGCCGGCTAGGGGACAGTGCCCTTGGGGTGGGGCACTTGTCAGACGCACCCAGGGGGACGGGTACGCCTGAGGGTTCTTTTCAATCCAAAACCTCTTTGCCTAGTTCGATAGTAGGCTGGGCTTGCAAGCTTCCCAAGCACATGTTTGCACCTTCTAAAATTGCCAAGCTTAGACCCCAGAAAGCAATTACTCCGAAATTAGGATCCAATCGATATAACCGGGGGCCTGCAATCAATTCTGTGATATCGCCGAGAATCTTGAAGGTTGCCGATCTGAAGAGCTGCTTAGCGTAGAATTCAAACTGCTGCACAATTTGCAGAGTTATACAGAGACTTCCAAAGCCCCCCTTCTCGAATGGGAAAGAAAAATTACACAGGTACAAAAAATAAATTTGTGAAGGACATAAAAAAACCCCGGAGTTGGGGACCATCCGGGGTAGAAAAAGCTAAACGCTTTGGGGTTAGGGAGCAACAATGAACTGATTACTTGGATAGGCTCTCAAGCCCGATGGTTCCCGCCCCTTTGGTAAATAAGTGTAAACAAAATACGTGTTTTGGCGCCTCATACGTTCTTCTATGTAAAGGCGGTCGATTTTTATCAAATTGTTAGCTCAGCCACTGGCCCATTGCTGTGCAGGCGGCGAATACAATCTGCTATCAGTGGCGCGCAATCTATCCATTCGCAATTCCCTTGTAACTGTGACTGAGGCAATGAATTAGTCACTATAATTGATTCCACCGGCAGTCGCGCCATCGTCACATGAGCATCCTCGCTGAATTGGCCATGAGTACAAAACACTAGGATGCGTAACGCCCCCGCTTTTGTCGCAGCTTTTACTGCTCCCGCAACTGTAGCGCCAGTAGCAAGTAAATCATCAATAATAATGACTGTGGCGCCTTTAACTTCCCCAATCAATGTTCCACCGCTGATCAAAGTGCCACTGCGATGCTTCTCTACAAGCGCACTTGCCACTGAAACTCCAAATGCATCTCTCAACGCTAAACGAAATTTTTCCGCACGTTTGATGCCTCCCTCATCTGGCGACAGAACAACCAGGGGGTCCAAGTTTCCAGATAGGCGAACTCGGGCAGCTTCGATCCATAGAGGGCGAGAAACTAGATGGACAGTTCGGCACCGAAAGGCATTCTCGAAAGCCGCAAGGGAGTGAACATCCATAGACACCACCACATCAACCCCTGCAGCTTCCAGGAAGCTGGCCATATAACGACTGGGTAACGGGTCACGCAATCGGGTTCGCCGCTCCTTTCTCCCATAACAGAGATAGGGAAAGATTGCAGTCACCCTTGCAGCACCAGCATCCCTTAGTGCCCCGATAAAGAAAAGACAGCGCATAAGCTTTTGGTCAACGCAACTACTGGCATCGGTGTAAAGGGATTGGACCAGAAAAACATCCGCCCCTTCCACATCGTCCAGTGACCTAACTTTATGTTCCCCATCATCAAACTGGCACTCTTCATGGTGAGAAACCGGCTCACCCAGACTTGCCGCGACACGTCCAGCGAAATCTGCTCCAACATCAAGACTGAATAATTTAATACGCCCCATAAGCTCACCACCCTGCCTGGCGCCTCTCGCTCGCTAAGCGCCTTGCCCACGTTTTAATAGAATTATGGACGGTGGAAGTTAGGATCTGGAGTACCACAAGTGTTGTGGCTTATCGACAACGAGGGAGGAAGAGTCTTTGCCCATCAGGGCTAGCTCTAGGCAAAAAATAAAGGGGTTCAAAATATTGTGTTAGTTTTTGAGCTGAGATATCGTCAAATTCCAAAATGCAATTAAAGGGAAGTAAATTATGCAAGCAGAAACTGATACCAAGGCTGGCCCATCTATCATTGACACCTATCCTTACCCCCCTACACCAGAGCATTAGGGTTGGCTATCTCTCTCTAGCTAACCTATTCAGATCTATAAATGCTGCTTTTGGCTCAGGCCCCTTCAACTTTTGCAGGGGCTCCACTCCACAGAAGCTGGCAATCGATATAAGGCAATAAAATTGCAACGAAGTGAGACTCCAGTTATGCCGGGGTCGTTAAGGCTACTGATATCGCCGCAGATCCAGGCCAGACGAATCGAGTTACTTCCTACATTTTGACAAAAGTGGCCGGTAAGCTCTGACTTACCGATAGAAGAGAAGTTAGACCGGGAGAGAACAGATAAAAAAATGCCCCGGACTTGGGGGAGTACCGGGGCAAACATCTGACTTCCTTGGGGGATGATGACGCATTCCAACAATCTTGCCTGTTTAGAGGGGCTGTCGCCGGAACAGTTCCACGGAATCTCAAAAAGCTTGTAAAAACGCCTAACAAAACACAAAAGTTGGCACTTTATTCATCCGTACCAATAAGAGCGCGCCAAAATGTTCCGAGCAGCACGCCCTATCCCCAATTCTTAGGTGGCTTCTTCAGTCAAATTAGTGTGCCTGATCCCAATCTCGGCCCTGCCCCAGATCCACAATCAGGGGAACGTGCAGTTCTGCCGCACCCTGCATCAATTCAACAATGCCAGCGGCCACAATTTCGACCTCATCCTTGGGTACTTCAAGAACCAATTCATCGTGTACTTGCATAATCATCCGGGTAGCCAGCTTCTTCTCTCTGAGCCAGTTATCCACAGCGATCATGGCCCGCTTGATAATGTCGGCGGCAGTGCCCTGCATTGGCGCATTAATTGCGGTCCGTTCTGCTGCTTGGCGCTGCATACCGTTGCGTGAGTTAATTTCCGGCAGATAGAGGCGGCGTCCAAACAGGGTTTCCACATAGCCCTTTTCTGCGGCCTGTGCGCGGGTATCTTCCATATAGCGCAATACACCTGGGTAGCGCTCAAAGTAACGGTCGATATAAGTTTGGGCGTCGCCCCGGGGGATATCCAACTGCTTGGCCAGGCCAAAAGCCGACATGCCGTAAATCAAACCAAAGTTGATCGCTTTGGCCCGCCGGCGCTGCTCATCAGTCACCTCATCCTGAGCCACTTCAAAGACTTCTGCCGCCGTCGCGCGGTGAATATCTGCGCCTTGAGCAAATGCATCCACCAACCCTTGGTCCCCAGACAGGTGGGCCATAATACGCAGCTCAATTTGGGAGTAGTCCGCAGCGATGATTTCACTGCCACCATTGATTCTTGGGTCAACGGTGAAGGCCCGACGAATACGGCGCCCCTCCTCTGTACGAATAGGAATGTTCTGCAAGTTGGGGTCACTGGAGGACAGGCGCCCCGTAGCCGCAACCGCCTGGTGATAGGAAGTATGTACACGACCGCTACCCGGGTCGATCATCTTTGGCAGTTTATCTGTGTAGGTATTCTTCAGTTTGGCCAGGCCGCGATACTGCATTATCAGTGCGGGCAGTTCGTGGTTGTGGGCCAATTCTTGCAATACCGCCTCAGCGGTAGAGGGGGCACCTTTGGGGGTCTTCTTGATCACTGGAATCTGCAGCTTCTCAAACAGGATCGCTCCCAGCTGCTTGGTAGAGCCCAGGTTGAACTCCTCGCCAGCTAATTCGTAAGCCTGCTGTTCCAGTTCTCGCATTCGCTGCTCAAGTTCAGCACTCTGCTCCGCCAACATCTTGGCATCGATATAGGCACCGTTACGCTCTACACGCGCGAGAACCGGTAGTAGAGGCATCTCAATCTCATCGAGCACTTTTACCAAGCTTGGCTCGCGCTCCAAACGCGTGCTCAGTTCATCGTGGAGACGCAGGGTGATATCTGCATCTTCAGCCGCATAGGGGCCCGCTTTGTCCAATTCAATTTGGTTAAACGTCAGTTGCTTGGCGCCTTTGCCGGCAATATCCTCGAAGTGAACCGTGTTCTCCCCCAGGTACTTGAGTGCGAGACTATCCATATCGTGGCGGCTGCCAGTGCTGTCCAGAACATAGGACTCCAACATGGTATCCCGTGCGATGCCGCGCAATTCAATATCGTAGTTGGCCAGGATATGACTGTCGTACTTCAGGTTCTGCCCCACCTTCTTCTGCTGCGGATCTTCCAGCAGGGGTTTGAGTTTGGCCAGTACTTCGTCAAACGGCAGTTGCTCTGGTGCACCCATATAGTCGTGGGCCAGGGGAACATAGGCTGCACGATAGGGCTCCACCGCGAAGGACACCCCCACTAATTTTGCCTGCATATAATTGAGGCTGGTGGTTTCCGTGTCGAAGGCAAAGATGTCTGAACTCTTCAGTTGTTCCAGCCAGGCATCGAACTCCGACATTTCTGTGACGATGACGTAATCGCGCTCAACGGCTTCCGCCATGGCTTCTTCAGCCTCTTCACTGGTTAGCTCTTCTAACCAGCCGCGAAATTCATTCTGCGTGAATAGCTCAACCAGTGCCTCTGTATTGGGCTCTGAATTGTGCAGTTCCTGGGGGTGATAAGGCATCTCCACATCGGTTTTGATAGTAGCGAGCTTATAGGAGAGTTCTGCCGCCTCGCGATGCTCCGCCATCTTTTTACCGAGGGTTTTTGAGCCACGGAATCCCAGCGGTGCAATGGCATCCAGGTCGGAATAAATGGTCTCCAAGCCTCCCAGATTCTGTAACAGTGCAAGAGCGGTTTTCTCGCCCACACCTGGAACTCCGGGGATATTGTCGGATTTATCTCCCATAAGGGCGAGAAAATCGATAATCAGTTCTGGACCTACGCCAAATTTCTTAGTCACGCCCTCGCTGTCCATTTCGGTATTGGACATGGTGTTAACCAAGGTAACGCCCGGACGCACCAGCTGCGCCATGTCTTTATCGCCGGTGGAGATTATGACTTGCTGCCCCTGACTCTGGGCCTCCAGCGCCAAAGTGCCGATTACATCATCAGCTTCAACACCATCGACCACCAAGCGCGGCAATCCCATAGCGTCGATGATGTCGTGAATGGGCTGAATCTGCTCGCGCAGGTCATCCGGCATAGGAGGGCGGTGGGATTTGTACTCGGCAAACATCTCATCGCGAAACGTCTTGCCCTTGGCATCAAAAACAACCACTACAGGACTGCCTGGATGCTCCTTGAGGTGGCGGCGCAGCATACTGATCACACCGCGCACCGCACCAGTAGGCTTACCCTGGCTGGTGGTCAATGGCGGCAACGCGTGAAAAGCGCGATAAAGGTAGGAGGAACCATCCACCAAAATCAACGGGGCGGCTGAGGTGTTTTGTTTGCTCATAGACGATGAATTCTTGCTTGCTTAGTTTGGCGTTCAGGACGCGCGGCAGGCCGATAGGATAACGCCCTTCGCTCTGTTTTTCCGCTTACTGATTCTTTCCCGCCAGACACCGTAGGCAACCTCTGCACAAAAGCCCACTCGACTTACCCCGCCGATTAAAACTATCGGCGCATCGATCTCACCAAATCCCCAGGCTTGGCTAGTCTTGCCGGTAGCGACCTTATGCGTTCGCTACTCCCCGGAAATCAAATTGTCACAGGCTGTCCACCGGCAGTCAGGGATCTTTTATTTCCAAAAAACTGTGCCACCCGATGTTGAAGGAAGGATTCTAAAGATGAGAGGAGTGATGCGTGCCACCCTGTTGTTTGCCGCAAGTGTATTTGCCATTTCGGCAAATGCCGGCTCGGATTGCAGTGCAGAGCATACCGCTGAAGTCAAAACGGCTGATGAAACACATTCACAGCCGTCAGGAGTAGAAGAGCACGAGCTGATACTCAGGCAGGCTATCCGTGAAAGAGAAAATGACTTGCTAGAAAGGCAAAAGCAACAGTTGGAAAAACTGCAGCAACAGGCGGAAAGAGACGCTGCTCGGGCAGAGAAACTGCAGCAGATAACCAATCGTTCCTAAGAGCTACCACACAAGATCCCGCCCCTCCTTGAGCCGGCGGGATACTTGGTACCTTTAAGGGCCTCTGATTGAACCTACTTCTGGTCGGGAACTTGGCTTAAACAAGTACGGGCCTGGGTCAACAGGGATTCTATCAAGTCCCTATAGTCAGCATTTTCACTCAACTGATCTCCCAACAGGTCCAAAGCGGCGTAACGCAATCCCAAATTGTCAGCCAGTTGTTGATCGCGGTCATTAGCCGGCATTTCACCAAAGAGACAGCCATCGCCAATCTGGGACAAATTCAGCATCGCCTTGGCACCATAGCCTCCGCCACTGCCATCCCCCAGGGCAAAGGTCTCCACTCCTGCGGAACCAAAAAAGTGGCCATAGGCATCGTGGGTAACAACGATGGGAACTTCGCGATACCCATACAAAGCCCGGTCGAGTGCTTTCTGCAAGTTGGCCATCGCACTGGAAAACTGCCGTGCACGCCCCATAAACAACTCCGCCTGCTGTGGCTGTAATTGCGCCAGGCGCTCAGCGATCTGCGCCGCAGCTATTGCCGCATTGCGGGGGCGCAACCAGAGGTGGGGATCGGTAGCACTGGCTCCCTCATATTCAAGGGTCTCGATATCCAGCAGCTGCATTTGCCGGCCTGCTGGTAACAGCGCTGCCTGTTTTGCCAATACCCCCTCCATTTGTGGCCCTAACCACACCAAAAGTAGAGCGCGTTCAAGTGCAGCTCGATCGGAAACGGTGGGGGCATAGTGGTGGGGATCGGCTCCCTCAACTAGAACCCGAACCGGAATATCCTCACCGGTAATTTCTTGGGCAATCAGGGCTAATGGACGTACGCTGACCACTAGCTCTCCACCACTGTCGGATTCCGGTTTGCTACAGGCCTGGAGAAAGAGCCCGATTAGAAGCACCGTGGAGATTGTAAAAAGACGTTTGAAGGGATACATCAGTGACATTAGGCGGCGAAAAATTGCGATATAATCACAACCAGCGCCAAGCTGCCAGCCTGGTTATCCATATCCGGCACATAAGGTATGGAGGCAAACATCCTAAAGACTTCCCTGCGGAGATTGAATTCTGAATCCACCCCAGCCGCTTATCACAGCTGACAATATCGCCCTTCAGGTGGGCGGCAGGCAGTTACTTAAAGATATTACAGTCGAATTGTCCCAGGGGGAGATTGTCACTTTAATTGGCCCCAATGGAGCCGGCAAAACCACTCTCCTTCGCCTTCTATTGGGGCTCAGCAAGCCGAGCCAGGGCCGCGTATGGCGAAAAGCAGGGTTGCGTATCGGCTACATGCCGCAACGGCTTCACATCGATAGCTCAATGCCCATGTCAGTTGAACGCTTCTTACAGCTTGGCCAACCGGCGATGAAGCCCGAACAAGCACAGTCGGCATTGGAGAGAGTGGGCGCAGGGCAGCTTTTAGGCTCCTCTCTGGCAAATCTATCCGGTGGAGAAATGCAGCGGGTCTTACTCGCCCGTGCCGCATCACGCAAACCTCAGCTGCTGGTCCTGGATGAACCCACTCAGGGAGTAGATGTCGGTGGTCAAAGTGAGTTGTACCAGTTAATTGCCACTCTGCGCGACGAGCTCGGCTGCGGTGTGTTACTGGTTTCCCATGACCTTCACTTGGTTATGGCCGCCACCGACCGGGTCCTTTGTTTGAACCAGCATATCTGCTGTCACGGACACCCGGAGCAAGTAAGCCGCCACCCTGCCTATCTGGAATTATTTGGGGACAAGGTCGCCCCCTATACCCACCAGCATAACCACCAACATAAATTAAGTGGAGATATTGCGCCCGCAAGCAGCTGCAATCATCAACACACAAATACAAAAAACAAAGAGCAAAAATAAGTGGTCGATTTCGGCGAATTACTGCACAGCCAATTTCTCTGGTACGCCCTCGCCGCAGGTCTTATGGTCGCTGTTGTCAGCGGCCCTTTAGGCTGCTTCGCTGTGTGGCGACGCATGGCCTATTTCGGCGACACCCTGGCTCACTCAGCCCTTCTCGGAGTGACGCTGGGTTTTGTACTTCAAATTATGCCAACGGTGGCTGTCGGTATTACTTGCTGTGTACTGGCACTGCTGCTGATGTATTTACAACAACGCCAAAAACTCGCTGTAGACACCTTGCTAGGCATATTGTCCCATTCAATGCTGGCACTGGGGATTGTCACCGTTAGTTTCTTCAAGATTAAGGTGGATCTCTTATCCCTGTTGCTGGGAGATCTACTCGCCGTTAGTGGTCAGGATTTGGTATTGATGGCTATCGCCGCAGCCACAATCTTGGGGCTGCTCTACTTCCTGTGGGAACAATTATTGGCTTTTACCCTGCACGAGGAGTTGGCTTCGGTAGAAGGTATCCCTATCGAGCGGTTGCGGATAGCCCTAATGCTGATGCTGGCAATACTGATCGCCATTGCAATGAAAGTTGTGGGGGTTCTGCTAATTACCGCCCTGCTGATTATTCCTGCAGCTACCGCGAGAAAACTGTCCCCCACACCAGAGCGTATGGCGGTGCTGGCCTCATTACTGGGATGCTTAGCGGTAGTACTGGGCCTTCTAGCCTCTATCCTATGGAATACGCCGGCGGGTCCGTCCATTGTTCTGGCCGCAGCACTGTTCTTCCTCACTTCACAACTGCGAAACAGTTAAAGCCCCTGCGGGCGAACCTCATCCTAATTTCTTATTTGATATCGCCATTTGTCGCAAATTGGCGTGCAAATCTACTTTTCAATGAGATATTTGTCACCATTTGTCGCAATAAGCTGATGGTTAGCCGCTAGCCAATTGTGTCAGTTTTCCGTCGTTGCTAGTGTTGCCCGACGACCAGCCTCTTTAGGACGGTCACCAATAATGACAAAAAAAATGGACGCACAACGATATGGAAAAATTCTCTCTTCGTCGCAAGGTATTAACTACAGCCATAGTGGCGGCAACCGCTGCCACTAGCCCGCAAACACTTTTTGCCGCCGAGGATCAGGCGATGGAAGAAGTAGCGGTTGTAGGCTCTCGCATTAGTCGCAACGCTGAATTTGAAACAGCGACACCAATCCAGGTAATGGATCGCGACGCAATCGAAAGATCCGGCTACACCAACCTGCAGCAACTTTTTGAGAAAAACCCAGCCGCCGGTAATGGTACCTTCTCAACCCGAGGCAACAATCAGGACTCTACGGCCAACGGAGCTGCCGCAGTGAGCCTCCGCGGCATGGGCGCCGATGCCACTTTAGTACTGGTGAATGGCAAAAGAGTAGCTATCAGTGCATTTGCCGAGAGCATCACCACCAACTTTGTGGACATCAATAGTGTGCCTTTAGCGGCAATTGAACGGGTAGAAGTCCTAAAAGATGGCGCCTCAGCAATCTATGGTTCCGATGCCGTCGCTGGTGTGGTCAATCTGGTATTACGCAAAGACTTTGAAGGCACTGAGGTATCTGTCGATTACGGTGGTGCCGATGGTTACGACGAGCAATCCATGTCTGCCGTCTGGGGCATCAATGGGGATGACTCAAACCTGACTGTTATTTTCGACCACCATAAAAATAGCCGCCTATCCAGTACCGAGCGCAGTGGCCTGGACACTGCTAACCAGTCCAGCCGCGGTGGAATGGATTTCCGTTCATCTAGGGGCTACCCCGGAAGCTTTAGTGTCAATGGTACTATTGTTCCCGATCCAGACTGCCCAGATGAACGCGATACGGGAGAAGTCTGTGTCTATGATTACGGCCCCTGGACCCTGCTCACTCCAGAATCTGAGCGCACAGGCCTATTAATGCTGGGCCATACCCAGTTAACCGAGAGCGTAGAATTCTTTAGCGAGATCGCTGTTCAGCACAATACCTCCGTAGCCCAAGGTGCACCCACCCCACTGGACGGCGATGCAGGTCTCTATGTATTGGCTGACCACCCCAATAACCCATTCGGAGAAGATGTAGATATCTACCGCTATCGCACTGTAGATGCCGGCGCCCGCCAGTGGGATATCGAAACCGACAACCTACGCGGTGTCTTCGGCCTACGCGGCTCTATAGCCGACTGGGACTGGGAAGCTTCCGTACAGCGCTCCCGCAGCGAATCCACGCAGACCGGAGATCGCTCCCAGGGCTGGGTGCGTACGGACCTCCTACAAGAACAGATTGATGCCGGTAATTACAATCCCTTTGGAGGGGTTCAGAACCCGGATTCTGTGATCGATGCCATTACTACCAGCTTGGTGCGCCAAGGCAAGTCTGAACTGACCAGCTATGACTTATCAGTCAATGGGGATTTATTTGACACTTCCAGTGGCACCATTGCCATGGCTGCGGGTTTGGAGTACCGGGAGGAGAAGGCTTCCGATATTCCTGACGACCAGTTCCAGCGTGGCCTGATCTTCGGTACTGAGTCAGTATCCGCCAGTGCAAGCCGGGATATTTCCTCAGCTTATGTCGAAGTTGCCATTCCTCTTCCCGCCAGGTTCGACCTGACTGTAGCTGCTCGCTACGATGACTACAGCGACTTTGGCAGCACCACCAACCCAATGGCGAACTTGCTGTGGACGGCAACCGACCAGCTGTCTCTGCGCGCCTCCTGGGGCACGGGCTTCCGTGCACCATCACTGGCTCAGGTAGGCCTCGGCCCATCCCAAGAATCACTATTCTTTGTGGATACTTACGGCTGTGAAGTTAATGATGCTTACTGCGCAAGCACAGATTACACCATTATTTTCTCCGGTAACCCGGATCTAGATGCTGAGGAGTCTGAATCCTTCAACATCGGCGCTGTGTACGAGCCCATAGAAGATCTGCAACTCTCTATCGATTACTGGAATATCACCCAGGAAGGCAAGATTGATGAAGTACCCTTTGGCTATATCTACAGCCTTTACTGCTGGGATCAAGACAGCACCGTCTGCCGTCGCGATACACCGCTAGAAGGCGAAACCCTAGGCGCCCTGCAGTCTATCGATAGCAGCTTCACCAATATCGGCGAACAGGATGTATCAGGTGTAGACCTTAGTATCGTCTACAGTGGATTCGAGTTAGTAGGTGGTGAGCTTGGTCTGCGGCTGGATTACTCCTACCTGGCTGAATTTGAGCGTGTTGAACTGAACTCCAGCGGAGATGCATTTATAACCCGCGACCTGGCTGGCGAGTACGAGTATCCACAACACCGATGGAACGCTACCGCTGACTGGACCTTTGACACCTTCGGATTTAGCGCCGGGCTCAGCTACATTGGTGAATTTGAGGATACCCCGGACATCAATTTCGACGGGACTCTCGACTATGACACCAATAATTCCCGCACTGTAGACTCCTTCCTGACCATGAATATGCAGGCCCGTTATACCGGCTTCGAGAGTATGGTTTTGAGCCTCGGCGCGGATAACGTGTTTGATGAAGAGCCACCTTTCGCAATCGGTGATGGTAATGCGGACCTATATGGTTACGTGCAGTCACAGCATGATCCCCGTGGCCGCTTTATCTACGGCAAGATGACTTACAGTTTCTAGTATTTGTTATTAACCAAAAACAGAAAGGGAGACCTTTAGCCTCCCTTTCTGTTTCGCATTTATTAAGGTACTTGACCTATAATTACTTTTCCACTCCATTCCTTCTAGATTTATTTGCTGCGACCTCAAATGAAATGCGTTGTTTAGCCATCTCTTCTCCAGCCTTTCGAAACTCGCGAATTCCCAGCAAAATACCAACCAATTCAAAAAGCGAAACTGCCACTCCAATAAATAATAGGTAGATTTCTGGCACGTCTAATTCCTGCGGGCTAGCAAAGCTGTCACTTTGAAATAGATACCCAACGTCAGAATAGTGGGAACCCAAAGTGCGGTAAAAATGCCCTGCTCCTTATAGCCGTTAAACCACAAGCCGGCTGACAGTGCCAGAGAGACTAAAACCGCCACCAAGATAAAGAAATCTGATACTTTTAACACGCACCACATCCTCTAATCTTCATCAAATTTCCAGAAACCAAGCGCTGCCATTAGCAAGCCGAAGATAGTTATACCTGCAGGAATCCGCAATCCCAGTACACCAAAAACATCCAACATAGAGGGAATAAAAGTAATAAACCCCAAAATACCCCACAGAAAGAATACACTGGAAATCAGTATTCCAGTCCAACCCACTATCAATCGTAACTTTTTGGATCGAAAATAATCGGCCAAAATTAAAGACTTCGCTAATAGTATAAGAACGGGCTTCATCGGCTCGAACACTAATAACAGAATAGTGCAGTCTAGCTAAGTTCGAAGATTAGGTGCCTAACCTTTATGGCGCTTGGCATAAGCTTCATTAGCTTGCCAAACTCTGACTAAATTTCCACCCAGAATTTTTTTAATATCTCGCTTGCTATATCCACGTTTTAGTAGTCCTTCAACCAAGTGTGGGTACTCTGAGACGTCTTTTAAACCGATTGGCAGACTATCTCCGACGCCATCAAAATCTGAACCGATGCCAATATGGTCAACTCCTACCAGGTTTCGGATATGATCGAAATGATTAAGAACATCATCTAATTTCGCAAAGATAAACTTCTCACGGGAAAGCTTGTCAGTGTATTCCTCCACTTCCTTACCATCTTTGGACAAGCCTTTTTCCTTAGCAAAAATATCAACCAACTCACTTATTTCACGGTATGAATTCAGTGATTCTTTACTGATAAATGTGGAGCCAAAGTTAATCATGATAATGCCACCGTTATCGGCTAATGCTTTTATCATTTCATCATTCATATTTCGTTCAAATCCCGGCGTAAAATGCCTTGCCGAAGAGTGTGAAGCGATAATAGGAACAGCAGATAAATCAATAACTTGCCAAAAAGCCGCATCCGACACATGGGAAATATCGATCATTACTCCCATCCGATTCATCTCTCGTACCAAGCGCTTTCCAAAAGCACTCAAACCTTCCCAAGGCCTGTTTTTATCATACGAGGAATCAGAGATATGATTGCTCTTTGAGTGGGCTAAGGTAATGTACCTCACCCCTCTATCAGAGAAGTACTTTAAGTTGGTAAGATCCCCCTCAATAGGAGCCCCGTTCTCTATACCCAAGGGTAAAGAAATTAAGCCGGCATTGACTTGCTTTTGTAGATCATTTATTGACTTAGGTATTGCAAATTTATCCGGGTGCTGTTTGACCATTGCCTCTACTTTATCAATCAAAGTATCTGCATAAGATTTGGCAATACCCTCATCCTCCTTTTCTGCTGGAACATAAATAGACATAAAAGGGGCATTTAGTCCACCTGCTTTAGCTCGAGGGTAATCAAAGTCTCCCTTATCCGTACTAATCCCAACATCTTCTTCAGCTTGTTCGAGACGATAGGGAACATCCACATGTCCATCAACAATCAAATACTCTTGAACCAGTTCTTGAGCTAGATCTTTACCTTCACCTGCAAATACAGGGTTGCAAGTTAGTGCACATAATGTTCCAACTAAAAAATAATTTTTCAAATGACAATCTCCCTATTTGTATGAATATATCTGCAAAATTCACGATAGATGATGTTCATCTAGAGCCACATTTCTTAAGTACATTAATTTGATTCGTTAATCCACAAAGATTAAATCGTTGTCTTTCTTATAGCTGCAGATTGGCTGAATCTTAGGGGTAACATTAAAACAATGACCAAAATTAGATGATGTATAGCTTAGCCGGGTAACGGGTAAGGTAGCAAAAGCATATGCAAAAGATTTACCCCCCAATGCGCCATTACGCATATCCAAAAATTCTGTCGCAATGTCCAAATCAATGCATAACAGATTGAAGCGACTATCAATAATAGCACTGCGGAGATATCTGTTGACCACCCTCCATGTAGAAGCACAAATACCGTAGCTACAACTGGTACGGACAACCAGCGCCAGCGCCCTAGTAGCTCTTCGCTACCCCGCTGTAATATCCACCGGAAGAAGCCCTCCTCAGAAATGCAAACAATTACTAAGTTAATCATTGCTGCAACGGCGATAGTGCCAGTAAATTTTATCGAAGGTGTATACAGGAGTAGACCTAATGCAATGGGAGTAAATATAGCCAATAAAAGATAGGGTAAGTCCGTAAAACGGAAGGTCTGCTTCATGCGCAACATAAAAGCCAATAAAGCAATAGAAATAATTGCTTTACCGCTGTTTATACTGGCATAGATAAGATTACCACTTGTATCTGTATAGGGCGCTAATACTTGGACACGTTCACTGCCGGGAAGCAAATTTAATCCCGATATAAGCATTAAAAGAGCTACAGAAAGAAAAGACAGCGCTCTTGACCAACCGCTAGTAGACTCAATTGCCCGCAGAAAAATCCAGATTACGGGGGCTATCAGCCCACTCCAGCCGAAAGGAATGAAACAAAGTGATAGCAAGATAGGTGCAGCCCAAGGACTCACCATACCAGATGGTGTCTGATCTCTTCTTCTCCTTAAAGCAGCAACTTCATTTTGCATCGATTGGCCCAGAATTAATATCTTATTTGATAACAATAGCTCATACGATTCCTTCACTATCCATTAAAGGTCGCTCGTATTGAACGATAGGTCAACTTCATTTTTGCAGGATCTAAAGGTGCCTTAAAAAAAGCGTGATAATGCCCTCTAGGATTAATTAATACAACTTGAGACCCATGATCGATAGTATAACCGCCCTCAGCAAGAGAAACTTTATTAAAAGGTACATTTAGCTGAGTGGCAAATTTCTTCAGCTTAAAAAAATCACCGGTAATACCACGAAATTCAGAATTAAAATACCGGACATATTGCCCCAACTGCTCCGGCTTGTCCCTACTTGGGTCAACCGAGACGAGTACTACGTCTGTAGATGCTCTGGTACTTTCGTCTAAAGTTTTATAAAAATTATTAAGTGTAGATAGAGTTGTTGGACAGATATCTGGACAGTGGGTAAACCCAAAAAATACCAGAGTCCACTTACCTTGAAAGTCTTTGGTATAGAAATCTCTACTGTCATCAGACAATAATTGTATATCTTCTATGATTCTTGGTCTCTGCAGTTTTACAGTGCCATTAATTCTAAGCTCCTCATCAGTGATAATACGAGGCTGTCCGAGCTTATGTATGAATCCTGCAAGCACAGCAAGAATCAATACTAAAAGAACAATAACGGTAATTCTAATTCCACGTTTCTGTTTATCGATGGCAGAATATTGATTTTCCACTTTTCCCTCACACTTCAATTAAATAATGATCTAATAGCATGATAAAAAATAGTGCCATTAAATAAATTATCGAATATTTGAAAGTCTCCATACCAGCATTGGGGTTTTTTCCAATGAGCATTACAAAGCTCCAATAAACAAAACCAAACCCAAGTACGACAGCACCCAGCAAATATAACCACCCAAACATCGCGGTAGCAAAGGGCAATAGGCTAACGGCCAGTAAAATAAAGGTATACAAAACTATATTTAGGTTTGTATAGGGTATTCCATGCGTAACCGGTAACATAGGAATATCAGCTTTTGCATACTCTTCTTTTCTATGTACGGCAAGGGCCCAAAAATGTGGAGGAGTCCAAGCAAAAATAATCAATACTAACAACAATGCATGCCCATGCACTTCCCCAGTAACCGCAGTCCATCCCAGTAAGGGCGGAGCGGCTCCTGCAAGCCCACCTATAACAATGTTTTGTGGTGTGGCGCGTTTCAGGAACATGGTGTAAATCACCGCATATCCGAGAAGAGATATTAAGGTTAGCCAAGCGGTAAGGGAATTTACAAAAACCAATAGGATAAACATCCCCGTCACGCCCAAGCTAAGAGCAAAAGCAATAGCTTTAGTTGGCTCAACCCGTCCTTTCGCAATCGGGCGATTGCTAGTACGAGCCATTTTTGTATCAATATGACGATCAACTAAATGATTTACTGCCGCAGCACTACCCGCACAAAATGCAATTCCCAAATTACCAAATACTAAAATATCTAGCGGCACCATTCCTGGAACAGCTAAAAACATTCCAATAACAGAAGTTAACAGCATAAGCATAACTACTCGAGGCTTAGTAAGCTCATAGTAGTCCCGCCATTGAATTTGATGTATTCCCGTGGAGTTTATGGCCATATTCGCACCTATTTTTATATTTATATACGCTTAGTATCTAATTAAGATTGGATACGGTAGTTAAACCTTCTCCCCGCTCTATTACTTCCACATCGACTACCTCTTGTTTATTTATAATGACGGCATTCATTGTGTATATTCGATAACAAAAAGTTAGCAAACTAAGAAGTAGAAGAGCTGCACCAGCATTGTGTGCCACAGCAATCCCTAATGGTAGAGACATAACAACATTTGCTATTCCCAAGCTGACTTGAAGAAGTAGTACCCCGGTAAGCCATAATGACCAACCTCTCAATCCATATCTCCAAGCTAAAACTGAAAGAATAAGTACAATTGCTGTTGTAATCAGTGCTCCAATACGATGGGCAAGATGTATGGCCGTACGTGCATCATTCTCTAATGCACCACCTAAATAATTTGGGCCAATTTGTTGAAAAATATTAAAACCTTCTACAAAGTTTGCCTGTGGCCACCATTGGTTATGACAAGTTGGAAAATCTGGACAGGCTAAAGCTGCGTAATTAGAGCTGGTCCAACCGCCAAGTCCAATCTGCAGAATTACTATTGCAACTGCAGTCAGAGCAAGTAGCCGTAATCGCCTTATTCCCGGTAAATACCTCCCATGTAATTGTCTAGGTTTATCAGCCAACCTTTCACAGAGAATCCACAACATAGATAATGTTGCCATTCCACCTAATAGATGAGCAGTTACTACCTGCGGCCAAAGCTTCAAGGTTACCGTCCACATCCCAAAAGCAGCTTGCAGTATAATAATAATTAAAAGAATATGTGTTTGCTTAAAGGTTGGAGCTTGCCGATCTCTCCAAGCAAGATAAGTGAGTAATACAACGAATAAAAGTAAAGTTCCTGCAAAGTATCGATGAACCATTTCCGGCCAAGTTTTACTAACATCTACCGGAGAGTCCGGAAAAATCATATTGGCCGTTTTAATTTCTTTTATATCGTTCGGCCAGGTGAGATGACCATAACATCCAGGCCAGTCTGGACAGCCCAAACCAGCATCCACCAGTCTAGTAAATGCACCTAGAACAACAACTACGACAGCTAGTATACAGGCCGCCCAGGTAATGATATGTCGCCAATTCTTAGGGGTTTCTTGTTTAGACACTACTGAAAATCTCCGAATACTAATCTTATTGCTCGTAGGAGTACTTCAATAATCTTTTTATATCTTTAAGTAATTGGTTTCCGCTATGCTGCCGATCATAGGCCATCATTGCATAACCCTCCTGATCAACCAGCAATGCCTTGGTTGAAGTCACACCGTCATGATCAGTTTTCTGTACCAACTGCTTAAAGTTTTCATCATCCAAATTCACTATTTTTAGTTTCGGATGCTCAGTTTGTATTTGTTCTTGTCGTTTTTCATCCAAACTATCACCAACCACGAGTAGCCTCTCAACCCTATGAGCTTTTTCCCCCAGCCGAATATGAACCTGCCTACTTATATACAAAAGATCTTCACAATCTTTGCCACAATCACTGTCACTTAATATTAGATAGCGCCATTTTGATTCACCCTCTTGTGCCAGGGACTGCTGCTGTCCTTGAAAGGTGATTTTGATTTCAGTGATATCAAATGGAGGCTGCAATAATTCACCTTGATTAATCGTCTCTTTAGGCATGCCTAAGCCTGTATAATAAACAATATAGGCAGCCGTAATTGGAAGTACGACGGATGCTAGCACTGAGAGTCCCTGAATGAGTTTATTCGCTGGCTTCCTTTTACTCAGATCTCTTTCAGGTGAAACTGGCTGACTTTTTGGTTTCATTTTAAAACTCCTTTTTCAAACTTCTACTCAATCTACGACGTAATCTAAAAATAATATTTGTGGCTGAATAAGCCCATAAAAGCCAGACAGCTATTGCCATCGTGAACCACTGGAAAGCATACGCTTGATGTTTTTCAGGGCCACTATTGAAAAAATTCCAATCAGTAATTAAAGCTGCACCTGAATCCGCAAACAAACGGATCGACCATCCATTGTTAACTAAGCCTATAGTCTCAATGAAATTTGAATTTATTTGTTGAATTCTATTATTAAAAACCGGGTCTAGACTAACACTCGAGGAGGATTCAGTATCGATGGGGTATAAGTAGCCCTGAAGTGATTTCACATCAAGTGAAGCTGTTATTTCAGGTAAGCTATCTCGGTCGCCAGTAGAGGGAATCCAACCTCTATTGACAAGCCAATCAGTACTTTCTGTTGAAAATACTTGTAGTACTTCATAGCCAACACGACCGTTTCTGGTTCTGTTATCCAGAAAATATATTTCCTTCTGAAAAACTCCCGCTAAAGTTACAGACGCATACTCTTGATAAGAACTTAGATTTGAGATTTCCTGCGGTTGCAGAGAGAGCCTACTCTCTACCTTTTGTATAAGTTCGAATTTCTGCTTTACCCTATCAAGCTGCCACAATCCCAAAAAGATAAACAGGATGAATGCACCCAGAGAAAATATCGTGATGGGCCAATTGCGAATCAGTGGTAAACTGATATCTTTCGCAGAAGCTGATGGAATATCTACTATCATGCGCAACTACATAAATAATGGAAAATAATAAAATGTGGCTGAAGATTGTTATTGTTGTCTTATTCCTTTCCGTACTTGCCAGTCTTTCAAGTGCACTTTTTTTTCTACTTAGAGATATGGGAACACCTCAATCCAAGCGCACACTCTACGCATTAGGTATTAGAATACTACTAGCGTCACTCTTACTTCTTGCCATTTGGTACGGCTTTGAAAGTGGCATTTTGGCAAAAACGGCACCTTGGGCTGATAAATATTAAGAAAACAAAGGCTTTCTATTTATACGATAGAAAGCCTTGCCCACATTAAGCACCTAGAACATATACAAATATAAACAGCCCGACCCAAACTACATCGACAAAATGCCAATACCAACTTGCTGCTTCAAAGCCGAAGTGATCATCAGGTCTAAAATGATTGGCTATCACAGACCTTAACAACATGATCAACAACATAATTGTACCGAGTGTGACATGGGCACCATGAAATCCGGTCAGCATAAAGAATGTTGTACCATAGATTCCTGACTCAAGTGTTAACCCCAAGTGTTGATAGGCTTCGTAGTATTCTTTACCTTGTAGAAAAATAAACGCCCCACCCAATGCCACAGTGATTGCCAGTAATATATTGAAATTTTTTCTTTGATTCTTTTTCAGGAAAACATGTGCGAAGTGTACAGTTACACTGGAGGTGAGAAGTATGATGGTGTTCCATAGTGGCAAGTGCCATGGGTCTATCACATCTTTAGGCCCCATAAATTTTGCCGTTTCTCCGTTTGCTGCGGCGTCAGGAGTCACATATAGGGGCCAGCTACTTTCGAATCCCTCCCAAAGCATATTGGAAATTCCACGATCACCTTCACCACCTAGCCAGGGAACTGTAAAATTGCGTATGTAATAAAGTGCTCCAAAGAACGCAGCAAAAAACATCACCTCAGAAAATATAAACCAGCCCATCCCCCAAACATATGATCTCTTTAACTGTTCACTGTTGAGCCCTGCCATATTCTCTTTGATTACGGCAGCAAACCAAAACCACAAAACTGCGGCCATCGCTAACGCACCGGTGAAGAAAATATAAGAGCTTCCTCCATTAATCCAATTTGCTGCGCCGAACGCTATTAGGAATAGACCTATCGTCGCAAAAATTGGCAGCCTGGATTGTTCGGGCACGTAATAACTGCTTTCACTAGCCATAATTTTTATCCCTCTCGCTCGGGGTCGATATCATTCTTATCGGTTTTATTGGCAAACCTTTCCGTTACATCAAACAACGTATAGGAAAGCGTTACAGTATTAACACTTGCGGGAAGATCTGGATCCACAATAAAACGTAGTGGTAATTCTGCAGTCTCTCCCGCTTTTAATTCTTGCTGGTTGAAGCAAAAACACTCTGTTTTATGAAAGTACTCAGCAGCTTTGAAAGGAACCATACTGGGAATTGCCTGACCAACCATATCCCTAGATGTCTTATTTTCTGCAATAAAAACAGTATCTTTAATTTCTCCAGGGTGTACTTTCAAAGACATCACACTCGGGCGAAATTCCCATGGCATATTTTCATTATTGTTTGCCACAAATTGCACTGTGACCAGCCTATTTTTATCAACCGCAGCTGGCACAGCTTCATAACGACCACCGGTTTTACCATTGAGCCCTGTGATTTCACAGAAGACATCGTAAATAGGCGGCATAATGAAAATTGCAAATACCAGCATGCTGGTCGCCACGGCCAGCAGCTTGATAGTTACCTTTGCATTTGCTCCAACTTTCATAGGTCAACGTACAACCGGTGGCGTACTAAACGTGTGATATGGGGCCGGGGAAGCAACCGTCCATTCCAGTCCTTCAGGATCATCCCAAACCTGATCAGATGCTTTTTTCCCGCCCATTACAGTTCGAACCACATTAAACAAAAATACTATTTGTGCAGCGCCAAATAGGAAGGCACCGATACTGGATATTTGATTGAAATCCGCAAATTGCAGTGCGTAATCAGGTATCCGACGTGGCATACCGGCCAGGCCAACAAAGTGCATTGGGAAGAAAGTTACATTGAGACCAATAAATGCCAGCCAGAAATGTACCTTGCCCATAACTTCGCTATACATATGGCCAGTCCATTTGGGCAACCAATAGTAAACACCAGCAGTAATTGAGAAGATTGCACCAGGAACCAGCACATAGTGGAAATGGGCAACCACAAAGTACGTATCGTGATATTGGAAGTCTGCAGGCGCAATCGCTAGCATCAGACCAGAGAATCCACCGATGGCGAAAAGGATGATGAATGCAATTGCAAAAAGCATCGGGGTTTCAAACGTCATGGATCCCCGGAACATGGTAGAAACCCAGTTAAAGATTTTCACTCCTGTAGGTACAGCGATCAGCATTGTGGCATACATAAAGAACAGCTCACCAGCAATCGGCATTCCCACAGTAAACATATGGTGCGCCCATACGATAAAGCTCAGGAATGCAATTGCTGCGGTGGCATATACCATGGAGCTGTATCCAAAAAGAGGCTTACGAGCGAAGGTGGGAATAATTGCAGAGATAATGCCAAAGGCCGGCAAAATCATAATGTAAACTTCCGGGTGCCCAAAGAACCAGAACACATGCTGGAATAAAACCGGATCACCGCCACCGGCTGCGCTGAAGAAACTTGTGCCAAAATGAATGTCCATCAACATCATGGTCACTACTCCGGCTAACACCGGCATTACGGCAATCAAAAGGTAAGCAGTGATCAGCCAGGTCCATACAAACAACGGCATTTTCATCAAGGTCATACCAGGAGCACGCATATTCAAAATGGTAGCGATAATGTTGATCGCACCCATGATGGACGAGGCACCCATAATATGAATGGCAAAAATGAAGAAGGTTACGCTGGGTGGTGCATATTCCGTTGAAAGTGGCGCATAAAATGTCCAGCCGAAATTAGGTGCTCCTCCTTCCATAAATAAGGTCGATGCCAACATTGCGAAAGCAAAGGGCAAAATCCAAAAACTCCAGTTATTCATTCTTGGCAGTGCCATATCTGGCGCACCAATCATCATTGGTATCATCCAGTTAGCCAACCCCACAAAAGCCGGCATAACTGCACCAAATACCATGATCAGACCATGCATAGTGGTCATTTGATTGAAAAATTCCGGCTGTACAATTTGCAAACCGGGCTCGAATAATTCAGCGCGTATAACCAATGCCATACATCCGCCGAGCAGGAACATCGCAAAACTAAACCACAAATACATAGAGCCTATATCTTTGTGGTTGGTCGTATAGAGCCAACGCTTTATACCGGGCTGAGGACCATGTGCCATTCTTAAATTCCTCCGGGCGCTTACTGCTTATTCTTGAAGTTGAGGATATCTACGGGTTGGACGGTATCACCCATCTCATTGCCGAAAGCGTTTCGCTGGTAAGTAATTACCGCAGCCAGATCCACTTCTGATAGCTGCTCACCAAAAGCCTGCATTGCGGGGTTTACCGTAGAACCATCGATAACGATATCTAAGTGGCCATTGAGGGGACCGGTAGCAATTTTTGATCCAGCAATCGCCGGGAATACACCGGGTACTCCCTGCCCGTTCGGCTGGTGGCAGGCGGCACATGTGCGTGTATAGACTTTTTCACCCTGAGCAAAAAGCTCTTCGAAGGTAAATGTCTTCGCTGTAAGTTCACGCATTTTCATGGCTTCTGCTGCACGAGAACTCAACCAGGCATCGTATTCAGCCTGTGGCACAGCTTTCACAACAATAGGCATAAATCCATGGTCTTTTCCGCACAATTCAGCACACTGTCCGCGATATATTCCCGGCTCCTCAATACGCGTCCAGGCATCATTGATAAAACCGGGGATTGCATCTTTTTTAACGGCTAGATCTGGGACCCACCAAGCATGTATCACATCATTGGCAGTTATCAGGAAGCGGATTTTTTTCTTGATAGGAACAACCAGGGGCTCATCGACTTCTAGGAGGTAGTTGGCACCCTTAGGCTGGAGGTTATCAATTTGAGCTTTGGGAGTGGACAAGCTGGAAAAGAATGAAACATCAGTGCCCCGATATTCATATTTCCACTTCCACTGATAACCGGTGATTACGATATTGAGATCTTCTTCCTCAGTATCGTAAATATCATAGAGTGTTTTGGTGGCCGGAATCGCCATCAGAATCAGGATGACAGTGGGAATAATAGTCCACACCAACTCCACAACCGTGCTCTCATGAAATTGGGCCGCTTGGTATCCCTTACTTTTGCGGTGACGCCACATGCTGTAAAACATGATGCTGAACACCAATGCCCCTATAGCCACACAAATCCAAAAGATCAGCATGTGTAGCTCGTAGGTGGTCTGGGCGACTTCTGTCACCCCCTGGGGCATATTAACCCCCCAGCGCTCAACGTCCTGCTCATTCGCTAACACCGCTTGTGCAGATAGCGAAGTAGCCAGCAAGGCGAACAGCCGATCAAAGCCTTTCAACATCGCCTACAGATCTCCGTGGTTGCGGGTCTCTCAGAGAAACCCGTAATTTTTATTTTGGCCACTGGCCTTCACGGATAAGCGAATTTTACCTGTATCAACTGCCTAACAGGATTAATTCCACACAAAATTTGTGGACATACTGTAGTAACACAAGACTACATACACTGGGCGAGGAGACCACCTCGCGTTACTGCCGTCAGTGCAACTTGTTATTCTTAGTAAAAGATTTTTTACTCCAGATGTCGTCGTCCGGAAAGGTACAACCAACAACCAGTTTCTTTATTTGTCGCAACTACTGCAGGTACAAAAGGAACACATCGACAAGAAAAAGTCAATCGGGATCATTTTTGAATAACGTTGTCGCTTTGTGAAAAAATTCGGTGATTAACAAATAAATTTAACCACTTTGATAGGATACTTTTCCACAAGTAGAAAAAAAGTCGCTCCAAATAGAGACATGGCAATTTATTTGGTGAAAGATGACAACTAATCAAGCATTAATAATGCTGCCACGAGAAGTATAAATCCTCGGGTTCAAGTGCCCCTGATTGCTTTTACACAGATTGACAACAATTTTTAATCTCTAATACTAAATTCTGACTGCTTCACACAACCAAGACAGATTAGTTTCAATAAGCTTGAGGATTGTCAGGCAGATCAATACAGAATCCTGTACTATCTACACTCAATCAAAATGATTTTTCCGCCAAATATTTCGTTTCGATTTTGTAAGCGTTATGAAATGAATTGCTAATAGCAGTATTGGGAGACCGATTTAGGAAAAGTAACTTATCAGCTCTGTACTGACACCATTGGTAGAATCCACCTGCACAGCTTTTCTTTTTCCGATTTCGGCTAGAAGCCAATCTATCCGTTAGTTGTTATGACTTATGCCTTCTTCTACAAAACTTGAATCCCAACCTATGTCTCGCGTCTGGAATCTGGCTTGGCCAATGATACTGAGTAATATTTCAGTGCCCTTACTCGGGATAGTAGATACCGCAATTCTTGGTCACCTTCCATCTGCAGAGTACCTATCCGGTGTAGCTATCGGGGCTAGCGTAATGTCGATGCTTTTATGGGCATTTGGGTTTCTGCGCATGGGTACTACCGGACTGGTGGCTCGGAGTACAGATCTTGGGATTCAATGGTTAGTACGTGCACTAGTATTAGCCATGGGGTTGGGAATCACTCTGTTTATTGTTGCCTCTCCTTTAATCTACTATATCGTTGAGTGGATGAATGCCAGTCAGGAAGCACAACCCCACGCACTGGCCTACCTACAAATACGTCTGTTATCTGCCCCCCTGGCTCTGGCAAACTTTGCCATTCTGGGTTTTTTTATTGGTCGACAAGATAGCCGTGCGCCTCTATATATACTTTTCGCTGCCAATCTACTGAACATAGCCCTCGATTTCCTATTTATTCTTGGCCTGGGCCTAGGGGCAAAAGGTGCAGCAGCGGCAACGGTACTCGCTGATATTTTTGCATTTCTACTGGGTCTATATCTTCTTTCCAGGGTTCATGTTGATATCTGGTCTTATATACGCAAAGAAATTGGGCAGAAGAAACTTCTCCCCTGGATCGATTCATCCCCATGGATCAATCTTTTAAAGATAAATACAGAATTATTTATAAGAACCTGTTTGCTCTTGCTAACACTCACTTTTTTTACTGCCCAAGGGGCAGCCCAAGGTGATAATGTACTTGCTGCAAATGCTATTCTTATACAGTTATTAATGATGACTTCCTATGCCCTGGATGGTTTTGCTAATGCTACCGAGGCCTTGGTTGGGGAATCTATAGCAAAGAGATCAACGACTCTATTCAGAAATACCGTTCGCAGTGCAGGTTTGTGGGCCCTGGGAAGCGCTGTCCTGATTACGCTGGTACTAGTTTCAGGGAAACCCTTGATTTTATCCTTATTTACAGATATCAAACCAGTAATCCACCAAGCGGAACAGGTATATTGGTGGCTCTGTGCATTACCTTTATTAGCGGTTTGGAGTTATCAGCTCGATGGTGTTTTTATCGGTGCTGGGAAAAGTCGCGATATGCGTAATACTATGTTTATAGCCTCAGTACTGGTTTTCTTTCCCGCCTGGTGGTTTACAAGGGATTGGGGGAATACAGGCATATGGTTCAGCTTGTTTTTGTGGATCGGAGCACGATCTTTAGGACTCATAGTATATTTTCAATACTACACTGTAACCAATTCCTGGATACGTAAATTACAGTAAAACTGTGGCAGGATATTTAGAGTTATTTTTTAATGTATAAATAACAGAATATGACAAATTTTGCGATTGAGAAATTAACTATTTCAGTCAGGATTACTCACTATCAAAATAGTAAATCTCTTATGATGCTACAAACACATTTAAAGCTATAATCTCAGGTTGGTAAATAATGAGCGGGCAAAGCAACAAATAATAAAACCCGCTCATATTTTTAATAGCTTGAAGACTGTACCTGTTTTTGCACTAGAATTTTCTTAAAATTTCCATAAAACGCTCCCTCTCCCTGTATAACAGCGCCATATAGGTCTTCAACCTTCTGCTTTAATTCTTGGCTATAAAAATATAGGCTGCCGTTTCGGACACTATAGGACTTTGGATTCTCAGCCATGGTTTTGTAAAAAAGGGATACTCTTTCCAGATAGGTATCTGCCTGCTTTTTGGAAAAATTACCTTGTTGGTAATTATCTAAAACCTGAGAACTGATTTTTTGAAGAGTTAATTCGCGCTCTTTATCTGAAAAACGAAAGGCTTTTAATTGCGTATTGATATCTCGCTTTAGGTCTTTCATATAGCGAGCTGCAGCTTCTGCTGATTCATATAGTGCGTGAATAGTCTTTTCCCGCTTCCGCAGAGCACCGCGATCTTTCAAGGTATATATATTGGAGATTTCCTTTTCGGAGAAATCGCCCAGGGGGCGAAAAATAGTGACATGTTGCAAATTGCTATTCCTTGTGAGCTTGTCACAAATATTTATTGCATGTCTCCACTTTTCAAAAGATTCTCCTTTAAGGATTTGACCAGGTAAAGCTTTTACAGCCACTCCCAACCTATTTTCCTCTTCAATGTAAAAATCTGGATGGGCTTTCCAGTCATTGGCTTGTAAACGGAATAACGTAAGTATCCCCTGATTCACACAGCTCGCCAATAGGTAGGCAACTTGTTCTCTCTGCTGCTCTGTTTTTTTTCGATGGCGATCAAGGCCATAGAGACCTATGATCGCAACCGCAATAAAAACCACCAGTATAAAAAATATTTTTTTCACTTTTTACGGCTACTTGTGGGTTGGATAAGTTTCACTGGCTCCTCGTGAATATCTTTCTCTGTATCTTGGTTAACACGAGTAGACAGTTCTGTTGGCGCTGACTGCAATCGAATTTCATCCTTAAACCCACAGGCAACACATTCCCTATAATTTTTCCCATCCTTGTGATAGTTAATAATTTTATCCATTTCGCTACAGCGGGGGCACACAGCCCCTGCAATAAAGCGTTTTTTAACGATCTTACCAGACTCAGCCGAATCTTCTTTCTTCATCATGACTACTACTCAATATTTCATGATTGACTTATCCGTTACACAGGACTGATATTCAGCTCTTGCTGCTCGATACCAGAGTGACGCAATAGGGCATCAATTTGCGGCTCTCGTCCACGGAATTGAACAAACAGCTCCAACGCATCACGGCTACCACCCTGCTCCAAAATACTGTGCAGAAATTTATTTCCCGTCTCTCTATTAAAGATACCATCTTCTTCAAATAGAGAAAAAGCATCTGCCGAAAGCACTTCTGCCCATTTATAGCTGTAATATCCTGCGGCATAACCACCAGCAAAAATATGGCTAAAAGCATTTTGGAAGCGGTTTTCTGCGGCGATAGGCACAACAGCAACCTCTGCTCGTACCTGATCCAGTAAAACCTGAACTTTATCGGCGGTCAATGCCTCTTCGCTGGCATGGAGGCGAAAATCAAAAAGTGCAAACTCCAACTGGCGTACTGTAAACATGGCAGACTGGAAATTTTTCGCTGCCAGCATTTTATTCAGTAAAGCTTCGGGAAGAGCCTCTCCAGTTTCGAAATGTGCAGAAATTATGGAAATAGCCTGGGGTTGCCAACACCAATTTTCCAGAAATTGGCTGGGCATTTCCACCGCATCCCAAGCAACACCATTAATACCAGAAACTGCTGCCACATCAATCTGTGTCAGCATATGGTGGAGGCCATGGCCGAATTCATGGAATAAAGTGGTTACTTCCGTGTGGGTTAAAAGTGAGGGGATATCACCTGCAGCCGGACTGAAATTACACACCAGATAAGCTATAGGCAACTGGAGTCCGTTGAGCGTGTGGCGACGACTACTTACTGTATCCATCCAGGCCCCGCCACGCTTTTTCTCACGTGCGAACGCATCCAAATAGAAACCAGCTATCTTTTCGCCATCTCTCAGCAGCCAAAAGAACTGCACGTCGGCATGCCAAGTAGCAACGCTGGTATCTTCTTCAACTGTGATTCCGAATAATTTGTCCACCACAGTAAAGAGGCCGTCAACGACTTTGGCGTAAGGGAAATAGGGCCTCAATTCCTCTTGGCTGATGGCGTATCGCTGCTGTTTGAGCTTTTCTGCGGCCCAGGCCACATCCCATGGTTGCAACTCTTCAATACTGAGTTGGTCTGCAGCAAACGCTTTCAGCTCAGCCATTTCTCGTTGGGCAGCTGGCCTGGCTCGTTCTGCCAGATCCTGTAGAAATTCCAAAACCCGCTCTGTATTTGGAGCCATTTTGCTGGCCAATGACAACTCCGCATAGCTGTTCATTCCCAGTAAACTGGCCTGTTCAGCGCGCAATGCGAGAATTGCCTCCATCACTTCGGAGTTATCGTATTCACCTGCCTGGGGACCAACTTCGGAAGCGCGACTAATAAAAGCCAAATGGACATCCCGACGCAGAGATCTATTTTCAGCGTGGGTCATAACAGCGAGAAAGCTGGGCCCCTCTAAGGTAATCAGCCACCCATCCAGACCTTTTGCCTCAGCTGCATTCCGTGCAGCGGCGAGAGCAGTTTGAGGAAGCCCCTGAAGCTGAGCTTCATCATTCGTATGCCAGGTCCAGGCATTGGTTGCATCGAGGACATTGTTGGCAAATTGGCTGGATAACTCCGCCAAACGCTGACTGTTAACGGCAAACTTTTCACGGGACTCTCCTTCAAGGCCTACACCACCGAGTTCAAAGTCTCTGACTCCCAGCTCCAAAGACTTCTTGCGTGCCTGTTGCCAGTTTGCAAATTCGGGCGACTGCATTAATTGGAGGTACAGGTCGTAAAGTTCGCGATTTTGCCCCTGCTTTGTCCAGTAAGCCGTCACTTTGGCTAAGGCGGCCTCATAGGGCGCCCGCCAGGGGCCACTTAGAACGCTGTTCAGGTGACTGACTGGGGAGAAGGCTCGATTTAGCTGGTCTTCCGCCTGTTCCAGAGGCACCAGCGTATTATCCCAGCTAGGGGTCTCCAATCCCTGTTGAAGGGTTTGCTCACACTCTTTAATCAGTTCGGCGATGGCGGGTTCCACCTGCTCGGGCTCGAGATTATCAAAAGGCGGCAGCAGCGGGATATTCAACAGTGGATTGGACATATAAGACTCTGTGCTCGAATTAGGATAAAGCTATGATAGAGGATTCATTGTACAGGAGCTTATTTATGTCCCCACTGCGCAGCCACGATGATTCCCACGGCGAGAAGTTTCCAGAACTTGGCGACAGCGTATATATCGATCCGCAATCCGCAGTCATTGGTGACGTTACCCTGGGGGATGATTGCTCCGTATGGCCCATGGCCGTTGTGCGCGGTGATATGCATAAGATCCGAATCGGCGCGCGAACCAGTGTACAGGATGGGGCCGTTCTCCATATCACCCATGCGGGACCATTCAACGCCGACGGTTGGCCGCTGACTATTGGCGAAGATGTCACTATCGGTCATAAAGCCTGCCTGCACGGCTGTACCATCGGCAACCGGATCTTAATTGGTATCGGATCTATTGTTCTCGACGGAGCCACTATTGAGGACGATGTCGTACTGGCAGCCGGAGCACTGGTTCCGCCCGGTAAAACCCTGGAGAGTGGTTATCTCTATGTAGGCGCCCCCTGCAGAAAGGCGCGCCCCCTGTCTGACAAGGAAAAGGCTTTCTTTAAGTATTCCGCTGAAAACTACGTGAAACTGAAAGATCAGTATCTCCTTAAACAGCAACCATAGTGACAGCCGGCTCCCCGCTATGCTTAACCTGAATATGGACCAGCTGCATATTTTTGTGCGCTCCTGTGAAGTCGGATCTTTTTCGGCGGTTGCTCGCGAAGTGGGCCGGGCTCAGTCTTCTGTAAGCAGCTTGATTCAAAATCTTGAACTTGACCTGGGGCTGACTCTCTTTAACCGCGAAGGGAAATATCCCCAACCCACCGACGCCGCTTTGGCATTACTGCCATTAGCACGTCAATCGTTGGGGCAGTTGCAGCGCTTCCAACAGGCGGCAAATTCCTTCCAGCGGGGAGAAGAGCCCCAGCTCAATATATTATTTGAAGAGCTGGTAATGCCGGATCGACTCAACGATATGCTGGTAACTTTCAGCGAGCGCTTCCCGCATACTGAGCTTCAGCTCGGCAGTGTTACTGGGGAGGAAGCGGTCCAGCAGGTGACACAGGGTGAAGCCGATTTTGCCTTTGTCACCTCAAGGGATTCCTATCCCAGCTCGCTGGATACCAGTAACCTGGGACAACAGCGGGTACTTAGCCTGGCCTGTCCGGAACATCCCCTGGCCCAGAAAAAACAATCCTCATTGAATGAAGCGGCCCAGCACCGACAGATCACCACAGCACCAGAATCCCAAAGGTACCGTTGGCAGCTCTCTGCACAGACTTGGCGAAGTGATTCTCTGCTACAGGCCCTGGATCTGGCATGTAAGGGGGTTGGGTGGGTCAATGCGCCCTACGAACTGGCCCGCCCCTTTTTAAAAAGCGGCAGGTTGGTTGAGCTCAACTTAACCGGTTCTCTCAATACCTGGAGCCTCGGTGTGGATCTGCTCTGGTCCAAGCAGACGCCACAAGGCTTAGCTGCGCAATGGTTTGCCCGGGAGTCCCGGCGACTCTACGGTAACTTTTACAGCCCACCTATCGAAATATCCGATAGAAACTAATTTTTACCTATCAGGCTTTTACATAAGACTTGGCGTTGTAGGCCGATGGTCTGTGACTCAATCCGACTTGATTAGGAGCCAAACTATGTCCAAACAGCAATATCTCCAAGAAATGGAGGCCTTCTCCCAAAAGTACCGCTATGACATGGACTACTTGCGCGAGTTTCTTCAGGGCTCTCCTGAAGGCTTTGAAAAATTTAGAAATTTTCAGCCCCTATCCATGCACAGGGAGTTTTTACCTATTGATGTTTTTTGGGTGAGTAAGATAGCGGCAATGCAAGTAGCTGATTGCGGCATGTGCCTGCAACTGAATGTGCGTATGGCCCTAGAGGCTGGTGTTGAACCCCACTTGGTGAAAGCTTGTATCCAAGGCGGCAGCGGCCTGCCTGAGAACTTGCAGGACATTTTTGATTTTGCAACAGCCGTGGCCAGCTACAAAACGATCGATCCTGTTCTCAATGAACGGATAGGTGCACAACTGGATAACCGACAGAGAATCGAGCTGGGGGTCAGCGTCGCTACCGCGTCGGTCTTCCCCACAATCAAGCGGGCTATGGGATATACCCAAAGCTGCAGCCTGGTTGAGATCGAATTTAAACAGTGATGTGGCAGGCCTTGGCAACCAAGGCCTCCTCACTATTTACCCTGTAGCCGCAGCAGTGCCGATGCACCTATGCCGCCAATGGCACAAGCTAGAACGATAACCAGGGGCGTCATTTGTCCCAGTACCAGAGCACCGTAGTCATAACCTCTCTGCGGCAGAAGATACAACAGCATCAACCCTGCCGGCACCAGGGATAAGAGGAAGCCCCGTATTAACCAGGCGTTGCGCAAAGGCAACAAAAACAGCAACCCGAAAACTCCACCCCAAACTACGCGCTGGTACAGGTAGGCATTGCTCAGGGATGGCGCCAAATCTACCCCCAAAAACTGGGTGAAGCCATACCGCCCCATGGCCCATAGCCCCACGGCATAGCAAAGCCCACCGAAACACCCCACAGCAAAACAAATCGACAGGTTTCGCACAATATCACGCACAAAGCTTTCTCTCTTTTAATTATCGGTTGTCTGATTGAGGTCCCGGCGCAACTTGGCCATGATCGGCGCTGTTTCAGGACGTACACCACGCCACAGTAAAAATGACTCAGCGGCCTGCTCTACCAACATCCCAAGGCCATCAGCACTCTCTGCGCCCTGTCCACGCGCCCATTGTGTAAAAGGCGTTGGCTTGGCTCCATACATCATGTCGTATGCTTTGCCATGACTCGCAACGCAACCTTCAGGCAATGGAGGTAGCACACCGCCTAGGCTTGCAGAACTCGCATTGATAATCAGGTCGTAGCAGCCTCTCAACTCCCCCAGGCCACCGCCGCTCAACTCTCCCAACTGGGAAAATTCTGCCGCAAGCTGCACTGCCTTTTCTGCGGTGCGGTTGGCAATATGCAAATGCGCGGGTTGCTCTGCCAGAATTGGAAGCAGTGCTCCCCGAGCAGCACCACCAGCACCAAGCAAGAGAACTTTTCTATCCCTGATTTCCCAACCCAAGTTGCTGTTAATATCAAATACCAGACCAGCCCCGTCGGTGTTATCGCCGAGAATCTTCCCGTTTTTCGCCAGAGCCAGAGTGTTAACTGCGCCAGCGGAAGCTCCCCGTTCAGTCAGGGTGTCTGCCAATTCGAAGGCCTGTATCTTAAAAGGCACCGTCACATTGAGGCCACAACCACCCCCAGCAAAGAAAGCCCGTACGAAGCCGCTAAAGCCATCCTGGGGGGCAAGCTGCTTACTGTACTCAACCCCCTCTCCCGTTTGTGCCGCAAAAGCGCTGTGTATCTCCGGTGAGAGAGAGTGTTTTATGGGATTGCCCACTACTGCATAGCGATCACTCATGACCTCATCCTTTTGCGCGCTCTCACCGCCTCTCGAATCTTGGCACTTTCATCGACAATTATCAGGCCATCTATTTTGAGACCGTCGGCAGCTTCAGCAACCAAATAGCGGGTGTGAGAACTGTACAGCTCTACCGCCTTTTCCTCCCCCTGTGAATGAAGCAGGGTCCAACGCAAGCTCGCAAGGGTGCTGTATTCGTTTAACTCTATCACTTCAGTGACAGTGCCAAGAATCTGACAGACTCCCAGCCGGCGGTAAGCGTTGAGTAATTTAACCACTTGCTGGATAAACTCATCCCTCGCCACAGCGAGCTTTACGCCATCCTCCCGATAGTAATGCAGAGGGAAGCGATAAAAATCAGCTATCTGTTCCACATCTCCCGTTTCAAAATGCCGCCTGTAATCGAGAAACAGGGAATTAATGCCTTCCAATCGCGATGGGTGCACAGCAAATCTCCATTGTGACAAATTGGCTGCCTATACCCAGTCTCTGTGCGGCAGAAAATCGGTGTAGAGTTTTTCTTCCTCAGAGCCCGGCTCCGGTTGCCAGTCGTATTTCCAGCTCACCAACGAAGGCAGGGACATCAGTATGGACTCAGTTCGCCCGCCACTTTGCAAGCCGAACAGGGTGCCACGGTCAAATACCAAATTGAATTCCACGTAGCGCCCGCGACGATAGAGCTGAAATTCACGCTCACGCTCACCGTAAGGAGTCTCTTTGCGCTTCTGCACGATTGGCAAATAGGCCTCCAGATAACTATCGCCAACTGCGCGCATAAGCGCAAAAGCGTTGTCGTAGCCGCCTTTATTAAAATCATCAAAAAAGAGCCCGCCAACTCCCCGTGCTTCATCCCGATGCTTCAGGTAAAAGTATTTATCACACCACTGCTTAAAGCGGGGATAGATCTCACTGCCAAAAGGCTCACAGGCCTGCTTGGCTGTTTGGTGCCAATGTACGACATCCTCGTGATAGCCGTAATACGGGGTAAGGTCATAGCCACCACCAAACCACCAGATGGGCTCAGCTCCAGGCTTTTTAGCCACAAATAGACGCACGTTTGCATGGCTAGTGGGCATGTAGGGGTTGCGCGGGTGAATTACGAGAGAGACGCCCATCGCCTCAAAAGAACAGCCGGCCAGTTCCGGGCGATTTGCCGTAGCCGAGGGTGGAAGTCCATCCCCATAGACATGGGAAAAGTTCACGCCCCCCTTTTCAATCAGGTTGCCCTCTTCCAGTACCCGGGTTCGACCACCACCGCCACCGGGCCTTTCCCAATTATCTTCGCGAAATGGTTGGCCGTCTTCTTCACTCAGGGCATTACAAATGCGGTCTTGTAGGCCGAGGAGATAAGCCTTTACTTCCTTGGTATCGATATCACTCATAGGCGAAAACTACGTCACTGTTTTGAAATTAAGCACCCGCCCTCAGTACGCGGCCACTTTGCAGATCGCGTATTTCACTGGGGGCGCTGCGACCACCGGTTGAGCCGCCACCGACAAAGTCGAGATCGCGGCCGAAATAGCGCAGTACCTGGTATTTATTGCGGGCGGGTTGAGACCCGGCCGGGTTTGCTGAAGTGGATACGATAGCACCGCCAAAGGCGCGTGTTAACGCAGCGGTAAACGGATGATCGGTGCAGCGCAGGGCTACAGATTTATGCACCCCACAGACCCAGGAGGGAATCAGGTCCCGATGGGGTACAAGCCAGGTAACCGGGCCCGGCCAGCTGCGATCCAACTGTTCCTTTTGTCCATCACTGAGATCGCTGAGGAGGGGGGCAAAATGTGTTCTATCACCGGAGACCAGGATCAAACCCTTTTCAAGCGGACGATGCTTGAGTTGTAACAGGCGCCTAACAGCCAACAGGTTATTGGGATCGCAAGCCAAGCCCCAAACAGATTCAGTGGGATGGGCAATAACACCACCCGCTGCCAGGGCGCGGGCAGCCTGATTTACGGAAAGTGGTGAGTACTTCATCTTATTAATGCCGGTTTTACTTCATCTTTACGCTGCTGCAAATCTTGCTGCAAGGGAATATGGAACGGACACCAAAGGCAACTTCCACTACAGGCACATCGAAGTCAAAACCCGTCAGGATCGCTACAAAAGGCTTTCTCATTTCGACTCGCCTTAATGTCAAGCGAGGTGAACCGAGGCAATCTAGCGGATTGCCCAACTGTGCACAAGTTGTAACCGCCTTGCTCAGCCCAGCTTTCTATTTCAGACAAAGGCTGTGGCAATTTATATTAAACAAGACCTGCGAACCGCTCCTCAAAGCGCCATTTTTACCCCTGACGCATAGCTGGGATGTACTTTGTGGAACTCAGCCAATTGTCGCTGAATTACTTCATCTGGTACACCCGCCATCGCTTCTGCAATATTGCTGTATAAACGCTGCTTTTGTTCATCGTCGAACAAATCAAAGAGCGCTCGAACCTGACTGTAATCGTCATTACCTTTGCGGTGGTCATATCTATCTGCCGCACCGGATATTGGTAACGGGGGTTCTTTCGCTTTTGGGTCCCCCTCTGGTCCAGAAAAACTATTCGGCTCATAAAAGGCATCCGGATTACCACTGCGGATACCTGTACTATTCATTTCACCATCCCGGTAATAATTATGGACCGGACAACGCGGTGCATTCACAGGAAGACTCTCATAGTGAGTTCCCAAGCGATGACGGTGTGCATCGGCATAAGAGAATATACGCGCCTGCAGCATCTTATCTGGTGAGAAACTGATACCCGGTACGATATTGGATGGGGAGAAAGCTGCCTGCTCAATTTCTGCAAAGTAGTCTTGCGGGTTGCGATTCAACTCCATGGTTCCCACCTCGATGGGAGGGTAATCCCCGTGGGGCCAAACCTTGGTGAGGTCAAAGGGGTTGTAACTTGTTTTGCCAAGGTCTGCCTCGGTCATGACCTGAATTTGGAATGTCCACTTCGGACATTCCCCATTTTCTATCGCGCTGTACATCGCCTCCTGGTAACTCTCCCTCGAGCGTCCAATCACAGCTTCAGCTTCCGTATTGGTAAAATACCTATGTCCCTGCTGGGTCTTGAAATGGAATTTCACCCAGAAGCGCTCCCCATTGTGATTCCACAGGGAGAAGGTATGGGAGCCATAACCATTCATATGCAACGGAGATATGGGCAAACCGCGATCGGAGAACAGTATGGTCACTTGGTGAAGACTCTCGGGACTCAACGACCAGAAATCCCACATGGCTGTGGGGGAGCGCAAGTGAGTGCGTGGATGCCGTTTTTGTGTGTGGATAAAGTCCGGAAATTTGTAGGGGTCTCGTACAAAAAAGACTGGCGTATTGTTGCCGACCAAATCCCAATTGCCCTCCTCCGTATAAAACTTCAGTGCAAAACCACGCACATCCCGTTCCGCATCAGCTGCACCCAATTCACCGGCCACGGTTGAAAAACGGGCCAACAGTGGGGTCTCTGCCCCCGGCTGCAGCACCCGGGCACAGGTGTAGTTTGAGATATCACCGGTAACCCTCAAAATCCCATAGGCGCCCCAACCTTTGGCATGTACCGCCCGCTCGGGTATACGCTCACGATTTTGGTGAGCCAGTTTTTCAATAAGCTGATAGTCCTGAATCAACAGGGGGCCATCTGGCCCCGCTGTAAGACTGTTTTGGTTATCGGGAACCGGAGCGCCGGCATCAGTGGTGAGTTTGGGTTTATCCGCCATAATCAGACTCCAGTTTTGGAATCCACTGAGTATTAACGCTGCCATAGAACTGCGCGAATTGATCGGCGGCTACACCAACAACCAAGATGTTTCTGACTGAATAATTTTATAACTTCCTTCTAAGACCTTTAGGGACTCACTAACTCCTCAGGGGTTTTAGCCAGTACCCTCCCGTCCGTGTAGCGGCTTCCCTTCAGAGTTAGCTGGTAAGACCCTGTGAGTTGCTCGACCAAGCCCTCTAACTCCAATTCCATCAATACAGCCATTAAATCACCCGGCTCAATTCCGGTATCCCGCGATAAAAGTTCGATACTTCGAGGCCCACCGGCAAGCGCCCTGATGACTTGTTGCTGAAGCTCTGGCAGCGGTTTAGCGGGGGGGAGATCAGTAGGTGTGGGGTCTGCCAGTAAACCGCCAAGCTGGCTAGCTACATCTGCGCTGGTTTCAACCAGTGTCGCACCTTCTTTAATCAGGTGGTGGCAACCCCTGGCCATTGGGTTGTGAATAGAACCTGGGATCGCAAAAACCTCTCGATTCTGCTCCAGCGCCAAACGCGCCGTAATCAGAGAACCTGAGCGCATCGCTGCCTCTACCAGTAATACCCCCATTGAAAGGCCACTGATAATCCGGTTCCTCCGAGGAAAATTCTTCGCCTCAGCACTGCTGCCAAGAGGCAATTCGCTGACCAGGGCGCCGCCTGCAGCGAGAATATCCTCCGCCAGGGGGCGATTGTGTTTGGGATAAATGCGGTCAACGCCACTACCCAAAATAGCGATCGTAATGCCCGCAGCCTGTAGCGCCCCCCGATGAGCTGCGGCATCCACGCCCAGGGCCAGCCCGGAAGTAATAGCAAATCCGGAACCCGCCAATTCTGAGGCGAAGGCCCGAGCATTATCCAAACCTGCCACAGTGGCCCGACGGGCACCCACCATCGCTACCTGAGGCAGCTTCAGAGCGCTTCTTTCACCACGGATATAGAGCACAGGCGGGGGGCGTGAGGTCTCAGATAACAGGGCGGGATAATCGGGATCGCTGTGACAAACTAGCTGTACCCCCAGGTCTGCACAGCGGGCCAGCTCACGCTCAACCCAATCAGCGAGCTCACTGGCGGCAGATCGGCTGGAAAATTCCCGCCACTGGATTTGGGCCCGCGGTGATAATTTTTGCAGAAGAGGTTGAGGAAACTGCTGGAGAGCCTCTTCGGCAGTGGCAAAGTGCTCCAGTAATTGCCAGTAGCGAGCCGGGCCAATTCCCTCGAGACGCAGCAACGCCATAGTAGCGGTCAATGCATCCATGCAACTTACCATTTTCTGTTTTGATAGTTGTGCGGCAGGGCAAACAGCAACACCTGCCGCGAGATTTTCTGGGATCGCTTAGGGGTTGCGCACCATATCCATCACTGCCAGCGGGCGACGAGCGTCCAGTACCAGGGCTAGGCTCATTTTTTCAAAGGTGCGGAACACCATTAACTCACCAGCGCGGGTATCCGGAAGCTTAACCACATCACCGGCAATACGATCGCGTACCGTTGAACCCGCTTTGTATATCGCCAGGACATTGCCCGGCAGTAATCCTTCCCGTTCACCAATATTGAGGATTACGACATCAAATTTACCAATTTGGGTAACCCCTTCATCAACCCCTACAATCAGGCTATCGATAGCGATAGTGGGCGCACTGGGATGAAACAGGGCTTCAATTGAGCGCTCCTCCACCGGCATCAACCGGTCATCGAGGCGAACCTCACGGGCAGTGCTGCGTACGCCCATAGTCGCAACAGAAAAGTCAGGATTGTTGTCCGGGTCCAGTTGGAGCAAGTCGACAGAACCTACACCAAGGGCTTGTCGCCCGAGGACTTCACCCGAAACAGGGTCGGAGTAAACGGGGCCGGGGCGATAAATACCATAAGACGGCAGTGGAGCACCAAAATCACCGCGCGCATAGATGGTATCACCCGCTCCCATCAGAATATGGTCATCGGAGCCGGAAACAATGTAAGGGGTACCTTCAAAAGCACCGGGCTCGACAATACGGGTACGGGATAAGAAAGCATTAATTGCATCCAGCGGAATCGCCGGAATTGCATCCTCAACTGCCTGGCGGCGGATCGAGGGCGACAGGCGGTTGCCATCAACCCCCGGCGACAGTTGATACGCCCGGGGGCCGCGTTGCAGCTGTAGCTGTGGTTGGCCGTCTATATAAACAAGGCGCAGGCTATCTCCTGGATAAATCAGGTGGGGGTTTTCCACCTGTGGGTTCACTTGCCAAATCTCCGGCCAGTACCAGGGTTGCACCAGAAACTGACTGGAAATATCCCAGAGCGTATCGCCCTTTTGCACCACATAAGCGTCGGGGTAACTGGGGTTCAGGCGAACCTGATCCTGTGCTTCGACACCAAGGGCAACCGCTAACATCGAGATCGCGGCCAGGATAATTTTTTTCATGGAAGCATTCCTATGCTCTTTATCGCTATAATTCTCAGCGCCGGGCCACTCCCGTGAAGGGAGCGAGACCGGACCCGGGCGCATAGCGCCAGCAAAAACAGGGGTCCACTCGGTAAATTTTGAGCGCGATCATAATGTTATCAGCGCACGTTCAACGAATACTAGAAGTTTGTCACAGGTGTTATGGCTAAACTCGAGATACTGGAATTTCCCGATCCGCGCCTGCGCGAGGTCGCTAAACCCGTCGCTGAAGTGACCGACGCCCACCGCCAATTGCTCGACGACATGTTTGAAACCATGTACGCCGCGCCCGGCATCGGCCTCGCCGCCATCCAAGTCAATGTGCAGGAGCGCATTGTGGTGGTGGATATCTCTGAAGACGGCAATGAACCGCTCGGGTTTATCAACCCCGAGATCGAAGTGCTGGACCCGGAGATCCACCAGTACGACGAGGGCTGCCTGTCAGTTCCCGGTTTCTACGAAACGGTGGAACGCCCGCGCAAAGTGCGTGTTAAAGCCCTGGACCGCAATGGCGAACCTTTTGCCCTGGAGGCCGAGGGATTGCTGGCGGTCTGTATCCAACATGAAGTCGATCATTTGGACGGCAAGCTGTTCGTGGATTACGTCTCGCCACTGAAGCGCAACCGCATCCGCTCCAAGCTGGAAAAATCCCAGCGCCGCCGCGCCTGATCTGCGCCAGCCGCAGGAGCCTGGAGCTGCCGCCTTACGGCAGCTCTCCCCCCTTACTTGAGAGCAAGTCAGTGAATATTATTTTTGCCGGTACGCCGGACTTTGCCGCTGTGCACCTGCAAGCGCTGCTCGACAGCGAGCACAATGTCATTGCCGTTTACACCCAACCGGACAGGCCGGCTGGGCGTGGTAAGAAATTGCTCGCCAGCCCGGTGAAACAGCTGGCACTCTCCCACAATATCCCGGTGTACCAACCCCTGAGCCTGCGCGACGAGACGGCCCAGGCGGAGCTCACTGCCCTTGGAGCGGATATTATGGTGGTGGTGGCCTACGGCCTGATACTACCGCAGGTGGTGCTGGATACCCCGCGTCTGGGCTGTATCAATGTGCACGCCTCTTTGTTGCCGCGCTGGCGCGGTGCGGCACCGATCCAACGCGCGGTGGAAGCGGGTGACAGCGAGAGCGGTGTCGCCATTATGCAAATGGAGGCGGGCCTAGATACCGGTCCAGTTTTGGTGGAAAGCCGCTGCGCGATTACTGAGTCCGATACCGGTGGCAGCTTGCACGACAAGCTGGCGGAACTCGGCGGCCCATCCCTCCTCCAGGCCTTGGCTCTACTGGAAAGTGGCAGTGCCAACCCTCAGGTACAAGACGATACCCAGGCTAACTACGCCAACAAAATTACCAAGAAAGAGGCGCAGATCGACTGGCAGCGCCCCGCTGCTGAACTGCATCGATTGATACGCGCTTTTAACCCCTTCCCGGTGTGCTGGAGCACTTATCAGGACAAGAAGGGCGAGCAGCGCCTGCGTATCTATAGCGCCGCCATCGAACAGGGCTGCCACAGTGATCAGCCCGGTACCATTCTCTCCAGTGACGACGAAGGTATTTTAGTGGCCTGCGGCCGCGAGGCCCTACGCCTCCAATTAATACAGCTACCGGGTAAAAAAGCGCTTCCCGCAGCAGAAATTTTGAAAGGCTACCGGGAGCAGTTCGCCCCGGGTACCAAACTGGGATAATTATGAGCAGAGATGTACGCGCCGAGGCCGCCCGAGTTATTGCCTCACTGCTGGAAGAACGTGGCTCGTTGGCAAGACTTCTGCCTGCCGCCGAGGACAAAGTCGAGGAGCGCGACCGCCCTCTGTTGCGGGAGCTCTGTTACGGCAGTGCCCGCACGGCACCGCGCCTGCAATTGATCGCCGCCAAGTTACTGCGTAAAAAAGTCTCGGATATTGAGATCAATGCACTGATCCTGCTGGGCATCTACCAGCTCGAGTACACTCGCATACCCGATCACGCCGCCATATCTGCAACCGTCAATGCCGCGCGCAGCCTCGGTCTGGACAGAGCGACCGGGCTGATCAACGGGGTGCTGCGCAACGCCCTGCGCAACAGTGAGCAGCTTCAGCGCAAGCTGTCCGGCAATCCACAGTTCAGCTCTATGCACCCGGCTTGGTTACAGCAGCAGATTAAAGCCGCCTGGCCTGAGAAGGCGTCAGACATCTTCCGCGCCAACAATGCCAACCCACCCATGACCTTGCGGGTAAATACTGCCAAGATCTCGCGCGAGGACTATTTACAACAGCTCGATGAAACCGGCCTCTCCGCCGAGCCCTGTACTATTTCCCCGGTCGGTATCACCCTGGTTGAGCCGGTTTCAGTCACAGTGCTACCGGGCTTTGCCGAGGGCTTGGCCAGTGTGCAAGATGAGTCCGCGCAACTAGCGGCTCTGCTGTTACAGCCACAGGAAAATGCCCGGGTGTTGGACGCGTGTGCGGCACCCGGCGGCAAGAGTTGCCATTTATTGGAGCAGGAACCCAGCATTCAGTTGAGCGCGCTGGATATTGAGGAGGACCGCCTGGTGCGGGTCGAGGAAAACCTCGAGCGCAACGGGCAGAGTGCCGAGCTTATCTGTGCCGATGCCACGTCTCCGAATGAGTGGTGGGACGGGCAGCAATACGACCAGATACTACTGGACGCACCCTGTTCGGCAACCGGGGTAATTCGCCGCAACCCGGATATCAAACTATTGCGCCGGGAAGCAGACATTGCCGAGTTAGTGGCTTTGCAGGGCAAGATCCTGCGCGCTCTTTGGCCCCTGGTTAAACCGGGCGGGCAGTTGCTTTACGCCACCTGTTCCAGCCTACCGACGGAAAACAGCGAAGTCGTCGCAGCGTTCATTGCGGAGACAGAGGATGCGAGCGACAATACCCCTGAACTGCTAAACGATAAGCCCTGGGGCGAGAAACAAGTTGCCGGTATGCAGCTTCTACCCCAAACCGGCGGCGGTGACGGTTTCTACTACGCTCTGCTGAGCAAAGCTGAATAACGACGTCGCTAGTCGCGAGTCTCATCCGATATGAAAATTGTCATTCTCGGCGCCGGCCAGGTGGGCGGCTCTCTAGCGGAGGCCCTGGCCTCCGAGCGCAATGATATTGTCCTGGTGGACAGCGACGAGAAAACCCTGCGCGAACTGCGCGACCGCATCGATATCGGCGTGGTACTGGGCCACGCCTCTCACCCGGATATTCTGATGGAAGCCGGGATTGAGGATGCGGATATCCTGGTTGCAGTCACCAATAACGATGAGACCAATATGGCGGCCTGCCAGATTGCGCACTCTCTGTTTCGCGTCCCCACCAAAATCGCCCGGGTACGGGCCTCCTCCTACCTGCAATACCCGGAATTATTCGATACCCAGGCCATTCCTATCGATGTACTGATCAGCCCGGAGCAACTGGTTTCAGAGTATATCTCCCGCCTGATGGAACATCCCGGAGCCTTGCAGGTATTGGATTTTGCCGGTGGTCGCGTACAGCTGGTAACTGTTTTAGCCGTTCAGGGCGGGCCTCTTGTTGGGCACCAACTGCGCTATTTGCGCGAGCATATGCCCAAGGTAGATACCCGGGTTGCTGCGATTTATCGTCGCAACCGGCCAATTATTCCCCAGGGTGATACGGTGATTGAAGCCGGCGATGAAGTGTTCTTTATCGCGGCGCGAGCAGATATTCGCGCGGTAATGAGCGAACTGCGTCGACTGGAACACGGTTATAAACGAGTAGTGATCGCCGGCGGTGGCAATATTGGTTTGCGCCTGGCCACCCGGCTTGAGAATCGCTATTCGGTAAAAATTATTGAGCAGAGCCACGAGCGCTGTGTATTTTTATCCGAGGAGCTGTCTCACACCATTATCCTGCACGGCAGCGCCTCCGATCAGGAGTTGCTGCTGGAAGAGAGCATCGAAGATACCGATGTTTTTCTTGCCCTTACCAATGACGACGAGGCTAATATCATGTCGTCACTATTGGCCAAGCGTCTGGGCGCACGCAAAGTGATGACGCTGATCAATAACCGCGCTTATGTGGACCTGGTACAGGGCGGTGAAATCGATATTGCCATCTCACCGCAGCAAAATACGATCGGCAGCCTGCTCACCCATGTGCGCCGAGGGGATATGGTCAACGTCCACTCCCTGCGTCGAGGTGCAGCTGAAGCCATTGAGGTTATCGCCCACGGTGACGAGCGCACTTCCAAGGTGGTGGGGCGCAAGATCGAAGATATCGACTTGCCCGAGGGCGCCTCGATTGGCGCCATAGTACGGGAAACGGAAAATGGCAGCGAAGTTTTGATGGCACACGATGATGTCATTGTCCAGAGCGATGACCACGTGATTGTCTTCCTTATCGACCGCCGCCAGACCCGCCATGTAGAACAACTGTTCCAAGTTGGTTTTGGCTTTTTCTGAGCAAATAATATTTTCGTTTTCCGGCGATAACGGTCTCCGCCGTCCAGATAACATTGCAACAAATAACGATAGGCTGATAGGCGCCAATGCGAATTGCGGTAATTGCGCGAGTTTTTGGAATTCTCTTGACGGTGTTCAGCCTGACTCTGCTGCCGCCGATTGGCGTATCCCTTTGGTATGAAGATGGTACTCACAGCGCATTTGTCGCAGCTTTCGTCATCACTCTGATCACCGGCCTGTTCATGTGGCTGCCAGTGCACGATTTGCGTGAAGACCTGCGCACCCGGGACGGATTCGTGGTGACATCTTTGTTCTGGCTGGTACTGGGCAGCTTCGGTGCCCTACCCTTTATTATCAGCCCACAGCCTGATTTGAGTATCACCGACTCTATTTTTGAATCCATCTCGGGGCTAACAACCACCGGCGCCACGGTGATTACCGGGTTGGACTCACTGCCTCCTGCCATTCTCTACTACCGCCAGCAGTTGCAGTGGTTTGGCGGTATCGGCGTAATTGTTATCGCCCTGGCCATCCTGCCGATGCTGGGTATCGGTGGTATGCAGCTGTATAAGGCAGAAATTCCCGGCCCGGTAAAAGATACCAAATTGACTCCACGTATTGCCGAGACAGCACGGGCACTAATTGTTATTTATGTGATTCTTACAATCCTCTGCGGCATCGGCTACTGGTGGGCCGGCATGACGGTATTCGACGCCGTTGGCCATGCGTTTTCCACTGTGGCCAATGGAGGCTTCTCCACCCACGATGCCAGTATGGGGTTCTACGCCCACAACCGCGCGATCATGATTATTTGTATCGTGTTTATGTTTACTGCTGCCATTAACTTCGGTCTGCATTTCTTCGCATTTCGCAACAGGACCCTCAGCCACTATTGGCGCGACTCAGAATTCCGCTTCTACGTTATGCTGATTCTCGGTGCCGGCCTGTTGATCAGCTGTTACCTGTGGATATTGAATATCTTCTCCCCCGGTAACAGCCTGCTACACGGTTTCTTCCAGGTGGTCTCGATCAGCACCACTGCCGGCTTCGCCTCGGAAAATTTCTCAGCCTGGCCAGTATTCTTACCCTACGTCCTCTTGCTGTTAGGTATTCTCGGTGCCTGCGCCGGCTCAACCTCGGGGGGCATTAAGGCGGTGCGCGGTATGCTGATTATGAAGTCCGGTATGCGCGAGCTGAATCGCCTGGTACATCCCAATGCGGTTATCCCTATCAAGATCAATCGCAAAATTGTCCCCGATCGAGTTACCGACGCAGTGTGGGGCTTCTTTGCGGTCTATGTTTCATCCTTTTTTATCCTCGCCATTATCGTCATCGCCACCGGTGAAGACTTTGTCACCTCCGTTACTACAGTAGCCTCCTGTCTGAGTAATATCGGACCCGCCCTCGGCGAAGCCGCTGCCCACTATGGCGCGGTTAATGAAGTCGCCAAATGGTTTCTTATCCTGGCGATGCTGATGGGACGCCTGGAAATATTTACCCTGCTAGTACTACTTACCCCGGCTTTTTGGCGCCACTAACGACACAAGATGTCATGGCCACGCTAACGCGTGGCAATATTTTTTAATTTCTGCCACAGTTGCTGTTTACAGGAAGTAACTAATAAAAACAGGCTGTATGAGCAGAGATACTAGTGCGCTGCTCGGTCAACTCAAAATTGATCGGGAAACAGCGCCCGAACCCAGTTCCCCATCGCGCAAAGTTATATTGGCGGCATCTGTCGGCCTAGTTACTGGCATAGTTATAGGCCTTGCCGGCGCTTCTCTATTTGCAGAAGACAGTACACCAGTGCTCCCCCAAAGTAGCGAACCTCAAGCCAAGACTCTCAGCTTGATTCCCAGGGAGGAAAAATTTCACGAGACCATTCTTAATGCTTCCGGCTATATCACACCGAGGCGCATGGCTACGGTCTCTGCTGAAGTAATGGGCCTGATCAGTAGTGTGGATGTCGAAGAGGGAATGCAGGTCGAGGAGGGGCAGGTTCTGGCCCGCTTGGATGATGCCAAAGCGCGGGTCGCGCTGGATTTTGCCCAGGCACAAATTCAAGTGCTTGAAGCCAAGGAAGCGAGTATTCACGCGAAGTTAAAAGAGGCTGAACGCCAATATCGGCGTTTTGCCGGACTTCGAGACAAAAATTATTCCAGCAAAGCGCAGCTCACCCAAAGTGAATCCTCGGTAGAGGGGTTACGGGCAGACTTAAAAAGTGCCCGCGCCAATATTCAAGTCGCCATTCTTGAAGCTGAGAGGCAGCGCGAACGCCTGGCAGATCATATTATCCGCGCGCCTTTTGCCGGCGTAGTCACGACAAAAAATGCACAACCTGGCGAGATAGTTGCCCCCAGCTCTGCCGGCGGAGGTTTTACCCGCACTGGAATCTGTACCATCGTGGATATGAATTCACTCGAAATCGAAGTGGATGTGAACGAAGCCTTTATCGGCCGAGTTGCCAAGGGACAGAAAGTTAACGCCAACCTGGATGCCTATCCGAACTGGGACATCCCAGCTACCGTTATCGCCATCATTCCAACGGCCGATCGAGCCAAGGCGACTGTCCGGGTACGAATCGCTATCGATGACAAAGATGCCCGAATCCTGCCGGATATGGGCGTTAAAGTGGGCTTCCTCGCAGGCGAGGCCGCAGCTCCCTAGCAAACACCAATAAAAACACAACAGTATTTATAAGAGGGAATTTGAGATGTCAGAGGAAGTGTTGTTTCAGCTGAAGGATGTCAGCAAAAGTTTTACCAAGGGCAAAGAGACCATTTCCATTTTTGAATCCCTGAATATGGAAATTGATCGCGGTGATTTCGTTGCCATTATGGGGCCTTCGGGCTCCGGTAAAACAACGCTGTTAAATATGTTGGGCGGCGTCGATCAACCCAGCGGTGGAGAGATATGGTTTGACAGCGAGCGCATTGACTCCCTCAATGAAGGCGCCCTAACCCGCTGGCGAGCGAGAAATATTGGTTTCATTTTCCAATTTTACAATTTAATGCCGATGCTCAATGCCCAGCGCAATGTAGAGCTGCCGCTACTGCTGACAAATCTCTCCAAATCACAACGCCGCCACAATGTGGAAACCGCACTGGCCCTGGTGGGATTAAGTGATCGGGCAAAACATATGCCCAGTGAAATGTCCGGCGGGCAACAACAGCGTGTTGCCATCGCTCGCGCGATCGTTTCCGATCCAAAACTGATTCTGTGTGATGAGCCCACTGGCGACCTGGATCGGGCCACAGCAGATGAAATACTGGAAATGCTGCAATTGTTAAACCGCGATCACGGCAAAACCATCGTGATGGTTACCCATGATCCCGCGGCTGCAAGATACGCCAAGCGCACCCTGCATCTGGATAAAGGACAATTTGTGCAGAGGGAAATAGTGGCATGAGTGATTTTTATTTGGTTTTTAAAAATATGACAAGGAAGCCCTTGCGGCTATTCCTTACCTGCTTTGCTATTTTTATCGCCTTCTTGATTTTCGGTGCGGTTACCAGCCTCAAGTCCGCATTAAATTCCAGCGTGGAATTATCCGCTGATAATCGTCTGGTGGTATTCAATAGAATTAACTTTACCCAGTCACTACCCATTGCCTATGTGCAAAAGGTTGCAGCCGTCGAGGGAGTGAAACATGTAACTCATCTCAACTGGTTTGGCGGTTATTTTCAGGAACCCAGCCGGCAGGTCGTTTCAATGGCTGTAGATCCAGAATCCTATTTAAAAGTCTATGAAGAAATTGTTATTCCCGAGGAACAAAAGCAGGCTTGGTTTAACAATCGGCAAGGGGCTTTGGTTGGGGAAAAACTCGCGCAGATTTACGGCTGGAAAGTGGGCGATAGGATTCCTTTATCCTCCAATATTTTTTCGCACAAAGATGGTGGCTACACCTGGGAATTTGTGATTTCCGGGATTTTTAAAGGGGATACGGAACAGTACGATACACGCCAATTATTGTTTCATTATAAATATTTTATGGAGACACAGACTTTCGGTGGCGACTGGATTGGCTGGATGGCACTAACAACCGATGATCCCGCTATCAATGAAAACGTCGCAAAAACTATCGATGATAATTTTGCCAACTCGCAGAATGAAACCGATACCAGTACCGAGAAAGCATTTAATAAAGCCTTTATTGAACAAATCGGAAATATTGGCTTAATTATTTTTTCTGTGGTGTTTACTGCCTTTTTCACCATATTGGTAGTGGTTGGCAACACTATGGCGCTGGCTATTCGCGAGCGTACCAGGGAAATCGCCGTATTAAAAACCCTGGGTTTTTCCAGCACCCGTATTTTCCGAATGGTGCTGTCGGAGTCCCTGTTAATTGCCTTTGTCGGCGGCCTTTCCGGCCTGGCCGCAGCCTGGCTGCTGGTCGAAGGGGTAAAAACCTTCCTTGCCCGCTTTTTGCCTAACTTGATTTTGGATGGTGATATCGCCCTGCAAGCCATTCTATTTATGTTGTTGTTGGGTCTGATTACCGGGCTGATGCCAGCCTTTCAGGCTCTGCGACTCAACATAGTAACTGCATTTAACCGACAACAATAAACTGGTGCCCCACTGAAACTACACAATAGTTTTCACTGGGGAAGCCTTAAAGGAGAAGAAATTATGGGTTCTCTTATTGCACAAATTGTTTCGGTAACCCTGATGAATCTGGGCAGCCTGCGTCGACGCCTGTGGATGTCACTGGCCATGGTATTTGCCTCGGCAGTTGTCGTCGCAATCCTGCTGGCGTTTCTCGCTATGGCCAAGGGATTTGAGGCGACCATGAGTGGGGCCGGCTCCAGCCAGATCGCTATCCTGATGCGAGAGGGGGCTGCCAGTGAAATCAACTCTGTAATCTTGCAGGACCAGGTCAACCTGATTGCGGAATCGGCCGGTGTTGCCAGGGATACGAACAGCCCGGTGGTATCACCGGAGCTCTACGTTATTGTCGATGGCCTGAAGAAATCCACCGGCACCGAAGCCAATATCCCCCTGCGCGGTCTCAATGAAACCGGCATGGCCATGCGCAATAACATGCGTATGGTGGAGGGGCGAATGTTTACTCCCGGCACTAACGAAATGATTGTTGGTGAAGGGGTATTGCGTGAATTTAATGGTTTCGAAATCGGTAAAGAAGTGCGCTTTGGCAAAAACCTGTGGACAGTTGTTGGGGTCTTTTCCACAGGGGGTAATATATTTGAGAGCGAGCTGTGGGCAGATATCAAAATTATCCAAAGTCACTACAACCGGGGTAACAGCTACCAGTCAATCCGTTTGCAATTGGAGAATAACGGCGATCTCAAGCCCATTCAGGAAACCATTAAGCGCGAGCCCCGCCTGAATCTGGAAGCGCAAACCGAACAGGAGTACTTCGCCAGCCAGGGTAAACAGCTGCAATATATCGCTACTTTTGGCTGGATTATCAGCTCTGTGATGGCGCTAGGCGCATTGGCCGGGGCGCTCAACACCATGTATACCTCGGTAGCGGACCGGGCTCGTGAAATCGCTACTTTGCGCGCGTTGGGATTCAGCAACTTCTCCGCGTTCTGCGGCACTATTGCTGAGGCCATGGTTTTAGCTGTTGCCGGCGGGCTTTTGGGTTCCCTGGCTGCTTACCTGTTTTTCGACGGTCTCAACACCTCAACTCTGGGAGGCAGTTTTACCCAGGTGGTGTTCAGTTTTGAGATGTCCCCAGACCTGTTTGTGCAGGGCGCCGTATTGGCGCTGGTGATCGGTTTTATCAGCGGCTTCTTCCCAGCCTGGCGCGCGGCACGCATGCCGGTTGTGGTCGCTTTCCGGCACGCGACTTAAATAATTTTATGTGGGGGCTTCTATGAAGAGCCCCTACTTTTTCTTGCGGTAAATTTTACTCTTGCCTTCCGGCTGTTTCCTGAAGCGCTTGTATTCCCACTGATACTGCTCTGGTGCCTGGGCAATACAGGCCTCCACTCCCCGATTCATCGCCGCCAGGGAAACTTTCTGCTCATCGCTATAAATGGCCTTTTCCGCAGGAACAAATACCAGCTCAAATCCACCTTCAACGCGCTTGCCGAAACCAAACACCACATGGCAATTAGTGCGCTGTATCAAATTGTGAACCAAGGTCATCGTCAATGCGGGGCGCCCAAAGAAAGGAGCAAAATCGCCGCCCATATCCGGCTCCTGATCGGGAAGTATCAGGGCAAAATTACCGGCTTTGAGAGCCTTAAGTAGCGAGCGAACCCCATGTACGTTGGTGGGAACCATCTTGCCACCAGTCACTTCCCGCCCATTGCGAATAACCGGGTCCAAAGCTTCAATTTTGGGAGGCTGGTATAGCACTGTGCAGGGAGCCAGGGTGCCTACATGCAATCCAAAAATTTCCCAATTGCCCGTATGCGGCATCAGTACAATTGTGCCGGTCCTGCCTTCTTCACTCCCGTCGAGCAAGTGCTGGTTGCGCACTCCCACAATCGCATTCTTACTTTTGGCCCAGGGGGTGTTCCATAGGGCCGCCATCTCAAAGCCGGTCATTGCAGTACCGATCACGCTCTCTCTGGCGAGCCGTTCGCGCTGCTTTGGGTCCATGGCCGGATAGCACAACTCCAGGTTTATACGGCTCAGGCGCAGCCCCTCGGAGCGCGTCCACACAGCAATTTTGCCAACGAGTAAACCGAGGTGTCGCGACCAAGACAACGGCAGTTTGCCAATGATTTTCAGTGCCCCTACTGCAAGGCGCCCTTTAATATCCACTGAATTACTTCCTATCCACAAAAGCCATTTTGAGACGGCTATCTAGTTCGAGAATGAACATTGACACCTCCGAAGCGGCTATAGCGCTTTAAGCACAGGAGCCGCTGCCGCTATAATTGCGTCCCTTTGCCCACAGCAGATACTGATCCGGAGATAGCGGTGTCCAAGCAATACGATCTCAGTACCTTTCAGGGACTCATTTTTGCCCTGCAGGATTATTGGGCGCGCCAAGGGTGCGTCATTCTACAGCCTCTGGATATGGAAGTGGGCGCCGGCACCTTTCATCCAGCGACCTTCCTCCGTGCCATAGGCCCGGAAAACTGGAATGCGGCCTATGTACAGCCCTGCCGCCGCCCTACCGATGGCCGCTACGGCGAGAACCCCAACCGCCTTCAGCACTACTACCAATACCAGGTAGTAATGAAACCATCCCCGGACAATATCCAGGAATTGTACCTCGATAGCCTTCGCGCCATGGGCGTAGATCCCGCTGTCCACGATATTCGCTTTGTTGAGGACAACTGGGAATCCCCAACCCTGGGCGCCTGGGGCCTCGGCTGGGAAGTTTGGCTGAATGGTATGGAAGTTACCCAGTTCACCTACTTCCAGCAGGTTGGCGGCCTCGAGTGCTACCCAGTTACCGGCGAGATCACCTACGGTCTTGAGCGTATCGCCATGTATCTGCAAGGTGTCGAGTCTATCTACGATTTAGTGTGGACCCGCAACCCGGATGGCAGCCCCGTCACCTACGGCGACGTTTTCCATCAGAACGAAGTGGAAATGTCCCACTACAACTTTGAACACGCCGATGTGGAGTTCCTGTTCGCGACCTTCGATCACTGCGAGCGCGAGAGCACACGCCTGATTGAGCTGGGCCTGCCGCTCCCCGCTTACGAGCAAGTTATGAAGGCCTCCCACGCCTTCAACCTTCTGGATGCGCGCCACGCCATCTCAGTGACTGAGCGCCAGCGCTATATCCTGCGCGTACGAACCCTGGCCCGCGCCGTGGCACAGGCTTACTACGATGCGCGCCGCGCCTTAGGCTTCCCCATGGCAGATGAAGCACTGCGGGCAGATATTTTGGCGGAAGACATCGAGCAAGAGGAGAAGCAGTAATGGCTCAGGATTTTCTGGTAGAGCTGGGCACCGAAGAGCTGCCGCCCAAGGCGTTACACAAATTAATGATCGCTTTCGCCGATGGTATTACCCAGGGCCTCAAAGGCGCCGAGTTGTCTTTTGGCGAAGTTAAAGCCTACGCAGCCCCCCGTCGCCTGGCCGTAGCAGTATTCGGTTTGGCAGATAAGCAGCAAGACAAACAAATTGAAAAGCTGGGCCCGGCTGTCAAAGCCGCTTTCGATAAAGAGGGTAAGCCCAGTAAAGCCGCTGAGGGGTTCGCCCGCAGCAACGGCGTAACTGTTGAAGAGCTGGGACGCAAAGAGACCGACAAAGGCGAGCGCCTGGCCTTTATCAGCGAGCAGAAAGGCGCTGAAACCGAATCCCTGTTAGCGGGCATTGTCGAGAAGGCATTGGCTCAACTGCCAATTCCCAAGCGTATGCGCTGGGGGGCGCGCCGCGAGGAGTTCGTGCGCCCGGTGCACTGGCTCGTCATGCTGTTTGGCAACAAGGTAGTCAACGGTGAAGTACTCGGCTTAAAAGCCGGTAACACCAGCCGCGGTCATCGCTTCCACTGCAATCGCGAGCTGGAGATCCACTCCGCCCACGACTATGCACAGGTTCTGCGCGAACCCGGCTACGTAATGGCTGACTTCGCCGAGCGCCGCGAAGCCATTCGCGCCCAGGTGATCGCCGAAGCCAACAACGTCAATGGTGAAGCGGTCATCGATGACGATCTGCTCGACGAAGTGACTGCACTGGTTGAATGGCCTGTAGCCCTCACCGGTCGCTTCGAAGAGCGCTTCCTAGAAGTACCCGCTGAAGCCCTGATCTCCTCCATGAAGGAGCACCAGAAATATTTCCATGTGGTAGATGAAGATGGCCAATTGCTGCCTTTCTTTATCACCGTGTCCAATATCGAGAGCCAGGATGCCGCCCAGGTTATCCACGGCAATGAGCGCGTAATCCGTCCGCGCCTGGCGGATGCCGCCTTCTTCTTTGAGACCGACAAAAAGACCAGCCTGGAATCACGCCGCGAGAAACTGCGCCAAATCGTGTTCCAGCAGCACCTGGGTAGCGTCTACGACAAGACTGAACGGGTAGCCGCCCTCGCCCGCACCATCGCTGAGAAAACCGGAAGCAACGGCGACTGGGCCGAGCGCGCCGGCCGCCTGTGCAAGTCGGACCTGGTTACCGAGATGGTGTTCGAGTTTGCCGATATGCAGGGCATCGCCGGCTACTACTACGCCGAAAATGACGGCGAGCCGTTGGATGTGGCCAAGGCCATGTACGAGCAGTATATGCCCAAGTTTGCCGGTGATGAGCTGCCCGCCAGCGACACCGGCACTGTAATCGCCCTGGCGGATCGCCTGGATACTTTGGTCGGCATCTTCGGCATAGGCCAACCCCCCAGCGGCTCCCGCGACCCCTTCGCCCTGCGCCGCGCCAGCCTGGGGATCATCCGTATTCTCGTAGAGAAGCGTCTCGACCTGGACCTGCGCGAATTGCTGGAATTGGCCCGCGACAACTACCCGCGCACCGCCCTGGGTGAATATGACAAGGTGGTGGAGCAAACTCTGCAGTATGTACTGGAGCGCTTCCGCGCCCGTTACGAAGATCAGGGTATCGCCACCGAAGTATTTATGTCCGTTGCCGCGCGCAAGCTGTCGCGCCCGCTGGATATCGACAACCGCGTGCACGCGGTCAACGCGTTTAGCCAGCTGCCGGAGTCCGGTGCTTTGGCCGCCGCCAACAAACGCGTTTCCAATATCCTCGCCAAATTAGACAGTGCTGTACCCAGCAGTGTTGATGAAGCTCTGTTGCAGGAAGAGGCGGAAAAGGCTCTCTTCGCCGCAGTACAGGTTGCCCGCACAGAAGTCGAGCCCCTGTATAGCGATGCGCTCTTCGCCGAGGGCCTCGCCGGTCTGGCTGGCCTGCGTGAAACCGTAGACAGCTTCTTCGACCACGTGATGGTAATGAGTGACGACGAGCAACTGCGCAACAACCGCCTGGCCCTATTGGCCCAGCTGCGCGCACTGTTCCTCGAAGTTGCCGATATTTCCCTACTGGTTCCTGCCAAGTAATGACTTGCAGAGGCGGGGCATTAAACCCCCGCCTCGCAAATCAGGGAGATACTAATATGGCAATTATCATTCTCGGCCGCGACGGGGTGATCAACGAAAATCCCGATAAATTCGTCAAATCCGCCGACGAATGGCAGCCCCTGCCCGGCAGTATTGAAGCACTGGCAGCGCTCAGTCAGGCCGGCCATCAACTGGTGATAGCCACCAACCAGAGTGGCCTGGCGCTGGGCCAATTTGATCTGGATGACCTGGAAGAAATGCACGCTAAAATGCGTACTCAGGTGGAAGATGCCGGTGGCGAAATCGCCGCTATTTTCTACTGTCCCCACGGCCCTGAAGATAATTGCCGCTGCCGCAAACCCCTGGCGGGTCTGCTAGATGCAATCGAAGCGGAATTTGATACCAGCCTGCACGACTGTTATTTGGTTGGAGATAAGCTGGCAGATCTTTATCTGGCGTTAGAGAAGGGGTGTAAACCCGTTCTGGTAAAAACCGGTGCAGGTGATCAGACTTTACAGCACCTAATCGAGCAGCCGGATCCCCGCCTAACCACCACCTCAGTTTTCGCTGATTTGGCGCACTTTTCAAAATATCTCCTCCCCCAGTAAATCTCTCACCGGTACCCCTGCAAGATTAATTGTGCGCCATATTTCGAACTTAGTGCACTGTGTTCGACACAACACGTTTATCCGCCCGCCAAGTTATTGAGTTGCACGACACATTCCTATAAAAGCGATTGGCGGGAGGGCGAGCCCATAGTTGTATCAGCACGTTGTGCCAAGCCATGGATGGGCAAGGCTTGAGTGACGCTCTAAGTGGTTCTGCCAGGGAAATGGAGTATTGCCCTGGTGGAGAGCTCTTTTAAGCCTTTTGTTGCCGCCTGCACAAAACAACAAAAGGGATATTCCAATGAAAAGAAAAATTCTTTCTGCCCTGACAGCAGGTATATTGCTATCCAGCAGCGTACTTGCTGATTCAGCTGCGGAGAAGTTTGCCCCGAGTCAGGAAAAAACAAAAAAAATCTATATTGTTCAACTTGATGGTGAGCCTCTAACCTCTTATAGCGGCACCATCCCGGGCTTATCAGCTACCAAACCGGCCAACCGTGGCAAACTCGACCCTCAAAGCAGTAGCTATCAACACTACTCTGACTTTCTTAGATCGCGGCGGGAGCAGGTTCTATCCACAATCCCCAACGCGCGCACAGTTCACGAATATGACACCGCATTTAATGGCTTCGCTGCGGTAATGAGTGAAAAAGAAGCAGCTGCACTTCGCGGCCGCGCTGACGTCAAAGGGGTTTGGGAAGATGAACTATTAAAACCCCATACCGATTCCACTGCGGATTTCCTCGGTATCACAGATATGCCCAGCCCCTGGCTCTGGGGCATTACCGGCGAAAATATAGTAGTGGGTATTATCGACTCCGGTATTCACCCGGAGCACGAAAGCGTCGCCGACATAGCGACACCCTTGCAAGGCAACTTGGGAGCCCATGTTCCTTACGGTTCAATTCCCGAGTCCTTTACAGGCGAAGGCTGTGAATTCGGTAACAGCGACCAAAACCCCAATGATGCCGCATTTACTTGTAACAACAAGCTGATTAAAGCCAAGTCTTTTTCCGATGCATTTCTGGCCAATAAAGAGTTGGCGGACTATGAATTCCTTTCAGCCAGAGATGCAGATGGGCATGGGACTCATACCGCCACAACGGCCGCCGGTAACTATGGCGTTACTACTCCAGACGGGAAAACCCTTACCGGAATGGCACCGCGAGCCCGCATTGCAGTGTATAAAGTTTGCTGGGATGCTCCTGACCCGGACGATAGCGGTTGCTCTTCGGCCGACTCAATGGCCGCTATTGATGAGGCCGTAGCCGATGGTGTCGACGTAATCAACTATTCGATCGGTGGCTCTGGTACTACTTTTAGTGGTGCCGATGACATCGCATTCCTATTTGCTGCAGATGCCGGCGTTTTTGTCGCCACATCTGCCGGAAATAACGGGCCTGGCCCAGAGACCATGGGTACCCCTTCAGGGATACCTTGGATAACCGCAGTCGGCGCTTCTGAAGATGACCAGAGCTTTGGCTTAGCCCTACAAGTATCCTCACCAGAGTCGGTTTCCGGCATTTACGAGGGGCGTGAGGGCAATGGCACAGTAAGCCTTGAAGAGGTTGGAGCAGTATCTGCTGAGGTTGTTCTCAGTGAGCCGTTAGAAGCTTGTACTGAAGTTACTAACAGCGAATCTTTGGAGGGCAGTATTGCCCTGGTGAGACGTGGAGGTTGCTCCTTTACTGATAAATATAATAATGCGGCCGATGCCGGCGCTGTAGCTATCGTAGTTTACAATGATGGTACTGCCGATGACCGCATCAATCCGATCACGATGTCGGCCCCGGATACTCGCATTCCCGGCATGATGATTTCTTTCTACGAAGGCGAGACTCTTGCAGCCAGTGGCGGAGTTTCCGGAGTTATTGATCCGTCTCAGTTGATTGCCAGGGAAGACCGCGTCGCAAACTTTTCATCCCGCGGCCAGAACGGTGGGGCGCCGGATATTATCAAACCGGATATCAGTGCCCCCGGGGTTGGCATTATCGCGGGAATTTCTCCGGTATTAAGTGGAGGAGAACTGTTTGGGGCTCTGAGTGGCACTTCCATGGCGAGCCCGCACGTGGCCGGCGTAATGGCCTTGTTAAAGCAGGCTAACCCGCACTGGAGCCCGGCAATGGCCAAATCCGCACTGATGACGACTGCGCGCAATGATTTGCGTAAGTCTTACGGGTTAGCGGATGCAACACCATTCGATATGGGTGCCGGTGCCATAGTGCCCCGTGACGCCTTCAAGCCAGGTCTGGTTTACGACGCGGGCTTTAATGATTATCTCGCCTTCCTTTGCGGCGCTGAACTCCAACCCGAGTTGGTCGATAGTGCAACCTGTGATGCGTTGACGTCCTTGGGATACTCTATCGATTCCAGCGACCTGAACCTCGCTTCTATGGGAGTCGCTGACCTGCTCGGCAGCCAGACCATCAAACGCCGGGTTACCAGCGTCGCTCCCGGCCAGCGTTGGTATTGGGCATCCATCAACGCACCACTCGGTATCGATGTAGATATCAATCCGAAAGTTCTGCGCCTCAGGGAGGGGGAGAGTGCTGAGTTTGAAGTAACCTTCACCGCCACAGAGTCCGCCGAAATGAATACTTGGGTTTTTGGCGACCTCACTTGGCAATCCGTGGGGTCTCAGATTAGCGTGCGCAGCCCAATTGCTATTCGCCCTGTTCCGCTAGCTGCACCCCAGCAATTAACTGGCAGCGGCACCAATGGCAACCTCGATCTCAATGTGGGCTTCGGCTACAACGGTGATTTCCAGGTGAATGTCACTGGCCTGGCAGAGGGTGAGGCCACTACAACCACTGTTGAAGATGGCGATGTTCAAGTAATTTTCTTTGATATACCTGAAGGAACAGAGCTTGCGCATATCGCTATGTATGATGCCGATGTGGGCGACGGTAGCGGAAGTGACGACCTGGACCTGGAAGTTTATGGCCCAGCGCCAAACTATCCCGAAGTCGGTACCAGCGGCAGCGCCACTTCCGCAGAGTCAGTTTCCCTGGCTAACCCCTCTCCCGGTCAATATGCAGCCGTTGTTGTCGATTATGCGACATCCGCCGGCCCCACCAATTTCAGCTTATTCAATTTTAATCTGAACGGGGACAATGGAAATACCGCAGTGGATGCGCCGGCTCAAGCACAGATTGGCGGAACTGGGGTAGTTTCTTTGGAGTGGATGAACATTACTCCCAATACCCGCCATCTTGGTATTTTGGCTCATGGTGACGGAGAAAAAGAATTTTCCGAAACTCAGGTCATGATTAATACTCAATAGGCCTCACACGCTAATAATTGATGGTAAGAAGTGAAAGTCAAAACCGGCCGGAGTTTGGCCGGTTTTTTATTCGCAATTGAGTGTATTCTGCTGATGAATAAAAGCGCTCGCTATGTCTAGGGATACTCGACCAAAGTCCCAAAAATCTTTTGTCTTTCGATTGATATTCACAGCAACAGAAAGCTGATATTCCGGTAATATCATTAACCAACTCTGACTGCCACGACTAACTCCGCCGTGATTGGCCACTTTTGTTAATCCTACCTCAGGGATTTCTACTTCAGTCACCCGCCAACCCAAGGCATAGTTTTGTTCATTCACTTCACCATTGGCCAATTTTTGTGGCGCCCAAAATATCTCACGGACTCCTGGGGACAAGTAGTCTGCTTTCAGGAACTGAGCCCCCAGTCTCACCAAGTCACTGGGTGTGGAAATAAAGCCTCCCCCCGGCAGGCGATGACTTAAATCCACTGGACGCCATTCCCGCAGGCGAAGGGCACTGCCAGACAAGCCATTACTTTTGTAGAAACGAGCAATATTACGTTCTATATCACCATTCAGTGGCGATACCTCTGTGCTGTTCATTCCGCTAAGCGTAAATACCTCATCATGCATCACTTCCAGGTAAGGTTTGTCCTCAGCACCAGCCAAAACGGCTCCCAGAAGAACTGTGCCCAAAGTACTGTAATAAAAATCGGTACCCGGTTCGAAAAGTAATTCACTAGCATCAAAAATTCCAAGAGCCCGATACATATCCTCATAGTGAACATCCAGTGCCAGAGTTTGATACAACCCCAGCCAATCGGAGTTCTTTTTATAATGTGGCAAGCCAGACATATGGGAGGCCAATTGGCGCGGGGTCATTGACGCCCAATCGGGGTTTGGTAAGGGTTCCAAATAATTTGAGATAGATTTATCCAGATCAATAGCCCCCCTCTGTACCAAACGCGCCAATGCGGTTCCTGTTAAAGCCTTAGAGGTGCTACCAATACGAAAGCGAGTCTCTGTAGAAACAGGTACTCGCTCTTCTAAATCGGCCCAGCCGGCGGCCCCTGCCCAAACTACTGCACCACAAGCAGATACTGCCGCAGAAATTGCCGGAGCACCGATTTTCTCACGATGATCTTCAATTGCTTTAAGCGATTGCCCTGCGGCAAGCTGCAATCCAATATCGGAAAGTTCTTGCGTGGACGGCGCTTTTGTAGGTAGAGCCTGCCACCCCAATGGACTTAACGGCACTGCATTTAGTGACCAGGCATAGAATTGATAAACTGGCCAAAACATATAAGTAAAACCACACAGAAGTGTGGCCACGCTCATCAATATGAGCTTACGTCTCATACCCCCTCCGAATTAAGCTTTAGGTCTGTTGCCCGATTTAAAAGCAAGCTTGACACAATTAAAAGTGTCGCAGGAGACACATTTACGACCAATTCCGACACGATTTTAGGTCGGCCCTAGGTCTCAAATTTTATTCTATTCCCATGCTTCCTATGCGGTGAACAATATCGAAATTTATTTTTAGATTTTTCCATAAAGAAGTATTTCATTGGCAAACTAATAAACTCTAGCGCCATTAGGGTATTCATAGGTTTACCTCCAACTCAGTAAATTTTCTCTAAAGTTGAAAACTAACCTTCAATAAACAATTATTAAAAATTCCGTTTGGGAGAGATTTAAAGAATCATTTACTTTTTAACTAGGCTAAATATAAATCTCCCAAATTAAATATTAACAATTGGCTGCAAGTAATTAATAATTATATTTTTAGTGAAAACGCTTTCGATATTCACTCGGCAAAATACCCTTATGCTTTTTAAAGGCTCTTCTCAATTGCTCTTGGGATTGAAAACCACATAGTTTTGCGACCTTCTCCTGAGATTGATTTTGCTCAGAAAACAACTGACATGCTCTTTCCACTCTTATCTGTTCAAGAAAGCGGGCGGGTGTCACACCAAGTTCACGTACAAAAGTACGAGCAAAATTTCGCGGACTCATTGCCGCCTCTTGAGCCAGCCTTTCTACAGTGATTAGTTGCTCTATATTTTGGTACATCCACTCAATTAAAGCCGCAAAACGATCGCTATTTATCTGATTCTCCAAACGAACACTGAACTGCTGCTGCCCACCATCCCGTTTTAGATACAGTACAAGGATACGCGCTAGATTAAGCGCCAAGCCCCGCCCATGATCTTCTTCAATCATGGACAGAGCCAGATCTATTCCTGCTGTGATACCTGCAGAGGTGTAGACATTACCATCGCGTACAAAAATCGCATCTGGATCAACTTCAATTTCAGGAAATGTTTGCAGTGTCGGCACATCCGCCCAGTGTGTTGTAGCCCGCCGGCCATTAAGGACACCAGCTCTGGCAAGTATTAGGGCTCCGCTGCATATCGACCCAATTCGAGCCACTTTTGCCTGCTGTCCGGCCAACCATTTAAGAAATGTGCTATTCGAGCAAGCCTCTAGGCAAGACTCTGGAGGCAAACCACTAACTAGCAGTGTGTGGATATCTTTGACATCTTCAAAGGCCTGGTCAATGTAGAGTTTGATACCAGTTGATGTTTTAACTGGGCCCGAATCTAGCCCCACAAGCTGGATTTCATAATAGTCATTGGTAAAGCGCCCTTGTGAGCGAAGCTGATCATTCGCTAGAGCAAAGACCTCCAAGGGGCCAGTGATATCCAAGCTGGTTGCCCCTGGGCAGACCACCATGGCGACCTTTCTAACTTCACTTTTTGTTTGTTGGCGCTTATTCATCTCGGCAGTTTTCCACAGTGTTTGGGTGACAAGAATGACGTATTGGCGCTAAATTCTGCCATTTTCAGTCACTTTAGACACCCTTCACAGAAACTTTGAGGGCACTTCTCCTGACTGTAGGCGTTTTAAGCTTCAAGAGTTTGTGTGTATTTCATTGATATTCGCCCTCAGTATCAAGCGATGATCTATGCAGATAGGCTGTTCTATTTCTGAGCATGATAAATCCTTCATTTTCATTTGCTTGCACAAATTCTTTACCAAAGCCCAGTGATAGACACCTCCTAGGTACTGGAATCCAGACTTGACCTTCACCTTGGAGTCCGCACAATTGGCCCCAATTTTGTACCCATTGACGGAGATTCCCTTTTGGTGGAGTTGATTCTAAACCGAGGCGCAGAGCGTCGACTCAAGCGCGGCCACTTGTGGATTTACAGTAATGAGGTGGATACCAAGCGCTCCCCACTGAAGGGAATTGATGCGGGTAGCCAGTGCCAAATCCACGATAGCCAAGGCAAGTTACTTGGCACTGCTTTTGTAAATCCGAGCCAGCTAATTTGTGGCCGAATAGTCAGCCGAACTATTGATTTTTCCAAGGATACTGTTTGTGAGCGCATACAAACTGCTTTTGGGCAACGCCAACGGTACTTTTCCCATCCCAGCTACCGGATGGTATACGGTGACTCTGACTGGCTTCCGGGCTTGGTAGTGGACAGGTTTGGGGATTATTTAGTAGTCCAGGTCAGCAATTGGGGAATGGAGCGCTACCAACAAACGATTGTGGATAAGTTGGTCGAGATGGTTAACCCCAAAGGCATCCTGCTGCGCAATGACCATCAGGGTCGCGCAGTTGAAGATATGCCGCTGGTACACACTGTGGCCTTTGGAGATGTACCCGAGATGGTCCCGTTCGAGGAGAACAGCGTTCCACTTCTGGCCCCGGTACACCAGGGGCAGAAAACCGGTTGGTTTTACGACCACCGGGAAAACCGCAGGCTATTGAATCGCTGGGTCAACGGCAAAAGAGTATTAGATCTGTTTTCCTACGCAGGCGGTTGGGGTATTCAGGCACTGGCCAATGGTGCGGCAGAGGTAGTGTGCGTAGACGCCTCACAGCAGGCCTTGGACTGGTGTTTGCTCAATGCGGATCACAATGGATTCGCCGACAAGCTCAAAACCATCCAGGGTAAGGCACTGGATGTCCTCAAAGGGTTGGTCGCAGAGGGGGAGAGGTTTGATGCGATTGTGCTCGACCCACCGGCTTTTATTAAGCGGAGGAAAGATCATAAAGCCGGCTTGGCGGCCTATCGCCATATCAATGAACTCGCAATGCGTTTGTTGGCGAAGGATGGGCTGTTAGTAAGCGCTTCCTGCTCTATGCATCTGCAATCCGATGAGCTTCTCGACTGTGTGCGTGGCGCCGCGCACCGATTGGGGCGCAAGGCGTCAATTCTGGCCAGTGGTGGCCAGGGCGCAGACCACCCAGTCCACCCAGCAATCCCTGAGACCAATTACTTAAAGGCGCATTTCGTCCATCTGGGCTAGTCCCACCTTCAATTCATGCTATCCCCGGCGGACTGTATCCACAGCTCAGTCCGCTCTTCCTTCAAATTGATGTAAGTACTCACTTCTTACAATGGGTTTTTTGGGATGTGGCGCCCTTTTTGACTAGGATTTGCCCAATTGTTCAGGATGGTGCTTGTTATGCTTCGAGCCGTAAAAGACACAGATCTGGATCGACTTGAGCAGCTCTGGTTGCACTCTGCGGCTCACTCCCACCCCTCTCTTCCACGTCAATTTTGGCTGGACCGCAGCCACCAATTCCGCCTGGACCACCAGGGCTCCAAACGCTGTATCGTGTTTACTGATCGACACGCAGCTGTGGCTGAAGCATTTATTACTATTACCAAGAATTATCGACTGGCTTACCTGTGCGTCAGCCCGCTATTTTCAAACTGCGGCATAGGTGCTCAATTGATATCAAAAGCGAGTCGGGGGCTCCCTAGGCTCCAGGCTGAACTCCTCAGAGAGAACCTACGCACACGTTACTTTCTCCAAAAGCATGGGTTTGTCGAAAGTGACCGCCACTATGAGGCCGAATACGGTCAACATATACTCGTGATGTCACATGACGCAGCTTTCACTTAGCACATCGAAGGTGAGAAAGCCGCTACTTATAACTTTAACTTCTTGAATCACTTCTTTTTATTGTTTCTACGCGACTCTTGAACCGGGTAGCATGCCTCCATCATAATTTTCCTGAGCGCTGAATTTTTATGGGACGCAACGCTTCCAGCCAAACTTTACAGCCTATTCCAGAACGCACCTTCCATCACGATGCGGATCTGGGGTCCATGAACCTTCGTTTCGCTGGCGCCAAGCCAAGCGAAATTATGCAGTTCACCATGGAACACGCTCAGAACCCGGTGGTTTTTACTAATTTCCGCCCATTGGCAATAGCCTTTCTTCACTTGGTTACCCGCGCCAAACCGGATATCCCGGTAATTTGGGTGGATCACGGCTATAACACCCCGGAAACCTATCGCCATATCGAAAACGTGGTCAAATCTCTCGATTTGAACCTGCGCACCTACTCACCGAAGATGTCCGCGGCCCACTACAACGCTGTGTACGGGGGAATCCCGCAGCTGGACACCCCAGAGCATGACTTCTTCTCCAGGACCGTTAAATTGGAGCCGTTTAACCGCGCTATGCAGGAATTGCAGCCGGATGTATGGCTAAACGGTATCCGCCACGACCAGAACTCGCACCGCAAAAACCTGGATATTTTCACCCAGGGCAACCACGGAACTATTCGAGTGGCACCGATGTTCCACCTGAAGGAAATCGATGTGGAAGAGTATGTTTACGAGAATGATCTTCCCGATAACGATATTTATTTTGATCCAACTAAAGGTGAGGAGCACCGGGAGTGCGGATTGCTGTTGGAAAAATAGAATGGACTACTCGGCGAGGACTAGCGTACTTCGCCTATCTCTTTAACAAGGCCCTCTATCCCAGCCGTTTATAAAGTAAATACTTTTTACGTATTTACCGAATAATAAAATCTATTACAAATAGGCGAGTCTCGACTCGCTGTATTTTTTTCAAAAAGGAGACTCTTCAATTTACTTCCGCGTAAATCCAGAAGAGTCCTTAAATTACTTATCATGCGATAGGCTAGGCGACTGCCCCTTTTGCAAGATGACCTCCTTTTTCCATATATATTTTCAGGTCCTTCAGCATTTGCTCAAATTGAGAGCCAGTCATCTTCTTCACCACAGGACTCAACACGCCTCCTAAAGCATTTAACTCCATATTTGCAGTGAAATTCACTGTTGTGCCTCCACCAACAGAGGGGCTTAATTTAAATTGAGATAAACTCTTTTTAACGGGGAATCCCGGTGGCGTATTTTTGGTTTCAACCGAGACATCCAGTTCATAGTTTTTCTCATCAAACCTTGTAATAGTTTCATCTGCGACAAGACCCGACGGTCCCTTATTTGTCAGCACACAAACCCGGCCTTCTACACTCGCATTTTCAACGGGTTTTCCATCCTTAGCGAAGGAGTGAGGGATTAACGTCATCCACTCGTAAGCTGTATCAAAATCAACGGCGAGGACCTTCCAGACCTCATCAATTGGGCGGTTAATTGCGATTTCTCGGTTTACTTGTGCTTCTTTCATCTCTGATCTCCTGGGTTTCTCTACGGGAGTGCTATTGACGGGAGACAGATTAACTGGACACTGTATGCAACGGAATACAGCAAAATAGGACAGTGTGTTGCATAAAGAGTCCATCGATTGGGGAGATATCCAGTTCTTTATCGCGGTAGCCAGGAGTAAGAGCGCTCGCAGCGTTGCTGACGACTTTAAAGTCAGCCATTCCACAGTTTCTCGCCGTATTGATGCCCTGGAGGAAAAGCTCCAGGCCAAGCTGTTTTATCGCAGCTCCAAAGGCTATCAGCTGACAGAGGATGGCAAAGCGATGCTCGACTACGCCCAATCGGCAGAGCAGTATCTAAATGCCGCGCAGAAGCATTTACGGGGGGGGAGTAACCAGCTCTCCGGGGAAGTTCGTATCACTATGCCGGATGTAGTCGCATCGCACTTAATTATCCCCTACCTAAATGACTTCTCACGAGCGTATCCAGAGATCAACGTACAGCTACTGGTTACTAGCCACGTTCTCGATTTGGAAAGTCACCAGGCCGACATAGCACTTCGTATTCTCCCCAAAGGCGACGTCGATGTTTCGGATCGACTTGTTGCTCGCAAGCTCGCCGACCTACCCAGTTGCTGTTACGGTTCTCCGGGGTATATCGAGAAATCTGTACCTGACGATGGCCACTGGCTCGGCTGGAGTGGCGATGACGCCACATTGAATTGGGCCAAAGACACGCCCTATCCACAGATGCCTTATCAGCACCAGATTAATCACGGTTTGATACAGCTAGAGGCAGTTAAGAGTGGACTGGGGCTGGCCAGGCTGCCCTGCTTTCTTGCAGATGGTGCTGAAGGAGTCGTTCGGGTCCCTGGGGCAGCTCCATCCAGCCTGCATGAACTGTGGCTAGTCTCCAACCCAGAGCACCGCAATGTTATGCGTTTTAAGGTTTTTAGGGAGTTTATCGTGAAGTTGTTTAGCCGCCTGAATGATAAGTTAATAGGCAAGGCTTAACTGCATCGACTGATATTTTTCTAAAAGTGATGGGATGTATTGTGGCTTTAGTGATAACTCAATACTGATTTACACGCTTTTTGGTCATAATTTTTGCCGACCAATACCCAATTTTCTGGGAGCTGATTGTCAGAGTGGATACTTGGTAATGGGGTAATCGGCTCATCCACTCTCATCACCAAGCTTAATATTGTCGCAAAGCAAGCTCTATTACAGCCTACTTTGCGCCTTACCTAACGCCCACTGGATAATTACATCCTCGTAGTTGAATTCACCAATACTTCACCTTCCGCGTAGAGTTCACAGCGATCCCTTATCTGGTACTGCTTTCGCTGTTCCTCACAGGCCTGAAGAGCGCTTTGACTCGCCTCAGCTTGGGTGCTTCCACCATCTTCGTTAAAACCGGCCACAAATGCGCCACGATAGTCCACAGCCATTGCCAGGGCCTTGTTTCCTGAGTACTTCCTGTAAGTTGACATTAGTTGGCCCAAGCCACTGATCTCAGGCTCGAACTCCAATCCCTCTTCCTCCTCCAACTCATCCAGCATCGACTGCAACTGTGCCCGCGAGCCTTCTTCTGCAATTTGCATGAATAGCGGTTGGGAGACTTTTGCGAAGAGATCTTTATCTCGGTCCAGGTAAAGCTCCAGCACATACCACCAAGCGATTCCTGTTTCTCTCGGTGCGCGTAAATACGCCTGCTCCAACATTTCCGTATACTTCTGGCGGGGATACCCCAAAACTTGCATTGTGATCGCCAGTTCATGCCAGTACGCCGGTACTTCCCCATTGGCATTTACCAATTGAACATATTTATCCCGGATACGTTTCATGTTTCTGGGACTGGGGTGTCCCTCCTCCGCCAAGGCTGCCGATAAATCATTTTTTGCCTGGGCTTCAAGATACCAGGTTTCTCCCTGGTACTGCGCCGGAATAGAGTTCAAGACTTCCTCAGCGCGGGAATAGTTTCCTTCACCTGTCAAGGCAATGGCCAGTGCGGACTTTAACGATGGGCTAGAAGCCTGCTTTTTATCTGCATAGGCAATATATCTCTCTAGTGCTTCGGATCCCTGCTCTGAAATTGCCATAAAGTAGGCCAGTTCTGAGACTGCGGTACTACTTTCCATCAGGTTAACGGTGGGGGACTCAACAACACCATTATCGGAAAGCTCTCCCTCGTAATAATTGAAATGACTTTTCGGCAATTTCTTATACTGCTCATTGAGCTCGTCAAAAGTCATTCCCAGAGCTTCAGGTAGGCCCGCAATTGGATCATCGCCGGCGTTGAAAGCCTCCAAATATTCATTTAAGGCTTTATTTCTACCTTTATCGAAAATCATCCAGTGAGCTAACATCCATCCACTGGCATAAAGTGCCCCGGTATCCCTTGAATTCAGCGAACCAGGAGTGGCTGAAAGCAGCTTATCCAGTGGTAACTCTCTCGCTCGAGTAAGACTAATCGCTCGATCAACAGGTATTTTTCCAAAGCTGTACTTTTTATTTTCCTCAAAATCTACTGTGGAAAATACTTCAGCAATACCTTCACTAAACCAGTAGGGGTAGAGGTGCTGGCTTCCGCTGTAGGTCAAAAAATGCGTATATTCATGAAACAACGTCTGACGGGCCGGGTTGTCAGGAAGGAGGCGATTTCCGTTTAGGTTCAATAATGCAAAACTCCCATACGCAGTATTATGGAATTGTCCAATGACAGTTCTAGACGACTCACTACCGCTGACTCCTTTAAAACTGAGCCGATCATCCAGGGCGTATATCGTCAACTTCTGTTGATCTGCTGAATACCTGATATATTGTTTTGCAAAAATCCGAAATCGTTCTAAGTCTATTGCCAGTTTTTCAACTTGCTTGGGGTTGTCATTGGTAACGATCCGAAAATGCTCGGTTTCGATCTCATACCATTCGGAATTCACTAATTTCTGCGTGCTTGTGCAACCGTATAAAGCTAGTGCAATCACACCACAAGTAGCTACAAAACGACGAGCATTGCCGAGAATAGAAGAGATTAGGTTCCCCATAAGCCTTATGGTCCGTTTAATTTTATTTTTTCGTAGAAATAGATAGGTAGGAAGGTTACCTATAATTTTTTCTTTTTAAAAATACAACAAAATTATTGCTTGGCCAGAATTTACTAAAAATTTTACTGTTTACTTTGATTGTTTGTCAGTAATTTCAGGCTTTAAAGGAAGAACAGGTACGGATCGGCGTGACGCTTTTGATAGGGGAGAAAAAAAGATCGTATTTATCGCAAGTTATTTTTAAGCGGAAAAATATCCACAGTAATTCCCCCTTTTGGGGAATTACTGTGGGATTTTCGGAAAAATGGCAATTAGACGTCGAGGTTTTCCACCGCCAGGGCGTTGGTCTCGATAAAGTCACGGCGTGGCTCTACCTGATCGCCCATCAGGGTGGTAAAGATCTGGTCTGCTGCGATAGCATCTTCAACAGTTACCTGCAGCATACGGCGGCTCTCTGGGTCCATGGTGGTTTCCCAAAGCTGCTCCGGGTTCATTTCTCCCAGTCCTTTATAGCGCTGGATACCGTAGCCTCTGCGACTCTCGCCCATCAGCCAGTCCATCACTTCAGGGAAGGTACCAACAGGGTGCTGCTTCTCGCCGCGCTGGATAAAGGCACCCTCTTCCAATAGACCCACCATTTTCTCACCCAGAGCGCAGATAGACGCGTACTCGGCGGAATCGAAGAACTCATGGTTAATCAGGTAGTCGCTGCCGACACCGTGAGCCACGATATGGATATGGGGCAGGAATAGGCCGCGCTCGGTGTTCTCCTGAACCGTCACTTCGTGACGACGGGTTCCACCACTTTCTTCGTCACCAAGTTTCTCCTGGAGCTTCTCACTCCAAGCTGCGACTTTCTCCTGGGACTGTAGGTCTTCCTGAGACAAGCTGGGCAGGTAGATCATGCTGTGCAGCACTTCCTCGGGGTACAGACGCGACAGGCGGTCGATTGTCGCCAGTACGCTGCGGTATTCGCCTACCAGGCTCTCCAGGGAGGCACCAGAAAGCCCTGGGGCGTCCGGGTTCACAAACAGCGTGGCGCCTTCCAGGGCGGCGTTGGTGAGGAACTGGGTTAGAGCGCCCTCATCCTTCAGGTACTGTTCCTGTTTGCCCTTGGAGATCTTGTACAGCGGCGGCTGGGCGATGTAGATGTGACCCCGCTCGATCAGCTCCGGCATCTGACGGAAGAAGAAGGTGAGCAACAGGGTGCGGATATGGGCTCCATCCACGTCAGCATCGGTCATGATGATGATACTGTGGTAACGCAGCTTGTCCGGGTTGAACTCGCTCTTGCCGATGCCACAGCCCAGTGCGGTAATCAGGGTACCCACTTCGGCACTGGAGAGCATTTTGTCGAAGCGCGCTTTTTCCACATTGAGGATCTTACCTTTCAACGGCAGGATCGCCTGGGTGCGGCGATCGCGTCCCTGCTTGGCAGAACCACCGGCGGAGTCACCCTCCACCAGGTAAATTTCAGATAGTGCCGGATCTTTTTGCTGGCAATCAGCTAGTTTTCCAGGCAGGCCGGCAATATCCAGTGCACCCTTGCGGCGAGTCATTTCGCGGGCTTTGCGGGCTGCCTCACGAGCTTTGGCCGCGTCGATCATCTTGGTGACGACAGATTTGGCTTCCTGTGGGTTCTCCATCAGGTAGTCTGTGAAGTGGTGGCCCATCTCCTGCTCTACAGCGGGTTTCACTTCGGATGAAACCAGCTTGTCCTTGGTCTGGGAAGAGAATTTCGGGTCCGGAACCTTCACAGAGATAATCGCGGTGAGACCTTCCCTGGCGTCATCGCCAGTGGTGTTCACCTTGTCTTTCTTGCCCAGGCCTTCCCGCTCGATATAGCTGTTCAGGCCACGGGTCAGGGCTGCACGAAAGCCCGCCAGGTGGGTGCCGCCGTCGCGCTGGGGAATATTGTTGGTGTAGCAAAAGATGCTTTCCTGGAAGCTATCGTTCCACTGTAATGCCACCTCTACAGCAATGCCGTCTTCACGCTGGCTCTGGAAGTGTAGAACCTTATTAATTGGGGTTTTGTTCTGGTTGAGGAACTCCACAAAGGCACTCAAACCACCTTCGTATTCATAGACCTCTTCCTTACCGCTGCGCTCGTCTTTCAGGACAATACGCACACCGGAGTTCAAGAAGGACAGCTCGCGCAGGCGCTTGGCCAGCACGTCGAAATGGAATTCGATATTGCTGAAGGTGTCCTCTGAGGGTTTGAAGTGCACCGTGGTGCCGGTGGTATCGCTGTCACCCACAACTTCCAGGGGTGCCTGGGGCACACCGTGGTGGTAGGTCTGCTCGTGGATCTTGCCACCGCGACGGATAGTCAGCTTCAGCTCCTTGGACAGAGCGTTTACCACCGATACTCCTACCCCGTGCAGACCGCCGGAGACCTTGTAGGTGTTGTCATCAAATTTACCGCCCGCGTGAAGGACGGTCATAATCACTTCTGCTGCAGAAACCCCCTCTTCCGGGTGAATCTCTGTCGGGATACCACGGCCATTGTCCGATACGGAAATGGACTCATCCGGGTGGATGGTTACACGGATCTCATCACAGTGGCCGGCCAGCGCTTCATCGATGGAGTTGTCGACCACCTCGAATACCATGTGGTGCAGACCGGTGCCATCGTCGGTATCACCAATATACATTCCGGGGCGCTTGCGCACCGCATCCAGGCCTTTTAATACCTTGATACTGCTTGAGTCATAGCTTTGCTGCTCTGACATTTATTCGCTCCATTAAACTTATTGTGCGGCCGAAGCTTCGGCACTGATCTTCCCATGTTCCACGTGGAACACTTTCGGGCAATTCCAAGGGGCATCTAGTTGCCGCCAGGGGCGGCTTGTAGTGCCCTCATCAATTCCGGTTACAAGCACCTGGCTGGCACAACGCCCAACCCAATGCGCAAAAATCTGTTGGTTACTGTCATCCAGCTCTGCCGGCAAGTCATCTACCAGGAATACTGGCATATCCCCCTGCCTGCAGACTACCTCCGCCATGGCCGTGCGCACTGCACACACCAACATCTTCTGTTGGCCTCGAGATAGGATATTGTGGGCCGACTCACCGGCTACGGTAAAACGAATATCCGCCCTATGGGGACCAATGCGCGTATGCCCCTGTGAAACATCTGATTCTCGTGATTCAGATAGAGCGCTACGCAAATCAACTTCTTTACGCCAGCCGCGACGGTAACTCATATCAACACGGCTCAATAGGCTCTGTGGTAACTCATCGAGAAGTTGCGAAACAGCGGTCTGCAATTGAGAAAACTGAGCTAATCGCAGATCGTTTACACGCTCGCCACTAAGGGCCAACTGCTCTTCCCATACGCCGATGCTGGCCTCATCGATTTTACCACGACGCAGGAGAGCATTTCGCTGCCGCAGTGCGATTTGATAATTTTTCCACTCCTGGGCAAATAAATGTTCCACGTGGAACACTGTCCAATCCAGCAACCGGCGCCGAACGCCGGGACCACCATCAAGTGCGGAAAAACTTTCACTGTTTATCAATTGAAGTGGCAGGCAACTAGCAAGCTGTGAGCTGGATTCTGCTGGAGCCTGGTTTACCCTGATTCGGCCCGAGCCATCTGCGAGGCGCTCTACCCCCAAGTTAAAACCCGTATCGAGCTGGGCAAAAACCGTAAGCCCACCTGTATCGTGCTGAATAACCGACTTATGCTGGCGAGAGCGAAAGGAACGACCGGTTGCCAGCATATGTACCGCCTCTAGCAGTGAAGTCTTGCCACTGCCATTCGCACCACAAAACACATTAACGCCAGGACCCAGCTTGAGATCAGCAGAGCAGATATTTCGAAAATTAGATAAGAGAAGACGGGTCAGCGCCACAGACACCTCCCCCGGAGTGAAGAGCGCGATGCACATGCACAGACATCGCTTTGTTTATCGGCTACCCCACCGAGCGGGGAGGTAGCCTCAATCCATTCAGAAAAGAGCAATGGGTGGGCTGCCTTACAGGCGCATAGGCATAATCACGTACAGAGCATCACCTTCTTCAGGTTGCTGCAGCAGAGCACTGCTGTTGGCATCCGCCAGACTGATACGGATCTGGTCACTGTGAATAGCACCAGTGACGTCCAGCAGATAGGAAACGTTAAAACCAATCTCCATTGGCTCACCTACGTAATCCACCATCATCTGCTCTTCCGCCTCTTCTTGCTCCGGGTTGTTGGCAACAATCTGCAGCAGCCCCTCAGAAACCTGAAGGCGCACCCCACGGTATTTCTCGTTGGAGAGAATCGCCGCTCGGGAGAAGGCCTGGCGCAACCCCTGGCGATCCGCATAGACCACATTGCCCGCACCTCGCGGCAACACACGCTCGTAGTCAGGGAATTTGCCGTCTACCAATTTAGAGGTGAAAGTAAACTGACCACTAACCACACGAATATGGTTGTTACCCAGCACTACCTGTGCCTGTGCATCGCTGTCTTCAAGCAAACGACCCAGCTCAAGTACGCCTTTGCGCGGCACAATAGCCTGGATAGGCGTGGCGACATCCAGGCCGGGGGCATCGCGATCGCAAAGCGCCAAGCGGTGGCCATCAGTAGCAACCGCGCGCAGCTGCTGCGGGCGACACTCTAGCAGTAAACCATTCAGGTAATAGCGCACATCCTGCTGAGCCATAGCAAAACTGGTGGCTTCTATCAGGCGGCGGATCTCGCGCTGGGAGATATCGAAACGAGTCTGTGCACTGGCCTCTTCCTGGTTCGGGAAGTCCGCTGCGGGCAGAGTCGACAGCTGAAAACGGCTGCGACCACTGCGCAATATCAGGCGCTCGCCATCGCGCTCAAACTTTAGTTCAGCACCATCGGGCAGAGAGCGACAGATATCCAGCAGCTTGCGTGCGGGGACGGTCACCTCACCTTCCATTTCTACACCGTCTACACCGAGACGGCCGACAATTTCCACTTCCAGGTCAGTACCGGTCAGGGAGAGTTCCTGGCCCTGTAACTGCATCAACACATTGGCCAGGACTGGCAGTGTTTGGCGTTTCTCAACAACACCGGCCACCAGTTGTAACGGCTTCAGAAGGGCGTCCCGGCTCACATTGAATTTCATCGGTAGTTTCGCCTTGTTTTGTCAGTTATTCGATTAAGTGGTCAGCGACCGTGTCAGCAATTTAACGTCCTCGCGAATATCCGCGTCGGACTCCTGCAACTCACGTATTTTGCGGCAGGCATGCAGTACTGTTGTGTGGTCGCGACCACCGAAGGCATCGCCGATCTCCGGCAAGCTGTGATTGGTCAGCTCCTTGGCCAGGGACATAGCGACTTGGCGGGGACGGGCCACCGAGCGACTGCGCCGCTTGGAGAGCAAATCCGCCACCTTAATTTTGTAGTATTCAGCGACAACCCGCTGGATATTATCCACACTGACCAGTCGATCCTGTAGGGCCAACAGGTCTTTTAGTGCTTCGCGCACAAGGACATCGTCAATAGCGCGGCCGGTAAATTGCGAATTGGCAATTACGCGACGCAGTGCACCCTCGAGCTCTCGCACATTGGAGCGAATACGCTGCGCAATAAAGAAAGCGGAGTCGTGGGGCAAGTCCACACCCACCTGCTCGGCCTTCTTCATCAAAATAGCTACCCGGGTCTCGAGCTCCGGAGGCTCTACAGCCACCGTTAATCCCCAGCCAAAGCGGGATTTCAAGCGCTCTTCCAAGCCGTCGATCTCTTTCGGATAGCGGTCACAGGTTAGGATAATCTGTTGACCACCTTCCAACAGGGCATTAAAGGTATGGAAAAACTCCTCCTGAGAGCGCTCCTTACCGGCAAAGAACTGGATATCATCAATAAGAAGGGCATCAACAGACCGGTAGTAGCGCTTAAAGTCGCTGATCGCATTCAGCTGCAGCGCTTTCACCATATCTGCAACAAAGCGCTCGGAGTGCAAATACACCACCTTAGCATTGGGGTTGCGCTCCAACAGTGCGTTGCCAACTGCGTGCATCAAGTGAGTTTTCCCCAGACCCACGCCCCCATATATAAAGAGGGGATTGTAGGCGCCGCCCGGATTGTCAGAAATCTGTTGTGCCGCAGCGAGGCCCAGCTGGTTGGACTTACCTTCAACAAAGGATTTGAAAGTAAAGTTGCGATTGAGTGAGCTACCGTGCTTGATGGCCCCCTCCACCTCAACCTGCCTGGCCGGCTGCTCCGGTACGGAGCGAGCCATACCATTCATAGCCGGTGGTCGCAGATCTGTCAGGGCCAGTTCGCCTGTCGTCATTTGCTCGGCAGTAACCTCCTCAGCCATCGCGGGATGAGGCACCGGCCTGCTGGCACCAAACCCAGACCCCAGCGGTGAAGTCACCGGAGGTGGCGCAGTGGCAACAGGTGGTACAGATACCTGTGGCGGTACTACTGCCGGCTGGACTGGAGGTGGTGGCGGAGTTGGCGCCGATGGCGCGGGTGTCGGTACCGGTGTCGGTACCGGTGTCGGTGTCGGTGTCGGTGTAGGAGGGGCATTATTTGTTACATGGCCGCGCTGGAAGCGAGCCGGCCGGCGAGCGGTAATCTCGAGCGCCACTTGCAGAGGGCGCCCTGGTGCAAACTGTTGCACCAACTCGCGAATGCGGTTCAGGAATTTATTGCCAACCCAGTCCAACACAAAGCGGTTCGGTGCGATCAGGCGCAACTCGCCCTCCGCACTAACGGGATTGACGCGCAACGGCCTGATCCAGGTATTGAACTGCTGAGACGGCAGCTCGTCCTGTAAACAGCTCGCGCACTGCTTCCATACGGATTCAGTCAAGAAACCCCCCAAAAAACCCCAAAATGGTAAGACCAAGGAGAGACGGCAAGGCCGGATTAGAAATCACCCGGGACCGTCAAATAAGATCGGCGCAGTATACCTTTCCACCTTTAGGTTATCCACAAGAAAGACTGCATCTGTTGAAAAAACTGCGCAAAAAGATCCACACAATCAAGGATTTGCACAACAATTAGACAATTGAGGTGGAAACCCTTCGAAAGTTATCCACAGAAAGCTGTGGGTATCTTGGGGTCAATCAGTGGGCATTCAGAGATACCCCTGATGACTCAACGACTTGTCTAGTTGGCGTAAAAAATTACAGTAAACTCGCGCACCAATAAAAAGAATTTCCCTGATTAGCGCGTTGCTTTCGCTGCTGGCTTTCTATACAATCCGCGGCCTTCGCAGCGCGTAGCTCCGTCTGCACCGGCTTTGTGCCGGACCGGAGTCCAGGCCGCGGCCGGGAAAGGTCCCGAGAAATTTTGAACACAAAGTCTCAGGTAGCAAGACTATGAAACGCACATTTCAACCAAGCAACTTGAAGCGCAAGCGCACTCACGGTTTCCGCGCTCGCATGGCAACCAAAAACGGCCGTAAGATTCTGGCCCGCCGTCGCGCTAAAGGCCGCAAAGTACTGTCTGCATAAGATCTCTTCCCTTTTAGAGATATCTCTTTATGCAGCAGGTGCGCAGCAGCTTCGGATTTGCCAAGACGCTGCGCCTGCTTAATGCGGCGCAGTATCGCTTGGTATTCAATGAAAACCAGGTGCGCGCCGCACACCCTCATCTGTTGATCCTCGCCCGTCCCAACTCTTTGGAACACCCGCGTCTCGGCCTCGTTATTGCTAAAAAGCATGTACGCAACGCCTCCGACCGCAATCAAATCAAGCGTATAACCCGGGAAACCTTCCGTCTGCAGCAATATGATTTGCCGCCGCTGGATGCCGTGGTGCTCGCGCGCCCTGGGGTCGCAGATCTGGATAAGGCCGAGTTGGCGAAACTACTGAATAAACTCTGGCGTAAACTGGCCAAGCGGGCTCGACAGCCGCAACCCCGACCATGAAGTGGGTACTGATCAAGCTGATCCATGTATACCGCTACCTGGCCAGCCCCTGGGTAGGCAACCAATGTCGCTTCTACCCCACCTGCTCCCGGTACTCTGAAGAGGCCATTGAAACTCATGGAGCGATAAAAGGGGGTTATTTAACTCTGCGCCGCCTTATAAAATGCCACCCCTGGCACCCTGGTGGATTGGACCCGGTTCCCCCTACCAGACACAAGAACACGCTCTAGGTAACAAGATGGATTGGCAACGCTATACGCTGCTCGGCGGAATTCTCGCGGTTCTCCTGGCACTTATCTTCCAGTGGAATGCATTTCAAGAGAAACACACTCCTGAACTCGACCGCGAAACCGTCGTGCAGACTGGCGGCGAGACTGTCAGCCAAATACCCGCCGAAACACCCGCGAGCACCGGCGACAGTGATGTTCCCCAACTTCGCTCCCAGGTGCCCGCATCCGATGAAGGCAGCAGTACTGAGAGCAGGCTGATCAGTGTCACCACCGACGTTTTTGATCTGCTCATCAATCCTCGTGGCGGCGATATCGTCAAAGTGGCGCTGCGCAAACAACAAGAGAAGTTGGATACCCCGGACCAACCCCTGATCCTGTTGAACCAGACCCGCAACCATACTTATATTGCCCAGAGTGGCCTTATCGGTAAAAACGGGACCGACAGCGCTGCTGGCCGCCCGGTTTTCAAGGTGGCAAAAACCGAATATGCGATGGTTGAGGGCGACGATACCCTGATAGTAGACCTGACTCTGCAACAGGAAGGCGCCAATATCACCAAGCGCTTCACCTTCAAGCGTGGAGACTACCTAATCCAAGTGGCCTACCTGGTGGATAACACCAGTGACAAACCCTGGTCCGCGGCCATGTTTGGTCAGATTAAGCGCGATGCCAGTGAACCCGCAACCGACACCGGTTTCGGCATGTCGCCTTTCCTCGGCGCCGCCATCCGCACCAACGAAAAGAACTACTTCAAGCAGGACTTCGAGGAGATTGCTGAAAGCCCCACCCGCGAAACCATCGAAGGTGGTTGGGTAGCTATGGTTCAGCACTACTTTATCAGTGCCTGGATTCCCCCCCAGGGCGAGCGCAATACTTTTGAATTGAAGGAGCTATCCAACGGCCTCTTCCGCATGGGCTTTACCGCACCTCAAGTGCAAATCCCCGCTGCCACCCAAGGCGAGCTGAGCGCTTCTTTCTACGCTGGCCCGAAAGATGTCTACCGTCTGGAAGAAATCTCTCCCGGCCTCGACCTGACCGTCGATTACGGCTGGCTCTGGTGGATCGCCAAACCGCTGTTCGGTGTCCTGCACTTTATCCAGGAGCATATTGTCAGCAACTGGGGCTGGGCGATCATCCTGCTCACCGTATTTATCAAGACGCTGCTTCTGCCACTGTCCGCCGCTGGCACCAAGTCCATGGCGCGTATGCGCAAGTTTGCGCCGCAGATGAAAAAGCTGCAGGAGCAGTACAAGGATAACCGGCAAAAGCTGGCGGAAGAGACCATGAAGCTCTACCGCCGCGAGAAGATCAATCCGATGGGTGGCTGCCTGCCGATCCTGTTGCAGATGCCGGTATTTATCGCGCTCTACTGGATGCTCACCGAAACCGTTGAGCTGCGCCACGCGCCCTGGATTTTCTGGATTCACGATCTGTCGGCGAAGGACCCCTACTTTATCCTGCCGGTATTGATGGGCCTGTCTATGTGGTTTATGCAAAAGCTGAACCCAGCGCCCACCGACCCAACCCAAGCCCGCATCATGCAGTTGATGCCGGTGATGATGACAGTGTTCTTCCTGTGGTTCCCAGCGGGTCTGGTTCTGTACTGGATCGCCAACAACCTGATTACCATTGGGCAAACCTGGTATATCAACAAACAGGTGGATGCCGGTAAGTACTAACCAGTACCGATCTGTAGCAACACAATAAACAAGGGCCGCAAATGCGGCCCTTTTCCGTTCTGTCGAGTAAACTCAGCCGATGACACAAGAAAGCCTCAATCGCGACACTATTGCCGCTGTTGCCACCGCGCCCGGGCGCGGCGGTATCGGCGTTATCCGACTGTCGGGCACAAGAGCCCTGCAAATTGCCCAACAAATCTGCGGGGAAAAAACCCTCCAGCCCCGCTCTGCCCACTACCGGAACTTTACCCACAAAGGGCAGTTAATCGACCAGGGATTGGCGCTCTTTTTCCCCGGTCCCAACTCCTTTACCGGGGAGGATGTGGTGGAGCTCCAGGGACACGGCGGTCCGGTAATTCTCGATCAGTTACTTCAAGCCGCTATCGAGTTGGGCGCTCGACAAGCCCGCCCCGGAGAATTTTCCGAACGGGCTTTCCTCAACGACAAAATGGATTTAACTCAGGCCGAAGCGATCGCCGATTTAATCGACGCCGGCAGTGCCCAGGCAGCGCGCAATGCCATGCGCTCACTGCAAGGCGCGTTTTCCGAGAAAATCGAAGACCTGGTGGAAAATCTTACCCATCTGCGTATCTACGTGGAGGCCGCCATTGATTTCCCCGAAGAGGAAATCGACTTCCTCGCCGATGGCAAAGTGGCAGCTGATATAGAAACCCTACTGGCACAAATGGTGGGTGTGGAAACCCAGGCGCGCCAGGGCGCAATAATGCGCGAGGGAATGCGAGTTGCTATCGCAGGACGCCCCAATGCAGGGAAATCCAGCCTTCTCAACACACTGGCCGGACACGACGCCGCTATTGTCACCGATATCGCCGGTACCACTCGGGATATCCTGCGTGAACATATTCATATCGACGGTATGCCCCTCCAGTTTGCCGATACTGCGGGATTAAGGGATGCCCCGGATAGAGTCGAACAAATTGGTATCGAACGCGCCTGGGAGGAAATCCACGGCGCAGACCGGGTACTACTTGTCATGGATGCAGAGCAGCTCCACTCCCTGGATCCCACACAAGTTTGGCCAGAATTTACCAGTCAGCTGAGAGATCTCGATAAACTAACATTAGTACTGAATAAGATTGACCTCACCGACTACAGCGCTGGCCTTCAGGCACACACTGAAGGCGTGCCAGTGATTGCCATCAGTGCAAAAACAGGTGCCGGGCTCGATGCGTTAAAAGAGCATTTAAAACAGAGTATTGGTTTCAGCGGCGCTGGAGAGGGAGCATTCAGTGCCAGGCGCCGACACCTGGACGCACTGGGCCGGGCACAAGCTTTTATACATCAGGGCCAGCGGCAACTTCACACTAGCGGTGCAGGCGAACTGCTCGCCGAAGACTTACGCCAGGCCCAGCAGGCTCTGGGAGAAATTACTGGCACCGTCAGTGCCGATGAATTACTCGGCAAGATCTTCGGCAGTTTTTGTATCGGTAAGTAAACGCCCCATCCCAACTTCCAAGTTATCCCAAGGGGGAGGCTACTTTATCCTCCCCCGTTTCTCTCCTTCCAGCTTCCCAACATATTTCTCACTTCTTTTACACAGGCTTAACCCCGACTTTCAGGGCGGGTAAATTAAATCCCCAATTTTTCCCGATCTTATTAAATAGATTCGCGAAAAAATCTGGCAAAAAACTCTGCAAAATAAGATATGGCGCCGATCGAGTTATACATGTCCACGGGGATTTCCCGTGGATATCTTTTCACTTGCTTCAATCACCTATAAATCACATAGATACAGCACAAAACTCACAGACTTATACAATATTCACTCTTACGCACAATTAACCCCCAAGTCTTATCACCCTCTACGCACAAGCTAAAACCTGAAATTGCCAGGTGTGAGTAAAAAAGGGGATAAACACCTGCGTAAGCAACGAATGCTATGATGATAACTTTCCCGCCAGCACGAGGCGCGCAAAGTTGTCCCGGCTTTCCACAATCGTCTACCGGGGTTGCCCCCCCTTCAGCCAAGGGGTTATTGCCCATGTTTTCATTAGTGTAAACTGTTGATTTATAAGACTTTTTTTTGCTTATACATGATTTGCCGGACACTAATAAAAACAACTAAATCAAAAACCTCTCTCTAAGAAATACATTTATTCATTTATATAAACTTAAGAGAGCCAAAAAATAATTTGCTCTAAAGCTAGCTCTAGAAAGTTTCCTTGGAGAGAGAGCCCCAATAGCATGGAACTGGATAGTCTCAGTTTTTACCGCTTTACAAGCGTCTACCAACTAGAGTGCAGGAATATGCTTGTAGCCAATTGCTGACTCACACCTACTGCCTATAAAATGTGCGCCCCCAGTTGTAACCAGTAGCAGCCACTATGGAATTCCCTAAGACCTATGATGTGATCGTGATCGGCGGAGGCCACGCAGGTACCGAAGCCTCACTGGCAGCGGCACGTATGGGAGCTTCCACTCTGCTGCTGACCCACAATATCGAGACCCTTGGACAAATGTCCTGCAACCCGGCGATCGGCGGTATCGGCAAGAGTCATCTCGTGAAGGAAGTCGATGCCCTCGGTGGCGCTATGGCAACGGCAACAGACCTGGGCGGAATTCAGTTCCGGGTCCTCAATGCCCGCAAAGGCCCCGCAGTAAGGGCAACTCGTGCCCAGGCCGATAGAGCCCTGTATCGCGCCGCTATCCGTTCAATCCTGGAAGCACAGGAAAACCTGGAGATCTTCCAACAAGCGGCGGATGACCTGATTGTCGAAGGTGAACGGGTTGTGGGCGTTGTCACCAATGCGGGGGTGCGCTTTCGCGCCAAGACAGTGGTACTGACCGCAGGGACTTTCCTCGGTGGGCGTATACATATCGGCTTGGATAACCACGCCGGCGGCCGCGCTGGAGACCCGCCCTCGATTGCCCTTGCAGATCGTCTGCGCGAACTGCCTTTCCGCGTCGATCGCCTCAAAACTGGCACCCCTCCCCGTATTGATGCCCGCTCGGTAGATTTCTGCGAGCTGGAGGAACAGTGGGGAGATAGCCCCACACCGGTGATGTCCTATTTGGGCAGCCGCGATCAGCACCCGCGCCAGGTCTGCTGCTGGATTACCCACACCAATGCCCGCACCCACGAAATTATCCAGGGCGGGCTCGACCGCTCGCCCATGTACTCCGGCGTGATTGAGGGGATTGGCCCGCGCTACTGCCCCTCCATCGAGGACAAGGTGCACCGCTTTGCGGACAAAGATAGCCACCAGGTGTTTATCGAGCCGGAAGGGCTGACCACCAACGAGCTGTACCCTAATGGTATTTCCACCAGTCTGCCCTTCGACGTACAGATTGAGCTGGTGCACTCCATCAAAGGCTTTGAAAAGGCACATATCACCCGCCCGGGCTATGCGATTGAGTACGATTTCTTCGACCCGCGCGATCTTTTGCCGTCCCTGCAAACCAAATTTATCCAGGGGCTCTATTTTGCCGGCCAGATCAATGGCACCACCGGCTACGAAGAAGCGGCCGCCCAGGGACTCCTGGCTGGCGCCAACGCAGCCCTGCAGGCCCAAGAGCGCGAAGCCTGGTCCCCGCGTCGGGATGAAGCCTACCTGGGCGTGCTTGTGGATGATTTGATCACCAGCGGCACCAAAGAGCCCTACCGAATGTTTACCAGCCGTGCGGAATATCGCTTGCTGCTCCGTGAGGACAATGCTGACCTGCGCCTGACCGAAAAAGGTCGCGAATTGGGCCTGGTCGACGATACCCGCTGGGCAGCGTTCAGTGAAAAGCGCGAGGCGATCGCTCGGGAGACCCAGCGACTACAAGATACCTGGGTGCACCCAAAGACACCCCAGGCCGCCTCTGTAGAAACCAAATTGCCGCAGCCATTGGCGCGGGAATACAGCCTGATGGACCTGCTGCGCCGTCCGGAACTAGGCTATCAGGATGTGGCGGGCCTCAAAGGGGAAGCGGTAACCGACGAGCAGGTTGCCGAACAGGTTGAAATTTCGGCCAAGTACGCCGGCTATATCGATCGCCAGCGCGAGGAAATTGAGCGCTTGCAGGCCTACGAAGATACCCCGATCCCGGCGGACTTCGACTACAGCGATATTTCTGGTCTGTCCAATGAGGTTAAGCAAAAGCTGGGAGAGACCCGCCCGGATACCCTGGCACGGGCCTCGCGAATACCGGGCGTCACGCCCGCATCCATATCCCTGCTGTTGATCCAATTGAAAAAGCGCGGGCTGCTGAAGCGCAAAAAAGCGGTATAAATCAGTTTTCCACAGGGTATCCCGCGAGGCCCTGCGGGGTTTGAGTTTCGCGGGACTACTGGGGGATAGACCCATTTCTCACTCAATGGAACAGTTTCGTCCGCGCCTGTTAGAGGCGGCGGCACAGATGTCGGTGGTACTCAGTGACCGACAGCAGGATCAGCTACTGGAATACCTGGCGCTTTTTGCCCGCTGGAACAGTGCCTACAACCTGTCTGCCATACGCGACCCAGAGCAGATGCTGGAGCGCCATATTATCGACAGCCTCAGTGTGGTAAATCTCTGTGGCGAAGGCTCTTTAATCGATGTGGGTAGCGGTGGCGGCCTGCCGGGAATCCCCCTAGCAATTGTGCATCCGGAGCGCACCATCACCCTGCTCGACAGCAATGGCAAGAAGACCCGCTTCCTGTTCCAGGTGGCCAGCACCCTGCCCCTGCCCAATATCACGGTAGTCAATGAGCGGGTAGAAGCCTTTGTACCAGATCAGCCTTTTGCCGGTGTGGTGTCCCGCGCCTTTGCCTCCATCGAGGATATGGTCAATGGCAGTGAGCATATGTTGGCACCCAAGGGTCGTTTTTATGCCATGAAGGGTAAGCTGCCTGAGGATGAGTTGAGCGCTCTGCCAAAAGGCATTAAGGTCGAGCAGGTGCACCGGTTGTCGGTGCCCGGCTGCGACGGTGAGCGACATATGATTCAGCTCTGTCGCACAGAATAAGATGATAGTTTGGCGGGTTTGTCGCCCGCCCAATCCTGCTCCCCTATCGTGGGGCACAACAGCCGCCGCCCGAAGCCGAGCCGGCGTCGGGGCAAACGCACCCGGAAACAACAAAGGACAAGAATCTTGAGCAAGATATTTGCTGTGGCCAACCAGAAAGGCGGGGTTGGCAAGACCACTACCTGCGTCAACCTGGCCGCATCTTTGGTTGCCAACAAGCGGCGCGTATTGCTGATCGACCTGGACCCCCAGGGCAATGCCACCATGGGCAGCGGTGTGGATAAAAGTGACCTGGAGGTATCCGGTTACGATGTGCTGGCCGCTGAATTACCCGTTGAGCAGGCCATTGTATCCACAGAGAGCGGTTTTGATTTGATCCCGGGTAACGGTGACCTGTCTGCGGCAGAGGTGGAATTGCTGAATCTGGAGGGGCGCGAATCCCGCCTGCGCCGCGCCCTGGCTGCGGTGAGTAATCGTTACGACTACGTGATTATCGACTGCCCGCCATCGTTGAATATGCTGACGGTAAACGCCCTCTGTGCAGCTCACGGCGTATTGATTCCCATGCAGTGTGAATACTATGCCCTGGAGGGGTTGTCAGCACTGGTGGACACCATCACCCAGATCCAGCAGGCCGCCAATCCGGACCTGAAAATCGAGGGTATCTTGCGCACCATGTACGATCCGCGCAACAGCCTCACCAGCGAAGTGTCGGCGCAGTTGCAGGAGTTTTTCGGCGATCGCCTGTATCGAACCTGTATCCCGCGCAATGTCCGTTTGGCAGAGGCTCCCAGCTTCGGCAAGCCGGCGCTGGATTACGACCGCCATTCGAAAGGGGCTATTGCCTATCTGGCACTGGCTTGCGAAATCAATCGCCGCCATCCCGCCAATCAATCTTCCAATAAGAAAAGCCGCCCTGTGGCGGAAGCCGTATAAGGGGTAATTACTATGGCCACCAAACGCAAAGGACTGGGCCGGGGTTTATCCCACCTGATCAGCAATAAAAACAGCACCGCGATCGCCGAGGCTACCGGTGAAGCTGAAACCGAAACCGCCGTGGTCGACGGTGAGCTGAAGGAGTTGCCGATAGAGTTTTTGCAGCGCGGCCGCTACCAGCCACGCCGGGATTTTCCACAGGAATCCTTGCAAGAGCTGGCGGACTCGATACGCGCCCAGGGCATTATGCAGCCGATCGTCGTGCGCGGTATCGGTGAGCAGAGCTATGAAATCATCGCCGGTGAACGGCGCTGGCGCGCGGCTCAATTAGCCGGCCTGGATAAAGTGCCGACACTGGTGCGCAGCGTCTCCGATGAGGCTGCGATCGCCATGGCGCTGATTGAAAATATCCAGCGTGAAGACCTGAATCCGGTAGAGGAAGCTGTAGCCCTCAAGCGTTTACAGGATGAGTTCAAGCTGACCCAGCAGGAAGTGGCCGATGCAGTGGGCAAATCCCGTACCGCAGTAACCAACCTGTTGCGACTGTTGAGTCTCAGTGAAGAGGTGCGGACTTTCCTGGAGCGTGGCGATCTGGAGTTGGGACACGCCAAAGCCCTGCTCGGTCTATCCGGTGCCACCCAGCGCTCTGCTGCGCGCCAGGTGGTCGAGCGCAGCCTTACCGTGCGCCAGACAGAGGCGCTGGTGCGCCGTTTACAACAGCCGGCTGCCCCCGCACCGGAAAAACCGAAGCCCGACCCCAATATCCGTCGCCTAACTGAGCGCCTGGCAGAGAAAGTCGGAGTGCCCGTATCTATCGATCACAACGATAAAGGCAACGGCCGCCTGGTACTCAAATACACCACTCTGGAAGAGCTGGATGGAATCCTCGCCCACCTCGGTTACGCCGAGGACTGAGGCCACAGGGAAATGCGCGTCCTAGTGGCGCGCGCAATAACTGTTGGCAAATACTCACTGCGGCGAGTAATTCCGTGCAAAACCTCCTGAAAATCAAATAAGTTGACGACATTTGCCGGTTGAATCGGCGATGCTGTTGCCGCATAATTCGCACGCCCAAATTTTGGGCGGACAGCGCAAAAAAGTCGGCTTATCCCGTCTATGACAAAACCCCCGGTATTACGAATAGCCGCGGTACAGCTTCTGCTGATATCCGTGGCCAGTGCGGCACTGCACTTGAGCGGTAAACCGGTGACTGCGCTCTCCGTATTTATCGGCGGTGCCCTGTGTGCACTGCCCGGAGCATATTTTGGCAGGCGCGCCTTTCGCGATAGCGGTGCGCGCGCGGCCCATCGCGTGGTAGGCAATTTCTACCGCGCGGAAACCGGCAAATTTATATTGACCATGGCAGGTTTTGCAGCGGTGTTTGCCACCGTCAAGCCACTGAATGCCGCGGCGCTTTTTATCAGCTACGTCCTCTGTGTAATCGTGCAGTGGATTTTGGTAGCGCGCATGGTCCGCTAGCCGGTGGATAAGAAAAAAGAATTCTTACTTTTACGATTGTTGAGGAACTATGGCAGGCGAAGCTCAAACCGCGACGGGGTATATCCAACACCACCTGCAAAACATGACTTACGGCAAGCTGCCGGCCGGGTATACCCGCGCCGACGGTACTGTGCTGAATGAGTCTACTTGGACTATGGCGCATTCCTCCCAGGAAGCTGCGGATATGGGCTTTTGGGCCCTGCACGTAGATACCCTGGGCTGGTCTATCGGCCTTGGTCTGATTTTTTGCTTCCTGTTTGCCCGCGCAGCCAAGAAGGCCAGTGTGGACAAGCCCACAGGCTTCCAGAGCTTTGTGGAGCTGGTTACCGACTTTATCGACAAGCTGGTTAAGGAAACCTTCCCCCACCGCAACACTATGGTTGCCCCGATGGCTCTGACCATCTTTGTGTGGGTGTTCCTGATGAACCTGATGGATTTGGTACCGGTGGACTGGCTGCCGATGGCTGCCGCCAAGATTTCCGGCAACGATCACCTCTTCTTTAAAGTGGTCCCAACCACCGACCCGAACGCCACCCTGGGTATGGCCCTGGCGGTGTTTGCGCTGATGATTTTCTTCAGTATTCGCGAAAAAGGTGCCATCGGCTTCCTTAAAGAGCTGACTCTGCACCCTTTCCATACCGGCAAGTTGTTCTTTGACATCCTGCTGATCCCGGTGAACTTCCTGCTGGAAGCAGTATCCCTGATCGCCAAACCGATCTCCCTGGGCCTGCGTCTGTTCGGAAACCTCTACGCCGGTGAAATGATCTTTATCCTGATCGCGATTGTCTTTGGCGTTGGCGTTCTCGGCTTTATTGGTGCGGGCCTCCTGCACATGGGCTGGGCGATCTTCCACGTACTGGTAATCGTGCTGCAGGCGTTCGTATTTATGGTATTGAGCACCGTGTACATGGCGATGGCACACCATCGCGACGATGAGCACGAGCACGATCAATAAGTTTTTAACCCTTTTTTCGACCTTTACAACAACTCTTTAACTTTGATTTGGAGAACACAATGGAAGCATTAGGTCTGGTTTACATCGCAAGTGCACTGCTGATCGGTCTGGGCGCCCTGGGCACCGCAATCGGTTTCGGTACTCTGGGTGGCAAGCTGCTGGAAGGTTCCGCTCGTCAGCCTGAACAGGCTCCGGCTCTGCAGGGCAAGATGTTCCTGATGGCTGGTCTGCTTGACGCGGTTCCGATGATCGGTGTTGGTATCGCTATGTACCTGATCTTCGCCGTAGCTCCTGGTCTGGTTTAATTACGCCGTTCCAATTGCCCTTAACCCTATTTAAAGAGCAAGAGGTGTCGGAGTGAATATCAACCTGACTCTAATCGGCCAGTCGATTACTTTCCTGTTTTTCGTCTGGTTTTGCTGGAAGTTTGTTTGGCCGCCGCTTTTGGGCGTGATGAAAGAGCGTGAGCAGAAGATCGCAGATGGTCTCGCTGACGCCGAACACGCACAGAAAGACCTGGAACTGGCCAAGCGTAAAGCTGCCGAGCAGTTGAAGGAAGCCAAAGATCAGGCTAACGAGATCATTGATGGTGCCAACAAGCGCGCCAACCAGATTCTCGATGAAGCCAAGCAAGCGGCTCAGTCTGAAGGCGATCGTCTGAAAACTGCGGCCAAAGCTGAGATCGACCAGGAAGTGAATCGCGCTAAAGAGCAACTGCGCAGCCGTGTGGCAGACCTGTCTGTCCTGGGTGCGGAGAAGATTCTCGCGGTCAATATCGACGCTAAGGCGCACGACGACCTGATCGATAAACTGGCAGCCGAGCTGTAAGCGAGGAACCCAATGGCGGAACTCAGCACACTGGCCCGGCCCTACGCTAAAGCTGCTTTCTCTTATGCGCAGGAAGCCTCCCACTTAGGTGGTTGGAGCACTGCGCTGAGCACTGCGGCAGCGGTCAGCCAGAACGAAAAAGTGCGTGAGCTGCTGGATAACCCCCAGCTCACCAGTGAAGAGCGCGCAGATAAATTCCTGTCGATCTGTTCAGACGAACTCGGCGAGCACGGAAGGAACTTCATCCGGTTGCTGGCGGAAAACAACCGCCTGCAGCTGCTGCCGGAAATTTCCGAACTGTTCGAAGAGCTGAAAGCGCAAGCGGAAGCCACCCTCGAGGTGGAAGTTGTTTCCGCGCACGCCTTGAGCGATGCACAGGCGCAAGCACTGGGCCAAAAGCTCAGCGCGAAGTTTGAACGCGAAATACATCTGCACAGCTCGGTGGACGAGAGCCTGCTGGGCGGCGCGATCATCCGCGCCGGTGATACAGTCATCGACGGTACCGTACGCGGCCGTCTGGCCAAGCTCGCCGAGGCGATGAACTCCTAAATTACTCTCCCCGTTGGCGTTAGCCGGCGGGGACTTGAGGAACAGAGCATGCAGCAACTGAATCCCTCTGAGATCAGTGAAATCATCAAGAGCCGCATCGAAAATCTCGATGTGAGCACTGAAGCCCAAAATGAGGGCACCATTGTTTCCGTATCCGACGGCATCATCCGCATCCACGGCCTGGCCGATGTGATGTACGGCGAGATGATCGAGTTCGAAGGCGGCGTTTACGGTATGGCGCTGAACCTGGAGCGCGACTCCGTTGGTGCTGTAATCCTGGGCGACTACAAGGCGCTGGCTGAAGGCCAGAAGTGCCGTTGTACCGGCCGCATCCTGGAAACCCCCGTTGGCCCGGAATTGCTCGGCCGCGTTGTAGACGCGCTGGGTAACCCGATCGACGGCAAAGGCCCGCTGAACAACAAGCTGACCGATGCGGTAGAAAAAGTAGCGCCTGGCGTTATTGCCCGTCAGTCCGTTGACCAGCCTGTACAAACCGGTTTGAAAGCGGTTGATACCATGATCCCGATTGGCCGTGGCCAGCGTGAGCTGATCATCGGTGACCGTCAGATCGGTAAGACTGCTGTGGCGATCGACGCCATCATCAACCAGAAAGGTACCGGCGTTAAGTGTGTCTACGTTGCCGTGGGCCAGAAGCAGTCCTCTATTGCCAACGTAGTGCGCAAGCTCGAAGAGCACGGCGCTATGGATCACACCATCGTAGTAGCCGCTGGCGCCGCCGATCCGGCAGCGATGCAGTTCCTGGCTCCCTACGTCGGTTGTACCATGGGTGAGTACTTCCGCGACCGCGGTGAAGACGCCCTGATCGTATACGATGACCTGACCAAGCAGGCTTGGGCCTACCGTCAGATCTCCCTGTTGCTGAAGCGTCCGCCTGGACGTGAAGCCTACCCCGGTGACGTTTTCTACTTGCACTCCCGTCTGCTGGAGCGCGCAGCGCGTGTAAACGCCGACTACGTAGAGAAGTTCACCAACGGTGAAGTGAAAGGCAAGACCGGCTCTCTGACCGCCCTGCCGATCATCGAAACCCAGGCCGGTGACGTATCTGCGTTCGTACCGACCAACGTGATTTCCATTACCGACGGCCAGATCTTCCTCGAGACCGATCTGTTCAACTCCGGTATCCGCCCAGCGATCAACCCGGGTATCTCTGTATCCCGTGTAGGTGGTGCAGCGCAGACCAAGGTGATCAAGAAGCTGTCCGGTGGTATCCGTACCGCTCTGGCTCAGTACCGCGAACTGGCGGCATTCTCCCAGTTTGCCTCTGACCTGGACGAAGCTACCAAAGCTCAGCTGGATCACGGTGAGCGCGTAACCGAGCTGATGAAGCAGAAACAGTACTCTCCGCTGTCTATCGCGGACATGGCTGTTTCCGTTTACGCCGCCGACAAGGGTTACCTGAAAGAAGTAGAAGTTGCCAAGGTTCTCGATTTCGAAGCCGCCCTGCTCGCTTATATGAACAGCGAACACGCAGAGCTGATGGAGAAAGTGAACAGCACTGGTAACTACAACGACGAAATCGACGCAGCTTTCAAAGCCGCTATCGAGAAGTTCGTCGCTACTAGCAGCTGGTAAGAACTCCCTGGAGAGCGCGAAAGAGCGGCGTGTCCGCTCTTTCGGAATCTAACTTCCAGCGAACAAGGTAAATCACTATGGCAGGCGGAAAAGAAGTACGCACAAAAATTGCCAGCATCAAGAGCACGCAGAAAATTACTGCCGCAATGGAAATGGTTGCAGCCAGTAAGATGCGTAGGGCTCAGGATCGCATGGCACTGGGGCGTCCCTACGCCCAGCGCATACGCGCAGTGATCGGCCACGTCGCCAACGCTTCGGCCGAGTACCAGCATATTTACCTGCAAGAGCGCGAGGCCAAGCGGGTCGGTTTTATCCTGGTATCCACTGACCGCGGACTCTGTGGTGGCTTGAACGTCAATATGTTCAAAGCCGCTATTCGCGAGATGCAGGCGTGGTCCGAGCAGGGTGTCGACGTCGAAGTCTGCGCGGTAGGTAACAAGGCGGCCAGTTTCTTTAATGCCATCGGCAGCAAGGTTGTCGCAGCGGTACGCGATCTGGGCGATGCGCCCCAGGCCAACCAGCTGATTGGCTCAGTTAAGGTAATGCTGGACCGTTACGCAGAAGGCGATATCGATCGCCTGTTCCTGGTATCCAATGAGTTTATCAACACCATGTCCCAGAAGCCGCAGGTTGAGCAATTGCTGCCGCTGCCGAAGGACGAAGATGAAAAACTCATGCACGAGTGGGACTACCTCTACGAGCCGGATCCGGTTGAATTGCTGGATGGATTGCTGGCTCGCTACATCGAGTCCCAGGTATACCAGGCAGTAGTTGAAAACAAAGCCTGTGAACAGGCAGCGCGTATGATCGCGATGAAGAGCGCCACCGATAACGCCGGTGAGCTGATCGATCAGTTGCAGCTTGTCTACAACAAGGCGCGCCAGGCGGCCATTACCCAGGAACTGTCCGAAATTGTCGGCGGTGCGGCGGCGGTTTAATCCGCTGCCAGTAATGGTCAGCCTAGAAAGAATTTAAAGCTGAGGATCCGGAAATGAGTAACGGGCAAATTGTGCAAGTGATCGGAGCGGTCATCGACGTGGAATTCCCACGCGATTCTGTTCCGAATGTATACGACGCACTGGTGGTTGAGGACAAGAACCTCACCATGGAAGTGCAGCAGCAGTTGGGTGACGGCGTGGTACGCGCTATTGCCATGGGTTCATCCGAAGGTGTCAGCCGCGGTCTGTCCGTGCGCAATACCGGCGCTCCGGTTTCTGTACCGGTTGGCCTGGAAACCCTCGGTCGCATCATGGACGTACTCGGCAACCCGATTGACGAGTGTGGCCCTATCGGTGAGAAAGAGCGCTCCTCTATCCACCGCGCTGCGCCGACCTACGAAGAGCAGTCCAGCTCTACCGAACTGCTGGAAACCGGCATTAAGGTAATCGACCTAGTTTGCCCGTTCGCCAAGGGTGGTAAGGTTGGTCTGTTCGGTGGTGCCGGTGTAGGTAAAACCGTAAACATGATGGAACTGATCAACAACATCGCAACCGAGCACTCCGGTCTGTCCGTGTTCGCAGGTGTTGGTGAGCGTACCCGTGAAGGTAACGACTTCTACTACGAGATGGCTGAATCCAAAGTTGTAGACTTGGAAAACAAAGCCAACTCCAAAGTGGCGATGGTTTACGGTCAGATGAATGAGCCGCCCGGCAACCGTCTGCGTGTAGCCCTGACCGGCCTGACCATGGCGGAGAAATTCCGTGATGAAGGCAAAGACGTACTGCTGTTCGTCGACAACATCTACCGCTACACCCTGGCCGGTACCGAAGTATCCGCACTGTTGGGCCGTATGCCTTCTGCGGTAGGTTACCAGCCGACCCTGGCGGAAGAGATGGGCGTTCTGCAGGAGCGTATTACCTCCACCAAGACTGGTTCTATCACCTCTATCCAGGCGGTATACGTACCGGCGGATGACTTGACTGACCCGTCTCCGGCGACCACTTTCGCGCACTTGGACTCCACTGTAGTACTGAGCCGTGATATCGCCGCTAAAGGTATCTACCCGGCTGTTGACCCGCTGGACTCCACCTCTCGTCAGCTGGACCCACAGGTAATTGGTCAGGAGCACTACGAAGTGGCTCGCGGTGTACAGTCTGTACTGCAGCGCTACAAAGAGCTGAAGGACATCATCGCGATCCTGGGTATGGACGAGCTGTCTGAAGAAGACAAGCAGACCGTAGCCCGCGCCCGTAAGATCGAGCGTTTCCTGTCCCAGCCTTTCCACGTTGCGGAAATCTTCACCGGTGCACCAGGTAAATACGTTTCCCTGAAAGAAACCATCCGTGGCTTCCAGGGCATCCTGAACGGTGAATATGACCACATGCCGGAACAGGCCTTCTACATGGTGGGAACCATCGACGAAGCTGTGGAAAAAGCCAACAAAGCCAAGGGCTAATCGAGAGAGGCATATACTATGGCCATGACAGTACATTGTGACATTGTCAGCGCCGAGCAGTCTCTCTTCTCCGGACTGGTAGAGATGGTGATTGTGAGTGGTATCGAGGGTGAGCTGGGTCTCTCCTACGGTCACGCTCAGTTGCTCACCGCTCTGAAAGCCGGTCCGGTGCGCATCATCAAGCCCGGTGGTGAAGAGGAAGTACTGTTCGTCAGCGGTGGCTACGCCGAGGTACAACCTAATATGGTGACTATCCTCGCTGATGTAGCCGAACGTGAGATTGATGAAGACGCCGCGCAGAAGGCCCGCGAAGAAGCGGAACACGCCCTGCACAAGGCGCCGTCTGAGGTCGACTACGCGCGCATCTCAGCCCAGCTGGCCGAAGCCGAAGCGCGTCTGCGTACCCTGCAGGCAATTCGCAAGGCGGCCGGTAAGTAAACAGTTCTTACCTTCTCGTAAGGCCTGTTTCCAGGCGACAAAAAAGCAGCTTCGGCTGCTTTTTTTTATTCTTCTGGAAACTCCAATAGCCACTCGCCACTCGCCACTCGCCACTCGCCACTCGCCACTCGCCACTCGCCACTCGCCACTCGCCACTCGCCACCCTGCGCACACTTTCTAACGACTATAGTTACAAGTGATGGTTGTATATTTATGGATTAAAGAAGCTATCAGTTATGAAATGGATGTTAACTGTCGCATATTTGCTTTTTACGTTTGCCCTTCTGATAGCTAGCTCTAACACAGTAGCTACGGCCTCTATTAAAGCTAGTAACAAACCTACTACAGCTGAAAATCTAAAGTCCCCTAGAGCGTTACTAATTCACGGAAGTATCACCTCCCCTATATATGTAGATCCTGAAAATAATGTGCCTGAACACTTGGTGGAGTTTGGTTTCTTTCATTCCGGATGGACTGTCGATGAAATTGCTGAGGTATCGCAATTTACAACGTTTGTTGACGTCTATTACAATGAAATAGATATTATGAAGGCCGCAAGAAGTCATGGACTAAAGATATGGGTACAAATAGCTCCGATATTCTTTGATGGTTATCCGACCTATAGGAAGCGAGCGGATTATTTGGAACGGTGGGAACTAGCAAGGAAACGATTAGAGCCATTTAGTGATATTATTATAGCGTTTGATCCATTAGATGAACCTTTCCATCGCTCAAAATTAAATAACCAAACACTAAAGCTATATCTAGAAGAAATTGCTCAATTAGTGAAAGAAAGCTTTCCTAAAGCAAAAAGAGCAATTACATTTATGAATGAAACAGTTAGGAAGTCAAATTTCAAAAAAATAATTCCTAAAAAATATAATTTATTTGCTGTAAATTACTATGTAGGAGAGAGTTTTCAACAACAACTAGTAGAAAAGCTAATGGTTAAAACATCACATTTAGATGTTAAATATTATTTAATTCCAAGAGCATTTAAAACCTCGAATAGAGGTTTCGGTAGTATTTCTGAATCACAATTAATCAGCCAGGCAAAGCAAGCTTATGATTTTGCAATAGCAAACCCCAAGGTTATCGCCATTTATCCCTTTGTTTGGGAGAGCATTTTTGGCAAAGACGACTACTACCTTGGGGTTGACAATCTCGAGCGAGTACAAGAAGAGTATCGAAAAATAGGTCACGCGATATCAAACACCAGATAAACTATTTTTTATCACCCATTATGTAAGTGCTGTATATAGCTCTATCATCACCAAGAACCTGCAGGGCAAATAGTTTTTCTTCAAGTGTCTTTACAGACTTCATTCTAAAATCCATTAAATCAGTTGATTTTAAATCAATGACAATAAAATCTGCTTCTTTTCCTTTTTCAAAGTTTCCAACTTTGTCATCGATATCTAATGCTTTTGCAGATCCTAAGGTTGCAAGATAGAAAGCTTTTAGCGGAGAGAGTGTCTTTATATTGTTGTTATTTCCAATCGACTTTTGCAGCTGAACTACCTTATAGGCCTCATCCATAGTCTCTAACATAGAGAAACTGGTGCCGGCTCCCACATCGGTTCCCAGGCCCACGCTAACATTGATTTCTTCACCTCTATTAAGCGGGAATAATCCGCTCCCTAGAAACAGATTAGACGTTGGGCAAAAAGCAATAGCGCTGCCGACAGAAGCCATACTTTCCATCTCTTTGTCATCCAGGTAAATACCATGAGCAAACACTGAGTGGTCCCGATTTAATCCATATATGTTATAAACATCAAGATAACTATTTGCTTCTGGGAACAATGATTTTACCCAATTAATTTCATCCTTATTTTCGGAAACATGGGTATGCATATACACATCGGGATATTCATCTAGTAACTTAGCTGCCTGCTTAAGCTGCTCAGGAGTACTTGTCGGGGCAAATCTTGGAGTAATGGCATAGCTCAATCGATCCTTATTATGCCAACGTTCGATCAGTTTCTTGCTATCGGAATAGGCACTTTGCGGTGTATCTTGCAGGTATTCTGGCGCATTGCGATCCATCAGCACCTTACCTGCAATTAGTCGCATGTTCTCTCGTTGAGCAACTTCAAAGAGAGCATCTACAGACTCTGGGTGAACGGTACCAAATACAAGTGCTGATGTTGTGCCATTCTTTAGTAACTGACTAATAAAGAACTCTGCAACCTCCTTTGCATGTTCTTTATCGAAAAATTTCCTTTCAGTTGGAAAGGTGTATTCTTTAAGCCACTCTAATAATTGCTCACCATGAGCCGCAATCATTCCCGTCTGTGGATAGTGAATATGAGAATCGATAAAGCCGGGAAGTATTAACTTGCCGCGATAATCTACAATCTCTGCGCCTCTTTTTTTTACCGAAATTTCTTCTTCAGAAATTATCCCGGCAATTATTCCATCTTTGACAATTAATCCGCCATCCTCAATATACTCATAAGCTTTACTAGTCTTCGCCGGGTCGGAAGTAAAATGAAGTATGTCACCTTGAAATATAGTTGTCTCTGCATAAACAAAGTTGCTAGAGGCTGAGAGTAATAGAAATAATTTAGCTACATTGGACTTTATATTGCTGCTTAAGGATAAATATTCGACCACCAATTCACTCCGTTAAAATAATAAGCAAACCTACATATTTAGCATTTGAAAGATAATGTGACAAATTTATTTCGATTGTCTCTAGAAGAGCTGGAATACAAAACAACAAATTAACTTATATATTGAGTAATAACCTACTTAAAAATACAGAAATTTGATTTGTATATCTTGTATTTGTAAAAAACTTAATAAATTCCATCTAAACTTGTACTTAAATCTAGATTGAAGGCTCTCAATCCATGTTTAAACATCCAGATCACGTAACAGTAGTTGTTACGAAATTAGAGGAAAGTGTCAGCTTTTTTGAATTGCTGGGTTTTGAGCTTCTACTCAAAAACTTTCTAACTGGCGAGAAAGCGTCACGGTATCTCCAGGTGGATAATGTAGAAGCAGATCACTTTACGATGGTACTAAAGCAGTCATCTCCGAAATTTGAGATACAGCTACTTCACTACCGAAATCCAGTGGTTAAAACTAATCCATCACTAATTGACTTGGCAAGGCCCGGTTATAACCATCTGTGTTTAAAGGTAGATAATTTGAATGAAGCTTTAGAGTATTTATCGAAGCAAGGAATTAGTACAAGAAGCGGAATATTGGAGTATCAAGATAAAAAATTAGCTTTTCTCTTGGGACCAGAGAATATAACCGTTGAATTAGCCGAGTGAATTGTCCAAGCAAATAGGTAGTACTTCTACTCAAACTTGACATGTAAATCTCTCGAAGAAATGATACTAGCCTAGCTAAAATTTATGTCTCCATATAAATTCGAGATATTGACATGGCAAATGAAATCATCTTTTATACGAATCCTCAGTCGAGAGGCTGTATTGTTCGATGGATGTTAGAGGAGATATCAGTACCCTATCAAACCAAAGTACTTGAATATGGCGAAGACATGAAATCGCTAGAGTATCTTGCTTTGAATCCCATGGGGAAAGTTCCAACACTAGTGCACGACAACAAAATAATAACTGAAGCAGCAGCAATATGTGTCTACTTGGCTGATGTGTTTTCCGATTCAGGTTTGTCTCCGATAAATAACGAAGAGCGTGCCAATTATTACCGGTGGATGTTTTATTCGGCTGGACCTCTAGAGTCCGCCATTGTGAATAAATATATCTTTGATGAAGATGTGGCTAAAGATAAACAGCAAATGTTGGGTTACGGTAATTATAAACTTGCACTAGATACGCTATCTGGTGCAATAAAATCAAACCCGTATATTGTTGGAGAACGTTTTACAGCAGCAGATGTATATATTGGTGCACAGCTGGGGTGGGGGTTACAGTTTGGAACTATAGATGGACGTGAAGAGTATCAGGAGTATGTAAATCGTTTATCTCAACGTAAAGCATTTCAACGAGCTCAAGAACTTGATGCAGCTTTGGAAAAAGACATGAATATAAGCCCAGCTTAAATTTAAATATATTTTGTTTGAACTAAAAGGTCAGAAACTATATTCCTGACCTTTTTGATTTATCCCAAATACTAGTTTTCAACTAAAAATTCCGCTTTTTATTTGCCGGACAGCTCTGTTGAATCGAAAACGATCATTTCTGTCTATAGAAGTATTTTCATCCATCATATGCTCATAATCACTTTCAACTACTTTGAGATAATCTAGTGCTTCATCTTTATCCCCTTTCATTGCAATAAGGTATGAGCGAGACAAGCACATTCTTAATTTATGAGCATCTGTTAGATGTTCTTTAGGATGATTATCGTGGAGCTTCAAGCATTCCTCTAGGCTAGCTTCGGTGAATGGGTCGTATTCAGCTACTTCCTTAGGAATTGGTTTTTTACACTTATAGATTGAGCTTGAAAATACTTGCCCATACCAGTCGAAATAATCTTCAAGATATCCCATGGTTACTTTAATCCATGGTAAACGATCAAAGAAAAAATCCTGATTAATGAAAAATGATTCGCGCTCAATAAGCTTTGGCATAAACTCTGCTGAAACATGTTTATTTAGGTTCTGAGTTTTACATACATCAATGAAACAAATTTCAATTGGATTATCAGGCCAGGAAAACTCATTAAAATCACCGATATTCAGTTCAATCAATGATTGAAATGGAGAAATACTATTTTCTAGTATAGGAACAAAAGATTCACCAAACTTATAGGTTAGTGAATCACATTCCCAAACACGATCCGAACCATTTACAGGTTTAGGTAGAAAACCCAATTCATAACTACTAATAGGTTTACTATCCAATATATTTGAGTTTCTGTTGTTCGAAAAATCTGAGTTACTCATCAACCCATGTGCGAGAGAAACCACAGACGCTCCCATAAAGCTTCCGGCATCAACAATATACCCTTTTTGTTGGAAATTTTTTGACGCTAGTGAATATAGTAATTTACGCTCCGCAATCGAAACCATTCCTGGTGTTTCAAATACGCTCTGGGGAACTTCGGTTTTAGAAAATGAAATTTCTGGGTGTACATAACAACCCCTTGCAATTTCCGCATCATCAATTTCGTACATTATTTTGCTCCGGAAATAAAATTAATTACTTAGCGTAAGCTACACAAAAAACAACATTTGTCTTCATTTCATCCAGTGTAATATCAGGAATTTCCTCTCTTACTCTGGTCTCTATTTCCGGAGTTAAACGTTCTAAAACATTACTATGGGAAGGCTGTAGTTCCCAGGTTTCGATATTAAAAAACTTACGTGTTAATGCGCGCAATTCATCGACTCGAATGCGATTTAGATGTGTGTGTAAATAGTGATCATGTGGCAAATGGCGAACAATATTAATATGGTTCCAATCACAAAACTTAAGATGATCTGGATTCCCTTCATCTAAAACTGATGGATTATGAGGAGGCATATGGTGCCCACTCCAGCCATAAAAGTTGTGATGCAGAAATATAATTTTTCCTCCTTTCGATAACAACCCCGCAATATCCTCGAATACACCCTCAATTTCCAATAGGTGCTCAGTGACATTGTGTAGGCAAACCGTATCAAAGGTCTTTATACCAACGAGATCGCGGGTAGAGCACTGGCGTAAATCAATATCCGGGATCAAATCCATGATGTCCTGGCCGGACATTGGCGCGTTAACCCACTTTCTTATCCTTTTATTGCGAACTCTCCTGGAGTCTAAAGACATTGCAGGGTCTACACCGGTATAACTGTTTGCCCCAGCACAGAGGTAGCCCATGGCATAGCCGCCAAAACCACAACCGACATCTAAAACATTGCACCCTTGTACATATTTATGTAGTTTTCTTGGCCATGAACAGTAGCCGAGTTCAACGGCACTAGTGATGAGGTCAGAATCAAAATTCTTCAGTGCGTGGCGTATATTAGTGCAGTTGTGGAAAAATGCGATTTTAGCCTGTAATTCATGATTGTCCCAATCTTCTAAAGGCTCGATTTTCTTCAATTGTTTTGCTGCTTTTGAGCGGGAAAGTTTTGAAAATGCAGGGTGAGAACGGGAGGTGTCTAAAATTTCAATCGCTTCCCTGGCGTTATTTTCGATTCGTATCAGTTTGACTTGGTCAAAGACTTTTAGCGCTCGTTTATGTTCTGGACTGCACTTGATTGCTATTTTTATATCTTTTTCAGCTTGATCTATATCTCCTTTAGCTATATTTAGCATAGCGGAGATTATTCTCATACCTACATGGTGTGGATGTCTTGATATGAAGGTCAGCGCATATTTATCACAATTTAGAATCGAACCATTTTTTGATTCGGCATAGCAAAGAAAATAAGTAGCCGGATGAAAAGGGTTGAGATCGGCAATTGGACGCAATAACTCTCTTGCCAGGTCTATTTCTCCAGCTAATGCAGCTTGCTTCCCTTGTTCAAAATTATCCAGCTGATTGATTTCTAAAGTAGACATTTAATTTTCCAAGTAATGGTAACCAGGTTTTTTGGCGTGGATATTGACTTGCATGCTGCAAATAGGTGCAGTTGCGCTCGATTTAAATCAAATATAATAAGATTGCTTATTATTGAGTACATGCTCGCAGCTAGCATTGATTTTCTTAAATTATGAAAATATTCATAAATGTGAAAGTTGGAGCTGTCAAATAATAAATTTATTTTCTCTGGGAAAACTATTCAAGGTGCAATCTGTAAAAGTTGGCGCGGATGCTAACTCGTATAATCGGTAAAGCTGTAAAGCCTGTGTTATAAATTGGATTTTGTAAGATTCACGTTATCCAATTAAGCAGCAGACGATAACACCTCAACCCTGAATAAATTGATCTGCCAACGGCCTGGTTGGCAAAACTTGTGGAGGTGGCTCTTTGAAACTGATAATAGTCGGTGGCGATGGCTTTTGTGGATGGCCAACCTCATTACATCTGAGTAATTTAGGTCATGAAGTTATTATTATTGACAATTTTTCTAGAAGAAAAATTGATAGTGAACTCAATGTAAAGTCATTAACACCGATTCGAGAACTGAAAGAACGTATTGATACCTGGTTTGAGTTAACGGGAAAGGTTATTCGCTTTGTCGAGTTGGATGTTTCCCAGAAATTTAACGATCTTGTAAATCTAATAGAGGAGGAAAAACCAGATAGTATAGTTCATTTTGGTGAGCAGCGTGCTGCCCCCTATTCGATGAAAAGTAGCGCTACTAAAAATTATACTATCGCTAATAACATTTGTGGTACCCATAATATTCTCAATGCGATTGTAGCGACACAGCTTGATATCCACTTGGTTCACCTCGGTACAATGGGTGTATATGGTTACGGCCATGAGGAGCCCATACCAATACCTGAAGGTTACTTGGATGTAAAAATAGAGACAATTGATAATCGTCAAATTTCAGACTCTATCGTTTATCCGCCTAATCCAGGCTCCATTTACCATATGACCAAGACGATGGATTCGCAGATGTTTCAGTATTATGCGAAAAATGACAGGCTTCGTATTACCGATCTTCACCAGGGGATTGTTTGGGGAACACAGACTGAACTCTCTAGTCTGGATGAGCGCCTGATAAATCGTTTTGATTATGACGGGGACTACGGCACAGTCCTAAATAGATTTCTAATGCAAGCGACTGTCGGTTTTCCACTGACTGTTCATGGCACAGGTGGTCAAACTCGTGCATTTATCCATATCTCTGATACTTGTAAATGTATTGAGCAGGCACTTTTACATCCACCGGAGCTCGGTGAACGGCCACTGATTCTCAATCAGATGGCGGAAACACAAACGCTTTCCGATCTTGCACAATTAGTTCAATCACTGACAGACTGTGAAATAAGTTATCTGCCAAATCCGAGGAAGGAGGCAGAGAGAAATGATCTCAATGTAAAAAATGATTTACTTCGTTCATTTGGATGGCAGCCGATTCTTATTAAAGATAGCCTTCTGCAGGAAATTACAGATATAACAATGCAATATCAAGATCGGGCTGATCATTCAAAAATACCTTGCGTTTCCTATTGGACACAAGGTAATAAACTTGCCGATATTTCCTATCGGGAAAAAACTAGTGAAGTTACTGAAACCATTTCCTAGTGGGTAGCTTTAGCTATGTCTACGCGAATCCTTATTACTGGTGGATGTGGATTTATAGGGTCAAATTTAGTCAAATACCTCAATACATTGAGTTTATATGACGAAATTTTAGTTTTAGATAATGAGGTCACTGGCACTACCGCAGCATTAGCCGGCATACCTCATAAATTTATTAGAGGAGATGTTAGAAATCAGCGGGATGTGGATGAGGCAGTAAAACATGCTGATGCTGTTATACACTTAGCTGCAGATACACGTGTTATTAATTCAATAAATAATCCTGTCTATAACTTCGAAGTAAATGTACAAGGGACAGTCAATCTTCTGGAAGCAATGCGAAGATATGAGGTTAGACATCTAATTAATGCTTCTACAGGTGGGGCGATCATTGGGGAAGCTGATCCACCTGTACATGAACTAATGCCGGTGAACCCCGCATCGGCTTATGGTGCGTCTAAGGCTGCAGCAGAAGCTTACTGTTCTGCATATTCTCAGAGCTATGGACTATCAATAACTTGTTTACGATTTTCTAATGTTTATGGTCCGCTTTCCCTTCACAAGGGAAGTGTGATAGCAGCCTTTATAAAAAATATTCTGAAAGGACAGGTCTGTGATGTCTACGGAGATGGCTATCAGACTAGAGACTTTATTTTTGTAGGCGATCTCTGCCAGGGAATAATGAAGGCTCTGGAAAAGAGAGAAAATGGAGTATTTCAGCTAGGCAGCGGCCAGCCAACGTCAATTAACGAAGTAATTAGTTTACTAAGGGATGTCTCGGGCTGCCATGAAGACCTTGAAATAGTTAACCACCCTTTCAGAGCAGGTGAAGTACGTCATAACTATACCGATATTACTAAAGCAAAACAGTACTTGGGCTTTAGACCGGAAGTATCATTAAGGGACGGTATTCAAATTACATGGGATTACTTTGTCAATAAGGAGGATGCTCTGAAGCCCAGCCTCTCGCAGAGGGCCCTACAGAATGCAGATTGACAAATTTTCAGTAGATTCATTCCCTGATTTAAATACTTATGCAGGTTTTGAGTCGGACCAGAAGCTCAGAGTTTGTATAGCCACAGAAGAAATCCTAGGTCCGGTGAGAAATGGAGGGATTGCTTCAACCTACTATCACCTAGCGAAAGGACTGGCAGCACATGGGCACGAAGTACATGTGCTCTACTTAAAGGGTGAAACGGTTGAGAATGAAACACCTGAGTATTGGGTTGAGGAATTTTCCAATTTTGGTGTTTCACTGCACTACTTGGTGCACTCGGATGAAACAATTATCGGCCCCTCACAGAGTTGGCAGCGACGATATAGTGCGGCATACCGATGGTTAATTGAACAGAGACGTTTTGATGTTATCCACACTTCCGAATGGCGAGGTGGATTAATTTATGCGTTGATGGTTAAGAAATTGGGTTTGGCGTTTAAAGATACTTTATTTATTGTAAAGACATCGTCCCCGCACCTCTGGAATCGTCATTATCAAATGCAGCCATTGGTAAAAAGGGAGCTGTTACCAGCGAGTTTTGCTGAGCAGAAATGTGTTGAATTTGCCGATATGGTAATTGGTGGTAGCGCACACCTACTTTGCTTTATGCGCTATGTCGGCTATAAGCTGCCAACATCAACTTATGTTCAGCCAAATATTCTCGATTTTTCTGAAGTTCCTGTTGATGATAAACGCATTAATCGAAAGCCTGGTGATATAGTTCGCACTAACGAATTGACCTTCTTTGGTCGTTTGGAAATGCGGAAGGGATTGGAGCTCTTTTGTACGGCTCTGGATTTACTTGAGCGGACGGGGAATTGTCCTACCAGAGTTAATTTCCTAGGTAAATATGGTGAAGCCTTACCTAATCAAAACAATGAGAAGGTTGCGGACTATATTGAGCGAAAAGCATCTAGTTGGAGTTTTGAAGTCAATTGCATCACAGATTATAACCAGCCGGAAGCTCTCTCGTTTTTATGTTCGAGGGATATGATAGCGGTAATGCCCTCCCTGATTGAAAACTCCACCATGGCAGTATATGAAACACTGGAGAATAATATTCCTTTTATTGCAACGCGAGTAGGGGGAACTCCAGAGCTTATCGCAAAAGAAGACCATGAAAGTTGTCTTATCGCACCCTACGCATTTGAGCTTGCGAAAAGGCTAGAAGAGGTACTGAAGAGTGGGCATAGGATTGCGCATTCCAGTTTTGATAACAATTATAACCTTCAAGTTTGGTATGGTTTTCATGCCTACTTAGCAGATCTTTTTAAGCAGTATGGTGGCGCTGAAGCGATCACTAAGATTACAGGCTTTCCCACCTTAACAGTTTCTAATGAGATGGAGCTACCGACCCTAGAAGTAGTTGTTCTATTGCGGGATACTGAGAGTGTTATGGAATTTTCTGAGGCACTTTTAGTTGATAGACCCGACTCCATCAAATTTTTATTAATTGATCCCTATCTTGAAAATATTGCTGAGAGAGCTTCTAACTTTCTATTGGAAGCCGGTCTCAATTGTAGTTTGGTGGATTTCATTGGATTTCCAGCAGGGATTGCACTGGCAAAAAGTCTTTCTGAAAGTACTCTAGATGCTTGCATTCTCTGTGATGGTACATCCTCTCGATTAGGTGGAAAATTTTGTGGTGAGTTACGCAAAGCTCTTCAAATAAATCATGAATTCATAATCACTAGCTTTTTATCTCTACCTGAAAACAAGGTGGTAATGCCGATAGGTGGAGATATCGTGTCTGAGATCAGTTTTGGAAATGCAATAGGCACAAATATTATTTGTATCCCAAAACTGGTATCAAGCAAGGTGGGGTCAATACTCCCTTATGATATTCGCTACGGTTTGGTACAAGAATATATTTTAAGGGCGAACAAAGAATTTGGGTTTGAATTGATGGTTATTCCTGAGTGCCATCTTCGGAGTGATTACTATTTAGAGGAATTGGAAGAATCTCGAAATAACGCTAACTCAGTCTACCTTCGCTCAATGTCGTTGATTGAAAATGATAATATTGCCTATCGTAAACTAGCCCTTCTTCCTTCAGCTCAGCCTATTGGAGCTAAATTAAGACCAGCACTTTATCGGGATAAGAATCGTTTGGATGAGGAACCTGTGTGGCTTTTACATGCCGACCGGCCTCGTAAAATGAAAAACCGTAATCCGAGGGTGGTTGTTGGTTTGGACGAGAGAAATTCCCATTTGCTCTGTGTAGCCAAAGGTCCGGGAAATAGGCAATTAATAGTTAATGGCGAGCCCCAGTCAATTTCTTTGGAGCTACAAGATAATGAACTTACTTTACATAGATTCCCAATTCCAGATAAATGGGAAGAAGGAGAAAAATTTAATATTAAGTTTCTTTTAGAAGATCAAGAAATGACTTACACCCGTTTTATACGGGTTATAAAACTTTCTAAAAATGTATTTGCAGCTATCTCTGGAAGCCCAATACTTAATGAGGTAGCTGTTGAGGAGATATTTAACCAAAAATATACCTGGAGTTTCTTCTCTAAATCAGAAAATAACACACCTGAAAACATTCAAGGGGTAGATACTGAAGATACCACTTTATATGGGCAAGATCACGCAGAGGTAGGAGAATTTGTAGACAAGGATTATACAGTAGAAGGTAAGGATGAGCCTGAACATGATATTGCAAAAATTATCCATGAGCAGGGAAAAATCAATGAAACTGAATTTAAACCCAAGTTTAGTTTTCAGGCTGTGATTCAAAAATCTGGCACTACCTTGCAGCGCATATTCAAGGGATATACCGGCTCACCTATTAAAGGTTCAATTCCACCACGAGAACTATTTGCACTCGATCCACGGGTTCTTGAGGGATGGGCATGGGATAGAAGCAATATAGCTAAAAATTTAGTGATTGTCTTAGAGGTGAACGGAAATATTGTAGCTGAAACCACGGCGAATCGTTATGTGGAACGTTTCGGTACTCGAAACCCGAAACTAGCTTGGTATGGATTCCGGTTCTCTTTAACCCCAGAAATAAAGCAGGAAAACTCAGAAATTACCGTACGTGTTAAGGAAAATGGACTTGTCTTACGAAATGGCCGATTGCGTTATCTTAAACAAATGTTAGTCGCGATCTAAGGTGGCTTGAATAATGAAAGAGCTTCACGAGGATATACGCCTTGAAGCTGTTCAGAAATCTAAACGTATTTGTATCCTAACGGAGGATATGTTTGGTCCAATAAAAAATGGTGGTATTGGAACGGCTTACTTTCATTTGGCTATTTTTCTGCAGAGATCTGGTCACAAAGTCACCATCTGTTTCGTTAATGGTTTAGCAAAAAATCCTGTAAAAATGAAAATCACAAAAAAATTTTTTGCAAAACTCAATGTTGAATTTCATGGTGTTGCACCGCAAGCGCTAGCCAAAACGACAATGGCTCGTACTATGGCAATGCCCTATGCAGCCTATGAATGGCTCAAGCGAAATGATCGCTTTGATATTGTCCATGTTTCAGAATGGCGTGGAATGGGTTATATAGCGTTACTTGCCAAGAGTCTTGGTATTGCATTCCAAGATATACATTTTGCTGTTAAAGGTTCTTCCCCAACACTCTGGTCTGCTGAAGGTAATCAACAATTCCTTAAAGAGGAACGGCAATTGGGGTGGGTATTTATGGAGCGCAGAAGTGCCGAGATGGCAGATACTCTGATCTGTGGAAGTCAGCATTTAGTCTGCTGGATGGAAAATAATAAATACCGCCTGCCTGAGCGCAGCTACTATTGGCCAAATGTATTTTTGGATGATCTATTACCTGATAATGAAGCCATAAAAAATAGTAATTTAGAGACAAAAGAATGGGTGTTTTTTGGGCGGCTTGAGCCTCGCAAGGGGGTCATTCTTTTTGTGAATGCATTAAACACTCTTGCTAAAAGAGGGGTTAGATTACCATCGATTACTTTTTTGGGAGGACACTCTTATCGATTTGATGCGCGAAAATTCATAGAGGAAAACCAGAAGCATTGGAGTACAGAAGTCTCATTTATAAGTGATTGTAATGCTATACAGGCTGTAGAGTATTTGAGTGGAGAAGGACGTTTGGCTGTGATCCCAGCTTTGTTAGAAAATTCCCCGATTTCTGTCTACGAATGCCTTGCAACTAAAGTACCATTTATTGCTGCTGATACTGGTGGTACTCGAGAGTTACTTGATGACGAAAATGGAAAAAAAATCCTCTTCAAGCCAAATCATATTGCTTTAGCGAGAAAGTTAGAATTACATGCAAAGAAACTGCCTGCGCCGGGTATAAAACACCAGAGGCTTAAGAAGTCGTTAGATGTATGGAATAAATGGCATGGCCAAGAGCATTCAATTATTAAAAACGCCCGATCTTCCAATAGACATGATCCCTTAGTTTCTATATGCGTAACTCATTTTGAGCGTCCAGACTTTCTCTATCAAGCGTTAAAAAGCATTGAAGATCAGACTTATAAGAACATAGAAGTTATTGTGGTTGATGATGGTAGCCATTCACAAGAAGCGCTACACGCGCTGGAAATTATAGAAAGTCACTATCAGAAGAAGGGCTGGCAGTTTGTATACCAGGAAAACCGATATGTAGGGGCTGCTAGAAATACTGCAGCACAAAATGCAAGCGGAGATTATCTACTTTTTTTTGACGATGACAATGTCATGATGCCGGAAATGGTAGATAAGTTGGTTTGCGCGGCAACTTTTGCAGATATTGATTGCCTGACCTGTAGCTCTATCCGATTCAGCGGCAAGGGGGCACCTAATACTCCAGAAGGTAAGCTCGGAACTCAAATTCGTTTTATGGGGCCAGCTAGAGCTTGGGCAACGAAAGTAAATATAGTCGGTGATGCGACGTGTCTGATAAAAGCTACTAAGTTTAGAGATCACGGAGGTTATACAGAGAGATATAGAACAGGTAAGGATGATATTGAATTCTATAGCAAGCTAATTTTAGCAAAGGAAAGTGTATCCTATTATCCTGATCCTTTATATTACTATCGCACCGGTGACAATTCTATGAAATCCAGAAATCACCTTCAAGAAGAAGGAGATTTCAGGCAAATAAGTCCTTACCTTGAAGGGCTCGACTCGGAAGAGAAAAGTCTCCTACTACTAAGAAAACAGCAAAAAGAAGCGAAAAAAAATAAAGGGGGAAAATATAAGCCAGGGCTTTTAAAGCGAACGATTCGAAGGCTGCGTAAATTCGCTAGGGTGAAAGTTTGAAAGTAGTTAAGTACATTGAAATTGCTAGTGAAACACGCTTCCCCCTTATTTGTATCTTCCGTGATGAATTGGATATTCTCCCGGCTTTTCTCGACCACTACCGGTCTTTAGGTGTGACATGTTTCCACCTGGTGGATACGGGAAGTAGCGATAACTCGGTAAGCTATCTACTGAAGCAGAATGATGTCCAGCTATACGAAGTTGATTGTGGCTACCCCCAGGCTAACGCAGGTGTAGATTGGGTTAACCGAATTGCCCGGGACTACTGTCAGGGAAAATGGACTCTTGTGGTAGATGCTGATGAATTTCTCTGGTTACCTGAAATTTCAGGTAAAGCTTCACTGAAGGTTACGACTCAACTTATGCAGAGTGAATTAGCTTTTGCTCTATATACTCCACTAATAGATTTCTTTAGTGACAACCTTCAAGGGAATACATATGACATAAGAAATCTTTCTGAGTTAATCGAATCAACGCCTAACTATGTATCTTATAAAAGCTTTAAGAAAAAAAGCATATTAGCTTTTCCTTTTTTTGAAATTCGCTCCAAAGCCAGAGCGCAAATATCTGGTATTTCTGATTACTTTGTTAAATCCTATAAAATTCCGCTGGTTTATTGGCGGACGGGTTTTCAATATTTACGTTCAACCCACTCATGTACGCCGGTTCCTCTCAGTAAAAATTGCGCTCATCTTCTCCATTTCAAATTTCGGTCAGGCTTTCAGCAAAGGCTTAGTCGGGAACTGCAGAACCCTGACCGGATGAATGCTGATGTATATCGTATTTCCAAGGCCATCATTAAAAATCAGATAACTATCCCTCAATACACATCGGATCTGCGCAAGATAGATGGATTCGGGGAAAGCGATTGGCTAACAAAGATGGATTTTGATACTGATTGGCAGAATGAAAATAAGTCCAAAAGCCACTATTTCGAACTACTCACACAGCAAAAGATAGCCTCTGAGAGCTTTCTCGCCGATAACTTAAACCGTATAACCAAGTCTTTTAGTTGGCGACTGAGCCGGCCTTTACGCAGATTTCTGTTTCATCGAGGCATATTACGACACGATCACTATCCAGAAAGGCTCGACCAGGATCATCCATTAGTGGATCAGACGATTGCCATCTATGAGTCATTTTGGTGGTTGGTTACGGGAATCTTTAGACTGCCAGTCGCAATCTATCGCGCCATTCTCTGGCATAAGCTGGGAGGACGTCGCCGGACCAGGTAGGGCTTTATACAAAAAAGGCCGGGGAGGTTTGTCCCCGGCCTTTTGTTTGCATCTCAGTTTGTGCCTGAGGTTAGTGTACCCAGTGGTGGCGTTCCATCTTCTCCTGTACCGCTTCTGCCGTAGGAGCGGGCATAGCGCTGATAGGCAGGCGTTCGTGGAAGAATGCCAAGCGTTCGCTAGCCCCTACTTCGTTCATGGTTTCCGCCTCAAACACACGGCCATTAATTACCGTGTAGGTAATGTTCTCCGACAGGCGCAGGTTATCCAAGGGGTTGCCGTCAACCACGATCAGGTCAGCCAGCTTACCAGCCTCAATGCTGCCGATATCACCGTCCATACCCAGGTAGCGGGCACCATCGATGGTACCGGCGCGGAAGGCTTCCCAGGGAGTAAAGCCGCCCTGCTCCATCATCCACATTTCCCAGTGGGCTCCAAGCCCTTCGCGCTGGCCGTGGGCGCCGATATGTACGGTGACACCTTCGTCGCGCAGCTGCTTGGCCTGACGGGCCACATTAAAGTGGTTGTAGTGGGCATCCGGCGCAGTGGGGCGACGGATAGAGCGGGGGTTAACGATAAAATCGGGGGTAAAGCGGGTCAGGCGCTCGTTCTTCCATACCTCCGTGCGGTCATACCAGTACTCCTCACCCCAGAGACCGCCGTAGGCCACGACGAAGGTCGGTGTATAACCCACTTGGGTTTGGCTCCACAGCTGCTCCACATCGCCGTAGACATTGGCGATCGGCAGTGAGTGCTCGATACCGGTGTGCCCGTCCACAATCATGTTCATATTGTGCTGGTACTTACCGCCGCCCTCGGGCACTACCATAATGCCGGCTTCGCGGGCTGCCTGCAGCACTTGCTGGCGCTGGTCGCGGCGGGGCTGGTTGTAGCTCTTCACCGAGATGGCGCCCATTTCCTTGAGGCGGTTCACGTGGAACTGAGCGTCCTCCAGGGAGTTGATCTTGGCTTTGTAGCCTGGACCTTTGGCGCCATAGAGGATGGTGCCGGTGGAGAAAATACGCGGCCCAGTAATCAGGCCGGCCTTTTGCATTTCAGCGGCGGAGAAGATCTCGCTGCTGTCATTGGAGGGGTCGTGAATAGTAGTCACTCCAAATGCCAGGCTGGAGAACAGGTTCCAGTTCTGCTGCGGGATAATTTCTTCGCGACCCTGAGCACCGTGGGCATGTGCGTCAATCAGCCCCGGTAAAACGGTTTTGCCGGTGATATCGATACGCTTCGCTTCGGTGGGAATCTCCACTTCCGCTGCGGGTCCCACGGCGATAATGCGGTTGCCCCGGAACAGAACCACACCATTGTCGATAATTTCACGGGTGTTTTCCGCATCGCGCATAGTGACAACCTTGCCGCCGGTGAGGGCAACGAGACCTGCGCGATTGTCGAAGGACTGTTCAAAGCTCAGGTCGATGCCTTCAGAAACTGGCTCTGGCAGTTCCTCCGGAGCGCCGGCGACAAATTCGAAGGCGTCCTTCAGTTCACGCTCGAACAGTTTGGGGCCGTGTGCCCAGCCCAAAGTATCGCTATCGGCAGACCAATGCAGGTTTTCACCGGCGCGCTTGGATACCTGGGTGACTTTGACTGCTTTGCTATTGGGGCCGATAACCTCGGATTTGCCGGTATGCATAAAGGGCGCGACAAAGGCTTTGAAGTCCTGGGTGAAGGCAACCCACTTGCCGTCCGGAGACAGGCGGAAGGAAGTAATCTCAGCGCCGTGCAGGTGCTCGCGCTCATCCTTGCCTTCCAGGTTGGTGCTCTTCAGCACGCGCTTGCCGCCGTCAGCGTTTTGGTACTCGGAGAAGTAGATACGATCTTCGCTGGCGCCGAAATGAGGCTCATAGCCGGACTTTACGACCCGGCGCTGCCAGTCGCCATCGGCGTCTGCCAGGTAAATGCCCGGCTCCAGGGAGTACTCAGGGCTGAGCAGATAGCCACCGGTAAAGCGACGGTAGGCCACTGCGTCACCACTTGGAGAAAAGCTTGGTTCAACGTACAGGCCCGGCTGCTTGGTGATGTTTTTACCGCGACCGTTGCGAGCGGAAACTACCCTCACATGGCCCAGGTTTTGGTCGTCCCAAGAGACATAGGTGATCTCGCGACCATCGCGGGACCAGCTGGGATAGAACTCAAAGTGGTCGTCCTGGCGGGTCAGACGACGACGCTCACCACTGGCGACATCCTGAATATAAATCTTGCCCAATGCCTGGAAAGCGACCTGCTTGCCGTTGGGGGATTTCTGCGCCCAGCGAATCATCTTCACATCGAAGGTTTCCGGCGCTACGTCTACCGGGAAGCGCACCGCATCCGCTACCTGTTTCTCAACTTTCACATGGGCCGCAATCGGTGCGACGCTGTCGCCGTTGATGGAGATGCGCAGGAATTTACCGCCAGTCCAAACGACCAATGACTCACCATCGGGCATCCAGTCGTATTGAACGTAGTTGCCATGGGGCCCAAAGATTTCCTGCAGGTCGCGTTCGAGGCCGGAGTAAACCGGTGTTTCCAGTCCTGTGTCCAAATCTTTCAGGAACAGGGAGGTTTGGTTGTCCTGGCGGCGAATAAAGGCCAGTTTACTGCCATCCGGGGATGGTACAGGTGCCACTGCGCCACCGGGACCGGAGACAAAGGTTTCCTCTTCACCATCCTGGAGGTCATAGCGGTTGATGGCAAAAATTTCCTGGGTGGAGTTTTTGTTGTACTTCCACACGGTGCCGGGGGTGGTATCGATGGAGTAATAGACATAGCGTCCATCTGGAGAGAAAGCTGGATCGGCAATATTTTTCTGGGCGATATCGCCACCGATGCGCTCTTTCAGTTGGCGACCTTCACCCCCACCGTAGTGGTACATCCAGATTTCACCGGCGGGGATACTGCGGCCAGACATAAAGCCTTTACGCGCTACCAGGTACTGGCCATCGGGGCTCCAGTTAGGTGAGTGCAGCAAGTTTTCCTTTTCTGTCGTGAGCTGGCGAAGGTTGTCGCCATTGCGATCCATCAACCAGATGTTGTCGGCGCCGTCACGGTCGCTGATAAACACGATGGTCTTGCCATCCGGGCTGAAGCGCGGCTGCATATTCCAGGCGATTTCATTGGTCAGGGCTACCGCCTCGCCGCCTGCTACCGGCACTGTGTAGATATCGCCGAGCATATCGAACAGGATGGTTTTGCCATCTGGGCTGATATCCAGGTTGCTCCAGGTGGTCTCGCGGGTGTCCAACTGGATCGGTTTGAATTCGTAGGGTGGCTTGTTGATATCCCAGGATTGGGCTTCCGCCTTTTCTACTTCCTTTTCTTTGGTAGCTTCGAGAGCGCTTTCGGCTTCTGCCACAGCACCCATCGGCAGGGTCAGTGCCAGGACAGCCAGAGCCAACAAATGGCGGCGCGGCTTGTTCTGCTTGGTGGTGTTCATTGAAATATCCCTCCGCCCGATTCTGTGTTTGGCGGCTATATTTGTTTTGTTGGGTTGAGTAACCGGTTGATTTCACAGGAGGTAAATTACCGGGATCAAAGCGGCGCAGCAATCTTAATGCGTTGAATACCAGGGCCCCGGGGCGAACTGTTGTTCGCTTGAGTAAACCGGGTCTAGTGGCCACAATGCACTCAAATTTTGTAGACGATTGGAATATCGACCCGTTATGACTATCGATGTTGTGATTTTGGCCGCCGGAAAAGGCACCCGCATGCACTCTGACCTGCCTAAAGTGCTGCATCCTATTGGCGGTATTCCCATGCTTGAGCGGGTAATTGATACCGCCATGTTGTTGGGAGAGGTGCAGATTACTGTAGTAATCGGGCATGGTGCAGACCTGATACGTGACCGCTTCGCTGATCGTGGTGTCAGGTTTGTGGAGCAGGAACAGCAATTGGGTACCGGACATGCCGTGGCCCAGGCCGTGCCCCATTTCCGCGAGGGAGCTACCGTTTTGGTGCTCTATGGCGATGTGCCTCTGGTCAGGGCCGGCAGTTTGCAATCACTGCTATCGGCAGCGGATCACGGACCTGCCCTGCTGTCAGTTGAAATGGCAAATCCCGCCGGTTACGGGCGCATCGTGAGGGATAACAGCGGCTGTGTGCAGTCGATCGTTGAGGAAAAGGATGCCGATGCGGATACCCTGGCTATCCGTGAGGTTAATACCGGCATTTTGGCGACTCCTGGAGCACTGTTGGCTCGCTGGTTGCCGGAGTTGTCCTGTGACAATGCTCAAGGTGAGTACTACCTGACCGATATTATCGGTCGTTCGGTCAGTGAGGGTATTCCTGTAACGGGCGTAATTGCCAGTGATCCGCTGGAAGTGGCGGGAGTAAATAGCCGTGCGCAGCAGGCACAGATGGAGCGCGCTTTGCAGCATAACCATGCGACCAGTCTTATGAATGCGGGGGTGAGTTTATTGGACCCCATGCGTATAGATGTTCGCGGCAGCCTGGAGTGCGATACCGATGTTTCTATCGATATTAACTGCATTTTCGAAGGGACAGTTTCACTGGGTAAGGGGGTACAAATTGGACCTAATTGCCTGCTAAAAAACTGTCGCCTGGCAGATGGCACCAAGGTAGAGGCCAATTCCATCATCGAAGGCGCTGAGATTGGTGAGGCTTGCACTATCGGCCCCTTTGCACGTTTGCGTCCGGGCACAGAGCTGGCCACCGGTGCCAAGGTGGGTAACTTTGTCGAAACCAAAAAAGCCAAAATTGGTGAGGGCAGTAAGGTTAATCATCTCTCTTATGTCGGTGATGCCCTGGTGGGCGAAGCGGTCAATATCGGTGCTGGTACCATTACCTGTAATTACGACGGTGTTAACAAGTCCCTGACCGAGATCGGCGATAAAGCTTTCATTGGCTCTAACACGGCTCTGGTAGCCCCGGTAACTGTGGGCGCCGGAGCCACAGTGGGTGCTGGCTCCACCATTACCCAGGCTGTGGGGAGCGAAGAGTTGGCGGTAGCGCGCAGCAAGCAGCGCAATATTACCGGCTGGCAGCGTCCGACCAAGAAAAGCTAAATAACCCTTACCGTAATTGGGTTGCCCCTCGGAAACTATAATTCCGGCGGGCCTTCCCTCCCCACGCCTGTTGATAGCCACCCTATCCATTAAACTTGCGCTTCGGGAACAAAAGGAATGGCCCGATGCACAAGCCGAGATTACAGCTGCTTGCCAGTTTTGATATTGCTTCGCTGCAATATTTGGATGAACAGGGACAGACGACCCAAGCCCTACCGGAATTTGCCACCCCGGATACCCTGATTGCTTACTACCGCCAGATGACGTTGGCTCGTATGGTGGATGATCGCGCGGTAAAAATGCAGCGTACCGGTCAACTTGGTACCTATCCCTCCAGCCTCGGCCAGGAAGCTATTGGTGTTGGTCTCGCAGCCGCCATGGCCAAAGAGGATATCTATTGCCCCAATTACCGGGAGACAGGCGCTCTTTTGGAGCGGGGCGTTACTATCGAGGAGATCTATGCAATCTGGGGGGGCGATGAGCGGGGGCAGAACTTTCGCCATAGCCGCGAAGATTTGCCCTTGAGTGTGCCTATAGCCACCCAGATGTTGCACGGTGCCGGTGTAGCCTTTGCCCTGAAATATAAACATGAGCATTTCGGTGAACCCATGCGCGTCGCTGTTTCGACCGGCGGCGATGGATCTACTTCGCGGGGAGACTTTTACGAGGCGATAAACCTGGCTGGGGATTGGCACCTGCCTTTGGTGATCGTTATCAACAACAATCAATGGGCTATTTCCCTACCGCGAGATGAGCAAACTGCCTGTAAGACCTTGGCACAGAAGGCTATTGCCGCCGGAATACCCGGCTTGCAGGTAGACGGCAACGATGTGATTGCCGTTCGTGAGGCGGTGGGTGATGCCGTGGAGCGGGCGCGCAGTGGCGCTGGCCCAGCTCTGATCGAAGCGATCAGCTATCGCCTGTGTGACCATACCACTGCCGATGATGCCAGTCGCTACCAACCCAAAAAAGATGTCAGTGAAGCCTGGTCCCGGGAGCCTTTGCGGCGCCTGCGATCCTACCTGGAGAGCTGCGGTGCCTGGGATGATGCGCAGGAAGAAGAGATGCAACGGGAGCTGACACAGAAGCTGGAGAGAGCGGTCCATATCTACCGGGAAACCCCCAGAGATGTCGCCACAGCAATATTCGACCACCTCTATGCAAAGTTGCCGGAGCCTTTTCTGGAGCAGTATCAACAGTTGCAGGGAGATAGCTAATGGCTGAGATAACTTTGGTCGAGGCTGTCACCCAGGCTCTGGCTTACGAGATGCAAGCAGACCCGATGGTGGTTCTATTTGGTGAAGATGTTGGTCTGAACGGTGGCGTATTTCGCTCTACCGAGGGGTTGCAGGCCAGGTTTGGCCGGGACCGGGTGATGGATACCCCCTTAGCCGAGACCATGATTGCCGGAATGGCTGTCGGTATGGCGGTGCAGGGCCTGCGACCGGTGGCCGAATTCCAGTTTATGGGTTTTATCTATCCCGGTCTCGATCAGATCCTCAGCCACGCCTCGCGCTATCGCAATCGCACTCGCGGCCGCCTCTCCTGTCCGATTGTCTACCGGGCCCCCTATGGAGGTGGAATCCATGCACCGGAGCATCACTCTGAGAGCACCGAGGCCCTATTCGCCCATATTCCAGGTCTGCGCCTTGTGGTGCCCTCCTCTCCTGCACGGGCCTACGGTTTACTATTGGCGGCGATTAGAGACCCGGACCCGGTAATTTTTCTGGAACCCAAACGTATTTACCGAGCCGTTCGCCAGGAAGTGCCCGACACTGGCGAGGCTCTGCCACTGGATCGCGCCTTTGTGTTGCGGGAAGGCCGCGATATTACGCTTATCGCCTGGGGCGCTTCCCTCAAAGAGACCCTGCAAGCCGCAGAGCAGCTCGCAGAGGAAGGGGTAGAGGCTGAGGTTATCGACCCGGCCACCCTAAAACCCCTGGATATTCACACGGTAATAGACTCCCTGGAGAAAACCGGGTGCTGTGTCGTTGTGCACGAGGCGGCCAGGTTTTGTGGCCTGGGTGCCGAGGTGATCGCACAGATAAATGAGTATGCCTTCGATCTTTTAAAGGCACCGGTACAGAGGGTGACCGGTTTCGATACGGTGATGCCCTACTATCAACTGGAGGATGAGTATCTACCCGGAGTGCCGCGTATTTTGTCGGCCGTAGAGGAAGTGCTGGACTACGCCAACGGAGGGCCACAATGAAGACTTTTACCCTTCCGGATCTCGGTGAAGGTCTGCCCGATGCGGTAGTGCGGGAGTGGCATGTCAAAGAGGGAGATACCATAGCCGCCCATGAAACTCTGGTGACAGTGGAAACCGCTAAGGCCTTGGTGGAAGTGCCGGCTCCTTGGGGCGGCACTATTGAGAAGCTATTCGCGGCAGTGGATGAAACTGTGAATGTTGGCGATCCCCTGGTGGGATTTATGGCCGAGGGAGAAGTCGCAGATGAAAGCCCACCCACTAAAGCTGAAGAATCGGAACAAGAGACTAGCCCTCGGGCCGACAGCGGCACGGTGGTGGGAAAAATAGAGCAAGGGCAAGGTGTGTTGGGGGCTGAGCGGGGGCCGGAGGTGGGCTTAAAGCGCCTGGCCACCCCAAGAGTACGGGCCCTGGCCAGGCGTTTGGGGGTAGATTTACAGTCAATATCACCAGCGGGTGCACTGGTAACGGAAGCTCAGGTACTTACTGCGGTGGGGCCGGGAACAAAGGCCAAAACTGTGGCGAAGGGGCAGCATCCATCACCTGCCCGCGCTTCTGCCGTACAAACTACAGCCGTTGCACCCCAATTCGATTCTGAGTCCGAAGTCATGACGCCTGCACGTCGCGCAATGGGTTTGTCCATGAGCCGAGCGCGGGATGAGGTAAAGCAGATAACGCTGTGTGACGATGCGGATATTTCCAACTGGTGGGGTAGTGCTCCGGCGCTGCTGCGATTGATTCGTGCAGTACAGGAAGCTTGTGAGGCGGAACCTACCCTCAATGCCCTGTATCAGGATGAGAAGCTGGCGCCGCAGGGCAGTATCAATATTGGCTTGGCAGTGGACTCTCCGCGAGGGCTCTATGTGCCGGTACTCAGGGATGTTGCCCAGCGTACTGATGAAGACCTGCTCCAGCAGGTGGCGGACTTTAAACACCAGGCCCGCGAGACCGGGATCGCCCAGCGAGACCTCCAGGGGGCAAGCATACTTCTCTCCAACTTCGGCTCCATAGCCGGTCGTTATGCCACTCCGGTAGTCATGCCGCCCACTGTTGCCATTGTCGGTGCCGGGCGGGTGTGCCAGGGAGTTGTGGTGGTAAATCGATGGCCGGCACTTCGCCCCCTACTCCCTCTCTCTATCAGTGCCGATCACCGGGCCGTTACCGGTGGAGAGTTGGCGCGCTTTCTTCAGACAATGTTGGAAACTTTGTCTCTCTAGCAGACAGTCTGAGTGGGTCCTATACCGGTATCTAATCAGTTGAGTAGTGGTTATTGATAAAAGTTGTGGGAACTTTAGTTTCGTTTTGCTATCTTTTAGTTTCGAAACGAAACTTGTATACCTATGTCCAAACGCAACACTCAACAGCGCCGCCACGGCATTCTCCACTTGCTAAATGAAGTAGGAGAGACCAGTGTCGAGCAATTGGCGCGGCAGTTCGGAACTTCGGAAGTTACGATTCGAAAGGATCTGACGGCAATGGAAAATCACGGCTTGTTGCTGCGTCGCCACGGTGGTGCTATCCCAGTGCCGAGGGAGTTGGTCAATGAAGAAGGGCCCTCAGGGAGCAAGCGGGCCATTGGTCGAGCCGCTGCTGAACTGATACCGGATCACCATCGAATTGTGATCGATTACGGTCGCACCACGGCGGCAATGATTCCTGAGCTTGAAAACAAGCGCGGCCTAGTGGTGATGACCAACTCGCTGCATGTGGCCAATGCACTGCGCGAACTTGAAAACGAACCGACGCTGTTGATGACCGGAGGCACCTGGGACCCACACTTTGAGGCCTTCCAGGGGCAGGTTGCAGAACAGGTACTGAGAGGATATGACTTCGATCGCGCTTTTATTGGTGCCGATGGAATCGATTTGCAACGCGGTACCTGTACTTTTAATGAACAAATTGGCCTCTCCCGCGTAATGGCGGAAGTTGCGCGGGAAGTGGTTGTACTGGCGGAGTCCAGTAAAGTGGGGAAGCGGATTCCCAATCTGGAATTGTCCTGGGAGCAGGTCGATATCCTGGTAACTGATGATGGCCTGGCGGATGCCGTGGGCCAAAAACTGGAGCAGCTGGGGATCCAGCTCATTTGTGCCGCTGAAGACAGGAGCAGAGGCGCTCAGCCTGAAATGTTAATGGGCGGCGAGACTCCCAGGTTAATGAGGAAATAATTATGTGCGGAATCGTAGGTGCGCTGGCACAGCGCAATGTGACGGGGATTCTTCTGGAAGGGCTGCGCCGCTTGGAGTATCGCGGTTACGACTCAGCCGGAGTCTGCTTAAGCAGTGGAGATGGCCAGCTGCAATTGCGCAAAAGCCTGGGCAAGGTCGCAGATTTGGAAGCCAAATTAAGTGAGGAGAGCGCCGAGGGCCATATTGGCATTGCCCATACCCGTTGGGCTACCCACGGTGTTCCCTCCGATGAGAATGCCCATCCCCATCTGTCAGGCCATATCGCTCTGGTTCACAACGGCATTATCGAAAACCATCAGGAATTGCGTTCAGAGCTTCAGGGAAAAGGTTATGAGTTTGAGTCTGAAACCGATACTGAAGTTGTGGTTCACCTTATTCACTCATTAAGTTCTGAGGGCCGCAGCCTGGTCGACTCTGTGACTGAAGCCACGCATATTCTGGAAGGTGCTTACGCCCTCGCGGTTGTTAGTCATGAAGAACCAGAAGTTTTGGCCTGTGCCCGCTCTGGTAGTCCCCTGGTCTTGGGGGTGGGTATTGAAGAGAACTTTATTGCCTCTGACCCTATGGCCCTGCGGCAGGTGACTGATCGCTTTATTTTCCTCGAAGAGGGCGATGTGGCGGAAGTGCGTCGCGGTGGCATCGCAGTTCGAGACAAGTTGGGAGAGGAAGTCAGTCGCCCGGTGCACAAACTGACCGGAGGTCATGAAGCCACCGAGAAAGGGCGCTACCGCCACTTTATGCAGAAAGAGATTTTCGAGCAGCCCCAGGTGGTCGCATCTACTCTGGCGGGCCGTATCGGTGAGCGTTCAGTGTTGGCCCAGGCCCTCGGTGCCCGCGCCCAGGAGATTTTGCCCAAGGTGCAGCAGGTACAGATAGTGGCCTGTGGCACCAGTTACCATGCGGGAATGGTAGCCCGCTATTGGCTGGAGGACTGGGCCGGTATTCCCTGCTCGGTGGAAGTGGCCAGTGAACTGCGCTACCGCAAGAAAGTGGTGCGTCCGGGAACCCTGTTTGTAAGTATTTCCCAATCCGGGGAAACGGCCGATACTCTCGCCGCCCTGCGCCAGGGCAAGGACCTGGGCTACCTGGCCTCCATGACCATCTGCAATGTGCCCAACAGTTCATTGGTGCGAGAGTCTGAGCTATCGCTAATGACTGAGGCGGGCCCTGAGATTGGTGTGGCCTCGACCAAAGCCTTTACGACCCAATTGGTAGCCTTACAACTGTTCTGTATCGCCCTCGCCAAGGTCAATGGACTGTCGGCGGAGCGTGAAGCCGAACTGGTCAGCGCCTTGCACCAGTTACCTGAGCTAATGGAGAGTTTTACCGGTCTGGATAAGGTGGTTAAAAACACCAGCAAGGCCTTTGCAGAGAAGAACCACGCGCTTTTCTTGGGGCGTGGTGTCGAATTCCCCATTGCTCTGGAGGGCGCGCTAAAACTGAAGGAAATTTCCTATATCCACGCGGAGGCCTATCCCGCCGGCGAATTGAAGCACGGCCCCCTGGCACTGGTGGACGGCGATATGCCCGTGGTGGTGGTTGCCCCCAATGATGAGCTGCTGGAAAAACTCAAATCCAATTTGCAGGAAGTGCGCGCGCGGGGTGGGCAACTGTTTGTTTTCGCCAGCCCCAAGGCCGGATTTACCAGTGAAGAAGGTGTTACCGTAGTGGAAGTTCCTGATTCCCCAGAGAGTCTGGCGCCGATTCTCTACACTGTGCCGCTGCAGCTACTGAGCTACCATGTAGCCCTATTGAAGGGTACGGATGTGGACCAACCCAGAAACCTGGCTAAATCAGTCACGGTTGAATAACCGTTCACCTGCCGCAAAAGGTTTATGCACAAGCGAGTAAAGCTGTGTGAATTTACTACCTCTGATAGCGTCACCCTGCGCTATCTAGAGGCCGGCAACGGGCCCATATTATTGATGCTACACGGCTGGTCCCAGGGGGCGGTGTTGTATAAACACCAGCTCGCTGGGCTCAGCGATCAGTTTCGTGTGATCGCGCTGGATATGCGTGGTCACGGTCAGTCTGACAAGCCCAATCATGGCTATCGAATTTCCCGCCTCGCCAAGGACTTGCAAGAGCTGATCTCAAGTCTGCAACAGGAACCCCTTTATTTACTCGGCCACTCCGCCGGCTGCTCGGTGATATGGAGCTACCTGGAAATGTTTGGTGGGGATAGGGTCAGTGCACTAGTGCTAATCGATGAACCCCCCTGTCTACTGTCAGATCCCGCCTGGAGTGAAGCGGAGCGATTGTCTGCTGGAGGCATACTGACCCCGGAGAGCCTCTTCCAGTTTGTGGATAACCTGGTTGGAAAAAAAGGTGTTGAGGCCACTCGCCAAATTCTTATGTCTATGGTTACGCCTTTGATGGGGAAAACCCAACGGGATGAACTGGTTGCGGTTAATCTGCAGTGTCCCCGGCGCTGGGCTGCAAAGCTTTTTGTGGATAACGTAACAAAGGATTGGCGGGATTTTATCCCCAGGATTGATAAGCCGACGCTAGTGGCTTTCGGTCGTGCCAGTCCACACCCAATAGAGTGCCAGCAGTGGATTCACCAGCAAATTGTGGGTTCCAGGCTTGAGATCTTTGATGTGGCGGAAGGAGGAAGCCATTTCCCGTTTCTGGAAGCGCCACACAGATTTAATGCCCTGGTGAGTAAATTCCTTCTCAAGTTTTCCACAGATAGCCATTTCCCCTCGCCCTAGTTCAGCTTTGTGGATAACTGTGGATAGAGTTATCCATAGTTACTGGAATTTAAAAAAATAATTGAAACAGCTTCTGCGAGAAGGCAGTTTCTCCTGTGGATATTCCTTTTTAAGATACCTTCACACCCGTTACCCCATTGGAAAAGGATAAAACTGATGATGAAGGCCGTCGGTTATCAACAGTCTCTGCCAAGCAGTGATAAAGAAGCGCTACAGGATATAACCCTCCCCATACCGCAAGTCTCCGGCCGGGATCTGCTGGTAGAAGTACAGGCCGTTTCAGTTAACCCGGTAGATACTAAAGTGAGGCAGCGGGCCAGCCCGGATAGCGGTCAGTGGAAAGTACTTGGCTGGGATGCTGTGGGCATAGTGAAAGCGGTAGGCCCGGAAGCGGGACTCTTTAAGGTTGGCGATCGGGTCTGGTATGCAGGCGACATCTCCCGCTCGGGCAGCAATGCCCAGTACCAGCTGGTGGATGAGAGAATCGTTGGTACTGCCCCCAAGACGGTTGGCTGTGCCGAGGCGGCGGCGCTGCCTCTCACTGCGATTACCGCTTGGGAAATGCTATTTGACCGCCTGCAGGTTGCGGTGGGTAAAGGGGCAAACAACAAGTCATTGCTGATCATTGGTGCCGCTGGTGGCGTGGGTTCGATTATGGTCCAGTTGGCCCGTCGTCTGACCAATTTGACTGTGATAGGCACTGCCTCCCGCCCCGAAACCAAAAGCTGGCTTGAAGAGCTTGGAAGCCACCATGTGATCAATCATCGTGAGTCTCTTAGCGAGCAGTTAAGCCGCGAGGGCATCGATGGCGTCGACTATGTTGTTAGCCTCACTAATACCGAAGAGCACTTGGCGGAAATTATCAAAAGTATCAGACCTCAAGGGAAGTTTGGTTTGATTGACGACCCCGCCTCCTTGGATGTTATGGCACTGAAGCAGAAGAGTGTGTCTCTTCACTGGGAGTTTATGTTTACTCGCGCGCTGTTTACTACCGAGGATATGGCTGCCCAGCATATTCTGTTGAATGAACTTGCGGAATTAATTGACCAGGGATTAATTAAAACCACTATGGGGCAGAATTTTGGGAAAATAAGCGCAAGTAATCTTTTAAAAGCGCATCAGCTTATCGAATCCCAGGCTGCAAAAGGAAAGATAGTCCTGGAAGGTTTTTGATAGAGTAAACTCTCTCCTACTCAGAGTCATATCTATGACATCTGGGTGGGAATTTACTTTGAGTAAGCGGTCCTAATTATTCGATAAAAGAAACTAAGTGCAAGATACTTATTTTTCATTATTTGGCAGTAAATTTTTGCTTATATTTCTACAGGGCGAAAATAAACTGATAGAAAAGACATCAAAGTCACTTTTATATTTTTCCGCATTATGCAGTCACCATTTTATTAAGTTATTAATCCTCGCATAGAAAATAAAAGTCATGCTATAACCATGCCTCGGCATTTTTCAAAGATGAGAGGGCCGCTAGGTGGCTACGACAGAAAAAAATAAAACAAAAACCGGTATTGATGCTGCTGTTATGAATGGCGACATCAATATGTTGCTTGGCGAGCCAACCCAGCCGCCAGAACAAGTTCGTGAAGAGCGCAAGAGGAAGCTGACGGCGGCTTTTCGGCTGTTTGGAAAATTTGGATTTGATGAAGGCGTAGCCGGTCATATCACTGTCCGTGACCCGGAATATGACGATCATTTTTGGGTCAACCCCATGGGGGTTTCCTTTAAACAGATGACGATGTCACAACTGTTGCTGGTCAATCATCAAGGAGAGGTGGTTGAGGGGGATGGTTACCTTAATGGCGCTGCCTTTACTATTCATTCTCACATTCATAAAACCCGCCCGGATGTGGTAGCCGCTGCGCACGCCCATTCCCTTTATGGGAAAAGTTGGTCTACTCTCGGGCGTCTTCTGGATCCCATTACCCAGGATGCTTGTGCCTTTTATCGGGATCACGGTTTGTTGGATACTTTTTCCGGCGTGGTATTGGAAATGGGAGAAGGCGCAGCCCTTGCTAAAGCCTTGGGTAACCACAAAGCACTGATATTGCAGAATCACGGATTACTAACGGTGGGTAAATCCGTCGATGAAGCTGCCTGGTGGTATATCACTATGGAAAAAAGCTGCCAGGCTCAATTACTGGCGGAAGCAGCTGGGCAGCCTATTTTGATCGATCCAGAGGTGGCAATACGAACCCGGGCGGTTGTGGGAACTGAACTGGCGGGATTATTTAGCTTTCAGCCTCTTTACAATGTAATTGCAAAAGAACAGCCGGATATGTTTGAGTAAAGAAACCCCAAAAACACTGCCAAATTTGCAGAGTAATTTTTTGGAGCGCTGCAAAGCACTGGCACTTTTTCTCAGAATTTATTCCCTGTTTTCTATTCTCGCATAAACTTCCTGATATTGAGTGAACAGCACTAGGGAGCCTCTGAATAACTCCATGATACCTCTGGCATGCAGAGCGGTTCACAATCAAGGCGCGGCTTCGCAGGAATGTCTAGACCTTTCAAGAAGTCGCAACGCGGAGTGTGAATCGCTCAGCAAGCCCCGAAGGGCGGGCCTTGAAGGCCACATCTGCTGCGTTGCAGCTCTTGCAAAGGGCTACGGCCATTCGCGGCGAACTGCGCCTAACATCTGCAGCCTTCAAGACCCGCAGAGGCATTACGGAGTTATTCAGAGGCTCCCTAGTTACTCGATAGAGATCTATTTCAATAAGGCGTCACAGGGAACTTTAGCGAGTAATGCACTATCTGGTTATTGCGCTGGTGCTGTTGTTAGTTGTGGCCATTACCCTGGTTATTGCGCGCCTGTTGCCTTTACCTATTCCACTGCCTTTATTGCAAATTGCTGCGGGAGCAATACTGGGTAGCTTTTTGGGAATAGAAATACCCCTCGAGCCAGAAATTTTTTTCCTGCTGTTTGTTCCGCCCTTATTGTTTATTGCCGGTTGGCGAATACCGAAAGGCGCTCTGTTTCGAGATATCGGTGCCATTGTTACCTTGGCTATTGGATTGGTGCTTTTTACCGTTGTGGGTATGGGATATTTTATTTCCTGGCTGGTGCCGGTCATGCCAATGGCGGTGGCTTTTGCAGTAGCGGCAATTTTGGCACCGACCGACCCCGTGGCGGTATCGGTGGTACACGGTGGAACTTCTATGCCACCACGGCTGGAGCATATCCTCGCCGGAGAGTCCCTGTTTAATGATGCCTCGGGATTGGATATTTTCCGTTTTGCAGTGATTGCCGCCCTCACCGGGACCTTTTCATTTCCCCATGCACTGGCTGGTTTTTTCTGGGTCGCTATCGGCGGTGTGGTTATAGGCGCTGGAGCAGCATTTGCCTGTGGATATATTTTGCGCCTGCTGGTCAGAGTTGGCGGTGAGGACACTACTGTACAAGTTCTAGTGAGCTTATTAGTGCCCTTTGCGGCTTATATCGCCGCCCATACTTTACAGGTATCGGGTATTTTGGCAGCTGCCAGTGCTGGAATTGCGACTCACTATACCACCTTACACGGCGCGGAAATGTCGACTACACGGATGGACCGCCGTGCAGTATGGAAAACAGTACAAGCAGTTCTTGACGGTATTATTTTTGTTTTGTTGGGAGAGCAATTGGTTCGAATTACTGGAGCGGATTTCTCCGGCGCGCGCCACACTGGTGACTTAACAATTATTTTTTATGTCCTGGCAATATTTGTTGTACTACTTCTCCTGAGATTTGTGTGGGTATGGGTCTCCCTATATCTCTCACGTTTTGGGCAGAAAGTAGAATCTTTTGGTACCCATTTTTTATTGGTTAGCGTGTTGACCATCGCCGGGGTAAGAGGGGCGATTACATTGGCGGGAGCCTTTTCCCTTCCCCTCGCTATGACAGATGGAAAGCCGTTGCCCGGCCGTGATTTAGCCCTGATTATTGCAATGGGCGTTATCTTGCTTTCCTTATTGCTGGCAAGTTTTTTATTGCCTGTTCTACTGCGCCGTTTACCCGAAGCCCCCAATTTTGCCGCTATCGGTGATGAAAAAGGTGCGCGAATATCTGCTGCCACAGCGGCAGTGAATCAGCTGATGAATATGCGTCATGATATTGATCGAGGTGAAAAAGATCGCGATCTCGCTTTTGAGGCGGTGGATCACCTTTTGGCTATTTATCGGCGGCGCATAAGCCTAGGAGAAGATGAAAGCGAGGATATTATCTGGATGCGTTCCAGGGTTGAGCGTCATTACCACCTTGCTGCACTTTCCGCTGAGCGCGAACAACTGCTGGAATTGCGTGTCTCCAGGAAGATTGATGATGAACTCCACCGCAAATTGGTTTTGGAGGTCGATCTGGTAGAGGCGAGCTTAATTAACAAAGAATAAATTTTCTCTTTTAATAGACACGCTTAAATTGGTGAAAACTTGATATGGAGTTTGTAGAGCTGTGTTCAGTTAATGGGGTTTCCCTTTTTCAGAAAAGAAAAATAGACAGTCCCCAGCGCGAGCCCCTGGGTAATTACTCAATCCCCTATCCCGCCAAGCAGGTGCAGTTCCGGGAGTTTAGTGAGGGACAGCGTTTTGATTGGCACTGTGCCCCGCAGGCGCAGTTTATTCTTTATCTTGAAGGCAGGGTGAAGCTCACAACCAGCTCCGGTGAACAATATATCTTTGCTCCCGGAGATATCTTATTAGCCAATGATTTACACGGAAAGGGGCATATCAGCGAGAGTCTGAGCCCGGGCAGGGCTGCCATTGTCGTGCTTAATGACAACCCTTAGGGCCAATAACCGGCTTACTGTTTTTCCATCTCGGGCTTGGCTTCTTCCCAGTAGTGATCCAGGTGCAGGTCCTTGTCGCGGCGGTCTTGTTGTAACGCCTGTAAAAGCTGCTCGCGATAGATTCGGCTTTGTGCAATATGCTGGGACTCATCGCGCCAGTAGGGGAAAAGTGCCTCAAGCATACGCTGGTCGTGCTGCTTGAATTTTAAGGCGGCGCGGCGCGCCTGTATGGGACTGAGTCCCAATAGTTCCAGCGCCTTTTCGCCGATGGTCAGGGCCGAGTCCACGGTCTCGCGGAAGATATAGCGGACCCCGGCTTCCATCAAAGCATATTGGTGCATACGGTTGCGGGCCCGGGCGAGGATGGTCACATTGGGGAAGTGTTTTTGCAGCTGGGCCACAATTTCCAAACAGGCGGCCTGGTCGCTCAGGGTCAGGATAACCAGCTTTGCATTTTGGGCTCCGGCGGCGCGCAGCAGATCCTCTCGCGAGGCATCCCCGTAGTAAGCCTTGATACCATAGCGGCGCACCAGATCCAGCTGTTCTGCATTGCGTTCGAGCAAAGTGGTATTGAAACCGCAGGCATTTAGAAGTCGCCCGGCGATCTGCCCAAAGCGCCCGTAGCCAATAATGATTACCGGTGAGCCGGAATCCACAGGCGGTGATGTATCTATGTTGGCGGGAACCTCTGGGCCGGTGACAAACCGCGGCTGGATAAACTGTTCGTAGATCAGCAGCAGCACTGGTGTCAGGGCCATGGTCAGAGCAATTTGGGCTACTAACAGATTGCCGATGTCTGCATTCAGGACCTGAAGCTGGGTAGAGAACGCTACCAGTACAAAACCGAATTCACCGGCTTGCGCCAATGACAGAGCGAACAACCAATCCTCGCCCTTTGACATTCGCAAGGTGCGCGCCAGGGCAAACAGCACGGTAAATTTTACCAGTACCAACGCCAATGCTAATCCGATTAGCACCAACGGGTTGTCCGCGATCAGGGAGAAATTCAGGCTGGCACCCACGGCGATAAAGAAGAGACCCAACAGCAGGCCCTTAAAAGGCTGTATATCTGCTTCCAGCTCGTGGCGGAACTCGCTCTCGGCCAGCAGTACCCCGGCGAGGAAAGTACCCAGTGCCGGCGACAGGTCCAGCCAGGTCATTACCGCAGCTGCGGCAAATACGATAAGTAGCGCGCTCACGGTAAACAGTTCGCGAACTTGGCTGCCCGCCATTAGACGCAGCAAGGGACCGAGCAGGTAACGTCCGGCGAAAATAAAAGCCAGCATGGTGCCGATAACTGCCGATGCGTAATACCAGCCACTCAAGCCACTTTCATGGGGGCTGGCAGCGGTGCCTGCCAGTAGCGGCAATAGTGCGAGGATGGGAATAACCGCGATATCCTGGAACAGAAGTACCGCAAATGCAGCGCGCCCGCCCTGGCTTTTCAGGAGGCCCTTTTCACTGAGGGATTGCAATACGATCGCAGTTGAGGACAGTGCCAGGATCAGCCCGATAGCCACCGAAGAGCGCCAATCCATCTCGGAAAAGGCGAGAACCAATCCAGCGATGGCCGCAGCGGAAAACAGTAGTTGGGCACTACCGGTGCCGAGGATAGCACCGCGCATTTTCCACAACTTCTTCGGCTGCAGTTCCAAGCCGATCAGGAACAGCATGAGTGCAACACCAAACTCGGCAACGTGCATCTCATCGCTGGCATCGCCGACCAGGCCTAGGGCACTTGGGCCTATGGCCACACCGGCGAGTAAGTAACCGAGGACTGAGCCCAGGCCCAGGCGGGTGGCAATGGGTACCGCAATCACTGCGGCAGCCATGAAAATTACTGCCTCAATAAGGAAGCCGGAGTGTTCCATTTAATCGTTATCGCTATTTGGCTGTCGGTTGCTGGGGCTCGTCGCGTTCGGGCTCAGAAAACTCCCGGCTGCGACGAATCAATGGCGCTATGGTAGAGCCCTGTACGACGATAGAAAAGAGCACCACGCCATAGGTCATGACCACCCACAGGTAGCGAAGGTCCTGCCCCTGGACGAAGGCACTGCCGGCGGGAATAGACATCGCCAGCGCTAATGCCAGACCACCTTTCAGCCCTCCCCATATCAAAATCCGGTTGGTATAGGGGTGGTACTTGCGGCGACTTTTTAAATACAGGAAGGGTATGCCGACAGCGAAAACCCGGGCGGTAAGAACAATGACAATGCCCACTGCCATCAGCAGGTAGTCGGAGGGGCGCAGGTCGATAGTAATCAGGAACAGGCCCACCAACAGGAAGAGCAAACCGTTGAGGAAGTCCTCGGTGATACTCCAGAAATTATCCAACTCGTGTTGGCTCACCCGGGAAAAGCCGCGCTCGCGGGTAAAGTTGCCAATAATAATGCCACTCACCACCATTGCCAGGGCGCCGGAGACTCCGAGTACATTGGCCAGGGAAAAACCGGCGGTGGGAATAACCATGGTCAGCATCAATTCCAGGCTGTGATCATTGGTACAACAAATGGCCCAGTGGAAAACTCCACCAATAATCAGTCCCAGTAATATGCCCCCCAGTGCCTCGATGGCGAATAGCTCTGCCACTGCCGGTACCGTAGGTTGGCCGCCTTCAAAAGCGAGTGCGTAAATCACCGCGAAGATCACGATACCGAAGCCATCGTTGAACAGGGACTCACCTTCCACCTGAATGGAAACCTGCTCCGGGGCCTTCAGGTTTTTCATAATTGCCAGTACGGCGATAGGGTCGGTGGGAGAGATCAATGCACCAAATAACAGGCAGTAAACAAAAGCCACCGGCATATTGATCAGCATCAGGAACCAGTAAAGAAGGGCCCCGACCACAAAGGTGGAAATGAGGGTACCGACAATGGCGAGAAGACCGATCTCCAGTTTTTGGTTGCGCAGTTCCAACAGATCGATATGCAAACTGCCGGCAAAAAGCAGAAACCCGAGCATTCCCTTGAGCAGAATATCCTCAAGGTTGAGCAGCGGCAGAAGCTGATCTGCCCAGGTGCGCAGCTCCACCACCCCCAACTTGCCCAGGGCGGTGACCAATAGTGATAGGGCCAGGGCACCGGCGGTAATAGCGATTGTGGTTTGGGCGCGCAATACGTATTGGTTCAAGAAGCCCAGAAAAACTGATACGGCGGCAAGAAAACAAAAGGTGTAATAAACTTCCATGCCGTGTGTGGACTCCAGCGCTGAAATATTCTCGGATGGTTTAATGCCATTTTGGGGAGCGCCCCGGCGGCAATTTATATGATGGTGAGTGTGCCGTTATTGTAGTCGTGCAGAGGCTGCTCGATTTCCCTTGGAGTGGATCTAGGGCAACAGGATTACACCGGGGCGGGCCGCGCAGGCACAAGCGGCCAACTCCCTTTTATATGGGCGCGCAATTGTAGCGGCTCTAGGGCGCCACACAACTGCATTTTTCAGTTTTGCGCTCAAACGGATCGACTTCCCCTACCCACTAAAATTCATTAATGCCTTAGCTTTTTAAACATTACTTCATTACTTTCTAACTGCCAATTAGCAAATTCCTACTGACTATTGAAAATAAAAAGGATGATTATCACGCCAATCTAGTGGTTTTCATCCCTCCTGAGTAAAGGCTGCTACCGAGTATCTCATGAATTTTCACGACAGTGTCTACACTGGTTGATAGTCCATACCCATAAATGCGCAATTGAGGAAGTAGTAGTGAAGCATTCGATGTTGTGCGACACCTCAAAGCTGATCGGTCGGGTACTGATGTCGCTGATCTTTATATTTGCCGGCTGGAATAAAATTGGCGGCTACGAAATGACAGAGGCCTTTATGGTTTCCATGGGGATACCCGGCTTCATTTTGCCCCTGGTCATCGTTATAGAGTTGGTGGGAGGACTCGCGGTGTTACTGGGGATATTCACCCGGATTTCTGCTTTTGTCCTTTTCCTGTTCTGTCTCGCTTCGGCCTTCCTGGTACACCTGTCCCCTGGTGATGCAACAGAAATGACCAGCTTTATGAAAAATATCACGATTGCCGGTGGTTTCCTGATTCTGACCTGTGCCGGTGCCGGCCGCTTTAGCCTGGACCATTGGATACGCGGTAAGTAGATTTCAGCAACAGTTGTATAGAGGAATTCAAGCCAGTTGCAATCGTGCTTCATTGGGGAGAAATAAGCCGGGCCTATACTGCTGGGATATAGGTAATGACTCTACAGGATTACCATGAAGCTTTTTTATGCACCGGGTGTTTGCTCTCTATCGCCTCATATTGTCGCTTGTGAAGCAGGGATCAATCTGGGCCTGCAAAAGGTCAATCTAAAAACCCACGAGCTGGAAAACGGCGATGATTTTACAAGGATTAACCCAAAGGGGTATGTGCCGGCGCTGCAACTTGAAGGTGGGGAAGTGCTGACAGAAGGCCCGGCAATCGTCCAGTTTTTGGCGGAGCAAAAGCCCGACGCGCAACTGGCGCCACCAGTGGGCACCCTGGCCCATTACCGGCTTCTCGAATGGCTCAACTTCCTCAGTGCTGAAGTCCACAAGCTATTCAAACCACTGTTTTGGCATGGTACAGAAGAAGAACAGGAGGATTCCCGCGTTAGGCTTATCCGCTGGTTTGACTATATCGAAGGACAGCTTGATAAAGACTACTTAATGGGAGACGGTTTCACGGTTGCCGATGCCTACCTGTATGTTCTCTCTCGCTGGCTGAAACATCAGCAGTTTGATATGCCCCGGTGGCCCCGGCTTCAAGCATTCCAAAAGAGAATGGAAGAAAGGCCCGCAGTGCAGCGGGCGCTTCAGGAGGAAAGTTTAGAGCCGGTGTAAAGAGCTGTCGTTAACGCGGGGTAAAGCGCCGGGTCGCAGGGATATCGGACTCGATCGGTTGGCGAACCTTCGCGACAAATAGTGCAGAGAGTAGTGCCACAAAAGCACAGCCCGCCATAGATCCTGCAATAGGTGTCAGGGTTCCGGTGTGCAGGCTGCTCGCCAGTCCACCCAGTATCCCCCCGGTAATAAACAGAGCGGCGCCGTATAGCGCGTTGGCACTACCGCTGATTTTGGGGAAGAACTCCAAATAACAGGCGGCGGCATTGGGGCCGGTAATACCGATACAGCTCATCACCAGTACCAGGGGAATCATCCACAGGGTCAGTTCTTTGACACCTGTCATAGTTCCCAGCAGCAGCAGGCCGCAACCCAATAGCTGCAACACAATACCCGCCAGCAGGATATTGCGCGGCTCAAAAAAGTTCAGCAGGCGGATATTCACCTGAACCATGCAAATTAGCCCGAGTACGCAGATACCAAAAAACAGTGGGAACTGATTCGCACTAACACCGAAGTAATCCATAAACACAAAGGGCGCGGTGGTGATGTAGATAAACATCGAACCGCTGACACAGGCCTGTGCAATCAGGAACCCAATAGCGCGGGGATTGCGCAAAACCTGGCCGTAGCTGCCCACAAGAGACTTTAGCGGCATCATCTGGCGGCGTGCGCGGGTAAAGCGGGAGACGGTCTCTGGTAGCAGCAACTGTACTAGTACGAGCATTGCAAGAGCGTACAGTAACAAAAAGACGAAAATACTTTGCCAGCCGCCAATGGCTAGTAGTGCAGAGCCGATCACCGGGGCGATCAGCGGTGCAATCAGCATGATGGTGCTAATCAGGGAAATAATTTTTGCCGCCTCACGGCCACTGTGTAGGTCGCGCACAATTGCAGCACAGATTACTGTGGCAAAGCCGCCGCCAACTGCCTGGCAGAAGCGCAGGATAATCAGTTGGTCTACATGATCGGTAAACAGGACTAACAGGGAGCTGGCTATATAGATACTGAGGCCGATAGTTCCTACAAGGCGCCGTCCCCAGCGATCTGATAATGGTCCGCCAAACAGTTGTCCGAGGGCAAAGCCCAGCAGAAAACTGGACACTGAGTACTGCATCCGCTCGACTTCTGTATCCAGGGCCGCCGCCATCGCCGGAATGGCCGGCAGGTAGCTGTCGATGGAAAAAGGTGTCAGAGAAACGAGTGCGGCCAGCCACACCACTAGCCAGCGCGGGGCTTTCTCGTCCGGGTTAGAAGCGATGGATGTCATTATGTTGCTCAGGTACAGCCTGGAAGGATCTTCCCGGCAAAGCCCAATTGGCGGGAAATGGCTTTGGTAGAAACGGGCGGGCCCATTGTCCCTTGCCCGCTTTGGATATCAGGGAGTTTAGTGCTTGTCTTCCCGCAATGTGTACAGTCCCTGTTTCAGTTTCAACAGGTGCTCCTGTAGCTGAGGACCTTTGCGCTGGGCTACGCCGATAGCGAGAACATCGATTACCACCAGGTGGGCGATGCGCGAGGACAGCGGCGTATAGATCTCAATATCCTCTTCCACATCCACTTCCAGTGGGATGCTGGCTTGCTGTGCTACCGGCGAACCGCTGGGTGCCAAACCAACCACCAGAGCGCCCTGCTCTTTTGCCATGCTCATGGAGCGAAGTAACGCCTTGGTGCGACCGCTCTGGGAGATAGCTACTACTACATCCCCCGCTTGCATGGACATGGCCGACATATTCTGGATGTGGTGGTCTGAGTGAGCAGCGGTGGCCAATTGCAGGCGGAAGAACTTGTGCTGGGCATCGGCGGCGACGGCACCGGAGGCGCCAAAACCGAAGAATTCCACCCGCTTGGAAGCGGCCATCGCAGTGACAGCGGCCTCGAGGGCACGGTCGTCAATTCTATCGCGGACTTTCAGCAGGGTATCCACCGTGGAGTCGAAAACCTTGCGCTTGTACTCGGCAATGGTATCCGTTTCCGTAACCGCAATCTGGCCGAAGCTGGGGCTGGAAGCCAGCTGCTGCGCCAGGTTCAGCTTGAACTCCTGGAATCCGGAGCAGCCCACGGCGCGACAAAAGCGCACCACGGTAGGTTCACTCACCTGGGCTTCAGTAGCCAGGTCGACGATGCGCATATGAATGATTTCATCGGGGTTGGCGAGAATATACTCCGCCACCTTGCGCTCTGATTTGCGCATGGATGACAGTTGTTCACTGATTCGTTGCGTTACTTCCGCCGGTTTCACAGGACTTCCTTCTCTATGCCAGATGGCGCAGTTTAGCCGCTGTGCCCTCCGCTGGCGAGCGACATTACATTGTCAGGCAGGGCAAAATCCTGTTTATTTACACAGGTCTTGTGCATCAGCTCTGGTACAATCTTCGCCCATGGACGTATCTCAGATTTTAGACCCCCTCAACGACGCCCAGCGCGAAGCAGTAGCTGCCGCGCCCGGCAATCAATTGGTTCTGGCCGGTGCCGGCTCGGGCAAGACCCGGGTGCTGGTACACCGCATCGCCTGGCTGATGCAGGTGGAGGGCGCCTCGCCCTACTCCATTATGGCGGTAACCTTTACCAACAAGGCGGCCCGCGAGATGCGCGCCCGTATCGAAGAGCTGCTGGGGGTGAATACCTTTGGCATGTGGGTGGGCACCTTCCACGGCCTGGCTCACCGCCTGCTCAAGGCCCACTGGCAAGAAGCCAAGTTGCCGCAGAACTTCCAGATCCTGGATTCCGACGACCAGCTACGCCTGATCAAGCGGGTACAGGCAGATCTGGGGCTGGATGATAAAAAGTGGTCACCGCGTGAAACCCAGTGGTGGATTGGCGCGCAGAAAGATGAAGGTCTGCGTCCGCAATATATCAATGCCGGCGCCGATCCCTGGTTGCAGACCATGGTGCGAATCTATTTCGCCTATGAAGAGGCCTGTCAGCGCGGTGGATTGGTGGATTTCGGCGAGCTGCTGCTGCGCGCCCACGAGCTTTGGCTGAATAACGACGCTATTCTGGCCCACTATCGCCGGCGTTTCCCCCATATCCTGGTGGATGAGTTCCAGGATACCAACACGATTCAATATGCCTGGTTGCGCTTACTCGCCGGTGAGCAGTGCCATATCACCGCCGTGGGTGACGATGACCAGTCTATCTACGGTTGGCGCGGTGCCAAGATCGAGAATATCCAGCACTTTTCCACAGACTTACGAGAAGTGCAGACGGTGCGACTGGAGCAGAACTACAGATCCACCTCCACCATTCTGAACGCGGCTAATGCGGTGATCGCTAATAACAGTGGTCGCTTGGGCAAAGAGTTGTGGACCAAGGGGGAAGAGGGTGAGCCCATCGCCGTCTATGCGGCCTACAACGAACAGGATGAATCGCGCTTTATTGTCGAACGTATCAATGACTGGGTGCGCGACGGTAATCGCCGCGACAGCATCGCCATCCTCTACCGCTCCAATGCCCAATCCCGGGTACTTGAAGAGGGGCTTTTGCGCGAGCAGGTTCCCTACCGTATCTATGGCGGCCAGCGCTTCTACGAACGCCTGGAAATCAAGAATGCCCTGTCTTATTTACGCCTGATTACCAACCGCGATGATGATACTGCGTTTGAGCGGGTGGTGAATACGCCCACCCGTGGCATCGGCGCGCGCACTGTAGAGATGGTTCGCTCTTATGCCCGGGAGCAGGGCTGCTCCCTGTGGCAGGCGGCCAAGCTGATGTTGCAGCAGCGGGTATTGGCTGCTCGCGCCGGCAATGCCCTGCAGAGCTTCCTGGACCTGATTAACCAGCTGGCAGCGAATGCAGAAGATAAAGAGTTGGATGCTATTGCTGAGGATGTGATCGAAAACAGCGGTTTGCTGGAGTTTCACGGCAAAGAGAAAGGCGAGAAAGGCCAAACACGAGTGGAAAACTTGCAGGAACTGGTCACTGCCTGTCGCGGCTTTACCGGTGCGGGCCTGCCCGAGGGAGAGGAAGATGAGGAGGAAATTCCCCTTCTTAACCAGTTCCTCGACAGCGCTGCCCTGGATGCCGGTGAAGGCCAGGCGGATGAGTTTGAGGATGCCGTCCAGCTGATGACCCTGCACTCCGCCAAAGGCTTGGAGTTTCCCCTGGTATTTATGGCGGGTGTGGAGGAAAACCTGTTCCCCCACAAGATGTCGGCGCAGGAGCCCGGCCGCATGGAGGAGGAGAGACGCCTCTGCTACGTGGGTATCACCCGCGCCATGCGCAAGCTATACATTACCTACGCGGAAAACCGGCGTCTGTTTGGCAGCGAAACCTATAACAGCCCTTCCCGCTTTATCGGCGAAATTCCACCTAATTTGGTGCAAGAAGTGCGCCTGAAGACCGAAATTTCCCGTCCCCTCTACCAGGCGGACTACGGCAAGGTAGGCCAGTTTTCCGACCCGGCGCCAGACTTCGATGATTTGCCCCCGCTGGTTCTGGGAGGGCGAGTGGACCACGCCAAGTTTGGTGAAGGAACTGTCATTGAGTTTGAGGGAACGGGTCCTCGAATGCGGGTGCTGGTTAATTTTGATGATGTTGGCGACAAGAGGCTGATACTTTCAATGGCCAAGTTGCAGCCGCTTTAAGTGATGGCTTGAGCTGGCACTAAGCATTAAATACTGAGTGCCGGAGCATGTCGGTACTGAGAGGCATGCAGAATTGAAAGTTAGATAGTGGTGGATGGATTCCAGCGATAGCGGGAATCCATCCAAAATACCAGGGTCAGATCACAGAGGACTTCCCCTGAAGACCTAAGTTGGCGACCAAAGCGTCTGCCGATAATTTGTACAATACAAAAATAACGATAAATTAGTAGCAATGAAAAAACTCAATTGGTACCCGGCCATCATTCTCGGGCTCTTAGCCCTGCTCGCCATTACCTTCGCCGCCCTGGTAGCTTCCCGTGCAGCGATGGGCCCTGCCCAGCACTTTTCCGCAGAGGGCAATAAAGAGCTGTTCGAATGGAAATTAGTTACTACCTGGCCCAAGAATTTCCCTGGCCTCGGCAGTGCGCCGGAGCGTTTTGCCAAGAAAGTCGAGGCGATGTCAGCCGGGCGTCTCAGGATCAAAGTGTACGGTGCCGGTGAGTTGGTACCTGCCCTGGGCGTATTTGGTGCTGTATCGGAAGGCGCCGCGCAGATGGGACACGGTGCTGCCTATTACTGGAAAGGCAAGGTGCCCGCTGCCCAGTTTTTTACTGCGGTGCCTTTTGGCTTGAATGCCCAGGAAATGAATGGTTGGTTACACCACGGTGGTGGTCTCGAACTCTGGGAGGAGATCTACGAGCCCTTTAACCTGATTCCACTTGCGGGGGGCTCCACCGGTGTACAGATGGCGGGCTGGTTTAACAAACCGATTGAGTCGGTGAAGGATTTAAAGGGCCTAAAGATGCGTATTCCCGGCCTGGGTGGTGAGGTTTTAAACCGCGCAGGCGGCACTGCGGTGACCATTCCCGGTGGAGAACTCTACACCGCCCTCCAGACTGGAGTGATCGATGCTACCGAATGGGTGGGGCCCTACAACGATCTCGCTTTTGGTTTCCACCAGGTCGCTGAGTATTACTACTACCCCGGGTGGCATGAGCCGGGCTCTATCCTGGAATTTATCGTTAATAAAAAGGCGTTCGAAAAACTGCCTGCTGATTTGCAGGAAATAGTGCGAGTCGCCGCCCGTGAAGCTAACCAGGATATGCTGGACGAATACACGGCACGCAATAACCGGGCCCTCAAGGAGCTGGTAGAAGAGCACGGGGTAAAAGTGGAGCGCTTGCCGGAGGATGTTCTGTCTCACCTGAAGAAGATCAACAACGAAATTATGCAGGAGACGGCGCAGCGGGACCCGGAGTTTGCCCGTGTTTACAAAGCCTTTAAGGAATTTGAACGGGATGTGAAGCCCTACCACGAGATCAGTGAAGAGGCTTACTACCAGGCGAGAGAGTTAAAGGAAGATTAGCGCCCAACTACTGGGCCGATGATATTGCCGGCTGTGTTGCTCTACAGCCGGCGAACTCGAAATCTACAATCAGGGCAGCGGCCTGGTGCGGCCGGCATCGTCGATCGCGACAAATACAAACTCACCCTCGGTAACCTTGACCTGCTCACCGGAATCCACCCGGGTCAGCCAAACCTCAACCATGGTACGAATTGAGGAGCGCCCTTCTTCAATGGCTTCCGCATAGCAGCTGACTGTTGAGCCAACCGGAACCGGGCGCAGGAAAACCATGCTGCCCACCGCAACAGTTGTGACACGGCCGCGCGCCATGGTTTGCGCGAGAATGGCGCCAGCGAGGTCCATCTGCGACATCAGCCAACCGGCAAAAACATCCCCCTGCGGATTGGTATCGCGGGGCATAGCCAGGGTTTGCAGGGTTAGCGTGCCTGTGGGTTGTGGATCTTCATCGAGAGCTGACAGTGCGGACATCGGGTACTCACAGATTGTTAGAGTTATTGGTTTCCACTACTGGAATGGTGGCGCATTCTAGCACAATTTGGCCAGTAATTGACCAGAATAAATTTCGGCCTTTAGTCGACCGCAGGCGCGTTTTTGGCCGTTGGTGCCGCCTCTCAGCCCTGGACGGCTCTCTACATGACGCAGATCACTATTGCTGAACCACCCCCGGCAACCAAGTGGCCAGGGCCGGCCATATCGCCAGCAGGCAGAGCAGTAAAAGTTGAATGGCAATAAAAGGTGCTACCCCGCGATAGATGGCCGATGTCGCGACAGAACTGGGGGCCACCCCGCGCAGGTAAAAGAGGGCAAACCCAAATGGAGGCGTTAGGAAAGAGGTTTGCAAATTGATGGCAATCATAATGCCGAGCCACACCGGATCGACGCCCATTGCCAGCAGTACCGGGCCCACAATTGGTACCACTACAAAGGTGATCTCGATAAAGTCGAGGATAAAGCCCAGCAGGAAGATTACCAGCATCACCAACAGGGTCGCGCCGATTACCCCTCCGGGCAAGCTGTGGAAAAATCCTGTCACCAATTCTTCACCGTTGTAACCGCGAAATACCAGAGAAAATAATGAAGCGCCAATCAATATGGCGAAAACCATTGCCGAGACCTGAAGTGTACTGCGGCCGATTTCCCCGGCGCGCTTAAAGCTTAGTGCTCCGCGACTGGATGCCAGTAACGCCGCCCCCAGTGCGCCGACGGCGGCCGCTTCTGTAGGGGTGGCAGCGCCAACGATGATTGATCCGAGCACAATCAGCATTAAGGCAATCGGGGGCAAAAGACTGCGAAGCAGCTGGGCCTTATCCACTTCTGGAGGCTCGCTGCTCTCTGTGGGTTTGGGGCGACGGGCAATAAATAATAGATAAATGATATAGGCGGCCACCAGCAGTAAGCCGGGAATAATTGCCCCTACAAACAGATCCCCTACGCTGACTGGCTTGGGATTGAAAATGCCTGCAGATAGTTGTGCCTGTTGATAGGCATTGGAGAGGGTGTCACCCAACAGAACCAAGGCAATAGAGGGAGGGATAATTTGCCCGAGGGTACCAGTGGCGCAGATAGTGCCGGTAGCCAGTTTGGGGGAGTAGCCACTTTTTAACATGGTGGGCAGTGACATCAGCCCCATGGTGACTACAGTTGCACCGACGATGCCAGTACTGGCGGCGAGCAGCGCGCCCACTACCACTACGGAAATGGCGAGTCCCGAGGGAGCCCCCATAAAGGCTTTGCTCAGATTAACCAACAAATCCTCGGCAATCTTGGCTCGCTCCAGTATTACCCCCATCAGCACAAATAGCGGAACGGCAACCAGAGTGCCGTTTTGCATAATGCCGTAGAGGCGATCGGGGAAAGCGCGCAGCAACTCAGCATCAAATACGCCATACACAATACCCAGGCCCGCTGATAGCAGGGCGGTACCCGCGAGGGTAAAAGCTACTGGGTAGCCGAACATAAGCAGAGCGCAGACGGCTGCAAACATCAGAAAGGGGATTAGCTCAATCACACTTCGGCCCCTTCTACCTGCTTCAGTACTGCTTTTGACGACGACATTGGAATGGACTGTTGTTGGGGCAGCATCAATTGCACCAGCGCGCGAATAAACTGGGCCAGCCCCGCCAGAGCCAGGGTGACGGCGGACAGAGGAATCAGGCTCTTCAGTAAAAATACCCCAGGCAGGCCGCCGGCGTTCGCACTGTCTTCAAAAACTGACCAGCTATTCAGTACAAAGTGCCAGCTGCTTATAAATAGAAAGACGCAAAGTGGTAAGAGGAATATCAGATAGCCAATTGCATTGACCCAGGCTTTGGCCCTGGCGCTCATCCTGCGGTAGAAGACATCCACCCGCACATGGGCATCGGTCTGCAACGCATAGGCCAGCCCCAGCATAAAGGCGGCACCGTGCAGGTAAATCACGGATTCCTGTAGGGCGATAGAACCGGTATTGAAGCCGTGGCGCATCACCACAACACAGCTTTGTAACAGGACCATGGCCCATGTGAACCAGGACAGCAGTTGCCCGGTATGACTGGTCAGGCGCTCGAGTGCCTGCGCGCTGCACAGCAGAAAACGCATGGGGGCTTCTCTCTTTACATCTTATTGTTATTTATGTTGCTCGAAGGTTAACCCTTTGCCCGCTCTCATGCCAGCAGGGTAAAAATACAGCTGTAACCTTTTTGTAATCTTTTATTCATAGAATCGTCACCCGTTGTTCCTAGCATCGCCGCGTGAAATAAAAACACTCATCGGAGTTACACAATGAACAAGCAAATTCTGGCGACTTCTCTGGCAGCCCTGACCCTGGCAACTTCACAGGTTGCTATGGCGGCGCGCGATTACATTAGTGTTGTAGGTTCCTCTACTGTTTACCCGTTTACTACGACTGTGGCGGAGCGTTTTAGCCGCGCAACCCAGTTTAAAACTCCAGTCGTTGAGTCCACTGGTACGGGTGGTGGCATGAAGTTGTTCTGCCAGGGTGTTGGAGAAAGCACTGCGGATATCACCGGTGCCTCCCGTCGCATTAAGCAATCCGAATTGGAAATGTGCAACAGCAACGGTGTTGATGTTGTTGAAGTACAGATCGGTTACGACGGCATTGTTCTTGCGAATGCTAAGAAAGCGGCTCCCTTTAAGCTGACTCGCAAGGACATCTTTCTGGCCCTGGCTAAGGAAGTACCTAACCCAGACGGTTCTGAAACTCTGGTAGCCAACCCCTACAAGACCTGGAAGGACGTAAATCCAGCCCTGCCCAACACCAAAATCGAAGTTTTGGGTCCGCCCCCCACTTCCGGTACCCGCGATGCTTTTGCCGAGCTGGCAATGGAAGGTGGCTGTAAGAAGTTTGGCTGGATCAAAGCCATGAAGAAAACAGACAAGAGCGCTTACAAAGCGATCTGTCACAACGTTCGCGAAGACGGTGCTTATGTTGAAGCCGGTGAGAACGACAACCTGATCGTGAACAAGCTGGTTGCCAACCCGAACGCCCTGGGTATCTTCGGCTTTAGTTTCCTCGACCAGAATGCTGACAAGGTACAGGGCTCTCTAATCGAAGATCAGGCCCCTACTTTCGACTCCATCGCTGACCAGAGCTACCCGGTTTCCCGTCCGCTGTTTATCTACGTTAAGAAGCAACACGCTGATGTGGTTCCCGGTGTTAAGCAGTTCTTGGCTGAATTCACCAATGAGCGCGCTTGGGGTGAAGACGGCTACCTGGCTGACAAAGGTATGATTCCTCTGCCCACCGAGAAGCGTCAAAAGATTGCTACTGATGTGCGCAAGCTGAACGCACTGAGTAATCTCGCAGCCAAGTAAAAAAATTCTGGAGTTGTACTGTCAAAGGGAATTGACGGCCAAGCTCGAAAGGGCTTGGCCGTTCTTTATAAGAAGACTCACAAATTGTCGCCCCCCTGTGATGGAACGCGGGGATAAAGTCTGGATAATGCCAGCGACGATATTTTTAGTACGGTAATTCAATGCAAACCCCCACACTGTTCGCACTTTTGCTGCTCTTGATATTAGTGGCCTACGGCACTGGCTTTCGCCGTGCAGTGAACGCTGCTCGCAGTCTTGGCGGCGTTCGCAATCTGGCCGCCCTACCCAGTTACTACGGATTACTCACCGCCCTTTGGTGTGGTTTGCCAGCACTGATATTACTCTGTGCCTGGTTGGTGTTTGACGATTCGATCATCCGTGCGATGGTCATGAATAGTATTGCCGATAAGCCGGAGAGCATCTCCGGGCAGAACCTTCTCTACGCGCAGATCCAGAATCTCGCGGCGGGCCACCTGATAGGTGAAAAGTCCCCACAATTGCAGAGTGCTGCAGACTACCTCGGTCAGTTGCGTTCCAGCTCCAATAATTTACAGGCCTTCCTGAGTTTAGTGTTGGCCAGCGGCCTTGCCGCTTTTGCACTGCTGCGTTTTTCTCCCAAGCTGCGCGCTCGCGAAAAAGTTGAAAAAGTGCTGCGCACGGTGCTGATTGCCTGTGCCAGCGCCGCGATTCTAACCACTGTCGGTATTTTGTTATCGGTATTGTTTGAATCCCTGCGCTTCTTCCAGTCCGTGCCAGTGAGTGAATTCCTGTTTGGTTTGCATTGGAGCCCACAGATGGCACTGCGCGCAGACCAGGTGGGATCGAGCGGTGCTTTTGGTGCTGTCCCCCTGTTTACCGGAACTCTTATGGTGTCCGCGATCGCCATGTTTGTGGCGGTACCTGTGGGATTGATGGCAGCTATTTATCTGGCCGAGTACGCCAGTAAGCGCGTGCGTTCCCTGGCCAAGCCAGTACTCGAAATTCTCGCCGGTGTACCCACCGTGGTATACGGCTTTTTTGCTGCCTTAACCGTTGCTCCATTTATTCGCGAGTTGGCCACCTCTATGGGCCTACAGGCCTCCAGTGAAAGCGCACTGGCCGCTGGCCTGGTGATGGGCATCATGATTATTCCCTTCGTCTCCTCTCTATCCGATGACGTAATCAACGCAGTGCCCCAGTCCCTGCGCGATGGCGCCCTGGGTTTGGGTTCCACCCAGTCCGAGACGGTGCGCAAAGTTGTGATTCCTGCGGCACTACCCGGCATCGTCGGCGGTGTATTGCTGGCCGTTTCCCGCGCAATTGGTGAAACCATGATTGTGGTTATGGCCGCCGGGCTCGCGGCGAACCTCACCGCAAACCCGCTCGAATCGGTCACGACTGTGACGGTGCAGATTGTGACTCTGTTGGTTGGCGACCAGGAATTTGACAGTCCCAAGACCCTCGCCGCTTTTGCTTTGGGCCTGATGTTGTTTATCTCCACTTTGGTGCTGAACTTTATTGCCTTGCACGTAGTGAAAAAATACCGGGAGCAGTATGACTGATCTTACTCAGGCGCAGGTTCGCGAGCGCATAGAAAAAAGCCTCGCCAGCCGTCACCGCAAAGAAAAGCTGTTTCGTGGGTTGGGTATCGGCAGTATTGCCTTTGGTGTACTCGCTGTACTGATTTTGTTCACTGACATTATCAGCAAAGGCAGTGGTGCCTTTGTGCAGACAGCTATCCAACTGGAGGTGCACTACGACGAACAGGTTCTGGGCATCGATAAGGTCGATGATGAAAGTCTGACCTGGGCAAACTTCACCGGTGTTATTCGTCAGTCCCTGCGCGAACGCTTTCCCACTGTGACTGGTCGCAGTGACAAGCGCGAGCTCTACAGCCTGGTTTCCTCGGGAGCACCTTTTACCTTGCGCGATCGTTTGGCGGCGAATCCGGAACTGTTGGGTAAATCCGAGAAAGTCTGGCTGTCAGTCGATGACGATGTGGATACTTTCGTCAAAAGCCTGAAGGATTCCAAAGAGGGTTTCCGTGGTCGTACCTCGGACCAGAAGGCTGGTTGGATTGAGCAGCTGTTGGACAGCGGTGAACTGAAGAAGCGGTTCAATACCATCTTCTTTACTAATGGCGACTCCCGTGAACCAGAGCAGGCGGGCATCCGCGCAGCCTTGATGGGGTCCCTGTTTACCCTGTTGGTAACTCTGGCACTGTCATTTCCTATCGGTGTGGCGGCGGCGATTTACCTGGAAGAGTATGCGCCCAAAAACCGTTGGACTGATTTGATTGAGGTGAATATCAACAACCTCGCGGCAGTGCCTTCTATTGTTTTCGGTCTTCTGGGCCTGGCGATATTTATTAATTTCTTTGAGTTGCCGCGTTCGGCGCCTCTGGTAGGGGGCTTGGTACTGACACTGATGACCTTGCCCACGATTATTATTTCCAGCCGCGCGGCTTTGAAGGCAGTACCGCCCTCAATTCGCGAGGCGGCAATGGGTATGGGAGCTTCGCGCATGCAGGTGGTTTTCCACCATGTGCTGCCCCTGGCGATGCCGGGAATGTTGACCGGCGCGATTATCGGTATGGCCCAGGCCCTCGGTGAGACGGCACCCCTATTGATGATTGGTATGGTCGCTTTTATTGTCGACGTACCTGCCGGGGTAACCGACCCGGCCACCGTGCTGCCTGTGCAGATTTTCCTGTGGGCAGATAGCCCGGAGCGCGCCTTTGTCGAGCGCACCTCCGCAGCCATTATGGTGTTGCTGAGTGTGCTGATTGTGATGAATACCAGCGCGGTATTGCTGCGCAAGAAACTTGAGCGCCGCTGGTAACAGAGCGCGGATTATCAGAAAGCGGGATATTATATGAGTACCATGACCCTGGATGCCGCCAGCCAAACTGATGCGGCGCAATCCGATGTTGCGGGTAGGCAAATGATGAATGATCGGGCTGATGTTAGAGAAACAGTTGGCCAACCCTTCTGTGACACCGCCAAGTTGCGTATGCGCAATGTGAATGTTTTCTATGGTGAAACCCAGGCGATCCACTCGGTCGGTCTCGATATTGGAAAAAATGAAGTGGTTGCCATGATCGGTCCCTCCGGCTGTGGTAAGTCGACGTTTTTACGTTGCCTCAACCGCATGAATGACACCATTGAAGGTTGTCGCGTCGAGGGCGAGTTAAGTCTGGATGGTGACCCCATCTATGGCCCCAAAGTGGATGTGGTACCCCTGCGCGCCCGCGTCGGTATGGTATTCCAGAAACCAAACCCTTTTCCCAAGTCCATTTACGAGAATGTGGCCTACGGCCCAAAAATCCACGGCATTGCCAGCCGCCGCGCCGATCTGGATGAGATCGTAGAAAATAGCCTGCGCCGCGCCGGTCTGTGGAATGAGGTTAAAGATCGTTTGGACAAGCCGGGTACGGGTCTGTCCGGTGGCCAGCAGCAGCGCCTGTGTATCGCCCGTGCTATTGCGGTGAGCCCGGAAGTAATCCTGATGGATGAGCCCTGCTCTGCCCTGGACCCGATTGCAACAGCGCGAATCGAAGAGCTGATCGATGAGCTGCGCCAGAACTACACTATCGCAATCGTTACTCACTCGATGCAGCAGGCTGCGCGGGTGAGTCAGCGTACGGCTTACTTCCATTTGGGGCATTTGGTGGAAGTTAACGATACTGAAACGGTGTTCACCAACCCCGAGCACGAACTCACTGAAGCCTATATCACCGGCCGCTTCGGCTAAGGTTCCTGCTCGGAGGGAAAACTATGGAAATGCATTTCGATCAACATATCTCACGCCAATTTAATGAAGACCTGGAAAGCTTAAAGACAGAGATGTTGGAAATGGGCGGTATGGTCGCCCGCCAGGTTGCCGATGCGGTTGATGCCCTGGCCAATGCTGACAGTGAGTTGGCCGAAGAAGTTCTGCGTATTGAAGAAGTCATCGATAAAAGTGAGATGGCCCTGGATGAGCACGCCACGCTAATTATTGCCAAGCGCCAACCGGCCGCATCCGACCTCCGCATGGTGCTGTCTGTCATTCGTATTGCCCGCGACCTGGAGCGCATTGGGGATGAGGCGAGCAAGATTGCCAAGATGGCCATAGCTCTGACAGATGAAGGTACGTCGCCGCGCGGGTATACCGAAATCCGTCATATTGCCAATGCTGTGCGCAAAATGCTCAATGACGCCCTGGATGCCTATACTCGTTTCGATGTGCAGTCGGCTCTGCAAACTCTTGCTGAGGACCAGCAGGTTGACATGGATTACCGTACGGCCGTACGTGAGCTGGTAACTTACATGATGGAGGACCCGCGCAGTATTTCCCGGGTCATTAATGTGTTGTGGACCCTGCGCTCACTGGAGCGGATCGGTGACCATGCGAAGAATATTTGTGAGCAGGTTGTTTACCTGGTGGAGGGTGCTGATATCCGGCATGGGCACCAGGAAAATCTGCGCAAGTCCTAAAGGGCTTTGCTAATTTAAAAAGGTCGCCTAGTGCGGCCTTTTTTTTTACGGAAAACTATTTGTTAGTCGTTAGGTAATACAGAGCATGAAATTTATCTTCGAAGTTCATCTACAAAATGGGTTTAAAGCTGAGGATTATGCCGATGCCTGGATGCGCGCTTCTGAGATTATCCAGCGCTCCCCGGGAGCGATGGGCACAGAGCTTCATCGAAAAATTGATGACCCCAATGTGTTGATAGCCATTGCTAGCTGGCGATGTAAAAAAGATCGGGATGCTATGCAAGCCGAGCACAGTAAAAAAATTGACGAAATCATTGCCAGTGTGGCCCCTTTTGTAAAAATTAATCTAATAGGGGAGTTTTATGACCCGCAATGGGTTGTAAATATTAATAGCGATTGATGTTAATCAATTCAACCTGAACACAGCCTGAATAAATATATGTTCGAATATTAAAATAAAACTTTTTATTTTATTCTTTTTAGCTGGAATTTATTTGTTTGGTGCATTACAGCCAATTACAGCGTTTGTTTTTTCTGGTTGATACATTTTTTTATCGAAAAAAAATATTCGCTTTACCGCAAATTTGGCTCTAATTGCTTATCGTGTAATTTGCTGTTGTTGCGCACCAAAAAACTTTTGTTACAATCCGCAGCCCAATTTGGATCGCTACGTTAACGAAGGATTTATCAAATGAGATTCAAGCTTGCTGCTCTGCCCCTGATGCTTGTCGCCACAACTGCAGGCGCTGAAGAATATAATTCTTTTACTAATGCTACATACGCCAATACTGATTATACATACTCTATTTCTGGTAGTTCTGGTTCTACTAGGAATAGAGGTTATGATGCAGATGATTTTAACCTTGGAACTACTTACTTTTTTGGTAGTAAGGAAACTCTTGGTCCATTAAAAGAGTTTGAATATATTAACAAAGTTAGTAATGTTTCTGGTGAATTCTATCATCATAATCACGATAGTGATGATATAGACTCTTTCTCTGTAGGTGGTGAGTATTTTGCTTCCAATGGAATTGTTGTTAGTGCTGGTATATATGATGTTTGGGAAACTAATTTAGATTATCAGTCTATCGGATACCTCTTTTCCCCAGATTTGCTGGTTAAGCTAAATCATGTTGATGACGATAGTGATAATGAGTTTTCCTTGGAGGCTCGTTATAACTACCAGTTGAATTCAACTGATTACGTTGGTTTTAATCTTTTTGTTGATGAAGAATTCGAAAATCGTGCTTTGTCCTCCAAGTACTTTACTCATCTGGCTGGAGAGCAATATCTGACTGTAGAAGTAGCTTACAATAGCATCGAGAAAGCCGATGATTACTGGGCGCTTGGCACTGAATTCTTCTTCAATCAGCGCACCTCTGTTGAATTTAATTATGATGAGAATGAAAATTACCATCTGGGTATGACTCACTTCTTTAATCGCAATATTGCTGTTGAAGCAGCTTATCTATCTAATAATGATGTTAGCGGTGATCTAGATATCTACCAGCTGGGCTTAACTGTCCAATTGTAAGCTAGCTTAAGTAAAGGGCTATCAATGATAGTCCTTTACTTTATAGTGCAGCTTGGGTAAGTTCAAAGCAACTTAGCTGCACTGCTTCAACCCTGTTTGGCACCCTAGTGCCAGCTTTCTTTTATATCCAGCTGTTTTATGTAATGGTTGGAGTACTTTGCTGATTTTTCTTTTTATATCCGACCTCTAAATAAATCTAAAATCCTTCTAAATCTCTTGCTATCGCGAAATAATCCTTCCGAAATTTAGCTTAATTCTTGTGCGGGCTTACTAAATGAAAGCTTGTCGCTTCGAATGTTTCGTAAAAACCTGTGGGTGAATAACTTTCATCGATAGGTATCTCCAGGCGAAAGGTTGCTTGTCAGTTCAGCAGAACTATATGAGCAGTGGAAGCATAAAGAACCTGTTGTGTGAATTGAATTATCTAGGTTTGGTGATAATAGCATATTTACCGTATAGTCCATTTATATGTGGATTCTGTTTTTATCTCATACAAATAGTATTTGTTGCGCAGTAAAAAAATCTTGCTAGAATTCGCACCCCAATTTAGGTCATTATGTTAACGAAAGGTTTCGGAAATGAGATTCAGTCTCGCTATTCTTCCCCTGTTACTTCTCTCTGCAACAGCTGACGCTGAGAAATATAATTCAATTACTACAGCTGGATATTCTAGCTTGGATTATGATCTAGATGTTATGGGTAGTGAGTTCGATTTAGATGGCAATCAGTTTTTGGCTGAAACTACTTATTTCTTTTCTGGAAAAGAAACTCTAGGCCCTCTAAAAGAGTTTGAATATATTAACAAAGTAAGCAATGTGTCGGCTGCCTTTTTCCACAATGAGGTAGATAAAAATAATGCCGATAATTACGCTGTGACCGGAGAGTATTTCGCTAAAAATGGTTTTATTTTCGGTGTTGATTTGACCGAAGTTAATGATCGCAATATTGATACGGTTGCTCTTGGCTATTTATTCACCCCGAACTTTTTATTGGAACTTTCCCACACTGATTTTGAGTCTGATGAAGAGACTTATGTTGAATTTCGATACAATCATCCGTTGAGCGGTGCTGATTATATTGGTTTTGATCTTGTCAGTGATGATGAATTCGATGTGGCTGTATTTTCCTCCAAATACTTCACAAACCTGGGAGGTGGGAGGTATTTAACCGCTGAACTTTCCTATGCCGACTATGAAGGTGATGACGATTATTGGCAGATCGGTGCAGAATATTTCTTCACCCAAAGCAGCTCGTTTGGTATGAAACTGGACGAGAAAGACGATATGAAGCTGGCTTTCACCCACTTCTTAAGTCGGAATATTGCCTTAGAGGCTGCTTATAGCACTATGGAGGCAGATGATAATATTAATATTCGCAGCTTTGGTAGTGATACCTATCGTGCAGGATCTACCTCAACGCTTGATGTTATACCAGATCTTGAAAATGATACCGTGCTTAGCCTTCTGACTCCCTTTATTGAACTTGATGTTGAAAAGTTTGAACTTAGCCTAACAGTTCAGTTATAAGCAAGCTTAAAAGGGCTATCTCAGATAGCCCTTTTTATTTTAATCGGATTTATTTATCCCTTGTTGGCGATGGCTTTTATTCGATTTTGTGCCATGGTACCAATTTCCCCGCCAGCCCCGGCAGCCTCCTGATAGTGCTTGTAAGCACTTTGCTTATTTCCCTGCCTCTCATAGGTCTGGCCAAGGTAGTAGTGAGCGTAAGCGGTATCCAGATAGCGTAGTGATCTGGTTAGGTCACCCTCTGCAGAGCTATAATTTTTTAATTGGATATTAGTGATTCCCCGCTTTAGCCAATACGAAAATAGCGCTGGATTCTTTTGAATGGCACTGTCGTATGCCTTTCGGGCATTTTTATATTGTTTCTTTTGGCTGAGTAAATCGCCTTCTAACGCAAAAAAGGCAGCTTCTTTGGGTTGCTGTTTTTGAGCTTTTCGTACCAGCTTTAGTGCAGAGTCAATTTTTTTATTATTGGCTGCGGCAACCGCATCGTCGTAATTCTTGTAAGCATCGGCATCGCGCTTTAATTGCGCTATGGCTTTTTGGTACGTGGCCCGGTTGGTGATTCCCCCTTTGGGTAAAAATTGGCTGTGCTTGACATTAGCGCTGACACGAGACTGGGAAGGGGGATGGCTGGCAAAGAGCGCTTCCAGTCCACCAGCTTGCCGCCCCTCCGACAGTTCAACAAATTTTCTTTGCAGGCGTACGGCCCCCTGGGGATCATATCCCGCAGCGGCCATATATTTCATACCGTATTGATCTGACTCTAGCTCATTGCTGCGACTGTAGCGGGCAATATAGGCGGAGCCCCCCAGTTGAGTCCCGGTGGCAATCAAGTCAGAGTAGCCAGAGTCCTGGGTGGCAGCTCCCACGATTGCAAGGCCTGCGCCCAGCAATTGTTGTTGGGACATCGCAGTTGCGGAATGTCGCGCAGCAGCGTGAACTATCTCATGGCTCAGTACGGCAGCGAGCTCAGCTTCGTCATCGAGTAACACCAGCAGGCCTCGATTGATAGCGATTTTGCCGCCGGGTAAGGCCCAGGCGTTGGGAACCGAATTGTTCAGAACCACAAACTCGTAAGGTAGCTGGGGGCGGTCTGAGGCCCGCGCCAGCTTTTGGCCAACCTGATTGATGTAGTTTTGCAGGGCCGGATCAATGGTGTATTGGCCGCCCTGTTGCTGTTGGTTGGCAGCATAGTGCTGTTGCCCCAGTTGAACCTCCTGCTGCGGAGATATCAGCGAAACCTGTTTCTCACCGGTGACTGGATTGACAACGCATCCTCCGAGAATCGTGGTTGTCCAAAACGCGACACATGCCGTAAGCGCTTGGGTACGCGAGATCATTGCCTCCCTCCCTGTATAATGTTGAGTCATTAGAATGGTTACTCATTGTACACAGTACGGGAACTGAGGTTTATGACGGCACTTCAAGTCATTGAGTTATTTGCGGGCAACAACCCCGAAGGTGAGCCCGTGGTGGAACGGCTACAGGTTCGTGTGAGCGAGGATGATAGCTGCCAATTGGTGCGATCCCCTGTCTTTATTAAGGGAATCGCCAGTGGGGATTACATTAAGGTCGATAAAGACACCCAGCAATTTGAGTTGGTAAAGCGCTCGGGGAATTTGGCGGTGCGTATTTTTTGTCGCGGCGATAGCACGGAACTGTCTGATAAGTTGACCCCACAGCTGGAGAAGCTCGGGGGCGATTTGGATCTGGAGGCTCCGCGCGTATTGGTCTACAGCATTCATGTCAGTTGTGGATTCGATAAGATTGAGGAGATCCTCAACAGTGCCTGCGATGGGGCTAACAGCGTTTGGTATTACGGCAATGTTTATGACCCTAAAGACGGGCAGACTCCACTCAATTGGTGGCAGGACGTCCTAAAGCCAGAGTAAACATCCGCTATATATTTGGGTCAGCCACAATAGCTTGGTAGTGTGTGGTTGAGGCGATAGCGAAGCGAGAAGGCACCCGATGTTAATAGTTATTTCACCGGCGAAAACCCTGGACTATGAAAGTGATATTCCCTCACTGGAAACCACCCAGCCGGACTTTTTGAAAGAATCAGCAGCCCTGATCAAAGAGCTGCGCGAACTGAGCCCGCAGCAGGTTTCCAGCTTGATGAAGATTTCAGATAAGTTGGGAGTCTTGAATTACGATCGCTTCCACACTTGGAAGCGCCCATTTACCGATAACAACGCCCGCCCCGCCCTGCTCGCCTTTAAAGGTGATGTTTATACCGGATTGGAGGCGGAGACTATGGGTAAGCGGGACTTTGCCTATGCGCAAAAGCACTTACGTATGCTCTCTGGCCTTTATGGTTTGCTGCGCCCATTGGACTTGATGCAACCCTATCGCCTGGAGATGGGCACTAAATTTGAAAATGCCAAGGGTAAGAATCTCTATGAATTTTGGGGAGATAAGATTACCGAAGCATTGAATGCGCAGTTGCAGGGCGTGAAGAGTCGCGAGTTGGTAAACCTCGCATCCAATGAATATTTCAAATCAGTCAAAACCAAGCAGCTCGATGCTCAGGTGATCACCCCGCATTTTAAGGACCTGAAAAATGGTCAGTATAAGATGATTAGCTTCTTCGCTAAAAAAGCCAGAGGCATGATGAGTCGCTGGGCCATTGACCAGAGGGTAAAGAAGGCGGAAGAGCTGAAAGGGTTTGATGTGGCCGGTTATGTCTATAACCCGAATATGTCCACTGAGTGGGATTGGGTGTTCACCCGGGATGAGCCGCAGTGATTAGTAATGAATTGCCCGATGCACCCTCCTGCGGGCGCAATCGCGAGCCGATTCTCCAGCAACTGACTCGCCTGTTGGCTTCTAGCCGCAATGTACTTGAGGTTGGCAGTGGTACTGGCCAGCACGCAGTATATTTTGCTCCGCATTTACCGCATCTTGAGTGGCAAACTTCAGAGCGATCGCAACAGCTGGAGGCCGTAAAGTCCTGGCTGGCGGAGGTCCCCAGTAGCAACCTGCCACAGCCGCTAGTGCTCGATGTTGGCGATTCTTGGCCCGAGATTTCGGCTGATGCTATTTTCACTGCAAACACCTTACATATTATGTCGGCTGAACTAGTGCAAAAGTTCTTTCTGCACAGTGCCGATGTTCTGGAGCCGGAAGGTTTGTTGATCGTTTATGGTCCAGTGAAAATTGCAGGAGAGTTTATTGGCCCTACTAATGCTGATTTTGATAACCAGTTGAAGGAGCATGATCCCCAGCGGGGGATTCGCGATCTCGAATGGCTCGATCAGCTGGCAGAGAGTACGGGGTTCAGTCGCACAGAACTAAATTTCTTGCCGGCCAATAATCAATTAATGGTTTGGCGCAAAAATGATAATAAGGAGTAACTATGCCTGAGTGGTTTGAAATAGCGGTGATCGTAGCCTTTGCCATTGGAGCCGTATTCTTTTTTGCCAAGTACCGTGAGACAGCGGCGGCGCTACATGAGAGTGAGCGTATGAAAGCTCGTTTGTCGAATGACTTAAATCGCTACCGCGATGTGCCCAAGTTGCGCGCTCTGCGAGATGCTCTTATCGGTGTTAAGGCCCTGCCTACCGATGATGAGGGTAACGAGCATATGCTGCTGCGCGATGGTGATTTGCAGTTGCACCATTTGGTTTTGCGCCGGGAAGCAAACGCTCTGGGTAAAGAGGGTACGGCTAGCTATGTCAAAGACGGTAAAGAAGTAGAACTGCAGGAACTGGAGTAATCGAAAGCCGCTTTAATTAGCGGCTTCAGAACTCAACCTGGATGCTGGTTTTTGAGCCAGCTTTGCTGGCGGAAAGTGAAGCGTGAAGAGACTGCCCTGCCCGGGCGTGCTTTCTACACTCATTTCTCCATTGTGTCGCAGCAACACATGCTTAACGATTGCCAGTCCGAGACCGGTGCCGCCGCTGTCCCGTGAGCGGCCTGGATCAACTCGATAGAAGCGTTCAGTCAAACGGGGAATATGGATCGAATCGATACCGATACCGTTATCCTCTACGGAAAAGTGCCCGCCTTTGTCATCCAACGACCAGCGCAATTGAATCTCGCCCTCTTCGGGAGTGTATTTCACTGCATTTAAAACCAGGTTGGCGAAAGCGCTGTGTAACTCGCTGGGGTCTCCATTGAGGTAGTAGTCCCCCTCGCAATGGACTTCGATATGGTGGCGGTCGCCACTGAAGCTGCGCGCTTCCTGGGCTACCCGCTCAATCAGTTCCGGCACAGCTACAGCCATATCCCCGCTTTTGCGTTCTGAGGTTTCCAGGCGAGCCAATAGCAGCAGGTCATTGACCAACGTGCTCATACGGCCAGCCTGCTCTTCCATTTGTGCCAGGGGCTTTCTCCAGGGAGGCGGTGCCATATCACTGCTTTGCAGTGTTTCCAGGTAGCCGGCAATTACCGTGAGGGGGGTGCGCAGCTCATGGGAAACATTGGCGACAAAATCCCGGCGCATCTGTTCGAGGTTGTGCAAACGGGTGATGTCACGAACAATGACCAAGGCCTCGTCTTTACCGTAACGGGTGACTTCCAGCTGTAGCATGCGCGCCTCATTGCCAGGTGCGGGCAGAGTGAGGGGTTCTCCGCTGTTATCACCGTGCATATAGCTGACAAAGCCGGGGTCGCGGACAAAGTTGACTAATGACTGGCCGGAATCACTGGCCTGTAACCCAAGGAGTTCACCTGCTGCAGGGTTCCACCAAGCCAGGTTATCGCCGTCTTCCAGGGCTACAATGCCTTCGCGCAGTGCGCTGGTACTGTCTTGCACCCGGCGCAGCATCACATGCAATTTTTGCTTCTCGCGGCGGTGGCGCCGCTGCATTCGGTAAAAGTCGTCGTAGATTTCGCCCCAAATGCCAAAGGCGGTGGGGGCTGGGCCGCGTCTGCCGTTTGCCAGCCAGCGGTTGAAACGTTGCTGTTGCCACAGCACTGAGATCAGGTAGCTGGCCAGTCCCGCAATCAGGGCGAGAGACCAGCTGCCGGAGGTGGCACCGAGAATGGTGCACCCCAGGGTTATAATTACGAAACGCGAAAACTCGCCAATACTGCGATCCAACATAGAGTTGCCGTGTTGCCTGATAGATGGCGGCAGTGGCACAGCCTCTTCCGCCCGCATTCAATACCTCATGGAACCAGGCCCGCACTCGTCAAGTGCGGAGGTTTGATTCTGCAGGGATCGGTACCGATCCAGAGGGGATTGTCACACTTTTTCTGCAGTTTGCACAGAAAACCGATACCCGGTGCCGCGAACTGTCTGGATATAGCGGTCGTGGCCATCAATGGCCAGGGCTTTGCGCAGTCGGCGGATATGTACATCCACAGTGCGCTCCTCTACATAGACGTTTCCGCCCCACACATGATCAAGAAGCTGGGTGCGTGTATAGGCGCGCTCTTGGTGTGAAAGGAAGAAGGTGAGCAGGCGAAACTCCGTTGGCCCCATATCCACCGGCTGTCCCTTGATAGTTACCCGGTGGCTGAGGGGATCTAGTATCAATGCACCGGCGTTGAGGGGTTCCTCGGGTGTTGCCGGGCCCGCGCGGCGCAGTACGGCCTTCAAGCGTGCAACCAGCTCCCGGGGAGAGAAAGGCTTGGTGATGTAATCGTCGGCCCCAGTCTCTAACCCTTTGATTTTATTGTCTTCTTCACCTTTTGCCGTGAGCATGATGATCGGCAATGAGGTGGTGAGTTCATCGCGCTTGAGGCGCCTTGCCAGCTCTACCCCGGAAACATCCGGTAGCATCCAGTCGAGCAAAACTAAGTCTGGCTTCTCGTCGATTATCAGGGCGTGAGCTTCCTGGGCGTTCTCCGCCTCAAGACATCGGTAATCTGCCATTTCTAGTGCGACCCGCAGCATATCGCGCACTGCGGATTCGTCATCGACAATCAGGATCGTTTTACTGTGCATTTGCCTGCCATACCCGCTCTGTTGTCAGGGTTTCCCCAGTTATGGCCGAGGATTAAACGGGATTTATATGACAAATATATGACGCCCAGCTTCCGGTGCCCACTATGTCTTTAATTCAGCAGAAAATGCAGCGATATGCCGGCGAAAATGGCAAACCCTACCCAATTATTGTTGATAAAAGCTTGAAAACAGCCCTCTCGCGCCCTGTTTCGAACTAGCCACTGCTGATAAACGAATAAACCCGTAACGGGTAATAGCGCTAAGTAGTAAAGAGGTCCGAGTGTGAAATTTGACCCAATCAGTAGTAGGGCCGCTAGAACTATAAGTTGTAAGGCACCTGTTATGACCTTGTCCATCTCCCCAAACAAAATAGCTGTGGATTTAACACCGATTTGAAGGTCATCATCGCGGTCCACCATCGCATAGAAAGTGTCATAGCACAGGGTCCAAACCAGGTTGGCGGTATAGAGCAACCAGGCCTCTGCTGGCACTTCTCCTGTAACCGCTGCGAATGCCATGGGAATTCCCATACTAAAGGCGGCACCCAAGACCAGCTGGGGGAGGTGTGTGTGGCGCTTCGCAAAGGGATAACCGAATGCCAGGGCCAGGGCTAAAAACGATAGGAGAATCGTGAGTGTGTTGGTGGTGAGTACCAATAGGAAGGCGGCAGCGCTGAGCCCGGCGAAAAGCGCCAAGGCAGATTTTGGAGTCAGCGCACCGGTGGCCAGGGGACGCCCTGCGGTGCGCTTTACATGGGCGTCAATTTTGCGATCGGCAAAATCATTCACTGCGCAGCCTGCCGCCCGCATTAGGATCACACCGAGTGTAAAAACGAGAAACAAGTGAAATCCCGGCCATCCTTCAGCGGCTAACCATAGTGCGCACCAAGTGGGCCAGAGCAACAGCAGTGAACCTATAGGCTTATCCATACGTGTCAGCTGCCAGTAGGGCAGCACGGTGGGCCAGCGTTGTGCGATCTGTTGGCTGATCACAGTGAGTCCTCAGTTGCGATAGTTTGGGCAGCTTCTTGTGGTATGGGATCACCTGTCGGCTTGAAGTTGGGGAGAAAAGCTTCCGCTACCAGCAAGGGCTTGTCTCGCAACCAGAATACCGAGCGGCGCCCCCAGACTTCAAAATCTTTATCTCCAAGTTCGCGATCGGCGCAGCCAGGAGATTTTTGCAGCAGGTTGAGGGTGATTTCCCCTCTGCGAATGCCCGGTTCACTAAACAGCAGCTCCCCCAGTGGGCGGGCATCCAGGCTGCGCAGATTGCGAGATTTTCCCTGCAGGCTGCGCTCAGGTAACACGCTGCGGGCATACACCCAGGGCTGCCCGCAACCATAGAGCAATACCTCCCGAATCAGGGCGCGACTGCTAGGGTTCAGCCCCAGTGCGCGAACTTCTTCAGGGCGGGGAGGCTGCCAACCTTGATAAAGCACACGGACATAAAAGTCCCCGCCACTTTGCTGCTTGAGAGCGGCGGTGAGCGAGTCGGAATAGGTCAGCCAGGGCACCAGGGTGTTGGGCGGTTGCTGTTGTGTGTCTAGAGGCAAACTCTGCCAATCGCCAGAGGGCACAAATGGTGATTGGTGCAACGATAACTCCGCAGTCTGGGTAAAGACCCCATTGTATCCCGGCCGGTGGCAGCAGGTCTCTCCCTGTTGGATTTTTGCTCCCCAGCACGGCAATGGATATAGTGCTCACTGCAATGAAAACAACGATTCATAAAGAGAAGCTTGTTATGGGGCTTACTACCAAAATCTTAGTGGGGATGATTGCGGGTATTGCCGTTGGGTGCATATTCAATTTCTTGAATATGAGCCAGTTGTTCGGTGCCGGTGTAAACAGCGCTATTAACCTTTACCTAACCGAAGGCCTATTCGATGTTATTGGTCGTATCTTTATCGCGTCGCTGAAGTTGATGGTGGTGCCTTTGGTGCTGGTATCACTGATCAGCGGTGCCTGTGCCCTATCGGAAGGCAGCCGAATTGGACCGCTGGCGGGTAAAACTGTCCTTCTTTATATGGTGACAACGGCTATCGCCATTACTTTGGCGTTGTGTCTGGCATTGATCTTCCAGCCTGGGGTTGGTGTTAATGAGGCTGCAGCTGAAGCTGCATCAAAATTTGTGCCGAAGGAGTCTCCACCGCTTTCAGAGGTACTGATCAATATATTCCCGACCAATCCTGTCGCTGCTATGGCTGAGGGGAATATGCTGCAGATTATCGTATTTGCCCTGTTGATGGGTTATGCGATTTCCCGTTGCGGAGAGCCGGGTCAGCGTATTGCCGCCTTCTTTAATGATCTCAATACCGTTGTATTGCGCATGGTCGGTGTGCTGATGGTATTTGCCCCTTATGGCGTATTTGCTCTGCTTGCGAAGACTTTTGCCGACCTTGGGGTTGAAGGGTTGATTCAGCTCGGCAAGTATTTCCTAGTCGTACTCGGCGCTCTGCTTCTGCATGCTTTTGGTACTTACGCAGTGATTCTAAAACTGCTAAGTGGCCTTAATCCGTTGGAGTTGCTTAAGAAGATGCGCCCAACCATGATTTTTGCTTTCAGTACAGCTTCTTCTGCAGCCACCATTCCGGTTACCCTGGCAACTGTGGAGAAACGCTTGGGCGTGGATAATAAAATTGCCGCATTTACTGTTCCTTTAGGCGCGACCATCAATATGGATGGCACCGCGATTATGCAGGGTGTGGCTACGGTCTTTATTGCCCAGTTCTTTGGAATTGAGATCGGCCTGACCGGCTTCCTGACGGTGATCCTGACAGCAACCCTGGCGTCTATCGGTACTGCTGGGGTGCCCGGCGTCGGCCTGATTATGTTGGGTATGGTATTGCAGCAGGTGGGTCTGCCGCTCGAGGGGATTGCCATTGTGATCGGCGTAGATCGCCTGCTGGATATGGTGCGCACGGCGGTCAATATTACCGGTGACGCGGTAGTAAGTAGTGTCGTGGCGAAGAGTGAAGGTGCCCTGGACGAAGAGACTTACTACGATGCCAATTACAAGAGTGTCAGCATTAACGACAACAACACAGTAGGCGCCCACTAGGGCGCTCTCCTCAAGCCTCGGCAAATCGGGGCTTGTTCTGTAACCAGCGTTTAATCAACTGTTGTCGCATGCCCTCTGTCAATTGATGGGAAGTAGCAATTTTTTGCACTTGCGGCAGCAGTTCAGCATCTCTCTGCAAGTCTGCGATGCGGTGCTGGATCTCCCCGGTCTGGCGGGTGCCGAGGATTTCACCGGGACCGCGCAGACGCAGGTCTTCCTCTGCAATAGCAAAACCATCACTGTGTTGACGCAGCGCTTGCAAGCGGGCGCGGCCATTCTGCGATAGCGGTGTGCCGTACAGCAGCACGCAGTGGCTGGCGATGGAGCCGCGCCCGACCCTGCCGCGCAACTGGTGCAATTGGGCCAGGCCCAGGCGTTCGGGGTTTTCGATAATCATCAGGCTGGCATTGGGCACGTCTACGCCCACTTCAATGACCGTGGTTGCCACCAGCAAATCCACTTCCCCGGCCTTGAAGGCGCTCATCACCTGCTCTTTTTGCTCTGGCTTCAGGCGGCCGTGTACCAAGGCTACGCGAACGCCTTCGAGCATTTCGGCGAGCTCTTCGGCGGTTGATATTGCGGCCTGGGCCTGCAGACTTTCCGATTCCTCGATAAGGGTACAGACCCAGTAGGCCTGGCGGCCCTCGGCGATAGCGCTTTGCACCCGTTCCATAACCTGGTCGCGTCGATCATTGGCAATGGCAACGGTGTTGATGGGTTGGCGCCCCGGCGGCAGCTCATCGATGATCGAGCAATCCAGGTCGGCGAAGGCGGACATCGCGAGGGTGCGGGGAATCGGTGTAGCGGTCATAATCAGCTGGTGGGGTTGCAGCCTGCCGGTAGCTCCACTTGCCGCCCCTTTCTCACGCAGCTCCAGACGTTGCTGTACGCCAAAGCGGTGTTGCTCATCGATAATCACTAACACCAGGTTGCGGAAAGCCACCTCCTCTTGGAAGAGTGCGTGGGTTCCCACCACTAACTGGGCCTCGCCACTGGCTATCTTGCCCAGCTGTTTACGCCGCTCGGCAGCCTTTAAGCTGCCCGTTAGCTGAGCAACTTCAATACCCAAAGGTTCCAGCCAATTACAAAAATTGATCCGGTGCTGCTCTGCCAGGATTTCTGTCGGTGCCATGACTGCTACTTGAGCACCGGTTCCAATGCCCTTTAGGGCAGCCATAGCGGCGACCAGGGTTTTTCCCGCGCCCACATCTCCCTGCAATAAGCGCATCATCGGGGTTTGTTGAGCCAGATCCTCAGCGATTTCCTCGCAAACTCTCTGCTGTGCGCCGGTGAGGGAAAATGGCAGACGCGACAAAAAGTCTCGCTCCAGGGATCGGTTAACGGACAGAGGTGGTGCCGCTACCCTAGCGCTATTGCGCCTCAACTCCAGCAGACTCAGATGGTGTGCCAGTAACTCTTCCAGGGCCAGACGCTGCTGGGCGGGGTGAGTACCTGCTGCCAGTTGATCTAGCTGGGTGCCAGCTGGAGGGGCGTGCAAATACAGTAATGCGTCCCCGAGGGGGTAGCGCAGTGATTTGGGTAATAGCCCTGCCGGCAAGAACTCGGTCACTGCGCCGTTTTTCAGCAGAACCAGTGCCTGCTCCACCAATCCTCGCATACGGGCCTGGCTCACACCTTCTGTTAGCGGGTAAACCGGCGTAAGGGTATCTGCGGTCTCCGCGTTTTCGATACCGACGATTTCCGTTTCCGGGTGGTAGAGCTCCAGGCCGTTGGCACCGCGACGGGCCTCCCCAAAGCAGCGTATTCGGGTTCCTCGGGCAAAGCGGCTTTTCTGTGCGGCGGAAAAATGAAAAAAGCGCAGGGTTAAGGTGCCGCTGCCATCCTGTAATCTGACCACCAGGCTGCGCCGGCGGCCGAATACGACATCGGCGGCACTGACTTCCCCTTCGATTACCACATCCATACCAGCGGTGAGGCCGGCAATAGGCACCACCCGGGTGCGGTCCTGGTAGCGTAGGGGCAAGTGGAAAACCAAATCCTGTAGGGAGTTGATATGGAGTTTGGCCAACACCTGGGCGAATTTATCCCCCACGCCTTTGAGGGTGGTAACGGGCAGCTCGGCCAGGTTGTTATCTATCCCACGGTCAGGTGACACTGGCTGATGGCCTCTCGCAGTATGTCGATTGCGCGGTGTCGGGGGAAGCTTGCCCGCCAGGCCAGTGCTACGGTGCGGCGTGGGCCCGGTGCGGTAAAGGGGCGGGTCTCCAGCAGGCCACTGGCGTACTGTGATGCGGTGGCGGCTGAGAGTGGCAATACGGTAATTCCAAGCCCTGAGGCCACCATATGGCGGAGTGTTTCCAGTGAGCTGCCATCGGCCGCTGTGCGTATGCTGCCGCCGCCCGCTTCTTTTTCCATGGTTAGTTGCAGGTGCGGACAAGCTTCCAGTACCTGATCACGGAAGCAGTGGCCCTCACCCAGCAGAAGCACATTGTCTTCAGTGAGTTGATCCGGGGAGATAACCTCCTGCTTTGTAAGTGGGTGCCCCGCGGGCATCAATACAACAAATGGCTCGTCGTACAGGGGTTGGGTGACAACGTCGGGCTCGGTAAAGGGAAGCGCAATAATGATGGCATCCAGTTCGCCCTTGCGTAGCCTCTGTCTCAGCGTGGCGGTATATCCCTCCTCAACATAGAGTGGCATTTCTGGTGCTAAATGCTGTAGTTGGGGAATAAAGTGTGGGAACAGGTAGGGCCCAATAGTAAAGATGGCGCCAACTGACAGGGGGCTCGCCAGCTGGTCCTTGCCGGCGCTGGCAATGTCTTTGATAGCTGCTGATTGTTCCAGAACCAGCTGGGCCTGGGCGACAATTCTCTCGCCCAATGGTGTTGCCTGCACTCGAGTTTTTGAGCGCTCAAACAGGGCGACACCGAGCTCTTTCTCCAGTTTCTTTACTGCGATAGAGAGTGTCGGTTGGCTGACGTAACAGCGCTCGGCGGCACGGCCAAAATGCTGTTCCTGGGCGAGAGTTACGATATAGCGCAGTTCATTGAGAGTCATGGTCGAGGCAATTAGATGGCCATTAGTAATAGTAATTATTCATAAATAATCGCCGCTGGCCAATACCCTGTCTCAATCTGTAAGCTGAGAGCGAATATTGGGAAAATTTACTAGTTTTGGGAATTCAGGTGGGATTGAGGCGCAAAATTTTGCTATATCTGTAAGGGGCACACCGAACGGAGATACGTCATGGGAGTTCTGTCCTGGGTCATTCTCGGGTTGATTGCCGGCGCTTTGGCAAAGTGGATTATGCCCGGGAGAGATCCTGGTGGTTGGATAGTCACTATGGTCATCGGCATTGTTGGTGCCTTTATTGGAGGCTGGCTGGGTGCCCTGATTGGGTTCGGTGGTCCAGTGACTGGTTTCGGAATTGGCGACATAATAACGGCTACGATTGGTGCGATAATTTTTCTTGCGATCTATCGCATGTTCAAAAGGCGTGGCAACTAGTCCGCCTTTGGGGAGAGCCTCGGCGGCGAACTATAAGCATTCCGAATTTGAATTTGCCCAAATGACCCCAGCACCTTAGGACTGAATAGCACTGAATCAAGGGAATAAGGTGAGCAGCAAAGATTGTTCACCGGGAACTATATGACACAACAAGAAAAGCTTTGGATCCTTGGGTGTGGTGACCTCGGGGCGAGACTGGCACTGCATATAGACCGAAAGCAATACGCGGTTTATGGAATGCGGCGCAATCCCCTGGTAGCTCTGGCGAGTAAGCGCCGGGCAGATGTGGTGAATTGGCGCCGGGGGGATGCCACTAAGAAAGAGGATATTGAACGCTTGTTGTCTACGGGGGCGGATGTCATTCTCGCGACATTTACCCCCACTGAGCACACACCAACCGGCTATCACCGCGCCTATGTGGAAACGGCAAAGGCAGTCGCTGAAGTTGTTCCGCACCTTCCATCCCCACCGCGCTTGGTTATTTGGGTTTCATCTACTCGTGTTTATGGCCAAAGCGGTGATGACTTTATCGATGAGCAAACCTTACCCCTGCCCAGTGGTTTTCAGGGAGATAGTTTGCTGGCAGCTGAAGAGATCATTCGCAACGCAATTCCCAACAGTTGCATTGTGCGCTTTGCGGGAATTTATGGGCCTGGTCGAGATCGCTTGTTGTCGCAGGTTCGCGCTGGTCGCTGCGCTCCTCCCCAGCCACCGCAATACAGCAATCGCATCCATGTCGATGATTGTATTGGTTTTTTATTGCACCTTATTGAAAGGCACAAACAGGGGTGGGTCCCGGAGCCTCTTTATATAGGCGCCGATAGCCAGCCTGTGCCGATGTACGAGCTGCAACAGTGGTTGGTAAAAGCGATGGGATATACCAGTGCCCACCTGCGCGAGATTGTGCAAACGAGCGAGCGCCGCTCGAAAAAGCTCAGCAATCAGTTGATGTTGTCCAGTGGTTACGAATTGAAATATCCAGATTACAAGGTGGGCTATAGCGCTCTGTTGGAGTCGGAGGGCTGAGCTGCCCTCCTCAATTATTGCCACAGCATCGGCGAGAACTTCTTGCCTCAGGTCACCATAATTGCTTCGGCTTCAAAAAGGGCTCCCCGCGGCAACTCCTTGACGACGACGGTTGCCCTGGCGGGATAAGGCTCTTCGAAAAACTCTGCCATTATCTCATTTACAGCGGCAAAGTTGCTGCTGTCGGTAATGTAGAGATTGAGTTTCACAATATGCTGAAGCGATCCGTCAGAGGCCTCACAGACTGCGCTGAGGTTGCGAAAGACCTGGTGGACTTCATCGCTAAAACCTCCGCTAATCATCTGTTGTGTCTCTGGGTCCAGAGCGATTTGTCCCGACAGGTAAACAGTATTATCCACTTTTACTGCCTGGGAATAGGTACCAGCTGCGGCGGGTGCCCGGTCGGTTTTAATAACGGCTCGATTGGGCATGGGGTACTCCATTACTTATCAATATTGTTGAAAAGGAAGACCTATACGGAACTTCCGAATAATCCCTTACTTATTTGCGGGGCTTTCAGAAGTCGGTTAAATATATCGCGCTTTGAAGCCTAATGGCAGTTCCCAATGGGATTCCCTTGTGTTCCTCAAGGGCGGGCGATGCGTATGACAGAAGGGAGGTTGCGCAGGCGCTTCATAACCCGCGCCAAATGTACACGGCCACTGACTTCCAGGGTCAGGGAGATCACGCTGTTGTGAGCATCCTTCTCATCCACATTGATCTGCTCGATGCTGGCGCCCTCTTCCGTAATACGAGTAGCCAGTCGGGCAATAATCCCTCTCTCTGACTCGACTTCTACCCGCACATCACCGAGGAACTCCCCTGTCACATCCGGTGACCAGTTCACCAGCATGATGTTTTCTGGGTGCTCGCGAAAATCACCGGTATTGCGGCAGGTGTCGCGGTGTACTACTACGCCTTTGCCCGAGCTGATATGGCCGATAATGGCATCCCCGGGAATAGGACGGCAACAGCGGGCAAAACTGATCATCATGCCCTCTTGGGCATCGATCGTTAAGGGAGAAGAGATATTGCTGGCTTCAGTCTCTTCACTGGTGACGGGCGCGAGTAATTTAGCGGCAGAGAAGGCCACTTTACTGCCCATACCTATCTCTTCCAGCAGCTTGTCCAAAGTTGCGCATTTCGCTTCTTTGAGGCCCGCTTCTAATTGCTCTGGTGATAGCGCGTCTAGGCTCGTGTCGAACTTACTGAGTGCTTTTTCCAGCAGGCGCCGGCCCAGGGTAATGGAATCGTGGTGACGCTGGTGCTTGAGGAAGTGACGGATAGCACTGCGCGCTTTGGCGGTTACTACAAAATTGAGCCAGTTAGGGTTTGGCTGTGCAGTTTTGCGCGTGAGAATCTCGACTTTTTGCCCGCTCTCCAGAGGTTGGGACAAAGGGGCCAGGCGCTGATTGATACGCACGGCAACACAGGAGTTGCCGATATCCGTGTGTACGGAATAGGCGAAGTCCACAGCAGTGGCTCCTGCGGGGAGGTCGACGATCTGTCCTTTAGGGGTAAAGACGTAAACTTCATCCGGGAACAGGTCAATTTTTACGTTTTCAATAAACTCTAGCGAGTCGCCGGCGCGCTGCTGCATCTCTAGCAGTCCCTGGACCCAGCGCCGTGCGCGCACCTGGCTGGTGCCACCGGTATTGATCACCTCATCGCCTGAGGCTTTGTACAGCCAGTGGGCAGCAATGCCACTGTTGGCCATTTCATCCATTTCCTTGGTGCGGACCTGAACTTCAATGGGCACCCCGTGCATACCCAGCAGCACTGTGTGCAGTGACTGGTAGCCATTGGATTTGGGGATAGCGACGTAATCTTTAAACTCGGAGATTACCGGTTTGTACAGGCTGTGCATAACACCGAGAACCCGGTAACAGGTATCCACACTGTCCACAATGATGCGGAAAGCGTAGACATCCATTATCTCCTTAAAGGACTTCTTCTTGGCGCGCATCTTTTGGTAGATGCTAAATAGGTGCTTTTCCCGACCAATCACCAGAGAGCTGATGCCCTCCCGCTGCAAGCGCAGTTCTATAGCATTCTGAATTTGTTCCAGCAGCTCTTTGCGATTGCCGCGGGCGGCGACCAGGGCGGCGCGCAAGCGGCTGGCACGCAGTGGGTAGATGGCAAAAAAAGCGCGATCCTCGAACTCGATACGAACGTCGTTCATACCCAGTCGGTGGGCGATGGGTGCGTAGATCTCCAGCGTCTCGCGGGCAATACGGGCACGCTTCTGCGGTTTCAGTGCGCCGAGAGTGCGCATGTTGTGCAGGCGGTCGGCCAGCTTGACCAGAATCACGCGGATATCGCGGGCCATGGCTAGCGCCATCTTCTGGAAGTTTTCCGCCTGCTTTTCTGCCGGGCTGTCGGTCTCGAACTGGGTTAGTTTCGAGACCCCATCGACCAGGTCGGCAACCTCTCCACCAAACTGCTCAGCCAGAGCTGCCTTGGGGATACCCGTATCCTCGATCACATCGTGCAACATGGCTGCCGCCAGGCTCTCGTGATCCATATGCATGCCCGCGAGAATAGTGGCAACTGCCAGCGGGTGGGTGACATAGGGCTCGCCGGAACGGCGCTGCTGACCATCGTGAGCCTGCTCCGCGTAAAAATAGGCGCGGCGAACGATTTGGATCTGGTCGGGGGGAAGGTATGAGGAGAGGCGGTGGGCCAAACTATCTATGGTGTGCAATGCCGCGCGCGCCTCTCGTAAAACTCAAAAAGTACCTAGTAAGAGACCTGATCAGACTTGCTGATCTGTTAGGTAGTTGGGGGTAACGATAGGAGCAGGTGCCTCTTCGCGTTCCGGCTCGTCGAGGATGGCGGCATCCACCAGGCCCTCTTCGATTTCGCGCAGGGCAATTACCGTGGGCTTATCGTTTTCTTCGGGAACCAATGGATCCCTGCCGCCTGTAGCGATCTGACGGGCGCGTTTGCTGCCGACGATAACGAGCTCGAAGCGGTTGTCCACATGCTCAAGGCAATCTTCAACGGTAATACGTGCCATAAACTTTCGTTTCCATTTGCTGTGCCCGAAGGCAAATTCTGTACAGGGGACCGGCTATTTTACCGGACCGGGAAATGTATGCAATTCGATCAATTGGTTCAGTGGCGCAACAGTGCCTGAAGTAGGTCGCCGTGGCGCAGTTGCTGCAGCTCTAAGCGCTGTCGCTGGGCAACGATAATCGCACGCAGCTCTGTTAACGCTTGGTCGAAGTTATCGTTGATTACCAGGTAATCTGCGGCGACATAATGGGTCATTTCGTCGATGGCCTGGTCCATACGGCGATCAATGACCGCTTGATCGTCCTGACCGCGTCCGGTGAGGCGCTCGCGCAGGGCTTCCTGGGACGGAGGCAAAATAAAAATACCCACTGCATCAGGTCGCAGGCGACGAACCTGTTCGGCCCCCTGCCAATCGATCTCTAGGATTACATCGCGACCACTGGCAAGAGTCTCTTCGATCTCAGCTTTGGCGGTGCCGTAGTAATTATCGCCATAAACTTGGGCGTGCTCAAAAAAAGCATCGCGCTCCAGCATTGCCAAAAACTCTTCCCGCTCGACAAAGTGATAGTCAATGCCATGGGTCTCACCTGGGCGCATGGCGCGAGTGGTATGGGAAACCGATACGGTAACCTGACTGTCGCTGTTTACCAGCGCTTTGACCAAGCTGGTTTTTCCTGCACCGGAGGGGGCGGAGACGGTGTAGAGAGTTCCTGTTTGCACAACTGATCCTGTTCGCGAGCAAAGAGCCCATTATAACCGAAGCTTGTGCCTGAAGATGAAAGAGTGTCGTGAAGGGACAAGGCTAGCCCCCGGCCGGAGTGGGGGTATCTGTTGGGAGATTCAGGGCACGTTACCACCTGCGCGCCTGAGCCCGGCCGGGATAGCCTCGCGGGAGTTTCTTAATCACCACCAACCACCTGTGATCAAGGATTTCCCTCTGTTGCTAATCGCTAACGAAAGTGACTCTATCCTCTTTGCGCCGGATTGCCAACCACCACCATACCAACGTGCTAGTAAATAGGTAGGACGCAAAGAATGGTACAAACGTATTGCTTAGTAGAGGGATAGCGCCGATCAGTGCCGCGAGCCTTGTTAGCTCGAGGTGTCTGGAGTTAGGATGACCATCCAGTATTCTTCCGTTAATGGAAAGGCAAATAATCAGTGCTATTACTGCGCCCATTAATTGCCAAAAGCTTAAGGCGGCACTGAACCATAGGAGTGATAAGGTTGCTGCGGTGTAGCAGAGGTGTTGCGCGAAAGCGTAGTTACGTGCACCAAGGCTGATGTCTGGGTTAAAACGCTGAAAGTTTGCGAGGTTAGTGGAAGCCACAGGCATGGATTTTTCAACATCTGCAGGCCTGTATCCGGTTGGGCGAAACCACAAAGTGAGCTTTTCCCACCAGCTTTTTGTGTACCAGGCATCGACAGCCATTCGTTTCAGGTGCTGTAAATTGGCTGCGACAGGATCAAAGGTATTCAGTGGCTTGCGCACGCCATATAAACAGGGTTCACCCTCAATCTCTGGCTGATATGTGCCAAATAAACGGTCCCAAACAATTAATATCCCCCCGTAATTTTTATCTACATAGATGGGGTTCTGGGCGTGGTGTACCCGGTGGTTAGAGGGAGTAACTACAAACCATTCCAACCAGCGTATTTTGGGTATCTTTTGTGTGTGTGCCCAAAATTGGTAAATAAGATCTATGGCTCCGGCAACAATAACAATCTCTGCTGGTAAACCAATTAGCAGCAGCGGTAGATAAAATATCCAGTCCAGTTGTAACCCCCCGGAAGACTGGCGCAAAGCTGTACTCAGATTGAAATCCTCACTCTGGTGATGCACTAAGTGCTCTGCCCAAAAGATATTTACTTCATGGCAAATACGGTGCTTCCAGTAGTAGCAGAAGTCATAGGCGAGAACTGCCAGGGCCAGGTGCCAACCATTGTCGATTGACCAGCTGAAACCAACCCATTGATAGTAGGGTTCTAGTAACGTAAATAGCGGGATATAGATAATGAGGAACAAGCTTTTGTAGGTCATCCCAATAATGCGATTGAGGATTCCCGTACTGAGGTTACCAACAGCATCATTCAGTCGGTAGATACCCCAGCCCTTCCAGCGATCTAGGGCGAACTCCATTAGTATGGAGAAGAGGAAAAATGGAATGGCAAAAGTAAGCAGGTCCACAGAAGCCCCTTATTTTTATTATTAGATAGCATATCTGATGCACTCTGCCATATCGCTACAGGAGCGCAAACATCGGTGAAGGCTGGATTCTAAAATCAGTCAGTATTCGTTGAGGTTTTTTAAAACAAGTAAGCAGCAGGATCAAAATAGCGGAGTCTACTTGGAACGAATTGCTAGATTGGTAGGGATGGGCTGTTAGTTTATCCACTTCAGTGGCTCGGTGTAGTTAAAAACAATTGCGTATAGCTTTCTTTGGGGAGCGGTACTCCGCTGTGGATTTTGAAAGAAAAAAGGCCGGCATATGCCGGCCTTTTGTACGCTGTGAAGCCTGAGATTTACTCGGTAACTTCTGCTTCTAAAGTGACACCAGTGTAGGATTCATAACCGTAGATACTAATGTACCAAGTACCGGAATCCGGGCTGCTGATGGTGCAGGTCTCATCGTTGCCAGAGAGGTAAGGACGACAGTCATACCTACGCTGGGTGGGATAGTTTCCATGGCGTACGTAGAGGTCAGCATCGCCGGAGCCGCCGGACATCTCTACAGTAAGGGTGGAAGTTCCCGCTTCAATATCGATGGTGAAGTCAGTCCAGTTACCTTGGCTGCCGGAGAGATTGGTTTCCGTCCAGCCCGTGCTACTGCCGCTGTCGTCATCATCACCGCCATTGTCACTATCGTCGCCGCTAGCCATGGCTACAGCAGCTGCAGCGTCGACAATACCGGAGCCACAGTTGTTGCAGGATGATGGGAAGCTGCGAGCAGTGCTGGTGAGGATCGACTCAACTTCATCTGGGGTTACGTTGGGGTCAACCGCATAAATCAACGCAGCAGCACCAGCCACGTGGGGGGCGGCCATACTGGTGCCCTGGCTGTAGTAGTAGCTATCGCTGCCGGCATCTGTGGAGCCGTTGTTATAGGTGGACAGGATACCATCGGAATCGTTTGCGAAGCTCTGTGCGCCACCCGGTGCGGCAACATCTACCACACTGCCAAAGTTGGAGTAGTAAGAGCGGCCGCCGGTGCGGTCAGTTGCAGCGACTGTAATTACACCATCACAGCTGGCGGGGGTGTACTGGCTAGCATTTGCACCACTGTTACCAGCGGCCACAACAACAGTTGCGCCGAGGCTGCGTGCGGTATCGATAGCGCTTTGCGTTGTGGTAGCACAGCTGCCGCTGCCGCCGAGACTCAGGTTCAATACTTGAGCGGGATTTTCGTTGGTGGGCAGGCCGCTAACAGAGCCGCCGGCGCCCCAGATGATGCCGTCGGCAATATCTGAGGTATAGCCACCACAGCGTCCGAGTACACGTACGGGTACGATCTTAGCCTCGTAGGCAACACCGGCTATACCCATGTTGTTATTGGTAACACCAGCGATAGTGCCTGCTACATGAGTCCCGTGCCAGCTGCTGTCGCTTTCGGAGGTTTCGTCACAGGTACCGGCTTCATACCAATCGCCAGGGTCTGTGGGATCGTCATCCCGCTCATCTCCGTCTACAGAAACGAAAGTGTCTGAGATCATGTCGTAGCCTGGCAGAATATTGTCGACCAGGTCGGCGTGGGGCAGATAACCGGTATCGAGTACGGCAACGACTACCCCATCGCCTTGGGTGACGTCCCAGGCTTCTGGCAAGTTCAAACCACCGGTGGATTCATAGTAGTGCCACTGGCTGAGGTAGCTCGGGTCATTGGGTTCGGCCATGGCCTGTAGGATCAAGTCCGGCTCTGCGTATTCCACATCCGGATCTTGTTTAAGGCGGTCGATGATTGCGTTTACTTCAGTTCTATTTTTACGGCCTTCCAGGCGCATTACCTGGGCACCGGTGGCCATACGGCGAAGGTGACGCATCTTGTGGCCGGCGCGGCGAGAAGCTTTCTCGACCGTCTCATCGGCCATGGTAGCAGCCTTCCCAACTTTAGCGCTCTCCTTGTACTTTACGATGATGCGGTCAGTCACCAGTGTATTATCAGCCTCTGCTGCGTGAGCAGCAAAAGGTGTTGTACACAGTAACGAAAGCGCACTCGCCAGAGTCGTCTTTTGTAAAAGACTTTTCAATGATGATTTCATTATTGTTATATCTCCGAGATATTTTTAATCCGGTTATCAGTATTCTGATAGACCGAAGACTCCTGAATAACTCCGCGCTGACAAAATAAATTTGCTTAACGGATGGGTCTAGAAACTGTCTTGTTCCTAATCGACAAGTCAGTTGGACCAAAATTGGTACCAAAGTTTCAAAATGGTACTCCTGTATAACGTTTGTGAAATTATTATCCTCAGCTTCAGCCTTTAAATTTGTGTGGCTTTTGGCGACAAATTTATAAGTTTTGGTAAAAAAATCTGGTAGTGAGAATTTATCTACAGGAGAGTTGTGGAGGGGGTCACAAGAAGAATTTGATTGATATACGAATATTTTTAAATAAGTATTACTGCACAAAGAAACGGGTAACTTGCTGAGCATGCCCAATGAAGTGCGCCCTGCATTTGAGAAGATTTACTTTCAGGCTCTTTCACTAGCGAGCCAGCAGCCCCCCTGGAGCCTGGTTAGACATTCGGATTAGGGGGTGCCCCAATAGTTGAGCTAGAAAGGTTGGTGTTAGGAGCTGGCCCTATTATAGCTGGGGGTTTTGGCCCACAATTTTGCAGCTAGCAATCCGAAGATAAATCCAAATAGATGAGACTCCCAGGAGATAAAACCACCCCGTGGCAAGACACCGAAAATAAGCCCTCCATAAAGAACGGCTACCCCAATAGATATTAATAAACGGCTAAATTTCCTGCTGATAAATCCCGCAAGAAGCAAAAAGCCAAAGTAGCCGTAGATTACTGAGCTAGCCCCTAAGTGATTACTACCCCTGCCACCAAAAAGCCAAACGGCAAGCCCGGTGGTGATCACAATAAACAGGGTAACTTTCAGGTATGTTTTGATCCCGTATTGCAGTACTAAGAAACTGAAGATGCAGAGAGTGAATATGTTCGAGAAGAAGTGCCAGCTACTTCCATGCAGTAATGGTGCAGAAAAGATATGAGGGAGGTGATTAATTGAGCGGGGAACAATCCCAAAGTAATTAAGCGATCGGCCGCTCAGAATGTTGATAACCTCAATTGCAGCAAGCACTAAAAAAATAGCACCGACCCACTTCAGATCTTGTCGCATAAATCTTCCTCAAAAGGGAGAACCTTGGCTTTTCTCGTAATTGGGAGCAGGGGGCACTCATTACTTTGGTGAGAATGCTCCAAAGTGTTACTCGATATTTTGTACTTGCTCGCGCATCTGTTCGATCAGCACCTTGAGCTCTACCGCAGCTTGGGTTGTGTCAGTGACCACAGATTTTGAGGAGAGGGTGTTGGCTTCGCGGTTAAATTCTTGCATCAGGAAATCCAGCCGCCGGCCAATTGAACCACCGCCGGCTAAAACCCGGCGTGTTTCGGAGGTGTGCGCACTGAGGCGGTCGAGCTCTTCATCGACATCTGCTTTCTGGGCCAACAGGACGATCTCCTGCTCAAGCCGGTCCTTGTCAAGCTCCACTTGCAATTCTTCCAGGCGGCTGCGCAGCTTTTCCCTCTGTGCCTCAAGAATTTGGGGAAGCAGCTCTCGAACATTGGCGACTTGTGCTTCAATCCCGATTAGGCGGGCTTCAATAAATTTGGCCAGCTCAGCGCCTTCGCGCTCGCGGTTTGCGCGCAGTTGCCCGAGTGCCTCGCGAAAAGCTTCTACTATCGTTGCGGATTGCTGATCGGTATCCGCCTCTGGCTCTCTGATAACGCCGGGCCACTGCAGAATTTGCAAGGGGTTTAGCGGCTGAACATCCTCGCCATCCGCTACCTGCCTTGCCGCTTGAATCAGTGCCTGGGCAAGGGGTTGGTTGATTTCCAGACCTGTATTTTCGGCGCTATTAGCCTTTAGGCTCAGGGTCAGTTCAATTTTGCCTCGGGATAGTGTTTTACGCAGAGTATCGCGCAGCTGTGTTTCCAGAGGACGAGCGGCTTCGGGCAAACGGAAGTGTGGCTCCAGGTAGCGATGGTTGACCGAGCGCAACTCCCAGATAGCGGTGCCGCTTGCGTAATTGGCCTCGGCGCGTCCAAAGGCTGTCATGCTGCGCACTTTGTTCTGTTCCCGTTGACTGGCCATAGCTGATCCCCTACAGGCGTATTAATCGGCCCGGCATAATAACACAGCGTTTGGATCTCGATGCTGGGGTATATAATGCGGGGCTTTCATTCAATATTTGAGGTGGACTATGCAGCGTCCCAGTGGCCGCGCCCCTGCGCAATTGCGCCCGGTAAAAATTACCCGCAACTATACCCGTCATGCGGAGGGATCTGTGTTGGTGGAGTTTGGTGATACCAAGGTTTTGTGTAATGCCTCTCTATCCAGTGAAGTCCCAAGGTTTTTGCGCGGCCAGGGTAGCGGTTGGATTACTGCAGAGTACGGCATGTTGCCACGCTCCACAGGTTCGCGCATGCCCAGAGAGGCGGCTAAGGGCAAGCAGAGCGGGCGTACTGTGGAAATTCAGCGTTTGATTGGTCGCTCATTGCGGGCGGCAGTAGATCTGGAGAAGCTGGGTGAGAACCAGATCACCGTAGACTGTGATGTTATCCAGGCTGATGGTGGAACCCGAACTGCAGCAATTACTGGTGCTTGTGTGGCACTGGTTGATGCGCTCCGTCATATGCAGCGAGAGAAGATTATTGCCGAGGATCCACTTAAGAACATGGTTGCAGCTGTGTCGGTGGGTATTTATCAGGGAGAGCCCCTATTGGATCTGGACTATCCGGAAGATAGTTCAGCGGATACAGATATGAATTTGGTCATGGCTGCTGACGGCGGTATGATCGAGGTTCAGGGCACGGCCGAGGGCGAGCCGTTTACCGAGAAACAGTTTGCTCAGATGTTGGGACTGGGCAAGGCGGGTATCGATGAGTTGATCGCACTACAGAAGCTGGCTTTGGACGAATAAAGTCGGCACTTCCCGAATCCAGCCCCGCTTTTCAAGGGAGAGGGGCTGGAAGTTGATGCAAATCAGGTTTCGATTTCGTAGTCCATAATCACCGGCAAATGGCTGGAGAACTTCACATTTTTATTGATGGCACCGTACTCGATACGATTTTTCAGGCCATGTGAAACAATCTGCATATCGGTACGCCACCCGTCCCCTTCTCCGACAGTGCCGCTGGGCCACCAGCTAAATTCATCGGTGTCTTTTACCACACGCCGAAAAGCATCGACATAACCAACATCGTTGAAAAGTTGGTCAAGCCAGCGTTGCTCGTGACGCATAAAACCGGGGGAGTCTTGATGATCCTGCCAGTTTTGCACGTCGGCACGACGGTGAGCCATGCCCCAGTTACCACAGAAGATAAAGTCGCGGCGTTTGCGGCTGATTTTTAGCAGGTGCGCCTGCATATCTTCAAAAAACTGAACTTTTTTATCTAACGATGACTCATCGGAAGCTACTGGCGCAAGTAGGGAGCCAATACTCAGGCGCTCAAAGTCCGCTTGTAAATAGCGGCCGTACATATCTTCACCATTCGCAAAACCCATACCAAATATTATGGCCTTGGGTTGACTGCGGGTGTAGATCGCCACACCGTTCTCGTGGGGAGTTCCCGAGTCGAAGAAATAACTGTAATAACCGTCGGGATGAAATATTGGATGGTCCAGTTCGGGCTCGAGAGAGCGCAGGTCCTGAAGGCAGATGATGTCTGCGTCCTGCTCTGCCAACCAATCGTAGAGACCGCGTTGTGCGGCCTGATGAACGCCGTCTACCGACAAGCTCACTATTCGCATTATTAGCCCCTTACCAGCGGACTGTGTATCATTAGAAACATTATATGCATGCCTACCCCCGGGAATGCTACGGGGAGGTCTCCCTTCACCTTAGCCAATAGTTAACAATTTTCCATGCAGCAATATCAGCGCGATTTTATCCAACTTGCCCTGGATCATCAGGTCCTGTGTTTTGGCGACTTCAAATTGAAGTCGGGCCGTCAAAGTCCGTATTTTTTCAATGCCGGTCGCTTTCATACCGGTGCTGCACTGGCAGCGCTGGGACAAGCTTATGCCGAGGCGATTATCGCTTCGGGAGTGGAGTTCGATGTCATTTTTGGACCGGCCTACAAAGGTATACCGCTGGGTGCGGTGACTGCTGTGGCTCTGGCCCAAAAAGGGATCGATAAGCCTTTCTGTTACAACCGGAAAGAAGCCAAGGATCACGGTGAAGGCGGAACCTTAGTAGGTGCGCCGCTTAATGGCAAGGTTTTGATTATCGATGATGTCATTACTGCAGGCACAGCAGTGCGTGAAGTGATGCAAATTATCGAATCTCACGGTGCAGAAGCAGCGGGTGTTGTGATCGGCCTCAACCGCCAGGAAAAGGCCAGTGAAGATTGTGAATTCTCCGCTATCCAGCAAGTTGAGAGACAGTACAATATCCCAGTGGTCGGCATCGTACAGCTAGACGATGTGATCAGCTTTCTCGAGCAGGAGTCGAAAGATAGCGATACTCTGCAGAAAATTGTGGACTACCGGCAGCGCTACGGTGTCGCGGGTCAATAGATTTTGCCCCCCCGAATCGCGGGCCGATTAATACAGAGAGTAGAGCGATGCGAATCGCCCCTATAGCGCCTTTATTGATCAGCACCCTATTGCTGTTGTCTTTAGAGGCATATGGTAACAATGGCCGTGTTTTGTATCGATACACTGATCACCAGGGTGTCTTGGTGATAAACGATGCTATTCCGCCGGAATTTGTTCCGAATGGCTATGAGATTCTTACTCTCACTGGTCGTGTGGTTGATGTGGTTGCACCGCAGCTCAGCCCCGAAGAGCACCAGGCCCAGCTTAAGTTGGAGGCCCAGCGCAAAGCGGATCGCAAGCTGCTTAAGCGTTATAACAGTATTGCGGATATTGAGAGTGCACGGTCGCGCAAGCTGGCAATCGTTGAGCAGGATATGGCGATCATGCGTTCAAATATTGGCAGCCTGCGCCGACAAATTGCTCAAGAGGAAGCCTCTGCTGCACGTACGCAGCGGGGCGGTCGAGAGGTGTCTCCCGAGTTGTTGCAGAGAATCGTGGACCTGCAAAAAGAAATGGAGGTACTTGAAGAACGCCTTAACCGACGCGCGACCGAGATGGATACCATAGGAGCAGATTTCGATAAGGCGGTAGCCCGCTATACGGAACTTACCTCTGAGAGTTAATCAGTTTCCAGGTATCTAAATTTCCCAGGTGGGCTGCTACTAAAAGCCCACCTGAAGAAATCATTATCTGGCTGCAGCTACCGTCTCACGGAAGAATCCAGCTGTTAACACGGGCCACTGTTCAGCCCAATACTCTGTAGGCTTCCGCTTAAAGCCGCTGCGTACATATTGCACGATACGCCCCTCTGCGCTGGCCAGCAGCAGATTGGCAGCACCACCGAGAGGTAGGGTCGGGCGAAGGTGCTCACGCAATTCGGCTTCACGCAAGATCTGCCTGATCTGGGTTTCCAGCCGATCAAACAGCTGCAGGATGCGCCCGTGCAGCCTCTCAGTTTCGCCGGTAAGTGCATCGCCTGTAAGCAGGCGAGTTATGCCGGGATTGCGCTCACAGAAGGCCAGCAGGAGCTGCAGAATTTTCTGGCAGCGATTGAGGGCTGAGGGCTCTTCCTGCAGGATCATTGCGATACGGCTGAAGATTGTCTCCTCAATAAATTCGATCAGCCCTTCAAACATCTTGGATTTACTGGGGAAGTGACGATATAGCGCGGCTTCAGAGAAACCGACTTCCTTGGCCAGTGCTGCTGTTGTAATACGTGCGCCAGGGCTGACTTCTAGCATATGTGCTAGGGCTTCCAGGATTTGTTGACGCCGATTGATTTTTTCGCTGCTCATTGACTGCCTTTGGTCCGCTTGGGGGGCGGAATTTAGTTTTGCTCTTGTCGTCTTATTTTGACGGCGGCAGAATCCTACCGATTCGCCGGGCTGTCTTCAATTGCCAAGGGCCTAGTGGTCCATAGTTTGCACTTCATTGTTGGTAATCAAAGTGCCTACACCTCGATCAGTAAATATTTCGAGCAATATGGCGTGGGGGACACGGCCATCAATAATATGAGCAGAATTTACCCCGTCTTGAACGGCGTCCAGAGCGCAGGCAATTTTCGGCAGCATGCCGCCATAGATGGTGCCATCCTGAATTAAGTTCTCTACCTCATTGGTGCTCAGACCGGTGAGAACTTCTCCCTCCTTATCCTGCAAGCCCGCAACATTGGTTAGTAGCATCAGTTTCTCTGCTTTCAATTGCTCGGCAATTTTTCCGGCGACGAGATCGGCGTTAATATTGTAAGAGAGCCCATTGCCGTCGACGCCAATAGGGGCAATAACCGGGATAAAGTCGCTGTGAACCAGCATATTGATCACATCAATATTAACTTTCTCGACTTCTCCCACCTGGCCAATATCTATGATTTCAGAGGCATGCAGCCCTGCACTCTCATTTTTCCGCGTTAACTTGCGCGCCTTGATAAGCAGACCATCCTTGCCTGTAACACCCACAGCACGCCCCCCATTTTTATTGATCAAGTTAACGATCTGCTTGTTGACTGTTCCCCCTAAGACCATTTCTACAACATCCATGGTTTCGCTATCGGTGACTCTCATCCCATCTACGAAGCGGGACTCAATACTGAGTTTGTCTAGTAATTGCCCAATTTGAGGACCGCCGCCGTGCACGACTACGGGATTCATACCCACTAGCTTCATCAGGATAATATCTCGTGCAAAGCTGTTTTGTAGCTGCTCATCCACCATGGCGTTACCGCCGAACTTGACCACAATGGTTTTGCCCGTAAAGCGCTGGATATAGGGCAGAGCTTCATTGAGAACCTGGGCACTTTTCAACGCAGAGTTTAGATCTAGGGACATGGACAGTTCCTTACACAGGGCGATAGACAGGCAGGCAAGCAAGGGTGCGAACCTGAGTCGCCAAAGATTCAAAGCAAATGTGGTGGATTGTTTACTAAGCAACACGGGCTGTGCCTAGTGGCGACAGCTTTTGTGCCGCCTTTTTATCTTAATCGAGCAGTTGCCAGTCGGGTACTACAATCGCAGGAGCAATTTTTTTAAGTTGCCCCATCACTTCTGTACGGATACGTTCAAGGGCTTGTTCGCTTTCGGCCTCAAAGCGCAGAGTCAACGCACTGGTGGTATTGGAAGCACGTATAAGTCCCCAACCGTCGGAAAATTCTATACGTAGCCCATCGATGGTGTTGACATCAGCATTGCTAAAATTCCCTTTCTCGCGCAGCTGTTCAATCAACGAGAATTTCTCAGTTTCTTCAACAGGTAGCAGGATTTCGGGGGTGCTGTACATTTTTGGTAATGTATCGAGGAGTTCGTCAAGGCTCTGTTCGCGCAGTGCCATGATCTCAAGCACCCGTGCGGCTGCGTAGAGGCCATCGTCGAAGCCAAACCAACGGTCTTTAATAAAGATATGCCCTGATAGCTCGCCGCCCAAGATAGCTTTGGTCTCCAACATCTTGGCTTTCATGGGGGAGTGACCAGTCTTCCACATAATCGGGCGGCCACCATATTGGTTGATTAGCTGGGATAAACTGCGGCTACTTTTAACGTCGAAGACAATATTTTCTCCAGGATTTCGCGCGAGGATATCCCTTGCTAATAACATAACCAGTTGGTCGGCCCAAGCGATACGACCGCTGCTTGAAATTAAGGTAACACGATCGCCATCACCATCCAGAGCTACGCCCAGATCTGCACCGGTAGCCAGTACTTTTTCAGTGAGGGCCTCGAGGTTTTCAGGCCTGGAGGGGTCCGGTGCATGATTGGGAAAGTTGCCATCTACTTCACAATATATCGGTGTTACGGCACAGCCCAATTGCTCAAACAGGCGGGGTGCTAAATTAGATGTAGCACCATTGCCGGCATCGACAACCAGATGTGGTTGTCCAGCGAGAGCGACATTGTTGAATACCTCATCGACATATTTATCGGTGATTTCTTGTTCCCGGTTAACACCCTCGCCGCTTTTAAGCGAGCCTTTCTTCATTAATTGGTAGAGCCCCTGCAGCTTGTCTTCCGCCAGGGCGCGACCTTTCAGCACGATTTTAAAGCCGTTGTATTCTGCTGGATTATGGCTAGCAGTAACAATGACCCCGCTACTGGTGTTTTTTCCCTTTGCGCAGGCGTAATAGAGCAATGGCGATGGAATCAAACCGAGGTTGATAGAGTTACAGCCACTATCAAGAATCCCCTCAATCAGGCATTGGCTAAGAGCTTCGCTGCTATTGCGTCCATCCCGGCCTACTAGCAAGAGATGTTCACCGGCGTGCTGTGCCAGGGTGCCAAGCGCTCTACCCAGCTGATAGGCAAAAGGTTCATTGATTTCCTGCCCGGCGATTCCACGGATATCGTAAGCGCGGAAAACATGCTGGGGATACTCATTGGTAAGAGACAGGTCGGATTTATCAACACCACTTTCTGGAAGGTTCTCTGAGCTATTTTCCTTTTCGCTTTCTGAACTTTCCGAGTCAGAGTCTGAGATACTCGGTGCTGAGGCCAAACTCTGCGGTAAAAAATCTGTATTGGGAGTCTGTGCAGTCCCCCCATCAGAGTTTTGTGGATGTGCTTTATTTAGCTCGTCACCACTAGCCTCCTTACTCCTTTCCCATGGGGCTCTTGAATCGCGGGGTAAGAATTTGAGCAGGGCGAGCAGACTTGCCAATATCCCAGCGCCAGCACCAATGTAAATCCAGGATGTGGGCAGGCTGTGCTGTTCGACAAAGGCTTGGGAGGGACTGAAGTGAAGGCTTAAATAGCTGTCGTCAAGTTGCTCCACAGTGTTGTAGCCTTTTCCTTTACCGGCGCGCCACAGTGTTTGTCGGTGGGCATCGGGAAATTTCTGCATCAACTGAACTTGTCCATTACTACTGCCCAGGTTTTTTAAAATATTTTCCAGCACAGAAAAGGGTTGGGTAGCCAGTAGCTGTTCATTTTCCAAATTAATAACACTATGTAATTGCCAGCTATTTTCCATACCTGTACGCAGTACTTCCATTGGTTGCTCAGGTGTTCCCTGGCCGCGCTTTAACAAGTCAACTAGGGCAAAGTTGAGGGGGGGATTTTTCCCAGAGCCTACTCGAACCTGTTCAGAAGAAAAGGCCTGGAGGGATACCTGCTCAGGTAGTTTGGCAGATTCAATCAGTATTGCTGCAGGGAGTTTCCTTGACTCCAGGGCCTGCAGGCTTTTTGAATAGCTTGTAATGTAAGACTGCACTATCTCAGCTAGTTCGGCAGTTTTTTGTTTGGCAGCTAACTCAATCTGCGAATGATTATGTGGCATTACAAGGTATTGGGCTAATAGATATGCGCCGCCCAGCCAAGCGACAACTATTAACAGTGATGGTAAAAGCAACCCTTTATGCATGGTACCGCCTGGTTTCTTTTTGTTGTTGGAGACCACAGATATCCCTATTTTGTGCGTAAATTTTGTTACACAGCCCTAGAGGCAATGAGTTCAATGAGTTGTCGGGCCAGGTCGGTCTTTAAAGCGGGAGCTAGTTGGCTCTGACCGTCGGTATCGATCACGGTGACAGCATTGTGATCGCTGTTAAATCCAGAATTTGGCTGGCTTACATCATTGGCAATAATCATATCGAGGTTCTTTCGGCGGAGCTTGCTTTGAGCATGCTCAAGTACCTGTTCAGTCTCAGCGGCAAATCCAATGGTAAAAGGCCGCAGCTCGGTCCGTTTGGCAATGGCCGCGACGATATCGGGGTTTTTGATTAGGGCAATTGCATCATCATTTTTCCCGTCTTTCTTTTTGATTTTTTGCTCAGCGACCTGGGCCGGGCGGAAATCGGCAACGGCTGCTGCACTGATAAAGATATCGCAGAGGTCGGCAGCATTTATTGCTGCTTCATACATATCCTGGGCGCTGACAACATCAATACGATTGACCTTCGGCGGCGTATCCAGATTGACGGGACCGGCAATCAACGTTACGTCGGCGCCGGCACTCTGCGCCGCAGCAGCCAGGGCGAAGCCCATTTTTCCAGAGCTGTGGTTGCTGAGAAACCTCACGGGGTCAATGGCTTCCCTGGTGGGGCCGGCAGTGATTACTACCCTGCGGTTCTGCAGTGAGTGGCTTGTGTGAAACAGGGCTTCAGCGTGTTCCGCCAGATTTTCTGGTTCTAGCATACGGCCGGGACCTACGTCGCCACAGGCCTGGCTGCCTGCGCCCGGGCCCCAGAATATGACTCCGCGCCCCTTCAGGGTCTGAGTATTGGCTGAGGTAGCTGCGTGGCGCCACATGGCTTGGTTCATGGCTGGTGCCAGGGCCAGGGGGGCTTCACTGGCCAAGCAAAGGGTGGTTAGAAGGTCATCAGCCATACCGGCGGCCAACTTCGCGATTACCTGGGCACTGGCTGGAGCAATCAGGATAAGGTCAGCCCATTTCGCCAGTTCGATATGACCCATGGCGGCTTCTGCCGAGGGGTCCAACAAGTCTGTATGCACCGGATTACCGGATAGCGCCTGAAAGGTTAGTGGCTGTACAAACTCTCGCGCCCCGGCACTCATTACCACCCGGACTTCTGCGCCGCGCTCTTTGAGCCGGCGAACCAGGTCGGCACTCTTATAGGCGGCAATTCCACCGCTGATACCTAAAAGTATGCGTTTGTCGGCCAGAGAGGACATAAATGCTGTTTCCGATTTGGTGCGAGCCGGTAAGATTAGCATTTCTGCGTCGTTTCTTATAAGACAGCAGTAGCGCCTTGCCGGTGCTGAGAGGAAAAGGTGTTCAGTAGATGTGCGATAGATAAGTCACGGACTAACTGGGCTACAAATGAAAATAAAAGATTGGCCCGCAGGCGAGAGGCCTCGGGAAAAGCTGTTGGAGAGAGGGGCTGAGGCTCTGTCGGATGCAGAGCTATTGGCAATTTTTCTGCGTGTGGGGCTCCCCGGCCTCTCAGCCGTGGATTTGGCCAGGGGGCTTCTCAATGATTTTGGCGGCTTGCGCCCTCTGCTGGAGGCTGAGCGAGACGGTTTCTGCCGCGCGCGAGGGCTCGGCGATGCCAAGTTTGCCCAGTTGCAGGCGGCGCTGGAAATGGCCAAGCGGCACTTGGCGGAAACCATACAGCACGGCAGCGCACTGTGCAGTCCCGGAGCTGTCAGGGATTACCTGGCAATCCAGCTTAGGCACCGGCGCAGGGAAGTGTTCTGCTGCCTTTACCTGGATAATCAACACCGGGTAATTGCTTTTGAGGAGTTGTTCGAGGGGACTCTGAATGCGGCGAATGTCTATCCGCGTGAAGTAGTACAGCAAGCGCTGCTGAAGGGAGCTGCGGCGGTTATTTTGGCGCACAACCACCCGTCTGGTGTCAGTGAGCCCAGCCAGGCAGATATCTGGATTACCGAGCGTTTAACCCAGGCGCTAGAGCTGGTGGATATCAAAGTTCTGGATCATTTGATCGTCGGTGAGGGCAAGGCGCTATCCTTTGCAGAGCAGGGATTGATGTAAAGGCGTCGTTCCCGGCGTTGAAATGTTGTACAAAACTTGCTCCCTACGGGCTCTTTTGGTATAAAACGCCGCTCTTTGCGGCCGGGCCAGATTCTGCACAGGTTCCGCCGCCATCCAGGAACCGGATTAGAATCCCGATTTTTATGTTCCCGCACTACCCTTTCCTCTTCAGGATTGGCGCCATGCGGGCACAAGCGTTTTGAAGAGGCCAACAGATGTCCAAGGTATGTCAGGTAACCGGTAAGCGTCCGGTCACCGGAAACAATGTATCCCACGCTAAGAACCGCACCAAGCGTCGCTTCGTGCCGAACCTGCACAGCCACCGTTTCTGGGTTGAATCCGAGAAGCGTTTTGTGAAGCTGCGTGTTTCCGCGAAAGGTATGCGCGTTATCGATAAGAAAGGTATCGACGCTGTCTTGACTGAGCTGCGCGCCCGCGGCGAAAAAGTGTAACGGCTGTAGCCCAGCTAATAGATTGGAGATAGAGCAATGCGTGAGAAGATTCGTCTGAATTCCAGCGCCGGTACTGGCCACTTCTACACCACTACCAAAAACAAGCGCAACATGCCTGAGAAAATGGAGATCAAAAAGTACGATCCCGTTGTACGCAAGCATGTAATGTACAAGGAAGGCAAAATCAAGTAATTGCCTACCGCTACTGTACAGAAAGCCCGGTTTTAACCGGGCTTTTTTGTGCGTATTGGAAACTGAGCAGCCAGTTTACACAGGGTAACTCCAGACGATGCCAGAGCTCCCAGAAGTAGAAACCACTCTCAGAGGCCTGCAACCTCACCTGGAGGGGCACAAAATTCGCTCCGCAAAAGTGCGCCAGCATCAATTGCGCTGGCCCGTGGAGGCAGACTTTGAGCGCCGTATCCGCAATGCTCGGATACTGAAGCTGGAGCGCCGGGCCAAATACCTACTGGTGCATACTGACAAGGGCTGCGCTATCTGGCACCTGGGGATGTCTGGCAGCTTGCGTATGGTCGAGGCTGCACGGGCACCGGAAAAGCATGATCATATCGACTGGCGCCTGGATAGTGGTCTCACACTGCGTTACCGCGACCCGCGCCGTTTTGGTGCCCTACTGTGGACGGTAGCGGACCCTCTGACCCACGACTTACTCAGCCACCTGGGCCCAGAGCCTCTCTCGGAAGAATTTAGTGGTGACTATCTGTTCGAGACTTCGCGCAAGCGCAAGCAATCGGTCAAAACCTTTATCATGGATGGCCGTATCGTTGTGGGGGTGGGCAATATTTACGCCAGTGAATCTCTTTTCCTGGCGGGCATTCGCCCAGATCGACAGGCCGGTTCTATTTCCAAAGTCCGATACCAGCGCTTGGCTGAGTCCATAAAGCAGGTTCTCAGTCAGGCGATCGCCCAAGGTGGGACTACCTTGCGGGACTTTATCGGCGGCGATGGAAAACCAGGTTATTTCGCCCAACAACTAAATGTTTATGGCCGTGCGGGTGAGCCCTGTCCCTCTTGTGGCCGAGCAGTTAAAGATATGGTATTGGGTCAGAGAAATACCTTTTTCTGCTCTAGCTGCCAACGTTAAATCGCATCCTTCTGGCAGCTTTAGGCAATACTAATATCATCGTATTGTCGATAAGGAGCTGCTTAGTGGTCATGATATTGCCTTTTCTTACGGTCACCCTGTCGATTTGGGCCGTTTGGAACGGTCGTCGCCGCTCCGCAATGGGCTGGTGGTTGTTGACCCTACTGATCTTCATTATGTGGTGTGGATATCATATGACGCGAGCATTGTCGCTGTCTTTCTAGGGACCGTACCCATGATGGTGTTTATGGTCAGGAGGCTGGATAGCTTGGCGCTGTTAGCGGTAAGCATAATCCTATGGATTGCCTTGATCATGGAGTTGGCATTTCATCAACACCCCTGCCCCCTCTGTCTTTTACAGCGTGTTGCCTTTGCCATGATTGGCATGGGATTAATGCTGAACCTGCGCTTTAGTATTCGTGCAGAGCATTACGGCGTTGTTATTCTTTCGTGTCTAGCCGGTCTCGCTGCTGCTGTCAGGCAGGTATTGCTGCATATCACCCCTGGCGATCCAGGGTTTGGTAGCCCAGTATTTGGCTTACATTTATACACTTGGTCTGCGCTGATTTTCTTTGTCTTACTGATCTACTGTGGCGTTGCATTAATGTTTGGTTTTAAGCGGCGAAGTTTTGCCACCAGAGAGTTCACTTTGATTGAAAAGTGCATTGCCATCTCGTTCTTTACTGTCGTGTTGGCCAATTTCGTCGCGGTTCTCCTCGAGTGCGGTTTGGGTCCCTGCACCAGTGGGTCATTTGGGTATCACTGGTTGTGGTCTCGAAGTTAGGCACACAAATGTGTCCGAGCTTTCTACACTTTTCCTGATAAGACCCGAGTATCGGGAATTGCGGAAAACTGTGAGGAGTCCCTATGCGCCTGGCCTGCCTGCTCATTTCACTATTGTTAATTGCTTGTGAACGAGCTGAATCTCCCTCGCCGGCCGCCAGTGTTGAACCCGCCCAGCACGTTTTAAGGAATGCGTATATCTATACCGTCGACCCGGCCCGCAGTATTGCCTCGGCAATGGCTATCCGCGATGGGCGCATTGTTTATGTGGGTACAGATCGGGGGGCAGAAGCCCTTGTAGGAGAGGGAACAAAGGTCACTGATCTCAGTGGAAAAATGGTATTGCCCGGTTTTATTCAGCAAATACCTGATGTTGGTATCAGTGACAGTTTGGATTTATCCACATATAAAACTGTAGAGGGGTATGAGAATAGCGTTCGTAAATTTATTCAGGCCAACCCCGAGAAGCAGCTTGTCGTCGGCAGCGGCTGGCGTCATGTTATTTTTGCACCACACAGACCACATAAAGCAATATTGGATCAAATAAATGATTTGATCCCCATTATTCTTTTCTCAGAAGATGGCGCCAGTGTATGGACTAACTCTGAAGGTATTGCCGCAGCTGGGATTGATATGGAGTCTAATTTTTCTGAGGGCGGTAGGATCGAAAAAGATGAAGATGGTCTTCCCATCGGTATTTTTCATGGTCGTGAGGCGGTGGAGGTTTTTTCCCGTCTGATACCCGTAAATAATGAGGGGGAAAAACCAACTCGAAGTTTTTCAGAGATTAAGAATATTGCGGCCAAGAGAGGTGTAACTACTTTTTTTCAGGCTGTAATGCCGCTCAATGATTTAAATAAATATCTCAGCGCCTTCGATCGCCCACTATCGTCAGAGAAATTGAGTTTGCGTATCCGAGCATCCTTTGAAATAGCGATGGATGTCACTGGTAAGAAACTTAGAGAATTGCAGAAGGTTGCAGAAAAATATTCCAGTGATGATTTCAAGATCAATTCGGTCAGCTTGAAAGCTGACAAGGTAGGTTTAGGTGATCAACGTGATTCAGGCCTATCGAGTGAACTTATTTCCAGGATAATTACTCGTGCTAATTCACATAATTTCCAGTTTTACCTGGATGCTAAGCGTAATAAAGAGTTGGCAGCTCTACAAAAGCTCATACAGATATCCCTGGATGGTGGCAGGGAGTTGGGATTGCGTAACACCCTGCTTAATATTAGTTCGGATAATGCTGGGAGTGTATTGTCAGCTGATAAGGAAAAACCGATTTTATTGCTGTCAGTAGCAGCGCGCTCAAAAGTTTCTCCAGATGATAAAAGTTACTTAACTGAAAGTCGAAAATCTAATACAGAGCCTCGTCATATAGCCGTGGTTATGGACTCGGGATATGTTGCCGGGCGAGAGGTGTCACCAATCCAGAACATCCATGCTGGAGTCAGTAACCAGATATCATTGGAGACAATGATTGAAATGTTCACTTTTACCGGTGCTGTTACGAATCACCTGGAGCGGGATACCGGTAGTTTGGAGGTGGGAAAGTGGGCGGACTTTATTGTTTTGGACAAAAACCTGTTTTTAATTCCGCAGCGAGATATTGGTAGTGTCCGGGTGATACAGACTTATTACAAAGGTCAGAAAGTCTATGACCGCAGGCGCTAAGGAGAGGAAGAAACCGAGGGGAAGTGCGCCCCTCGGTTGATCAATGTTAACGCCCTTGGGCGCTGCCCTCGCGGCGGGGGTCGGCTCCCCCGTACAGCTTGTTATTTTGCAAAGCGATTGCATGGATACCACTGTTGAGGCCCCTTTCGACAACCTCGTGCCCACGGGCTTCGAGTTTCTCGATAGTATCGGAGCTGAAAAAGCCGGGCTCCAATTCGACCCTCTTACCGATTGCACCGATATTTCCCGCAGAAATCGCTTCGGCAATCGGCATATTCAAGCCCAGATGGTAGAGAATGGTGCGCGCGGTGTAGTCAATAATTCGTGAGCCGCCGGGGGAACCCACCAGAAGGCGCATGCTGCCATCTTTATTGAAAACGATGGTGGGGGACATGGAAGAGCGTGGTCTCTTGCGCGCTTGAATGCGGTTGGCCACCCGCTCCCCACTACTGTTTTTTGGAGTGAAGGAAAAATCGGTGAGCTGGTTGTTGAGCAGGAAGCCCTTCACCATCAGGCGCGACCCGAAGCCGGTTTCAATACTGGTCGTCATACTGACACCATTACCGTAGCGGTCGACAATCACTAAATGACTGGTGTTGGGCAACTCTGGCGACTGGGCCATCACCCGCTTCACCCCGAGTTCGGCTGGGGTACCCGGAGTCGCAGCTGTGGCAGAGTCCGGGTCGATTAACTGCGCGCGGCGAGCCAAATAATCCCTGGACACCAGTGATTTACTGGGTACTTGGACAAAGTCGGAATCACCGGAGTAGGTGTTGCGATCGGCAAATGCCAGTTCCGAAGCTTCGATAAATAAGTGGGTGAGCAGATCACTGCCAGGCTCGAAGCGCTCCAGTGGGAATTGTTGCAGCATGCCCAGAATGCCGCCTACTGTGGTACCTCCGGACGACGGGGCATCCGCACCGCACACACGATATTCGAGAAACTCCGAACACAGGGGCTGGCGCTCCTTGGCCCGGTAGCTAACCATATCTTCGAGGCTCAGGAGCCCTGGGTTGGCACTGTCATAGCGCACAGCTTTGACGATAGCCTTGGCAATGTCGCCGTGATAGAAGGCATCCGCACCGCCCTGGGCAATGGCCTCCAGGGCTTCCGCGTAAGCTGGATTCTTCAAGTTGTGACCCACCGGCAGGGGCTTGCCATCACTGTTGAAGAAGTAGCTGGCAATTTCCGGTCGAGCAGCCACCTTCGGCATGCGCAGTAACAGCTGGTGAAGGCGCGGTGATATCTGAAAGCCGGATTTGGCCAGGTGTATGGCCGGCTGAAATAACTGCTCCCAGGGTAACTTGCCATCGCGCTCGTGAGCCATTTCCAGCATTCGCACAACACCGGGAACGCCGACCGAGTAGCCGCCGATTACAGACTCAAAAAATGAACGCGGCTTGTTGTCGCGGATAAAGTAATTTTCGTCTACCTGAGAGGGGGCTGTCTCGCGCCCGTCGTAGTACTTGAGCTTCTTTGCCGCAGCGTCATAGCTGAGCATAAATGCCCCGCCACCAATCCCGGAGGATTGTGGTTCTACCAATCCCAATACCATCTGAGCGGCAATGGCGGCGTCCACAGCGCTGCCGCCCCGGGCGAGAATCTGCTCGGCAGCCCGGCTGGCATGGGGGTTGGCAGTGACTGCCATATAGAAGTTGGCCGTTGAGGACTTAACGGCAGTGCGACCGGTATCAAACTCCGGTTGTGGTTCATCGGCAAAAGCGAAAGCGGGACTCAGAACCAGTGCAAAGGCGGCGAGAAAGTTGCGCACGTAACACTCCGCGGATTGTGGATAAATCCGCTCGAGTGTATCAGAAATAGCCAGATTCAGGCTTAACGAAATTTCTCTTCCAGCGCGCTTTGTACAGCAGCCGGAACAAACTTGGTGACATCGCCGCCCAGGGAGGCAATTTCACGTACTAAAGAGGATGAAATGTAGGACAAATGTTCTGCCGGTGTCAGGAACAGGCTTTCCATATTGGGCGCTAACTGGCGGTTCATATTGGCCAGCTGGAACTCGTATTCAAAGTCGGACACCGCGCGCAGACCGCGCAGTACGCCATAAGCATCTACTTGGCGCACCAGGTCGGCGAGCAGGATATCAAACCCAATGACTTCGACATTGGGCAGGTGACCGAGAACTTTTTGTGAAAGTTCTACCCGCTCCTCTAAGGTGAACAGGGGGTTTTTGCGATTGCTGGCAGCCACAGCCACGATAACGTGGTCAAACAAGCGGCATGCGCGCTCCACCAAGTCCAAGTGACCATTGGTGATGGGATCGAAGGTTCCGGGATAGACGACTTTTTTCATACGCCAAGGCTTAAATGCGGGCCGAATGGGATGCGAATGGTAAACAATTTACGGCTAAGGTCAAAACCGAATCTTTTTATTCTTCCCTAACCTGCCGGGCCAGCGCGACGAAACAAGCGCATACACACCTGTCCCGCACGTTTTTCTTTTTCCTGTTCCCAGCCTGGTATTGATGCAACCACTGTGTCTCGCGGTGTTTCCACATAGATTAATGCATCCTGCGAAAGATGGCCGGACAGGGCGCCTAGAGTTGCCTGCCAAAGATTGTCGGCAAAAGGGGGATCGATAAATACGAGGTCGTATTTACTTCCATTACTTCCGAGGAACTCTTCTGCACTACAGTTATGGACTTTGGCTTCCCGGGCATTTAACTGTTTTAACTGTTCCGCCAGGGTTCGCGCAGCGCGAGTATTCAGCTCGACAAAATCTACCGAGCCGGCGCCTCGGGATAGCGCCTCCAGACCCAGGGCTCCTGAACCGGCAAAGAGGTCCAGGCAGCGGGCGTCGGGCAGGTAGAACTGTAGCCAGTTAAACAGAACCTCCCGCAGTCGGTCGCCGGTAGGTCTCAAGCCCTCCACTGGGGCAAACTGTAATTTTCGCCCGCGCCACTGTCCGCCAATGATGCGTAACTGTGAAAGGTTTTGCGGGCTTTGCTTTCGGGATGAACTTCTGGCCAAGGTAACTCTCTACTGGGGGCTTAGCGATGCTAAGATTAGCGTCTTTCTGCAAGCGGTACATCCGGACATACGAATGATTTTTGACTTCCTGCGCAAAAAGAAGAAGCGCAAGCCCGAACAAAGTGAGCCCCAGCAATCCCAGGCGGAGGTCACTGCTGCGTCTGAAGAGGAATCATCGGCGCAGAGCCCAGAGCCTTCAGCGCTAGAGCAAGAGCCCTCAGCGCTGGACAAAACGCCCTCAGACATAGAGGAAAAGTCGCCTGCCCAGGGAGAAACCTCCGCTCTGGAGGAGGCAAAGGTCCCTATCGATGTACCCACTACCCCAGCTTCTGCCCCCCAAGAGGAAAGTGCCGGCTGGGCGCAGCATACTGATGCGGCGGGCGAGCCGGAGGCCGTTGTCGAACCCTCACAGGTGGTTGCAGCAGAGCCTGTAATAAAAGAAGAGGCCGAGAAGCCAGCCCCGATTCAACCCGAGCCAGCTCCAAAACCCAGAGCCAAAGAGCAGCTGAAACCGGAAGCCAAAAAGAAAGAGGGCTTCTTTGCGCGTATTCGTCGCGGCCTCAACCGCACCAGCAACCAGTTTGTCGAGGGGATGGGAAACCTGTTCCTCGGGGCCAAGGAAATCGATGAAGATCTGCTGGAAGAACTTGAAACACAGCTGTTAATGGCAGATGTGGGAGTTGAGGCCACCAGCGAGATCGTCGAGCGCCTGACCGAACGGGTATCCCGTCGGGAACTGGCCGATGGCGATGCACTTTACAAGGCATTGCAGCAGGAGCTGGCTGACTTACTCGATAGTGTTGATGCTCCCCTGGAAATCGATATCAGCAAGAAGCCTTACGTCATTCTGGTAGTGGGCGTAAACGGTGTGGGTAAAACCACAACAATCGGCAAGCTGGCCCACCGCTTTCTCGGTGAAGGCAAGTCAGTGATGTTGGCTGCCGGTGATACATTCCGTGCCGCAGCAGTTGAGCAGCTGCAGGTTTGGGGGCAGCGCCACGATGTACCGGTTGTAGCGCAGCATACCGGTGCCGATAGTGCGTCAGTTATTTTCGATGCGGTTCAGTCTGCCCAGGCGCGCGGCGTTGATGTGGTAATTGCCGATACCGCCGGGCGCCTGCACACCAAATCCAACTTGATGGAGGAGTTGTCCAAGGTGCGCCGGGTGATGGGCAAGCTGGACCCCAGCGCGCCCCACGAGGTGCTGTTGGTACTGGATGCTGGCACTGGCCAAAATGCGATTAACCAGGCCTCTCAGTTCCGTGAGGCGGCCGGCGTTACTGGCTTGGTGCTGACCAAATTGGATGGTACTGCCAAAGGCGGCGTTATCTTTGCCCTGGCTCGTCGTTTCGGTATCCCGGTGCGCTTTATCGGTGTGGGTGAGCAGGCGGAAGATCTACAGCCATTCCGCGCTCGTGAGTTCGTATCCGCCCTGTTTGGCCGCGATAAGGCCTGATAATTCGCCTAGGAAATAACAAGAACAACAGAAGCCGTGATCACTTTCGATAATGTGAACAAGCGTTACGCATCGGGGCAGGATGCCCTGGTGCGAGTCAGCCTGGAAATCCCCCGTGGCGATATGGTGTTTCTAACCGGTCACTCCGGTGCGGGTAAAAGTACTTTGCTGAGACTCCTGACCGCGATTGAACGCCCTACTAAGGGCAGTATTCTTGTCGCCGGACAGAATCTCAACCGCCTGCGCAATGGCCAGATCCCCTACTACCGCCGCAATCTGGGTATTGTCTTCCAGAATCACCAGCTGCTATTTGACCGCAGCGTTTTTGACAATATTGCCCTGCCCTTGTCTGTTGCTGGTTGCAATAAGCGCGAGGTGGGGCGTCGGGTTCGCGCAGCCCTGGATAAGGTTGGCTTGCTGCACAAGGAAAAGCAAAATCCCATTATGTTGTCTGGTGGTGAGCAGCAGCGGGTTGGGATTGCCCGCGCAGTCGTTAACAAGCCCGCGATATTGGTTGCCGATGAGCCCACCGGCAACCTGGACCCAACACTCTCGCAGGAAATCATGCAGTTATTCGCCGACTTTAACGCAGTGGGAGTTACGGTGCTGGTGGCGAGCCACGACTTGGAACTGATTGCACGGATGCGCCGACGGGTATTGACCCTACAGGCTGGCCAACTGATATACGACGGAGTTCCGAGCCGTGAAGTACACCCAAGCTAAAGCGCAACGGCAGGCCAACCCTGCCGCAGACAAACGTGTGCGCAGCACCGGCGCTGTTGTTGCACAAACAGGGTTGGGCGATCGATGGAATAGCTGGTTGGGGCATCACCGTGAGATGGCCGCCGACTCTGTCAGTCGATTTTTTAGCGCACCGATGGCCAGTGCAATGACGGCGCTGGTGATTGCTATTGCCCTGGCCCTGCCGGCGGCATTGCAATTGGGCCTGTTGAATTTCCAGCGCGCGGTGGCTGGTTGGGATGGGCAGCCACAAATTTCTGTTTTTCTACACAAAGATGCGAGACAGGCTGCGGTTAATTCCCTGGCCGACAAATTGCGCAGTGACCCCGCTATCGCGGAGGTAACTTATGTCTCCCCGGAAGATGCCCTGGCAGAGTTTGAACAGGCCTCGGGGCTTGGGGATGTATTGGTTGGCCTGGATGCCAACCCCCTGCCGGCAGTGCTGTTGCTGCGGCCAAGGGATGCGAAGGACGGCGATAAACTACAGGCTTTGGTGGAGAATCTGAGAGCCCAGGCACTGACGGATTCAGTGGTCTTGGATCTTGCCTGGGTCCAGCGCCTCGCCCAGATCACCGAACTGGGACAGCGTCTCTCCGCAGGTCTAGCCCTGTTATTGGCGCTGGGAGTGGTATTGGTGGTGATCAATACCATACGACTGCATATCGAAAGTCGTCGGGAGGAGATCCTGGTAGTAAAGCTCGTTGGCGGCACTAATGCGTTTGTGCGACGGCCGTTCCTTTACAGTGGCATTTGTTATGGGCTATTTGGCGGGTTGTTGGCGTGGCTGTTGCTTACAGGTGGTGTGGCTATGTTGTCTGGGCCAGTTGAGAGTCTGTCATCAAGTTATGGCAGCAGCTTCGAACTGAGAGGGCCGGGCGCCAGTTACTTCTTTCAATTAACTTTGGGGGCCTCCTCGCTGGGCCTATTAGGGGCTTGGTTTGCGGTAGCGCGACACACTCGCAAGATAGAACCCCGCTGACCGTTCAGTCTGATCAAGAAGGGTAAAGTGTTCTGGCAAAGGGAACCTGAGGCGTAAAAAGCCCCTCTAATTCCGCGAAATACAACAGAATACGGTAGTTGTTGGCGGGCTTTCTCATCTGCCCGTGCAAGTGCTACACTGAGTCCAGCTTGTCGCCGGATACAGTATCCGCCGGCAGCGGCCGGTAAGATCGGCCGACTAATAATGACAGGAGAGACCTGAATGGGAACCAGCCTACAGCCAGTGCATACGCTGTCTCCGGGCGCCAACCTGGGAGCTTATATCCAGACCGTCAGTGGTTTTGACGTACTGACCGCTGAACAGGAAAAGCACCTGGCAGAAGACCTCTATTACCGCGAAAATCTCGATGCTGCACGCCAGCTGGTCATGTCACACCTGCGCTTTGTAGTGCATATCGCCAAATCTTATTCCGGCTACGGGCTCAATGAAGCCGACCTGATTCAGGAAGGTAATGTCGGTTTGATGAAGGCCGTCAAACGCTTCAATCCCGAAAAGGGAGTGCGCCTGGTATCCTTTGCGGTACATTGGATTAAAGCTGAAATCCACGAATTTATTCTGCGCAACTGGCGTATTGTCAAAATTGCCACCACCAAGGCGCAGCGCAAATTATTCTTCAACCTGCGCGGTCAGAAGAAAAAACTCGCCTGGTTGACCAATGCAGAAGCTAAAGCCGTCGCCAAAGACTTGAATGTGGATGTTACCCAGGTCCATGAAATGGAAGGCCGCCTGGCTGCACACGATGCGGCTTTTGATGCGGGTGTCGATGACGATGACGATACCGCCTGGCAGGCACCGGCTCACTACCTGGAAGACCGCAGTTTTGATCCGGCCGCCCAGCTTGAGCGGGATAACTGGCAGGAAACCAACTTGACCAGCCTCGCTAGTGCCATGGCACAACTGGATGATCGCAGCCGCGATATTATTCAGGCCCGCTGGCTCAGTGAGGAGAAATCCACATTGCATGAGTTGGCTGATAAGTATGGTGTTTCCGCTGAGCGAATTCGCCAGCTGGAAAAAAATGCCATGAAGAAAGTGCGTGCTGCTATGGAAGCCTAAATCGGCATTCTGGTACACGGGTAGAAAACCGCGCAGTAGCGCGGTTTTTTTTGTCCCGCCTGTTACAGGCATACCTGTTACCACTGGGTAAAACAAAAAGGGAAGGTAATGGCCAAACTCTATCTGCTGCTGTGTGCATTCTTTGGCGCCAGTGGCGTGGCTCTGGGGGCGTTTGGGGCTCACGGCCTGCGCGGTAAAGTGGCAGAGAACCTGTTAGAGGCCTATAAAACCGGAGTCCAGTACCAGATGATTCATGCCCTGGCGCTGTTTGGTGTGGTGCTGCTAATGCAAAACTGGGGAAACCGTTTATCGCTGACCCTGAGCGGTGCTCTTTTTATTTTCGGTATTATCTTCTTCTCCGGCAGTCTCTATGCCCTGGCACTGGGAGGCCCCCGATGGCTAGGTCCAATCACCCCTCTCGGCGGGCTGATGATGATTGCCGGTTGGGTAGTCCTGTTTTTTGCCGCATTTAATTTCTCTAAGTAGCCACCTTTACTGGGCTTACACTCAGATACCGAGCCCGAACAAAACATCAAGATATAAACCGTTTCGCATAAGAGGTCGCGAACAATGCAAGACGAATCTGCGGAAGATTTTCCCTACCGCACAGAATTTAAGAAGAAATCTATCCGCAGCTATGTGATTCGCGCGGGGCGAATGACAGAGGGGCAGCGCAATGCCTTTGACAATTATTGGGGGCAGTATGGGCTCTCCCTATTTGACGGACCTTTGGATCGCCAACAGGTTTTTGGCCGCGAGGCGCCACTGGCGTTAGAGATCGGTTTCGGTATGGGGGATTCCCTGCTGGCCATGGCTGAAGCCGAGCCAGATAAGGATTTTATTGGTATTGAAGTACACCCGCCGGGGGTTGGCCGGTTGATCAATAATGCCGGCAAGGCAGGTATCAAAAACCTGCGTGTTTACATGGCCGATGCGGTCGATGTCCTAAACGATTGTATTGCCGATGGGAGCCTGGATCGTTTCCAGCTGTACTTCCCTGACCCCTGGCACAAGAAGAAGCACCACAAGCGCCGGATAGTGCAGCCGGAATTTGTTCGCCTGATTTGCAGCAAGTTAAAAACCGGCGGTCTTATGCATATGGCGACAGATTGGGAAAATTATGCCGAGCATATGCTGGAAGTATTGCAGGGGGAAAACCTGCTAGAAAATACCGCCAGTGAGGGTGATTATGTTGCCCGGCCAGAATGGCGCCCAGAGACCAAGTTTGAGCGTCGAGGGCAGAGACTGGGGCACGGTGTTTGGGACTTGGTATACCGCAGGTTACCTGGTGAAGCGCTGCCGCTCACTGCCTCTGAAGTAGATGCGTCAACCGCTGAAGAGTCCAAAGGCGAATAATTCGCACTGACGATCGATGCATGCCACCGGTGCCAATATGGTATCAGTGGCATGCAATAGTCCACTTCTATTGTTAGAAAAACTCATTCCAGTTTTTCTTGGCGGCTTCCCATCGGCGCTTGTCTTCGACAACATTCAGGTTGCGGATGGTGTTACTGTCGTAAGCCATCCAATCCGACAGTTCAATATTATTTTGGGTGCCCGCAAAATAACGCATACGAAAGCGGCGAATAAATTGGTTGGGAATAGCCATAAAGGCAACTTCACGTCCCCGGGTGACTGTGGAAACCTCTACGCACTGGTGGTTTCTTTTATCGAGCTCATAGATAAAACCAGTAGTGGCTAAGTCACCCTCATTTGTTCCATGCACAAAATAATACCTAGTCGGGCAATAAGTTTTATTGTGCCAGGCAAAGCGCGCAACAATATTTGCATTGGTAGTGGTTGAGATGACTTGGTTAGATGCTCCGGTACCCAGGTGCGGATCAAAGCGGCCATTTTGATTCATCCAGGGAAAGAACCCCCCGGCTTGCCACAGCTTTTGCGGTGGGCGGGTATCGCCTCGATATAGCAGTGTGGTCACCGTGTGTAAGTCAAAACCACTGCGGCTGAATCGGTAATTAAACAGTGAGAAAGGAACGTCCGTCTGGGATTCGATATTAGAGATTGCTCTTCTCTCAGAACCGAAGGCCTCACTGGCCTGGCGGTACCAACAGTATGCTCCTCCTAATAAGGCTAAAACTGCATCTTTTCGCCGTGTAATTCCATCAGTATCAAGTAGCTTGGAGGGTGTGGAAGGGTTGAATCCTGTAAGCCAGAGATATAAATTTTCTACCAGTACCTTGGTAACGCGGGTAATCCTTCCATAATCATTTGTGTGGATTTGTGCCGCTTGGCTTACCAATTGATCGATTACGGTTAATCCATCACTACTACGCTTGTGATACCACTTGCTCTCATTGTTGGAATTATTTTGAAAGTCCAGCGCATATTCGCGGATACTTTTGGGGACATAGCAAGTAGTTTGTATGTCTTGAGGTCGAACCAAGTTCCTCACATAGCTGTCAATATTGGGTGCCAGCACGGGTTATCTCTCCTGTCTTTATTGCTGTTTTTTACCACTAGCCGTCTATGCTTCTAGTGTGCTGTGACTTTCGAATTTTATTTCCGATAAGAACTGGATTCAGGAAGCACCACGAAAACAAAATCGAATTATTTTTATTAATAGATGTTGATGTTAATAATAATTTAGGGGGTTGATCAAGGAAGGAATCTCGGTGTTTCTGATGAGAAGGCGTGATGCTCTGCTCTCAATTCTCTATAGCCTGTTGTTTATCCCACTACTTACAGTTCCTGAAGTCCGTGCTGATTTTGTTGGAACATTGAACCTCTATGTTAATGGGGGTAAGCATTGGTTTGATGGTGATCGTCTAAAAGGCACGCCATTTCGTGGATTTGAAATGCGAGATACCTCAGGTGTCGGTGCCGGTTTTGGCTTTAACATGACAAATCATTGGGCGATGGAAGGGGTTGTCGACTATTTCGTCGTGAGTGTTGCGGATACGCCTGAGAAAGTAGATGTGTATAACTACCGCATAGATCTCCTATATCAATTTGGAGGGCAGTTCTGCGGTAACTTTTGTTGGCAGCCCTATGTCGCGTTTGGCCTGGGTGAATTGCGTATTAATTACGACCGGCGTTACCGTAAAAAACACTGGCATCCAGACGACCCGGAATATACCTACGACCCTGATCACCCCTACGACCCATACTACCCCTACCCTTGGGATTGTCGTAAGAAATTCTATGTCCCTGAGGATCGGCCAGACGGCCACCATTATCCCTACCCGCCCTACCATTGTGACTGGCATGACCGGCAAAACATGGTGAATGTGGGAATGGGAATTAAATATCACCTGGGGCCCCGCTGGCAGGCTCGCGCAGATATACGGCTTTTCCAGGGGGTCGAAGAAGGTGGTATCGATGGTTTTGCCAGCTTGGCGGTCGGCTATCAATGGCTTGAATATCCGGATTTTTGGTATGACGAAGATGCAGATGGTGTTATTGATGCCACTGATCAATGTCCGCAGACCCCAGTGGGAATCGATGTGCAATTAGATGGCTGTCCGCTGGATACAGATTTTGATGGTGTACCCAGCTATATCGATCAATGCCCAAATACACCGATTGGTATTGCAGTGGATGAATACGGTTGTATTCGTTAAAGATAAATAAAATCGATTTCTTCAGCGGGTAGCAGGAAAGTTCTGAAGCCCGCTGAAGATATTATTTAGAGTGATTTTCTGTAAAATTATTCGCCGCGAATTTCCTCGAGCTTCTCAGAAATTTCCAGCCATTCCATTTCCAGTTCTTCCATTAATTCCTGCTGCTCTGACTGCTCTTTATTAAGTCGAGCTATTTCCTCCTGCTGGCCGCCGCTATATAGCGCTTCATCGGCAAGTTTTTCCTGTACTGCGGCCAATGCCTTTTCTGCCACAGCCATCTGTCGCTCAATATTCTTGAGCTTGTTGGTCAGGGGCTTCAGTTGTTCGCGTAGTGCGGCGGCGGCGCGCCTTTGGGCCTTCTTATCCTCAGGGGCTTTTTCCTCTGTGCCTGTAACAGTGGAGGCGCTCTCCTCTTTGCGCTTCTTTTCCCGGTTAAAGCCGAGCAGCCACTGTTTGTAGTCATCAAGGTCGCCGCTATAGGGTTCGGCGCGGCCATTGGCCACCAGAATAAATTCGTCGGCAGTATTGGCCAGTAGATGACGATCGTGGGAAACCAATATGACGGCACCGGGAAACTCCGCCAGCGCCAGGGTCAGGGCGTGGCGCATTTCCAGATCAAGGTGGTTTGTCGGTTCATCGAGAAGCAACAGGTTAGGTTTTTGCCAGGCCAGTAGTGCCAGGGCTAAACGGGCTTTTTCACCGCCGGAAAAGCCCCCTACCGTTTCGAAAACCCGATCGCCGATAAAACCGTAGCCGCCGAGAAAATCCCGCAGCGATTGCTCCGAGGCATCGGGGCTCAGCCTTTGCAGGTGCAGCAAAGGGGAACCGTTGCTATCCAGTGCTTCCAGCTGATGCTGGGCGAAGTAGCCGATGGCCAAGTGCTCGCCACATTGGCGCTCGCCACTGAGGGGGGCGAGTGTGCCAGCCAGGGTTTTGATTAGAGAGGACTTGCCCGCACCATTGGGGCCGAGCAGGCCGATACGGCGTCCCGGTTGAATGCCCAGCTGAACGTTCTTCACCACTATTTTTTCGGCATAGCCGATATCCGTCTCGCGCAGGTCGATTAACGGATTAGAGGTTTTCTCTGAGGATGGCAAAGTAAAATGAAAAGGGGAATCCACATGGGCTGGGGCAATCAGAGCCATCCGGTCCAGGGCTTTCAGGCGGCTTTGTGCCTGCTTGGCCTTGCTCGCCTTGGCGCGAAAGCGCCGCACAAAGTCTTCCATATGTGCGCGTTCGGCCTGCTGTTTTTCAAACTGTATTTGCTGCTGGGCCAGGCGCTCAGCGCGAGCGCGCTCGAAGGCACTGTAGTTGCCGCTGTACAAGACCAGTTTTTGCTGTTCAAAACTGACAATGCCGTCGACCACTGCATCGAGAAAGTCGCGGTCGTGGGAAATAATCAGCAGGGTACCGGGGAAGCGTTGCAGCCACTGTTCCAGCCAAAGGGTGGCATCCAGATCCAAGTGGTTGGTGGGCTCGTCCAACAGCATAAGATCTGCGGGGCACATCAGGGCGCGGCCCAAATTGAGGCGAATACGCCATCCACCTGAGAAGCTGCGAACGGGGCGCTGTTGCTCTTCGTGGGAAAAGCCAAGCCCGTCGAGGAGTTGCGCGGCGCGCGCCGGGCCACTGTAGCCATCAATACTGGCCATGCGCTCGTGCAGTTCTGCCAGTTTGTGACCGTCGGTATCGCCGCTTGCTTCGGCCTCTGCCAGTTGCTTTTGCAATAGCCGCAACTCGCTATCGCCGTCTAAAACGTAATCCAGTGCTGACTGCTCAGTAGCTTCTACCTCTTGAGCCATATGGGAGATACGCCAGGTGCTGGGGAGGTCTACCCGCCCTGCATCGGTTTCCAGTTGTCCAAGCAGCAGTTTGAACAGAGTTGACTTGCCACAGCCGTTGGCACCGATAATTCCGACTTTGTGGCCGGGGAAGATTCTGCAATCTGCGCTGTCAAGCAAGTCGCGCTCACCTCGGTGCAGAGAAACCCCTTGTAAATTGATCACTGGAAAAACCTCATATGAATAGGCCGATGAATGCTAGGCTATTGAACAGACCCGGACTCCACAGAGACTGGGGCACTATGCCGATCAGCAAAGGGTCGGGATTCTAACGTGACAAATACTTCACCTCCATCTTCCCCCAAGGAAAACCCCCTCTGGCAGTTCAGCTTGGACTTTTATGCCTATCAGGATGTTGAGAAGTTCCTACTCGACTGCCAAGACAGAAATGGCGCTGACGTGTGTCTTCTACTGTGGGCGAGCTATACAGTCGTTTGTGGCAAGGAAATCAGTGAAGAGGGATGGAGAGTCGCAGATCGAGGCGTCGCGCCGCGCAGGCGAATGATTCGCAGTGTGCGACACCTGCGTCGTTGGCTGGGGAGTTTGCGCCCCCATACCCAGCGGGTCTACGCGCTGTGTAAACGCTATGAATTGAAACTGGAGCAGTTGCAGTTGGCTGCGCTGTGGAAAATTTATGCTGAGGACTGGCCGGGGGATCGCTCTGCACTGGAGCTAGCATCCCAGCAATATGGTTTGCAGCAAAAAGATCAGGCCCACTGGGCGGGCCTGATCGAAAGCTACTTGGCTCACAGGGGGGCAGCGGGTTAAGCCACTGTTACACCCCTCTGGGCGCTGTACTTTTCTGGGGTCGCCGGTAATACAGTCGTGAAAAGTACAGAGCTCAATTAAGCAGCACCGTATTTGGCTGCGAGGAGTCCCGAGACTATTCGCCGCTGGGTTGCTCCGAAGAAAAGAGGCTGTTTGCCGGAGTGCTGGGAGTAATCGTTGCTGCTGGGCGCGGAGTTTCCACCGGTTTCTGCTGCTCAGCTGGAGCCATTGCTTTTGAATCGTCTTTGGGTTTCTCAACGGTTTCAGGTTTGCTGACAGCCTTCACCTTCGGAGTTTCTGCGCTTGGCTTGACTGTTGCAGGCTTGGCTTCCGTTGAGGGTTTGCTCGCCGCTGGTTTTTTGGCAGCAGTAGTTTTAGCTGGAGCTTTCTTCGCTGGATTTTTTTTCTCGGCAGTAGAAGCTTTCTTGGCTGGTGCTTTTTTCGCAGCAGTGGAGGCTTTCTTTGCGGGAGTTTTCTTTACAGCTTTAGTGGCAGCGGCGGTTTTTGCTGGCGCTTTCTTGGCACTAGTTTTCTTTTCTGTGGCTTTTTTTGCCACTGTCTTTTTCACTGTTTTGGCGGTGCTGGTAGTGCTTGCTTTAGTGCGGCTCTTTGCTGCGGTTGCTTTAGGAGCGGCTACTTTTTTTGAGGTGGTAGCTTTGCGGGCTTTTGGCTTGGATTTGTTCAGTAGTTTTTCTGCTTTTACACCGGCCTTACGCACAGCTTCGGCAGCTTTCAGCTCGGCCTTTGCCTGGGACTCGGTACTCTTTGCTTCGGCGTGTGATGCCTTTGCTTGCTGGAGTACTTCGTTATGCTTTTCTACATTGGCCTTGGCGGTTTCTACACGCTTTTGAGTGGCAGCTGTCTTTCGTGTCTTGGCTGCAGTTCTAGCGTCTACTAGTTTGGTTTTCGCTTTAGCTAATTTTTCTTTTGCAGAAGTCAGTGCTTTTCCGGCTTTTAAAACACTTTTGCCGGCATCGGCAACTTTCTTGTTGCGGGCTTTGTCCAGCTTGACGGTTAGCTTGGAAATTTGTGCTTCCAGTTCTGCGACTGAATTGACAGCTCTTTGTTTGGCAGCCATGAGTAAATGTCCTGACGTTTATTATCAATTGGAACATCCGGACAGTGTACGGATCAGATCTATATGTAATAAACATATTTAAATCAGGGATCTGAACACTGTAAATTGTTCTGAAACTGAAAAGCACCTCAAACAGTCCGGAACAACAACCGGCGACTGGTCGATAATAGCGCTGTTTTTAAAAAAAATGTATGCCGTAAGCAGCGAAAATAGTGCTGTAAATGTATTTTTTTCTCGCTGGTCCCTGGAACCTTAAGGTGGAATGTGGTGTCCTGCACAGTGTGCGCGTCATCGGTATGCACTTGCAGTCGCCTTAGGTTAGACTTGAGCGGACTGGCGGAAAAGGTGCGCCTGGAGGCTAAGGGCCGAATCAGGATTACTTGATAAGCCGCCGCAGGCATTGACCCAGGGTCAAGCGCGAATCATTCAACGCAATACGGACAAAGAGACAACACCCATGAATAAATACCCTTTGGCTGCAGCAATTGCCCTTGGCCTGGCGCTGACCGGCTGTAACGAACAGGGATCTAAGCAGGAAAAAGAAGTTGCCCTGGACACCCAGGAGAAGAAGGTCAGCTACATCATTGCCGAAGATATGGCGAAGCGCCTTGAAGCTCAGGATGTGAAATTAGATCCCCAAGTGGTGATGATGGCTCTTAAGGATGTTTCCAGCGGCAATGAATCCCGTTTGACTGAAGAAGAAAAGCAGCAAACGATCGCTGCCTTCCAAGAGCAAATGCAGAAGAAGCAGCAGGAAATGCTGGCTCAGCAAGAGAAAGAATTCAAAGAGACAGCTGATAAAAACCTGCAGGAAGGAAAAGCCTTCCTCGAAGAGAATGCCAAGAAAGATGGTGTTGTTACCACTGATTCCGGCCTGCAGTACAAGGTGATTAGTGAGGGTTCCGGCGGCAAGCCCAGCGAGAACAGCACTGTTGAAGTGGACTACAAGGGTACCCTGATCAATGGTGAAGAGTTTGATAGCTCTTACGCCCGTGGTGAGCCGGTCCAGTTCCCGGTTAATGGTGTTATCAAGGGTTGGACCGAAGCGCTGCAACTGATGAAAGAAGGTTCCAAGTGGGAGCTTTACATCCCTTCCGAGCTGGCATATGGCCCGGGTGGTGCAGGCGGTAAGATCGGCCCTAACGCAACGCTGATTTTTGAAGTGGAGTTGCACAAAGCCAATGTTGGCAAGGAAGATGGCGCCGAGAAAAAAGAAGAGAAAAAAGAAGAGCCCAAAAGTGAGTAATTAGATTTACTACTTTGGATTCAATAAAGGCGCCCATTGGGCGCCTTTATTTTTTACCCTGAAAAATCAATAACAAAAATATTCGATTAAAGGCGCCGGCTTCCCATCGCCTTTACAATGATGAATTCAGTTTTTTAGACCAGCTGGTTTTTATGGGCTGTGTGCAAAAGTGCGATCATTCGATCCTCGGAACTAAAGCGGGTTTCCAGTGCTTCCCCCAGCTGTGACAAATCTGGGTTCAGGCTGGATAGATCGTCGGTTTCCTGGTACTTATCATTGAAATCGACAGCGACATCAGTGGTCACATCAATATCCCGATAGAGTTCCCGCGCTTGTTGCAGCCCCTGTTTATCATCAAAAGCCTGGCCTTCCAGTATGAGCTGTTCGTATACCTCAAAGTGTCCCGCAGAGACGTAGTCCACCAGCAACTGGCAAAGATGACGAACACCGTTCTCGGTCTCCGAATCCCCATCGTTAAACGCTTTCTTCTCAGATAGATGGTAGTAACTTACCAGCAGGATTTGTCGGGACTGTAGCCAGCGGTCAATGATTTCACTGACGCCACCCCAGCGCTCGCGCGCAGATTTACAATTTTCCAGCATCTCCAAGAATCCTTTGGTTACTGTTGCCGTGATAGCCAGCTTTATTGCTGATCCCGAAGGCCCTAAGAAGATAGGAGATTCCCCCGCCGACGGCAAGGTGCAGAGTGTGATCTACGCCAGAATACAACGATGCCTGCGGCGATCTTCGGTGGAGCAAATCTAGGGTGTTTTAACCACTGATAATGAGCGGCAAAATCAGCGCTGTGAGCGCACCGCAGGAACCCATCGCCAATGCTGCACAGGCGCCGCACAGGGCGCTGATTTCTAATGCTCGTGCGGTCCCAACCGCGTGGGCATTGATGCCGAGTACGATACCAATAATACGCTCATCGTGAATATTGAGCCTACTCATTATAGCTGGGCCAGCGATAGCACCGACCACCCCGGTCAAGACCACAATAGCTGCAGTGAGGCTGAGAGAAGCGTGGATTGTTTCCGCCAGGGCCAATGCGATGGGTGTGGTAATAGATTTGCCGCTCAACGCCAGTAGCACTGACTTGCCCGCGCCAAATACCAAGGCGATTAATACTGCTATAACCGGGGCCAAAATCGCACCCACAAAAATAGTGACAAGTAGCGGCCAGCCGGCTTTGCGGATAATCACTAGGTTTTGTTTGAGAGGGACAGCCAGGGCAACAACTGCTGGCCCTAGCAAGCTGTACAGTAATGCACTGGAGCCCTGGTAACTCTCATAGGGGATATGGAGAACACTCAATGTTATTGCGGTCAAAATGCTAGCGCTGATAATAGGGTGCAGCAGAACAGTCTTGTAGCGCCGGTAAAGGGTAACGCCGATAAGAAAAGCTATGACATTCAAGGGCAATACAAAGACTGGGTTCGCCAGAAATTCATTCACTTTCCATTACCCCCAGAGCGAATCAGCAGTTTTTTTAGTAGCTGTGCGCAAATAGCGATACTGATCAGTGTGCCAATCACAATAGCGGCGATAAGGGCTAGCCAGTCGGATAGAGTCAGGCCCTGGAAAAAAAATACCCCGACAGCCGCCGGTAGCAATAACAGCGGCAATAGGTAAAGCAGTTGTGAGCTGACTTTGGCAAGGCCTGCGGGAGCCCCACCATTGAACACGAGAATCACCAGTAGCATCAGCATCCCTATGACAGATCCTGGAATGGGTAGTGACAGGCTTGAGCTGGTGAAATTGCCCAGCCAGGTACAGGCAACCAGAATGGCAGCTCCCCCCAGCCAGCGGAGTATGTTGTGCAGCGTGGATTTTGACATGTAGGAGATGGCGGCCGGTAAAGCCGCCGGAGATTGTTAAGCTCTGCGGAATGCTTGCCAGCCACCGAACAGGATCAGACCGGCAAAACCGATAGCGGCCCAACCGGGGATGCTCAGGCCCATCATGGTCCACTGTACTTCAGCACAATTGCCATCGCCGCTCAGCAGCGCCTTGAGCACATCGGCCATCGGGAAAACTTCAATCATATAGCTGACGCTTGGACCACAGGCCGGTACCTGGTCTTCCGGCAGGCTTTGCAGCCACAGCTGGCGACCGGCAAAGTAGAGACCGCCCATTGCCCACAGGGATACCAGCAGGCCGTAGACACGACGGCCAATGGTGGCAGGGTTGTGCAGGAATGCGATCAACGAAACTATACCAACACCCAATAGCATTACCCGCTGGGTAATACACAATTTGCAAGGCTCCAGCCCCTGCACGTACTCGAGATAAAAGGCGGAGCCGAGTAAAAAGGCCACCATTAGGAAGACCAAAAGAAAAGTGATGCGCGGGTTGGGTAAGGTCATGGTAATTCGGGTCCTGAATAGTGCTGTCGAAAGCGGTTCGCTTCGAGATTCAAGTCGGTTAATAGTTTATTGAAATTGCTTTCCAGTTTGTTCCGCCCGGCGATAAGTTCAGGCAGTAGCTCCTGCAGTGCTACCGGGCGGCGCAACCGCTGCCCAACCCGCTCCAGGGTCAGTTCGATTACCCGCTCCTCGCGGTAACTTTGCAGCAGTTTAATTTGCTCGGCGCGCTCAATAAATGCCATTGCGCGTGGCGGAATATACCGGCTGTCGAAATGAAAGTCTCTCCAACAGCGCTGGCAAAACTCATCCAGCGCTTCAGGGTGCCACTGCTGCCAGTTTTCTGCCAACAGGTGGTCAAACCATATATCCAGTGCGATGCCGGCATAGCGACGCCAGCGCGGGTCCAGTTGTGCCAGGGCATCCCGGTAGGCCGGGTGCGCATCGGTGATGGCATCGATGCGACGGTGCAGGCGAATACCATGCTCAATATCCGCTGGCCAACTGTCATCCAGGGGACCTTTAACAAAGTCCCCCAGGAGCCCACCCAGTCGCCAACGCGGTTCGGGCCCGGACAGTAACAGATGTGCCAGATAGTTCATAAGCCTCGCTCAGGCTGCGGCACTGTATCAGCCGCTAGTCCTGGCAGCAGTTGTATTGGGCGTAGTAACGGCTCAGGAATGTTTCAAAAGTACCGCTATCCTGCGCTTCAATTTCTTTTTGCTTGAGCAGTGAGGTTTCTGCCTGCTGTAAGAAGTCTTGCAGATAGTCGCTGTCCAGAGGGCGCTCCAGGAAGTAGCGGCGGTGCTGTTCGGCTTTATCCATAGCCCACTGGGAAAAGGTAATGTTTTGTTCGCGCATCTCTGCCAGTATCTGCTGTGCCGGTGTGAGGATATCCCCTTTCACCTTGGCCTTCTGCACGCCCACTGAGCCGCGGTATTGCGAGCCGCCCCAGGCGTTATCCAGCAGTTCTGCCACTGAGTCGACCTCTTCCAATAACTGGGTGGCCCAGTCGCTCAGTTTGCGCTCGCCACCGTTATCCAGCAGTGTTAGTTCCGGCTCGTGACCCCGGTAGACGATACGCTGTTGGTTCTCCTGGGTACTGCGGTAATCGGCATCACTGGTTTTGGGGCTGTCGGTGAGAAGGCAGTGCAATAGGAAGCTATCGAGAAAGCGCATCTGCTGGGCATCAATTCCCAGGGGGGCGAAGGGGTTCAGGTCGAGACAGCGCACCTCAACATATTCGACACCGCGATTATCCAGGGCAGACAGCGCTGTTTCGCCCCGTTTGGCGGGGTTTTTGGGACGGATCGGTGAGTAAAACTCATTCTCGATTTGCAGTATGCCTGTGGACAATTGCTGGTAGTCGCCGCCTTCATTTTTAACCCCCATTTCCTGGTAGGGGCCGTAGGAACTGCTGATCGCTGAACAGAGCGTCGATAAATAGCTGCGCAGGTCGTTGTAGCAAACCACTAGTGACTGCTGCACGTTGCTGTTGTAGCCCAGGTCGCCCATACGCAGGGACGTAGCGTGGGGCACGTGCAGAGTGTGGTCATCCCCATTGAAGGGCTCAAGACTGTGCTCGCGGCCATCGACAAAAGAAGCGCATACCGCAGGTGCGGCGCCAAACAGGTAAATCAGCAACCAGTAATTGCGGCGGAAATTACGAATTAGATCGAAGTAGCGACGGGTTTTAAAACTTTTTAAATCCTCACTGCTGCCTTCGATTTCATGCAGCCACAGCCAGAACTCTTCAGGAAGCGAAAAGTTGTAGTGGATACCGGCGATAGTCTGCATGGCGCGGCCGTAGCGCAACCCCAGGCCCAGCCGGTAAATAGTTTTCATTGTGCCGCTGTGAGAGCTGCCGTAGCGGGCAACGGGAATATCTTTATCTTCGCCAATCGCACAGGGCATGCTGTTAACCCACAGGCGCTCGTCACCGATCTGGTTGTAGGTGTAGCGGTGGATACGGTCCAAGACCTGTAACGCTTCCTCTGGGGTCGCTACTGGCGGCGTAATAAATTCCAGTAGGGCCTCAGAGAAGTCGGTAGTAATACTTTCATGGGTAAGTGCGGAGCCCAGTGCTGTGGTATGCGGCGTTTGCGCAAGGGCGCCATCGGGAGCGACACGCAGGCTCTCTTTCTCGACACCGCGGAGGATGCCTTTGAGCAGTTGGGCTGGTTTGGCTTGCGATAGCGCGGCCAGGTGGGAAATGGGCACTCGAATCTCCTTGGTACTACCGGAACGCTTCTTTATCGCTGCCATCTCGGGCGACTCTCTGTGCCGGTGCTGAATGTTCTGGCGCTCAGGCGGCGGATTCAGATTTGTTTTCGTCAGGCTGTGCGGGCGTTTCAGCGGGCGCTGGTTCCGGGGCAACCTCAGGCGCTTCTTCCGGTGCGGCTTCAGGCGCAGGCTGGGGTTCTATCTCCGGGTTGGCCTGCTCTGGCAGTTCCTCAGGTGTTGAGGGAGTGATTTCAGGGTCACCCTGACTCACATCATTGGGTACCGGTGCCAGAGCTTCCTCGGGGATCTGGGGGTGCCCCTTAATGCTGAGTTCGCACAGTAGCAATTCAATGCGTAGGCTCACATTGCGAGTATTGGCCTCGAACATCTGGTTGATAGCGACATCTTTATGCTCGCTGCGAAACAGTTTGTTCGGCTCGCGGCCATCGGTCCATTCGCCGCTTTTACTCAGGAACTGCTGGTGCTGATTGGTCAGCACGTACACATGACTCATTGTGTTGGGCAACTTTGATGCTGTGACAGAAAGGCAGTTTAGCGACGGGGGCTTTGTGGCTCAAGAACTCCGTTAGAGCGAAAGCGGTAAATGCCTGCTCTAACGGGTTAAGTGAGGAAATCTGTGATCTTTACAGGGTTTCCAGGGGATAGTTGTCCGGGTAGGGCAGGCGCGCACAGCCACTGTCTACGGCTGCTCGTGCTACGGCCGAAGCCACCTCAGGCAGTAAACGCGGGTCGGTTGGCTTGGGCAGGATATAGTTGGGCCCGAAGCTGAGTTCGATGCCGCCATAACCTTCGCGCACCGAATCCGGCACCGGCAGGTGGGCAATTTTGCGGATGGCCTCGATCGCTGCCAGTTTCATCTCTTCATTGATGCGCGCAGCGCGGACATCCAGGGCACCCCGGAAAATAAACGGGAAGCAGAGGACGTTGTTAACCTGGTTCGGGTAGTCGGAGCGGCCTGTGGCCATAATCAGGTCGTCGCGCACACTGTGAGCCAGCTCGGGTTTAATCTCCGGGTTGGGGTTAGAGCAGGCGAAGACCACCGGTTTTGGGGCCATGCGCTGTAGCTGCTCGGCGGAGAGCAGGTCCGGGCCGGATACCCCGAGGAATACATCCGCACCGACGATGGCATCGTCGAGGGTACGCATATCGGTATCCCGCGCCCACTCACCTTTGTAGGCGTTGATATCCGTTCGACCCGAGTGGATAACCCCGCGGCTGTCGAGCATGGTGATCTGCTCTTTGCGCGCTCCGGCAGCCAGCAGCAGTTTGCAGCAGGCGGTCGCAGCGGCACCTGCGCCCAGACATACCATATGCACTTCACTGATTTTCTTACCCTGAATCTCCAGAGCATTGAGCATACCGGCAACGGTCACAATGGCGGTGCCGTGCTGATCGTCGTGAAAAACCGGTACCGGGCAGCGTTCGATCAGGGTCTCTTCAATATGGAAGCACTCGGGCGCCTTAATATCTTCGAGGTTGATACCGCCGAAGGTGTTGGCGATTGAGGCCACGGTCTGAATAAACTGCTCCGGGCTGCTGGCATCAACTTCGATATCTACTGAGTTGATATCGGCAAAGCGTTTAAACAGCAGTGACTTGCCTTCCATCACGGGTTTTGAGGCCAGCGGGCCCAGATTGCCGAGACCGAGAATGGCACTGCCATTGGAAATGACTGCTACCAGATTACCTTTGCCGGTGTATCGGTAGGCTGCTTCTGGGTCCTTGGCGATTTCTCGCACCGGTTCGGCGACGCCGGGACTGTAAGCCAGGGACAGGTCTTCCTGGGTTTCGGCAGGGGTCGTCAGTTCTACTGAAAGTTTGCCGGGACTGGGGAGCGCGTGGTAATCGAGCGCTGCCTGGCGCAATGAATCCGTCATTTGGGGGCTTTTCTCTCGAATACTGTGGGCAACACTTAAGTGTTATCCCGGTTACTGCGGGGGCCAGAGAATAACCGAGGGAAGCTTGGCGCTACAAGCGTGAAAATCTGCAATATATGGTACGGACTTCTATTTTTATCGTGCTTATCGACGATTTTCGGGATAAATAGCCGCAATATTTTGATTTATAAGGATAAAATGGTCGCCAATAGCGGTAAGGTTAAGCGATTCAAGTCGATTTTGATTTTGTACACAGACGCTTACGGCTGCTGGATATGATGGGGATTGAATAGATACAAAAAAGGCACCATCACAGTGTGAGGTGCCTTTTTGGAATGGACCCTGCCGCAAGCGGCGGGCCCACTCGAGCGAAGAGCCCGGATTATTTGCCGATACGGCTGCCGAAACGCTTCTTGAAACGGTCAACACGACCACCAGTGGTAGCCTGCTTCTGCTTGCCAGTGTAGAAAGGGTGGCACTGGGAGCAAACGTCGATTTGCAGGTCTTTGCCCAGAGTGGAGCGGGTTTTTACAACATTGCCGCAGGAACAGGTAGCGGAGATGTCGGTGTAGTTAGGATGGATATCTGCTTTCATGATTGCCTCTTTTCGAAACCGCCACTCGATCTTTTGCCGAGCACGGCATCGTCATTGGTGCAGGAACCAGTATGGTTCCAGGCTGTTTAAAAAGTCGGCGCATACTATCAGATTAATGTCGCGGTTCAAGCACAATTGGGTGGCGAAATAACTGAGGATGGCCACTTGTTAGCATTGCACAACAGCTTTGATAACAATTGACCTCACTAATTCCTCTGTGACGCCTAAGTCGCCAATTCGGCCCCAGTTATCCCCGACGAAGCCCTGCAACTTGCCACATCTGCCATTACACTAGCGCCTTTTGCTTGAGTGAGTGGGGGTCAGGTGCAGGAGTCAGTCCAACAGAAAGTCATTTTAAGGCTGGCAGTGCCCGTGCCCCTGAGGCGCTTGTTTGACTATTTGCCGCCAGAGGGACTGTCGCCGGAGTCACTGCGGCCCGGCCAGCGCCTCTGGGTGCCCTTTGCCGGGCGCAAGTTGGTGGCAGTATTGTTGGATATAGTGCAGGAGTCGCCGCACAGCAGTTTGAAGCCTGCGCTGGAACTGGTGGATTCGGAGGTTCTGTTTGGTGATGGCAGCCGCAAGCTGCTGTCCTGGATTGCCGACTATTACCAGGCGCCCCTCGGCGAGGTCTACGCCGCTGCCCTGCCCGTGGCACTGCGCAAAGGCAAGCCGTCTGATCATTGGGCGGAGCAGTGGCTTCAGCTCACGACAGAGGGAAAGGGCTTACCGGAAACTGCACTGGCGCGCGCGCCCAAGCAGCAGGCTCTGTTCCAGTTGCTGTTGAATGATGGCAAGCAGAGCCGAACCCACCTTAAGGCCCTCGGCCACAATACCCCCGTGATTCGCGCCCTGCAGGATCGCGGCCTGGTGGAGTGGATTCCAGGCCCTACCGTACCTGCGCCATTGCCCGCTGCAGAGAGCACAGCGGCCCCGGAGCTGAACAGCGAACAGCAACAGGTGCTCGACAGTATCGATTGCAGCAGCTTTTCTGCTTCATTACTGGAGGGCACCACCGGCAGTGGCAAGACCGAAGTTTATTTGCGCCTGATGCAGCGGGTTCTGGATAGCGGTCGCCAGGCATTGTTATTGGTGCCGGAGATTGGACTTACGCCGCAAACGCTGAGGCGTATTGCCGCACGATTTCCCAAGCACAGTATCGCAGCGCTGCACTCTGGCTTGGCCGACGGCGAGCGCGCTCAATCCTGGTTGGCGGCAGCGGGTGGGCAGGCAGATATTGTGATCGGCACCCGCTCAGCCATTATGACGCCCCTGCCCAGGCTCGGCGTTGTGATTGTCGATGAAGAACACGATGCCTCTTTTAAGCAGCAGGACGGTGTGCGCTATTCGGCCCGGGACTTGGCCGTGGTTTTGGGGCGCAATAATAATGTGCCGGTGGTTTTGGGTTCGGCTACGCCCTCTCTGGAAACCTTGCACAACGCTTTGAATGGGCGCTATCAACACCTGCGCATGCGCTATCGCGCCGGTGATGCCAAGCCGCCGCAAATTCACGTAGTTCCGACACTGCGGGAGCCGTTGGAAGAGGGATTTTCTCCCCAGGTGCTGCGCCATATCGGCGATACCCTCGCGCGAGGTGAGCAGGCCCTGGTGTTTATCAATCGGCGCGGCTTTGCCCCCGCGCTGACTTGTGATGATTGCGGCTGGCTGGCGGATTGCCCACACTGCTCGAGCAAGCTGACTATGCACCGGCGGCAACGCCAGTTGCGCTGCCACCACTGCGATTACCGCCGCCCGCTGGTTGATAGCTGCCCACAATGTCACAGCCGTTCGATCTCGGCCCTGGGTGCCGGCACGGAACGCAGCGAGGAACTGTTGGCCCGTCGCTTTGCTGACTATCCGGTGATACGTGTGGACCGGGATACCACGGCGAGCAAACAGGCCCTGGATAAATTGTTAGCACCGGCGCGAGAGGGCGAGCCCTGCCTGTTGCTGGGAACCCAGATGCTGGCCAAGGGGCACCATTTGCCCAAGGTCACTTTGGTAGTGATCCAGGATGCCGATGGCGGTTTATTCAGCGCAGATTTCCGCGCGCCAGAGCGTACCGGCCAGTTATTGGAACAGGTGGCGGGCCGTGCGGGGCGCGGCAGTCTCAGTGGGCGGGTATTGGTTCAGAGCCGCTTCCCCGAGCACCCGCTTTTACAATTGCTGCTGGAAAAAGGCTATGGCGCTTTTGCGCGCCAGTTGCTGAGAGATCGCACGGTTGCACAGTTGCCTCCCGCGAGTGCTATGGCACTGGTGAGAGCGGAGTGTGAAGAGCCTGGTTGGGCCGAAGAGTTTCTACAAAATGCGCGACTCTTTATGCAGTCCCTGGCACCCCCGTCACCACAGATCCAATATCTGGGGCCGGTGCCGGCACTACTGGAACGCAAATCCGGGCGCTTCCGATTTTATATTCAGGTCACCGCACAAAACCGAGCCCACTTACAGCCGCTGCTAGCGCGAGTGTGTGCCTGGGCGGAGGGCAATAAAAATCGCCGCCTGCGCTGGGCTGTGGATATGGATGCGCAGGAATTATCGTGAATATGCGCTGGGTTACGCGCCTGGCACTAAATTGGCGGTACAATTCACAAACCGCTAAAACCTTGCAGGGAAGAAATTTTCGATGAGCCGTCGCACCAGTAATCGCCGCAGTAAAAAAGCCGCAGGCAAACCCGCATGGGTTTGGTTTGTCCTGGGGAATTTTGTCGGTGGCTTTGCGGTGGCCGTACTGTTTCTCCAGGGCATGGACAAGGACAGCCGGGGAATAAGCAGCATTAAGCCAAAGGCGGTGCAGCAGCGAGAGGAAACATCGCCTCAACCGCGTTTTGATTTTTATACAAAATTAAAAGAAAACGAAGTCACGGTACCCCCGCCCAAAGTGGCACAACCGGCGCGCCGCAGTGACTCCACCAACAGTTCCCAGAACAGTAGCTCATCGGAACCCGATCGCAGCACCCCGGCACAGGTATATATCCTGCAGGCGGCGTCGTTTCGCGATGCTTCTGAAGCGGAGCGCCTGCGCGTTGAGCTGACCCTGGCCAACCTGGATGTCAAAGTGGAATCGGCCACCGATAACCGGGGTACCTGGCACAGGGTATTGGTGGGCCCTTACAGCAACCGCTCCCGGATGGCCAAAGCGCGCCAGACACTGGCTGAGCATCGCCTGATGCCGCTGGTGCTAAAACGCCCGGCGACCCAGTGACCATTAATTCCGTTTATTAAGGTGTATTGCCCCACTCAGTAATTGTGACCTCTCTTATTGAAATCGGCGCGCACCGTCCTCACTTACCTAGTCTGAAGACAATTCCCCGGCGCGGGCACCTCGATGCCCGCTGCCAGAGTACACGCGCAATCCGAGAGGTCTCCATTGGAACAGTATCGCGGAACTACTATTTTATCCTGTCGCCGCAACGGCAAAGTTGTGATTGGCGGCGACGGCCAGGTGTCCATGGGCAACACCGTTATGAAAGGCAATGCGCGCAAGGTGCGTCGCCTGTACAAAGATAAGGTTATTGCCGGTTTTGCCGGTGGTACTGCAGACGCTTTCACCCTGTTCGAACGTTTTGAAGCCAAGCTTGAGGCCCACGGTGGCCAGCTGACCCGCGCCGCTGTGGAGTTGGCCAAAGATTGGCGTACCGACCGCGCCCTGCGCCGCTTGGAGGCCCTGCTGGCGGTTGCCGATTCCACTGCCAGTTTGATTGTGACCGGTAATGGCGACGTGATTCAGCCGGAAGACGACCTGATTGCTATCGGTTCCGGTGGCCCCTTCGCCCAGTCGGCAGCCCGCGCGCTGCTGGACAATACCGATATGGATGCCCGCTCTATTGTGGAGCAGGGACTGAAGATCGCCGGCGATATCTGTGTTTATACCAACCAGAACCACACCATCGAAGAACTGGCTTATTGATTACCGGGTACACCCTAGAGTGACCGGCTGGCGGGCTGTTTAAGCCCCCGCAAGAATTTTTGCAGGAATTTGTATGTCCCAGATGACACCCAGAGAAATTGTCCACGAACTCGACCGCCATATTGTCGGCCAGCAGGAGGCCAAGCGTGCGGTAGCCATTGCGCTGCGCAACCGCTGGCGCCGTATGCAGGTTAGTGAAGACCTGCGCGCCGAGATCACGCCGAAAAATATTTTGATGATCGGCCCTACCGGCGTGGGCAAGACGGAAATTGCCCGCCGCCTGGCCAAACTGGCGAACGCGCCCTTTATCAAGGTAGAGGCGACTAAATTTACCGAAGTGGGCTATGTCGGTCGGGATGTAGAGTCGATTGTCCGCGATCTTGTCGAGATGGCAGTGAAGCAGGAACGCGAGCAGGCCATGGCTGGTGTTGAGCAGCGCGCCATGGACGCCGCAGAAGAGCGCATCCTCGATGCCCTGCTGCCGCCGGCGCGCTCCACCGAGCCCACCGATAAGGATTCCAGCACTCGCCAGCTGTTCCGCAAGAAGTTGCGCGAAGGTGATCTCGATGACAAAGAGGTTGAGGTGGATCTGGCCGCTGCGCCCATGGGCGTTGAGATTATGGCCCCTCCCGGTATGGAGGAGATGACCAACCAGCTCCAGGGCATGTTCTCCAATATGTCCCAGGGCAAGACTCGCAAGAGCAAGCTGCCGGTCAAGCAGGCCCTCAAGCAGCTCACCGACGAGGAAGCGGCCAAGCTGGTCAACGACGAAGATGTTAAGACCCGTGCGATCCGCGCTGCTGAGCAGAATGGCATCGTATTTATCGATGAAATCGATAAGGTTGCCAAGCGCCAGGAGAGCGGCGGTGCCGATGTTTCCCGCGAAGGGGTACAGCGCGACCTGCTGCCACTGATTGAAGGCAGCACGGTTAACACCAAGTACGGCATGATCAAAACCGATCACATCCTGTTTATTGCCTCCGGCGCCTTCCACCTTTCCAAGCCCTCGGACCTGATTCCCGAGTTGCAGGGTCGCCTGCCCATTCGCGTGGAATTGAATTCGTTGAGCTCCGCAGATTTCGAGCGCATCCTCACCGAGCCGTCCGCTTCCCTTACCGAGCAGCAAAAAGCATTGCTGGCCACTGAGGGGCTGGAACTGCAATTTAGTGAAGACGGTATTCGCCGCATCGCGGAAGTGGCTTTCGAGGTGAATGAGCGCACCGAGAATATCGGTGCACGCCGTCTGCACACGGTACTGGAGCGCTTGCTGGAGGAAATTTCCTTTGATGCGGGCGATGGCAATACTTCGCTGAACATTGATGCCGCCTATGTGGACAGCCATCTGGGCGAGTTGAGCCAGAACGAAGACCTGTCGCGTTTTATCTTGTAAATCAATGAAACCGCAAAAAATCCGATTAAATCGCGCAGAGAAAAGCCTGCATCTGGTATTTGGCGATGCTGAATTTACCTTGCCGGCAGAGTACCTGCGCGTCTACTCCCCCAGTGCTGAGGTGCGTGGCCACGGTGCCAGCGAACCGGTGCTGGTCAGTGGCAAAATGCATGTGGGTATCGACATGGTGGAGGCGGCTGGCCGCTATGCGCTAAAAATCGATTTCGACGATGGCCACGACACCGGTATTTTTACCTGGGAGTATTTGCACGAACTAGCTGAAAACTATTCGTCCAACTGGGAGGCTTACCTACAGCGCCTGCGTGATGCCGGCCAGGGCCGCGACCCGGATGAGAGTGTGGTGAAGTTTATCGGCTAGTGGCAAATTGATCGGTAATGACAACCGCTCCCCAGGGGGCGGTTCCACCCTTCTCTCTCTCTCAATATCTCCCCACTCTTCTCAATAATTTATTACCGAAATAATTAATTTTTGGTACGTCTTTGCCAAATATTGCCAAGTTTACGTAATTCTTTGATATTCATTGATTTTCAGAGCAAAGATATTAACAACGTAACCGGCGCGTAATTCTTTTGTCACATTTTGGAACTCTAATGCTCGCCAAATTAACGAGTTTCGGAGGCCCCCATGGCAAAAACAATTGTCCGCGCACTGAGCGCCTTTTGTCTGATTCCTCTCGCTTCCGCTGTTTCAGCGGCAACCCTGCCCGACTACCAAACCAATAGTGCCTGGTACACGGAAAGTGCTGACCGATTGGAAGAGCGCGCTTCGCTTTCCCGAGAGGCAAAAACTGCGAAGAATGTAATTCTGTTCGTCGGTGATGGAATGGGCATTTCCACACTAACCGCCGCCCGTATCCTTGAAGGCCAGCTAGTCGGTGAGAGCGGCGAAGAAAATGCGCTCTCCTTCGAAGAGTTTCCGTATACCGCACTGATCAAAACCTACAACACCAATCAGCAGACTCCGGATTCTGCCGGTACCATGACCGCCATGATGACCGGTGTAAAAACCCGCGCCGGTGTAATTAATATCGACGGCGATGCACTGCGAGCTGATTGCGCCAGCACCGAGGGTAAGGAATTAAACACCTTCCTGGAAATGGTGGAGAGCCGTGGCAAGGCCACCGGTATTGTTTCCACCGCGCGTCTGACCCACGCTACGCCTGCAGCCACTTACTCGCGCAGCCCGGAGCGCAACTGGGAGTATTCCGCCGAGGGTGATTGTTCCGATATCGCCTCGCAGATGGTTGAGGTATCTGCCGGCGACGGTATCGATGTCATGCTCGGCGGTGGCCGCCGCAACTTTGTTACCACCGACAACGATGGCAAGCGAGAAGATGGCCGCGATCTGACCAGTGAATGGCTGGAGCGCTATGACGGCGAGCAGACTGCTGTGTACGTGGAGAGTGGCTCCGAGCTGGAAGACGTCGATATTGCCTCCACCGATAAGTTATTGGGGCTCTTCACTAGCAGCCACATGAGTTACGATGCGGACCGTATCGCCAAGGACAGCGATGAGCCGAGCATTGCCGAGATGACTGATACCGCCATCGAGCTGTTGGAAAAAGACAGCGATGGCTACTTCCTGATGGTAGAGTCCGGGCGTATCGACCACGGCCACCATGCCGGTAATGCCTACAACGCCTTGCACGATGCCATTGCCTTTGCGGATGCGGTACAGGTTGCTTTGGATAAAGTGGATCTTGAAGACACTTTAATCCTGGTGACCGCCGACCACAGCCATGTGATGACTATCGCCGGCTATCCGACTCGCGGTAACCCGATACTCGGTAAAGTAGTTGAAAATGACAGCAGCGGTGCCGCAGAAGCGGAAGAAGGTCTTGCTGCGGACGGTCAACCTTACACCACCCTGAGCTATGCCAATGGCCTGGGTTATGCCGATTTAGGTGAAAATACCGACGCGGATGAGCGCTACGATATCGCCGCCGATACCGGACGCAAGGATCTCTCCGGCGTGGATACCGAAGCGCCGGGCTTCCACCAGGAAGCAATGGTGCACCTGGAGTCTGAGAGCCATGCGGGCGAGGATATCAGCTTGCACGCTATCGGCGCCGGCGCCGAGCGGGTACAAGGTAGCCTGGAGCAGAGTGCAGTCTTCCACGTGATGACTGCTGCGACCGACCTGTCGCTGACAGAAGAATAACTGGGGGTAATTCACCATGAGACATTTTAAGAAAACAGTACTGGCCTTCTCTGTCGCCCTACTGGCCACCGCCTGTAGCGACGACAACTCAAACTCTGACGACGTAGTGGAATTACCCGAAGAGGAGCATGTCGGTGTTTCCTCTGCTCAGAGCAACAGTAGCTGGTTCCAGGAAGCCCAGCAGGCGATCGAAGAAGCGAGCGCTGTAGAAATCAACAACACCCCCGGTGCCGCCAAAAACATTATCCTGTTCGTTGGCGATGGTATGGGTATCTCCACAGTAACTGCCGCCCGTATCCTGGCGGGTCAGCAGCAGGGCCTCGATGGTGAGGAACACCAGCTGAGCTTTGAGAAAATGCCGTTTGCCGGCCTGGTCAAAACCTACAACACCAACCAGCAAACCCCGGATTCTGCCGGCACCATGACTGCGCTGGTAACCGGTGTTAAAACCAAGGCCGGTGTATTGAGCGTTGCTGAAAATGTTGCGCGCGGCGATTGTGCTGCCAGCCTCGAGTACCCGCTGACGACGGCAATTGAGCTGGCTGAAGACCTGGGCAAGAGCACCGGCATTATTAGCACCGCGCGTATCACCCACGCTACCCCGGCGGCTACTTATGCCAAGGTGCCTGAGCGCGGCTGGGAGGAAGCAGCCCCAGATGGCTGCACCGATATCGCCGCTCAACTGATAGAGTTTGAAGCCGGTGATGGTATCGATGTGGTGATGGGCGGTGGCCGTCGCAACTTCCTGCCCAGTGATATTACCGATATCGAAGGTGAAGCGGGGCGCCGTGAAGATGGGCGCAACCTGGTGGATGAATGGAAGGCCCGTTACGACGACGATGTAAATAATATTGCCTACGTTGAAGACACTACCGCTTTTGAAGCCGTAGACGCTTCTGCAACTGACAAGTTGTTCGGCCTGTTTAATTCCTCACATATGGAATTCGAGGCTGTTCGCGAGGACGACAAAGCCGGTGAGCCCTCCCTGTCAGAGATGACCGCCAAAGGTCTCAAGATGCTGCAGAAAAATGAGGACGGCTACTTCCTGATGGTGGAATCCGGTCGTATCGACCACGGTCACCACGCCGGCAACGCCTATCGCGCGCTGACCGATGCGGTGGAATTTGCCGAAGCGATTCAGTACGCCATGGATAATACCAGTGCAGAAGACACCCTGATTGTTGTTACTGCGGACCACAGCCACGTGATGACTATCGCCGGCTACCCCACTCGCGGTAACCCCATTCTCGGAAAAGTGATTGGCAATGACGGCAATGGCGAAGCGGAAACCTCCCATGCCCTGGCAGAAGATGGCCTGCCCTACACGACTCTGAGCTATGCCAATGGCCCGGGCTACAGTGCCGGTGATGGCGGAGCGCGTCCGAGCCTGGTGAGCACAGACACTGCCGCCCTGGATTACCAGCAGGATGCCCTGATTCCCATGAGCAGTGAATCCCACGCGGGTGAGGATGTGGGTGTTTGGGCGCGCGGACCGGGTGCGCACCTGGTGAGCGGCACCAACGAACAAAACTTCCTGTTTCACGTAATGGCACGCGCTGGCGGATTATTGGAACAGTAATTCCATCAGCTATTGGTGTGGATGGCATGTTCATCCACACTATCACTTTCCCCGGTCAGATCTTGAATTGAGGCTTGGGGAAGAGCGCCTCACAGAGTGCTTCGGTCTTTTTCATTAGTAGGCTTTGTCGGTGCCGGATAATTTTTAGCACCGTGCCAAACTCACTTTGCAGCTTGTCTCCCTGAGTGATTACCAGCCGTGCCAGCAAATGGAGATCACGCCAGTCACCCAAAACTTCTCCCAACTCCTTTAGTGACTTACAGCGCTCGCCCACAGTGAGCGGATAACGCTTCCTCAATAAGCGGCTCTGGTACCAGTGATCCTTGGCTCTTTTACGCAATAGATGCAGGCGGTTTGCATTTTTTTGCCTGCGCACTTTACGCCATGCGCTTGCGGCTTTTCGGTAGCCGCGCAGGTAACCGGCTTCCGCATCATGCCAGCCGAGCTGTTCAAGCGGCCACGATGGAATTCTTATTTGACCTTTATCGAGGAGTTTCAATGCCGCTTGAACCGCTGAGTGGTTTTGCTCTGCCTGGATCAGTTCGTCGAGGAGATGGTGTAACCGGTGAAAGTGATGTGGCGGTGCCAATCCCAGTAAAGCGATGCGCAGTGCTGTGAGGTCGCGGGTGTGGGCGAGAGTGTTTGCCAATTTTCTGTAGTGGGTATTTTCACGCTGAAAAGTGCTACTGATTTGTGGGCGGACCAGGCGCAGTAGCGCGCGAATTTTCTTGCAGCGTTTGCGCAGTTCGTGGACAGCAGTTTCCCCTCCGTTGCGGAGCAAGTATCCGTTTGCCGCCGTTACTTCTGCCTGGGCGATAGATTTGATTTGCTCGGGAAAAGGAGAGTCACATTGGAATTGATAGCTCATAGAACAGTCCCGGGCGATCTCACTAAATTTTAGTGGTTTCCACTCTGCTTGATTTCAAGCGGTGCCCCACTGGCTCCGGCAATGTACAATGGCCTTTTAAAGTTTTCGCTCAGCAGGCATAGCATGAAGGATCGCAAGACCACCCACTTCGGCTACCAGGAAGTGCCGGTGGAAGAAAAGGCCGGTCGTGTGGCAGAAGTGTTCCACTCTGTAGCAGCCCGTTACGATGTAATGAACGACTTGATGTCTGGAGGTGTTCACCGCCTCTGGAAGCGTTTCACCATCGAATTGTCCGGGGCCCGACGGGGCCAAAGTATTCTCGATATCGCCGGGGGTACCGGTGACCTCACCGCGCGCTTCTCCCGCATTGTGGGTGCCAGTGGCCAGGTAGTATTGGCGGACATCAACGAATCGATGTTGCGAGTGGGTCGCGATCGCCTGCTCGATCGGGGAATCGCCGGCAATGTGGTGCCGGTGCAGGCGGATGCCCAGTATTTGCCCTTCCCGGACAATACCTTTGATTGCATCACGATCGCTTTCGGCCTGCGCAATGTCACCGATAAGGACCTGGCGCTGCGCTCCATGTTGCGCGTGTTGAAACCCGGTGGCCGACTGTTAGTGCTGGAGTTTTCCAAGCCCCAGTCGAAGCTGTTGGAGAAAGTCTACGATCAGTACTCTTTCCGCCTGTTGCCATTTATGGGCAAGCTGGTTGCCAATGATGCGGACAGCTATCGCTACCTGGCGGAGAGTATCCGCATGCATCCAGATCAGGAAACCCTCAAGGGGATGATGGCGGATGCCGGTTTTGTCGATTGTGAATTCCACAATATGACCGGCGGAATTGTCGCTTTGCACCGGGGCATCAAGCCCTGAAAAACTGCATAAGCCTATTTTTTCTCTGAGCGCAGGCACGAGGCCGTAAACCGCCATGAGCGACCCCACTTTTCGCGCGGGCTTTGATGCCGTGCTGGAAACCACAATTAATGCTGCCCTCCAGTATGACCCGGCGACACGAGAACGCCTTTCCGCACTGGATGGGAAAACCATGGCGCTAGATTTAACCGCCCCGCAACTACAGTTTTGCCTGTGTATCGAGGGTGACCAGGTGCGGGTGCGCCAGCACTGGGAGGGGGAAGTTACCACCCAGTTGAGCGGCTCAGCGCTGTCTTTTGTACGCCTGATCAAAGACCCGGATGCAACTCCAGCCGGACTGGGGGTGTCAGTGAGCGGCTCCAGTGCCCTGCTGGCAGAACTGCAGTGGATCATGAGTGACCTGGATATCGATTGGGAAGCGCCGTTGGCGCAAATGGTTGGCGATATTCCCGCCCACTCAATTGGCAATGTCCTGCGCGATGCTGCCCGCTGGTTAGGAGGCAACCTGAATCGGGCGCCTGAAGTGGCGGCAGAGGCTATCAGTGAGGAGTGGCAGCTGACCCCGCCCCAGGCCCAGTTCGAAGCATTTGTCGAAGACCTGGCCGAGGCCTCTCTAGCTGCTGAACGGCTCGAGGCGCGCGTGCGCTTGCTGGAAGAACAGTTTTCCCGCAGGGAGGCCGAGTAGTTTTGCCAGTTCGTCGAAGTCTTACAATCGCGCGGGTTTTTCTGCGCTATCGTCTCGATCAATTATTGCCAGCAGAGGAGCGCCCACTGTGGTTGCGGGGATTACTACTTCCGGTGAAGTTGCTGCCGCAGTCCAAGATGCCACGGGGCGAAAGGCTGCGCCGAGCCTTGGAAGAGCTGGGCCCCATTTTCGTTAAATTCGGCCAACTTCTCTCCACTCGTCCCGACCTGCTACCGCCAGATATTGTCGAGCAATTAGATTATTTACAGGACAAGGTGCCGCCCTTCCCCAGTGACCAGTGCACGGCTCTGATCGAAGAAGCCCTTGGTGCCAAGGTGGATGAGGTCTTCGCCAAATTTGATCAGCAGCCACTGGCAGCGGCTTCAGTTGCACAGGTGCATGCGGCTGAATTAAAGAGCGGCGAATCGGTAGTCGTCAAAGTACTGCGCCCGGGCATTGATGAGGTAATCCAGGAAGACTTGAAGCTCCTGGGGGTGATCGCTCGTGGAATTGAACGCTTTGTGCCCGAAGGGCGCCGCATGCGCCCGGTGGAGGTGGTTGAGGACTATCGGCACACGATTGAAGGTGAATTGGACCTAACTCGTGAAGCGGCCAACGGCACCCAGCTCCGCCGCAACTTTACCAACTCCCCGCTGTTGTATATCCCCGAAGTGCACTGGGATTACACCCGCGAAAATGTCCTGGTGTTGGAGCGCATCGACGGTATCCCCGTCACCGACCTGGCCCAGCTTCGCGCCCAGGACACCAATATGCAGCTGCTGGCTGAGCGCGGTGTTGAGATTTTCTTTAAGCAGGTCTTCGAGTACAACTTCTTCCATGCGGATATGCACCCGGGCAACATTTTCGTTTCCAGGGAGCACCCGCAGCGCCCGCAATATATTGCGATTGATACCGCAATCGTCGGCAGCCTGACACGGGAAGACCAGTACTATTTGGCGCGCAATCTCCTGGCGATGTTCCGCCGTGATTACCGTATGGTGGCGGAGCTGCACGTGCAAAGTGGTTGGGTTCGCTCCGACACGCCGATCAATGCATTTGAGTCCGCTATTCGCTCGGTCTGTGAGCCCATTTTTGAAAAACCCCTGGGAGAGATTTCCTTCGCTCGGGTGTTGATCAGTCTGTTCCAGACTGCGCGCCGATTCGATATGGCGGTACAGCCACAGCTGGTACTGTTACAAAAGACCCTGTTGAATATCGAAGGTTTGGGTCGACAGCTTTATCCGCAGCTGGATCTGTGGAAGACTGCTCATCCATTTTTAGAGCGCTGGATGCGCGATCGAATCCACCCCAAAACAATTGTGGGTGAGATAAAGCGCTACGGTCCGGAGTGGCTTGAGAAATTCCCGCAGATGCCACAGCTGGTGTACTCAGCTCTGGAGCAGTCGCGGGAACTGGCGCCCCAGTTAGAAGTAATTGGCGAGCAGCTGGCGGGCTCGCAACGCCGAGGCTTGCGCCAATATATTCGGCGGGTCGCCGGAGTTGTGTTGGGCGTTGGCGCCATCGCTGTCAGTAAGCCGGAATGGCTGTCTCAGTTGCCGCCGACGGGTTGGGTACTGGGCGTTGCTGCACTAGTGCTACTGCTGTGGCCCTAGGGCGCTTCGGCCTACACTGGAACTTCTAAGGATTGTTAGACATTGACTCAAATTCAAGCAAAGGCCGGTTTTCTCGATAAAGTCAGCTGGAACAGTGATGGCCTGGTTCCTGCGATTGCCCAGGATTTCAAAACCGGGCGGGTGTTGATGATGGCCTGGATGAACCGTGAATCGCTGGCGCTCACTGCCAGTGAGGGTTACGCAGTCTACTGGTCCCGATCCCGCAAGGGCCTGTGGCGCAAGGGAGAAACCTCTGGTTTCCTGCAGAAGGTGCGTGAATTGCGTCTGGATTGTGACGGGGACACCGTATTAATGTTGGTCGAGCAGGAAGGTGGAATCGCCTGTCATACCGGACGCAGTAGTTGTTTCTATCACCTCCTTCAAGATGAAGAGTGGCAGGTGAATCAGCCGGTGATTCAGGACCCGAAGTCCATTTATAAGTGAAACAATTATGAAAGATGTTCTGCAACAGCTCGATGCGGTGTTGGAAAGCCGTAAAAATAGCAGTGATGCTTCTGAGTCCTATGTGGCCAGTTTACATAGCAAAGGCCTGAACAAGATTTTGGAAAAAGTCGGTGAAGAAGCCACTGAAGCTATTCTTGCAGCAAAAGATGCACAGAGTAGTGGCGATAATCGAGACCTGGTTGCCGAGACAGCGGACCTATGGTTTCACTCGCTGGTCATGCTATCTCACTTGGGCGCTGATTCTCAGGACGTGGTTCGAGAGCTTGGGCGCCGATTTGGTCTTTCTGGCCTGGAAGAGAAAGCTGCGCGAACTAAGTAAAATTTGAATCACTTGTGGCACCACCCCTGATGGCGGGAGTGCCCGGTAAGAAACTCAAGCCATCCTATTGAATGTAATGGAGACAATTATGGGATTCGGTGGAATTAGTATCTGGCAGTTGTTGATTGTCCTGGTCATAGTCTTACTACTGTTCGGAACCAAGCGTTTGAAAAACCTCGGAGGCGATCTGGGTGGCGCAATTAAGGGTTTCCGCAAAGCGGTTAAGGATGAAGACAAATCCAAGGATGCTGATGAAGACAAAGATGTCGAGCGTCTCAAGCACGATGAGGAAGAGAAGCCAGGCCAAGACAGTACTGTCAAAAATAAAGATAAACAGTCTCAGGACAAATAATCGGCAACGACTAAGGCGAGTGTCACTCTGTGTTTGATATCGGCTTTTTAGAACTATTGGTAGTTGCTGCCGTGGCCCTGTTGGTGGTTGGCCCTGAGCGACTGCCCGATGCGGTGCGTACCACTTCCCGCTGGTGGTCCGGTTTGAAGCGGACCTTACATAGTGCTCGCGAAGAATTGGAGCGAGAGGTTGGAGCCGATGATATACGGCGTGAACTTCACAACGAGCGCATTATGCGTGAGATTGAGGAGAGTCGTCGTGAGATGGAGCAAACCTTTAGCGAAGCCAATAAGGAAGTTCACGACGCGCTTAATCAGCCTGAAAAACCAAAAGTTGCAGGGACACCAGTAGAAAAACAGGCAGCTGGAGTCAACCATCCTGAGGCACCAAAACCTGAAAAGGCGATAGAGGAACCTGCTCATCCTCGTGCAGAGCAGGAGGATTATTTGCCAGAACAGGATGAAACTGCCGAGGAGTTACAGGATCCGGAGTACCCGGAGCATTGGCATGATTTTGGGGACCCGGATTTAAACCCGGACCATCCTGAAAACATCGATGAAGATGAAGAAGAAAAACAAGGCGAGAAGAAAACATCGCAACAGGAAAAAGATAGCCAGTCATGAGCGATCAGTCCCAAGATAAACATCAGCCTTTTATCGACCACCTGATCGAACTGCGTGATCGCCTATTGCGAATCCTCTTAGTCGTATTGGTCTTATTTGTCTGCTTGATGCCGTTTGCGTCTGAAATTTATAATTTTATTGCCCACCCACTACAGGAGCGTTTGGCGGGTGATGTTGGAATGATCGCTACAGAGGTGACTTCCACGTTCCTTACCCCGTTCAAAACGACCTTTATAGTTTCTTTTTTTATTGCAATCCCATTTGTGCTTTACCAAGTTTGGTCATTTATTGCCCCGGGGCTGTATAAAAATGAAAAACGTATTGCTATACCATTATTAATTAGTAGCGTCGCACTTTTTTATATCGGCATTGCATTTGCGTATTTTGTGGTCTTTCCCCTTCTGTTTGATTTCTTTGTTGGAACTGCTCCAGAAGATATTAAGGTAATGCCAGATATGCGCAGTTACCTGGATCTGGTGCTGAAACTTTTCTTTGCTTTTGGTTTTGCTTTTGAAATCCCTATTGCGACAGTCCTGCTGATTTGGAGTGGGGTAGTGGATGCCAAGACCCTGGCAAGTAAGCGCCCTTATGTGATTGTGGGATGCTTTTTAATTGGGATGCTACTGACACCGCCGGATATAATTTCCCAATCCTTATTAGCCTTCCCCATGTGGCTATTGTTTGAGATTGGCATTTTATTTGGGCGTTGGATGAAGTCTTCACCCAAAGATAAGCCTGCTACCTGAGATATAAAAAGTCACCACTGGGTTTTCAGCGGTTAGCTTCACAAGCAGTGCTTGAGGTATTGCAGTTGCGCTCTCGATAGGGTTACTCACCTGAGAGCGCTAGCGATACGGGTACAACGCCGCACTCTCTTCTCAGTAGCATCAACTCCACCTCTTCCATGACAAGAAGCTTGATGACACGGTTATTTCCCAGCTGCAGGGAGGTTGACCACCCTACCGGCTGTAGAAAGCCCGCTATTAGATACCAGATCGAGAGATAAACGCTAAACTAGCTTGTGCTTGGTTGCTTACAACAACGATGGAAGCCTAGCTATTTATTGGAACCGGTTGCTTGTGCTGCGATGCGTTCCTGTTCGGCAACAGCTTTTTCAACATTGTTGCGAACCAAGCGAACGAAAAACGCTGCCATCAGGAATATAAAGGCAATAACGGCCAAGCTGAGAAGGCCAGAAAAGCTGGTAAACAGGTCAATTAAAGCATCCATTTTTCTCTCCAAATAGGCTAATGCTTCACCTATGCAGTCTAGGGAGCTGTAATGGAAATCTCTTGACCTAAATCAAGCTGGATCAACTTATTGTAAGAACGACGGGTTGGTCAACGCAGGGTCAAGGCTGCTAGCAGGCAGAGTAAGGACGCGCCACATAAAGAATAAAGATCACTATTTTCTCGCCTGTCAGGCAGAAGCAGCAAAAGCGCCAAAGGTGGCATAAATAGTGCTATCAGCCCCGACAAGGGGTCGCGACTAAAACCAATAAATAGCAGTCGCAACCAGGCAACAGCACCTAAAACCAGCGCAAATACTGTTAAGACGGCTGCCACTGGTGACATGGAATAACCTTTTGCACATGGAATCGTTTGACTGGTGGGTTTCTCTAAGAAAAATACTAATAGGAAAAAGAGTGTATATCAGTATTTCTGATCTTAGGTTTTTAGCGCGCCCCAGAGTTTGGCTGCTCGTATTAGTATTGTTAGGGCTCTACGGGTGCGAGACTGCGGGCTATTACTTCCAGGCTGCAAGCGGTCAATTGCGGATACTCTCTGCCCGGCAGCCGATTGAAGAGCTGGTTCAAGACGGCAATGCCAGTGATCAACTCCAGAAGCAATTACAGCTCGTTCAGGAAATCCGTGCCTATGCAGCACAGGAGTTAAAACTACCAGTGGGGCAAGCCTATAGCTCCTATGTGCAGCTCGATGATGAGTACCCGATATGGAATGTCTTGGCCGCACCAGAGTTTTCCCTGAGCCCCAAACGATGGTGTTACCCCATAGCCGGTTGCGCTAGCTATAGGGGCTACTTCCGCAAATCAGCGGCTATTGCCAAAGCAAACAGCCTGCGGAACCAGGGTTACGATGTCTACCTGGGAGCCGTTCCGGCCTATAGCACCCTGGGTTGGTTTAACGATCCTGTGTTATCAAGCTTTGTGAATTGGACACCGGAGAGACTAGCGGGGCTCTTATTTCATGAGTTGGCCCACAGAAGAGTTTATGTGCCGGGTGATACCCGCTTTAATGAGAGCTTTGCTACAGCAGTGTCCGAAATTGCCCTACCTGATTGGCTTCGTAGCCAAGGTCTCTCGAGTTCTGCTGAGGAGACTAAGGCTCAGGCACTGGCGGTACGACAGTTAATGACAGCGACGCGTAAAGAGCTTCAACCAGTTTACCAATCCAACTTGCCGGATGAGGAGAAGCGCCAAGAAAAGGAGGAAATTCTGAGTCGATTGAGGCGTTGCTATTGGCGTATGGCAGCAGAGTGGTCTTACCCCGCGCGCTACCAAGCTTATATAGAGAAAACCAATAATGCTACTTTGGCTTTGGCTGCAGAATATGAATCTTTGGTTCCAGCTTTTCGTCAGCTTTATATTAATAGTAATGGTTGGGAAGATTTTTATCATGCAGCTGAAAGATTGGGTGAGCTTGACAAGGAAGATAGAGAGCAGAGCCTGTTGCAGTTGGCTGTTGAGTATAAACGAGAAAATAAAATATCAACGCAGAGTATTGATAGTGATGTGATAGCCTGTATTCATAATGGGAATTAATTTCTTAAATGGGCTAAGTATTTCCATTATTTAACAATCGTATTTTTATCTTCATGTTGAATTTAGGTGTCGCGAAATAGTAAGTGTATGGTATCTCGATACGCTTTATTTAGTAAAGAAATAGCTATGTTTGATTTTTTCTTTGGGGGATAACATTAGCTGCCCGGGCATCATTTTAATACGTCAGTCCATTTTTTTAAATTATACACTTTTATATATTTGTAAACGTCATTGTTCAAGCTTTGGGTATATGTATCTGATTTTATATCTGAGGTTATTTGATGTGATAGGTTAATAGACGTTTATATGGTTGAGGTCTATCCCTTCTGTCCAATTAATTATCTACACTTATAGTAGTTATTTAAGAATCTCCCTTCCGATTTTACTGCACTTTCGTACAGATTGGGTTTTGTCAGGATTGACTTTTTGTTGATAGATTTTTCCCACTAGAAAATTTATAGTGCTGCCCTTTGTTAAGTTGTGTAAAGGAATAGTTTGGTAGAATGAACAGATACGGATTATCGAAGCTTTTAGGGGCTTGCGTTGTTAGCTTAATAGTAGGCTGCAGTGGTGGAAGTGGTGGAAGTGGTGGAAGTGGTGGAAGTGGTGGAAGTGGTGGAAGTGGTGAGGAGGGAGTTTCGCTTTCTATTCATGGCACCTTGATAGATGGGCCAACTACAAGCGCTGATATTGAAATATTCATAGGTGACTCATTAGTTTCCTCATTTTCCAGTAGCGATGGTGGCTATACGGCTGATATCGAGTTGGATGAATCTGAGTCAGATGAAGTTGTTAAAATTGTTGCCACTTCTCAAGAAGATAGCAAGGTTAAATTTGCGAGCACCCTAGGGACTTTTAGTTATTTAGTCGAAATCGCTGGAGATGATGGTGTTCTTGAACAATCTGAAAGTCATGCTGTAAATATTAGCAGCGTATCTACCGCTATTTCAGCAATATTAGAATCGGAAAGTGACTCAGTTATTGAGTCTTCTGATGAGTGGGATGAGGTATTTAAAAAAGTTGATGCTGAAAGAGCCTTTTCTGTCGCTGCAGCAATAAAAATATTTATAGATTACTCAGAGAGAGGTATATCAATACCTGAAGAAGTAGAAGATACCTATCAGTTTGCTTCAGATTTTGATCTTTCATCTCAATATGTATCTATGTTTATGAATCAGATGGAGGGTTTATTTAAAGAAGTTAAGGTTGCTATGGCCCAAGAAGCTGGCTTTTTAGGCACTTCTAGCAATAATTTAAACCCTATTGAGGGAACATATTACCTTCCATCTGAAGGCGGAAGAATTACATTAAATACAAATGGAACAGGTGAGTATCTCAATGGCAGTGGGTTAGTTGAATTGACTTGGACTCAAGGGCCTGAGGGGATATCTTTGGAGTCTGTAGAGCCCCTTGTAGAGCGTATTCCTATGAAAGTTGGAGAGTATTATCTTTCCGCTGTGAGGGAAAGGCAGTTCGACCGATTGTTCTGGATGTTGGATTCTAAAAATCAAGGAATGGTAGTTTTAGAAACTTCCGATACTCTTAAATTCCCTGATTGGGCTGAGTCGGATGATATATTTGAGACAAATTATATTGCTGCAAACAGTGTTCGCCAATCTGATCTTTTGAGTCCGAAAGATATACTGGTTATTGGTAATTCATATAGTATGCCAACTCCTGATAGAGATGGGGAGGTAGTGAACTACACTGAAAACTTCCAGCCTATTTCTACACTTAAGTCATTAAAAATGAGTTTCGCAGGTGATTTTGAGAATGGCGGCAATGTAAATATTAAAATTCCCGTTGCTTCCGGTAATGGAGAAATAATTGAGAGTGATGTCTCTGCTGTATGGATTGTAGATGATTCTGATCGCCTCGTCGTTAACTTTTCTGATAATGAAAGGTTATATTTCTCTCTATTAAATTTTCAAAATGGGGAAATTCTTAATTCCTTTGTAGAAAGAGTGTCTCCAGATGGACTGCACTCCTCCACAATATCAACTATTTTTTCAAAGGATGTTGAAAACTGGGCTGATAGCGAAATTAAAGGTGTTTATCTATATCCGAAAAATTTCTTCAACCCTCTCAATAGGTTCTATTTCGATATTTCGGCAGATGGTAATATTTCAACGGTATCTATTAATGATTTAGATAATAACGGTGCTATTGAAGATAGTGAGCGTCAGGAGCTAGTTGGGCTCTGGAAATTAAAGGATAACGGTAATCTGTCTATCAGATTTTACAGGTCTGAGTCTGTGGCTGAGCCCTGTATATCAGACTCTTGGAATCCAGAGGTTGATGCAGAGTGTGCTCTTTTCCAAGAGCGTGAATGGGACATCCATCAAATAGATAGTGCTGATAAGTATTGGTTTCAATATAATGTAAAATATTTTGAAGATGCTTATCTTAGCCTTTATGACGAAGATATAGATGTGGATGAGCATGTTTTAAGTACTAATAGAGTTTACCATTCGGGCTTGATTAAGTTATCAGAAAGGCCATTTTAAATATCTAAAGATATGGTTTCCATAGCCAGCTGAATTATTATTTACTGGCGGCACCTTGTGTCGCCATTTTGTATTGATCCAAAAATTAGATAGGTGATTTGGTGTATCTCTAATTATCCCAGATCAGAATTAAATATAAGTTAATTCAGTATTTTATCCATTATTATTGTTTTTGATGCGGTGGTGTTTTTAGGTGCTGATATTTAAGTTCGCAGATTATAACTCGCCTAGAGGTGCAACCGGCACCTGATATCGAGCTCAACACTCATACTATTTATCATTATTTTTCTAGTTATTAAGTCTGTGCCATAAACATTACTCCCAGAGTATATTTTCTAGCTTAAAACGCTGTATCAGTAACTTGCCGAATAATGATGTATAGATGCTTTTTAGATCATTTTTACTAAATCTAACATCCGATTCGCAAATCCCCATTCATTATCAAACCAAATCAGAATCTTGGCTAATCGATTACCGGCTACACGAGTTTGGCTCGCATCGATGATACCGGATCGGGGATCGTGATTAAAATCACAGGATGCGAGAGGTTCTTGGGTAAAACCTAACACACCATTAAATTCAGATTTAGAAACTGATTTTAATAGGGCATTAATATCTTCCCGGCTGACTTCTCTTTGCAGTGAAACGGATAAATCAATCGCGGAAACGTTGACTGTGGGCACTCGCAGGGCTTGCGCCTCAAACTTGCCGACCAAGTTAGGTAATATTCTCTCAATACCCCGGGCCAAAGCCGTATCAACAGGAATAACCGAGCTTACTGCTGAGCGTGTCTTTCTCAGATCAGTATGGTGATAGGCATCACTTACTGGTTGATCATTCATTGCAGAATGGATGGTAGTAATGACTCCAGCTTCTATACCGAAGGCCTTATCCAGAGCAGCAATCACCGGCACGCTGCAATTAGTTGTGCAGGAGGCTGCCGAAATTATTTGCTCTTTGCCATTTAAAATATGGTCGTTTACCCCGTAAACAATCGTGGCATCGACATCGCGGCTGGCGGGTTGGGAAAATAGTACTTTCGTGGCTCCTGCGGCAAGGTGCAGCTCTGCGCTCCGTCGCTGCTTAAAGCTGCCAGTACATTCCAGTACGATATCTACCTGATCCCGCAACCAATCCAGATCTTCTAATCGCTCGCAATGAGTAACGGCAATAGAATCTCCATTAACCTCAAGGATATCTTTATGCACAGAAACTTCGCCTGAGAAGCGGCCGTGGACGGAGTCGTATTTTGTCAGGTGTGCAATGGTGTCGCAGTCAGCCAGTTCATTGATGGCGACTATTTGTAAGCTATCGCGGGCGCCAGACTCATAGAGTGCGCGCAAAACGGAGCGGCCGATACGGCCGTAGCCATTGATGGCAATTCTAGTGGTCATAGCACAACTTTAGGCAGGAGAAAAAATGTCAGCTAAGCGTCCCCGTGCGGCGTTGAGCCAGTGCCGCACGGGGTTGATACCTAAATGATATTCAGTGGAGAGAACAGTATTACTTCAGCAGTTTTTCTACCGCTTCAGCCACATTGTCCACAGTGAAACCAAAGTAGCGCATCAAGTCGCCGGCAGGGGCAGATTCGCCAAAGGTTTCCATACCGATAATAGCGCCATCGAAACCGACAAACTTATACCAGTAGTCTTTGTGGCTCGCTTCTACCGCTACTCGTGCACGTACAGAAGAAGGCAGTACGGACTCACGATAAGCCTCTTCCTGCTCCATAAACAACTCGGCACAGGGCATGGAAACAACGCGAATTTTCTTGCCAACCAGTTTCTCCTGGGCCGCCATCGCCAGCTCTACCTCGGAGCCAGTGGCAATAATAATGGCTTCAGGAGCACCTTCGCAGTCGGACAGTACGTATCCACCGCGCTCAATCTGAGCCAGCTGTGCGCTGTCGCGATCTTGAGGAGCCAGGCCCTGGCGGCTAAAGACCATGGTGCTGGGGCCCTCTTTGCGCGCGATAGCCATCTTCCAGCTCACTGCGGATTCAGTGGCGTCACAGGGGCGCCAAGTGTGCAGGTTCGGAGTGGCGCGCAAGGCGCTGAGCTGTTCTACCGGCTGGTGAGTCGGGCCGTCTTCGCCCAGGCCAATAGAGTCGTGGGTGTAGACAAAGACCACACGCTGCTTCATCAGTGCGGCCATGCGCACAGCGTTGCGGGCGTATTCCATAAACATCAGGAAGGTAGCGCCGTAGGGCACGAAACCACCGTGCAGAGCGATACCATTCATAATGGCGCTCATACCGAATTCGCGCACACCGTAATAGATGTAGTTGCCGGAGGCATCCTCGGCGCTGATGCCTTTGGAGCCTGACCAGATAGTGAGGTTGGAGCCAGCCAGGTCGGCGGAGCCGCCGAGGAATTCGGGCAGCAGCGGGCCGTAGGCGTTGAGAGCGTTTTGGCTGGCTTTACGAGAGGCGATCTTCTCTGCACTTCCCTGGCAAGCTTTGATGTACTCATCTGCTTTGCTGAGGAAGTCCGCAGGCAGTTCACCGCTCATACGGCGCTCAAATTCGGTTGCCAGCTCCGGGAATTCTTCGCGGTAATCGGCGAGGATATCTTTCCACTCGTCTTCCTGGGCTTCACCTTTGGCTTTGGCATCCCAGCCAGCGTAGATATCTTCGGGGATTTCAAATGGGCCGTGGGCCCAACCGAGGGTTTCTCGAACCAGGGCGATCTCTTCGTCACCCAGCGGTGCACCGTGACACTCTTCGCGCCCCTGTTTGTTCGGGGAGCCGAAGCCGATCACGGTTTTGCAGCAAATAATGGTGGGCTTATCGGTGACAGAGCGAGCTTCTTCAATAGCGGCTTTGATAGCGGCGGAATCGTGGCCATCCACATTGGGAATTACGTGCCAGCCGTAGGATTCAAAGCGCTTGGGCGTGTCGTCGGTGAACCAGCCTTCCACTTCACCATCGATGGAGATGCCGTTGTCGTCATAGAAGGCGACCAGCTTGCCCAGGCCCAGAGTACCGGCCAGGGAGCAGGCTTCGTGGGAGATACCTTCCATCAGGCAGCCATCGCCCAGGAATACATAGGTGTGATGGTCTACCAGCTCATAGCCGGGGCGATTGAACTGGGCACCCATTATCTTTTCCGCCATTGCCATACCAACAGCGTTGGTGATGCCCTGACCCAGTGGGCCGGTGGTGGTTTCTACACCAGGGGCATAACCGTATTCGGGATGGCCCGGAGTTTTGGAATGCAGTTGGCGGAAGTTCTGCAGCTCTTCTATCGGCAGGTCATAGCCGGACAGGTGCAGCAGGGAATAAAGCAGCATGGAGCCGTGACCGTTGGACAGTACAAAGCGGTCGCGATCGGCCCAGTTGGGGTTGGCCGGGTTGTGCTTTAAGTAGTCATTCCACAGCACCTCGGCGATATCCGCCATACCCATGGGCGCACCGGGGTGGCCACTTTTGGCTTTCTGGACCGCGTCCATGGACAGGGCGCGAATGGCGTTGGCCTTATCAGCGCGAGAGGGAGTAGAAGACATAAGAAGAGCTCTCTGGTTTCTTAGCTAGGGTGCGGCGCTGCTCTGCCGGCAGATTCCCGCAACAACAAAATGGTGGCGTATTTTCCCGTAAAGGGCGGCCCCGCGCAAAGCTTTGGTTGGGGATTTGTTGTTGAGTGCAGCAACAAACTTCCAATTCTATGCATTAGGCGGCGCCATTAACATCTATATCAAAAATATTTAATAAAGCTATATCAAAACATTTTGATATAGGTGTGCTCCCCTGCTAGACTTCGCCCCATGTCTGAAAATGAGCCAGCACCCGAACTGAGTCCAGCCGAGGCAATTCCTCAGCTGGCCTTGACCCTGAAAGCCGCCGGAGATCCCCTGCGGCTCGAAATATTGCGCCTGCTCAGCCAGGATTCTTACAGTGTTTTAGAGCTGTGCCGAATCTTCGATTTGCGCCAACCGGCCCTGAGTCATCACTTGAAAGTGCTCGCCCAGGCAGGTCTGGTAAACAAGCACCGCGAAGGTAATAACCTTTTCTACCGGCGCACTGCAGCTACTCCACTGCTGGCACAGCTTTTTACCAACCTGGATCATTTGCCTCTGGCCGATGTGCGGGTGCAGGCGGTATCCCGGATTTCTGAGGAGAGAGCGGAAGCATCGCGACGTTTCTTTGCCGATTACGGCAACCGCTTTCGCGAGCAGCAGGAATTGATTGCCAGCTATGACGTATACGGGCCACAGGTGGCTCAGCTGCTCAAACCTGGTCGTCATGCCTTGGAAGTTGGGCCTGGAGAAGGTGAATTTCTACAGGAGTTGGCTCAGCGTTTCGCGACAGTGACAGCACTGGATCTATCTTCTGCAATGTTGGAGCGGGCCCAATCTTTTGCCGATGAACAGGGTATTAAAAATATCGAGTTTGTCTGTAGCGATACTCGCGCTGCTGCTGCACGGCCGGCCAGTGCCGACACCATCGTGGTGAACATGGTGCTGCACCACACTCCTGACCCGGCACAAATTTTTCACGATTTGCACGGCGCCCTAAAAAAGGGCGGGCAGCTTTTAATTGCAGAATTGCAAGAACACAGCCAGGACTGGGCCAGAGAGGCCTGCGGAGATTTATGGCTGGGTTTTGCTCCAGAGCAGTTGAGTGACTGGGCCGCGACTGCCGGCCTGCAAGATGGGCGCAGTATTTATAGTGCCCTGCGCAACGGCTTTCAGATCCAGATAAGAGAGTTTATTAAGCCCTGACGGGGGTTTGTCAGGCACAGCCTGAAGTTAAAAGATATTCAACCGCTGCGGCGGGACAATGGAGACCTCAAAATGAGTGAATACAGACTGTTTACCTCAGAATCCGTATCTGAGGGGCACCCGGATAAAATTGCCGACCAGATTTCCGATGCTGTATTGGATGCTCTACTGGCCCGTGACAAGCAGGCGCGGGTTGCCTGTGAAACCCTGGTGAAAACCGGTATTGCTGTTATTGCCGGTGAGATTTCCACCTCTGCCTGGGTAGACCTGGAAGAGCTGGTGCGTAAAGTTATCACCGATATCGGCTACACCTCTTCTGACGTGGGTTATGACGGTGAGACCTGTGGTGTTATCAATGTGATCGGTAAACAATCTGTGGATATCGCACAGGGTGTAGACCGCGCTAAGCCGGAAGACCAGGGTGCTGGGGACCAGGGGTTAATGTTTGGTTATGCGACCAACGAAACCCCCACCTTTATGCCTGCACCGATCTACTATTCCCACCGTCTGGTTGAGCGTCAGGCTGAAGTGCGTAAATCCGGTCTGCTTCCCTGGTTGCGTCCCGATGCAAAAAGCCAGCTGACCTTCCGTTACGACGAACAGGGTCGCCCCTGTGCGATCGATGCGGTTGTTCTTTCAACTCAGCACAACCCGGATGTCAGCCAAAAAGATCTGCGCGATGCAGTGATGGAGTTGATTGTTCACAACACCTTGCCGCTGGAATGGCTGCATAAAGACACCAAGTTCCATATTAATCCGACGGGCAACTTTGTTATTGGTGGGCCAGTTGGGGACTGCGGTCTCACCGGGCGCAAGATTATCGTTGACACTTACGGTGGCTCTGCTCGCCATGGCGGCGGTGCATTTTCCGGTAAGGATCCCTCCAAGGTTGATCGCTCTGCCGCTTACGCGGGTCGCTATGTAGCTAAGAACATTGTCGCAGCAGGCTTGGCCAAGCGCTGTGAGATTCAGGTTTCCTACGCCATCGGTGTCGCCGAGCCGACTTCCGTAGCAATTAATACTTTTGGAACCGGTTTGGTACCAGAGGATAAGCTGGTAGAGCTGGTGCGCGAAAACTTTGACCTGCGCCCTTACGCCATCTCCAAATCCCTCGATCTGCTGCACCCGATGTATCAGTTGACCGCAGCTTACGGTCACTTTGGTCGCGATCCGTTTACCCACACTTACAACTGGATCGACAGCAATGGCCAGGAACGCAGTGAGAGCTTTACTGCTTTCCCATGGGAAAAAACTGATAAAGCGGATGCGCTCCGCTCCCAAGCCGGCCTCTAAGTTTCAGAAATAAATATTCATGCCCGGGCCAAAAGCGCGGGCACACAAAATATGCTGGGTACCACTCGGCAAGCTGATAATTTTTGGACTCAAAAACGATGAATCAAATGAGCACTGAATTTAAAGATTACAAAATCGCGGACATTTCCCTGGCCGAGTGGGGGCGCCGTGAAATTGAAATTGCAGAAGGTGAAATGCCGGCACTGATGACTCTGCGTGAGAAATACCGCGCAGAGCAGCCGCTGGCGGGTGCCCGTATCATGGGCTGTATCCACATGACGATCCAGACTGCAGTGCTGATCGAAACCCTGGTCGCACTAGGTGCTGAAGTTCGCTGGTCCTCCTGTAATATTTTCTCCACCCAGGATCACGCCGCTGCCGCCATTGCTGCGCGCGGAATCCCCGTATTTGCCTGGAAAGGTGAAACTGAAGAAGAGTACGAGTGGTGCCTTGAGCGCACTATTGGTGCCGATGTTGCCGGCTGGCAACCCAATATTATTCTGGACGACGGTGGCGACCTCACCGAGCTGCTGCACCGCGAATACCCGCAACTTCTCGATGCTTGCCACGGTGTGAGTGAAGAGACCACCACCGGCGTACACCGTCTGCAGGATATGCTGCGCGAAGGCACCCTGAAGATTCCTGCGATCAACGTCAATGACGCTGTGACCAAGAGCAAGAACGACAACAAATACGGCTGTCGCCACAGCCTCAACGATGCCATCAAGCGCGCCACTGACCACTTGCTCTCTGGTAAGCGAGCGCTGGTTATTGGTTACGGCGACGTAGGTAAAGGTTCCGCAGCATCCCTGCGCCAGGAAGGCATGATCGTACGGGTTTCTGAAGTGGACCCGATCTGTGCGATGCAGGCTTGTATGGACGGCTTCGAGCTGGTTTCCCCCTACATCGACGGTGTTAATACCGGTACTGCTGAGGGTATTAACAAACAGCTGCTGGCCAATACAGACCTGATCGTTACTACAACCGGTAATGTGAATGTTTGCGATGCCCACATGCTTTCCGCCCTGAAGAGTGGTGCGGTGGTTTGTAATATTGGTCACTTCGATAATGAAATCGACACCGCCTTTATGCGTGAAAACTGGGAGTGGCAGGAAGTTAAGCCGCAGGTACATAAGGTGGTTCGCAATAGCGAAACCAACGATCACTTGTTGCTGCTCTCTGAAGGTCGTCTGGTAAACCTCGGCAATGCTACTGGCCATCCGAGCCGCATCATGGATGGCTCTTTTGCCAACCAGGTTCTCGCCCAGATCCATTTGTTCAAAGAAAAGTTTGCTGACTTACCGGCAGATCAAAAAACTTCAGCGCTGTATGTAAAAGTACTGCCCAAGCACCTGGATGAAGAAGTTGCACGCTATATGGTTGAGGGTTTTAGTGGTGTTATTACCCGTATGACCGAGCAACAAGCTAACTATATCGGTGTTTCAGTTGAAGGTCCGTTCAAACCTGAAAGTTATAAGTACTAATAGCCCCTAACTAAGAGGTGCCGGCATTGCCGGCGCCTGAATTGTGCGGGGTTGGAGAAATATAATGAAAGACTCCATTCGCATAAGTTTCGAATTTTTCCCTCCTAAAACGCCAGAGGGTCGCGAAAAGCTATACAAAACTCGCGAAGCGCTCCAGGCATTTAACCCTGAATTCTTTTCTGTTACCTATGGCGCCGGTGGTACCACGAGAGAGACAACGTCGAGTATTGTTACCAATATGCGGCGAGATGGTATTTCAATTGCCCCACATTTGTCGTTTGGTGGTGATAATGAAGAGGCAATACTGGGTTTGTTAAATGATTATAAAGAGGTGGGAATTAATCGAATAGTTGCACTGCGTGGTGATATGCCGTCGGGTATGGGTGCAGTGGCGCAACTGGTTTATGCGAATGAATTAGTCGCCTTTATTCGCCGACATACCGGTGATCAATTTCATCTTGAAGTAGCTGCTTATCCAGAGATCCACCCGGAGTCGAACAGCTATGATGATGATATTCGCTATTTAAAAGGTAAATTTGAGGCAGGTGCTAATAGCGCACTGACTCAATATTTCTATAACCCGGATTCCTATTTTTACTTTATTGATCAGTGTGAAAAAGCGGGTATCGATGCGCCCATTTATCCAGGTATTATGCCGATAGCTAATTTTGCCAACCTTGTGCGTTTCTCTCGCAATTGTGGTGCGGAAATTCCGAGGTGGTTGGTTAAACGCATGGAAAGCTTCCGTGATCCTGAAGACATTCGAAAGCTTGGATTAGAGGTTGTTACCGACCTCTGCGAGACCTTATTAGAGGGAGGTGCACCGGGTTTACATTTTTACACAATGAATCAGGATGCAATCGTTACTAAGATTTTAAAAAGCCTCAAGCTTTAATTGAAAACTCGAAAGCTATTGCTTTCGAGTTTCTGTTTATGAAACATTGATTGAAATTTGCATATCGTTTGTTCAGAGTTTACTGGCTGGAAATTTAGTATCTTTTCTGGGCCATCTGAAATATTTTTAAATTCCGGTAGGTTGGTATAAATGCGGAATTATAACCCCCCCCTGAAACCATTCCTCTCAATACTATATGAGGATGAAGCACTACTGGTTTTAGAAAAACCCAGCGGGCTTCTCAGTGTTCCGGGAAGAAGTGCTGATCATAAAGACAGCTTAGCTAGTCGAGCGCAATCACTATATCCAGATGCATTAACTGTCCATCGATTGGATATGGATACTTCAGGACTAATCGTAATGGCGCGCAGTGTTGAGGTACATAAGGCGCTGAGTGCTCTATTTCAAAATCGTGAAGTTAAGAAAACCTACTATGCGCGAGTATGGGGTGTGCCTGAAAATGTAAGTGGTGAAGTGAATTTACCCCTTATTTGTGACTGGCCAAATAGGCCGAGGCAAAAAGTAGATTTTGCCGAGGGCAAGCCATCTCTAACCCGCTGGGAGAAAGTCTCCAGCTCTGAAAACAGTAGCTTGATTCGACTTATGCCAGTTACTGGACGCTCTCACCAACTCCGCGTGCATATGCAGGTAATAGGACATCCAATATTGGGGGACCCCTTTTATGCCCACCCTGATGCATTGAAGGGGGCTTCGAGGTTACTGTTACATGCTAGCGAGCTGAAATTTTCTCATCCTGTAAGTGGAGAAGCATTGCATTTTACTAGTGAGTTGCCCGGAGAGTTTTTAATTGAATAATATGGCAAGAGGGGTTGTCAGAGAGATATAAAAAGGACGGCCATTTGGCCGCCCTTTTTATCGGTTATTTTTTATTCTTCATCGCCGCCATCAAAATATCACCCATGCTGCCACGGCCATTACCTTGCCCCCCTTTCTGGGAGCGGTTGCCCTGCTGCTTATTGTAGCGTTGGGCTTGGCGGTTTTCGCGCTGGTCACCCTTTTTGATGCCGCCACTACCCTGCTCACCAGGCTCGTCAGATAAGCGCATGGAAAGGCCGATACGTTTGCGGGCAACATCCACTTCCATCACTTTAACTTTGACAATATCACCGGCTTTTACGACTTCGTGGGGATCTTTAACAAACTTCTCTGAAAGAGCAGAGATATGTACCAGGCCATCCTGATGAACACCGATATCCACAAAGGCACCGAAGTTGGTGACATTGGTGACGGTCCCCTCGAGCACCATTGCCGGGCGCAGATCTTTTATTTCCTCTACGCCCTCTTCAAATTTGGCCGTGCGGAATTCCGGGCGCGGGTCACGGCCGGGTTTTTCCAGTTCGGCGATAATATCGGTAACGGTAGGTACACCGAATTTTTCGTCGGTATAGTCTGCCGGATTCAGTCGGCGCAGGAAGCCGGAGTCGCCGATAAGGCTGTTAATTTCACGGCTGTTTTTTTCGGCAATGCGTTTAACCACGATATAGGACTCGGGGTGCACACCGGATTTATCCAGCGGATTTTCACCGTTATTAATACGCAGGAAGCCGGCGGCCTGTTCAAATGCCTTGGGGCCCAAACGCGGAACTTCCATTAGCTGCTTGCGATTTTTGAATGCGCCGTTCTGGTCGCGGTAGCTGACAATATTGTTGGCAATAGATGCGGTTAGGCCGGAAACCCGAGCCAGCAGCGGTGCAGAGGCGGAGTTCAGCTCAGCGCCGACACCGTTTACACAGTCTTCAACCACGGCGTCCAATGAGCGAGCCAATTGAGTCTGGGAAACGTCGTGCTGATACTGGCCAACACCAATGGATTTGGGCTCGATTTTCACCAATTCTGCCAGCGGGTCCTGCAAACGGCGGGCGATGGAGATAGCTCCACGGATAGTCACATCAAGATCCGGGAATTCCCGCGCAGCAAATTCAGAGGCGGAGTAAACGGAAGCACCGGCTTCGTTAACCACTACTTTTTGAGCCGTCAGCTTGTATTGTTTAATGGTTTCCCCGACAAATTTGTCGGTCTCACGGCTGGCGGTGCCGTTGCCAATGGCGATCAGGCCCACATTGTATTTATTACACAGGGCGGCAATAACCGCTGCAGACTCCTGGTGACGATTCTGTGGCGGGTTGGGGAATATGGCGGTGTGATCGAGTATCTTGCCGGTGGTATCGACCACGGCGACTTTGACCCCGGTGCGCAGGCCTGGGTCGAGGCCGATGGTGGCTTTTTGCCCAGCCGGAGCTGCCAGCAGCAGATCTTTCAGGTTTCGGGAGAATACCTTGATGGCCTCCTCCTCTGCTTTCTCGCGAAGCTCACCCATCAGGTCAGTTTCCAGTGCGGTCAGCAGCTTGATTCGCCAGGTCCAGCGCACCACTTCGCCGAGCCATTTGTCTGCAGGACGACCTTCATCGATGATATCCACATGGCGGGCAATCATGGCTTCGCAGGGGTGGCTGGCGGTTGGGGAGGCCCCTTCTTCTTCGGCGAGGCCCACACTGATAGCGAGTACGCCTTCGTTGCGGCCGCGGAAAATAGCCAGGGCACGGTGCGAGGGAACCTTGGACCAGTCTTCGGCGTATTCAAAATAGTCGCGGAACTTGGCCCCTTCCTCTTCTTTTCCTTCGAGCAGTTTGGATTTCACCTGTCCATCGCGCTTGAGGAATTCACGTAGCTTGCCCAGCAGCTCGGCGTCTTCGGCAAAGCGTTCCATCAGGATAAATTTGGCTCCATCCAGAGCGGCTTTGATGTCTTTGACGTGAAGGGAGGCGTCTTCGTTGTCGGTATTGAGGTATTGCTCTGCTTCGGCTGCAGGGTCGAGGGAGGGGTTGTTGGTCAGTGCGTCGGCCAGCGGTTCCAGTCCAGCCTCAATGGCGATTTGTCCTTTGGTGCGGCGCTTGGGTTTGTAGGGGAGGTAGAGATCTTCGAGGCGATTCTTGGTGTCGGCACTGTTGATTTGTTGTGACAACTCCGGGGTCAGCTTGCCCTGATCATCGATGCTTTTCAGGATGGCAGCGCGGCGCTCTTCCAGTTCGCGCAGATAGCGCAGTCGGTCTTCCAAGGTGCGCAGCTGGGTGTCGTCCAGGGCCCCTGTCACTTCTTTCCGGTAGCGCGCAATAAATGGGACTGTGGCCCCTTCATCGAGCAGGGATACTGCGGCGGTAACCTGTTGTGGTCTGACATTGAGTTCTTCGGCGATGCGAACGTTGATATCCAGCATTTGATGTTTACATCCGTTTTCCGGGAAATTTCGTACCTTTAGGGGCGACGTTGGACCAGTAAGTAGCCTTTCAGTTTCCGTGGTTTGTAGCGGGTAAACGAGAGGGCCATTACAGGGGTAATTTCGGGTCGGCATTATGCGTTACCCGAGCGCAGCGAGGAAGGTTTGCGGCAGGACACAAACTTGTGCGGCAGTTTGCATCCAAATTGCGCCTTATCTGCGTCGAACTTCAGTAGAATGCGTGCTAACTAAAATTTGACCAATTTAGGTCAGGGAACGGGGTAGAGGGTACCTGTGAAAGTCTCGAGTAAAAACAAGCTGTTATTCATTGTATTGTTAATCGGGGTGGCTGTTATTGCTGCGGTGGTTGTATTGAAGCCAAAGCCGGAGGAAAAACCACCGGAGGCAGTGATACCGCCAATGGCTGATGTCCTCTATATAGAGCCCAGTCGTCAGACACTGTTGGTTCCCAGCCAGGGAACTGTACATGCCCGCCATGAAATCGAAGTGATTGCCCGAGTTGGTGGTGTGATTGAAAGTGTCGATGAAGCCTTTGTTGCCGGTGGTTTCTTCAAAAAAGGCGCCAATTTGCTGCAGCTTGAGCAAGCTGATTACCAGTATCAGGTTACCCGCGCAGAAGCTCAATTGGCAGATGCCAAGTCTGCCCTTGCACAGGAGCAGGGCCATGCCAAGCAGGCCAAGCGCGAGTGGCGCGACTTGGGGTCAGAGGCTGCCAACGCTTTATTCCTGCGCAAACCCCACCTAGAGGCGGCCAAGGCGGCGGTGGAGGCTGCACGGGCCGATCGCGATCAAGCCAAGCTGGATTTAGCACGTACCACATTGAAAGCGCCCTTTGCCGGTCGTGTTGTGGAGACCTATGTAGATTTGGGCCAGTACATTACCCCCGGCACGCCGCTAGCAAAAATTCACAGCACCGGCATTGCCGAAGTTCGCCTTCCCCTGACTGATCAGCAATTAGCACTGCTCAACCTGCCCCTGGGTAAATCCATCGAGAATGGCCCCGCCGTGCGCTTGCAGGCCGTGGTAGCCGGTCGTGAACATAAGTGGCGCGCACAGCTGGTGCGCACCGAGGCCAGTATTGACCCCAATAGCCGCTTTATCTTTGCTGTTGCCCAGGTTCAAAACCCCTACGAGGGAGAGGTTCCGCTGATGAATGGCCTGTTTGTAGAGGCCGACATCGCCGGTAAAACTTTTGATGATGTTGTGGAATTACCGCGCCAAGCACTGCACGAAGGGGATCACTTGCTGGTGCTGAATGAAGAGAGCCAGTTGAGTTACAAGACTGTAGAGTTACTGCAAACCGTGGGAGACAAAATCTGGCTGCGCGGCGATATCGCTGTAGGCGATCGGGTTATTGTTTCGAGTCTGGGCTACTCCCGTGAAGGTATGGTGCTTACCGCCAATCCTCTCAATGAGCGGCCTGCGGGTCTGGGTAGCCTCTCAGAGGATTCTGCTGAGCCCGCCAAGTTGTCAGCTGCGGGTGATGCCGGAGGCGTTAGTAATGCTTCCCAGGGAGGCAAGTAATGAACGGAATCATCCCTTGGTTTGCGCGCAATAGTAAGGCGGCAAACCTGCTGATGATCATGATTATCATCGGCGGATTCTTTGGTATATCCGGTATCGATCGGGAAGTATTCCCAACGGTGCAGCTGGGTATTGTCGATGTGGATATTTCCTATCCTGGTGCCGGTCCTGCTGAAGTAGAGCAGCAGGTAACTGTACGTGTTGAGGAAGCAATCTCCGAAGTAAAAGGTATTAAGGAAGTGAATTCCGCTTCCCGGCGGGGCCATGCTTCTATTGAAGTTCAGGCGATGGATGGTTACGACGAACTGCGCCTGCTCAACGATATTAAGGTGCAGGTGGACAGTATCAGCACCTTTCCGGATGGTATTGAACGTCCTGTTATTCGCTTGATCGAAGCTAATGCCGAATTAATGATGATCGCTATCGGCGGTCCGGTTTCAGAGCGTCAGCTTAAGGAGACAACTCTAGATCTGCGCGACAAGCTCAACTTGATTCCGGGTGTGCGCCGCGTTGATGTTTGGGGTGATCGGCCGGACGAGTTATCTATTGAAGTTTCCGAGCTGGATTTGCGTCGTTATAACCTGAGCTTTAATCAGGTTGCCGATGCGGTGCGCCGCTCCTCTCTGGATCTGCCTGCCGGCATGGTGCGCTCGGATCGCGGTGATATCCAGGTTCAAACCCGAGGCCAAGCCTATACCGCTGAAGACTTTGAGCGCATTCCCGTGGTTAGCCGTGCTGATGGCTCTGTATTGTTACTGCGTGATGTAGCGACAGTGCGGGATGGCTTTGAGGAATACAACAACGTTATTCGCTTTAATGGCAATCCTGCCATGAACCTCCGCATTATTCAGGGCGAGCCCCTGGATGTGGTGAAAACGGCAGAGCGAATCAAAGATTTCCTGGAAGAGACTCGCGAGCAATTGCCTCCGGGTATGGAACTGGATGTCTGGTTCGACTTCTCCAAGGCATTTGAAGGTCGCATGAATCTGCTGACTACCAATGCCCTGAGCGGTTTTGCCATGGTGTTTGTCATGCTGATGCTGTTCCTGCGCCCGGCACTGGCCATGTGGGTAACCGTAGGTATTGTTGTCGCTTTCCTTGGTGCTTTTTGGCTGTTGCCGGTGACCGGCGTCAGTCTGAATATGCTGTCGCTGTTCGCTTTCCTGTTGATACTCGGGATTGTGGTGGATGACGCCATTATTGTGGGAGAGGCCGTGCATGCTGCCCACGATAGAGGTGAATCTGGCTTAGCTGCGGCCGAGCAAGGGGTGAAGCAGGTAGCTTCGCCGGTAATTTTTGCCGTGACTTCCACCATGGTGTTCTTTATTCCCATGCTGTTCCTGCCCGGTGTCACCGCACAGATGATGCTGGCCCTGCCGGTGGTGGTATTGCTGTGTCTGGTGTTTTCGCTGGTAGAGTCCCTGTTAATCCTGCCGGCTCACTTGGTAGGCATGAAGCCTGAGAAGCCAGCCAAGTCGACACTGGGAATTAAGTTACAGAAAGTGCGTGGGCGTTTTGCCGGCGCTATGAAAACTGCTGGCGACAAGTATTACTTGCCGCTGCTGAAGAAGTCCCTCAGCAATAGCCGAACCACAGTAATGAGCTTTATGTTGGCGCTTGGTTTGTCGATCGCTGTTTTTCAGAGCGGTTATGTGGGCTCTTCATTCTCCCCCCAGGTCCCCTCTGATTTATTGCAATTGCGAATTTCAATGGCCTCTGGTGAGCCTTTCAGTGAAGCTGAACGGGTAATGGAGCAGGTACTTAGCGCCGCTGATAAGTTGGAATCTGATGAGGGAATGCTGGAGCAGAACAAGGGTGAGCCTTTCTTGGAGAACTCCTTGGTTTTCAATTGGCGAGGCAACATCTATGTAACCCTGCAGCTCATCGATGGAGAGATGCGTGATGTTACTTCTGAATCTTTGGCGCTGCGCTGGCGCGAATTGATTGGCGAACTACCAGCTAGTGTCGAAGATATGAATATTGATGCCACTATTAACAATAGCGGCAATGGTATGAGTCTAAACCTGAGCACTGCCTCGGGGGATATGGAGGAACTGCGTGCTGCGGCTGACCTAGTTAAGGAAAAGCTGGATAGTTATGTCGGTGTTTATGATGTGCGCGATAACCTGACCAGCGCCCGTCGGGATATTGAAATCCAGCTGAAGCCTTACGCTACCACGATGGGCATTAACCTGTCAGATGTGGCCAGGCAGGTTCGCCAGGGCTTCTATGGTGAGGAGGTTCAACGTATCCCACGTGGTCGTGAGGATGTTCGCGTAATGGTTCGCTACCCCATGGAGGAGCGCGCCAGTGAAGAGCAGATGGACCGTATTCGTATCCGTACCAACGATGGGGAGGTACCCTTCTCAGCGGTAGCTGATGCGGTTTATGTGCCAGGCTACACCACGATTCGCCGCAACGACCGCGAACGCACAGTTCGGGTAACCGCTGAAATAACACCGAATACTTCCAGCACGCAGGATATCCTTAAGGATATGCGCGAGACCCTGGTACCTGAACTGGAGCGTCAGTTCCCCGGCTTCTCTCTCAGAACCGCAGGAGAAATGCAGGAAGAAGAGGAATTTAATGGGGCTATCCTGGCCTTCTTTGTGCTGTCTTTGTTCGCTATTTACGCATTGCTGGCGATTGCCTTCCGCTCCTACTCTCAGCCGCTATTGATCCTCACTGCTGTACCTTTTGGATTCTTCGGTGCTTTAGTTGGCCACCTGTTGATGGGGCACAACATCAGCATTATGTCGATGCTCGGTTTCCTCGCAGCGGCGGGCGTGGTTGTGAACGACAATCTGGTATTGATGGATCGTATTAATCAGCTGCGCGCTCAGGGTATGGCGGTGATGGATGCGGTAGTACACGCGGGCCGGGATCGTTTCCGCCCGATTATCCTGACCTCGATTACTACCTTTATTGGTCTGGTACCGATTATGTTCGAGCGTTCAATCCAGGCCCAGTTCCTGATCCCGATGGTGATCAGCCTGGCATTCGGTGTACTGTTTGCAACGACAGTGACTTTGATCTTGGTCCCCAACCTGTACAAAGTTATTGAGAAGTTACGCCCGAAGCACAAAGTTGCAGTAGAAGACGATACCCCGGTCTCATTGGAGACTGTGTAGCGCGGGTATCCAGGCGCAATGGTGGATCGCCTTCACCATTGCGCCTTTGGGGTATAAATGCCTAAACTAACTGCCAGCAAAATGCCGACATTCCTGTCGGCTTTTTTATGGTGTTTGAATAGGATTCTCCCATGCGCATCCCGCGTATTTTTTCCAAGCAGCCTCTGGCTTCCGATCAAGAAGTAGACCTGGATGAGCTGGCTTCCCGTCACCTGGTAAAAGTACTTCGCTTGAATGCGGGCCACCCCTTAGTTCTTTTTGATGGCAATGGCGGTGAGTACACGGCGGAGTTGATCGAGACCGGCAAACGGGCGCGCGCGCGCACGGGAGAGTACTGTGCAGAGGATCGCCAATCACCGTTGGCACTGACCCTGGCGATCGGTATTTCCCGTGGCGATCGCTTCGATTGGGTGATACAGAAAGCCACTGAGCTGGGAGTGGCGGCGATACAGCCGCTGTTTACCGAACGTTGTGAAGTGAAGCTGTCCGGGGACCGCTTACAGAAAAAACTGGGTCACTGGCGCCAGATTGCTATCAGTGCCTGTGAGCAGTGTGAGCGCAACCGGGTGCCGGAGATTGCCGAACCGATAAAGCTGGCGCAGTATTTACAGAGTGAATCTGCTGAAGCTGAGCCCCAAGCCAAGTTGGTACTGCATCACCGCACCGAGCTGGATCTGCGCCAATGGCAGGCGGAGCGCGGTACACCGGAATCCGCCCTGCTACTGGTAGGTCCAGAAGGCGGGCTATCGCAGGTGGAAATCGATGCGGCACTGGCGCAGGATTTTATGCCTCTGCGCTTGGGACCAAGGGTGATGCGCACTGAGACAGCGCCGATAGCAGCATTGTCGGTATTGCAATTTCAATGGGGTGATTTGTAAGTCACTGAAGGATTGGACTCGAGAGTATTCAGGGAGAGAAGAGCATGATAAAAGCATTTATCTGGTTGTTGGGCATTGTCATCGTTGTGTTATCACTGGCGATTATTGCCAAGCCGAAGCTGGCACAAAGCCTCAGCGAGCGGCTTAACGAAACTGGCTATGCCCTCTCCGCCTGGGCGCGAATTATTATTGGCCTGATCCTTTTACTAATTGCAGACACTCGCCACTGGTATATTTTGTTCAATGCCCTCGGCGTACTGGTGCTATTGAGTGGTGCCTATATGCTGCAAATTGGTTTTGAGCGGGGCAAAGAATTAGCGGTTAAAATTTCCCGTGGCAATGAAAATTTCCTGCGTATTAGCGGCGTCATCGGTGTCATTCTCGGCCTGATGCTGCTCTCTGCGCGTTAACGATGTAGGTTCCCATGTCTTCTACCGATTTAATTATTTTTGACTGTGATGGTGTGCTGGTAGACAGCGAGAGCATCGTCTGTCGCATATTGGCAGAAGAAATGAATCGCCTGGGCTTGCAGACCACCGCCGAGGAGCTGGACGAGCAGTTCAGCGGTCGCCCGGCCAGGGACTGCTTGGTGGAAATCGAGAAGCGCTTTGGCGGACCACTACCGGATAATTATTTTGGCAATACGGAGCGGCGTATCCGCGAAGCGTTCCAGCAGGAATTACAGCCGGTTGTGGGTATTGAAGGCCTGCTCGACCAACTGCAACAGCTGGGTCTGCGCAGCTGCGTGGCCTCCTCGGGCTCTCACCAGAAAATGCAGCTGACACTGAATAAGACCGGTTTGTACGATTATTTCGACGGGCGGATTTTTAGTGCCGACGATGTATCCCGGGGCAAGCCCTGGCCAGAGCTGTTCCTGCACGCGGCAGATGCCATGGGGGTGGCGCCGGAGCGCTGTCTGGTAGTGGAGGACTCCATTGCCGGTGTCTCTGCGGCGGTCTCTGCAGGTATGCGCGTGGTTGGCTACAGCGCTCACCCAGTGCGGGGCCCCCAGCTGGAACAGCAGGGTGCCCGGGTAGTCACTGACATGATGGCGGTTCTGAACTTTATTTAACGGCCACAGTGGCTGAGGCTTCCGGTTGATCAGCGCTTTTGCTGTTCTACACTGAATTTGACGTCGAGAAACCGGAAGCTGTACCTATGGCGGGTAAATTATTGTCTGCCAGTTGCCTATTCTTATTGGCCTTTACCCTGGTGGGCTGCGATCAGTCTGAATCCCCAAAGAAATATACGCTCGAACCTGTCGATGGAATACAGTCGGGTGACAGTGAAAGGACTGCCCGTAAAGCGGCCCCTTTTGCCGATGAGCTGGTGAGGTTTTTACGGGGAAATAATCGGTCAATAGGCGATACATTCCGCCTGCGCCTGGAGTTTGATCCCGGTGGTTTTGCTCCCCGCATAGAAACCATTGCCGATCTGGAAGCCTTGCTGGTGATCATGCGCGATTTTTCAGAGATGCGAATCTCCATTGAGGGGCATACAGACAGTGGCGGCGATGCGAAAAAGAATCTCAGCCTGTCCCAGCGCAGAGCGGATTGGGTAAAGCATTTCCTGATAGAGCGGGGCGTCTCCGCTGACCGTATGGAAGCCCAGGGCTACGGCGATACTGATCCGATTGCGGATAATGAGACAGAGAAAGGCAAGCGGGAGAACCGCCGCCTGATGATCCGGGTACTAAATTTTGATCGTGTTCCCAGCAAACTGCCGAGGCGCTAACCCCGAACAGCTTGCAGGTGAAGAGCTAGCTTAGGATAGTGTCTCAGCTAGAGGCATTACCCAATTCCTCACTGGAATTTACCGGCGCCTTTGGGGCTTGGTTGGAAAATATTTTCTTCATCAACTTTCCAGTTTGACGCAGTCCAATAATACTCTGCGCTGTGAGCATACCGGAGATCATTGCACCAGCTACGCCGCAGCTCATCACATCCTGTCCGGTAAGGTAGAGCCCTTTGACCCGGCTTTTGGGTCTCAGCCAGGATTGCTCAAAGCGGTTGGGATCGTGATCCAGTCCGTAGATCTCTCCTCGTGGATAGAAGCAGAAGTAATCCGTGGATAACGGGGTTGAAAGCTCGTAGTAATCAATTTCCCCACGCAACTGCGGCATATGCTTGTACAAATGTTCCAGTAGGCGCAGGCTAAATGCCTCCTTCAGATCCTCGTAATCATCTCCTCGCTTGCCCCAAGGCTTGTCGTGCCACTGGGCAAACCAATCGTAGTTGGCCGGTGCCACAATTTCGATAGTGGCGCGGCCCGGGTAGCGTTGGGTAAAGGTGGGGTCTTTCGCAGACGGGAACGAAATATAGACTAGCGGTATTTCCTTATCCTGATCGTCGATAAAGGCCTGCATATCCTCTTCATACTGATCGCTGGAATAGATCCAGTAATTAGTCTTGGGCAGGTTTAATTCTTCCGCTGTTTTCTCCAAGCCAATATACAGACACAGGTGAGACATGGAGCGGTTGACGGTGTCCAGGTCGCGGATATATCCCATGCGCTCACTGGTACTGCGCGGTAACAGCTTCTCGAAGGTATTAAATACCCCTGCGCCGGAGACAACTAATGGTGCTTCGATTTCATGTCCGTCGGACATTCTTACACCGCGAACCTGATCCCCATTCATCAGGATGGTTTCCACCTTGGCATAGGTAAATACATCCCCACCACTGGCCTGAATCTGGGGAATAATCGTTTCGGAGATTTTGCTGGCGCCGCCGACAGGATAGTAACCGCCATAGAGATAATGTTTGGCGATCAGGGCGTGAATAATAAAGCTGCCCTCGGATGGGGTCATGCCATTATCACCCCACTGCCCTGTCAGCACAGAGATCAGCTTTTCATTGCTGGTGATTCCACTGAGAACTTCGCGGGTGGTTTTATTGAGCCAGGCGGGTTCGCGCAGTTTTCTCCACAGGCGAATAAAAGGTCCACACCAGGAGGGCAGCATTTTTTCCATTGCCAGTCGCTGCATGGCTTTAGCAACCACATTCAGCCGCTGCAGGTACTCCTCGATATTCGCGCGCTCATCGGGGAAGTGGCTGACCAATTCATCGATAAATTGCTGGCGGCCGGCTTTCAGGTCGTATTGTTTATCGCCAATACAGATGCGGTCATAGGTGCTGTCCATTGGCGCCCAGTGCAACTGGTTATTGGAGATAAAGTCGAAGATCTTGCGGGTCATAGTGGGGTGTTCGCCCACATCGCCGATATAGTGGACGCCGACATCCCACTCATAACCATTGCGGTCATAGGCGTGGGTGTATCCCCCGGCAGTGTAGTGTTGCTCAAGGACAAGTACTTTCTTGCCCATGGCACTGAGCATCGCAGCACAAGTCAGACCGCCAATGCCTGAGCCAATGATAATGGCGTCGTAATTGCCTTCCAGGCGGCTCGGGCGATAGCGCCGACCAATACGCAGCCGGCTTGGTTTTGGGGCACTGCGCTTCTTCTCGGGGGTCTCTGTCATGATGGCCTCGCCACTATTGTTTTTATTCCTCAACCATAGCGCCCCCTATCGAGCTATGCAATAAGTTGCATATTAATATTCTGTATATCTATTGTGCGCTTTTATATGTAACGTATACAATTTGTATATAAAGCATATCAAGGTAATAGTTATGGGCATCGTCAAGATATCCGATGAGCTACACGATGAGATTCGCAAGGCCAGTACGGTGATGGCCCGTTCAATTAATTCCCAGGCGGAGTACTGGATCAAGATTGGGATGCTGGCGGAGCTGAACCCGGAATTAAGCTACAGCGACTTGTGTAAAAAGTTGCTGCGCAATCAGGCATTAACCCTGGAAGAGCTGACACGTGAGTGAAATAAAAATAAAGACTCCTGATGAGCAGGATTTAATGCGCCAATCGGGTCAATTGTTGAGCCGTGTATTTGCCATGCTGGACTCCTTTATTGAACCGGGGGTCTCGACAATGCAAATTAATGAGCGGGTAGAAGAATTTATTGTCAATGAACTCAATGCCCGCCCCGCCAGCAAGGGGCAATATGATTATCCCTACGCCCTGAACACCTCAGTCAATGAAGTAGTCTGTCACGGCATGCCGAGTGATAAGCAGCTACTGCGGGAGGGAGATATCATCAATGTGGATATTACCCTGGAGAAATCTGGCTATATCGCGGATTCCAGCAAAATGTATAGCATCGGTACCGTGACCCCTATTGCCAGAAAACTGGTAACCACCTGCTATGAAGCTATGTGGGCCGGTATTGCCACGGTAAAGCCGGGAGTTACTTTTGGTGATATCGGCAATGCAATCCAGCGCCATACCGAGCGCAACGGCTTCAGTGTCGTACGGGAATATTGTGGCCACGGTATTGGCCGGGAAATGCATGAAGCACCTCAGGTTCTTCACTTTGGGCGGCCTGGTTCCGGTGAAGTTTTACAGGAGGGAATGACATTTACCATTGAGCCCATGATCAATCAGGGAAATCGTAAAACCAAACTCAAGAAAGATGGCTGGACTGTAGTAACTAAGGATAAAAAGCTATCGGCCCAATGGGAGCATACGATTTTGGTAACTGGTGACGGTTATGAAGTGCTAACGCTTAGGGATGAGGAAAGACCTTCCCAGATCAAATAGATATTAATAATAACTGCTGGGTAAATAAAGAAGGGGTTGTGAGATAACAAATATTCACACTCCCTAATTTTTTAGAAGGGTGAGTTATTTTAGGAAGTCAGGTTCAGCTATTGGCATTGCCCTCCACGACATTTTGGCGTGTTTGGGCACTCGAGATGAGATTGATGTGATGGTAAATTCTGAGCTCCTATTACCTCGCAATATTATTTTTTGATGTGATAAAAAATCAGCATTGCTGGATTTACCCCCCCTCCCCTAACGCATTAATTTGTCATCAAATGACTCCTGTCCTCATAAGCAAAAATACGATGCCGCTGATGAAGAATGGCCCTGATGCCAAGTTGTGGCCTTCTTGACATATCCGCAGGAAACCAAGATATACTGTATTTTCATACAGTATACTAGGTGGTTGATTATGCGCCCCAGAGTTATAGTTTTTGATAGTGAGCCGATTCGTATCTGCCGTTATCGATCCAGTTACGACAATCGCCCTATGTACGCGATTAGTATTTTGAACTATGAAAAGTACGTACGTCGGTTTTCTGTTGCTGTGGGAGTGGATTTGCGCAAGGAATTGGAGTTAACCTTGTGCCAGATGAGAGGGATCGAGAGTAATTTAAGGTGGCTGTCCGAACATACTGAAAAAACCAGTTCAGCGGGATAAGTGGGAGGCTCTGGGTGTGTAGTGTCTTTGATGTCAGTGATCATGCGGGTATGGAGCGCTTTCTCGATACCTATGGTATCCGGGGTGCCGGACATATGATTTACGGTAGGCGCCGGAGGCCCACCCAGCAGGTGTCTATCGTAACTACTCGGAAGGGTTCTGCTGAAATAGAAAACGCTATTTGGCATCTCTACCTTGAGAGGCATGGTGATACTTGGCGGCCCCATAAAAAATACTGGTCCATCAACAGCAATTGGAAAAAATTGGATTCCAGACAGGAATATCGCAAGTCCCGCTGTTTAATTCCGGCTACCGCCTGGGTGGAAAGCCAAGGTGGCAAGCACCCGGTGGAATTCAGTTATGGTGAACCTTTTTTCTTTTGTGGTTTGTATAAAATCTGGGGAAATTTACTCAGTTGCTCAATCATTACTTTGGACTCCCATCCAGCCACTAAGCGCTATCATGAAAAGTCACTTCCCATGATTGCGCCCAATCGCCCAGATTTTGTAGAGTCCTGGTTAAATTGTTCGGGGGTGACAGAAGATTTTAGCCCATACCTGAAACCATCCATTGAGTACTCGGGGAAAATACTTACGGCTCATCCTTTGCTGAGGGCAACTTCTACGGAGTATATCGGGGGCCCTATCCCCGTAATTGAGTAATTATTTGCCCTGGGATATCGGAGTATAGAAAAATTTAAATTGCACAGCCTAAATTGTACTCCCGGCGCGGCATATCAATTAGCTTCGTTCTTGAACTTATACTTCTTTCGTGAGGTGCAAAATATGCGCTGGTTTCATCTAGAAGATCTACAAAGCGATTAAGCCGATGTATTTGTTTTTGGCTTAAAGTATCTTGTGTAAGAAGCGCATTGATTTCTATGCTAGCCAGTTCCTTTGTAGCTATATCCTCCGGCAGGCCACTGCGAGTACATAATCCATAAGTCCCCTCAATAAAGTGTTGCCACTCCTCTTCGATATGTTGAGAGATTCCGGATGAAAATTTTAAGTTGCTAGATTCGTATCCTAGGTTTCGCAATTGGGCTATTTTATCCTTGTATCGATCACCAAAGCACTGGTAAATAGAGTTAAAGTCTTGCTTAGCCTCTATGATACCAATCCAGCTGGCGTAGCCTTTTGCAAAGTACTCAACTGCCTGTTTTTCGGAGTGGGGTCCAAAAAAGGATTCACAGTCCCATTGAATATTGAGCTTATAAGAGGGCTTTGGCATAACACCCTCATCCTGGTAGCGCTGCAATTGTAGTTCGCTGATTTGAGTAGCCTGAATAAGCTGTTCTTTGGTTAGGAAGTGTTTATCCAGATAGTTAACTAATTCCACTGAATGTGCTCCAAGGTAGAAATCGAATGAAATTCTAGCACCTGGAGCACTTAATACTTCGATGTGAGCCGAAGCATCTTTTCCCTTTTAACAGGTCTTGGAGAATTTATTCCTGCAGGAAGAGAATATCCGTTCTAATAATATATTTGATTCCTCGGGTGATTGGAGTAGAGCTGTGAATTCTGTGTAAGGGATGCATTCCATGGGGGAAGCACAGTACGGCCCCGGCAGGTATGCGGACATCGATGTCTAATAAAGAATCCCGACTGGGTTGTTTTAGGGGATCATCTGCATTCACCCTGAATCGGGTTGCACCACCTTCAAAATCTTCACTCAGCAGTACTAAAAACGTCATTTCACTATAGCGATCGGGGAAGCCATTGGTGATCAACTGGTTGTTGTCAATGCGGCTACCGGGCCAGGCGCCATCGGTGTGGAACTGGAAGAAATCTCCCTCACCATAGCGATAAAAGCGGAAACGCCGATTGATGCCGACAGCCTCTCTTCCACCAAAGTAACCATTTAAGTCCTGCGCCAGGTCTCGGCATCGCTGCCAGATCAGACGTTCTGTAACTTCGTCTACCACCCAGGTCAGGTTATCGTTATGGCGGACCTCCCGGAGCAGGGAGACGGCTGCATCCGGTAAATAGCCCACCGCTTCAGTGATATTAATGAGTCGTCGGCATTCCTCTTTTGAAAAGACATTGAGCAATTGGAAGGCTCCGGGTACCTCGGCGATATCTCGTCGTGAAACCGGCTGCGGCGCCTGCTCGGCCAGCGCCGCCGGGTTTTTGCTGCGAGTAGCCCAGGTGGGTAGGGCCGGGTGTTCTGCTCCGGGTTCGCGGGCGATAACAAAGAAGTCATCCAAGTGGGTGACAGTATCAATACTTTCAGTCGTGGACATCTGCTGTACTTCTATTGGAAAATTTTTTCAAAGGCTTAGCGGTTTAAAACGGTAGTTTGTGCAAACTGCCGGTGCCCGTCGGCTCCACCGTGGAAGCCAAAGCCACTTTGCTTGGCGCCCACCCAAGGTGAGCCGCCGGCGCCCTGGTTGATGCCAATCATTCCCGCTTGCAGCTGGCTGGCGACTTGCTCGGCCAGTTTGCTTTCACCAAACACAACTGCACCGAGACCGTAAACAGAGTTATTGGCCCGCTCGACCACATCGTCTACTGAGCTAAAGCGGTCGATGGCTACGATAGGCCCAAAAGTCTCATCATCTTCCACCAGCATGCCCGGTCGAATACCACTGATCACTGTGGGCGGAATAAACGGCACCTGTGGATCGCGCTCCCCTAGAAGAAGCTTTGCGCCTTTATTCAGGGCATCGTGGATATGCTCCACCACCTTTTGGTGTTGGCGGTGATTAACCAAGGGGCCGATATCCACCTGTGGCTCCTGCCACCCGCCGACACGATATTGCTTCGCCAATGCCACCACGGCATTTTCGAATTTATCGGCAATTTTTTCGTCCACATAAATACGCTCTGTGGAGGTGCACATCTGGCCAGAATTCTCAAAACTGGAGCCAACGGCAAATTGTGCAGCCTGGGGAATATTGGCGCTCTGCAACACGATCATTGGGTCATTGCCACCCAACTCCATAACCAGGCGTTTCAATGCCGGAGCGGCATTGGCCATAATTTTTTGGCCCGTTGTTCGCGATCCGGTAAAGGCGACCATATTGATGGGGGATTTCACCAGGGCTTCACCGGTTGCGCCATCGCCGTGAGCAATTTGTAAAATGTCCTGAGGCAGGGTTTGATTGAGTATTTTCACCAATAAGTCAGCGACCAATGGCGATTCTTCTGAAGGTTTTAAAATCACAGTGTTGCCTGCTACCAGGGCGGGAACAATCAGGTTATTGGCCATGGCCAGTGGATAGTTCCAGGGGGAGATAACCGCAACAACGCCCAGTGGCCGATATTGAATTTCGCTACCGCCACTGCGTTTTGCCCGCAGGGCCTCTCCGGCATCCCCCGCTAACCAGGCACCGCCTTGGACTACGCCGCCGGCTTCAAATTGTGCACGCCGGGCATCTTTGCCCATTTCACGGCTGATAAGTTGTGCCAGACCTCCCTCTTCCGCATTCAGTTTTGTGTAAGCCTGCTGAAGTAGTTGTACCCGCTCCTGAAGAGATTTACTCGACCACACTCGCTGCGCTTTGTGGGCTTTCTCCACCATGTCCTGAATATCTTGGGGCTTGCTGACAGGTAGTGATCCGATGGCCTCTCCGGTTAGTGGATCAATCGATCGAAGTATATTTTCCATAATGAGGTCTCACTCAATCCGGCCACTTTATTGAGTGGCCGGGTGTTTTCTTAAAAGCGTTGGTGTTATTGGTCAAACAGGACAATAGTGCGAATTTCCAGGCTGGTTCTGCGTGGTGCCCCTGCACTTCCCGGCAGGTCGAAAGCGCAGTGGGGAACACCGGTTACATCGCCTCGGTGCTGGCTATCGAAGACCCGCAGTAAAATGCCTTCGCCGGGCTGCATATCGCTAAACCAAATCCAGCGGTGAACCGGGTTGAAACTCAACACCGAAATCTGCCCTTTTCGCTCTGGGTAAATTAATCGCATATTGTGGAAATCACTGGCGGCGACCGTGCGCAGGTCCACCATTGCCAACGGTGACTCCTGCACCGGGCGCAATAGGGGCAGCCAGAGATTAATAAACTGGTAGCGCGGATAATCTGATGGCTTGTACCCCCGGGCCTCCAGGGTTTCCTTTAGCTGGCGCTCTGCGGACCAGGGCGTGTAATCGTTGTGCACCAGTTTCACCGGGGATCGGCGGCTGCGGCTCAGCTCCGGTGTCGCATCAGTCGATGGCTGGGCTCGCAATGTGTGGTCAAAGGTCAGTACCTTTGCTGCACCCAGGTGAGCGCCTATCCAGGATTCAATAGCTGGATACCATTGGGTGCGAATCAACTGGTCGCGCTCCTCAGGGCTGGGGCTACTCCCTGAGGGTTGGTCCAGCGCGTGTAGCGCATCATCCAGCTGGCGCAGGTTTATGCCGAGCATAGGGCGTACCAGCTCAAATCCCTGGGTATCGAGACGAAAACGCTCCCCGGCGGTTTTCAGGGCGCGACCATCGTAGATGTGAACCTGCTGGGAAATAACATTCTCGACCAGATTGGCGGGCCCTGGGCCCTCTGAACGCTTGTCGTACACCAGATCGCTACTGGGATCAGCGTAGTGAATAATTGCTGTAACTAATTGATCCTGAAAGGAGGATCGGGCTGCGGTTTGCATAGTGAACTCTCCCCCCACCGAAGTGGATGCCATACGGGCCAATCTACTCACAATGCTAGGGTTACGTGGATACAATGAAAACCAAGTAACAGTTGTGAGTGATACAGGTTTGAGCAGAAATCATCGGGCGAACCCATTGGAGAGGCTGGAGTTACGTCAACTTCGCTTAATGAACGCTATCTTGCGGGAACTGAACTTATCCCGGGTGGCTGACCAGCTGGGTGTGAGCCAGCAAACAGTCAGTGAACAATTGAAACGCCTGCGTGAAATCTTTGATGACCGGCTTTTTATTCGCACCAGCAACGGTGTTATTCCCACCCCCCTGGCCGAGCGCCTGGCTCCCAAATTGGATGAGATCCTGAACAATGTCGCGGCGCTGCTGCGTACGGATGAATTTGATCCGGCACAGCATCGGGGCATCTTTACCATCAGTGCAACGGACTTTGAGCAGCGGGTGGTACTGCCGGTTCTCCTCAAGCAACTGCGTCAGCAGGCCCCGGATATAAAAGTCGTGGTGCTTAAGTTGGAAATTGATCGCATGGCCCAGCAACTGCAAACCGGTGAAGTGGATCTGGTGTTTAGCACGCCGGGATTTGTGCCGGATAACAGTCCCAGCATGTTGTTGTATCGAGAGCACTACGTCTGCGTATGTTGTCAGCACACCGATATGCTGCACAGCGCCAATCAGCCTTTGGAAATGGAAGAGTTGGCGGCTTTGCCACAGCTGGTGGTATCACCTTCCAGGGGAGATCTGCGGGGCATGGCGGATAGTTGGTTTGAGCAGTTTGGTTTGGAGCGCAATGTGGTGCTGTCTGTCCCCTCTTTTGCCGCCGCAGCCGAGTGCATTGCCTCTACCAATACCGTTGCCTTTTTGCCCTCGCGACTGTTGCCTGATCCCCGACTAAAAACACTGCCTATTGTCGAGCAGCCCCCGGGGTTTGATGTGATTGCCGCCTGGCATACCCGTAGCAGTCAGGACCCTTTGCACAAGTGGATTCGCGCCCTGTTAGCACAACAATTTCCCAGCAGTTAGTAAGGGAGGTAGCGCTGCTAAACTTGAGCATTCCAAGTGTTCAGGTAGTGGTCGCCATGCGTGTAGCATTTTTTCTGCTGATATTTTTGAACTCTTCTGTTTACGCTCATTCCGATTTTACCGAGCAAATGGGCATCCCCCACTTATTTGCCAAGGACGCACTGGTTGAGGAAATTAAAAAGGTGGATTGCACCCTCTCCGAGGGACGCAAGACCCAATGCTGGATGATTGTGGTAAAGGCAGAACCCAAACATAAAATGGGGCCCTGGTGTCCACGCAATGTTGTAGACCCAATTACGTCTGGCGGCATGATGTTTATCAAGCAGCAGATAGTGCCGATTGATGGACCTTTCGTTAAAAACGCCGCGACTTTTTTCTCTGATTCAAAATGGAGCCTATACGATCCTGAAACCGGGGCGATAAAGGTTACCGATTCAAAGCAGGCCTGCGAGATGGCCGCGCGGCCTGATGTAGCACCGGAGTACAACAATTACTGCGTGGAATGCCTGGCCAGCTATATGGGCCCGGATTTTCATACCCGCTACCTGATCCCTGTACAGCCTGCCAAGGCCAAGTCAAAGCAGAATCCCGATGGTTTTTCCGGTTATGGAGTCGCTTTTAATGGGGTTAAATTTGATATCGCCGCGCCCATCGGTGCAATTTTAGGTGCACATACCTTAGCGCCAGTGGATGCCTGTGGTGGTCATGTAAATCCCCACGTGGGCTATCACTACCACGCTGCCCTGGGTTGCAGCCAAGCCTACCCGTCTGCCGCAAGCCATGCTGCGATAGTCGGTGTCGCCATAGATGGCTACCTGATCTATGCGCGGGAGAATGCCGATGGCCGCGAGCCCGATGACCTGGACGAATGCCGTGGCCATGAGTTTGCAGACCTGGGCTACCACTACCACGCCAACCTCGCTGCAGAAAACGATATCTTGCATTGCCTAAAAGGGGAGAGAGGTTGTGCCCTGACCGGCAATCAAAGCCAGTGCGATTTCTCCCACCGGGGACCTCCCGGACCACCCAGGCGTTAACTCAGGCCCAATTGTTGCTTCAAATAGTGAAAGACGAAGAGAGTCTCAGCGCTCTTTTTGGTATTGATATCAATAAATGGCGTTGAATAACTGTCTTAAAAGCCCAGGACTTGATCTGACCGTCAGGTTTCCTTAATGGCCCTGGGACATAATGCCTCTAACTATTTCAGGTAATCCGGAATACCAACAATGAGCAATGGTACAAATTTCTATCTGATCCGAATGGTGGAATCCCTCGGTGTGCTGGTGCGCACTCGCCTGTGGATGCAGATAGTGGTCGCCATGATCCTGGGGCTAACTGCCGGCCTGCTGCTATCTCCTGAAGGGGCCGCGCTGGTGAGCCAGGATCTCAGTGCGGCACTGGCCAGCTGGTTTAAGCTGCCGGGCTCAATCTTTCTGAATATGATCCAGATGGTGGTGATACCGCTGATTATGTCCTCAATCATCCTGGGGCTCAGTGGCAGCGGGAATGTCAGTCAGCTTAAACGGGTCGGGCTGCGCATCGCCCCCTACTTTGTCGGCACTACTACCGTTGCGGTGATTATCGGGATTATCCTGGTCCAGTTGATCCAACCCGGCGACTATATCGATGAGTCCCTGCTCAGCGCCGCTACCGAGTTGCAAGTTGCGAGCGCCCCCCAGGTTATGGAGTCCAAACCGCTTCCCGAGCGTATTGCTGAATTGATTCCCGCCAACCTCAACGAAAGTATCGCCATGCGCAATATGTTGCAGCTGGTGGTCTACGCGATTTTTATTGGTGTTGCAGTGATGCTGTTACCGCAAAAGCAGCGGGAAACCGCAGTATACGCTTTTGGCATTATTCAGGAGGTGGCACTTAAGGTAGTTGGCTGGGCCATGTTGTTTGCGCCCCTGGCCGTATTTGGCCTCCTGGCAGATATTGCTATTCGCGTGGGCCTCACTGCAATTCTGGGAATGTCTGTGTATGTGGGCACCGTGATTCTGGGACTACTTATTCTTCTCAGCTTTTACCTGATAATTGTTTCCCTGGTGACCTCCGTCGGCCCGATCACATTTTTGCAGAGAATTAGCGGAGTGCAGCTGCTGGCATTCTCCACATCCAGCTCTGCTGCGGTAATGCCGCTGTCAATGAAAGTTGCAGAAAGTCCCCTGGGAGTAAAACCATCCATCGCCAAATTTATTGTGCCCCTGGGCGCTACTGTGAATATGGATGGCACAGCGCTGTATCAGGTGATTGCTGCGGTATTTTTAACCCAGGTATATGGCATTGACTTAACCACTGCACAGTTGGTGGGTCTCACCGTGACCACTGTGGGAGCATCTATTGGGTCACCCAGTACTCCCGGAGTGGGTATTGTTATCCTTGCTACTATCCTGGCCGGTATTGGTGTCCCGCCGGAGGGTATTGCGCTGATTCTGGGGGTGGATCGGATTCTCGATATGTGCCGTACAGCAGTCAATGTGACCGGGGATCTGACAGCCTGTCTGGTGATGGACCGCTTGTTGGGCAGCGACAACCTGGAGGAGGAAGCCGCCCAAACGGCCTGACTGTCAAAGTGATGGCTTAAATGAGGGTTCCCGGTTTCTATTGCGGCATAACTAGAATCTCCAGAGTACGAGGGTCTTTTTGACCCTCGTAGTATTTCTCCAGGACTGTATCAAACAAAGTTCTGCCCTCTTCTGCCAATGCGAATAAGTCCATAGAATATTTCATCTTCAAATCTTAATTACTTCTATTGTATCTAAAGGAAGCTTGAAATAGAGAAAAGTGGCATATGTAAAGTATGGGTGATCTTTATAAAATGAAAAAATAAATATAAGCTATTTAATATCGTACTAGTCATTATATTTTTTCAGAATTTATCTGGTTTAAAAATATGTATAAATACTAAAAGTAATTTTTAGAGATAAAATCCCAAGTCTGTTCATACAGTAATTGATGTCCCTTGGGATTTGCATGGAGGCCATCCTCTGAGAGAAGGGTAATAAATTCCTGATCTCGCCATAAATTGTCAAACTCCAGTATGGGGATCATTTCGGCAGTGGCAGATTCTTTCATAGCTTGGTTATAAAGATTCGCATCAGCCTGATAGAAATAGCTATCACTATTCCGAAAGGGAGTAGTTCGTTGCTCATCGAACGGAATGCCTGCCATTAGGAAGGACGGCGCGATGGTTTTAGACGTTTGTAACAGCTGTCGCACTGTTTGACGGAAAGAGTCCAGCGCTACAGAATTCTCAGCCTTTGGTCCCCCGATGCGGCAAATATCATTGAAACCAGGATATATCCCGATTAAGTGTGGCCTTCTTGGAGGCAGTTCTCGGGAAAGTCTTATGGCTAAAGAGTTCGCGTTCTCTCCGAATATTCCCAGAGCGTAAACTATATTATGGGAATCTAAAGTTTCGAACCGAAACCGGAATCGTTGAACAAATCCGCCTAGTTCTGTATCACCTTTTCCATAGATAGAACTGGAGCCAATAAAGACAATTTTTTGGGGACTCTTCGTGCCATAGAAAGTCACTAATTTGACTAAACTTTGGATTTTATTTGCCGTTACCATTATAGACATCGACTAGGTCCAAGTTGTATGCATTAGTATCAAATCTTGATTTCGAAAAGTTGAGAGTCAAAGGCTGGAGTAGAAATAGCCTTGTTAAAAAACAATTAGAAATCGAATGGAGAGAGTTCTAAGGTGGGCTGTAGATTTACAGTTTCTTTGGAGGGGGGGAAGAGGTGCTGATCGGCTTGGCTTAAAATGATGAGGAAAATTTAATATGGGTAGAGTGGTAGATTCTGTGAGTATGGATACTACAGTTTGTACGCCAATATAATGGTTCAGATTATGATTGCCATCCAGCCTTCCGATCATAAAAAAGCTCCACCCTTGCAGGTAACTAATGTTGGACAGGAACTTTCAGTATCTCGAAAGTACGAAGGTCCTTCTGTCCTTCATAGTATTTTTCCAGCACCTCTTCAAATAGCTTGTCTTTGGGATCGGCGATAGAAAATAGCGTCATGGATGACTTAAGTTTTACATCATCCGGTGAGCCGAATATCTGGTAAGCGGAGTAATTATTCAGTTGCAATAACTCCTTGCAGCACTCTTTGAGCCTGGGGCCGAGCACAGGGTGCTCCAGGTAAGCCCGGGCTTCATCCAGGTTTTTAATTGCAAAATGTTCGGATGTCGCGCTGTGCCCCAGGCCGGAGATCTGGGGGAATATATACCACATCCAGTGGGAGCGCTTATGGCCGCTATGCAACTCACTCAGGGCACTTTCATAAGAGCTTTCTTGCGCCGTCACAAAACGCTCAAGGTGAAATGGTTGGGCCATGCTTTGATTCCCTTTATTCTTATTCCTTTGCAGGCTCAAGGTTAGCAGTAATAAGGATGAATGCGAGAGGATGAACTGCCTGACGGCAGAACTTCCACCAATTAATTGATATTCATCATGATCTCAGCAAGGGCGGGCTCCTTGGCTCCCACAGGAGAATCTCCCAATAGGTTCTTCATATCGGCATAGGAAAGTTGAATTAGCCGATGTATGTCATTGGAAGTGTCAGCAGTACAAGGAAAACTACCGCTGACAAAGACGGAAATTGAATTTGTTCGCTGAGTATTAAAAATACGAATTTCCCGCCTGAAAAAATCATTGCCGCGACAGGATGCCGCTCTTCCTGATGGAATACTATTGCCTGCGGGAACGCTTAGCAGTACTTCTTTGGATCTTTCTTCAAAGGGGCCACGTCTATATGTCAACATTTCTCGTAGTCCTTTAGACACTGGATGGTTAAACTCCAGACCGCTAATTGCGTCGATTACCTGCAAGCTTTCAACATCGTAGTAGCTGTGAGCTTGTCGATCGAAGGGGCCCTTTAACCCATAGAGAAGCTCCCGCAAACGTCGGGAGACTTGCGACTTGACGGGCTGCTTTTCAATCTCTCCAATAAGTTCAGGATCGGTCGGCAAATAGAAATTACCAAATTCCTTTAATAGGGCCTTGGATTCACGACTTGCTTCCTCATTTTGGAACAGCTTATCGAGTAAGGCTCGAATTGAAACTGATTGGTTGTTATCATCAATTTGTAGTTCCAGCTCATTGTTTCCGATTTTCACCCGTAGGGAACCGTTACTTTCACTTTTATAGAGTAAAAAACAAAAGCTCAAAACAATAAGAGCAATGATACTTCCATAAATAAAATGAACACTCTTATTCGGCTTCCCTGCTGGCATATATACCTCTGAAACTTAGCTATAACTTTTTTGTGGTTCACTGCTTAGGTGCAAAAAGCCGCGCATTCTACAGTAGGTAGGGTGTTGGTCCAATTAAATATCTATCTTACGATTGATATTTGTGATTGAAATGGTATTGGCCGAAAAGTTACAGGCTGAGATGATTAGGAGAGGGAAGTGAAATGGTTCAAAATACTGTTAAGCTGATATTTACCTTTAAAAAATACAATTAACATCAGGGTGCTTTCTTATTGCAGAAAGTTTAACTTCGTTGAATGTTGCAGCGTAATGGCGCGACTTTTCTGGAGTGTATTTTAATTGTTGATTTTTTTCAAGCTCTGTAAGATTAGGCTCAAAGTCAGCATTGTCTTTATAAAAATTCAAGCTTACTAAAGTGGATAAGCAGTTTAGATATTTTTCTTCATCTAAACCTGGGATATTCGCTATTTTACTTCCCATGTAGCTTTCTGCCATCAAGGTTAAATTGTTATTTTTTAATTCATTGGTTGCATGTTCTTGAGCTAGTGCTCGGGCTTCATTGAGGATGTTGTCATTGCCTTCTTTTCCGTATAGAAAGCTGTAAATTGATGAGAATAAAATAAGTATTAAAGAGGTGGAACCAATTATTATATAGTTCTTCATGTATGTTTCTTTTGTGGCCATAGTTTTCTTGGTGAAAGACACAATTGTTGAGTCTATATAATCCTATCTGTGAATAAACCTAATATATCCTTCTGTCATCCTTGATATGGGATAGTGCCTTAGAAAGATTTTCTTCTGAAATCGAGTTTTTATACCTTGGTCTCGGATAGCAAGTGTAATTGGTAAGCGAGGGTTTAGCTAGTAGAGTCAGTGTTTCTCTCGACTAAAAAAAAGGCGCTGATGAGCTATTGCGAGCTGAGCGAGAGCGAATGATATCATATTTATTGCCTGAGAAAATCCGGACACTCTCAGAAGGCAATATCAATACTGTTAGGACAGTATCCCTCGACGATCAATCGAGATCTGTGAATCAATATAATTCGACAGTGTTTTTCAAAAGGGTACTGATTTTAATAAAGTGTCAGGCGAGCAGGTTCAGTTTGTAATGGGTCGGTTGAATTGTAGACCAAGAGCTAATCGGATGGAGGGTGACTGAATGAATTATTTGTGGGGCTGCATGATGATATACTTTCAGAAAAAAGGAATTGTAGTCATTACTTAAAATTAAAAGTTTTTAAATTATGAGAATTTCACTACTAGAATATTAAATTTTTCTAGTAGTGAAGGTTTTATCAAAAATCTACATCTACTCTATATATTGTCGGATAACCTAAAGAGTGAATTGTACAGCCACTAATGCCAAAGCCTACTTTTTTATTTGCCGTGGCCGCTGAAAGCAGAGCTGAATACATTTCTTTAGAAGTGCTGTCTTCAAACTCTAATATAACTTGCTCCTCAGTTTCAGTTGGGCAGCCCTGTGTATTGGTAAATCCAGGTTTAAAATAAATAACTGCAAAATCTTCATATGTTCTTATTAAGTATATTTCACGATCTATTGATACTTGGTCATTTCCCCCATATGCGAAACTGGAAAGGCATAGGTATAAGGCAGTAATTGATTTTTTAAACATTTATTCCCCCTATATAAGACTTGCTATGAAATATAAATTTGAATTTCATATTATTCATTGATTACTAGATTGAGTAAACCTAAAGTAAATAATTGGAAAATCATTGGGCTTTAAAGTCTGCACTTTCGTACAAGTTTACACTTAAATTTTTTCTTATTTTTAGGAGAGGCTAAGGCATCTTTCTAATGCAGTAACACGGGGGGCAAGTTACTTGAAATGGTGTCTGCAGCAAGGAGGATAAACTGGAATAATTTGGGGGGGTGAGAGTTAGTGTCTTTTTTTAAATATATAGATATGTAAAATTTAAGGGCATCTGAATTTGCTTCAGTATTTTTTGACATAAAAAAAGCCCCATCCTTGCGGATGAGGCTTTTTAATATGGTGCCCGGAGGCGGAATCGAACCACCGACACGGGGATTTTCAATCCCCTGCTCTACCGACTGAGCTATCCGGGCTTTGCGATACTTGCTGGGCTTCCCCTGCGTCGCGAGGCGCGTATTAAAGCCCTTCCCCGGGTCAGAGTCAACCCCTTGATTATAAAAAAGTTTTTTTTCTTTGCCGGGGAAGCTTCGGGGCCTTGTGTTACTGCTGTTCCGGCGGAACGTAACCGTCGGCTGCGTCGTATTCCTCGCCGCTCAAGAACTTCATCATCTGCTCACTCAAGTAGGCGCGGCTTGAGGGTTCCATCATGTTTAGGTGCTTTTCGTTAATCAGCATGGTCTGGTGGGACATCCACTCCAGCCAGGCCTTCTTGGAAACGTTCTCGAAGATATCCATGCCTTTGGGGCCTGGGAAGGGCGGTGCATCCAGACCTTCCAATTCCTCTTGGTACTTGCGGCAGAATACGGTTCTGGACATGGACTCCTCCTGGTTTTAGTCGGCAGTGGTCGGCGCGAGCAGGGGAGCCTGCAGCGCCAGTAGTTGTTTTGCCAGCTTGACGATAGGGGCGGGTAGCCCCAGTTCCTGGGCCGCACGAGGGCGGTTTAAACGCCGCAGTTTATACCAGCCAGCGCCGCTCTCCGCCACCTGTGCTGGGACTTTGCTCAGTTGTACCCACACCGGGGAAATATCCAGGTGAAAGTGAGTGAAGGTGTGTCGCAGGGTCGGCAGGGTTTGGACGTCACTGGCACGCCAGCGCTTTGCCTTGAGCCAGTCGCTGCTATTGTCGGCTTCAGGCGGGCTCCAGAGTCCGCCCCAGATTCCGCTGGGCGGGCGCTGTTCCAGGTAGATTTCACCTTTGTGTTCAAGCAAGAGCAGGGTGGCGCTGCGCACCGGCTTTTCCTTGCGCGGTTTCTTGCCGGGGTAATCCTGTGGGTTGCCCTGGGCGTGAGCCACACAGGATTTTTTCACCGGGCACTCCTCGCAGCGTGGTTTCGAGCGGGTGCACAGGGTGGCACCCAGGTCCATCATCACCTGGGTGTAGTCGTTAACGCGTTGGTTTGGGGTGTAGGTCTCGGCCAGTTGCCACAGTTGATTGGCAACCGCTGTCTGTCCGGGCCAGCCCTCCACGGCGTGAAAACGGGCCAGCACCCGTTTGACGTTGCCATCGAGGATCGGTGCCCTGAGCCCCATACTGATACTGGCAATAGCACCAGCGGTGGAGCGACCTATGCCGCTCAATTCGGTCAGTTCCTCTACGCCCTGGGGAAACTCCCCGCCGTATTCCTCCAGCACTGTCTGGGCGCACTTGTGCAGGTTGCGGGCGCGGGCGTAGTAGCCGAGGCCGCTCCAGTGAGCCAGGACTTTGTCCTGAGGCGCGCGGGCGAGGCTTTCCAAGGTGGGGAAGCTCTGCATAAAGCGCTCAAAGTACGGGATCACTGTGGTGACCTGGGTCTGTTGTAGCATAATTTCGGACACCCAAACCCGATAGGGGTTGATGTCTTGCTGCCAGGGCAGGTCTTTGCGCCCATGTTTGTCGAACCATTTCAGGACGGCATTTTGGAACTGCTTTGGGGTCATGGGGCTACTGCGGGCTGGAATCTGTGGTTGAACGCTGGAGTTGTGCACCGGGTGGACCCCGGTGCACTTTAGCGGGGCCTTAGCGGCCGAAGAGATTTTTCAATTTTTCTTTCAGTTCGTCGACCTTTTCTTCAACTTTATCGCCATATTTCTTTTCGGCTTTGTGCTTCAGTTCTTCCCGCAGCAAGTCGTCGAGGCGGCGGCTGTCGGGTTTACAGGTGCTGATGTTCACATCGTCGAAGTCGCCCTTGCAGCGCAGCGGCAGCGGGCGATTGCGCCAGCGCTTGTTGCGCACGGTACAGCCGTCGGCGGAGGTGCTCTCGCCCACCAGGGCCAAGCCGAGCTTGAAGTCGAAGTCCTGTTTCTTCAGGTCCACCTCTCCGTCACCGGTCAGGGCGATATTTTCGATACCGGCGAGAATTTCGCTCACATCCACCTGGTCGCCTTTCACCGCGATGGTGGCGCGAAGGTCCTGCAGTCCGGTGCTGTTGGGCCAGTCCCGGGTGGGCATTTCGGTATTTTCTGTGTAGCTGAACAGCTGGCACATGTTTTTCTCCAGGTTGAATGGAGAAATCGACATTTCCTTACTGGAAACCTCAATGGAGGCACGCAGGTTTTTCTCTAGGGCTGTGGATGTTTTGCCTTTGGTGCTGGCGCTCCAGTTAACGCTGGCTTCTCCGGCCAGCTGGACATCTTCACTGGGGAAGAGGGCGGCCTGGATCTTGCCAATATCGACATTGGTGAGACCGCCGCGCATTTGCGCCTCGGCGGACTGGGCGCGAGCGTTGAGCTGGCCATTCGTGTTCAGCTGGCCACCATAGATATCGGCGCTCAATTTTTGCAGGCGGTAGAGGCCATTATCCACGGTGAGTTGGATTTCCGGGCTGTCCATTTGCAGGTCAGCGGCTTGCAGTTGGTCCAGTGCCAGGCTGATATTGGCGTTGAAGCCGCGCAGGTCGCTCAGTGGCAGGGGTTCTGCCGCAGGCGGCTTGGCAGCTACTGTTCTCTTTGGTTTTTCTGCGGTTTCAGTTTGATCGCTCTGTGCCGCCTGCTCTCCCTGCTTTTTGCTTTCAGCGGCAGGAGCCTGCGCACTCTGTGCTTCCACTCCCTCGGTTTGTTCCGCCGAAGCGGCTCCAGCCTCATCTTCGTTCGAAGGGGGCAAGTAGTTATCCAGGTTAAAGGCGCCGCCGCGCAGGTTCAGGTCCAGCCCGGGCATTTCTGCGTTGCGCAACTGGGCGTTGCCACTAAAGGTGACGTCGTCCAGTTTCAATTGCAGCGGTGTTAGGTCGAGTTTTTGCTCGGTACCTTCCACACTCGCTTCGATACTCAGCTTTTGCAGTGCCGCTTTATCGCGGGTATCGATTTCGGTGCCCGTCAGTTCAAACCAGGGGCGCAGAGGGTCGGCATTAGCGTTGACGTTAAGCTGTATACGCCAGGGTTGGGTGTTGCTGTCCCTGCGCAGGTAGCCGCGCATATGCAGGCTGGCCTTGGCGCTGTTCTCAGAGGTGAGGTCTACTTGTAGCGGTTGCAGGCGCAGCCCATTGAGGCCCTCATCCAGAGCGAGGGTGCTGTCAATTTTTAGCTTCAGCGGGTGTTTGAGGTCGCTGCCGGTAAGGTGTGCTGCGGCAGTGAGTTTGCCCGGCTCGCCGCCTGGCACCAGGTTGATAACGCTCACCTGCAGGTCTTGGACTTTGTACTCTTTGTTGGTTTGGGCATCGCTATAGAGTACCAAGCCCTTCTCGATGCGCAGCTTTTGCAGGCTCAGGTCGACCTGTTGTTGTGAAGGCTCTTCCTGTTCCTTGGGGATGGAGAGTTTGGGAGGTTGCTTGCTCTGCGCTTCCAGGGCCTCGCTGATCAGTTCCCAGTTGCCGCGCCCTTCTTTGTCGACGGTGAGCTCAATTTGCGGAGCTACCAGGACTATCTCCTCAGCCTCTACTTTGCGTTGCAGTAGTGGCTTGAGGGCCACGCCAATGGCAATTTTTTCTGCTTTCACCAGAGTTTGTTTTGGCAGCTTTAATGGTGCCAGCTGTACATCTTCAAGTTGCAGGCCGAGCTTGGGCCACAGCTGCCAGCCGATATCACCTTCCAGTTGCAGGGAGATGCCCTGCTTGGCAGCGAGTTTTTCTAACTGGGGTTTGTATTGGTTGATGTCGAGTCCTGCTAACAGCCAGGCGACGGCGCCAGCGAGTAGTAGGAAAACGATTAAAAGTGCGATAAAAGTGCGCTTTATCCAGGCCATGGAGAGCATTGTCCCTGTGTATTTGTCGTGTGGTGTCACGCATATGACGCCGCAGCGCGGCTCGATGTTCCCGCGCACTTCTACAAATAGGTTATGCCGGAATTGTAGGAGATGCAGCCCCGCGAGGCTGGGAAAGCGCTGCGGGGCCATTGAAGCAGGTGTTTATTAGAAAATAAACCGCACACCAGCTTCGACGCTGCGACCAGCTTCAGGAGCGTAGTCGCGTAGTAGTGAGGTGGAGTTGCGAATTTCTTCGTCGAGCAGGTTGCGGGCGCTGGCGAAGATCACCGCGTCGCTGCTGCCGATGTTGAAGTTGTAGTGGGCACTCAGGTCCATACGGGTATAGCCGTCTGTTTCTTCTTCGTAGGCGCCGGCGCGATCTTGGTCCGCAGCTTCGACTGTGCGCCATTCCCAACCCCACTGGTCGTACTCTGCTCCCAGGGCGAGACCCAGGCGCAGGGGAGGCATGCGCGGCACATCGGAACTCTCACCGGCGATATCTTCGTCGAAGCTCGCGCGCACAACATCGCCAAACAGAGTCAGGTAGAAGTTGCTGCGCAGGGGAAATTTCACCGAGGCTTCAGCACCGTAGAAGGTGGCATCGCGATTGGCATAGGCGTAAATGGGCAGCTCTTCATCCTCGTACTCAAGGCCGGTATTCTGCGAATAGATGTAGTCGCCGATGCGGTTGTAGAAGACGCTGGCTTCAATCTGCGCTGCGTGCCAGCCGCCAGCCACTTCGTTGTGGTGGTGATAGCCCAGTTCCAGGTTGAAGGAGCGTTCTTTGTCCAGGTCGCTGTTACCGATCAGGTAGCGCGATTCGGCCAGATGCTCGCCGTCGGCAAACAGCTCTTCGGCTACCGGGGCGCGCTCGGAGTGGGTGGCGCCGACGCTGATATGTTGGTGCTCTTGTAGGAAGTACTGCAGGGTGGCGCTGGTGCTGAACAGATTGAAGTCGCGATCCTCCGCAGTCTCCGGATCGATATCGACAAGCTCAATACGCGCACCCAGGTCCAGGTGCCAGTTGCCCCACTCGCGTTCCTTCATGGTGAAAAGACCGGCGCTACGGGTGCGGGAGGGCTGGATAAAGGCTTCGTCGCCCACCGCAGCAAAGTCTTTGTCGGACAATTGCAGGCCGTAGGCACCGCGCCACTCGCTATCGTTGTCGTGGGTGATCTCCAAGCGACTCTCCCAGGCTTCATTGGTAAAGCGGGTGCCGGGTTCGCCCTCTTCCAGTTCTACGTGCTCATAGTCGTTGTAGCCGATACGTAGGCGTAGCTTGTCCCAATAGTTGCTGTTGAAGCGGTGCTCGCCTTTGAGGTCGTAGCGAGTCTGCGCCATATCGATACGCACAGCTTCGACTTCGCTCTCCTCCTCGTGATCTTCTTCCTCTTCTTCGTGATGATGCTCGTGGGTGCCGAGGGGAATGCCGTAGTTGTTCTCAAGCTTGTTCACTGACAGGCCGAAATAACCGCTATCAGTAATCCATGAAACACCGCCGCTGTAGCTGTGAGCGCGGGCATTGGTGTTGCCGACGTAGCCGTCAGTGTTGAATTCTTCCTCGTGCTCTTCTTCTTCCTCATCGTGCTCTTCATGCTCGACGATGGCGAGACCAGGAATTTCGGTATCGTCATTTTCGCGGTAGACACCGTCGAAGTACCAGGCCAGCTGTCCGGCACCGCCGGTAAAGCGGAATACTGAGGCATCCTGGCTGTTGGCGGTGTCGTGGCGCATCTCAACCGCACCTTCAACTTCCTCGGGTACCTCAGTGGGGATGCGACCGTCGATAATATTTACCACCCCACCGATAGCGCCGCTGCCATAGCGCAGTGCCGCCGGTCCGCGCAGTATCTCGATGCGCTCGGCCAGCAGGGGTTCGATACTGGCGGCGTGATCGGCGCTGGTGTTGGAGGCGTCAGAGACATCCAGGTTGTCGTTCAGGATCTTCACCCGGTTGGCGCTCTGGCCGCGAATAACCGGTAGGCCCACGCCGCTGCCGAAGGAGGCGTTGGCCACACCCGGCTGGTTCTTCAGGGTTTCGCCCAGGGTGGCGGAAGCGGCTTTGCGCAGGGTCTCGCCGGAGAGTACCGATACCGGAGCAGCTACCGCGTCGGCGGGCTTATCCAGGGGAGATACTGTTACGTTAACTTCTTCCAGTTTGTTGCTGTCTTCTGCGGCGCAAATAGCGGGCACGGCCAAGCTGGCAATAGCCAGGGCCAAAGTATTGAACTTAGTCATTGTTTTTTATTCCTGTTACAGGCGGACAATGCCATACGCGCTCCAGCGCGGGCATTCACTAAAAAATATCGGTTTTTGGGTGTTAGCTGAGTGACAGGAAGAAGGGAGGGGCGCGCGCACTCTGGCGCTCTGGCTGGCGATCGCGCGCGGTTGGCGCAGAGGGCCGTTCATAGTGACTTTGGGGCTCAGCCTGTACGAGCAATGGCTCGCTGCCGAGTGCTGCAGGTGAATGCATGCAACACAGGTCACACATCTCTACCTGGGTATCGCCCAGGTGGAAGTGCTCCGCCCACAGCGGCTGAGCTGCTACTACGGCGAGTAACAGGAACAGGCTGGCCCAGTAATGGGATTTTCGGCGCTTTAGAGTAACCATGCAGAGCATGATAGGGCTAAACAATTACGAATCAAGTTTCATCTGACACTAGAGAGCCACAGGGGATGTCATTCATCCTATAATTTGCGCCCTCTGTCTTATCGTGCAAATAAGGATCGCTTTCGATGCGTACAGCTAGCGTCACCCGTGACACCCTGGAAACCAAGATTCAAGTCAGCGTTAACCTGGACGGCCAAGGTCATGGCAAGTTCGCGACTGGGGTTCCTTTCCTGGAGCATATGCTCGATCAAATTGCCCGCCACGGCATGATCGACATGGACATTAGCTGCGATGGCGATATTCATATCGATGACCATCATACGGTGGAAGATATCGGCATTACCCTGGGCAAAGCTATTACCGAAGCGCTGGGAGATAAAAAGGGGATGACCCGTTACGGCCACAGCTATGTCCCATTGGATGAGGCGCTTTCCCGGGTCGTAATCGACTTCTCCGGGCGGCCCGGCCTGGTTATGGATGTGCCTTTCACCCAGAAGCGGATCGGCAATTTTGATACCGAACTGTTTTTTGAGTTCTTCCAGGGCTTCGTCAATCACGCGCTGGTAACCGTACATATTGACTGCCTGCGTGGCCACAACGCTCACCATCAGGTGGAAACTGTATTTAAAGCCTTTGGCCGCGCCCTGCGTATGGCGTTGACCCCGGATCCCCGTATGGCCGGCACCATGCCCTCCACCAAAGGAGTCTTGTGATGGGTAAGATTGCGGTACTCGATTACGGTATGGGCAACCTGCACTCGGTGGCCAGCGCCCTGAACAAGGTGGCGCCGGAGGCCGAGGTGGTGCTGGCGCAGACGCCGGAGCAGGCCGAGGGCGCAGAGCGCCTCGTGGTGCCCGGTGTGGGTGCCATTCGGGATTGTATGGCAGGGTTTGTCGATGCGGGTTTTTCGCCGCTGCTTCGCGAGGCCATCAGTGTGGGTACCCCGGTGCTGGGTATCTGTGTGGGTATGCAGATCATGATGCACCACAGCGAGGAGAATAATGGCGTTGATTGCCTGGGGATTTTCCCGGAGCCGGTGAAATTCTTCGGCGACAACATTCCCCCGGCGCAGAGTGCTGAACGGCTCAAGGTGCCCCATATGGGCTGGAATAGTGTTCAGCAGCGTCAGCCGCACCCCCTGTGGGCCGATATTGCCGATGGCAGCCGTTTCTACTTTGTCCACAGCTACTATGTGCCGGCTGCTGAAAATCCGGATATTGCCGGGCAAGCCGAATACGGCATTCCCCTGGCTGCCGCAGTTGCCAGGGAGAATATCTTCGCCACCCAGTTCCACCCGGAGAAGAGTGCCGAGGTTGGCTTGCAGCTGCTAAAGAACTTTGTCCACTGGAACGGCCGGGCCCAATAGGCCCAGCTCACCGATCACACAGAAATTACTGCCGACGTAAGAAAAGACATGATTGTAATTCCCGCGATTGATTTAAAAGACGGCCAATGCGTGCGCCTGCGCCAGGGCGAGATGGATGACGCCACTGTATTTTCCGATGATCCCCTGGCGACAGCCCAGCATTGGGTGAACGAGGGAGCCAAGCGGCTGCACTTGGTGGACCTGAATGGTGCCTTCGCCGGTAACCCGGTGAACGGTGAAGCGGTAACTGCTATCGCCAAACAGTTTCCCGATTTACCGGTGCAAATTGGCGGAGGCATTCGCGATTTGCACACTATCGAGCGTTATCTGGATGCCGGTGTGCAGTGGGGGATTATCGGCACTGCGGCGGTAAAAAATCCCAAGCTGGTGGAAGAGGCGTGTCGCGAGTTCGAGGGCCATATTATTGTCGGGCTCGATGCCAAAGATGGCTTGGTAGCTACCGAGGGCTGGGCTGAGGTCTCCGAGCTGAAGGCCACAGAACTGGCCAAGCGCTTTGCCGATTGTGGTGTCAGCTCTATTGTTTATACAGATATAGCCTGCGACGGCATGATGCAAGGCGTCAATATTGAGGCGACCCTGGAAATGGCCCGCGCAGTGCAGGTGCCTATTATTGCCTCTGGCGGTGTCAGCAGCATTGAGGACATTGAACAGCTGTTGGATGCCGGTGAAATCTACGGTGCGATTACCGGCCGGGCGATCTACGAAGACAAGTTGAACCTGCGCGAAGCGCAGCAGCTTTGCGACCAACGGAACAAATAATGGCTCTGGCGAAACGTATTATTCCCTGTCTGGATGTGGACAACGGCCGCGTGGTGAAAGGTGTTAACTTTGTCGATATCCGCGATGCCGGCGACCCGGTGGAAATTGCCCGCCGCTACAACGAAGCGGGCGCGGATGAAGTCACTTTCCTCGATATCACCGCCACCCATGAGCAGCGCGATACCATCCTGCACACCGTGGAGAAAATGGCCCACGAGGTGTTTATCCCCCTCACTGTCGGCGGCGGTGTGCGCACCTTGCAAGATATCCGCAATCTGCTGAATGCCGGTGCGGACAAGACTGCAATTAATTCAGCGGCGGTGAAAAATCCCGAGTTTGTACGCGAGGCCGCCGAACGCTTTGGCAGCCAGTGTATTGTGGTGGCCATTGATGCCAAACAGGTGGGAGAGGGCCGCTGGGAGATCTTCACTCATGGCGGGCGCCAGCCCACTGGCATTGATACAGTGGCCTGGGCCCGGCAGATGGCCGAATACGGTGCCGGCGAAATCCTGCTGACCAGTATGGATCGCGACGGCACCAAGAACGGTTTTGACCTGGCCCTGACCCGGGCAGTTACCGAGGCGGTTCAAGTGCCAGTCATTGCTTCCGGTGGTGTGGGAGATCTACAGCACCTGGCGGATGGCGTATTGCACGGCGGTGCGGATGCGGTATTGGCTGCGAGTATCTTCCACTTTGGCGAGTACACCATTGCTGAGGCGAAAGCGTTTATGCACAGCGCTGGGATTGAAATGCGCTTGTAGGTCGGTGTAGGTCTTGCACGGCGGGCCCTGGGCCCGCCGCACTCTGCTACTGCTGTTCGTCTGCGCGGGCAAGGCGCTCGCGTAAACCCCTGTCCCTGTGAGCGTAGAGATTGAGGCCCTTGAGTACATTGAGGGCTTCGAAGATTTGATTGTCACGATCCATCCAGTCTTCCCGTTCTTCCTGTTCTCTCGAGCGGTCTTCAGAAGTCCGGTCGGCACCACCGTTACCGTTGTCCAGATGCCCTGCCAAATCCGCTTCAGTGGGTCTGGGAGAGTCGTCCAAGCGGGTGACTTTCACCCGCTCTACCACGATATCCGGTGTGATGCCCTGGGCCTGGATTGAGCGGCCATTGGGAGTGAAGTAGAGCGCGGTTGTCAGCTTGATGGCGCGCTCATTATTGATAGGGATTACCGTTTGGACCGAGCCCTTGCCGAAGCTGTCGGTGCCCATCACCACTGCGCGGCGGTGGTCCTGTAGGGCGCCGGCGACAATTTCTGCTGCAGAGGCGGAGCCCGCGTTGATTAATACAACTAGCGGAGCGCCTTCGGTTAAATCGCCCGGCTCGGCGGAATAGCTCAGGTTGGCGGCTTCATTGCGACCTTCGGTGTAGACCACCAGGCCCTCTTCCAAAAATGCATCCGCTACTTCCACCGAGGATTGCAGCACGCCACCGGGGTTATTGCGCAGGTCGATAACCAGCCCTTTCAGTGCGCCTTTCTTCTGCAACTTGATCAGCTCGTCGGCCACATCGGCGCCGGTGTCCAGCTGGAACTGGCTGATGCGCAGATAACCGTAGCCATCGTCGAGGACTTTGCTGCGCACACTGCGCACGCGCACGGTGTCCCGCTTGAGAGTGACATCGAAAGGTTCTTTAAATCCTTTGCGAGCGATGGTCAGAGTGACACTGCTTCCTTTGGGCCCGCGCATCCACTCCACCGCTTCATCCAGGCTCACGCCCTTCATGGATTTGCCAGACAAGCGCAGTATGACATCGCCGGCCTTGAGGCCAGCGCGGGAGGCGGGGGTGTCGTCCATGGGGGTGACGACGGTGATATGGTCGTTTTCAATGCCCACTTCGATCCCGAGGCCGGCAAACTCACCGGTGGTGTTGGCTTGTAAATCGTCAAAGGAGCGGCGATCAAGGTAGGAGGAGTGCGGGTCTAGGCCTTGCAGCATGCCCTTGATGGCGTATTCCAACAGGGTGCGGTCGTCCACTTCCTCGATATAGCCCTGGCGAATTTGCTCGAAAACTTTGGCAAAGCTGCGCAGATCTTCCAGCGGCAGGCGGGCTTCAGTGTCTGCAGCCACCTGGGAATGGCTATCGCCGTCGGTCAAACCCATTAAAGGCAGGGCTGTCAGAGCGGCTGCGCCGATCAAGGTTGTCAGCGCCTTGGGGATAAACATGTTGTTGTGACCTCTGCCTTATTTCTTCGCTGCTTTGCGAAAGTGTAGACCGCAGAGATTGGCAGGGATTCTAAGCGGACGCCAAATTCTACAGTGTCACGATCTTAGTCGTCATAAGCCCAGGGGTCTTACACCTGGGTTGGCTCCCGCTCTTATTCTCTTTTGGCGATAAAAAAGCCGCTACTCCGCAGCTTTTCGTCGTGGTGCTTTCTCATTTAATTAGCACAGCGGCGGGAGTCGTGAGATGAAGTGGAGAGCATTAGGCGGGTGTGTAATCCCGATCGCTGTGATTTGCGAGGGGTCACTATAACGGGTGCGTGGAAAATGCCCGGGATTTTACGCCTCGTGTTATGCCCTCTGTGCCAGCTCTGATCAGGAGCGGCACCAAACTGTGGGGTCCTGCGCTTTACCCCGGTGGCGAATTTCGAAGTAAACACCGCTATGGCTGAGTCCACCGCTATTGCCAACCCGAGCGATGGTGTCACCACTTTCCACCCACTCGCCAATATTGCGGGTGAGGGACTGGTTGTGGGCGTAGAGGCTCATGTACTCCTCACCGTGATCCAGGATAACCAGCATGCCGTGGCCGCGCAGGTAATCGGAGAAAACCACGCGGCCGCGGTGGATTGCCCGCACCGGCTCCCCTTCATTGGCGCGCAAGGTGACACCTTTCCAGGTGATGCCATTGGCGCGGCGCTGTCCATAGGCATTGGCGCGGCGGCCATCAACAGGCCACTGCATCTTGCCCCGCTGGCGCGCAAAGGGTTTTTGCTCGCTGGGGTTTACCAGTGAGGCGATGGCGCGGCCTACTTCGTCGATCAATTTTTGCAGGCGTGTGCGATCCCCTTGGAGCTGCTTGAGTTCACCGCTGCCATCGGAGAGCCGCGCCGCCAGTTTATCCAGCGTGTCCTTGCGATTCTGCTGTGCGATGCGCAGTTTGCTCTGGCGTTTCTGCAGCTGCTCTCGCTCCGCTTTCAAGGTTCCGCGCTCGCGCTCAATGGAGGCGGATACGGTTTCCAGTGAGGTGAGGGTTTCCAGGTAAGTGTCTATGATGCGGCTGCGTTCTTGGAGGAAGTAATCGTGGTAGCGGAGATGGCGGGCGACGTTCTGTGGATCTTGCTGGTTGAGCAGGAGCTTGATCTGCTCCTGTCGGCCTAGTCGGTATGCGGCGGCGATCTCCTGCTCGACCCGCCGCTGCATACTTCGTCGCGACTCTTGCAGTTGCTGTTGTTCCTGCTGGAGTTCGCGCAGCTTGTCCGAGCGGCTGCGCATATCCTGTTTGATCTTGTCTATGCGCTGGTGCAGCCCGGAAATATCTTTCTCGTTCTCTTCCAAATCCTTGAGCAATTGGTCGCGCTGGCCTCGCACCTGGTTGAGTTCCTGTTGAAGGGACTCAATGCGTTGCTTGATTTGCGCCAGGCGCGCCTGCTCATCTCCCTCTGCCTGGCTCCAGGCGGGTAGGGAAATCAGTGTGATCAGGAAGAGTACGAGAGTTTTCATCAGTCCATTTTTACCAAACTTTGGCCGGTCATTTCCGTCGGCTGTGGCAGATCCATCAACGCTAACATGGTTGGTGCTACATCCGCCAGACTACCTCCGTCACACATTTGCACATTGCGCTTGCCGATATAAACAAAAGGCACCGGCAGAGTGGAGTGCTGGGTGCTGACCTGGCCGGAGTTGGCGTCGAACATCTCTTCCACATTGCCGTGGTCAGCAGTAATCAGCACCTCGCCGCCGGCAGCCAGAGCGGCGTTTACGACGCGCTCTACACACTGGTCCAGGGCTTCGACGGCTTTTACTGCCGCCTCGAAAACACCGGTATGGCCGACCATATCGCCGTTGGCGTAGTTGCAGATAATGGCGTCGTACTCGCCGCTCTCAATCGCCGCTACCAGTTTGTCAGTGACAATTGGCGCATTCATTTCCGGTTGCAGATCGTAGGTGGCCACATCCGGTGACTTGATCAGTTCGCGGGTTTCGCCGTTGTAGGGCTCTTCGCGGCCGCCGCTGAAGAAGAAGGTAACGTGGGCGTACTTCTCTGTCTCGGCGATGCGCAGCTGGGTTTTGCCCTCTGCAGACAAGTACTCGCCGAGGGAGTTGACCAGGTTTTCTGGCGGGAAGGCACAGCTGGCGTGGATATCGGCAGCGTATTCGGTCGTCATGACGAAGTCCGCCAGCTGCGGCTTGGCTTTGCGCTCGAAGCCGCTGAAGTCCCGCTCGGTAAAAGCGCGGGTTAACTGGCGCGCGCGATCCGGGCGGAAATTCATAAAGATAAGGGCATCGCCGTCTTGGATGGGAGCGGGCTCGCCAATCACCGTTGGCGCGACAAATTCATCGTTTTCATCGCGCTCATAGGCCGAGGCCAGTCCTGCCAGGGCGTCACTGGCACTGTGCTCTGCTGTACCCAGGGTCAGCATGTCGTAAACGGACTCGGTGCGCTCCCAGCGCTGGTCGCGATCCATGGCGAAGTAGCGCCCGGCCAGGGTAGCCATATGGGCATTGCCGACGGAGTCACACACCTGCATCAGGCGCGCTAGGGAGGGTTCGGCACTGCGCGGTGGGGTGTCGCGGCCATCGAGAAATGCGTGTACATAAATAGCGCGGGCGCCGCGCTGTGCCGCCAGGGTTATCATGGCGACAATATGATCTTCGTGGCTGTGTACGCCGCCTTCGGACAGGAGTCCCATAATATGGACGGCGCCGTTGTTGGCGATAGCCTTATCGACCGCAGTGGTATAAGCGGTATTGCGGAAGAAGTCGCCGTCCTGGATGGCTTTATTGATCCGGGTGAAGTTCTGGTAGACCACTCGACCGGCGCCCAGTGTCATATGGCCGACTTCCGAGTTGCCCATTTGTCCATCGGGCAGGCCCACCGCCATCCCGGATGTCTGGATCAGGGTTTTTGGGCGGGTCGCCCAGATATTGTCCCAAACCGGAGACTTTGCTGCGTGAATCGCATTGTGCTCGGGATTGTCGCTGTGGCCGAAGCCGTCCAGAATCAGCAGGACCAGGGGGCGTTTTTGCGGGGCTTGCGTAGCGGCCATAGCGACAGTATTCCTCTTCCAAGGGTTAAATTGCGGACGCGGATTTTAACCTGTGGGGCTGGTATTTCACCATGTTATTTAGCCTAAGCCGGATTACAAAGAGGCTGGGGCGGAGGGATTTGGTTGATTAGAATTTCGCCATGATCGTGTATACTCCCGCCGGCATTGGGCGCCGTAGCGCCCTATTGATTACCACTTGAGGATTTTGGGGGCGAAGTGGATTTTCTCGACTTTTTAGCTGAGCAGTGGCTGTTGGTCGGCCTGCTTGTGGCATTGCTTTACGCATTTGTTTTGACTGAGCGATTCAAGTCTGGCGAGCCGGCATCACTTCATGAAGTGACCAAGCTGATCAATAGCGACGGAGCCAAGGTGCTGGATATTCGCGATCGCAGCGAGTTCACTGCCGGTCATATTGTCGACTCCCTGCATATTCCCCACGGGGATGTGGCTGAGCGCATTGCCGAGCTGGAACCGTTTAAAGACAAGACCATTATTGTCGCTGACAAGATGGGGCAGCACGCAGGTCCGGTGGGGCGCATGCTGAAACAGAAAGGTTTCCAAGTGCGTCGCCTGCAGGGCGGGATGAGCGAGTGGGCTAACCAGAACCTGCCTGTCGTTAAAGGCAAAGGTTAACCTGAAGTATAAGTTTGACGGAGTTTTGTCATGCAGAATGTTGTCATTTATACCACCCGTTTCTGCCCCTACTGTATTCGCGCCAAGCAGCTGCTGGATAGCAAGGGTGTCGCTTATCGCGAAATTCCTGTGGACAATAACCCCGGTTTGCGCGCAGAAATGGCTGACAAGGCGGGGCGCCGCTCGGTGCCACAGATCTGGATTGGCGATAAACATGTAGGTGGTTGCGACGACCTGATGGCGTTGGAGCGCGGTGGTCAGCTCGACAAATTGCTGAAAGCAGCGGGATAAGTGGAAAACTGACGCGACCGCCAACATGTGGTCCCCAATTTTTGCTATTTATCCGGTTCGGGCCTTGAAACGTTTTGGCGAGGCCCCAACTGTTGGGTTATTACCGGAGCCTTTCTCAGGGAAGGCATCAATAAACTTTTTATAATGAACAGGCTGTAACATGGCTGAAGAATTAAATGGCGCAGCGGCAAACGCAGAGGCTCCACAAGTACAATTTGCGATGCAACGCATCTACCTGAAAGACCTCTCCTTTGAAACCCCGATGGGTGCTGAGGTCTTTAAAAAGCAGTGGAAGCCCCAGGTTAATCAAGAACTCAACACCAAGACTGCGAAGATCGACGAAGATCTGTACGAAGTAGCTCTGACCCTGACTATCACCGTAAAGCTGGAAGAAGACACTGCTTTCCTGGTAGAGGTAAAACAAGCTGGCTTGTTCGGTATCAAAGGTCTAGAGGGTCAACAGCTGGCTCAGGCCCTGAACACTGCATGCCCACAGATCCTGTTCCCCTATGCCCGTGAAGTGATCGATAACGCTGTAGTTAAAGGTTCTTTCCCGGCACTGATGTTGCCGCCGGTGAACTTTGATGCGCTGTTTGCTAATGCCCTTGAAAAGGCACAGAAAGAAGCAGAAGGCGCTAAAGCGAATGCCTAATTCGCTTTAGCGCAGCTGGCACGATAGAAAGGTCCCTTACGGGGCCTTTTTTTATATCTGTGATCTCCCCGGGGATAGCTTCCGTTTTTACTGACTGTCCCTTCGCAACCGCAGTACAAACCTGGAGCCGCTTATGCAGTGGGATCTGTCAAACCCATTTATTACCAAAGTGACGGTTGGGGCCGAACATGTGGATGGTCTGAGTCACGCCAACAATGCGGAATATGTGCGCTGGTGTGAGGCTACCGCCTGGGCTCACAGCGCCGTCCTGGGGCTGGATGTCACGAATTATCAGCAGCTTGACCGGGGAATGGCAATTCGTCATGGCGAGTATGACTATATACTGGCGGCCAGAGAGGGGGAGGAATTGCTGTTTGGCACCTGGCTCACTGAGGTGGATGGGCGTCTGAATATGACTCGCCGCTTTCAGGTGTTTCGCGCCGCCGATAAGGCATTGGTATTGCGGGCCGAATGGCGGATGGTGTGCATTGAGCTTTCCACTGGCAAGCCAAAACGTATGCCGGCGATCTTCAAGGAAATTTACAGTCCGGCAGTAACTGCCCCGGAGGCTGAAAAAAATGAGTGAAGAGTTTGTATCCCTGACCAACAATTCAGGGGCGCTTAAGGACAAGACCATCTTTATCACTGGTGCCAGTCGTGGTATCGGCCGGGCGATTGCCCTTAAGTGCGCGGCAGATGGTGCCAATATTGTGATTGCCGCTAAATCGGCAGAACCTCATCCCAAGTTGCCTGGAACTATCTTCTCGGTGGCGGAGGAAGTTGAGAAAGCTGGTGGTAGTGCACTGGCCCTGCAGGTAGATGTACGCGATGAGCAGCGAGTCGAGCAGGCTATGTCGGAGGCTGCCGAAAAATTTGGCGGCATCGATGCTGTGATTAATAATGCGGGTGCGATCAACCTGACCAATGTTGAGTCGACACCACCGAAGCGCTATGACCTGATGCAGAGTATCAATAGTCGCGCGGTGTATCTCACCGCCCACTTGGCGACTCCCTATCTGAAAAAAGCTGACAACGCTCATATTCTCAGCCTGTGTCCACCACTGAATATCCAGCCCAAGTGGCTGGGGCCCTTCGCCCCCTACGCCCTGTCAAAGTTTGGCATGACCATTCTCAGCTTGGGGTTGGCAGAAGAGCTGCGAGAGGCGGGGATTAGTGTAAACACCTTGTGGCCGCGCACACTGGTGGCCACTGCTGCGATTGAGTTTGCAGTGGGTAGTCGCGATATGTTTGAGCAGAGCCGCAAGCCCTCAATTATGGCCGATGCGGCCTATGAGATACTGACGACTAAAGATGTTGCCTTGAGTGGTCGCCAGCTAATCGATGAAGAGCTGTTGGCAGAGCGCGGTGTGAAGGATTTCACCGGTTATGCCCACAATCCAGCCAATGCAGACAATTTAACCAAGGATTTATTTCTCGACTGACGCTGGCAGGGGGTATTTGTGAGCAGCGACAGCAAATTATTTAAAGACGCTCTCGGTGAAATGGGAGACGTTAAACCGCTGGCGCAGGAGCGCCGCGTCAATTTGCGCAAGGAGCCGAAGCAATCTGAGTCTATGTTGCGGGAGCGCCGTGCCGCTGCCACGCGCCTGACAGAGCGGGAAATGAACCCCCTGTCCGGTGAATATATCGATTTGGTAGAGCCCTGGGATCCGTTGGAGTTCAAGCGCGATGGTGTGCAAAACGGGGTCTATCGCAATTTGCGCCTGGGCAAATACAGCATAGATGCGCGCCTGGATTTACATCGCCATTCTGTGGAGATGGCGCGCAGGGCCGTAATGGAATTTATCCGTGATTGTGTTGAAGCGGATGTGCGCTGTGCCCTGATTACCCACGGTAAGGGTGAGGGGCGAAAACAACCGGCGTTATTGAAAAGCTGTATCAATCACTGGTTGCCGCAACTGCACGAAGTACTGGCTTTTCACAGTGCTCAACCCCAACACGGTGGCTTGGGAGCAACTTATCTGCTGCTGAGGAAGAGTGAGCGTAAAAGGCAGGAGAATCTGGAGATACATCAAAGGCGACGCTAAGTGCGCTTTTTAACTTTTCTGTCACTTATGCAAATTAAGATACGCCGCTGAGGCTTTCCCCTCAAGGATGTTTTTTACAGACTCCTAAAGCTTATCTTTTTGATTCTTCTTGATTGTGATGTTGGGCGACCTTAGAGGTCGCCTTTTTTATAGGGCTGTGCCTGTCGGTAGCTGCGGTCTACTTGTTCAAACTCAATTCGGGCGCTGCCATCGGTACTGCTGATCATCATTTTGGTGCCTACGATAACTATCAAATCAGATTTCCTCAGGGCATTGAGGTAATCGATCTCTAATTCATCACTGGGCTGGGCGCCACCCATACGCGCAATAGCGGGAATTCGCTCCCAGGTGAATGCTCCGTTGCTAGTGAGAGAAAATCGACCGAGGTAGGGATTGGTACCACTATTGCCCCTGACGTAACCAAAACGGTCGCATTTAAAGAAGGGTCTATCTCGCCAAAACCTGCTCCAGCTTAAGGTTGAGTCATAGGTGCGCCCGGAGTAGTACAAGCTTGATAGCACCCACTCATGATCGCAGGCAGATGATGCTGATCGCTGTAGTTGGGGAATGGGGGGATTGGGGGTGCTGCAGCCTGCAAGTACCAGGTTGCATAAGACAATACTCAGCAGTAAGTGAAAAGCACGACGTGGCATGATGTCGTTCTCATTGTTTTTGCGACATTTAACCTAAAAATTTACAGGTCTTCTGTGGCGGCGTTCAAGGTCCGGCCTTTACGTATTCTATATAGATATCACCGGAGGGGTCACGCAGTATCAAACGGCTACCGCGTGATTTAGTAAAAGCCTGTCGAGTGGCGGCGAGGGCGCTGAGGTAGGCATGCTCTTGCCGCAACAACGGCTCGGGGCCGCCCATCTTGGTGGAGACGAAGCTGGAGGTATCCCACAGTAGCTGTCCGTTATCGGTTACCTGCATTTCACCTCGGTAGGTGTTTATACCACTCCTCCCCATAACATTACCTTGGAGATTGCAGACAAAGGTAAAGTCAGTCGGTCTCTGGATATCGACTACTCCACCTTTGACGCGTAGGCGCACCAGCTGCCACTTCTTGCCACAGACCGCACCCATGCTACCTGAGGATTGGACAACTTGGGCCTCTTCGATTTGATTTGTTAGGCATCCGCCGACAACTAGTAGGGCTCCCAGAAGCCATATTTGCACCAACCTACTCATCGACGAGTAACTCCCAAACACAGACCCTTCTCCAGCCCACACCCAAGCTAGCCGCTTTCTGGCTTTCACAAAAGCTTAGTTGTTGGCTGCAGTGACGAGACGACAGCAGTGACAAGCTATGCTTGTACTGATGTAAAAAAATAGTATTTGGCCATCGATTAAAGGACGGTCGTCGATATGATTAGACGCACCAAGATTGTTGCCACCCTGGGTCCAGCTACCGATAAAGAAGAAACGCTTCGGCAGTTAATCAAAGCCGGTGTGGATATGGTTCGCCTGAATTTCTCTCATGGAAAAATTGATGACCACCGGCGCAGAGCGAAATTCATCCGTGAGGAGGCCGAACGTCAGTGCCGACATATTGCCTTGCTGGGAGATTTACAGGGACCAAAAATTCGTGTCGGGAAATTCACTGATGGGCGTATATACCTGCGCAAAGGTGAAGAATTTATTTTGGACCCGGACTGGGATAAAGAAAGTGGCTGTCCTGAAGGTGTCTGGGTTGATTATGAAGCGCTCGCAGAAGACTGTAATGAGGGAGACTGCCTGTTACTGGATGACGGCCGGTTGCGTTTGCGAATCAAAAAAATTATTGGACTGTCATTAAAAACGGAAGTTGAAAATGGTGGCTGGTTATCGGATAGAAAAGGAATAAACAAACAAGGTGGAGGTCTTACTGCGCCAGCACTGACAGAAAAAGACCATTGCGATATTAAGGTCGCCGCAGAATTGCAGGTAGATTATTTAGCTGTTTCATTTCCTCGCGATGCTCGTGACATTCACAAAGCGAGAAAGTTACTCAGAGAGGCGGGCGGCACTGCACATATTATTGCCAAAATTGAAAGGGCTGAAGCGGTATCCAATGATGCTCGCCTGGAAAAACTTATCTTAGCAAGTGATGCCATTATGGTCGCACGTGGAGATCTTGCTGTAGAGATAGGTGATGCAGAATTAATGGGAGTACAAAAACATTTAATCAGTTATGCCCGTTATCTCAATCGGGTAGTTATTACGGCGACACAAATGATGGAGTCGATGATTTCAAGCCCTGTGCCTACTAGAGCGGAAGTCTGCGATGTGGCCAATGCAGTACTGGATGGTACTGATGCGGTAATGTTATCTGCTGAGACGGCGGCAGGTGAATATCCTATTGAAACCGTTAAGCATATGGCTGAAGTTATTCTTGGAGCAGAAAAACATCGGAAAATTTATTCCACGCCGGAAAGCCTGCGCGGTGATTATCCTGCGGGTGATGCATGTATTGCCATGGCCGCTATGATCATAGCGAATCATTGCCGTGAAATTAAAGCCATTATTTGCCAGACAGAAACTGGAAATACCGCGCTATTAATGTCGAGAGTTTGTGCATTAATTCCTATCTACGCTTTTTGTCGGCATCAAAAGTGCTGCAATCGTGTAGCCCTCTATAGCGGTGTTGACCCCGTATTAATGGATGTCTCCAATATGGACGGCCCCTTAAGGGATCAAAAGGCAATCTCTTATTTACAGGACAAAGAGCTGCTAATATCTGGAGATTTTGTGCTGATATCTCGAGGTTATCAACAAGACATTGGTGGCCACACCGATACCCTGCGTATTGTCCGAGTGCCCTGATATGTGTTGCTAAGTATCAAAGTTTGATTGTAATAATAAGCTACCCCGCACGGACACACCTTACCAACACTTTGGTTTCTAACTCCTGCTCAACACAGTGAAATTTTTGACCATCAAGGGTTAATGACTTTGGGCCTCCCTGGGGCGCGGTTGTCGAACAACCGGCAACTCCTGTCGCCAGGGCCACGGCAAGCAGAATAAGTAACATTTTCTGCACCGCAGTTACCTCTTCGAGTGGTTTGAGGAAAGTAATCCCGAATAACTTGTTTATTTAGGGTAGAGGTAATAGCTGTCATTGAGATGTATTGGACGCCAATTTGTTAAAAGTGGCGACAGTGAGCATTGAGTAGGAGGCTGATTATAAGGAAGGTTGTACAGAGGTTAGCGACTAACTACCCCCGCTGCATCTTCTAATGGTTTGCTACAGCGGGGGTAGTTGCCTAGTAGATCTTGGAGTTAGCGTCTACCGCGATGATGCCCTCCACGATGATGTCCACCGCGAACGCGATAGTGGCCTCTATGGCTCCGGTAGCCGGCGCGGTGATAGCTTCTATAGCCTCGGTGGTGGGCCCGATAGCGAGCGTGAGACGACCGCGGATAATAGAAACGGTTGTAGTAAGGCATTCCGCGATAGTAATAGCGAGCCCGGTAACGAGGGTGGCCGCGGAATGATGCGGATCGGTAGTAGGCGTAGCCGCCGCCGTAATAGTAAGTATTCACCGGGGTGTAACCAACGGTCTGGTAAACCGGTGTTCTATAGGAGGCTAGATAGACATTACTCGAAGCGTAATAGTTGGGCGTGGCATAGGGATAAGCGTAGGAGGAGGTGTAAGCGACTTGCCCTCCACTTGGTCCACCGTAGCTGGTATAAGTGGCGTAGTAACCATCGGTGGCACAGGCGCCCAGGGCTAGGGCTGTGCACACCGTGGCGGTGAGAATCACCGTTCTTACAGCTCTATTCATAGTGCTTTCTCCGGTAAGTGGAATTTCCCCCCGGAGAGGCCCGGCAGGGGCCAAGCCCCTTAGGCGCGCCAACTAGGCGAGCACAGAATCTCAGGTTTAGTAAGGTCTTGCGCGTGGCGGTGGATCGACAATTTGATACTGGGTATTTACAACCGCAGGCGGTCTCAGGCGATAAAAGTTGCCGTCCCAGTAGAAGTTACAGTGCTGCATATTGTGACAAGTGCCATCCGGGTGGCAGTGGGCATAGCGACCACGCAGGTTGTAATACGTCTTGTTGTAATAAGGACTGTAACCGTAATAACTGGCGGAGCAATCGTTGCCTCCGCAGGGATAGCCGGATGTTCCATTACAGGCCGACAGAGCCAGTCCTGCTGCGATGGCGAGCGCACAACCTGAGCCTCGCAGCAATCTAGTGGGCAGCGGTTTCATCAAGACCTCCACACCTATTGGCGGGTAACACTTCTACATTCAGCCTAGCATTTTTGGCGCGCAAATCATCACGAGGCAAAGTAAATGTTCTAGCAAAGCTGAATACCGAGGCAGGTCTGTATTGGTTGATGGAAACTGTTCAGTTTCAATTTGATAGACCCACTTGTTCGGAGTCAAAAAAGGTAAGGTCGGCAGGCGGGTGAAACCACTAAAAATTCGCACATTGTGAGAAAAATGGTTCTCTCGCAATGTGCGAATCAAGTCATGAAGGCTCTTTAACCTAGTGACTGCTGGGCAGGAGATTGGGGTCTATTGAATCTAAGTAGGCGCCGCTGCTCAGCAACTGCTTTGCCTCTTCAATATCCGGGGCAAAGTAGCGGTCCTTGTCATAGAAAGGTACTTGGGCGCGAAGTTTTGACTTGGCTGCCTCCAGTTTTTCCGTGGATTTTAAAGGAGCGCGGAAATCCAGTCCCTGGCAGGCAGCGAGTAGCTCCACCGCCAGGATGCCACAGGTATTGTCGGCCATATCCCGCAGGCGACGGCCGGCAAAGGTGGCCATGGATACATGGTCTTCCTGGTTGGCGGAGGTGGGCAGTGAGTCCACGCAGGCAGGGTGCGCCATGGATTTGTTTTCACTGGCAAGCGCCGCTGAGGTGACCTGGGCGATCATAAAGCCGGAGTTCACCCCGCCATTTTCCACCAGGAAGGGAGGCAGGCCGGATAGGTTGCTGTCGATCAACAGCGCCATACGACGCTCGGATAGGGAGCCGATTTCTGCCAATGCCAGCGCCAGGTTGTCGGCGACCATAGCAACAGGCTCCGCGTGGAAGTTACCGCCGGAAATAATGTCGGAGTTATCTGGATTTTCCTCGTCGGTAAATACCAGCGGGTTATCGGAAACACCATTTGACTCGGCCAACAATACTTCGGCAGCGAAGCGCATCTGCTGCAGACAGGCACCCATTACCTGGGGCTGACAGCGCAGGGAGTAGGGGTCCTGCACTTTTTCACAGAACTGGTGGGAATCACCGATCTGGCTGGTTTTACCGAGCAGGTCCCGATAAATTGCCGCTACGTCGCGCTGAGCCTGTTGGCCGCGGGCGTTGTGAATACGATCATCGAAGGGGCGACGTGAGCCCTTGGCGGCTTCCAGGGTAATAGCACCGGTTACCAGGGCGCCGGCGAATAAGTCTTCACTGGCGAACAGGCCGAGCAGGGCAAAGGCGGTAGAAGCCTGGGTGCCGTTTAGCAGGGCGAGGCCCTCTTTGGGGGCCAGGGTAATGGGCTCTAGTCCCGCAGCTTTGAGGCCTTCGTGAGCACTCTTGCGCTCGCCCTTGATAAATACTTCCCCTTCACCGAGAAGTACCACGCTCATATGAGCCAGCGGCGCCAAATCGCCAGAAGCGCCGACAGAACCTTTCTCAGGGATAGCAGGGTAGACACTGGCATTGACCAGTTGCATTAAAGCTTCGATGACCTGCGGGCGCACACCGGAGAAGCCGCGCGCGAGCGAGTTGATTTTCAACACCATCAGCAGGCGCACGGTGGCTTCACTCATAAAGTTGCCGGTACCGGCGGCATGGCTCAGTACAATAGCGCGCTGCAGGTTTTCCAGGTCGTGCTTTTCAATGCGAGTGTTGGCCAATAAGCCAAAACCGGTATTAATTCCGTAAACCGTGCGTCCCTCGGTAATAACCTGGGCAACAGTGTGGGCAGAGGTTTCAATAGCGGGATAGGCGCTTTTCGCCAGGGACAGCTGCACCGACTCGCGGGCTACACGGCGCAGTTGCGCAAGGCTCAATTGACCGGGATCGATTTCCAATTGATACATAAATTCATTCACCAAAAAATATTTACTGCTTAGCAGGCTGTTGAAAAACAGCCTGCGCGGGCGGTGCGAAAGCGCCTGCCGCAAAATCAAGCACTGCAATTGCTTGATTTGAGTGCCCATCTTTGTGGACATGTACCGCAAAGATGGCTTGAAAAAGTCGCTTGTAGGCTTTTTCAACACCCTGTTAGGCGCCGGCGGCGCAGCCCGATAAAAATTATTCGGGCTGTAAAAGATTTCCGCCGGCGGTATTTTTATTGCGGTAAAAAATCAGTCGTTCAGCATGGGCAGGTCCAAGCCTTGCTCTTTTGCACATTTTTTTGCGATCTCGTAACCGGCATCGGCGTGGCGCATTACGCCGGTGGCGGGATCATTCCAGAGAACCCGTTCGATACGTTTGCGCGCAGCTTCGGTACCGTCACAGACAATGACCACACCAGAGTGCTGGGAGAAGCCCATGCCTACGCCACCACCGTGATGCAGGGATACCCAGGTAGCGCCGGAGGCAGTGTTCAGCAGGGCATTCATCAGCGGCCAGTCGGAGACAGCGTCGGAACCATCTATCATGGCTTCAGTTTCGCGGTTGGGGCTGGCTACAGAGCCGCTGTCGAGGTGGTCGCGGCCGATCACTACCGGTGCTTCCAATTCGCCGTTGGCTACCATCTCGTTAAATGCCAGTGCCAGGCGCGCGCGATCTTTCAGGCCCACCCAGCAAATACGTGCGGGCAGTCCCTGGAAATGAATCCGCTCGCGGGCCATATCGAGCCAGTTGTGCAGTTGCGGATTGTCGGGAATTAGTTCCTTAACCTTGGCATCGGTCTTGTAGATATCTTCCGGGTTGCCGGACAGGGCCGCCCAGCGGAAAGGACCGACACCTTCGCAGAACAGAGGGCGAATATAAGCGGGTACAAAACCGGGGAAATCGAAGGCATTTTCCACACCTTCCTCGAGAGCCATCTGGCGAATATTGTTGCCGTAGTCGAGGGTTGCGGCGCCGCGCTTTTGCAGCTCCAGCATGGCTTCAACCTGAACCGCCATAGACTGTTTGGCTGCCTTTACTACTGCGGCTTCATCTTTCTTGCGCATCTCCGCAGCGTATTCCATGGTCCAGCCCTGGGGCAGGTAGCCATTTAAAGGATCGTGAGCGGAAGTCTGGTCGGTAACCGAATCTGGCAGAATATTGCGCTTTACAATTTCCGGGAAAATATCTGCTGCGTTGCCCAGCAGGCCAACGGAAATGGCTTCGCCTTTTTCCATCGTGGCTTCAATCATTTGCAGGGCTTCGTCGAGGCTGGTGGCTTTTTTGTCTACATAGCCAGTGCGCAGACGGAAATCGATACGGGTTTCGTCGCACTCTACTGCGATCATGCTGAAACCGGCCATCGTCGCCGCCAGTGGCTGAGCGCCACCCATGCCGCCGAGGCCACCGGTAAGAATCCATTTGCCTTTCGCTTCGCCATTAAAGTGTTTGCGTGCGACGGCGGCAAAGGTTTCATAGGTGCCCTGGACGATGCCTTGGGAGCCGATATAAATCCAAGAGCCGGCAGTCATCTGGCCGTACATGGCCAGGCCTTTTTTATCCAGCTCGTTAAAGTGTTCCCAGTTGGCCCAGTGGGGTACCAGGTTGGAGTTGGCAATTAATACCCGGGGTGCATCGGCGTGGGTTTTAAAGACTCCGACAGGCTTGCCGGACTGCACCAGCAGGGTTTCGTCGTCTTCCAGGCGCTTCAGCACTTCGACAATCTTGTCGTAGCACTCCCAATCCCGTGCGGCGCGGCCGATACCACCGTACACCACCAGGTCCTCCGGGCGTTCAGCTACCTCGGCGTCCAGGTTGTTCATCAACATGCGCAGGGGAGCTTCGGTGAGCCAGCTTTTGGCATTGAGCTCACTGCCGCGAGGCGCGCGGATTTTGCGGCTGGGATCGTGGCGTTTGTCGGTAGACATAGCTTCCTCGTCAATTTTTCTCGTAAAAAAATTCACACGTCCCGGATTTGATTGTTTCTTTTCCCAGGGCGCGCGGGATAAATCAATAACTAGAATCTCAGTTGTGCACCGAGGCGGTATCGATTGCCTGGGTGAACCAGGCGCGCGAAGCTCACGGTGCCGGCACTGCATTTAGTGCGCCGCCAAACCTGGAGGCACGCATCTCCGGGGGCAATTTCCAGAGCGTGGGCGATAGCGGCTTCCGCAGCTATGGCCTCGACGGTTGTATCGGCCTCGGTCAGCGGTGCGACTTTGGAAAGATAGGCGTTGGGGGTGGTGTGGGCGAAGTCCTGGTCCAGGTAATCTGGAGCCAAGGCTGGGTTGGTAAACCGCTCTTCCCACTGCACCGGCAAGCCGTTGTCACAGTGCACAATAATGGAGTGAAACACTTTTGCCTGTTCGGGCACTTCCAATGCCAGGGCTACATCGGCGCTGGCGACACAGGGCTGAGCTAACAGAATGCGGTTGCTGTAACTGTGCCCCCGGGCCGAGATCTCGTCGGCGATATTGCGCACTTCCAACAGTGAGCTGGCGGGCACCGGCTCGGCGACAAAAGTACCCAGCCCCTGGGAGCGCATCAGAACGCGCTCATCGGTTAACTCGGTGAGTGCCCGCCTTGCGGTCATCCGGCTCACACTGAATTGCTGTGCCAGTTGGTTCTCCGAGGGCACCTGGGAGTGAATTGGCCACTCGCCAGACTCAATTTGTTGGCGGATATGGCGCTTGATGGCCGCGTATCGGGGTTCACTTGCAGTATTCATAGACTCAGGTACAGTGCTTTCTTGGCTTGTATATTGTTGTATATACAAGAATAGTTACGGCTACTATGGTTTCCCTGCTGCGGGCTGTCAAGTCGAAGAGGGGAGCTGTATCCTGCCCGTTACTGGTTTGTCGGTCATCGGGCCGAGCATCTATGGTTTAAAAGGAAAAGCGTGCCGCTAAAAGCTTATGTCAGAACGCTGTGATTTGCTGATTACCAATTTGAATGCCGCCACAATGGACCCATCCATTGCCGGTGGTTACGGTGTTATCGAGGATGCTGCAATTGCGGTAACCAAAGGTCGGATCGTTTGGATTGGTCCCCGCCGGGATCTGCCCGAGTGCACCCCAGACCGCATTGTTGATGGCGAAGGTCAATGGGCAACTCCGGGCCTGATCGATTGCCACACGCATCTCGTATATGGAGGTCATCGCGCAGGGGAGTTTGCCCGTCGCCTGGGGGGAGAGAGTTACGAAGAAGTGGCTCGCTCTGGCGGGGGTATTATTTCTACGGTGCGGGCGACAAGGGGTGCCAGTGCCGAGAACCTGTATAAGTTGGCTGAGCCCCGTCTGCACGCCCTGATGGCCGAAGGCGTTACAACCGTGGAAATTAAATCCGGTTATGGCCTGGACCTGGATACTGAACTAAAGCAATTGCGCACCGCGAGACGTTTGGCGCAACACAACTCAGTGGAAATAGTAACGACCTGTCTGGCAGCACACGCTCTGCCACCGGAATACGACGGTCGTGCCGATGAATATATCGACCTTATTTGCGAGCAGATATTGCCCGCTGTAGCCCGCGAGCAGTTGGCTGATGCTGTGGATATGTTTTGCGAGACGATAGGCTTTACTGTCGACCAGTGCCAGAGAGTTATCGATGCAGCGAAAAAACTGGACCTGCCAGTAAAAGTGCACGCCGAGCAGTTGGCGCGTACAGGGGCTACTGAAATGGCGGCAAAGTCCGGGGCATTATCGGTAGATCATATTGAATATATCAGTGATGCCGATGTACTGGCGATGGCGGAAAGCGGCACCGTGGCAGTGCTTCTACCAGGAGCTTTCTACACTCTGCACGAAACCCAGGTTCCGCCTATTGAAAAGTTACGCGAGGCAGGAGTTTGTATGGCATTGGCAACAGACCTTAATCCCGGGAGTTGTCCAATCGCTTCCCTGCGTTTGATGATGAACATGGGTTGTCAGCTGTTTGGCTTAACTCCGGCAGAAGCTCTCGCAGGTGTTACCCGTGCAGCCGCTCGGGCATTGGGTTTGTGCTGTTCTCGCGGTGTACTGCGCGAGGGGCTGCGAGCAGATATTGTTCTTTGGCCGATGGATACCCCGGATCAGCTCGCTTATGAAGTGGGTGCTCTAAAGCCTGCAAAAATTTTCTTGGGAGGTCGCGATGTTACAACTTGCTGATATGCAATTATGGAGCGGTCGCACTGATTCTGAGGATGGGCGAGCGGGTGAGCGTTGGCACCAGCGGATTTCTCCTTTGCAGTTAGATGATGCTCCTGGCCTCACAATTCTAGGTTTTGCTTCAGATGAAGGGGTACGCCGAAATAAAGGGCGAATCGGTGCAGCGAAAGGTCCGAGAATCCTGCGTCTGGCTATGGCTAACCTGCCGGCCACTTTCGATGCGCCCTTATACGATGCGGGTAACGTCAGAGTCGAACGGGAAGACTTGGAGTCTGCCCAATCGCTATTGGGTGCCCGTATCAATGAGTTGCTCGGTGCCGGTCACTTTCCTCTGGTATTGGGAGGCGGCCATGAAATTGCTTTTGGCAGTTATCAGGGGATTGCCCGCTGGATGCGCGAGCATCACCGCGAGAGCAGTCTGGGTATTATCAATTTTGATGCGCATTTGGATTTACGCACACCTGCGCCAAAGGGGTCATCGGGTACGCCATTTTTCCAGATTGCGGAGCAGTGCAGGATAAATGGTCGCGAATTTAATTATCTCTGTGTAGGTGCGGCGGATAACGCCAACACACCTGCTCTCTACCAGAGAGCTGATGAGCTGGGTGCCCAGGTTATTCGGGATCGTGAAATCAGTAGTTGGAATCTGAATACGGTTCAGGCGCGAATCCGCGACTTTATTGAGAAGGTGGATTTTGTCTATCTGACGGTATGTCTGGATGTATTGCCGGCGGCAGTAATGCCAGCGGTGAGTGCCCCCTCTGGCAGGGGGGTTTCCATGGAGTTTTTGGAAGTCTTGCTGGATACCGTTTTGGAATCCAATAAAGTTTGTTTGGCGGATGTCGCTGAATTTAATCCTTATTTCGATATTGAGGATCATGGTGCGCGTACCGCGGCCCGCCTGGGATTTCAAATTGCAAATCGTGCGGCCAGAAAAATCCCCTGAGTATTTTTAATAATACAGCGCGGCCACTATGGCTTTGGAGGTCGCGTTAACTTCAGTATTAGAAACCGCTATTTTAATCTTTATCCACAACCGTAAGTGACTGGCAGAAAGCTCCGCTTTTGCAGTTGATATGATCAAAGATCTTGAAATCAATCACTTAAAAACCCTGGAAATACTATTCAGGGTTGAAAGTATCTCCCTTGCCGCAGAGCATCTGCAGGTTTCGCAGCAAGCTGTCAGTTTGCAGCTGAAGAAGATTAGAAAAATAGTTGGGGATGATCTATTTGTGCGTACAGGGCATGGGATGGCTCCCACCAGTTATGCAAAATTTATAGAGCCACAGATTCGACAGGTGCTGACGTTACTCAGTGAGATTCCTGTCCCGGGCTCACTTGACTCAAGCCAGACTTCCCGGACCCTGGTGATTTCTGCAACAGATTACGCGCAAAAAGTGGTTGTTGCCGAATTGATCCAAAGGGTCAAGCAATATGCGCCGAAAGTGAAATTTATTGTCACTAATATTGAAAGCGTCTCGCTCACCCAGAAAATGCATCAGGGAGAAATTGACTTAGCTTTCACATCAACGGGGTATGTGCCTGATGGAATTAATACACAGGTGCTCTTTAATGAGCGTTATGTCTGTGTATCGGCTAATCCTATGTATAGTTTAGATGAGTTGGTCCCTATTGATCAGTTGATGCAATCTGATTTTGTTATTACATCGCCAGGGGTTGGAGGCTTGCGAGGTTCAGCCGATCGTTGGCTAGAGGGGCAAGGTCTAAAAAGAGAGATTGTTGTTTCGGCGCCCTCTTTTTATATAGCTCAGGAGTTCTTGAAAAGGACGGATACCCTGGCCTTTATTCCCTCTAGGTTGATGCCTTGTGAGGGCTTGGTGGAAATTACCTTGGACAAGTATCCACCTGGCTACGAAGTTGTAGCCGCCTTTCATCCCCGAGTGGAAAATGATCCATTGGTAAGTTGGATTCTCAATGATCTGCACCAACGGTTTTCTAAGTCAATGGCTTCCTGATTGTATCCGTAACAAGCTTTACTCCATAGCTTTGGCAAAGCTGCCTTTCTACTATGATTTTTTCAAAAGCTAGAAAGCGTACAGGTCTGTTATGAGTATTCTGAATATTAATCCTTCTTCACTTTATGATGGCAGTTCTTCCTGCCTATCCCACGCCCGAGTCGATACTAAAACAGGCTTGGTATTTGTATCGGGTCAGGTGGATTGGGATAGTAATTGTGAAGTTAAAAACATAGGGGTTGGTGCTCAGGCGGAAAGCGCCATGCAAAACTTATTGACAGTATTGGATGAGGCCGGATCGTCGGTAGAGAATCTTTTGCAGTTACGTATCTATGTGCGTGGAGAAGTTAGTGAGCATCTGGGGGAAATAGTCCCCGTGCTATCTAAATATTTGGGTACTACTCGCCCGGCAATCACGGGAGTGGGAGTCACATCCCTGGCGTCGCCAGAGACATTGATAGAAATTGAGGCAGTGGCTAAAACGCTGCTTTAAGTACCTGAATAAAAAAAGCCCCGCATTGCAGGGCTTTTAAGTTTTACTTGAGGTGTTCCCTAAGCTCGGAGCCTGCTTGATCAAGAGCATCCTGCACCGCGGGCACGTCACTCAGGGCATTTAGTAGGCCGTAGTCGTGAATCATGCCGTTATAGCGAACAGCGGTTACGGTCACACCAGCTTCGTTAAGTTTGCGGGCGTAAGCTTCCCCTTCATCTCTCAGCACATCCATCTCAGCAGTCTGCACCAGAGCGGGAGGCAAGCCGACCAACTGGGATTTGCTTGCGCGCAGAGGTGAAGCATAGATCTCGTTGCGCTGTTTGGGGTCGGTAGTGTAGTTATCCCAGAACCACTTCATCATATCCCGTGTCAGGAAGTGATCCTGGGCGAACTGCTTATAAGAAGCGTTGTTGAAGTTGGCATCGGTAACCGGCCAGAGCAGCAGTTGGAATTGCAGATCCGGTGTTCCTTTCTCTTTCGCCATCAAGGCAACCACGGCTGCCATATTGCCACCGACACTGTTACCGGCCACGGCAAGACGGGAGCCGTCGACACCGATCTTTTCGCCATTCTCCGCGACCCACTGGGTAGCCGCATAAGCCTGGTTAATTGCAGTCGGGTACTTGGCCTCTGGAGATGGGGTGTAATCCACATACACCGCAGCGGCGCCGGAGCGTTGAACCAGATCGCGGATCAAGCGTTCGTGGGTTGGGTAGTCACCCAAGACCCAGCCTCCGCCGTGGAAATACATAAAGGCGGGAATCTGGCCCCGGGTGTTTTTCGGTTTAACGATAGTCAGTTCCAGCTTTTCGCCATTAACCGTAATGGTTTTCTTGCTGACTTCAGCGGGCGGCAATTGCGTACCCTCTTGGGCTCCGACCAGGACGGCGCGGGCATCTTTTGGTGATAGTTGCTCAATGGGTTTGCCGCCACCTTGCGCCAGTGCTTGAAGGAACCCCTGGGTATTTTTCTCCACACCAGGGGAAATAGAAGCAGACGCAGAAGCCATACCAAGAGCAAAGAAAAGGGGTAGTGCCAGCTTGGAAATTTTTAAGCCATTCATAACGGATACCTTCAACTCTCTACCGGTTGCTTAAGCGGATATGTGCAGGCGCACATCAACATTGCCTCGGGTTGCATTGGAATAAGGGCAAACTTCTTCGTGAGCGGTGTTGGCAATTTTTTCTGCCGTCGCCTGATCCAGGCCAGGAAGATCGATGTAGAGGTCAATATCCAGACCGAACCCCTTACCCTGGGGACCGATTCCAACTTCAGCGCGCACAGTGGTTTCTTCCGGGACTTTTACTTTCTCTTTACCGGCGACAAACTTAAGAGCGCCAATAAAGCAGGCAGAGTAACCCGCAGCAAACAGTTGCTCTGGGTTGGTGCCATCGCCACCGGGGCCGCCAAGCTCTTTGGGAATACTGAGCTTTACGCTTAACTTTCCATCTGATGATTGAGCTTCGCCATCACGGCCGCCATTTGCGGTTGCTACTGCGGTGTAAACTGTTTGCATTACCTGTCCTCATTGATGTGTGTTTGTCTGTCAGAAGCCGCCTGGAATGGAGTCCAGTCCTTTTCCCGCTGGATTTATTGAGCTGGGGGTAGTAGTCCGGATTTCTAAGTCAGCTTCTAAACAGCGCGTCAGCTTGGACGCCAGATAAAGTTATTGCGATAACTATTATTGCGATAATTAAATGTTGCTATAAGGACGATAGCTATAACAAATGGAGCCAAAGCGGGGGCCCCGCTAATGGCGGGGCGATAAAAGAGGGGAAGATTAGGGGGTCGCTAAATATTGGCGAAGCGTCTCTATTTGCGTCTTTAGCGCCCGTGCAGACTGAGGATTCAAGCCACAGGCATTCAGCACTTGAGTGG